>JAJQHJ010000024.1 GCA_021199795.1 Oscillospiraceae bacterium
TAGTCGGACTCGAACCGACGACCTGCGCATTACGAATGCGCTGCTCTACCAACTGAGCCATACTAGCGGATGTGTCCTTTACGAATGCGCTGCTCTACCAACGACTTTGCGTAGCAAAGCGTAGCCACACTAGCAACGCTTCTATATTATAAACGCTGAGTTTCAATTTGTCAACATAAATCCTCTCAAAAATTTTTTCGTCTTTTCTGAAAAAACAATTTGCTATTGTGCGCCGAATGTGTTATACTATCTGTGACAACAGAAAATAACAGCGTATTTGCTCAGATAAAGTTGAAAGGTTGGATATCATGTTTCAGGAAACTGCTAAAAAGCGCAATCCGTTGCAGATTGTCGGGATAATTGTTGTAGTTATCCTCGCTTTGGCGATAGTCAGTACTTTTGTCGTATATGGAATCTTCAAGGACTCTAATTCCGCGCCGATGGTGTTCGGAAAACGGGTTTATATCATGAGCGGAAGCGGCATGGAGCCGAGAATTCCGCAGGGTTCGGCTGTCTTCGTCGAGGAGGGAACCCTCCCTGAGAGCGAGGGCAACGTCATCCTCTGCAATATCGACGGCAAGCTTGCACTTGTCGGCTATGTCGGTTCGCAGACAACCACGTCTGAAGATGGCACCACCACAACAAGTTATATCGTCAAATATGATAGTACATCCGCCGACCAGCAATGGACGGTTGACGCCGAGGACATAATCGGAAGAGCTGTTTCCTACGATCTGTTCATGGGAAAAGTCATAACATTCGCCTCCTCAAAGGTCGGAATGCTGGTTATCGTGATTGTTCCGTGCGTGCTCCTCATCCTCTATGAAGTAATAATGCTCATTATTTCGACAAGGAATAAAAAGGCTATGAATGAAGAGCTTGAGGCTGACATGAACTTCGGCGACATTGAGGCTTTCACCAATGCTGCAGCGGCGGAAAGAAGCTCCGGCAATGATTCAACCATCGATTTTGGCTTTAACACCGAGGGTCAGTCTCCCAAGCGCAAGGACGCTCCTCTCTTTGATTTCGGAGATTTCACCCCGAAGTATTCTGGTTCTGAAGACACAACCAGCTCAACCGAGCTTGAATTCTCATTTGGAAGTAACACCCCCGAATCCGTGCAGGAAGCTCCAGAAGAGCCTGATGAAGAGCCTGTAGCTTCCCAGGAACCCGCAGAAGAGCCATTCGCATGGCGTCCTATCGCCAGCACTCCCGAGCCTACGCCTGTTTCCAAGCCAACAGTCGCCGAGACGACCATGAAGCTTGACGAGGTCGCGAAGTCCTTGAATTCTGACGAACCCGCCCAGGCAACCTCCTCCAGAATCGACGAGCTCATCAAGCTCCTTGAAGAAGAGAAGCAAAGACTCGCAGGGTCGGATAAAAAATAAGACTTTAAAAATAATTTTTGAAAAAGGTTGATTTCTGCCGGCGAATTGTGTATAATGTAATTGAGAATAGAGTTATGCTCTGCACTTTCAAAGCGGTGATTCTCTACCACTAAGTGAGAACCTAAAAAAGCGGCGAGTCTCTGCCATTAAGTGAGAACCTAAAAAAGTCGGCGAAGCCCTGCCGATTGCGAAATGGGACCGAAAGAGTGGGGACGAGTAATCGTCCCCATTTTAGTTTACAACACGTTTTATATTGGAGAATATGACATGAGGCTTTACCATATCCAGGATGAATATATCGATTTTCTGCGAAAATACGATGAAAAAGTCGCTCTGAATAAAAAAGAAAGCAGACCATATGTTGGCGTTGTGCTTTTGGTGAATGGCATAAAATATTATGCTCCGCTTACTTCTCCGAAAGCTAAGCATCGTGAGATGAAAAACGGTAAGGATTTCAGAAAAATAGACCAAGGGCGACTTGGTGCAATCAATTTTAACAACATGATTCCTGTCCCCGACAGTGCACTTATCATGATTGACATAAACAAAGAAGCTGACGCAAGATATAGAAGATTGCTGCAGAACCAATACAGAGCACTCAAGGCTGATTTGGCTGCAATAGAGAAGACAGCAAGAGATCTAAGAATGCTTATACTTACACCTGATTCAGAGCTAAGAGATTACGAGAGACAAGTAAAATCAAGATGCTGTAATCTGTCTCTTTTGGAGTCAGTTTATATGAAATATGAAGAGTGTCAGAAAGTCTTGATTATGGAGAGCTAAAATGTCTAAATCCCACCGAATCACAATTATTATATTCACCCTGGTGTTCATGGTCGCTGTCATTGCCGGGGTGGTTATCAGGACGGCTCAGGATGACGGGCTTGAGGCTGTCTCGCCGGATGTCACTCTTACGACTGAGGACGAGCCGGAGGTCACTTCCGTCACGGAAGCAACTACCGAATTGACCACCGAAGCCACCACTGCTCCCACAACCGTCAGCACTGAGGCTACTACGGAGCCTGTTCCCGAAGAGGAAGAGCCAGAGGAAAGCGGAGAGGTCGTTATCGCTATAGGCGGGGACACCTCGATAGATTCCGAGTTTGCCGACGCCTGCTACAGCTGGGGAGTCGACTACCCATGGAAAGAGGTCAGCGACATCTTCAACGCTGCTGATATCGCAATTGTCAATCTCGAAACCTGCGTCAGCGATACCGGCGAGTCGGAAAAGCCGGAGGGCTATGGCTTCAGGACTCCTCCTGAAATGCTTGAGGGCTTTGTGAATGCCGGAATCGATATTGTGAATCTTGCAAATAATCACGTCCGCGACTTCGGCTATGACGCACTTCTGAATACATTTGAAAACCTCACAAATTATGGAATCGAATATTTCGGAGCGGGCTATGATGAGGACGACGCAGAGGGACTTCTCGTAAAAGAGGTAAACGGCGTCACAATCGGCTTCGTCGGCTGCAATAAGGTTTATCTTTCGTCAAGCTGCGCCGCTTCGGAAGACCATGCCGGAATCAATATGGTCTACAGCATGGACGACGAGCGGACGCAGGACTTCCTCGCAAAAATTGCTGAATACGACTCCCAGGTCGACGTTCTCATCGTCTTCATGCACTGCGGCACCGAGGAGACATTTGATGTCACTTCCTATCAGAAAGAGCTTGGGCGCGCCCTTATCGACAACGGCGCAGATATCGTCATCGGCGGACATTCCCACACCCTCCAGCCGATAGAATTCTATAACGGCAAGCCAATTTTCTATAGTATCGGAAACCTCATCTTCTGGCATGTCGACGACGATATCGATGGGCTTACTTGCATTTTCAACATCACCGTCGACAAGGACGGCTTCAAATCGCTCACGATAGATCCCCTGTTCATAAAGAATTACAAGGTCTACCTCCTCACTGAGGGCGAGGGTACATATGCATCGCGTTATCGCCAGATAATCGACCTCATGAATGAGCTCTGCCTTGATTATGGAATCCAGTTCGATGATGACGGAGTGATGTATTTCATAGAAGATACAGAAGAACAATAGAAAGGAAAGAAATATAATGCAGCATGAAAAGGTACTGATAATCGATTTCGGCGGGCAGTATAACCAGCTAATCGCCAGACGTGTACGTGAAGCTAACGTCTACTGCGAGGTTGTGCCCTATCGCAAGGTGTCGATCGACATGATACGCTCAGAAAATCCCATAGGAATCATCTTCACAGGCGGTCCCAAGAGCGTTTATAAGGACGATTCGCCGTCCATTTCCAAGGAGATTTTCGATCTCGGAATCCCAATTTTGGGAATCTGCTACGGCGCGCAGCTGATGGCATATCTTCTGGGAGGAGAAGTTGCGACCGCACCCGTCAGCGAGTACGGCAAGACCGAGACGGAGTTTTCTTCCGAATCTCTTATGTTCAAAAATCTTCCTGAAAAATCTATCACATGGATGAGCCACACCGACTACATAAAGAGCGTTCCCGAGGGCTTTGTCACTACTGCACACACCCCTGTTTGCCCGACTGCGGCGATGGAATGCGCCGAGCGCAAGCTCTATGCCGTGCAGTTTCATCCGGAGGTCAACCACACTGAATACGGCTCCCAGATGCTCCGGAGCTTCCTTTACGACGTCTGCGGATGCAAAGGCGATTGGACTATGGAGAGATACGCCGAGACCGCGATCAATGAATTTCGCGAGAAGATTGGCGACAAGAGAGTGCTTCTTGCCCTTTCCGGCGGAGTGGATTCGTCCGTCTGCGCGGCACTTCTCTCAAAAGCCGTCGGAAGCCAGCTCACATGCATTTTCGTTGACCATGGCTTTATGAGAAAGAACGAGGGCGACGAGGTCGAGGAGGCTTTCGCCGACTGGGAGGTCAATTTCGTCCGGGTCAACGCCAAAGACCGCTTCATGGCGAAGCTTAACGGCGTTTCAGCACCCGAGCAGAAGAGAAAGATTATCGGCGAAGAGTTCATCAGAGTTTTCGAGGCTGAGGCAAAGAAAATTGGTCATGTTGAGTACCTCGCGCAGGGCACCATCTACCCCGACGTCATCGAGTCGGGAGCAGGCGACGCCGCAGTTATCAAGAGCCACCATAACGTCGGCGGTCTGCCAGATTATGTCGATTTTGAGGAGATAATTGAGCCGCTCCGGATGCTCTTTAAAGATGAAGTGAGAGCCTTGGGAAGAACCCTCGGACTTTCGGATAAATTAGTCAACCGCCAGCCTTTCCCGGGACCGGGTCTCGCAATCAGAATCATCGGCGAGATTACGGATGAGAGACTTACAATCCTCCAGGATGCCGATTGGGTCTTCCGGGATGAACTCGCCAAGAGCGGCGTCGACAAGGATCTCAGCCAGTTCTTCGCAGTCCTCACGACCATGCGTTCAGTAGGAGTAATGGGCGACGGCAGAACCTATGACTACACTCTGGCTCTTCGTGCCGTCACAACCCAGGACTTCATGACCGCCGACTTCGCGAAAATCCCCTACGACGTCCTAGAGCGTTGCTCGTCAAGGATTATCAATGAGACCAACGGGATTAATAGGGTGGTGTATGATATCACCACCAAACCGCCGGCTACTATTGAGTGGGAATAATCGCTGAAGAGCCACAAACCCTTTAGTGATGCGGATTTATAGGCTTTCATCAGACGGTTGGCAACAAAATGGCAACAATGTCTGAGGTATTCAAAGAACAACAGAAAGAGTTATCAGATTTTCTACATGTCTGATAACTCTTTTTTTGTGCTGATATTTTCTCAATTTCGGATAACTTCATCTGATGGGTAATTGTAACGCCACTGATCGTATTCTTCCTTGCTGATTTCACCATTTCTGAGCATTTCGGTTTTTGTCGCCCATTCTGAAAGCATGGAGAAAAGTGCAAAACTTGTCTTCTGTTCGCTACTGTCAAAGACGATATGTACCTTAATGCCATGTTGTTCAGCTTCGATGCCGTAAACATCTTCCATAGCAAACAAGGTGTGAATAAGACCAAGGTAGCTGTCGATGTCGGGAACCTTCAATGCCAGAGGTGACACATCAAGCACATCGGAAAGTGATTGTACCAATGCTTCCTTGGGCGTTCTTGAACCCGTTTCGTACTGAGCCATCCGAACATCGGCTGTATTTTCGGAAAAGCCGACAGCCTTTCCAAGTTCTTTTTGTGTCATGTTCCGAAGGTTGCGGATGAAATGTATTCTTTCGCCAATAGCCATAGTGGTCTCTCCTCAATTATAATTTGCGACAGATACAGTATAGCATATATGTTTAGAGAGTGTCAAGACAATCTAAACAAAAAAATTTAATTTTTGCATCCGAAAGCACTTGACATAACGCAAAAAGCTTAGTATAATAGAAATAAGCTAAGCAAAAAGCGTTAGTTGATGTCAAGGAAGAAGATATAATGATACTAAAAGAAGGTGGTATTGAAATGATACGAGCACTTAAAGTCGAAGGAGGTGAATCAAGTGAGCAATATCTTTATGACTGCACAGGAAGTAGCTGACGAATTGAATATTTCCAAATCGCAAGGCTACAAAGTCATCCGAATGCTCAATAAAGAACTTAATGCTAAAAATATCATTACCTTTTCGGGACATGTCAGCAGACAGTACTTTATCGAGAGAACGAGTTATCCCCGAATCGGGGAAGAAAGGAATTGAATAAATGTCGGTTTACAAAGATGAAAAAACAAACACTTGGCGTTCGATTTATCGTTATACTGATTGGAACGGTGAACGCAAGCAAACACAGAAGCGTGGATTCAAGACTAAGCGTGAAGCATTGGCATGGGAGAGAGAACAACTCGTCAAAAAGGGTAATGACCTCGATATGACATTTGCAAGCTTTTTTGAATGTTACACCGAAGACATTCAATGTCGCCTCAAGGAAAACACTTGGAAGACAAAAGAACACATAGTACGAACCAAACTGCTTCCGTACTTTGGAAAGCTGAGAATGTGCGACATAACCGCTCAGCAGATTATCAAGTGGCAGAACACCTTGATTGAGGAGAAGGATGAGAACGGAAAGGCGTTCTCTCCTGTATATCTCAGAACTATCAACAGTGCGCTTTCGGCGATTTTCAATCACGCGGAAAAGTATTACGGTCTGCGTGATAATCCTTGCAGAAAGGCAGGTTGTATGGGAAAGAAGAAAAACCGTGAAATGCTCTTCTGGACAAAAGAGGAGTATCTGAAATTTGCCGAGGCGATTATGGACAAGCCCGTTTCCTATTACGCATTCGAGATGCTTTATTGGACGGGAATCCGGGAAGGGGAGTTGTTGGCGCTTACCCCCGCCGACTTCGACTTTGACAAGAGAACGGTGACAATCAGCAAGTCATATCAGCGGATAGATACAAGAGATGTCATAACTACACCTAAAACCGAAAAGAGCAATCGAGTTATTCAGATGCCGAAGTTCCTTTGCGAGGAGATGCAGGACTATTTCGGAATGCTTTATGCCTTTGGTGAGAACGACAGAGTTTTTCCTTTCTCGAAAAGCTATCTGTCAAGAGAAATGGATAGAGGCTCAAAAGAAGCCGGTGTCAAGCGTATCAGAATACATGACTTGAGACATAGTCACGTCAGCCTTCTGATTGATATGGGATTCTCTGCGATAGCAATAGCCGACCGTGTCGGTCATGAGAGTATTGACATTACATACAATTACGCTCATCTTTTCCCCTCAAAGCAGGCTGAGATGGCGGATAAGTTGGATATGGAAAGGAACTGAGAAAAGTGTCAGCGAAAAATGTAGATAAGAATAATCGTTTCAGAAGCACCACCGTCGGATTTCGGGTTTCACCGGAAGAAAATGAGGAGCTGAACAGAGCCGTAGCTTTGTCGGGACTACCGAAACAGGAATATTGCTATCGCAGATGTATGGGGCGTGAAGTGGTTGTTCAACCGAATCCGAGAGTTTACAAAGCACTCAAAACCCAGATGGCTGAAATTCTCGACGAGTTGAGGCGAATTGAGGCAGGAGAAAGCGTGCAAACAGAATTGCTCGATACCATCGACCTTATCTCGATTACTCTTGAAGGAACAAAGGAAAACAGGTAAGTAAAAACGAAGCTCGTCGGGGAGAAATCTTCGGCGGGCTTGTAACATCTGAGGAGGTAATCACGATGGTAGAGAAATTTGAAAAGATAGAGCACGATATTTATGTGACGGAAAAGAAATTGAAGGCGGCTGAAAACAAGAAGAAAGCTCTTGAGCAAAGTGTCAGGAAGCTTACCCGTAACGAAAGAACACATCGCCTTTGCACTCGTGGAGGAATGCTTGAAGCCTTTTTGAAACAGCCGACGGTTCTTACTGATGAAGACGTCATGGAGCTTCTGACTTTCTTGTTTAGGAGCGAAGAGGCACAGAATAAACTGTGCTTCCTGATTGAGGAACGTGTCAAAGAAATAGAATCGGCGGAAGTCTGAAGCCCTTGGCTTTCAGACAAGGGCGCAATTATACACCGACTTGGTCGGTGCATTGCGCTCTGCCGAGGGCTTTCTAGTAATCGTTGTCAGAGAGGACAGAGAGGAGAGGAAAAATGCCGTGTCCGCATTTAGAGATTAAGATTACCCAGCGAAGCAAGGAACAGTCTGCTGTTGCGGGAGCCGCTTATCAAAGCGGTGACAGCTTGTTTTCGGAGTACGACCAGAAGCGTAAGAGCTATAGAGATAAGAGCGGAATTGTTTACACTGAAATCATGCTTCCGAAAAATGCGCCGCCTGAGTATAAAGACAGAGGTACACTTTGGAATTCTGTTGAAGCTGTTGAGAATCAATGGAACGCCCAACTTGCACGAAGGTTGGTTTTAGCTTTGCCGAGAGAAGTGCCGGAAGAACTCTATCCGCAAATGGTGAGGGAGTATTGTCAGGAGTATTTCGTCTCAAAAGGAATGTGTTGCGATTTCGCAATTCACGACCCGTATCCAAAGGGTCATAACCCACATTGCCATATCATGCTCACGATGAGGGCTATTGATGAGCAAGGAAAGTGGCTTCCGAAAAGCAGGAAGGTCTATGATCTCGACGAGAACGGGGAGCGAATTCGTTTGCCGTCAGGCAACTGGAAAAGTCACAAAGAGAATACCGTTGACTGGAACGAACAATACCACTGCGAGGAATGGCGGCACTGCTGGGAGACTGTTCAGAACAAATATCTTGAAATGGCGGGAAGTCACGAAAGAGTTGATTTGCGTTCCTACAAACGGCAGGGGATTGATATTGTCCCGACTGTTCACATGGGTCCCGCAGTCACTCAGATGGAACGTCGTGGAATAAAGACTGACACAGGGAATCTGAATCGTGATATACGAGAGGCGAATGCCACAATACGAGGCTTGCAAAATTACATTACAGATTTGTGCGACTGGAGAAATGCACTCTTGAATCAAAGCACTCGCATCTTTACTCAGGGAAACATGAAGCAAGAACTCAGCAGATTGGAGAGTTCAGTTTCGAACATCCGACGGATACTGTCAATGAAGGAAAGCCGGATGAAAGACATAACTGCGATTGAGCAGGCTGTTCCCGCCATTCGAAAATACAAGACGATTCATGATAAATACATGAGCATCGGTTGGAAGCCGAAGAAGCAGAAGTTTGCCGAGGAACACCAATCGGAGCTAAACGCCTACAGTAGAGCAGAGCGAAATCCCCGAAGGCTCGGCTTAAGCCCCGACATTCCCGTAGATTTGAAGCGACTGAAAGAAGAGTACAAAAAGTTAGAGGGCGAAGCAACCGGATTACGCAGTAGACTTGAAGAAGATCAGCCAGAGTTGAAAGTACTCAAGAGTGCGAAATACTTGGCGGAGAAGGAAGCAGATTTGGAGCAAAGGCAATCTGTAGTCGAGAGACTGGATAATGTGCAAGAGGATGATGCAAGATGTAAGGATAATGATGATAGAAAGAAAAAGAAGAGTTGGGAGGCGGAAATGTGAAATTTGCTGTCGAAGATTGCCCCTTCCTTCGGAATAGCATTTTCCCATTGAGTCAATCTCTTGCTGAAATGTGTTTTTCATCAAATTCCCCAAAAAACATTGACATCGGCATCAACAAATGCTATAATAAATACGGTTGAATTTTACCTAGCCCTATAGATTGTATAATCCGCGTGGGGGGGGGTACTGCCTCCGGCAGACCCGTTGTATAACCTCCAGACACAAGCGTGTTTCGGAGGTTTTTGTTTTATTTTCCCAGTCATGAGTATCGAGGTTGAAATGAACATGAGGAACACAGTTCTGAATTATATTGACAGATTCAGGCACGACCGCCATCAGCGGTTAGTGCATGGGTCTGTTTTGCTTATTTTAGCGACTGTGGTGTCCCTTACTGTCTATTGGCAGCTCCGCCTGAGCGGCATCACCATGACCAACGAAACTTATTGCGGATATGAAGAGCACACCCACACCGAGGAGTGCTACGAGTATACTTTGATTTGCGAATTAGAGGAGACAGAGGAACACGTTCACGACGAGACATGTTACGACGAAGAAGACAATTTAATCTGCGGCTTGGAAGAGTCCGAAAGGCATACTCACGGTGACGAATGTTACGAAACAACGCTGATTTGTGAGCTCGAGGAGCACGTCCACACAGTTGATTGTCTTGTAAATCTTGAAGCTGATGTTGAAACAGCCGTCGATTGGGAAGCAACTCTTCCCGAGCTTACGGGAGACTTGCGCACAGACATCGTCAATATTGCATACTCGCAGATTGGCTATGCCGAGAGTACGGCGAATTACGCCCTCGCCGAGGATGGAATCACCCATCTTGGCTACACCCGCTATGGCGCGTGGTACGGCGGCTTGTACTACAGCAGCGAATACTCCGACTGGGACTCGATGTTCGTTGCGTTCTGTCTCGATTATGCCGGCGTCGCCGAGGAACTCACCTACAACTCGGGAGCTTTCGCTTGGTCGGTCGAGCTTTCGGAGCTCGGCTACTATCAGTCTTCCGACGCTTATACTCCCGAAGCGGGCGACGTCGTCTTTATCGACACCGACCTTGACGGCAGAGCGGATGTCACCGCCATTGTCGTTGCCATCGACGAGACCATCACCGTTGTTCAAGGCGATGTTTCCGATACTGTTGCGCTTGTCGAATATCCTATCGACGATTCGATTCTCGGTTATGCAAACGTAACTTACACAGAAGAAACCGAAGACGAAGAAATCGCCCTTGACGAATCAGATGAAATTACCGCCGAAGAATTCGAGGAATTAGATGTCTCCGCCGAAGACGAGGACGAAGTCCTCTTGACTCTTGAGTTTGTCGGCACCGACTACATCATCACCGTCAGCTACGGCGAGGACGCCGCCCTGCCCGAGGGCACCGAGCTTGTCGCCTATGAGTACGCGCAGGACTCCGAGAACTTCCTTGCACGCTACGAAGAAGCCGCCGAGCTCTACGGTTGGGACGACTCCGACGAAACCGACCCTTATCATGGCTTCCGCCTTTTCAACATCGGTTTGTACTACGACGGCGCGGAGATTGAGCCTGCCGCCGCGGTGACTGTGACTGTCACCTACACCGGCGAGACCGACGCCGCCTCCGTCAGCGTCACCCACTTCACCGACACCGCCACGGAAACCCTCGACGCCACCCTCGACCAAGGCACCGACTCCCAGTCCGTCACTTTCACGGCTGATGGTTTCTCGGAGTATGGAATTATGCTGTTGACGGTAAACGCCACAAATACCAAATCTATCACCGAACTTGATGGCACCGAAACCCTTTATGTTGAAATTGATAACTCTATAACCGAAGACGGCAAACTGACGGCTTATTTGTATTACCTTGATGGTGATGATAAGTACTATGTGACAGATGATAGTGGAAATTATTATATCAGTGGTTACACAAAAGACGAAGTAGAATACACCGTCACCTACACTTGGTATCGTTCGAAAGAGCCGTATCTTGCCACTGATGCAACTGGACCTGCAACCGCTCCGACAAAGGGAACAGTTAATGGTACTAGTAATTACAATTATCTTCTCTCAACCTCCAGTAGCTTCGGAGCTACGGTAAGTGAAAATTATTGCACAGTTAATAATGGTTCAAACAACTATCTTTTCTATTACTACTATGTCGGTGTGTCAGTAACGACCACAGAGAATAATAAAACAGTAACGAAAGCAACATATGAAACCGATTATAACGACATCGTGTATGCTACGGTAGACGGTGCGGCAAGCTATGTTACGATAACTAATTCCGATAATACTCTGACTGCCACATTGTATGATAGTAATGGTGATGTAGTTGATCCGAACGCAAACAGCAACATCACTTATACCTACACATGGTACCAATCCCAATCCTATGAGGCGGCGGAAGGGGCAACCGTAGACGATGCTCCATATGCAAATACTATTGCAGATACTTATGACTATGTTTCAGTTAAGACCGGAACAGGTTCAAATTATGCAACTCTGACATTGACCGATGATGATTCCTTCTATTTCTACTATGTCACAGTTAGACTTAACTATAATCCACCAGATGATGACTTAACGACGACATATAATGCCACCGCCAAGGGCTATGAAGACTGGGCTTATGCGGGGTGTATAAACACTTCCAACTCTTATACTGCCGTAATTGTTGATAATATATCTTCCAACGGCACTTTTGATGCGGTTCTGTATAATGCAGAGGGGGAAGTTGTCGATACAAGCAGTGGCTACACTTTCACATGGTATAAATCTGATAAAGAATATCTAACCACTACAAGTAGCAAAATCTATTCAGATCAGACGCGTCCAGCGAATTCGGATATAAGTTATTCAGTGGTTACTGACGAAGATGTTCTGATTGACAACACTGTCAATGTTGCAAAGGATTCCGGCGGATTGCATTACTACAAAGTAGTAATAACTGCTCCTGATGGAAAAACATATGAATCTGCTGTGAAATATGTCCAATACTCCGACCAGATTGAAAACGGCGGGTTTGAATACTCATCCGGTAATACTGAAAAAGGCAACCCATATTGGTCTACAACCAATGGCTATTATTCAGAAAATCATGCAAGCTATTATGGTTATCGAAAGATTGAGCTCGGAACATATGATACATATGATAATTCCACTTCTCTTGGTACTTATGGTCTTGCCTATAGTCAGGTTGGCACAGACAAACATTTTGTCGAGCTTAACGCCACAGAAGCCTCCACACTCTATCAGACAGTCATAACAGCCCCGGGAACCATTTACTATTGGAACGTATATCATCAGAACAGGTCGTATAATACAAGCACAAATGCAGAGTACCAAGTTGGTGAACCTGTGAATGTCACCTTAACTGATGGAACAACGGGAACTCTTACCATATACGAAACCACCGGCACGGATTCGATGTATGTTATCATCATGTCAGATGAAGATGCCGAAAAGCTTCTGGCTGAAGTGGATAAAGGTGTATATGGCTCTCAGCAGGATGCTATAGATGCTGCGGTTAAGGCAATAATGGATCTGAATAAAACAACGAGTAACGGTTCTGTCGTAGGAAACGATGAAAATGGTGAAATAAGCGATTGTTACAGCGGTACATTCAGTGTAACCGACGGTTTTGTATCTATCACCTTGTGGCAAGTAACGACGACGAAGGTTGTCACAAGAGTTATATTAACCAACAGCAGTGGAATCAGGATTGATATTTCAAATCTGAGTGCAGAAGATTCCGCAAAATATTCCAAGGAAAATGGGTGGGCGGTCTTAAGCAGTACATCAAATAGTGTAACAACTGAGTATGGATATTATCAGATTTCGGATTGGGTTGAATATTCCGGAAGCTACGAGGTGCCTGCCGGTCAGTATCTCACAAGATTCTTCTTTGCCGCCGCTTCCACTTACGGCAATAATAACAGTGCGGGAAACTTTATCGACAGCGTAAGCCTGACGGCGTCTGTTGAATATACTATCGAGTATTGGGTATGGGATAATGATGAAGAAGAATATGTCCTGCACAAAGAAGATACCGAAACCGACAGTGTAGAGTCACATACTCGTGTTCCTGCAAACAATTTGGACAAATATTTGGATAAATATGTTGTCGTAGGAAGCGTGACGAGTAATGAGTCTGGTGGCGAGAATCCAACGACATTTGACTCTTCGACAAAGACATCTATAAAGGTTGATGCTTATACAAAGTACCTCAGTATATACTTGAAAGACACAGGCGCAACAGCTGAAAAAGTAATTTCGGGCTTAAGCTCTGCCGCTTTGGACGATATAGACGAGACCATAAAATTCACTATTACCAAAACGAGTGATAACTCTGAAACCGAACTCTCTGTAAACGTTAAAAGTACCAATGATGCTTCGGTATATACTGATGCGTTGGGCGAGGGCACCTACACAATATCTGAGTCGGGCTATAGAACTTCTCTCCTGAATGGCAAGTATTTGTGGGTCAAAGCAGAGGCAACCGGAACAGATATTGCGGATAACGAGGATGGCACATATTCGTTTACGCTTAGTAGCAGTAACACATCCCAGACCATCACGTTTACAAACTATTATCTTCCCGTCGTAACGCTCAAGAAAGTAGACTCGACACTCTCTTCAACAACACTTTCGGGCGTAACGTTTGAGATGTATAAGATTGAGAACGAAACGAAATATTACTATGAATCATGCGACGATACCACGCACAAGATAACGTGGTCGGATACTATTGTCAACTTGACGACAGGCACAGACGGCACTATCACCTACAGTGCTTTGCCCGACGGGACTTACTATCTCGTTGAAACCCATGCCGCCGATGGCTATAATATCCTCACCGAAACTTTGCCGTTCACGATTTCAGGCGGAACGATAACGGAGGTCAAGGAGTCCGAATATATCGAAATCGACAAGAGCGACACTTACGGACTGACGATTCTCGTCAAGAATGACCCCGGCGTTGAGCTCCCCGAGACGGGCGGCATCAGCTTGCCGGTGGCTTATGCGGTTGGAAGCCTGATGATTCTCGCTTCGGCAATAGGGTTGGTTGTGAGAAGAAAGAAAATTTGAAATATAATCAAGGAAGCCTTTGTCGTCGCAAAATCATTTGGCAACACCCCGGCAACAGAAAATCTGAAAAATTCTGCCCTATCCAAGAATACACGAAAATGAAAGCTATTTCTCACATTTAGACTAAACAAATACGTTTAGCAAAACTATGGCGGGAGAGAGTGGGAATAAGTACAACCCCGCCGTAAACCCGCATCAACACTGGGTTTACGGCTTCTTTTTGTGAAAGGCGTAACAAAAACGTACCACAAAGCACTTTATACAAACAGCAACTGCAATATAAGCAGATTGTATGCTATGGGGGGTACTATCACTCCATCAAAATCCCCAACTTCCACTCGAAATTTGTAAAAAAGCTTGACACATCCTTAGATATGTGCTAAAATATTCGTGATGAATATGGATATTGCGTGATGATTTATTCACAAAATTATCTTTTGCGGGGGGGATAGTACGTTCCGTACACCCATAAAATATTATCCCTCCGACACTCACAAGGTGATTCGGAGGCTTTTTATCTCTTTCGGTTCGCCGAAAGGGATTTTTTTTATTTGCGATTATCGCAATTTATATTTATTGCAGGCAGAGAAGTCCGGCACGATTTTGATTTGAGGTTTTGAGGTTTACACAAAATGGACGATAACAATAAGGTAAATTCAGAGGAAAGGAAAAAGCCGGGCAGCACTGTCACAACACAGCGTCGCACAAGAGCCAACACCATTGATTTTGTGGATCTGTGCTATATGCTGTTGGGACATTGGTGGCAGATTGTGCTGTGTACGGTTGTGTGCTGTGTGATGGCATTTGTCATAACAAAGTTTTTCATAACTCCTCTGTATACATCATCCTCGAAACTGTATGTGGTTTCGGCGTCGAGCAACTCTGTTGTCAATCTTTCTGATTTGCAGTTAGGCTCTTCTCTGGCACTGGATTATCAGGAACTGATTATGAGCCGTCCTGTTTTAGAGGATGTAATCGAAGCACTTGACCTTGACATGAGCACTACCGCTCTGAGCAATATGATAAGTATAACCAATCCCGATGACACGAGAATTCTTGTGATTACGGTCACATCCGACGACCCTCAGCAGGCGACGGACATAGCAAACGAGCTTGCAAAGCAGGCGATAATCTATCTGCCGGAAGTAATGGAGACAACAGCCCCACATCTTGCTGAAAGTGCGATTGTGCCGACAGTAAAATCCTCTCCCAGCTACAGCTATAACATTTTGTGTGGAATCATGTTGGGATTGGTGATCAGTTGCGGATTCCTGGTGGTTCGCTACGTAATGAACGATACCTTTACAACTCCCGACGATGTTGTCAAATATCTTGGAGTCCAGCCGTTGGCATCTATCCCGGAGGAACGTGAGGATAAGCACAGCAGTTCCAAGCACAGCAAGCGCAGGAGGTAACGAGTAATGAATGAGTTGACAATTAATCGGATACCGGAATTATCATATGTTGTGACCGAAGCACTGAATCAGCTCAGAGTTAATCTGAGCTTTAGCGGTGAGGATATCAAAGTGATAATGATCACCAGCAGCTTGCCGAATGAGGGTAAAAGCTTCCTTTCAATTCACTTGTGGAAAATGCTTGCTGATGTTGGCTGTACGTCTTTATTGATTGACTGCGATTTGCGCAATTCGAGATTTGGCAGCAGATATGGTATAAGTGGGGAGGGTAAAGTCAAGGGCTTGGCACATTACCTTTCCGCAAATGCGGATCTGGAAGATGTAGTCTACCAGACAAATATCGGGAATGGGTTCATGATTCCGAACACGACATCTATAGTTAATCCTGCGATTTTGCTGGAAAGTCCTCGTTTCCAGAAGATGATTGACAGCTTGAGAGGAGAATATCAGTATATTCTTGTTGATACGCCGCCTTTGGGAAGCGTGGCGGACGCCATGAATATCGCGACGCACTGCGACGGAAACGTGTTGGTAATACGCAGTGGAGAGACGCCGAGAAAAGTGGTTTATGATTCTCTTCGTCTTCTCGAGAGGACGAACAAGCCGCTGCTTGGCACCGTACTCAACAGGGTTGAAATCAGCAATAGAGTTGGCTATTACAATCGTTACTATCACTATGGCGATTACTATAATACAGGGAGCAAGTCCAAGCGCAAGAAGAAATAGATGTGTCTTGTCATCAGGTCAAGAGGGGATTTGAAAAATGCGGCGTAAAAGAGCGAACATACTCACGGTTGTTATACTTGCTGCTGTATTGGCTGTTTTTGTTGCAGTTTTCATTAAATTAAATCCGGGGTTGCTTTATAAGAGCAACAGTGGAGTGCCAGGCACTGTAAATGATTCAACAGATGATTACGTTGAGGAGTCGGTTGACAGCGTTGTTGACAGTCCTACCTATGATATTATCGAAGATGAAGACAGTGAGTACGAAGCCGAGGCAATTTCTGAAACCTACGATTCTCAGGACGAGACAAGCTCAGAGAGTGAGAGGCTGACAGGCGTCCTGAATATCTTGTTTTTGGGAACAGATGAACGAAGCGATGATTATTCGGAAAATGCTCGTTCCGACTCAATGATGGTGCTGAGTCTTGATTTCGATAATTGCACTGCAAAGCTCGTGAGCTTTGAGAGAGGAATGGGCGTGCCTATTCTGAGTGAGCTTTATGAGGGGGAATACGACTGGTTGACACACTGCTTCAGATATGGCGGCGCAAGCCTTGTTCTGAAAGAACTTCAGGAGTGCTTCTCGCTTGACGTCAACTATTATTTCCGGGCTAACTTTGATTCGTTCGCTGAAATCATCGAGCTGGTCGGCGGAGTCGATATTGATTTAACCGAGGCGGAAGCCGAATACATAAATGCGGCATTGAATCTGGAGGGTGAAGACGCCCTGCAGGAGGGCATGAACCACCTGAACGGTGAAGAAGCACTGTCCTATTCCCGTTGCAGACAAATTGACAGTGACTGGCACAGAATTGAACGCCAGCGCAACGTGATACAGGCGTGCACCGATAATATTTCGGCACTCGATTCCGACGAACGCTTTGAGGTTTGCCTTAAGATATTCTCGTTGCTACTGACAAATATGGACAGCGAACTTCTATTACAAATGGAAACACAGCTTTCCGATTTTGTAGGAGTGCAGATGGATCAGATGACCATCCCGGCGGAGGGAACCTATACCTCCATGATCGGCATGGGCGGCAGAAGCATGTTCGCCCCCGACTTTGAAGAGAACTCAAGGATTTTACATGAGTTTTTGTATGGGGATGAAGAATAATTGGAATGTGGAGAGAGTAAAAAGGGTGTGGATATGAAAGATACTCAGAATAGCAAAAATTTAAGAAGCTCGTCCAGATCGGAAGATGTATTTAAAAATGATGAAAATAAGCGAGAAAGATTCCAAAGATTACAGGACTTGAAAGGAGTTATTCGTAAGGTAGAGGGCTTTTTAGAGCTTTTTGTTCTCTCCGTTATATACTATACAATTTGGAAAAGCTTTTACCGCACTGAAGATACCCCATTCTTCTATGGGTATGGGAAGATAGTACTAGTGTTAGTTTATGCTGCTTTGTTGTTCTTGATTTTTTATATGTGTGATAGCTTCAAATATGGTCATCGTAAGTTATCTGAGGTTGTGATTTCACAATGGATATCGGTGATAATAGTTGACTTTATTACATATTTCCAACTGTGTTTGATAAATACAAAGCTAATCAGTCTTATTCCGATGCTTTTGATTCTCATTATAGATGGGATTGTTACTTTATGTTGTTCAGCTGTTTTTACAAGTATTTACCATAATATTTATGTCCCAAAGAATATGGTGATGATATATGGCGATGAGAAAGCAGTAGATTTAAAGTTTAAAATGGATGAAAGACCGGACAAGTATTGTGTTACAAAGGTAGTTTCTTATACGGTTGGTTTTGAGCGGCTTAAAGATGAGATTACCAATCATGATGCTGTTGTCATTAGTGGCGTCCCTGCACAAATAAGGAATGACCTTTTGAAATACTGCTATGCGAACGAAATAAGGACTTATGTTGCGCCGAATGTATCTGATATTATCATGCTCGGTGGTGAGACAATTAATCTATTTGACACTCCATTATATTTAGTTAAAGGAAATGGACTTAACCCGGTGCAGAGATTCTTTAAACGGACAATGGATCTTTTATTGTGTCTCATTGCTCTTATTCCTGCACTGCCTATCATGGGTATTGTAGCTTTGGCTATTAAGTTGGATGATCATGGACCGGTGTTTTACAGGCAAGAGAGAGTAACAAAAAATGGCAAAGTATTTGACATACTGAAATTCAGGAGCATGGTTGTTGATGCAGGCAAGATTGCGGTAGATCTGGCATCAGAGAGTGATCCGAGAATTACTAGAGTCGGTAGGGTGATTCGCGCAACGCGCTTAGACGAGTTACCTCAAATATTGAATATATTGAAAGGTGATATGAGTTGGGTGGGACCGAGACCAGAGCAGGTGTCATATACAGAAGAGTTTATAAGAGAGATGCCCGAATATGCCTTGAGGATGAAAGTTAAGGGCGGGTTAACTGGCTATGCGCAGATTTATGGAAAATACAACACTTCGCCTTATGACAAAGCGAAACTAGATTTGATGTACATTGAAAATTATTCATTTTTCCTCGATATAAAACTGATATTTATGACTTTACAGACTGTGTTTAAAAAAGATAGCACAGAAGGAATTGATGTAGCTAAACAGCGTGAAGAAATGCGTAAACATCTTATCGAGGAAGAAACCGAGGCAGATGCTGATGCAGTAAAAGTATGAACGATATTTAAATAAACAGAGGAACAAGAAGTGGAAGATTCGGTATTAGTAAGTGTGATAATGCCTACATATAACTGTGAAAAATTTATTGGTGAGTCAATCGAATCGGTTATATCACAAAGTGAAAAGAATTGGGAAATTCAGATAAAAGTTGGCATAGGGTGAAGAAAACGGTGTACTTGGTTTTTTCAAACGCATTATTGATGTGGTGCTTTCCGGTCTTGGGCTGATTATTCTGGCGATTCCAATGGGAATCGTGATGATTGCAATAAAAATAGAAGACCCCGGTCCTGCAATCTTCAAGCAGAAACGTGTGGGGGTTCATAAATCCTATTTTTCGCTTTATAAATTTCGTAGCATGAAAGTAGCGACTCCGGATATTCCCACACATTTGATGGAGAACCCGGAGCAGTACATAACAAAGGTCGGGAAGCTTATCCGGAAAACAAGCATAGATGAGCTTCCGCAGATGTGGAATATCTTTAAAGGTGATATGAGCATAATTGGTCCGCGCCCGGCTCTCTGGAATCAGGATGACTTGATTGCCGAGAGAGACAAGTATGGAGCGAATGACGTGAAGCCTGGGTTGACCGGTTGGGCGCAGATTAATGGTCGGGACGAGCTTGAGATTCCTGTCAAGGCCAAGCTGGATGGTGACTATGTCAAGCGTATGGGCTTTCGGATGGATTTGAGATGTTTCTTTGGTTCTATCTCCGCAGTGCTTAGAGAAGATGGCGTTGTTGAAGGTGGAACTGGAGAGATGAAGAAGAAAGAGGAAGCGAAGGTCGGGAAAGAGTAAGCATAATGGGCTTTTCAGTATTGATGTCTGTATATCAGAAAGAAAAACCTGATTATCTTGATAGGGCATTAAAAAGCAATCTGGATGACCAAACACTCCAACCGAATCAGTTCGTCCTTGTATGTGATGGCCCGTTAAACCCTGCATTGGATGCTGTGATTCAGAAATATGAGGAGAAGTATCCTGCAGTTTTTGAAACTCACAGGTTAGAAAAGAACGGTGGTCTTGGAAAAGCTCTAAACTATGGTTTGCAGTTCTGCAAATATGAACTGGTAGCAAGGTCGGACAGCGATGATGTCTGCTTACCAGATAGATTTAAAAAGCAGCTTATGTATATGGAAAGTCATCCAGAAGTTTCAGCATCCAGCGGAACAATAGATGAGTTTGACACAGATTATAATCAACCGCAGCGTGTAAAGCACATGCCCTTAACGAATAAGGACATTTTGGAGTATACGAAGAAGCGAAATCCGCTTAACCACATGGCTACAGTTTTTCGGAAAAGTGATGTTATTGAAGTTGGCTCCTATCAGCAGATTCAGTACTTAGAGGATTATTATCTGTGGGTGCGGTTGCTCGCCGCTGGAAAGAAGCTGGGCAATCTTGATGATCTGTTGGTACATGCCTGTGTAGGAAACGGCATGGTGGAGCGCCGGGGTGACAAGAGACACATCGAGGGCTGGTCGCAGGTGGACAAGTACATGATTAAACATGGAATGCTGTCACAGAGGCAGCATATTGTGAATATCGGAAAACTGTGGATATGGTGTCATGTGCCAGGAAAGGTTAGAACGATGATATACGAAAAAGCACTGAGAAAAGAGATTAAGAGCACGAAAGGGATAATATGAAGATAGGCATTCTTACATACTATGGTGTGCATAATTACGGCGCAGTACTTCAAGCGAACGCTCTAAAAAAGGTTTTACAACAAGAAGGACATGAGGTTACTTTCCTTACATTTACCCGTAATTATGATATGACACCATCTAAACAGGTGAATAAATATAAAATTGGTTTAGGTAGCATTGGCTTTTATATCAAATATCTGACTGAAAAGGGTCTGGGAAATATCACTTTCAATTTGAAAAAATCAAATGCTTTGAAGAAATTCAGAAGTGAATATATTCCATTATTCGGACGATATTCAGATTTTGATGGCGATGCAATTATTATCGGTTCGGATGAGGTTTTTAGTGTTGATGTTGGTGTTAATTCCTTTTTATTCGGTCATGGGCTGCCTTGTTCAAAGGTTATAAGTTATGCGGGGTGTTTTGGCTCAACAACTGCGAAATATCTGGATGCTCATAATTTAAACGAACTTGTGGCCTCCGGGTTTCGCAAGATGGACTCGATAAGTGTGAGGGATAAAAACTCGCAGGATATAGTAAGAGAAGTTTCTGGAATAGAAGCGGATTTAGTTTGCGATCCGGTCATTCTTTATGGTTATAAAACGGAGATGGAATCAGATAAACCGTCAATAGGTGATTACGTTATTGTATATTCCTACGACAAGAACATGAACTCTGCAAATGAAATTTCAGCCATACGAGATTTTGCAAAAGAGAGAAAATGTAAAATCGTATCAGTTGGGATGTATCACAAATGGTGTGATAGGAATGAAGTTGCTTCACCTATCGGAATGGTTACATGGATTCGGAATGCAAAATATGTGATTACGGACACATTCCATGGCGCAGTTGTTTCACTGCTTTGTAATACCCCTATGGTTGTGAAGATAAGGGGAAATACCAACAAGCTGGAATTCCTACTCTCAGAATATGGTTTGACAGATCGTATTGTTGAGAGTCTGAATCAGATAGATAGTGTTGTTGAACAAGATATTGATTTTAACACAGTGAATCAAAAAATAGCAGAACGAAGAAGTGCATCTTTAAACTTCCTGAAAGAAGCGTTGGAGAGCTAAATGATAAAAGTTGATTACGAAAACTGCACCGGCTGCGGTGCGTGTGTTCAGAAATGCCCAAAAAATTGCATAAGCTGGAAAGAAGAAAAACTAGGATTTCTCTATCCGACTATAGATGAAGAAAAGTGTATCAACTGTAATATCTGTGCCTCATCTTGTCCAATTGAATTAAATAATTTAGTTGTTGATGATTATGCAGAACAAGAGGTTTTTGCAGCTATCAACAATAAAGAGGACATTTTAAAACAAAGTTCAAGCGGTGGAGTTTTTCCTGCTATATCAGAATGGATTCTTGCTCAAGCTGGGGTTGTTTATGGTTGTGCCTATAATGAGGACATGCAGCCATTGGGAGTTCGTATCAATAAACAACAGGACATGTATAGGTTGCAGGGGTCAAAATATGTACAGTGTGATACGTCAAACTCATTTGCTCTTGTTGAGAAAGATTTAAAGACCGACTTATTGGTTCTTTATAGTGGGACGCCTTGTATGATTGCTGGCTTGAGGTCATTTCTCAAAAAAGAGTATGATAATCTTTTTTGTATCGATTTAGTGTGTCACGGAGTAGCATCGAGTAAGTATTTCCTTGATTACTTGCATGGACTAGAATCTGAGATAAAAGGAACTATCAGGGATATTAAGTTTAGAGATAAAAGCTATAACGGGTGGAGCCTTTCCGGAACTTACTCTGGAAAATATTTTGAAACAGACAGGTCGTTCAAAAAGCATTTAAATTATTATGATAGCTATTATTACTCTTATTTTTTGTCTGGGGAGATATATAGATCATCTTGTTATACTTGCAAGTACGCCCAGCTTTCTCGGATTGGAGATTTTACCTTAGGTGATCTTTGGGGGCAGAAGGTTTGAAATTACCATTTGACGTTCGAAATGGGTGTTCATTGGTATTGATTAATTCGCAGAAGGCGGCCGACATAATGGGATTACTCGATTTAACATGTGAAAAGATAATGGTTCAACAAGCCGTTGAATATAATGCTCAACTTAACCATCCGTCGGAATACAAGGAATGTCGAGAAACAAGAGCGGCGGAATACGATAATTTTGATTATTCGGCCATTAAAAAGACATTTGAAAAGACACATTTAAAGAAAAACTTACTAGGTAGGGTCAAATATATTGTTCCTACACCGCTAAGACGAATCTTATTAAAAATACGTTATTATAAGCATGGGAGTTAATTTATTTATGCATCCAAGAGTTGTGATTGTCGGTACTGTACCATATAATGTTCGCTCATCATCTAGAGCGTTTGATGCGTATTTTCATTTTTGGAAAAAGGATAATCTGGCTCAGATTTTCTCAAATCCGAAGAAGCCTTGTAAGGGGCACTGTAGTACCTTTTTCCAGATTACAGATCATAGAATTCTAAAAAGATGGTTTTCAAATGTAGATACTGGCATTGTTTATTATGACAGAGAACTAGGAGAATCTTGGGATAATAGTGAGTATGAAGTTGGAAAAATAATCAAGAAGGCTTATAAGTTAGGTGGAAAGCGAACCGCTTTTACTCATTTGGCACGTGGTTTATTGTGGCGGAAACGATTTTGGTGTACAGATAAACTAAATGAGTGGCTTGATGAGTTTAACCCTGAATGCGTTTTTTTAGCTTTCTCTAACGACTACTTTATCAATGAAATTGCGCTCTATGTATCAAAAAGATACAACATTCCAATGGTATCATGTATAGGAGACGATTATTACTTTAATTGGCGAGTTACACTTAATCCATTTTATAATCTTTATATGATTACATATCGCTCATTAATCCGAAAGGTACTTAGTGTTAAAGGAAGCGCAATCTATATTAGTGATAAAATTCGAGATAAATATAATAAAGAATTCTCTATGAATGGTGAAACGGTATATTTATCTTCTACTGTAAAAAGACGTGTATTTTCACTGATTAAACAAGATAGACCTGTTATAACTTATTTCGGAAATGTACGTATAGGACGTAATCAATCTCTATGTGATATAGCGAATGCCCTAGGAGAATATAATGCGGATTACCGCATTGAGGTCTATTCTAATGAGCAAGATGAGTCATATATTAGCATACTTAAGAAAAATCCATTCATTATATTCGGCGGTTCCATACCATATGAGCAAGTCCAAGAGCGTATGAGCAATAGTGATATTACACTTGTGGTAGAAGGATTCGAAAAGTCAGATGTTGATATTTCAAGATATTCTCTTTCAACGAAAGCAGCAGATGCATTGGCGAGTGGATCAATTATTTTAACATATGGCTCAATCGAGTGTGGAATAATTGAGTACATGAAAAATACTGGCGCATCAGCTGTGTGTACGAGTAGAACTGAACTCTTACCTACCATACGAGAATTATTTAATAATGAAACGCTCCAGAAGATTTATTATGATCAGGCTGTTGTGATGACTAAAAAAAATCACACGTTAGAGCGTAGTTGTGCTGTTGCTGAGAAAGTGTTCAGAAGAGCAATGGAAGAGAAGTAGAGATATGTTAGAAAATCAGATGACTATGCTCATAATGTCATGCGATAGCTTTTCAGATTTATGGGATGTTCACGTTCAATTACTAGAAAAATATTGGTCAGATCGAGGCATTAAGACCTTTATTGTTACAGATAAAGATAGTGACAAGCAATATGATAATGTTACCGTTTTAGCTGCTGGTGAGGATAAGGAATGGTCAGAACGTTTAAAATTTGCTCTTCAACAGGTGACGACCGAATATGTATTTTTTACATTAGATGACTATTTCTTGATAGAGCCTGTCTCAAATAAGAAGATAGATAATTTGCTTAATGTCATGCAGAGCGAGGACTATGATTATTTGCGATTATATTTGCGCCCAAAATGTCCACGTAGTGCAAAAAAAAAGAATTTACGGTGAATTTTATGAGATAAATACTCGTGATAGATATAGCGTTAATCTGTATGCAGGAATATGGAAAAAGCAATTTATGGAAGCCGCCATTCGTGAACCGAAAAACGCATGGCAATTCGAGGTGTCGTTGACCCACGTTGCGACTGAACTAGGAGCAAAGTGTGCGATGAGTAATAACAATGAGTTTAAGATACTTGATGTTGTTCGCAAAGGCAAGTTGTTACATAAATCTGCAAGGTATCTAAAAAAACGTAATCTCTATCACGGCAATCGACCAGTTATAAGCATGTGGTACGAGATTAAGCTTGGAGTTCGCACCTGGGGTATACGACTAATGCCCAAAGGCATTACAAAACTGGTACGAAATATAATGATAAAAATGGGACATCATTATTATAGCCAGGACACATAAGATTAGTATAAATGATTTTACCTTTTATTAAAGAAGATTGGGAGAAGCAATTATTATGAGTGGAGCCGTTGAAGTTAGAAATAAAAATGTTGATATACTTCGAGGTATTGCCATGCTCATGGTTATCTTAGGCCATACCATGACTGGCTACACTGAAAACTCACAGGATACCCTCCTGTTTAATATCATTTGGACATTGCAGATGCCACTATTCATCCTTATTTCTGGATATGTGACTAAGTACAGCAGGGGGTAGATACTCTATCAGGATTGTGGAAATACATTGGTCGTAAGACGCTGTCTTATCTTTTACCTTGGGCAGTATGGTCATTCTTAATCCGCGGCGTTATCTTCAGGCAGTCTTTGTATTTGAATGTCGGATGGTTGGTTTCTGCTTGAACCTTTTGAAACTGGGTGTAACGCCAGAGTTTGAAGCGGCGATTGGTGTGATGTTGGTGCTTGGAAATTATGTTTTGGCAGTTTTATTGACATGCCTTGTGACTTTGCTGATATGGCAGAATGGAATCGTTAAAAGATATGCGCTTGGAAAAGCTAAGTGATGTGGAGGAATTAAGCTTGAGGGTAGTCGAAATAAATGGTGGGGTGTTCGGCAGCACCGGGAAGATTATGTTCAGTATTGCGAAAGCTGCGAGAGAATCAGGCATGGAAGTAATGTGCGCGTCACCGATTACTTCGACAAATCGAAATCAGGATCCAGAAGAGGAATACTATAAAATTGGATCGTATAATGGGAGAAGACTAAGCGTTCTTTTAGGTACCGTAACGGGATACAATGGCTGTTTCTCCTATATAGCGACAAAGAAGCTTCTAAAAGAAATTGCAAAATTTCATCCTGATATAATACATTTGCATAACCTACATAATTGCTATATTAACCTTCCAATGCTCTTTAAATTCATAAAAAAGAACCATATTAGGACTATTTGGACATTGCACGATTGTTGGGCATTCACGGGGAACTGTCCACATTTCACCTTAGCTAAATGTGATAAATGGCAGAAAGGCTGTTATAAATGTCCTCAATATAAAAAATACCCAGCCTCGATATTTGATAATTCAACAAAAATGTGGAAGCTTAAGAAGAAATGGTTTACGGGTGTTGAGAATATGACTATTGTTACACCATCTCAGTGGCTTGCAAACCTGGTAAAAAAATCGATTCTTAAAGAGTATCCAGTTGAAATAATTAATAATGGAATAGACTTAAATATATTCAAGCCAACGCAAAGTGATATTAGAAGGCAATTAGGCATAAAGCCAAATAAATATCTGGTATTGGGAGTAGCATTTGGCTGGAATTATAAAAAGGGTTTAGATGTATTTTGCTCCCTTCCTAAAATGCTTGGTGATAATTACCAGGTAGTACTTGTCGGGACTGATGAAGATGTTGATTTAAAACTACCTTCTAATATCATATCCATTCATCGAACAGAAAGTCCATTAAAGCTTGCCGAATTATATAGTGCCGCTGATGTCATGGTGAATCCGAGTAGAGAAGATACTTTTGGCATGGTTAACATTGAAAGTATTTCTTGTGGTACTCCTGTGGTTATGTTTAGTACAGGTGGCTGTCCGGAATGTATTGATTCTAAAAGTGGAGTAGTAGTTCCACAAGATGATATAGAAAAAATGGTCTATTGGATTAAAAGAATATGTGAGAAAAAGGAGTTACTTGAGAAAGATTGCGTTTATAGAGCGACGTCTTTTTCTAACAGAGTAAAGAGTTTGGAGTATCTTGAATTATATAAAGGATAATGTTTGTGGCTTTAGGTGTAGCATTTGGCTGGAATTATAAAAAGGGGTTAGGTGTGTTTTGTGCCCTTCCTAAGATGCTTGGCGATGATTACCAGGTAGTATTGGTCGGGACAGATGAAAAAGTGGAATCGGAACTTCCTAATGATGTTATTTCGATTCACAGTACTCAAAACATGGAACAGTTAGCGGAACTTTATTCCACTGCAGACGTGTTTGTAAATCCTACTAGAGAGGACAATTATCCAACGGTGAATATGGAAGCCTTAGCTTGTGGAACCCCTGTGATTACATTTAATACGGGAGGATGTTCTGAAATTATAGACGATAGTAACGGAATAGTAATGCAACAGGATGATTTGGATGCTTTGATTGATGGAATTGTGACTATTTGTGAAAAAAATGGAAGGGCAGATTCCCTTAAAAAGAGATATAATTTATGATTATTCTGCCGAAAGTAAATTCGCCAGATATGTAGAGCTGTATGAATCCACGCTTTGAAGTAGTAATCAACCAGAAATACAGAGAACTTGGAACAAGAGGGGAACTGGAAAATGGATACATTATCACAGATACGATCAGACAAAATAATCATTGTCCTTTTGCTTCTTGCATCAATGAATTTCATGTTACTTGGGTCATATTTGGTAGTTGCTACTTTTCTCTTGATGGTGATGATTTACGGATGCATGGATGTTGATGCCACGGCTTGGCTTTTAGTTGCATTTGCATTTGCCTATGTGCTGTTTACAATGTTTCAATCAGAAAGTTCTTTTTCTTCTTTGCTGCGAATAGCGATTTACCCTATTGCTTATATTATTGGCCTTACACTATCTAACGGAATGGAAATGAGAGGACGTTGTAGACTCATAGTTTATATTTCGTTGGCTATGGCTTCTCATAGTATCCTTTCTTTTGTATATAATTTTAGCCAAGGTGGATTGGCGACTTTTTCTGATGGCAGGTCTGTGGATGTTTGGTCTGGCACCTTATCTACAGCAACTGGACAAGCGTCATATTATTACTGTATTGTAGCAATACTACCATTTATACTTTATGGAGCACATAAAAGCTACCTGAAAGTACTAGGTGTATTAGTATATACTGTGTGCTTGTTCCATGATATTCTCTTAGATGGACGTTCTTTTTTAGTCCTTTCTTTAATTAGCGTTGTTGCAGGCACTATAATTTTTATTGTGAATTCAGATGAAAAAAGAAACATATGGAAGCTTTTGTTTGCAATTCTAGTGGCTACAGTCATAACAGTAATATGTTTTCAGAATAATATAGGTGGAATCAGGGATGTTTATGAATCCAGTTATTTTTACCATAGATTTTTTTCGGAAACAGCAAGTGATATAACAGAGACTTCTAGATGGATGCGGAAATTGACATACATAAGAAACATGTTCAACTATCCTTTTGGCGGTAATCATATAAGGAATGATTTAGGCGTTGGGTATTCACACGAATTGTGGCTAGATACATTTGATGATGCTGGATGGACTCCTTATATTCTCTGTTGGGCTTTTACGATAGCATCAATAAGAAAATTTTGGCGTATTATAGTCGATAAGAGGATAAATGTAGATTATAAGGTTCTAATTGGGTCGTTTATGGTTACAATGAACGCGGCATTCTTTATAGAGCCGATTCTATCAGGCTGTCCGATGACATTCATGGTATATTGTCTTGCATCTGGTTTAATGAGTGATTATAGCTTAGTGAGTAATACGGATATTTATTTGGAGTAGAGAACATGACTGTAGTGCTTTTATCCAATTTTCTAAACCATCATCAATTGCCTCTCTGTAAGGCGTTCTTGAGTACAGAAGGTGTAGACTTTACCTTTATCGCTACTGAAAATATTCCTCAAGAACGGTTAGATTTAGGCTATGATGATATGAATCATACATATAAATTTGTTTTGTGTACATACGACTGTGATGAAAATGAGCGCAAAGCGCTCGAACTATGTAACAACTGTGATGTATTGATAACCGGGTCTGCACCGGATTACTATTTTAGGAAAAGGGTAAGGGACAAAAAGCTAACTTTTAAATACGGGGAACGCTTTTTTAGGACACCGTTTTCATATAAGAATGTCCTCCAAAGGACAGGCTCAATGTTAAAGCATTTGATTCCATATCAGAATGAAAATTACTATCTATTGTGTGCAAGTGCTTTTATGCCCGCTGATTGTAAAAAATACAACTTGTTCCCTGATAGAATTTATAAATGGGCTTACTTTACGGAGGTAATTGAATATAATGATTTCCAGAGTCTTATGGGCAATAAGAAAACAGCCTCCATCCTATGGGCTGGGAGGCTCATAGGATTGAAGCATCCTGATGCTTCAATCCTAGTAGCAGAAAGACTAAGGGAAAATAATATTCCTTTTGAACTGAATATTATAGGCAGTGGTGAGTTAGAAGATACGCTTAAAGAAATGATTAAGGATAAAGGCTTGCAGGATTGCGTTCATATGCTTGGCTCTATGTCTGCAAGAGATGTAAGAAGATATATGGAGGCATCTCAGATATTTTTATTTACGTCCGACATGAACGAAGGATGGGGAGCTGTACTGAATGAATCTATGAATAGTGGATGTGCTGTCGTTGCCAGTGATGCGATTGGTTCAGTGCCATTCCTTATTCGGGATAAAAAGAACGGCTTGGTATATGAGAGCGGAAATGTGGATGAATTGTATGAAGCTACACACCTATTATTAACAAATTCATCATATAGAACAAATCTTTCATATGCAGCTTATAATACAATGCTTGACACATGGAATGCTGATGTTGCAGTAGATAGATTTTTAAATCTTGTAAAAGCTATAAAAAATAATGAGACTTGTAATATTTATGATACAGGGCCCTGTAGCAAAGCTAGAGTTATAGAAATAAAAGGTTAACATTAGCCTGAGGAGGTACATAGTTTGAGTAATTATCAAGTTGGCGGATATGACTTAGAAGATATTCAGCATGTGATGCTTGTCATGATGAAAGACATAGACCGCGTATGTCAAGAAAACAGTATTCGATATATTTTGGATGGTGGTACAATGCTTGGAGCGGTACGGCATAAGAATTTTATTCCGTGGGATGATGACTTAGATATTGCGATGCCCAGAGACGATTATGACAAATTTATATCTATAGCAAATACAGAACTGGCACCTGAATATAAATTCGAATGTATGGAGAACACACAAGAATACCCATATAATTTCGGAAAGGTTCGTGCGGTAAATACTCTTTATGTTGAGGAGTTTACAGAACGTCTAAATATTAATCACGGTATATATATAGATGTCTTTCCAATGGATTATGTTGACGTTAATAATCAGAATAAACTGGCATTTGTTCAGAGAAATATAGGTCATTTAACACAGTTAAAATATGCAAAACTGCACTTACGCAACAAAATAAAATATATGCCGTTTATGATACTCCCACTGAATGCGTATAATAGAATGTTGCGGAGACTAATGACTTATTCTTTAAAAAAGAAAACCATATATGTTCAGAAGCTATGTCATTTTGGTAAGAATAAACCTCCAATTAGTATTGATATGTTTGATAATACGATAAGAATGCCATTTGGTGAGCATGAATTCCCTGTTCCGCAGCAATATGATTCTTTTTTAACAGATAGGTATGGAGATTATATGCAACTTCCTCCAGTAGAAAGTCAGCAACCTTGCCATGTAATTAAGAAAGTAGAAATATGAAAGAATATAGAATAGGATATACAACGGGTGTTTATGATATGTTTCATATTGGACACCTGAATATTATCAGAAGAGCAAGGGAACAGTGTGATTATCTTATTGTAGGTGTCAGCACAGATGATTTGGTACTGAAAGAGAAGAATAGAAAGCCAGTAATCCCATTTGAGGAAAGGGCCGCTATTGTCGGTGCATTGAAATATGTTGACATGGTTGTTCCACAGGCTGATAAAAATAAGCTTGCCGCATGGGAAAAATATCATTTTGACAAGATGTTTGTTGGATCTGACTGGGAAGGAACTCCACAGTGGATAAAGTTTGAGGAACAATTTAAACCTTTAGGAGTCGAGATTGTGTACATTCCGCATACTGATGGGATATCAAGCACAAGTTTGACATCGGTTATAAAAGATATTCTGGATGAACATCCTGAATGTGGGGGGGGGTAACAGGTAAATTCCTGTTATCTTATTGTGCTACTGACCTTGATTGGAGGTTAGCGGCATGAAGAAATATAAAGTTGGTTATACCACAGGTGTTTTTGACATGTTCCATGTCGGTCATCTCAACATTTTGAGAAGAGCCAAAGAGCAATGTGAGTATTTGATTGTAGGGGTAAGCACTGATGAAGTTGTACAGGCTTACAAGAATAAGCATCCAATCGTGTGTTATGAAGATCGCGTTGCAATCGTAGAAGCAATCAAATATGTTGATCAGGTTGTTCCTCAGACAAGTATGGATAAGATGAAAGCTTGGGAAGAATATCATTTTGATGTTCTCTTTCATGGCTCTGATTGGCAGAATAGTGACATGTACAACAAGATCATTGATGAGTTCAACGAAGTCGGAGTTGACGTTGTTTTTCTTCCTCATACGTCAGGGGTGTCTTCTACATTACTATCAGATGTACTCCATAAACTAGAGGAGGATGTTTAACATGTTGGCGGAAAAAGATTACTGTTGTGGTTGCCATGCGTGTGAAGAAACACATACATTGTTTTGAACTACGATTTGATGGTGGATGTGGTATTTATTCTACATATCGTTGAATCTACGTTATCAGCTGTAAGAGGAGTTGAACAATAAGCTCATGAGCAAAAGAAACGCGGGAATGATACTTGGATACGTCTTGATTGTTGTAGAAGTTGTAGTTGGAATGTTGTTTACACCTACTCTACTCAATTGTTTGGGAAGTGATGAGTACGGATTGTATAAGTTGCTTGTTTCATGGACTTCAATTATATCTGTACTTGACTTGGGACTAGGTGGGACGATTACAAGATATGTAATCAAATATAAAACTGATTGTGATGCTGAGGGAGAATCTAATTTCCTCGGTATGGCGTTTAGAATATACGGAATTATAGCCTGCGCAATATTGATTATTGGAGGGATAGCAGGCTTTATACTTCCAAGTATTTCGTCTGGAATCGCTTTAGAATATAGACACGAAGCGCAAATTGCTTTTTCGATTTTGGTTGTAAAAACAGCGGCACTTATACTCAATCATGCATATACAGGATGGTTTACTGCTTATGAATTGTTTACAGTTAACCGATTGCTTTCCATAGGAAATATTGCACTGCGTCTAGTACTAGTCTCCGTTATGTTACCCCTTGTCCCGTCAGTGTATACAGTTGTTTGCGTCGATGCGGGGCTTACAATTATTCAATTAATCTTGAATAGTGTGCTTAGCAGAAAAATGATGGCTATTAGACCCTCCGTAAAAAAATGGGACTGGACTTTGGCTAAAGAAATTTTGGGATATACACTCTCTCTATTTTTAATGACAGTTATAAATCAATTCAATAGTAATGTTGACAATGTCGTTCTTGGCATATTTTCTACTACCACTATGGTGGGCTTGTATTCATGCTCCATGCAAATTTACACCATGTATTCGTCGTTATCGACTGCAGTACAAGAAGTTTATTTACCAAGTATTAGTGAGAAAGTTTTTAAAGGAGAAAGTGATGATGCAATTACCTTGAGCCTTGTTGAACCAAGCCGGATACAAGTGTCTGTATTACTCTTGGCTTTATCTGGGTATATTCTTTTTGGAAAACATTTTTTCAACATCTGGATTGGAAACAGCTATTCGGATGAAGAGATAAATTTGTGCTATTTGGTTGGACTATTAGTGATGGCATCGGCAACTGTGCAACTTTTTCAAAACACTACTACTTGCGTATTGAAGGCAAAAAATATGATGCGTGGGCGCGTAATGATAATAGGTATATCTACCGTTGTAAATTTTATATTAACAGTTTTTTTAACTCAGAAATATGGGATGGTTGGTGCAGCAATTGGAACTGCAGTTTCAATGGTTGGGGGATATACTATTGCTGTTAATATTTATTATAAGATTAGAATCGGAATCAACACAGGGCTATATTTTAGAGAAACGTTAAGAGGATTGTGGTTGGCTGTTCTCATTGCTTTTACTTTAGGAATTCTCACCAACGTAGTATTTGAATCTGAAAGCTTAATTATCTATATAATCAAGGCTATTATATATATAGTTCTGTATGCTGGGCTTTTATATTTAATCGGATTCACTAAATCAGAAAAAAACAGGATTAAGGAAAAGCTGAGTTCTGTTTGTAAATAAAAAAAGAGAGCAAAGGAGTCCGTAAATGTCGGTTCAAAAAGACGTAAAAATTGCCTATATTATACTTTGTCATGATGATCCAGCAATAGTTTCTCGAATTGCACATGCTTTGGAATATGGTGAGGACAGAGTGTTTGCGCATGTAGATAAGAAAAGCGATTTTACTCCGTTCAGAGACTTACTGTATGATAATAGAAATGTTGTAATTGCGAATAAGCGAATAGAAACTTTCTGGGGGTATAGCTCAATTGTAGCTACTATGGAAACTATTAGACAAGCTTTTGAATATGATAAAATTATGATAGAATTGTTTTGCTGCAAGGAAAAGATTACCCATTGGTTTCTCCGAGACATATCCATGACTTTTTTAAATCTCACAGTGACGAAGAGTTCTGTAGAGCAAAAGATATAACTGTATCTGATAATCCAAAGGATTACATGAGATGTTGTGGGTATTGGTACCAGGATGCTTTGCCAACTATTAAGACAAAAATCATCCGTAAAGCCTTATCATTCTTCAATGCAAAATGTCATGTAAAGTATGGGTCAGGGATTTTCAATAATGACGCAGATAGATGGCATATATACAAGGGGGTGACCCAGTTTTCTTTGACGTATGATTGTGCAAAATACTGTTTAGGTGCTTATGATAGCAATAAAAGATATAACAACTACGTGAGCCATCGATTCCCGCCCGACGAAATATATTTCCATACAATTATTTATAACTCAAACTTTAAAAATAAGGTCAGCGCATATAGTTTGAAATTCAGAAATAACGCGGAATGGCGAGATGATAATTTAAATCTTACATATTTTGAATATCCGACTACTGTAACAATTTTTGAGAAGAATAGTGATTATGACTGGCTTAAGGAGACAGGGGCATTGTTTGTTAGGAAAGTTACTTCGAGAGAAAGTAGTAAACTGTTGGATCGCATTGATGAGGAAATGTTATACTCGTAATTTTTAGAGGGCAGTAATATATGTATCAGTATAAAGAGGATTTTGCATGAGTAATTTATTTGGCAAAACTATACTAATCACCGGCTCATCCGGCTTCATCGGCGCAAGCCTCGCACGACGCCTGCTTGACGAAGTGTCCGGCGTGAAAGTCATTGGCATCGACAACATGAACGATTATTATGACGTATCAATCAAACGGTCATTATTTACGAACCGACTCTTGAAAATGGTAGCACGTTCTTCGGAAGTGTGGTAGTGAATGATTTGCAAAGCTTCAAAGAGCAGTCGCGTGCGATTATTGCGAATAGGTATGATAGATGCCTGGATGATGTGAAGGAGAAAGTATATACTCGTGACCTTTATGGCTGCGATTGAAAATATGGGAGAATTAATACAATGTCTACATCAAAATTTTTCAAAGGCAAAACACTTATGATCACAGGAGGCACAGGCAGCTTCGGATCCACAGTTCTGAAGCATTTTCTGGACTCCGACTTAAAAGAAATCCGTATCTTCTCTCGTGATGAGAAAAAGCAGGATGATATGCGACATGACCTGCAAGCAAAGCATCCGGAGCTGGCTTCCAAAGTGAAGTTCTACATTGGTGACGTTCGCAATATGCGTTCTGTGGAAGATGCTGTTCAGGGGGTAGATTATATCTTCCATGCGGCGGCGTTGAAGCAGGTTCCGTCTTGTGAATTCTTCCCTATGGAGGCTGTAAGAACTAACGTTGAGGGAACAGATAACGTCCTTCATGCGGCCGTTGCTGCGGGAGTTCAGCGCGTTGTGTGCCTTTCCACAGATAAAGCAGCCTATCCGATAAACGCCATGGGAATATCTAAAGCCATGATGGAAAAGGTCATAGGAGCAAACGCAAGGGTAGCGGCAGGGAAGACTACTATTTGCTGTACTCGTTACGGTAATGTAATGTGTTCTCGCGGCTCTGTTATCCCGCTATTTATTGACCAGATTAAGGCAGGAAACCCGGTTACTATTACAGACCCGAATATGACTCGTTTTTTGATGAATCTCGATGAAGCTGTTGCTCTTGTAATGTTTGCTTTCGAGCATGGTGAACCGGGTGACCTTTTTGTCCAAAAGTCTGATGCCAGCACTATTGGCGACCTCGCAAAAGCTGTACAGAAATTGTTCGGAGATACTGGCACTCGTATTATCGGTACTCGCCATGGCGAGAAACTGTACGAGACTTTAATGACAAATGAAGAGTGCGTACGCAGTGTGGACATGGGTGACTATTACAGAGTCTTGCCAGACGGACGCGATTTAAACTATGATAAATTCTTCGTTCAGGGTCAGGTACATACGATGGCAAACGAGGCATACACATCTCATAACACGAGAAGACTTAATGTAGATGAAACTGTGAATAAGATTCTGACTGCTGACTACGTGAAAGAAGCATTGGAAAGTTGGAAGAAATGACAATAGAACAAGAAGCAAAGAGTGGTGGCTACATCGATGAACATACTAATAACCGGTGCAGAAGGCATGGTCGGAACAGCTCTGACAGCCAATCTAAAGAATATACGAGATGGTAAAAACCGTACCAGACCCAATATCCACATAGACAACATCTACGAATACGACATCACTTCTACAGCAGAGGAGTTAGACTATTTCTGTGGGAAGGCAGACTTTGTATTCAATCTTGCGGGAGTGAACCGCCCGGAGAATCCGGAAGACTTCATGAGCGGAAATGCCGGGTTTGCTTCCTTACTTCTTAATACACTCAAAAAGCACTACAGCAAAGCTCCTGTCATGCTCTCTTCATCTATACAGGCGACGCTATCCGGACGTTTTTCGGGTTCCGAGTATGGTAAATCCAAACTCGCCGGAGAAGAACTGTTTTTTGACTATGCCAAAGAAACTGGTTGTAAAGTAGCGGTTTACCGCTTTCCGAATTTGATGGGTCACAGCCGCCCGAAGTATAACTCTGCTGTGTCAACTTTCTGTTGGGCTGTGGCAAACGATGAGCCGTATACTGTGAACGATAGGAGTACCGAGCTTGAGTTACTCTATATTGATGATTTGGTTGAAGGCATGTTTGATCTCTTGGAGGGTAAAGAACAACATTGTGAGGTTGATGGCGCGGAGACGGTGCTAAAAGACGACGGGAGATACTGTTGCGTACCTGTAACACATAAAGTGACTTTGGGAGAGATAGTTGACTTGCTTCAAGAGTTCAAGAAACAGCCGGAAACACTGATGATACCGAAGATGCCGGAGGGTAGCTTCGCTAAAAAGCTATACTCTCTGTACCTGACATATCTTCCCGCCGAGAAGTTCAAATACGAACTGAAAATGCACTGTGACGATAGAGGTTCTTTTACAGAACTGCTTCACACCGCAGATTGTGGACAGGTCAGTGTCAATATAAGTAAGCCGGGAATTACAAAAGGACAGCACTGGCACAATAGTAAATGGGAGCTGTTCATTGTGGTGGCTGGACATGGATTGATTCAGGAGAGAAATATCTTCACAGGCGAGACTGTGGAATTTGAAGTGAGCGGAGATAAAATTGAAGTTGTTCACATGATTCCGGGGTGGACACACAGTATCACAAATCTGAGTGAGACAGAGAATTTGATTACGGTGATGACCTGTAATGAGATATTTGATGCGAATAGACCGGATACATTTTATGAGCCTGTAGTAATAGAGGAGAAAATACTATGATTAGAACTGACTACTCGGATGTCAAGTGGAAAGAAAATGGTAAGTTGAAGCTTTTGATTATTGTTGGGACAAGACCTGAGATAATAAGACTATCTGCTGTGATTAATAAATGCCGTATGTACTTTGATACTATTTTGGCACACACCGGGCAGAATTACGACTATAACTTAAACGGCATCTTTTTCAGTGACCTAAAAGTGGATGATCCGGAAGTGTATATGGATGCTGTGGGCGATGACCTTGGGGCAACGATTGGTAATATCATCAACTGTTCGTATAAGCTTATTACTACTATTAAACCTGATGCTGTGTTGATTCTTGGAGACACAAACAGTTGTCTTTCTGCGATTTCGGCGAAGAGATTACACATCCCGATTTTCCATATGGAAGCAGGTAACCGCTGTAAGGATGAGTGTCTCCCGGAGGAGACGAACCGCCGCATCGTAGACATTATATCTGATGTGAACATGGCGTACAGCGAACATGCCAGAAATTATCTGCATGAGTGCGGACTGCCAAAAGAGCGTGTCTATGTTACAGGTTCTCCGATGGCAGAGGTACTACATAATAATCTTGAGAAGATTGAGAATTCTGATATACATAGTAGGCTTGGACTGGAAAAGGGCAAATACATCCTGCTTTCTGCGCATCGTGAAGAGAACATTGACACTGAGAAGAACTTCCTCAGTCTTTTCACAGCCATTAACAAAATGGCGGAGAAGTATGATATGCCGATTCTGTATTCCTGTCATCCAAGAAGCAAGAAGAGGCTTGAAACGTCAGGATTCCAATTAGATGAGAGGATTATTCAGCATGAACCACTCGGTTTCCACGATTATAACTGCCTGCAGATGAATGCTTTTGCCGTAGTTTCTGATTCCGGCACTTTGCCGGAGGAGAGTAGCTTTTTCACATCTATTGGGCATCCGTTCCCAGCTGTGTGTATACGCACGAGTACTGAGCGACCGGAAGCGTTGGATAAGGCGTGCTTTATTCTTGCGGGAATTGACACGGTTAGCTTACTTCAAGCAGTAGATACGGCGGTAGAAATGAATAATAACGGCGATTACGGAATCCCTGTACCGGATTATATCGAGGAAAATGTAAGCACGAAAGTGGTCAAGATTATCCAGAGTTATACACGGGTTGTGGATAAGATGGTGTGGAGAAAATAGCTTGCTTATAACTTAATATTATGGGGGAAAGAATATGGAAACAACGCGCAAGAATTACGACTCAATAGATTTACTTAAGGCAGTATTATCCCTATTTGTCGTCCTTATACATGTGAATCCGTTCGGGGGGTACTCAAAAATTGCATCTATCCTGTTGTAAGGATAGCAGTGCCTCTGTTTTTTGTAATAAGTGGCTATTTATTCTTTGTCAAGCTGAATGGCGATCCTGAGCACGACAAAAAGCGGCTGATTCGATTTGTAAAGCGGGACATGCAACTTTATTTGTTTTGGTTTATAGTCTTGCTACCAATTACGCTATACCAGAAGCAATGTTTTACACAGTCAATGCTTTACGGAATCTTGCAGATTGTAAAAGGATTCGTATTTGGGTCAACTTTCAGTGCTTCATGGTACTTGATGGCTCTTGTCGAGGGAGTACTGATTATAAACTTCTTGAGTAAGAAGCTCCCAACGAAAGCACTGTTGTGTATAACCGGGCTTATCCAGATTGTTTGTTGCCTTGCAAGTAATTATAGATGGCTTTTCGCAGAGGATGGACTCTTCATACAGATAGTTTCCTTGTACCCGGGAACTATTTATAACAGTTTTTTGACTGGTTTGTGGTGGCTTACTCTTGGTAAGTACATCGCGGAGAAAGAAAAAGAGAGTAACGCAGTCGAGATAAAAGCACTACCAGTATTCATAATAATTGGTCTAGTAGCACTTTATGCCGAACAGGCACTCATATATAGATTGGATTGTTCATATGCAAATGACGTCTATTTTCTTCTGACACCAGTTGTAATTCCAACGTTTTTATGTGTGAAGAATTGTAACATGAGAATTCGCCATGCCGAGTGCCTGCGTTCCTTTTCAACGATTACATATTGCACACATGTGGCGTTTGGTGCTGTATATAAATTTATTGTACGTCGTGTTTTTGACGTGGAGATGATGGCAATTGTGTTTGTGGCTACGTTGATTTCGTGCTGTATTTTGGCTATTGTCATAAATGTATTTGAAAAGAAAAAAGTTTTTTCATGGCTGCGATATTCACATTGAGGATATGAAATTTGAAAAAGTATATTATCTCAAAGCGGAGACTGCCCTTTGTTATTTCACTTTCCTCTATAGCATTCCAAAGCTTCTCCGATTCTTTCATTCTGGCGGGACATTTTCAGTGGAATGCTTATGAAAAGAGATAATCAAAGAAGCCATCGCTGTTGCAAAATCATTTGGCAACAGAAAATCCGAAAAATTCTGAACTTTTCGAGAATGCACAAAAATGAAAGCCATCTCAGGCACTGAAGCTAAATACGTTTAGAAAAACTATGGTGGGAGATAGTTAGAATAATTCGTATTTGGATTGGCAAACTGCACCATCGTTTGCTTCGTAAACCCGGAAAGGCACCCTTTTGTGGGTGCTTTTTTGCAGGGCTAATTTTAGGACTGATATTTGGTTTTGAACAGGTATCAGTCCTCTTTTTAGGACAAACTTTGATTGACGCGACTATTTTTGGGTGATACAATGAAATCAAAATTGTTGAAATAAGCTTAGAGATGAGCGAAAGCAAAAGTGCAAGCCTTGCTTGATGACAATGAGGTGGATGCATGAAACTCTCGAGAACCTTATCGAAAATCAGCATCCTGCTTTCGGCATTCACGATTATTTTGTTGTCGGTTTCGATTCTCAGAAGCATTAGGAAGTGATATTATGGTACGCTAAAGGAGTCAAAATTCCAGAGGTTCAGAGCGAATTAGGATTTTTCGGAAGCAGAGCTTCATTGGAAAGATTATATCGACAATATCACCGGCTCATATCAAGGTCTTCGTGATTACAGAGAGTATCTCCACAAAGAGCTAGCCAAGTCTGAGGCGGAGCTCTGCGACATTGAGCACGCTATCGAGTTCTTCAATTACAGTGCCAGTGACGGTTACAAGATGAGCAAGATGCTCCATGACTGCCGGGTCAGGCGAATGGGAATCAAGAACGACCTCCACAAGGTGAGCGCAATTCTGGACACAAGCTACAAGCAGAAAGCTTCCGGCAAAACTGAGCGGTTTCGGTCGCTCTTTTGCCCATTTCGATATTGCTTTATTCTGGATTTTGTGCTACAATAAACCCGTAGATTCTAGGAAAGAAGATGCATGTAGTGGCAAACGAAATGACAGCAAATAACAGACCCACATACATTAGCCTATTCAGCGGTGCAGGTGTGGGCTGTTATGGTTTTAAGCTGGAGAATTTTGATTGTGTTGCCACAAATGAACTTATTGCAAGAAGATTGGATGTTCAGAGATATAACAACAAGTGCAAATACGAAAGCGGATATATCTGTGGAGATATAACGGAGGACAGAACTAAAGCAGCACTCTACTCGCAGATTGATATGTGGCGGGAGAAAGAAAATGTTTCTCGGATTGACGTTGTAATAGCGACTCCGCCATGTCAGGGAATGTCTGTAGCCAATCACAAGAAGAGCTCAACGGAAATCATAAGAAATTCGTTGGTTATTGAGTCTATCAGGATCATAAAGAAAATCCATCCCCGGTTCTTTATTTTTGAGAATGTACCTGCGTTTATGAAGACAATCTGCACTGACATTGACGGCACCGATAAGCCGATAGCTGAAGCTATCGAAAAGAATCTCGGCATGGAATATTCGTATGTGTCCCGGGTTATAAACTTCAAAAATTATGGTGCTTGCTCAAGCAGGCAAAGGACTCTGGTAATAGGCGTTTCCAAAGATTATGCCGATGAAGTGTCGCCATTGGAATTATACCCCGACCGAGTTGAGGAAAAAACGCTCCGACAGGTGATTGGAGACCTGAAGCCACTGGACGAGTACGGCGAGATTGATGAAAACGATATTTATCATTCTTTCAGAGCATATCCCAAGCACATGAGAGCTTGGATTTCCGACCTGAGAGAGGGGGAATCGGCTTTCGATAACGATGATGATTTAAAGAAACCCCATCAGATTAAAAACGGAGAAATTGTCATCAATCAGCGCAAAAATGGCGATAAATACAGGCGTCAATTCTGGGACAAGGTCGGACCGTGTATTCACACAAGAAATGACCAACTTGCAAGCCAGAACACAATCCATCCACATGACGACAGAGTTTTCAGTATAAGAGAGCTCATGCTTATGATGACAGTTCCCAAGTCATTCAAGTGGGCGGATGCTGATCTGGACACATTGAATAGTCTTCCCGCCACACAGAAAAGAGAGTTTCTGAAAAAAGAGGAGATCAAAATAAGGCAATCATTGGGAGAAGCAGTTCCAACGGCTATCTTCCAGTCTGTTGCAAGCAAAATTGCCGATGTACTGAGGCATAAACCGATGAATATGGCAACGATCAATAAGATTGTCAGAGAGTATGACTTGTCAAATCCGGAAAAGCTAAAGAATTTTATAAACGATAACTCTTTTTCATTGTCGACCACAACGCTGGGAAGAATCGCCGAAACGGCAAACACGAGCCGAACGGATAATGCAGCCTTTTCTACAAGTAAGACGCTCATCACGGAAATGATGAAATCCTTGCCGGACACAGATCAGGAAACGGTTAGAATACTTGAGCCGTCTGTCGGCGTAGGAAACTTTATTCCTCTTATCGTAAAGAAATTTGAGGGCAAAAAGCTGATTATAGATGTTGTCGATATCGACAAGCATAGCCTGGAAATTGCAAAGCCTCTCCTTGAGCGTTATGATATTCCCGATAATTGCACTATCAACTTTATTTCAGATGATTTTTTATTACATGATTTTGAAGAGAGATACGATTATGTGATCGGCAATCCGCCATTTTACAAGATGAAAGCGGATAACCCGTTGCTGAACGTATATCGCAGGAAAGCAATAAACAAGGACACCACCAATATCTGCTCGTTCTTCCTGGATAAGGCGTTGAGTATCGGAAACTACGTCGCGTTGGTATTCCCTAAGTTTTTGCTGAATACGCCGGAGTTCGCCAGAACACGAGGCTATCTTTCTGAAAAAGCCGTTGAGTGCATCATTGATTTTGGTGAAAAGGGATTTCCGGGAGTACTTGTTGAAACAGTGGCGATTTTTGTGAATAATCAGAGTCGCCCGGCAAAAACCCATGTGATTTCGGTCACCAATGGTACAGATATCCTGCAACCTCAAATCTATATCTTTGACAAAAAGCTCCCATACTGGATCATTTACCGGAACAGTGAGTTTGACAACGTTTGCAGAAAAATGGATTTCAATGTTTTCAAGGTTTTTCGCGACAGACAAATAACGAACAAACTATTGTCAGATACCGGAGAAATAAGGGTTTTAAAATCCCGGAATATCAGCGATGACGGCAAAGCTATAATCGATATTGAGGGCTATGATTCGTATATATCGCATGAATCCGCCGAAGCTCTTTCGGTTTATGAGTTTCTTCAAAGAGATGATGTATACCTCACTCCTAATATGACATATAAGCCCCGTATGATGAGAAAGCCAAAAGGCGTTCTTGTTAACGGTTCCGTAGCTATTCTTATCCTTAAGGATGATATAATTCTCACCGAAGAGCAGATGGAGTACTTTTCCACCTCTGAATACAGAAGCTTCTATCAGATAGCGAGAAATTATCAGACAAGGTCTCTGAACGTGGATGCCTGCTCGGTGTTCTTCTATGGATTATTGAGGAAAACGGAAAAAGCGGAACCGATCACGGAAGAGTTTGAATGACGGAAAGGAGCGAAAGACACATTGACACAACAGGACGTAATTGATTTTTGCAATCAGTACAACTACGATATCCGACAAAGTCATAATGGCAGATGGATTGACCAGAAATGCGCCCCTGATGTGGTGGCTGCCATTGCAGATTTCATTTGCAACTATGTTGATCAGGACATTAATTGCACATTTACATCATTGGACATATGGCACTCTGAATATGCTATTCAAAACGTTGACGATATTTTCAGAAAGCCGGGAGTTGAACAGGAATCTGCCAAGAACGAATACGACAAATTCTTTCAGCAACCGATGGAAATGTTGGCAAACGCCAGAGTTCTGAATAAGACCAAGAGGGGACATCGGAATCTGTATCAGGTCAACAATGTCGATGTTCTCGAATATATCGCTCTCAGGGAGAGAAATGCGCTGATTTTCCTGGAGACGTATATTGAGAAAACATTGAGAGACAGCGGCATTTATCCTGCTTTTGAAGAATTCTTTGAAGAGCAGACCAAGGAAGCTTATAATCATCTGAAAGAAACGTATTCGGACTTTATAATCGAGAATACGAAAATAAATGGCAAAGTTGAGTGCAATCGAATTTTTATCAAAGTTCTGAATCCACTGGCTTATCTAAATCATTCCAAGGGCACTGAGCGTGGGCAGATATCCGAACAGCCTATTACCTACGATATGCTCATGTACAACCGCTTAAATTTCAGAGACATTTATGCCGATAAGCCGAGAAATATGACGAGGAGAGAATACGCCGCGACGCACCCTGTCACTGTTAATGAAAATTACTATCATTATCAGTCGAGAAGAGCTAAAAGCTCCCTGCGTCGATTCAACGAACAGTATCGCGCCGGGAGAACAGAGCACCTTGAAGCTGCTTATATGGGAGAAATGGCAACTCAGATGCACCATATCTTTCCGGAGGCTGACTACCCGGGAATCTGTTACTATCTAGAGAACATAATCGCGCTTACTCCGTCACAGCATATGAATCATGCCCATCCGAACGGGCGTACTCAGGAAATAGACGAGCAGTATCAGCACCTGCTTCTTCTCTCAAAAGCAGACCGCGTTCAGGAAAACCTGACCGATACCAACGTAGAGACCATCTATGAATTCGCGAATTTTCTGTTTGTCCTGAAAGTTGGATTTGACGATGACGATATTCTTGATATTGCTGACATGGACTTTAACTCGGTGGTGAATGTGATAAATGTGCACTATTAAACATCTCCAAAACGCAATCACATTTGCCGGCGGGCTGATTCTCTCGGCGGCTGATCTCAAGATCACTGAGAAGACCTCACCGCGCGATCTTGTCACACAGTATGACAGGCTGGTGCAGGAGAGGCTTATTGCAGCCATTTCCGAGAAGCTTCCCGATGCGCAGTTTGTTTCTGAGGAGTCGGCGGAAAAGGGCGATCTGAACGCCGAAAATGCTTTTATCATCGACCCGATTGACGGGACGACCAACTTCATCCATAGAATGGGCAACTGTGCGATTTCGGTTGCGTGGTATAAGCATGGCGAGCCTTTCTATGGCGCGGTTTATGACCCGACCGCCAATGAATTCTTCGAGGCGAAAGCCGGCGAGGGCGCATCCTTGAACGGAAAGCCAATTCAAGTGAGCGATCAGCCCATGCGAAATTCAATAGTCCTGTTCGGAACGGCTCCATATAACCCGGAGCTTACGGATCTGACATTTGAGCTCATCAGAAAGGTCTTTGGAAAATGCCAGGACATCCGCCGGATGGGTTCGGCAGCTCTCGACATATGCCACGTCGCATGTGGCAGGGCAGGGCTCTATTTCGAGGCAACTCTCTCCCCGTGGGACTATGCCGCGGCAGCACTCATTCTAAAAGAAAGCGGTGGAACTTTCGTCAACCTTTCCGGTCAGGAAATCGTTTTGTCTCTTGAGAAGACCTCCGTTGTGGCTGGAAATAAAAATATTATAGCTGAAAGCGGCATTATAAATAGCTGAAAGGAGCACTCACATGGTAAACGCAAAAAATCGCTGGGCACTTATAACCGGCTCCAGCCGTGGAATCGGCAGACTTGTGGCACTGTTCATGGCAGAGCGGGGCTGCAACCTGATACTTCACAGTCATAAACTTGAGCACACTGCGGGACTTCTCGAAGAGGTCAAAGCCAAGGGAGTTGATGCTTACTCGGTGGCGGCAGAACTCTCAAAGCCTGACGAAGTTGAAGCTATGCTCCGTGAAATTGACGAGCGTGGCACTCCGGTTGACATAATCTTAAATAATGCCGGACTACAGATCGCCTACAGGGTTGACTACTATAAAACTCCCGTTTCCGACTACACCGAGAGCTTTCTTATCAACACCGTTTCGCCAATCATGATCTGCTATCACTTCCTGCCGAAGATGATTGAGCGCGGCTTCGGGCGAATCCTCAACACCACAAGCGGCATCCGTCTTGAGCCGGAGCAGGCAGGCTATTCTGCAAGTAAGGCGGCTCTTGACAAGGTCACAATCGACCTTGGTTCAAAGCTCCAGGGCACCAATGTCATGATAAATCTCACAGACCCCGGCTGGTGCAGAACTGACCTCGGCGGTCCTCATGCCCCGAATGCTCCCGAAAGTGCAATCCCCGGCGCAGTGGTCGGCGTCTTCGTCGACGACAAGAAGTCGGGAAGATACTTAGGAGCCCAGAACTTCACCGGCATGACCCTTGAAGAAGCGGTTAAGAAAGCCGAAGCGGATTTCGATAGTCCGTATTGAGCAGAAACCTCTCAGTCACGCTTCGCGTGCCAGCTCCCCTTAGCAGGGGAGCTCGTCGCCCTCGTAGACATAGCCACAAATCTTGCAGACCCAGCTTCGGTGACAGTCGCTTCCACCAGAGCAGCTTATTCAGAATCAAGAGGCATGGGGATGGTTGCGGCAATTGCATCCGCAAGTGCATCAATATCACTGAGCTGACTTTCCTTGAGGGAAGATTTAATCGACACGGTGCTTTCAAGGATATTCATGTTCTTGAGCCCGCCGATAATCTCACACATAAGCTTGCCGCTTGTCGCCGCCCAGGAGCCGTTCTCGATGAAAGCAACGGTTCTGTTCTGGAGATTATGGGAGGCAATATCTCTGAGCAATTCATCCATGCTGATAAATATTCCGGCATTATAGGTGGTCGAAGCAAATACAAGATGGCTGTATTCAAACGCCGCAGCAACTATCTCAGATGAAGCAGTCACGGAAACGTCAAACATTTTTGTCTCGATTCCCTTGTCGCGAAGCTTGCAAGCCAGGATATTAGCGGCATTTTCTGTGTTGCCGTACACGGAGGCATAGGCGATCATAACTCCCGTGACCTCCGGCTCATAGCGCGACCACTGCTGGTATTTCTCAATATAGTCGCCTATATTTCTCCTCCAGACAAAGCCATGGAGAGGGCAAATCATATCTATTTCAACTGTTGCGGCTTTCTTGAGAAGAGCCTGCACCTGCGTGCCGTACTTTCCGACGATATTTGTATAGTATCTTCTCGACTCCCCGAGATAGTCCCCGAAGAAGTCGACCTCATCAGCGAACAATGCACCGTTGAGTGCTCCAAAGGTGCCGAAAGCGTCAGCAGAGAAGAGAATCTTGTCAGCAGAGTCATAGCTCACCATGACCTCAGGCCAGTGAACCATCGGAGCCATCAGGAAAGTGAGCTTGTGCTTGCCGGTGTCGAGGACATCGCCCTCGCCGACAAGATGATAGTTCTTGACAACATTTTCGCCGAAAAACTGATTGATCATCCCCTGGATCTTTTTGTTGCAGACAACAGTCACGTCGGGGTAAATCATGAGGATTGCTTTCATGGTCGCCGAATGGTCGGGCTCCATATGGTGGATCACGAGATAGTCAAGGCTTCTTCCGCCCAAACCATGCTCAACATTTTCAAGGAACACTTTCTCGACGGCGTGGTCAACAGTGTCAAACAGCACAGTCTTCTCGTCCAGCAAGAGATACGAATTATAAGAAACTCCGTCCGGCACCGAATAGACGCCCTCAAACATCACGAGCCGTCTGTCATCCCCGCCGACCCAGAGCAAATCGTCAGTAACATTGCGTACACAGTACATTTTTCATCATCCTTTCGCGCTAAAATCGGGGCATAAGCCCCGATTTTATTTACTCTTCTTCAAACATATCCTTGCCGACTCCGCAAAGAGGGCAGGTGAAATCTTCGGGCAAATCTTCAAACTTTGTGCCGGGAGCTATTCCGTTATCGGGATCTCCTAATTCCTCATCATAAACATATCCGCAAACTGAGCATACATATTTCATTTAAAGTCATCCTTTCATGTAAAATCACTTTTAAGAAGCATTTCTAAAAAGCCTCTACTGATATTATAACGAAACGCCATTGCGCTGTCAAGTACAATAACAAAAAATCCCGCAGAAATCCTGCGGGAAAATTCATTCCTCTCCTAGCTCTGTGATGACCTTGACGAAGCTTTCCGGGTCGTCAAACTCTTTATAAATTGACGCAAAGCGGACGTATGCCACAAGGTCGATTTCCTTGAGGGCTGAAAGGACGCTGTCGCCTATTTCGGAGGTTGTTATCTCCGTTCTCATTTCGTTTGCAAGGCGATTCTCGATGTCGTCGACAATGTGCTCGATTGTTTCGGGGCTGACAGCACGCTTTTTTGTGGCGGATCTGATGCCGACGATGACTTTATCGCGCATGAATGGCTCGTAGCTGCCGTCCTTTTTTACGACCATCAGAACAGGTCTCTCGACAACCTCATAGGTTGTAAATCTCCTGCCACATTGGGTGCATTCACGGCGGCGGCGGATCTTTTCGTCGCTCGGGCGCGAATCAATAACCTTGGTGTCTTCATAACCGCAGAACGGGCATTTCATGATAGTCATCCCTCCAGAATAGAGTAGGTCGCTGTTTTGTGAAATGTATCTTGCTATAATTATAGCATATTTTCCGGACTTTTGCAACAGAAAAATCCCGGTTTCAAGCCACTTTTTGTGCTATTATAGTATTCTCCCGAGGCTTGGAATCTCGCGATCCAATATCCTTTTTGCATAGGAACGGATCAGCTCGCACTGCGCTGTGAATTCATCCGAATTTGATTCGAGCATAGGCTTAAGCATGTAAACAGCACCCGCCATTTCTTCTAAAATATCCTCATCCACAATGCAGGAAAGCCGCTTTGAATAGTCCCGGAAAGCCTCTTCAAGCTCCTGAACAGCCGCCTCAGCCTCTTCTTCGGATTCTGAATCCAGAACCTCCTCAATTTTACCATAGATTTTCGTGTTTTCCGTCTCAATTCCTGCAATCGCCAGGCATCCAGCCGCGATAATGGCGGCTATAATCACAATGCTTATAAGAATCCGTTTCACTTTTCAACCTCCTTTGGGATTATATAAAGGCTCCCGTCCGGTCTCATCATGCAAAGAAGCACATCCCCGGGCTCGAGGTGCTTCCTTTTGAGCTCTTTTCGGAGTTCCTTTTCGTCAAGACCAGCCCCGTTCATGCCGCTTCCGATGATGTCCCCGTCAGATATGAGAACCTGCGGCGGGTCGCTTGTGGTTTCGGGAGCAGCCAGGGTTTCCTGGGTTACAGGGCGGTTGGGTGCTTTCAGGAGAACGCTTATCGTCCCCGTGGTCTCAACAACTGCATACTGCACCTCGTCTATGTCGAACACCCCGCTGTTCCTTAAAGCCGAACAGACATCGTCAACAGTGAACCTTAATTCTTTCATTACAGATTGGTTCAGCTTCCCTCCCGAGATTATGACTTTCGGTCGCCCCGAAATAACATGCCTTAGCTTTCTTGACTTGAGTGCCGCAAAAGAAGCCAATATGTCAAGGCAGACAAGCGTTAAGATAGGCACAACTCCGGTTATAAGTGAAGCCTCCGGGTCTTCCATGGCGAGGGTGGCTATGTTCGATATGAGAATGGTTATGACCAGCTCGGACGGCGAGAGCTCCCCAAGCTGCCTTTTTCCCATAACCCTGGTGGCGAATATGACGAGGAAGTAGACAATTATTCCTCTTATGAAAACTATGAGCATGATGTGACTTTGTCCTTTCAGTGATTCTTGGGTTATTTTTGCCGGAATGTGATGGAATATCCGGCAATCGACTGCAAAAACTAGCTTTAAAAAGAAAGGGTGATTTCATGAATCTGAGCGAAAATCTCGAACGGTCGCTAAGCAAGGTCAAAGATCTCTTCGGCGATTCTAGCGACCTGAACATAGTCAGATTTGAGGCATCAGGGATAAAGTGCGCCGTTCTGACTCTTGAGGGGATGACATCGAGCAGCGACCTCTCAAAAATGCTCTTTTCGCCGCTGATGGACTTTAAAAAGCTATTTGCCGAGCCTGCGGACATCTATAACTACCTGATGCGAAAGGGCTTATTTTCAACCGAAAGCAAGCCCGTGAGGACTTATTCCGATATTTCGGAGCGGTTATGCTCCGGCTTTGCAGTGGTTCTTATAAACGGCGAGAGGAGGGGAGCGGCAATCGGGGCTCAAGGCTTCAAGACCCGCAGCATTTCCGAGCCCGCAACCGAGAACAACATAAAAGGCAGTATGGAGGCATTCTCCGACAACCTGAAAACCAGCATGTCCATGATCCGCAGACGCCTGAAAAGCCCACTTCTTAGGTTTGAAACTATGAAAGCCGGCGAGATAAGTAGTACTGAGCTCGCAATTGCCTACATTTCCGGAAAAGCACCCGAGAGCCTTGTTAGTGAGGTTAAGTCCCGCCTTGGGGAAATCAGGCTCGATATAATCTCTGGAACCGGCTGCCTTGAGCCGTTTCTGTCGCAGAATCCGGGCTCGTTCTTTTCAGGCTGCTCAACTACTGAGCGACCGGACACTCTTGTTGCAAAGATAAACGAGGGCAGAATTGCTGTCCTCATAGACGGCGTGCCGTTTGCAGTTGTCTGCCCTGCACTTTTCATGGAGAACTTCCAGGCGGTCGACGACTATGAGGAGAAGCCTTATTTTGCATTCTTGCAAAGGCTTCTTCGGTATCTCTCGTTCCTAGCCGCCGGTTTCCTCCCGGGAATCTATCTCGCCGCAACCATCCACCACCCAGAAATACTCGCTAAAACCATTATGACCAACCTGATAACCTCCGAGGAGGACACGCCTTTTCCACTTATGCTCGAAATGGTGATAGTTGTAGTGCTTTTTGAGATTATGCGTGAAGCAGGACTTCGGCTTCCGAAAGCCGTAGGCGGTGCAGTTTCTATAGTCGGTGGGCTGGTAATAGGCGACGCCGCAGTGACAAGCGGGCTCATTTCGTCGCCGCTTCTCATTATAATTGGAATCACCGCAACCTGCTCTTTTGTCCTCCCAAGCCTGAATCCGCAGTTGACGGCACTAAGATTCATAGGCATCTTCGCTGGAGGACTAGCCGGCTTCTTTGGGATGGCTGTATTTTCACTTGTCATACTCGTGAACGCTTCGGCAAGCGATTGCCTCAGTGTCCCTTATCTTTCGCCCGCGGCACCGTTCACGATGAAAGCCACAAGAGACCTCCTCTGGCGGGTTGGATACAGGAAAATGCAGAAGAGAAAAGTCACAGTCGAGAGCCTGAACGGCTCAGGGAGGGAATCATAATGGCAAAGATAAGCTCCGGGCAGATGTTCATCCTCCTCATTCTCGCCAGGATAATGCACACAATGGTCTTCCATTCTGCAGACTTTTCAGTGGGGACCTATATGCTTCCGACGCTTCTTGTCACCACTCTGATTGAAGCCGCACTGTCGCTTCCTGCGCTGATTCTTATCGATGGAGGCAGCGATATCATATCTAAGCTTTCCCACGGTTCAAAGAAAGTATATATGCTTTTAAGACTCCTCTACAGCCTATACTTCCTCTATATTGCCACAGGCACAATCAAATATATTGCCGAATTTATGCACACGCAGTTCAGGCGTGTCATCAGCCCGATAGCGGTTATAGTGATTCTTGCAGTAGCCGCCGCATATTGCGCCCATCTGGGGATAGAAGCTTTGGCCCGGGCAGGCACGGTCGTTTTCTGGATTTTTATAGCACTATTTATTTCGATGGCTCTTGTCAGCGAGGGCAGTTTCAACACGTCTAACCTCACCCATATAACCGGAAACGACTTCCCGGCAATGGTTGACTATGCCGTTCGGGATTTATCCTCAGGCTGGTGGCTGCCGATGCTGGTTGTGCTGGGAACTCACCTTAACGGCAAAAAATACGGCGCAAAGAAAGCTGCGGCAGGGTATCTTTTATTTAAATTAGTGATGCTTGAAGTGCTTGCAGTCCTCATAATACTTGTCCTCGGGAAATTCTCGGACATTCTGGGCTACCCGCTTCTGGCACTCGGGGCATATGCGAGGACAATATTTGTCCAGAGCTTTGACGCAGTCAACATGTTCGTCTGGTGCATGAATGCAGTTTTAGTCTGTGGAGTATATCTATTCATTTCCAGTGAGGGCATGAAAGGGAAGAAAGGCGAATTCGCTTCGCTTGCCATAACTCTGGCAGCCGGAATTATAGCCTATAATCTAGATCTTGATTTCAACGGAGAGGTCGCACTCATAATAAAAACTGCCGGAATAATTCTTCTGGGAGTGGTTCTGCCGCTGATTCTGATGATAGAAAGGGAAGTGAAAAAATGCGTAAGCTCATTGCAATGATTCTTATGATGCTTCTGCTGACAGGTTGCACTGACTCTGATGTCCAGAAAAGGCTTCTGGTCACTGCGATAGGAATAGGCGAAAACAGCATTTCATATCAGGCTTTCTCCCCAGAGAACGAGATTGAGGTCTACACGTTTCAGTGCGATTCTCTCCAGGAAGCTGAGGAAGAGCTGTCTCTCAGAACGGGAAAAGAGGTATTCATAGGCGATACTGAACTAATAATTTTCTCGGGAAATGAGAATTATGAACCGTATCTTGACTACCTCTGGCACAGCCCGGATATCTATATGGGAACTCCTGTTGCATTTTCGGAAGCCGACCCGGCAGTTCTTCTTAAGACTCCGTCAGATGAGTTGACAGGAATATTGACTGTCGCAGATGCAAAAGTTGGGCTTATCGACCTCTACAACGACATTTACTCTCGGAATTGTAGTGCGAAGCTGCCGTTATTTTCGCCAGGTGGCGAAATTTCGGGCGAAATACTCTTGAAATCATCGCTGGAATGTGGTATCATATCTCTGTATTATGAGTAAATGCGTCTGCCTTACGGCATCCGCAGAAAAATCCTGACGAAAGGGATGGTACTTTTTAATGATAAAGATTGAGAATCACTTGGGAACGATAGCCATGACCGATTCATATCTCACTTCGCTTATCGGTCACGCCGCAACAAGCTGCTTCGGAGTTGTCAGAATGAGCCCGGTGGGAGCAAAGCAGGGAGTCAAGACGAATTTACTTGGACTCGGCGGCATAGACAACGGCGTCAGAATCTACACTCCCGCAAGAAAAGACCATGAGAACCAGAACAAGATGTCAATAGACCTCCACATCTGCGTGACATATGGCATAAACGTAAATGCAATCGTCGACAGTATCGTGAACAAAGTCCGCTATGTCGTCGAGAGCGAAACGGGCATTGAGGTAAAGAAAATTAACGTCTTCGTTGACGGTATGGAATCGTAAAGTAAAGGATAGATACACTGATGGAAACAAGTATAACAGGTAGTATGCTGAGGGACGCTTTCATAAGTGCCTCAAACTGCATTTCAAACAACAAGAAAGCTATTGATGAGCTTAATGTCTTCCCCGTCCCCGACGGCGACACCGGCACCAACATGTCGATGACCCTTTCAAACGCCAGAAAGGAGCTTGAGCTGATGGCTGACGACGTAACTGTCGCCCAGGTCGCAAAGGTTATGGCTTCGGGGCTTCTTCGCGGAGCAAGAGGCAACTCAGGAGTCATCACATCGCTTCTCTTCAAGGGCTTCGACAAGGCTCTTGCAGGACAGGAGACAGCTGACATCGAGCTCATGACACAGTCGCTTGAAAAGGGCGTTGAGAGAGCCTATAAGGCTGTCATGAAGCCGACGGAGGGAACCATTCTGACGGTCGCAAGACTCGCATCGGTCAAGGCAAGAGAGCTTGCAGGTGTTGAAACAGATCTGGTTTCATTCTGGGAGCAGGTTTGCGTCGAGGCTGAAAGAGTTCTTGAAACCACACCCGATTTGCTCCCGACCTTGAAGAAAGCCGGAGTAGTAGATGCAGGCGGCAAGGGTCTTTGCATGATTTTCAGAGCAATGCTCCAGGTCTTCAAGGGTGAGGGGATCGTTGCTGACGAAACCCAGAAGAAGCAGGCGGAGGCGGTCACAATAGAAACCTATGCGTCTGTAGTCGGAAGCTTCGAGGACGAGATTCACTATACATACTGCACCGAATACATAGTCAGGAAAGAGCCCAAGGCTGAGGGCAATGCTCTTAAGCTCAGAGCCTATCTCGAATCCATCGGCGACTGCGTTGTGGTTGTCGAGGATGATGAAATCATAAAGGTTCATGTTCACACCAATAATCCCGGTCTCGCAGTTGAAAAGGGTCTTGAATTTGGCTCTATGAACCTGCCGAAGATCGAGAACATGCGCTACCAGCACGAGGCAAAGAAAGACGAGTCGAAAGTCACCGTTTCAAGCTCCAATAAAGCATATAAATCCGTTCCTCCCGAGAAAGACTACGGCTTCGTAGCTGTTGCAACCGGTGAGGGAATTGAAGCTATGTTCAAGGATGCCGGCGCAGACTGCATTGTCCGCGGCGGTCAGACGATGAATCCATCTACCGAGGATATCTTAGCTGCAATCCAGTCAACTCCCGCAAGAACCGTTTTCGTGTTGCCTAACAACAAGAACATCATCATGGCGGCTGAGCAGGCTGTAAAGCTTGCAGACAGAAAGGTTTGCGTCCTCCAGACAAGAACCATTCCCCAGGGTCTTTCTGCACTCTTAGCATTCGACCCGACAGCTGATTATAAGACCAACAGCACCGAAATGACCAAGGCTTTTGAGCGTGTCCAGACCGGACAGGTCACCTTTGCAGCCAGAGACAGCGAATTCGACGGCGTCGAGATTCACGAGGGCGAAATTTTAGCCATGGACAACGGCAAGCTTTCACTTGTCGAAAAAGACGCAGTCAAGGCGGCATACCGCTTAACAAAACGTCTTATAAAGCAGGACAGCGAGCTTATCTCCGTCACCTACGGCAAGGACGTCAAGGAGTCGGATGCGGAAGCATTGCGAGCCAAGCTTGAAGAAAAGTTCGGTTCACGACTTGACATCAACGTCATCAATGGCGGTCAGCCGGTTTACTACTACATCATCAGCGTAGAATAAAAATGAGATTAAATGCCGTTCGGTTTCGGGCGGCATTTGGTGACTAATTCGGAATTGGTCTGTCGGAGAGATAATTCCGGATTCCGATTTCCGAATTCCGAATTTTAAAACGGGAGTTTTAACATATGCGAAGTCTTCTAAAATACTTCAAGGGCTACAAGCTTCAGGCAGTGTGCGCGCCGCTGTTTAAGATAATAGAGGTCATATTCGAGCTTATGGTTCCGCTGGTTGTGGCGGAGATCGTAGACACGGGAATTCCTGCAGGGGACAATCCGTACATTTTCAGAATGTGCGGTATACTTGTGCTGTTCGGAGCCTGCGGACTTGCCAGCACCTTAACGGCTCAGTATTTCTCGGCAAAAGCCTCAGTAGGCTTCACGGGTGCTGTGAGACAGGCTCTGTTCGACCACATCCAATCCCTCTCGTTTACAGAGGTAGACAAGCTCGGCACTTCAACATTAATCACAAGGCTCACAAGCGACCTTAACCAGATCCAGACAGGTGTCAATCTGACACTCAGGCTTCTCATGCGCTCGCCTGTTGTGGTCATCGGTGCAACGGTTATGGCATTTCGGATTGACGCTCAGGCTGCACTCATATTTGTTGCTGTCATCCCGATTCTGTCGGTGGTAGTTTTCGGAATCATGCTGGGAACCATCCCGCTTTATACAGCCGTCCAGAAAAAGCTTGACGCAGTGCTCTTAAGAACCAAGGAAAACCTCACCGGTGCAAGAGTCGTAAGAGCATTCTGCATGGAGGAAGAGGAGACCGCCGACTTTAACGAGAAGAACAACTCCCTCGCCAAAGCCCAGAAATTTGTCGGCAGGATTTCCTCCGTCATGAACCCGATGACATATGCAATCGTAAATATAGGCATAGTTGTCCTCATTTACACAGGTGCAGTCAAGGTCAGCACGGGTGTACTTACTCAGGGTCTTGTAATCGCACTCTATAACTACATGTCGCAGATTTTAGTGGAGCTTGTCAAGCTTGCAAACCTGATTATAAGCGTCACAAAGAGCCTTGCCTGTGCCAAAAGAGCTGAGGAAGTCTTCGAGATTCAGCCGTCGATGGTCAGTGGTACTTACGCAGGCGAGAAGTCTTCTGAAAGCGAATACGCAGTTGAGCTCAGCGACGTCTCGTTCAGATATTCGGGAGCGGCAGCAGATTCTCTTGAGGATATCAATATCCAGGTCAGAAATGGCGAGAAGATTGGCATTATCGGTTCAACCGGCAGCGGCAAGACCACACTTGTAAGCCTTGTTCCGAGGTTTTATGACGCCACCGACGGCTACGTAAAGGTCGAGGGCGTAGATGTAAGAGACTGGGATGAGGAAGCACTCAGAGATAATGTCGCAGTGGTCATGCAGCGTTCAAGCCTCTTCTCCGGAACAATCAGGGATAATATCAGGTTCGGCAACGAAAACGCCACTGACGAAGAAATTATGGAAGCCATCAAGGACGCCCAGGCTGAAAATGTCGTTGCGGCAAAGCCTGAGGGCTTAGACAGCATGATTGAGCAGGGCGGAAAGAATCTTTCCGGCGGACAGGTTCAGAGGCTCACAATAGCCAGAGCCTTGGTCAAGAAGCCGAAGATACTAATTTTAGACGACAGCTCCTCCGCACTCGACTTTGCGACCGATGCCGCACTAAGAAAGTCAATATCGAATCTTGACTACTATCCGACGGTACTGACCGTTTCGCAGAGGGTTTCAACCGTCATGCATTCTGACAGAGTCCTTATGCTTGAAGACGGCGTAGCGGTAGGCTTGGGAACACATGAGGAGCTCCTCAAGAGTTGTCCCGAGTATCTCGAGCTTTACCAGTCCCAGATAAAGAATTCGTAAGAAAGGGGAGCTGAGAAAATGAGCAACAACAGTAAAAAAGTTCAGTCAACCGGGTCGACTTCCCAGACCTTAAAGAAGCTTCTCAAGTTCATAAAGAAGTACAGTGTTCTTCTCGTCTTGTCAATAATCCTTGCGGCAGCTTCGGTAATTCTTACGCTATATGTCCCGATCCTCTTTGGCGACGCTATTGACTATATAACCGAAAACGGCGTTGACCTCCCTATGGTCATAAGCTTCCTTGTGAAAGCCGCAATAACAGCACTCGTGGCGGCTTTGCTCCAGTGGATCATGAACGTCATCAACAACCGTATCACCTATGAGACCGTTCGTGACTTAAGGGAAAAGGCATTCTTAAAAATTGAGAATCTGCCCTTAAAGTACATCGACTCCCATCCTCACGGCGACCTTGTTTCAAGAGTAATCTCCGATGTCGACCAGCTGGCGGATGGCTTGCTACTTGGATTTTCGCAGTTCTTCACCGGAATTGCAACCATCGTCTGCACTCTTCTCTTCATGCTTTCAATCAGCTGGAAGATAACGATTATTGCAGTTGTACTGACGCCCTTGTCGCTGTTTGTGGCGAAATTCCTGGCGCAGTCGACCTACAACCTATTCAAGAAGCAATCGGAGATAAGAGGCAGCCAGACCGCACTTATTGACGAAATGGTCGGTGGTGCTAAGACTGTCAAGGCGTACAATTACACTGACCGCAGCCATGACCGCTTCAAGAAGATAAACGACGACCTGACCGAAACCTCCTCAAAGGCTATCTTCTATTCGTCTCTTGTGAACCCGTCAACTCGTTTTGTAAACGCAGTTGTCTATGCGGCAGTGGGACTGGCAGGAGCTTTGTCTGTAGTTGCCGGAACGGTCACAGTCGGCGGTCTTACATGCATTCTTAGCTACGCCAACCAGTATACCAAGCCTTTTAACGAGATAAGCGGCGTCATCACCGAGCTCCAGAACGCAATTGCCTGTGCCGCAAGAATATTTGAGCTCATCGAGGCTGAACCCCAGCCGTCGGATGAGGGGCTTCCGGAATTATCCGAGGTCAAGGGCAATATCGAGCTTAAGGACGTGTCTTTCTCCTATAATCCCGACACAAGCCTTATTGAAGACTTCAATCTTTCTGTGAAAGCCGGTCAGAGAATCGCAATAGTCGGTCCCACTGGCTGCGGAAAGACAACGCTTATAAACCTCCTCATGCGCTTCTATGACGTCGACAGCGGCTCAATTTCTGTTGAGGGGAACGATATAAGAGACATCACCCGCCACAGCCTACGCGAAAACTACGGCATGGTTTTGCAGGACACCTGGCTCAAATCGGGAACAATCCGGGATAACCTGAAAATTGGCAAGCCGGACTCAACAGATGATGAAATGATAGCCGCTGCCAAGACCACCCACGCCGACAGCTTCATCAGGCGTCTGCCGCAGGGCTATGACACACCGATAGGCGAGGACGGCGGAAACCTTTCAGCCGGTCAGAAGCAGCTTCTCTGCATAACAAGAGTCATGCTGACTAAGCCGCCTATGCTTATCCTGGATGAGGCGACCTCCTCAATCGATACCAAGACCGAATTCAGGGTACAGCGTTCATTTGAGAAGCTGATGCAGGGCAAGACCACATTCATTGTTGCCCACCGACTCTCGACCATCATGAGTGCCGACCTGATTCTCGTCATGAAAGACGGTCACATAATCGAGCAGGGAAAGCATGATGAGCTCCTTGCAAAACACGGCTTCTATTATGAGCTCTACAACAGCCAATTTGCGCACTGATAACTTCTAACCGCTGTGAGACAATCATATACTTGACCAAAAGACAACTTTTCGGAGGGATAGGTATGTTTGTCAAGACGGTCAAGGTTAAAAAGGTGGCGCAGGTGCTCGGATATATCTTGCTGGCACTTCTTGTGGTATTCGTTGCGGTGTTTTTATTCAACAGATTCTATGGCGGGAGTAAGACTATCTCGCTTCCAGACGAGGCTTCGCAGCTTGAATTCTTGCATGACTTGGGCTGGGAGACGTCGGAATCTGCAATAGACGTCCGCAGCGTCATCATCCCGGAGGAGTGGAGCGACGTTTACAGCCAGTATAACGACCTGCAACTGGAGCAGGGCTTGGATTTGAGCTCCTACAAGGGCTGTCTGGTTGAAATCTACACATATGAAATCTATAACTACGGCGATGAGGACAATATAGTCGTCAACCTGATGATATGCGACGGCATACTTGTTGCCGGAGACGTCTGCTGCACCGAGCTCGGCGGCTTCATGCAGGGACTTGTCAAAACCACAACATAAATGGTGATAAAAGATGTATAAAACCTGTATATTCGACCTGTACGGAACCCTTGTGGATATCCGCACAGATGAAACCAAGCCTGAGCTCTGGGAAAAGCTGTCTCTTTTCTATGGCTTCCAGGGAGCAAATTACACTCCCGAGGAGCTGGAGGATAGCTACTTCGGGCTAGCCCATGAGCTTGAAAAAGAATACCGGGAAATCCGGATTGAGCAGGTGTTTAAGAAGCTGTTTGAAAGAAAGGGTGTTACAGCTGACGACTCTTTAGCCATCCATGCCGGGCAGTTTTTCAGAATACTTTCCATTGAGCACTTGAGGCTCTATGACGGCGCAAAAGGAATGCTCATGAGGCTTCGTGAAAGCGGCAGGAAAGTGTATCTTCTCTCAAACGCACAGCGGATTTTCACCGAGTATGAGATTAAGTACCTAGGCATCTGGTTCTCGTTCGATGATATCTTCATTTCGTCAGAGCATAATTGCAAGAAGCCGGACACAGAGTTCTATAACAAACTCATCGATAAGCAAGGCATCGACCGTGAAACTGCCATCATGATAGGAAACGATGGTACTTGTGACATTCAGGGTGGAAAGAATGCAGGTCTTCACACTTTGTATATAAAATCGGATATTTCGCCTGATGAGCCAATTCCCGATGCAGACCATGTTCTGCTGGAACCAGATATGTTAAAAGTAGCAGAGATATTACTTAGCGAGGATAACTGAAATGCCATTGATGCGTTTAGACAAGTTCATATCGGGACAGATGCCTGAGGTCTCCCGCAACGATGCCAAGGAGCTCTTGAAAAAGGGCTTGGTGACCGTAGACGGAGAGACGGTCAAGAGATATGACCACAAACTCGACCCGGAAAAATCGGTCGTAGCCGTCTCGGGGAACGTGATCACATATCGCGAGCATTTGTACATAATGCTCAACAAACCGGCGGGTGTTGTATGTGCAGTGAGGGACAGGATAACGCCAACGGTTATGGAGCTTCTGCCGCCGGAACTAAGGCGACCGGGGCTTTTTCCTGCCGGAAGACTGGACAAGGATAACGTCGGGTTTGTGCTTTTAACTGATGATGGCGAGCTTGCACACAAAATGCTTTCTCCCGTAAGCCATGTCCCGAAAAGATACTTCGTCCGGCTTGAAAAATCGGTCACAGATGATGTCCGGGAGCTCTTTGAAAGCGGCATGACTATTGACGGCGACGAGAAGTGTCTGCCAGCCGAGCTTGAGATATGCAATTACGATAGTAATTGTGAGCACAATATAGAGTGTTTTGTGACGCTCCATGAGGGCAAATTCCCCCAGATAAAGCGCATGTTCAAGGCTGCCGGAAACTCGGTTACATACCTTAAGAGAGTGCAGATTGGCGGAGTTATTCTCGGAGATAGTCTGGGTGAGGGAGAGGCACGAATTCTGGAAGAAAATGAGGTTAAATCTCTTATTTCCTATTAACAAAATTTTCTAGCAGGTTCTATAGTCAAATTGCATAAAAACGCACCGGAAACTTTGGTGAAAACGCCGTCTTGTAAAGGCGGGCTCAATATAGTATAATTATCACAGACGCTAATCGATGGGATTAGCAATTTTCAAAAAATTCGGCGAGGAGGCCTTTTGATGGCAAGCTTATCACTAAAGCATATTTACAAGAAGTATCCCGGCGGAGTTGTCGCAGTATCTGACTTCTGCCTCGAAATTAAGGACAAGGAATTCATGGTCTTTGTAGGACCTTCAGGATGCGGCAAATCCACAACCTTAAGAATGATTGCAGGTCTTGAGGAAATCACAGACGGTGAGCTTTATATCGGCAACAGATTGGTCAATGATATCGCTCCTAAGGACAGAGATATCGCGATGGTTTTCCAGAACTACGCTCTTTATCCTCATATGACAGTTTTCGAGAACATGGCATTCGGACTTAAGCTCAGAAAGACTCCTAAGGATCAGATTGCCCGCAAGGTTGAGGAAGCTGCAAGAATCCTCGATATCTCCCAACTCCTCGACAGAAAGCCGAAGGCTTTGTCCGGTGGTCAGAGACAGCGTGTTGCTCTGGGACGTGCACTCGTTCGTGAGCCTCAGGTATTCTTACTTGACGAGCCTTTGTCTAACCTCGATGCTAAACTCCGTGCTCAGATGAGAACCGAGATCACTCTTCTCCATAAGAGACTCGGAACCACATTTATCTATGTAACCCATGACCAGACCGAGGCTATGACCATGGCTGACAGAATCGTCGTTATGAAGGACGGCTTCATTCAGCAGGTCGACACTCCTCAGAACCTCTATAGCTATCCTTGCAATCTCTTCGTTGCTGGATTCATCGGATCTCCTCAGATGAACTTCATCGATAGTAAGCTCGTCAAGATTGATGGCAAGTACAATGTTGAGTTCGGTTCCGAGGACACCAAGGAAACCAGAGGAAGAAAGTTCTACATCGAGCTTCCCGAGGCTAAGGTCAACGAAGAAGCTTTGGCTCCTTACCTCAACAAGGAAGTCATCTGCGGTGTTCGTCCCGAGTGCATCCACGACGAGGAAATGTTCATTTCTTCCGCCAAGACTGGTATTATCGAAGCTACTGTAAGTGTAGCTGAAATGATGGGTGCTGAGACTTATCTCTACCTCAACTGCGAGGGCATCAGCCTCACTGCTCGTGTTTCCAACCGTTCGACTGCAAGACCTCAGGATGTTATCACCTGCGCTCTTGACGCCAACAGAATCCACCTGTTCGACAAGGAAACTGAGAAGACCATCATCAACTGATGATGTATTATCAACTGATAATCAGATTACGGACATATAGAGGAAATTATTGCGGCTGCTTACCCAGTAGCCGCATTTTTCTTAAGAAAGGATCTTATAATGAAGAAAATATTGTCAATGCTTCTGGCTTTAGTACTGCTTTGCAGCTGTTTAACAGCCTGTGGAAAGGATGAAACCTCAGTGGCTCTTGAAACTATCGAAAATCCCGAAACCTATGAAGATTACCTCAACAACGCGAAGATAATCTCCCTCACCCAGACCGGCAACACCTACCGCCTCAAGCAGGCTATCGATAAAGCCGAGAGCGGGGAGGATTGCAACATCGTCTACATCGGCGGCTCAATCACCGAGGGCGATGGTCTTGAAACCTGCTATGCCTACCGTTCATTCACCTATTTCCAGGAGAAGTTCGGCAAGGGCGACGGCAGCAACGTCCACTACTACAATTCCGGCATAAGCGGAACCCCGTCGACTCTGGGAGCTCTCAGATTCGAGGACGACGTTGAAGCATATGACCCGGACATCGTCTTCATTGAATTTGCCGTCAACGACAGCAGCAGCGAGGAGTATTACGACGCTTTCGAGAGCCTCATCCGCGACTGCCTCGAGTGCGAATCCCAGCCGGCAGTTATCCTCCTCTTTGCGAGAATGGAGGAGGGCTGGACATCACAGGACTGGAAAAAAGAAATCGGCGAGTACTATGACCTGCCGATGATCAGCTACGCTGACGGTATCACCTATCTTTTCGATAACGGAGCCCTTGAGTGGAGCGACTTTTCTGACGACTACACCCATCCTAATGCCGACGGCAACGCAGTTGTAGCCGAGTTTATAGCCTACTTCTTCGATGAAATCGACCGCCTTGACGGTAGCACCTCTGACATCACCATTCCCGATGCCATGTACGAGTGCACCTATGAGAACGCCCACATGCTCCAGCATTCGACCTATGAAGCAGAAGACCTTGGTTCATGGAAGAAAAAGAGCTCAGGTTATCACTATTCAGACGGCTGGACAAAGACCTACGACGAGTCGAACGATCCGCTTGTCTTCACATTCACCGGCACGAACGCCTATGTTGTATATCCGACCTCATCCGGCTCGGAATACGGCACACTTGAAGCAAAAGTCTACTTCAACGGCGAGCTTGTGAACAGCGAAATCTTCAATGAATACGATTCCAGCGGCTGGATGTGCCCGTCAGTCGGCATTCTCTACAAAGCCGAAGAATCCGGCGAATTCCGCATAGAATTCACCGCCTATGGCGACACCGTCAAGTGCGATTTGCAGGTTCTGGCGGTGGCGTATACGGATTAAGGGAAACCTCTCAGTCAGCTTCGCTGACAGCTCCCCTTATCAAGGGGAGCCTGACACTACTTGCCCATCAGCTGTGATTTATCGGCACACGCCTTGACAGCCTGCACAACAATATCCTCAAATCCCTGCTCTTCCAGCACTTTCACCGCTTCTATAGTGGTGCCGCCGGGGGAGCAGACGTTTATTTTGAGCTGTTCGGGGGAGACGTCAGACTTAAGCACCATTTCTGCCGCACCTTTAACCGTCTGCGCGGCGAAGAGCTTGGCGGCAGCTTCATCCATCCCGCCTTTGACCCCAGCCTTTATGAGTGCGTCGATGAACATATAGACATATGCGGGACCCGAGCCGCTGATTCCGGTCACGATGTCCATGAGGCTTTCATCCACGACCGCGGTTTTCCCGAAAGATGAGAAAATCCCGACCACAGTCTCAAGCTCCTCATCGAAAACATTCCCATTCCCCGAGATTCCGCTCATCCCGACGCCTACAAGTGCCGGAGTGTTTGGCATGACCCGGACAATTTTTGCGTCTTTGCCGAAGCAGCCCTCAAGCGTCGAAATCTTCTTTCCGGCGAGGATTGAGACGATTACTGCCGACTTTTTGACCGAGCCAATTTCAGCCATGAGTGCCTCCAGCGACTGCGGCTTGACGGCAAGAATCACTAAATCTGCATCCGAAACCGCAACACTAACGTCCGGAACAGCCCTGACTCCCAGCTTCTCCGCCTTAGCCCTGCAAGCCTCCGCCTTGTCAGCTCCGACAATAGCCTCAGCCGGCAATATTCCACCCGAAACGACCCCAGAAAGAATCGCCCCGCCCATATTTCCCAGACCTATAATAGCGGTCTTTTTTATTGTATTAGTATTACTCATCAGATGACCTCCTTTTTTAATAGAATAGCACAAACGGGAGAAAAAGGCAAGATATTTTCAAAACAGCTCCGAAACCACTTGACAAGAGGGAATACTTTATGGTATAATTAGGTGAGGGAATTAAAATAAGTGAGTACTTATTATTCCTGAAAACCATAAATCTTGTGGGGGGGGTAACGCGCTTCGCGCGTAACCCACAAAAACCTCCATACGACAGTATAGGAGGTTATAATTATAGCCTCCTGACCAAGCCAATATTAAGGAGGCGTTTTTAATGAAAAGAAGAAAAGTATTAGCAGTGATTTTGAGTCTGTGTCTGCTCATAACTACAACTGTAGGGATGACGACGGTAGCCAGTGCTGATGAGCTTGAGATTACGGCTGGAATTCGTGTAGCATATAACTTTAGCTATAGTGACTATATAAACAATTATACATATGCATTGTGTAAAAAAGGTAGTACACACGATTTAAGATTGGCTGCAGCATGCAGAATCAATAGTGCAAGCGTTGACGTCACAGTAAATTGGTATATGAATCAAACAGATAGTACGGAGGGAGGCACATGGATTATATCGGATACTGATTATATAATAGTAAACAACGGTAAATATGACGCCGAAGCAGGGACTACGACATATTATTACTATATTATGACTGTTACCGATTCATCTAGTGGAGAGGTGCTTGCCACGAGAACGGTGGGTCCGATTGCTTTTACTGTAGTGGATCATAATTACACATCGGAGGTTACAAAAGAAGCAACTTGCACAGAAGCGGGAGAAATAACTTACACCTGCACAGAATGCGGAGAGACAAAGACCGAAACGGTTGCGGCGACAGGTCACAGTTGGGATGAAGGTGTTGTCACAAAGGCGGCAACCTGCACGGAAGATGGCGTGATAACCTATACCTGCAAGGTATGTGGTGAGACTAAGACTGAATCCGTTTCCGCGACCGGTCACTCCTACGAATCAGTCGTAACTGAGCCGACTTGCACCGAGGGTGGGTATACTACCTATACCTGCACTGTTTGTGGTGCCTCATATACTGCCGATGAGACTGAGGCACTTGGTCACAGCTACGAATCAGTCGTAACTGCTCCTACTTGCACCGAGGGTGGTTATACTACTTATACTTGCTCTGCTTGTGGAGATAGTTATGTGGCTGATGAGACGGAAGCGACAGGTCACAGCTGGGATGAGGGCATTATCACCAAATCGGCTACTTGCACCGAAGCTGGCGAGATAACCTATACCTGCGAGGTATGTGGCGAGACTAAGACTGAATCCGTTTCCGCAACCGGTCACACCTACGAATCAGTCGTAACTGAACCTACTTGTACCGAGGGTGGGTATACTACCTATACCTGCATTGTTTGTGGTGATACATATACTTCCAATGAGACTGAGGCATTGGGTCACAGCTACGCATCAGTCGTAACTGCTCCTACTTGCACCGAGACCGGCTACACTACTTACACGTGCTCGGTTTGTGGAGACAGTTATGTGGCTGATGAGACCGAGGCTACTGGTCATAGTTACGTGGTGACAGCTTTCGCCTGGAACAGTGGCTACAAGTCGGCAACGGTGAATCTTCTCTGTACAGACTGTGGGGAAGAGCACGCTGAGGCGGTGGATGCAGATGCGTCACAGTATATGACTGAAGAAACTGCTGAGGAAGAGACCGCTGATGAAGTCGCAATTGCCGAACCGGTAGAAGACACCGACACCGAACCTGAACCGGAGGAAGAGCCGGAAGAGACTGAGACTCCAACGGAGACCAACCCGACAACCGGCATGGTGCTGGTATTGTTGCCGATGGCAATAGCGTTGGCGGGAGCTGTTGCAGGGAAGAAGCGACTTGGCTGATGCCAGGTCGGTGCCTCCCGTTGGTCGGCACACCTCTCAGTCAGCTTCGCTGACAGCTCCCCTTGACAGGGGAGCCTTTTTTCGCGTCAGCGAACTGCTTGACACCGACCCCGATTTCCTCTATAATATCTACAAAACCATTTCTGGAGGTAACCATGCTCTCCCACATTTTTGACACCCATTCCCATTATGACGACCCGAAGTTTGATGGGCTTCGGGACTACCTGATTCCTGCGCTGTTTGAGCTGAATATTTCGGGGATAATGCACGCTGCGACCGACTTCAAGTCCTCCGAATTCGGCGTTGCTATGGCTGAAAAATACGATAAATATTACACCGCCGTCGGGGTTCATCCCGAGAATCTCTATGACGCTACAGGCGATTATATTGACCGCCTCCGGGCTCTTGCTGTCTCCGGAAATGCGAAAGCCATAGGCGAAATCGGGCTTGATTATCACTATGAGGGCTATGACCGTGACGCTCAGATCAAGGCTTTCCGGGAGCAGGTTGAGCTTGCAAACTCGCTTTCATTGCCGGTAATAGTCCACTGCCGGGACGCCACGGGCGACTGCATGGAAATCCTCCGGGAACTGAAACCGAAAGGCGTCATGCACTGCTTCTCCGGCTCAGTCGAGACGGCAAAAGAGATAATCAACCTCGGCATGTATGTCAGCTTCACCGGCGTCCTGACGTTCAAAAACGCGAAAAAGTCGGTTGAGGTTCTCAAGTCCATCCCGATAGACAGATATTTACTCGAAACCGACTGCCCCTACATGTCCCCCGAACCACACAGAGGAAAGATATGCGACAGCGCGATGATAAAATATACCGCCCGAAAAGCGGCGGAGGTCCTCGACATGAGCTATGAAGAATTGGTTATCAGGACGGAAGAGAACGCAAAGAGACTGTTTTTAAAAAATTGAGGTTGACAAATGCTCAAAAGTATGCTATTGTATTCATGCTGAATACAGTTGTACTCGGTACGTAAACTCTCAGGCGAGAAGGTGACCAATGTGGACTTGGGCGAAAAATATGTCGTTGTCAGGGCAGATGTCCTGCCGGATGTTATCGTGAAAGTAATAGAGGCAAAGAAGCTTCTCGCGACCGGCGAGTGCAAGTCATCATCCGAGGCTTGCCAGGCAGCCGGTATTTCGAGGAGTGCTTTCTATAAATACAAGGATTCTGCATTCAACTATAGCGACGGTTTCGGCTCCCAGATTGTCACCTATTATCTCACTCTTTGCGACCGTGCAGGAGTTTTCAGCGAGGTACTCAGGTGCCTCTATAGCCACGGCGCGAATATTCTTACCATGAATCAGAACATTCCCATCGACTCAGCCGCCACCGCCACCGTCACCGTCCGTTTCGACGACAATGGCGAACATAACGCCGCCGCCATCTGCGAAGAGCTTTCGGGGATTGACGGAGTAATTCGGGCAGGAACATCATACGGTCGATGATTTTTAATGCAGGAGCACAACTGGCTCCCCTTTCTAAGGGGAGCTGTCAGCGAAGCTGACTGAGAGGTTCCGCAAATATATTTCGGAGGAAAAAACAATGGCAGTAACACAAGTAGCAGTAATGGGTTTTGGAGTCGTCGGCTCCGGAACCGTTGAGCTTTTTTATCAGAATAAGGACGTTATCGAGAAGCGTTGCGGGCGGGAGCTCGACATCAAGTATATTCTCGACTTAAGAGACTTTCCGGGAAGCCCGTTTGAGTCTAAATTCACGAAGAACTTTGACGATATCTTAAACGACCCGGAGATAAAGGTTGTCGCCGAGGTAATGGGCGGGAAGACCTTTGCCTATGACTACACAAAGCGGCTTCTCAGCAAGGGCGTAAGCGTCGTCACTTCAAATAAAGAGCTCGTCGCCACTCACGGCGCAGAGCTCCTGAAAATCGCTAAGGCGAATAACTGCAATTATCTCTTCGAGGCGAGCGTCGGAGGCGGAATCCCAATTATCAGACCGCTTCACCAGTGCCTCGCCGCAAACAGATTCTCAAGGATTGCGGGAATTCTCAATGGCACAACAAACTATATCCTGACAAAGATGATTTACGACCAGCGTTCGTTCGACCAGGCTCTTTCCCAGGCTCAGCAGCTCGGCTATGCCGAGAAAGACCCGTCCGCAGACGTCGACGGTCATGATGCAACAAGAAAGCTCTGCATTCTGGGCTCGCTTGCATTCGGCAAACATATCTATCCCGAATATGTCCACTGCTCCGGTATCCGTGAGATAACTCTTGATGATGTTGAGTATGCCGAGAGTGCCGGCTATGCAATCAAGCTTATCGGTCTTATCGAGAATACCGAAACTGGAATTGTCGCGACAGTCTGCCCGAGACTTGTCAGCGTCAACAACCCTCTTTCGAGCGTCAACGATGTTTACAATGCCATCATGGTGACCGGCGATGCAGTAGGTGACTGCCTCTTCTATGGCAGAGGAGCCGGCAAGTTCCCGACCGCCTCGGCTGTTGTCGGTGACATTATCGATGCCGCCAAGCATAAGGGCAAGGATATTGTCTCCCTGAATTGGGAGGAGAGCGAGTCGAGCGACTTCATCCGCCCCTATAAGTCCGCCGAGGTCAGCATTTATGCAAGGATCCGCACTGAAAACCAGGACGCCGACACCTTGAAGTCAGAAATCACCAATCTCTTCGGCTACGTTGACTTCATCCCCCGCAAGCAACGCTCCCAGCACGAACTTGCATTCATCACTCCCGCAATGGTCGAAAGCGAAATCGACGAGAGGCTCAATATGCTCACAGAGAGCTGTAAGCTGATGAAGAAAATAAGATTGCTGTAATAAATAATCCCCAAGCCGATGTGGTTTGGGGAGTTATTTTTGATTGTGTTTTATTCCTCCGTCGTCGCCTGAATCGAACTGCTCGTATCCTCTTCAAGCTTGAACGTTATTTCAAACTCATCCCAGTTGCCGTCGTCGTCCATTCTCATGACGGTGGCGGTCATTTCGTCGCCGGGGTTGAGATCAAAGATTATCGCGTAAACATCATCTGCCGAGGTTACCTTGGTGCCGTTCATTTCGGTGATGACGTCGTCAATCTGCAGGCCGGTATTTGCAATGTCGCAGTCTTCGTCAATAGCGGCGATATAGAGACCGGCGGGGAGACCATAGATTGAAGCCATGGTGTCAGAAATGGCGTAGAAGCTGATTCCGACCTTTGGTCTGCCAAGAACTGCGCCATTCTCGATGAGCTGTTCTATAATCGGGATCGCAGCGTTGATGGAAATAGCAAAGCCGATGTTGTCGTACTCGACAGCCTCAAGCTTGGAGGAAGTGATTCCCACCACCTGCCCCCACATGTTGACAAGCGCACCGCCCGAGTTGCCGGGGTTAATTGCGGCGTCAATCTGGATGCACTCCATACTTATGTTGTCCGACTCAACGCTTATCATTCGGTTAAGTCCCGAAACGATGCCGGTTGTGACTGTGGATTCAAGCCCAGCAGGGGAGCCGAGGGTTACAACCTGCTCCCCAAGCTCAAGCTGGTCTGAATCACCGAACTGGGCGGGAGTCAGGTCAGTTGCATTTATCTTGAGGACGGCGAGGTCTGTTCTCGAATCGCTTCCGATAACGGTTGCATTGTATTCCGAGCCATCATAGAGCCGGACGAGAATCGTCAGGTCGGCATCTTCAATGACGTGTGCATTTGTGATGATGTAGCCATCGGAGGTCATTATGATCCCTGAGCCCTGAGAATAGGACGCAAAAATTGTGCTTCCGGTGTAGGCTTCGATGGTGACGATGGATGGAAGACATGTCTTGGCAACGCCCTCAACGGTGTATCTTCCGTCATCCTGATAGTACTTCTCTTCAAGCTCCTCATGCTGGACAACGGGGATGGTGAATGTCTGGAAGTTCCCGGTGCCGTTTATCATGTTCTTGATCCAACCCTTGCCGAAAACGCTGTTAGCCGTGACGAAGAAGAGGACTACAAACAGTATGAAGAAGAACAGAAAGCTGAATATAAACGGGTGACCATTTCTTCTCACTTTGGTTATCGGCTTCGGGAGATAGTCGAGGTCGGCAGCCTCCATATAGGCGAGCTCCCTGAGTTCATCCTCAACCGACTGCTCCTGTTTTGCTTTCTTTTTCTTAGCCGGCTTTCCCTCTGCTACGGTTTCTTTGGGAGCATCTGCCCGAGTCTCCGTTACTGGAGCCTCGGGGGAAGCAGTATCAGTCGCCTCAAGGGCTTCGTCCATCTTTTCATTCTCTTGGGTAAATTCGTTCATAAGTGGTGTTGCCTTTCCGGAAATCGCTTAGTCGTCGTCTTTCCTGTCGAGTAGCTTTACAGCAGCGGCAGTAGCCGCAACGATTGCGCCGACCTGCAGGAGAGTACGGGTGTTCAGACTGACGGTGTGATCGTTTTTCTTCTTGGCGGTCTTCTTGACTGTAGTCTTTTTTGCAGTAGTTTTCTGCGGCTTCTTGTATAACTCGGGATACTTATAAGCAGGGGTCTCCTCCTCAGCGAAATATCTGTCGTCATATTCATAATTGAATCCGGATTCCTCTGCCTCTGGCTCTGAGCTTTCCTGAACAGCTGTGGCTCTTGCCTGTTCCAGAGAATCGACCGTCTTTTCCATGCTGTCGAGCTTTTCAAGAAGCCTCTGGAGCTCTTCATGAAGAGAATCGTCCTGCTCTTCGGGAACTTCTTCTGTAGCCTCCGGAACTTCTGGCTCTTCCGACTGCTCCGGCTCTGCATGCTCTTCTTCAACTGGCTCAACAACCGGCTCAACCGGCGGAAGAACTGCTTCACCGATTACGTCGTCAATGCTTTCGTCGGAGAATGATATATTCACGTCGGGAACATGCTCTTCAACGACCGGTTCAGGTTCAGGTTCAGGTTCAGGTTCAGGCTCGGGCTCAGGCTCTTCTGCCTCCGGCTCCTCTGTGGCAACCTCGTCGAGAGTGGCTTCCGCTTCTTCGAGAGCCTTTTTCTCTTCCTCAAGCTTCTTCTGCTGCGCCAGCATTTCTTCCTGCTTTTTCGTCAATGGGAAATCTTCATCAAAGAAATCTATCATGGCTTTTTCCTTTCCTGTTCGTTACCTGAGTCCGAGCTGCCTGATTCGGTCAGCTCAAACTTGTATCCGACGCTCCATACCGTCGTCAGCTTCCAATGCTCTGAAACTCCGTCAATTTTCTTGCGAAGCCTTTTTATGTGGACGTCTATTGTCCGTGAGCTCCCGTAGTAGTCATATCCCCATACCTCGTCGAGAAGCTGATCGCGATTGAACACCGTGTTCGGATGAGACGCCATATAATATAACAGCTCAAGCTCCTTTGGCGGCGTCGGGATAATTTCACCTTTCACTTTAAGCTCGTAACGGTTCATGTCGATGTCGAGGCTTTCGTAGTGAATCTCTTTTTTGGGCTCAGATGGTTTTGAGAGACCATATCTCCTGAGGACTGCCTTGACCCTTGCCACGACCTCGCGTGTGTCGAACGGCTTCACGATGTAGTCGTCTGCTCCGAGCTCAAGTCCAAGAACCTTATCGAATATCTCCGATTTTGAAGTTATGAATATAATAGGTATGTCGGATTTCTTTCTTATTTCCCGGCAGACCTGCCAGCCGTCGACCGATGGGGGAGTTACCTCCAGGAGCACCAGGTCAGGCTTGAGAGCGGAGAACTGCGTGAGCCCCTCTCCTCCATCAAGAGCAATCATAACGCTGTAGCCTTCCTTTTCAAGGCAAAGCCTCATCATTTCGCATATATTTCTGTCACTGTCTATTATAAGAACTCGCCCGTTCACAAATACCAACTCCCTCCGGATTCGGGCTCCCTATTTTTCTACCATATATTATAGACTATAATTCGCTCTTTTTCAAGCCTTTTGTCACAATTTGTTTCTAAAAGGTTAATAAATATCAAAACGCCCAATATTCACATTCCAGGCAGAAGTATTGCCCGAATCGGGTATTTAAACACTTTCAGGAGAGTCTGACGGTGCAATTTGGGAGTTTTTGATAGTAATGAGACCTGATTTGTTGTGCAATCCGCCGAAAATCGAGTTTTCACCCAAATATCCCTTGATTTTTCTGCAGGGCGTGGTACAATATATTTAGCACTCGGGAGCGAAGAGTGCCAAAACTAAGATTTTATATTATAATCCATAAAGGAGGAAACAATCATGACATTAAAACCGTTGTTTGATCGTGTTGTTGTCAAGATGACCGAAGCCGAGGAAACCACAAAGGGCGGAATCATCCTCACAGCATCCGCTAAGGAAAAGCCCCAGGTAGCTGAGGTTGTAGCAGTAGGAGACGGCTCTCCGAGAGACGGCAAGGAAACCGCTATGAAAGTAAGCGTTGGAGACAAGGTTCTTCTTTCCAAATATTCCGGAACCGAAGTCAAGGTTGATGGAGAAGAATACACAATAGTCAGCATGGGAGACATCCTTGCAATAGTTGAGTAATTCAAGGTTAAGAATTTAAGGAGTGATTTTATAATGGCAAAAGAACTTTTATATGGCGAGGACGCAAGAAAGGCTTTGCAGTCTGGTATTGACCAGCTCGCCGACACAGTCAAGATTACGTTAGGTCCTAAGGGAAGAAACGTTGTTCTCGACAGATCCTATGGTCAGCCGCTCATCACCAACGATGGCGTAACCATCGCAAAGGAAATCGAGCTTGACGACACATTCGAGAACATGGGCGCACAGCTCATCAAGGAAGTCGCCACCAAGACAAACGATGCAGCAGGCGACGGAACCACAACAGCAACACTTCTTGCACAGGCTATCGTCCGCGAGGGCATGAAGAATATAGCTGCTGGTGCAAACCCGATGGTTCTTAAGAAAGGTATCCAGAAAGCTGTTGACGCTGCTACAGAGGCAGTTGTCGCCAATTCAAAGGCAGTTTCCGGAAGCGCAGACATCGAGAGAGTCGCAACCGTTTCCTCCGGCGACGAGAGCGTAGGCAAGCTTATTGCTGAGGCTATGGAAAAGGTCACCGCTGATGGCGTTATCACTATTGAAGAGTCCAAGACCGCTGAGACTGATGTCGACGTAGTCGAGGGTATGCAGTTTGACAGGGGCTACATCACCCCCTACATGGTAACCGATACCGACAAGATGGAAGCTGTCCTCGACGACGCTGTCATCCTTGTTACCGATAAGAAGATTTCTAACATCCAGGAAATCCTCCCGCTTCTTGAAGAAGTAGTAAGAAGCGGCAAGAAGCTCCTCATCATCGCTGACGATATCGAGGGCGAGGCACTCTCCACCATCATCGTCAACAAGCTCAGAGGCACATTCAACTGCGTAGCAGTCAAGGCTCCCGGCTTCGGCGACAGAAGAAAGGAAATGCTCCAGGATATCGCTATCCTCACCGGCACCGATGTTATCAGCTCTGACCTCGGTTATGAGCTCAAGGACACCACTCTTGCCGACCTCGGTAGCGCAAGACAGGTAGTCGTCACTAAGGAGACCACCACCATCGTCGATGGCGCAGGCGACTCCTCCGAAATCCAGGCAAGAGTTGCCCAGATCCGTTCTGAGATTGCAAACACCACTTCTGATTATGACAGAGAAAAGCTCCAGGAGAGACTTGCCAAATTGGCTGGCGGCGTAGCCGTCATCAGAGTCGGTGCTGCTACCGAGACCGAAATGAAAGAGAAGAAGCTCAGAGTTGAGGATGCTCTCTCTGCAACCAAGGCTGCAGTTGAAGAGGGTATCGTAGCCGGCGGCGGAACTGCACTCTTAAATGCTACTCCCGCTGTTGAAAAGCTCGTCGAGACCCTCGAGGGCGACGAGAAGACCGGCGCAAAGATTATCCTCCGCGCACTTGAGGAGCCTGTAAGACAGATCGCTGCTAATGCAGGTCTTGACGGTGGAGTTATCGTCAATAACATCCGCCGAGAAGACAAGGTCGGCTATGGCTTCGACGCTTACAACGAGGAGTATGTCGACATGATTTCTGCCGGAATCGTAGATCCTACCAAGGTTACACGTTCCGCACTCATCAACGCTGCATCTGCTGCTTCGATGGTTCTCACCACCGAAAGCCTCGTCGGCAACAAGAAAGAGCCTGTAGCTCCCGCTCCTGCCGCTGATCCATCCATGGGTGGAATGTATTGATAAAACAAAATAGCAAGTAAACCGCCATATAGAATCCGTCGTCTCCTACAAACGGGGATGGCGGATTTCTTTAATGCCTGGTTGTGTAAACTTGCACATGTACAAATTTTAATATGTGCAAGATGCACAAAAAACGGGTTTTTATTTGTGCAAGTTGTCAATGGAATATCCCGACGATTTGTGTTATAATATATCTCGCCAAATACTTTTAGGAGGTATTATAATAATGAAGAGGCTAATTGGTATTATCTGCGTAGTTCTGGCTTTGACCTTAACTATGACAGCTATCTCATTCGCCGCAACAGCAGACATCGTTAACGAGTCTGTTGAGGGAACCGCCACTGTTGACGGTACCAAGGACGAGGCTTATGACGCTGCTACTGCTCTTGAATTTGTTCAGAAGGGCTCAAGCAACGGCGGAAGCGAAGTCTTAGACGAACCGATAGGACGCGCATACATCATTAACGACGCTGAGTGGGTATACGTCTGGTTTGAGGTCTATGACGACTCTCTTGATCAGGGCTCAGCTAACACCTATGAGCAGGACTCTGTTGAGTTCTTCTGGATGGACAACAACTCCAAGTATCAGCTCCGTGTTCGTTACGACGGCTCCATCTCTGCTGATACCGGCTCTGACTGGGCTGACAAGGGTGCTGAGTTCGTAGCAGTTGAGACCGACAACGGTTTCGCTGTAGAAGCTAAGTTCCCGATCACCGACGTCAAGGACAACCAGATTGAAATGACCTTGCAGATCAACGCCTGCACCGACGGAGCTCGTGACTACACCTGCTACATCCTCGGCAATGACGACGCTGATAACGCATATCAGAGAACCAGCCGTGACACCGATTACGATGTTTGGTGGACCCTCACCCTCGCTGGCGAGTTTGAAGACACCAGAGTTGAGACTTCTGATCTTCCTATGGAACTGACTGCTGACAACTATGCAGAAGTTCAGTCTGTTCCTTTCCATGTTCAGGGCTACATGCAGGATCATGTTAACTGGTCTTGGAACTCTGCCGGAGCCTACACCACTGGCGTTCTGGGCGACACCCTCGACATCAGCTGGGATTATGACCAGTATTCATTCGACGGTTATCTTTCTTCCGATAACACCGCTGAGTGGACATCCAACCCGACATTCGCTATTTCCGTCGGTGACGGTGGATATCTCCAGCTTCCCGATGGAGCCGAGGTTGGCGACACCGGTGATTCTGCAAGATACAGCTTCACCTATTCCGACATCACTGTTACTGCAACCGGTTATGACGATGTAGTTATCTCCGGCGGCACAATTGATGCAACCAGATTCACAATCAAGCAGGAGAGCGGTTACACCTCTGGTACTTCCAAGGATATCGATCTTCTCTCCGGAATTCTTACCCAGACTGGTTTGACTTTGGAGCAGTTTGCTACAGATTATCTCCCGAACGTCACCAACATTTCGTTCAGCATCACTTTCGACGCTTATGAGCTCGTAACTGTTGCTGACATCGAAGAATTCCTGGTTGAACTCGATGCTGAGGACGAAGAAGTACTCGCTTCCTTGCAGGAATACATAGACAGAGTTGACGCTGCTGAGGAAATCATCAACAATTCCGAATCCACCGCTGAGGAAATGGAAGACGCTCTTGACGATGCTAAGAAGGCTGCCAACCGTGCAACCAAGGCTGCTGAGGGCTACACCAAGGCTACCGCTGCTGCTGACGAACTCCAGTCAAGAGTAACTGAGCTCACCGCTGCAGTTGAGGCTGCAACAGCTGATACCACTGAAGAAGAGGTTGCTGAGGATACAACAGATAATACTGCTGACTCCAGCTCCAGCTCATCTTCAAGCTCCAGCTCATCCACCGGCGTAGTTGTTGGAATCATCATTGTTATCGTAGTAATCGTTGTCGTTGTCGTCGTAGTAGTCGTCACCGGCAAGAAAAAGAAGAAGTAATATCGATTAGCCATCGATAATATATTTCAAGCGAAACAAGTTTCACTGGAAATGCAAAGAACCGCCGCCCTTTGGGCAGTGGTTCTTTGATTTACTTAAAAACAGGGATTAACCACGAATTTTGGCAGTTTCAAAATTTGAGATTGACTTTGGAACCCCCAATATGCTAAAATGCATAAGTCGAACAGCGAAGGAAGCGTAGAATCACGACAGGTTCTGCGCTTCTTTTTGCGCGTTTTACGGCTAATTTAGCCATATCAGACAAATTATGTATCTTTAAAGGAGTCAATCTAATGGAACAAAGCAATTATTTGGGAACTGAAAGGGTAGGAAAGCTTCTCAGGCAGTTCGCCATCCCCTGCATCTGCTCTCTCATCATTTCCTGCCTCTATAACATCGTCGACCAGATTTTCGTCGGAAACATGATAGGCTACGTCGCCAACGGTGCGACGGGAATCATCTTCCCAATAACGGTTGTCGGTTGGGGAATGTCGCTCTTCTTTGGAGACGGAGTCGCAGCAATGCTTTCAATGTGCCTTGGCAGCAACAAAACCGAGGATATTCATAAGTATGTCGGAAACGGTATTATATGGACGGTCGTTTCAGGACTTGTTATCATCCTCATCAGCTATACAGCTGGCGACAGCCTCCTCTGGCTTATCGGTGCAACAAGTGATAACATTGAAATGGCTCATGCCTACGGCTTCATAATCTATGCCATGATGCCTCTTGCAATGCTCCAGAACTGCCTTGCCGCCATAATCCGTGCTGACGGAAGCCCGAAGTATTCGATGCTAGCTATGACAGTCGGCGCGGTCATCAATATTGTTGGCGACCCCATCTGCATTTCGTTCTGGGGAATCAGGGGAGCCGCAATTGCCACAATCGTCGGTCAGTTTGTCAGCTTCTCAATCTGCTTCGCATATCTTTTCAGAAGCAAGAACTTCAAGCTCTCGCTTAGTAGCTTCAAGCCAAGCTTCCATCTTACAAAGAAGATCATGTCCCTCGGCACTTCGAGCCTGTTGACACAGCTCTTCATCATGATTATAACCGTTGTAAACAACATTCTTCTCGTCAAGTTCGGCGCAATGTCCCAATACGGCTCTGATATCCCGCTTTCGGCATTTGTTGTAATCATGAAGCTCTTCCAGATTGTTCTCAATATTGCAATCGGAATCGCCGCAGGTGCGCAGCCTATTGTCGGCTATAACTACGGTGCAAAGAAGTATGACAGGGTCATGGATCTCTTGAAACTCGTCATCAAGTGGACAGCAGTCGTCTGCATTGTATGCACAGTCCTCTTTGAGGCAATCCCGCAGGTATTCATCCTCATGTTCGGTGCGGACAGTGAGCTTTACCTTGAATTCGCTGTTCAGTGCCTGAGAATCTACCTCTCACTCATCCTTTTCACCTGCCTGCAGAAAGTATGCGCCATATTCCTCCAGTCAATCGGTCATGCCAAGGAGGCGGCACCGCTTTCAGCTTTAAGAGACGTACTTCTCATAGTCTTCTCCCTCGTCGCAACTCAGCTTGTCGGAGTAACCGGAGTGTTCTGGGCAGCACCGCTGGCTGATGTAATTGCAATGGCAATCACGGTATTTGTCATGGCGAAGCTTTGGAAATCCCTGAAACTAGAAAAGTTGGCGGAGGAAAAGGCACAGATGGTTCTAAGACCTCTTCCCTCGAAGCACTAAAAATAAAAGGCAAGCTTTTGCGGCTTGCCTTTTCTTATATCAAGATTAATCAATGAAGTCCTTGACCTTATTGGAGCGGTTCGGATGTCTGAGCTTCCTTAAAGCCTTGGCTTCAATCTGTCGGATACGTTCACGGGTTACGTTGAACATCTGCCCGACCTCTTCGAGTGTGCGGCTTCTGCCGTCTTCAAGACCGAACCTGAGCCTTAAAACTTTCTCTTCACGCTCAGTAAGTGTTCCCAAAACCTGGTTGATCTGCTCTTTTAAGAGCACCTGGGAAGCGGCTTCTGTGGGCTCAGGGGCGTTGTCGTCGGGGATGAAGTCGCCTAAGTGGCTGTCCTCCTCCTCGCCGATAGGAGTTTCCAGGGAAACGGGATCCTGAGCTATCCGCATAATCTCTCTGACCTTGTCAACAGGCATGTCGAGCTCTTCGGCAATTTCCTCAGCCGTCGGGTCTCTTCCATTCTGGTGGAGAAGAGTGCTGGAAGCTTTCTTGACTTTCGTGATCGTTTCGACCATGTGGACAGGAACTCTGATGGTTCTTGCCTGGTCGGCAATTGCACGAGTGATAGACTGGCGGATCCACCACGTTGCGTAAGTAGAGAACTTGAAGCCCTTGGTGTAGTCGAACTTCTCAACTGCCTTGATAAGACCCAGGTTGCCCTCCTGGATGAGATCCAAAAAGCTCATTCCTCTTCCGCCGTATCTCTTGGCAATGGAAACAACAAGTCTTAGATTTGCCTCAGCAAGACGCTTCTTTGCTTCCTTGTCGCCCTGCTGGATTCTCTGGGCAAGCTCAATTTCCTCTTCGGAAGTGAGAAGCGGAACTCTTCCTATTTCCTTGAGATATATCTTGACCGGGTCGTCAATTGCTATTCCCTCAGCCAGGGAGATATCGTAGTCGTCCTCGTTTACGTCGGGAACTTCTGCGTCGTCCGGCATATCTTCAAGCTCCATATCGATGTCGATTTCCGAGAACGGATCCGGCTCGACCTCGACGTCGTCGATTATCTCGATTCCGTTTGTTGAGCAGGCATCATAGAATTTATCAATCTGCTCGGCATCGAAATCAGCGTCTTCAAGGGCATCTGTTATCTGCTGAGTTGAGAGCTTTCCGGTTGCCTTGCCGGTTTCTATGAGGCTGTCAATTATATTTTTCTTATCGCTCATGTTTTATTCCTCCATTTTGTCAATTCTTTTCCCGCTGAAGCTTCGAGAAGTAGTCAGAGAAATCGTCATCCGACATCTTTGAAGCGTCCTCGGGAAGAATTCTTTCAGTGTTAAGAAGTCTGATATAGTCCGCAAGCGTATTTTCATCAATTATTATTTCGTTCGATATAATTGAAATATGGCTTATTCTGTCCATATACTCGCCGTAAAATTCGTTTTCGAGAGTTGTGACGGTCGCATATCCGCCATTTTTGTGGGTGTTCTGGATGATTTCGTAGGCTCTGCGGTTGAATTCGTCTAAGAATCTGCCCGCATCCAGCTGTGAAAATATCCAGTCCTGATGCTCATGATGCCTGAGAAGCCAGGCTATAACGCCCTCCTCGGCTTTCTCACGCCTTGAAAGCGTCCTGTGCGGATTGGTTGAAGAGCTGCTCCCGACCGTTCTTATAAGCTCACGGTCGTCCTTTTTCTTTGCCTCTCTTGATTGCTTTCTTAGGTAGGCGTTGACCTCAGCCGTGAGAGAATCTTTTGTAACCCCGTTTTCAAGAGCCACTTTTGAAATGTAAACCTCTCTCTGAACCCGGCTTTCGATGCCAGCCAAAACTGCAACCGTCCGCTTAAGGTATTCAACCTTGCCCATGTCCGTCTCAATGTCTAGTCCCTGCTTGCACTTGGCAAGCTCAAATTCAACAGAGCCCTCTGAGCCGTTGAGAAGCAGCCGGAACCGGTCTGCACCCAGCTTATTTATGTAGTCGTCGACGTCTTTGACCCCGTCGCCAGAAATCCTGACGACTTTAGACTTGAGCCCAGCCGCCGAGAGTAGACTGATAGCAGCCGAGGTGGCTTTCTGCCCGGCAGAGTCAGCATCGTAGCAGATGTAAACCTCGTCGCAATATTGCGCCATGAGCCTTGCATGTTCTGAGGTGATAGCCGTTCCGCAGGTGGCGACAGCCTCCGTGAAGCCTGCCTGATGAAGAGTGATTACGTCGAGGTTACCCTCGCAGAGGATAAGCCTTTTCGACTTCGTAGCCGTGTTCTTTGCAAAGTTCATCGCAAAAAGCGTCCGGCTCTTCTCGTAGACAAGGGTTCCGCGGGAATTTAAATACTTCATCCCCTGGGGATTCGCTTCAAGCGTTCGTCCGGAGAACGCAACCACGTTTCCTCTTAAATCGAAAATGGGGAACATGACCCGGTTCACAAAAAAGTCAAAGCATCTGCCGTTCTTCTTGCTGATGAGTGACGCTCCGAGAAGCTCATCCTCGGTGTAGCCAAGCGACAACATGTGATTCGTAAGGCTTGTCCACCGATTCACTGCAACTCCTAGACCAAAATGCTTTATCGTTTCCGGTCGCAGGTGCCGTTTCTGAATGAGATATTCAAGCCCGGCTTTTCCGTCAGGGGTCTTAAGGTTAGAATAGAAGAACTTTGCGGCGTCCTTGTTCATCTGCAAAAGCCGCTTTTTTGATTCTGCCCTTGCGTCCTCATAGCCGTTTTCAGGGATGGGAATCCCGGCTCTGTCGGCTAAAAACTTCACCGATTCAGCAAAGTCGAGGCTTTCAATTTTGCTTATAAATGTGATAACACTACCGCCTGCACCGCAGCCGAAGCAATAGAAGCTTCCGTCATCAGGATAAATCATGCAGGACGGAGTTTTTTCCGAATGGAAAGGGCAGTTGCACTTATAGAGCCTGCCTGCACGCTTGAGGTCGACATACTGCCGGGCAACGTCCTCAATCCTGTTGGCGTCCTTGACCCTCTCCAAAAAATCGTCCGAAAACCGCGGCATTATTCTCCCTCCTTCGCGCGTCTATGGGACTAAAATTATTCTAGCAAACGCTCCAGCTCTTCGGAACGTATAGATCCATGAAGAGATTGATGCAGTACTTGTCGGTCATTCCAGCGATATAGTCGCAGACTGCCGTGTCGGCATCAAACCTGTTCGCAAGCTCGATATAGTCGGGCGGAAGCCGCTTCGGGTCATCTAGGAAATACTTATACAGCTTTTCAAGCATAACCCTGGCTTTCTTCTCCTCCGACTTGCAAAGTGGATTGGTGTAGACCTGTTCATACATGAATTTGTGGAGAATATTTTCCGCATTCCCGATGTCATCATCAAAGTGGATGTTTTCAGCACCGTTTTTGACAAGATTCGACACCAGTGTCGTGATTCTCTTTGATTTTGTATCGCCAAGGACTTCAACAGCCTCTTTCGGCAGGTCTTTATCCTTAAGGACTCCAGCTCTTATGGCGTCCTCAATGTCGTGGTTGATGTAGGCGATAACGTCCGCAAGCCGGACGACGTAGCCCTCGCGTGTTTCGGCGATCTCGTTTGTGTGCTTAAGGATTCCATCCCGCACTTCATATGTAAGATTAAGCCCCAAGCCGCCCTTTTCGAAAACGTCAACAACCCGGAGGCTCTGCTTGTAGTGCTTGAAGCCTTTGGGGGAGAGCTCGTTAAGAACTGCCTCGCCGGCATGTCCGAAAGGGGTGTGCCCGAGGTCATGTCCAAGAGCGATAGCTTCAGTCAGGTCTTCATTGAGCCTGAGTGCCCTCGCGATGGTTCTTGCAATCTGGCTCACTTCAAGGGTGTGCGTGAGCCGGGTTCTGTAGTGGTCGCCGGTCGGATTTAAGAATACCTGTGTCTTCTGCTTTAAGCGGGAGAACGCATTGCAGTGAATGATTCTGTCCCTGTCCCTTTGGTAGCATGTCCTGAGCGGGTCGGGTGCTAAATATCTCTGCCTGCCCTTGGAATCTTTCGATTTCGAGGCAAATTCGCAGAGCACATTTTCTTCAACCATTTCTGTATAAACACGTGCTTCTTGCATATTTTCGCTCACGTATATCCCTCCTTTTGTGGTTCTATTACTTTATACAAAATAAATAACGAATCTCCTCTATTCGGTTAGCGTAAAAAGAGAAAATTCGTATGAATAGACAATTTCTCAGGAAAAATCAATCGTGGTTTCGTCAGATTTGCATAATGATACTCCGCCATTAGTGATGTCCACAAGTGTTTCCATCAGCCGCTCACAGGCTTCCGCTTTGATAGCGGCGGTAATCTTCACGTTTTCCGCAAATTCGGTGTTGTCAACTCTCGCACCATGTTCCCCGAGACACCGGATGATTCTTTCGTATCTCGAATAGTCGCTTTCGATTGTCAGGTAGTACCCCGATAGCATTTCGACCACTTCCGAGGCGATTACAGCGAGACTTGCCGCATTTGAATAAGCCCTTGTGAGCCCACCTTTTCCAAGAAGAATCCCGCCAAAGTATCTCGTGACGACAATGCAAACATCAGTGAGCCCGGTTTTCTTTAGGACATCTAAGATTGGAAGCCCTGCAGTGCCCTGTGGCTCGCCGTCGTCGGAATACCTCGAAATAAAATTGTCCCTGAGAATATAGGCATAGCAGTTGTGCCTGGCTTTACGATGCTCAGACCTGACGCTTTCGATGAATGCTACCGCTTCCTCATCGGTTTTTACAGGACATATAACGCCTATAAACTCGGATTTTTCAATGGTTATGCTATCCGTTGCGCGATTGCGAACCGTTTTATAGCTCATTATATAGCCCCCAATTCAGAATCTGAAATGAACAAAGCGGCAAACCAGGGAACGGCTGCCGCTAACGTCATCTTTTCGAGCAAATTACTTGTTGTCCTTGTTAAGACCGTAACGCTTGTTGAAGCGGTCAACACGTCCGCCGGTGTCTACAAGCTTCTGCTTGCCGGTGAAGAACGGATGGCACTTTGAGCAAATTTCAACCTTGATGTCCTTCTTGGTGGAACCGGTTTCAATAACATTGCCACAAGCACAAGTGATTGTTGTTTGCTGGTAGTTGGGATGGATACCTTCCTTAGCCATGAAATTTCCTCCTTTCTGAACTTATAAACATAGTAGCCCATCTTCCTAAGTTCAGACAGTAGTACTATGGAATTTACATTATAAACTGCATACGCAATTTCACACGCTATATATTATATCACAAAGCAAAGAGAAATGCAAGCACTTTTTTCTTAATTCCGGAGGAATTAATAGTCCGGAGGAATTAATCCGCTCCAATATTTATCGCATCGAGATTCACATTCTTGAGGCTGCTCCTATCCACCGCAACCGCCAGGAGATACCACTGTGTATTTGCCTCGTCAAAATCGTAGCTAAGATTATCCACGGTTATGAACGTCTGGTAGTTGTAGATGAAGACATCGGTAACTTCCGGTTTCGGCAGGGTTTTGTCGAACGGTAGAACCATTACAAACAGAACATACTCCTCAAACATCGCTTCGTCGAAAACGGAGCCAAAGTATTTCACAAACAGCGTGTCGAGATCAAAATCGTTTTTATAGGTCTCATAAAAGCCGAGCATTTCTTCATATGTTTCAAGAGCACTGACATGGGTGTCGACATCCTGAATCAGTGCTGGGGTGCTGAATGTGAAAGACCAGAATTCGGGGTAGCTGTAGATGAATCTTTCCGAGTCGTAGGCTCCGACGGCTTCATCGTCGATGAGCTCGGTTATTTCGACCGAGATATTGTCGGTGTCGACGTCGTCAAAGCCGCCTTTCGGAGCTGTGAAGACCAGGTGATATATAGTTCCGTCGCTTATGGGAGCGTTTTCGGGAATATGGCGGGTGATGCTTATTCTGAATGAACCGTCGGAGGAAAGCTCCAGCTCGTCAACCGAATGGCTCACATAGGTCGATGGCTCGCTTATTACGACGATAAGAACGTCGTTGTCCTCAAAAAACTCATCCGAAAACGAAGCCATAGTGATGGTGAACCGGGCACCAAAGGAATAGGTTCTCTCTGTGGCGTAGTAGTACTCCTCGATTTCCGAGTAGGAGTGCATGACATATGCCATAGGATAGGTGCTTGTGCCGCTTGAACTGAGAACCATTGTAAGAAAGCTCCCATAGAAGCTTCCGTCGTGCTCTACTCCTGAAATGGAAACGACGTCTTCCGGGTCGGCGACAGATGCCGTTTCCCCGGAAGTATCTTCTGTGGTCAGTTCTGTGTTGTTCTGAACCCGGGAGCAACTGCTGAAAAGCGACATTATAATCAGGTAGGCGGCGAAAACTGCCACTATTCGATTAAAAACAGCTTTCGTAGACATCGCCTTCTTTCGGTTATGTTTACAGTCTCTCTGTTACAAAGATATCGTAGATAGCCTTGATTGAGGTCTCGAAGTCCTCATTTGAAATACCTACTATGATGTTGAGCTCGCTTGAGCCCTGGTCTATCATCTTTACGTTTACCTTTGCATGGGCTAGTGCCGCAAAGATTCTCGCAGCAGTACCACGCTGCTTGCGCATACCGCGTCCTACTATAGCCACAAGTGCGACATCCCTGTCGACATCGATTCTGTCAGGGCGGACGGATCTTTCAAGTGCACGGATAATCTGCTCTTCCTTTTCCTCATACTCGCTCTTGTGAACGACAATGCTCATGGTGTCGATGCCTGAGGGCATATGCTCGAATGATATGCCATAGTTCTCGAACACTTCCAGGACCTTTCTGCCGAAACCGAGCTCTGAATTCATCATGTCCTTTTCGATGGTTACAGTGACGAATCCGTAGTGACCGGCAATACCGGTGATGACATAATCGCTTGAATCTCCGCCGTCGTTCTCCACAATCATGGTTCCCGGATCGTCCGGCTTATTTGTGTTCTTGATGTTTATAGGAATGCAGGATTTGCGGACAGGGAAGATAGCGTCCTCGTGCAGAACTCCTGCGCCCATATATGAGAGCTCTCTTAATTCCTGATAGGTGATGGTCTTTATTGGAACCGGGTCGGGGACAATTCTTGGGTCGCATACCAGGAACCCGGATACATCCGTCCAGTTCTCGTATAAATCCACACCCATTGCAGCCGCAACTATTGAACCGGTTATATCCGAGCCGCCGCGTGAGAACGTCTTTATGGTATCGTTCGGCATGGAGCCGTAGAAGCCGGGGATAACTGCATTTCCGACTTCATCGAGTCTCTCCTTGACTGCATGGCAGGTCTCTTCAAGCTTTAATTTCGAGTCGTTCGCAAAGAATATGACCTCCGCTGCATCTACAAATGCAAAGCCTAAGTAAGCGGCTAAGATCTTGCCGTTAAGGTATTCTCCTCTTGAAGCGGCATAGTCGCGTCCGGCTCTTGCCTTGAAGCCGCGCTCTATAGTCTCGAACTCTTCATCTAAGCTCATGTTGAGCCCGAGTCCCTCGATTATGTCCATATACCGGCTCTTGATAGCCGAGAACATGCCCTCAAAGTCTCCGCCACGGGTTGCCATGTCATAGCACGCATAGAGCATGTCGGTGACTTTTGTGTCTTTCGAGTTTCTCTTTCCCGGAGCAGACGGAACGACATACTTTCTTGCCGGGTCGGCTTTAATTATATTTGCAACCTTTATAAACTGGTTGGCATCGGCAAGCGAGCTTCCGCCAAACTTGACTACTTTTACTGACACACTGAAATCTCCCTTACGTTATGTTGGATGCGTATCATGAGAATCCACTCAAGACACGACTCATAACATTATATTATTTTGCGCGCCCATAGTCAACAGAAATCGGCTTGAAATTTCAAAAAAATCTTTCAAGGGAGTGCAACTGTCCACCACTGAAACACAAATCCTCCGATTCGTCTTCGGCAGCTACATATTGCAATCTGTAGTCTATGGCTTTACTGCTGACCCTGTTCGTCGCTTACTTTCTTGCCAGCGGCTTTGACGGTCTCGCGTGCTGACTTGATTTCATTAAGGGACTTCACGAGGGACTTCTCTGTGTCGCCTAAAATTCCGTCTAGCTTTTCAACCATGGCTCTCTTGATCTGAAGATCCATGGCATGTGACTGAGCGGTGATGTCCTGAGCCGCAGCCTTAGCCTGCTTGACAATTTCCTCTTCCGAGACAATCTTCTTTGCCTTTTCCTCAGCGTCCTTGATAATCTGCTCCGCCTTTTCGTTGGCATCCTGGATTATACTAGATCTATCTGCAACCATTTCCTTGGCTTTTCTTATTTCAGTTGGCAGGTTGTAGCGGATATTGTCGATGCAGTCACGAAGCTGGTCGGTGTCAACCATGCTCTTTTTGTTTGAGAACGGAACGGTAACCGCCTTGTCTAAAATTTCGTCCATCATCTCAAGGATTTCATCAATAGTCATTAGTTTTCTACTCCTTCATTTGTATTAACGTCCACATTCAGTTTAGTTATCCTTGCGGCAATTCTATCTTTGATTTCAGCCGGAACGAAGTCAGAAATGTCACCGTTAAAGTAGGCAATCTGCTTCACCACGCTTGAGCTTAAGTACATGTTTTCCGAACGGGTGACAAGAAATATCGTCTCTGCCTCGGGGCAAAGCTTCTTGTTGGCAAGAGCCATCTGGAACTCATATTCAAAGTCTGAAACAGCCCGGAGTCCCTTGACAATAGCGGTGGCTCCGCTCTTTTTCACGAAGTCGGCGAGAAGCCCTCCGTATGTCTCGACCTCCACGTTCGGGAGGTTCTTCGTGACAGTCCTTATCATATCAACTCTTTCCTCAGACGAAAACATCGGCTCCTTGGTCGGGTTAATCGAGACCAGAACTATTACCTTGTCGAAAATCGCTGCTGCACGCTGGATTATGTCTACGTGACCGAGTGTAACGGGGTCAAAGCTTCCTGGGCAGACTGCAATTCTCGGTTTACCGAGTTCATTCATCACTTTCGCCCTCCCCATCATCTTTTATGAACACGCTTAGAGCCGTCTTTTTGCCGCAGCTGTATCTCTTTCTTAGCTTCAAGCCTGCCATCTTTTCTGGAAGAACAAGTCTAGCTTCATGCTCGCAGACGACAATGCACTTTTCGCTCATAATCGGCTCACATAACTCAAGCGACTTTTCCGTCAAGCCCTCCTCGTACGGGGGATCCATCAGGATGATGTCAAACTTTTCGTGCCCGCTTGCCGCCATCTTGAGATAGTTGATGGCATCGGTTGTAATTATTTTTGACTGATCCAAAAGTCCGCAGGCTTTCACGTTCTCTTTTATGATGCCCACTGCGTCTCTAGCTCTTTCAACGAATACTGCACTGTTCGCGCCTCTCGATAACGCCTCGATTCCAAGCTGTCCGCTTCCCGCATAGAGGTCAAGAACCCTTGTGTAGGGGATGTCAAACTGTATTATCGAGAATATTGTGCCTTTTAATTTGTCGGTTGTAGGTCTTGTCTCTTCGCCCTCAAGGGCTTTGAGCTTTCTTCCTCTCAGACTGCCGGTAATAACTCTCATACCTGAGCCGCCTTTCTTTTATAGTTTATTGGTTATTGCTGTTATTGTATCTTTCGCGATATTTTCTCATCGATTCCGCGAAAACCTCTCCGTTCGACGGAGGAGTGTAGGTTATGACATTAGCTCCCGCCGCGATGGTCTCGGAAATGGATTCGTCCGTTGGACCGCCTGTCGCGATGATGGGGAAGTCGGGATATTTCTCCCTGATCATCCTGACTAACTCAGGAGTCTTTGTCGATGCCGCAACGTTGAGTATGTCGGCACCAGCCTGAATACGTCTGTCGATATCTTGCTTATCGGAAACTATGGTTGCAACGACGGGGATATCTATCTTGGTTTTGATCTGTGTTATGATTTGCGGGTCGATAGGAGCGTTCACAACAACTGCAAATGCTCCCTGGTTCTCAGCAGTTTCAGCGAGCCGAACCGACCTTTCTCCGCCGGTGACTCCGCCTCCGACTCCAACGAACACCGGAACGTTCGAGACTTCTATAATCGCCTGTGATATAACCGGCTGAGGGGTGAACGGATAGACCGCGATGACAGCGTCCGCATTGATATTATTGATGATGGCTACGTCGGTGGAGAAGACAAGCGACTTTATGCGCTTGCCGAATATCACTATTCCCGAACACTGGTAAATTGTATCTGGCACGCTGAGTATATGGCTTCTTAAAACGCCTGAGTATTCGGGTATCTTTTTTTGCATTATAGTTCCTTTCCCTGAAAATTTGCCTGGGGTTTATTGTAACTGGTCGATGAACTTTTCTTTTACCTCTTGAGCCTTTTCTGGGCTTATCTTCATAACTGCCGCTATGTCTTCTATTGTCGCTGATTTCAACTGTTGCTTCGTCTTGAATTCGTTTAAGAGTGCCTGCGCCTTTTTCTCTCCGATGCCGTAAATTTTGGTTAATTCCGTTTCATGAGTGTGAACAGAACGCTTCTGCTTCTGGAATGTGATAGTGTAACGGTGCACCTCGTCCTGGAGCTTAGTTAAGAGTGCGAAAACGGAGCGTGACTTTGAAATCGCGATTTCGCTTCCGTCAGCCGTGACGACAGCCCGTGTGTGGTGCTTGTTGTCCTTTACAAGTCCGAACAGGGGAATATCGACCCCATATTCCTCAAGCAGCGGCAGAACTGCCGAAACATGCCCTTTTCCGCCATCGAGGAAGATAACATCAGGCAAATGTTTGAAGCCCTCGTCCGTGCATTCAGGGTCTAAGTAGTTCTCAAGCCGCCTGGAAATGACTTCACGCATACTGGCATAGTCGTTCTGCTCCACAACCGTCTTTATGTTGAATTTCTTATAGTACTTCTTTGCAAACCGGCACTTGTCCATCACGACCATCCCGGCTACCATGTCTTGGGAACCCAGGTTAGAGATATCGTAGCATTCAATATAGTTCGGAGTTTTCCTGAGCCCCAGGAGCTCTCCGAGCTCTTCCAAAACTGCAACTTCTTTGCCGGTTCTTCCGATTCTGACTGAAAGCTGCTCAACTGCATTCTTTTCTGCAAGGTCAAGTAAACCTTTCATTTCTCCGCGCTTCGGGTTCGCAATGCTGACAGCATGACCCGACTTCTCGGCGAGGAATCGCCTTATGTTGTCAGTCTCTCTTAATTCTTCATCGATATAAATCTCACGCGGAATCTTGACAGCCCGGTCGTAATACTGTATGAGAAACTCCTCCCGGGTGGAAATGTCGTCGGTGGTCTCACCCAGGATGAAATCCTGCTTGTCATATAGTCTGCCCATCCGGTAGTTGAGAACAGAAATGCAGGTGATTCCGCCGTTTTTGGCGAGGGCGAAAATGTCCGTGTCGGGCATATTTTCCTCGAAAATCTTCTGAGTGTCGGCAGAACGGTTGATGGCGGCGATTCTGTCACGAATAACTGCTGCTTTCTCGAATTCGAGATTCTCGGAAAGCCGGTTCATTTCCTCTGTAAGTTCTTCTACAGACTGCTTGCTTCCGCTCTTTATATAATCGACCGCCTGGTTGATAATCTCGGCATAGTCCTCTTTTGAAAAGCATCCCCGGCAGAGCCCGATGCACCTTTTGATCTGGAAGTTGAGGCAGGGCCGTTCTTTTCCAAAGTCCCTCGGGAAAACCCTCTTGCAGGTCGGAAGCATGAAAACCCTGTTGACCTCTTCGACAGCCTGACTGGAGGTGAATCCGCTTGTGTAGGGACCTATAAACGTTCCAGGACCCTTTTTCTGCATTTCCCGGGTGATACGTGGATAATCCTCATCCGAAATCCTGATGTAGGAGTATCCCTTGTCATCTTTTAAGAGGATATTATATTTCGGCTTGTGCTGCTTGATAAGGGAGGCTTCGAGGACAAGAGCCTCATAGTCGGATGATGTGCAGATGAAGTCATAGTCCCAGACATTCGAGACCATTTTCGCCACTTTCGGCAGATGGTCGTTGTCGTGAAAATAGGTCTGCACGCGATTTCTAAGATTCTTTGCCTTGCCGATATATATGATGGTGCCGGCATGGTTTTTCATGATATAGCACCCGGGCGAGGTCGTAAGCCCACGGGTCTTCTCCCGGAGGTATTCAAGCCTCGGGTTATCCTCTATAGTCACGCGCATATAATCACCATTTTAATACCTTTTATTGCTAACGCTAAAACTATATCACATCTGCTAATCTAATGCCATCATAATCCCAATATTGGACACCGCGGTATGCACCGGATGAGTTGCCCTCACCTCTGCGATCTTGAATTTCCTTTGTCAGAGGAGATAATTTCCACCTTTTTCCTTCAAATTCAACCTCATTATCAGAAACAACCAAAGCAGATATAGAAGGATCTTTGTGGAATTGAATATATTCACCGACGATCTGCAGTTCGTTGAAAGAGAGTACGTGCTTTTCTTTTATTGAAAAGTTGTTTATCTTTCTCATTGCATCGGGGATGGGTAATACATCTTTCACAAGAAAGTCAACTATCCATGAGCGTCTGTTTATGATTGTATCCTTTCCCCAATAGTCTTGGTCTACTATTTTAGTCTTTGCGATTTGCAAACCAGCCTTATTTTGGTAGGTGTTCTTCTTTTCGCTGAAAGGCTTCTGCCCAAGTTCTTGATTGTGACGAATTAAAGTCAGATTGCCTATGTTGTGAACATATTCCTGATGCACAGATTCGTAGTCATTACCTAGTTCTTGCTTCCAGGCATCATTCAATGTTTGGGGCATAATGTGTTCAATTTGCAGGTTCTTATCAGTAATATCCGGACGACTTTTTGTAATCTTTTCTTCAATTAGTGCGAGGAAGAACTTACAATATTTAAAATTGAAGAAGTTTGCACTGCTAAGAGTGTTCACGATTTCAATGTCATTTGGTAAGCGTAGATTACTTTCTTGATTGGACAGAATTCTGAAAGTTTCCATGCGCTTATCATCAGCTTTTTCTAATCTACTGATTTGTCGTACAAGAGTTGGAAACGCCTTATTTTCCGCTTGGGCTAAACCGATAAGACGACGCCTCATACAGTAAATGAGAAATGTATCAAGAATTTCTTCAATGCTACTGTTATTCATTTTTCCATTTTGCCATTCAACTAGAAGAGCTAAAAGGAAAGAATATGCCGTTGTGACACGAAGATACCTGATGTCAGATAGTGTTTTGTCTACTCTGCAATTTCCAGTTGACCGATCAGAAATAATACAGCTGTAGAGTTCAGCATATTTAGATAAATCGCTAAGAATACTTTCCGCACTTCTACCACTTGCAATTTTATTTTTGAATTGGGCGTATAACTCTTTATAGTTAGTTTCTTTCGCTTGTTTAAAAGAATCTCCTACTTGCCATTGCATGTAGTCCCTTATATATCCTGATACTTGCGCAGGCAGAGTTTTTTCGATGTGCAACCAGTACTTTTGATAGTATTGTTCTTGTGTTTTTGCATTTAGCCCCAAAAGTAAGTAATTTCTTACAAGGTCTGCAAGTGAAAGCGGCTTTCCGAGGGAGTTCATCGACTCGAATATTTCCTGCGGGTTTTCCCATGGATTTTGGACGGGTTTAAGTTCAATAGTAATGACGCTGAATTTATTGATACCATTATCAATTAAGCTTTCGATTTTGTTGCCATTGTTACCAAACTCGCTGAGACGTGCTTTGAAAAGATTATAATTGCTGTATACTCTTGAAGTTTTCTCACTTCCGGATAACTCTTCTCCAAGAATAATCTTCTTGTAGGCACCCCAATCGGTTTCAACTTGCTTTAGCTTTATCTTGTATTCAGAGTCGCCGATGACATTATCATTTTTTAGATACCTTGAGTCAATAAATTTCTTAAGCTTATCGTCTTGCAACAAATCACGAAGTGCAGTTAGAAATAGCATAGTCGTGGTAATTCGCTGTTGCCCGTCGATCAAAATCAGCTTATTTGGCTGTCCGAAGACAGAATCTTCTTGAAAATAAGTGATTGTTCCAAAGAAGTGCTCAATAACGGTTCCTGATACGTTTTTATCGCTTGTCTTAACAACGTCTTCAAAAAATACATTGCATTGTTCTTCTGTCCACTCATAATTTCTTTGATATGGTGGAATAAAGAATGTAACATCATTATTAGACAAAAGATTTAATAATTTTTGCTCCAGTGGTATCATCTTAATCAGTCATCCTCAATTCTTGTCGTCTTTACCTTAACTCATTGATCAAAATAGTTCTCAATCCTTATTGTCTTGATTCTCTGGGGAACGACGGGTCTGTCGTTCACGTCAGTCTTGACGGAAGCTATTCTGTCGACAACGTCCATTCCCTCGACAACATTTCCGAAAGCTGCATAGGAGCCGTCGAGATAGAGGGAATCCTTGTGGACGATGAAGAACTGGGATGATGCAGAGTTAGGATTCTGGCTTCTCGCCATGGATATGGTTCCTCTTGTGTGCTTGAGGGTGTTGTTGACGCCGTTCAGCCTGAATTCGCCGCGGATATTCTCGTTTGAGCCGCCGGCACCAGTTCCTGTCGGGTCGCCGCCCTGAATCATAAAGTTCTTGATAACCCTGTGGAAGATGAGCCCATCATAGAAGTGCTCATTAACAAGCTTCTCAAAGTTTGCAACCGTCAGAGGTGCCTCTTTCGGACAAAGCTCAATCTTGATCTTCCCGCCGTCTTCCATTTCAATTACTACCATAATATCGTCTCCTTTATTATAAATTCGTATAGTGCACTTATGGCTCCCCTTGATAAGGGGAGCTGTCAGCGAAGCTGACTGAGAGGTTCTCCTCAGAATTCACTTGCTGTGGTTTCAGTTAATCCATCCGGTATTGTCATATCCATACCACTCACATTGCTCTCGGCAACGTCGAAATAGTACTTGGTGAACGAGCCGGAATCCGGGTTTTCGTCAACAACTGTAAAGGTTCCGTCTGTATAGAACGTCCAGGTGGACGAAATAGTGCTTCCATGCGACACGACAGTGTATTCCTCGATAACGCAGTCGCTCCCTTCGCTGGTCGAAACGAGAGTATAGTACTCCTTGCTGTAGCCGAACTCGATTTCAGAAGCGGTCGAGGTTCTCGCATACGAATAATAAGTATATGCATCAAGGTCAATAACCGTAACGGTGTCAGCCGTCATGACTATCTTCTGAGAATTGTTTATGTAGACCTTGTTGACGCCGCTTATGTAGTATTCCCGCTCATACATGACGACCGTCTCGCCGTCGTAGGACACAGCCTCGGTGAGCTTGGCATGGACTTGTGTAGAGTTAAGAAGAGTCAGATAGTCCATAGCAACAGTGTCGGGAATATAGGTTACCTCTTCTTCACTAAGGTCGACCGAATCCTCGTCGTCGGCAGTGGTGGTTGTAGCTTCACTTGAAGAGCTTTCCGAGGTAGTTGTAACAGCAGGCTCCTGCGAGGCTTCGGTTTCAGAGGTGGTGTCAGTTTCTGTATAATCTACAGAGGTCACCGCCTCGGCTTCGCTGCCGGTTGTGCCAGTGACAACATTATCAGGGACTCCGTTATAGGACGTGGTGGCTTCGCTCTGGGAATTCTCTTCTGCGGAGGAATTGCCGCAGGAGCACATAGTTATAAGCATACAAAAAGCCATTAAGACTGCAACTGTTCTCTTCATAATAACCGTCCTTTCCGGTCGGGACTGCTGTTTCTACAGAAAATACCAAGCTTATTATATCACAGTCTTTTCGATAATTCAAGCTTTCATATTTCAAAACGCATAATTTAACCTTATCCAGGGAAAATAAGAACAAAATCAAGTGTAGGGGAGTTGTTTTCATGTCACAAAGACTAGGGCAGGCTACAATCATGATGGACAACGCAGTTTCGATAAAAGGCTGGGCGTCTGTCGTCGGCAAAAAGGAGAGCGAGGGACCTTTCGGCGACTGCTTTGATTATGTCGACAAAGACGACCGCTTCGGTCAAGAAAGCTTTGAAAGAACTGAGAGTGCAATGCAGGGTCTTGCTTTGCAGACTGCACTCGAAAAGTGCAAGCTTACTCCATCCGATCTGTCGTTCATGTTCGGAGGAGATCTCTTGAATCAGTGCATCGTGACGAGCTTCGGAATGTCTGGCTTCAATGTGCCTTTCCTGGGCATATATGGCGCATGTTCAACCATCGCCGAGGGAATTCTTCTGTCAGCACTGACTGTGGATTCAGGAGCCGGGGACATAGTCGCGGCAGTGACCTCCTCCCATTTCTGCACAGCTGAAAGGCAGTACAGATTCCCTCTCGAATACGGTGGACAGAGAACGCCAACCTCACAGTGGACAGCAACCGCTTCCGGAGCAGTTATCCTTGAAAGAGGCAACGTCTCGCCGTTCGTCCGTGCCGTAACCATCGGAAAAATTGAGGACAAGGGCATAAAGGATGCAAACAACATGGGTGCCGCAATGGCTCCTGCGGCGTATTCCACGATAAAGCAATTTCTTACAGACACAAAAAAATCGCCGGACGAATTTGACCATATCGTCACCGGAGACCTGGGAAGTGTGGGTTCAAGAATTCTTGTGGAGCTTCTCCACAGAGACGGCATAGAAATTGCCGACAGGCATTTAGACTGCGGCTGTATGCTCTATGACAATGAGAATCAGGATGTCCATGCCGGAGGTTCAGGTTGTGGTTGCTCAGCAAGCCTTTTAGCCGGTCATTTTCTTCCGGAGCTGAAATCCGGAAAGTTAAAAAACATCCTGTTTGCAGCAACGGGAGCATTACTCTCAACCACTTCAAGCCAGCAGGGGATGACCATCCCGGGAATCTCGCACCTCATCTGGCTATCAAGCGAAATCGGACTTTAGGAGGAATCACAATGCAGTATTTATGGGCATTTCTGGTGGGAGGAATCATCTGCGCCATCGGTCAGCTTCTTATAGACTTCACTAAGCTCACCCCGGCAAGAATTCTGACCCTATACGTAGTCGTAGGAGTAGTCCTCAGTGGATTGGGAATATATCAATACCTCGCCGACTTTGCCGGAGCAGGTGCAACTGTTCCCTTAACCGGCTTCGGAAACTCTATAGCCAAGGGAATCCGTGAAGCCATCGACGAAAAGGGCTTCCTTGGCATATTCACGGGAGGCTTGACAGCCTGCTCGGGAGGAATCACGGCGGCAATGGTATTCTCTCTCCTGGCAGCTCTCATTTTCAAGCCGAAGCCGAAATCGGCATAATAAAAGGCTCACCATCACGTTTGGATGTGACGATGAGCCTTTCTGGTGGAAACATGGGGCTGGCTGACATTTTACGGAACGGGTTCTTCTGTGGTTTCAAACTTCTTAAGATCATTCTTTCTGATGTAGAAGTAGAAGCAAATGCAGATAAAGAGCTGTGTATAAGTCGCCATTGCACCGAAGAATCCGATCTGGAACAGCGTTGCGTTCGCCATCCTGGAGATAGCAAGTATTATCGGAATACGGACGCAGAATGCACCGATAAGTCCCTGAATCATCGAGAATGTCGAGTGTCCCTGACCGTTGAAGTAGCCGGTAATCATCAGTAACAGGCAGGCGACAACCGCATCCGCCGCATAGCCCTTTAAGTACTGAGCAGCATAGTAGATTGAATCTTTATCGGATGTAAAGATGCTCGCCATCGCACTTCCACCAAAGTAGCAAAGAAGTGATAGTAAAATACCTGCGCCGAGGGCTGTGAAAATCATGTAGCGAAGTCCCTTTTTGATTCGGTCGGGGTGCTTTGCTCCGACATTCTGCGAAGTGAACACCGACATAGTTTGCAGGAATGCTACGGGAATAGCCATCATAAACGCCGTCAGCTTGTTGTCAACCGAATATCCCGAAGCAATAGCCGACCAGACGGTTGAATCGCTTCCCAGATGGTTTGCAACCGAGTTGATAACTACAAACGAGAAGTTTGTAAGGAAGTCTTGAGCCGCAAGAGGGCAACCTGCAAGGAGTATCGACTTTGTTTCGCCGGGATGGAAGCGGATGCTCTTTTTGTTTACGTCAAACGGAAGCTTTTTTCTTGCAATGATAATGAGCGAAAGAACAACGCTGACCGCCTGTGCGCTGATGGTTGCGATTGCAACACCGGCAACGCCCAATCCGACAACGATAACTAAAATCAGGTCGAGGGCGATATTGACAACGCAGGCAATTCCGACGAATACAAGCGGCAAATTCGAGTTCCCTATGCCCTTGAACAATCCGCTTATACCGTTATAAGCAGTGATGAATATAAGACCGCCACCGCATATTCTCAGGTATAAGGTGCACATTTCAACATCAGGCGCATTCATCCATCTTGCAAAGTAGGGTGCGCCTATTTCCATGATCACCGTCAGACTGACTCCCATAACTGCGAATATGCAGATTGCAGAGCCGACGGTTCTTGTGGCACCGTCTCTGTCTTTGGCACCGATAAATTTGCCCAATGTGACGGTAATACCTGCTGTAAGTCCCTGAATTACATATGTAATCAGCGTCATAATCATACCGCCGGTTCCGACGGCTGAAGTTGCATTCTGAGTTATTGTGGCATCTGTGGAAACAAACTGTCCGATGACCAAAAGGTCAACAGCGGCATACATCGCCTGCAGGAATGTTGCAGCCATAACCGGCAACATGAATTTTATCATAGGACCGTAAATTGCTCCTGACGTGAGCGTGCTTTTCTGTTTTGTTTTTGCTAAAGTGTTACTCATTATAGCCTCCTTTGTTTATAACAGCATGAGCGGACTGTTAGTGTCGGGCGGGCTTATCACCATTCCTTTTTGATCCCCGCAACTCTGTAGAGCTGTTCTTTCGCCTTGAGCGAAATCCCAAGTGTAACCTCAAGCGTGTAGAAAAACGCTTTCACTTTTTTGTAGCGTTCCTCCTCGCTCCACTTAAAAACGCCCGGATCATAAAGCTGGGATGAACAAAACAGAAGCTGAACGGTCTCTTCGGGATATGGCGTTGAGAACTCGCCACTCGAAATCCCCTCGTTTACCATCCTTGTCAGAATGTCAGTGTAACGAAGAAGACTCCGTTTAAAAGTCTTCTGGTGAAGCTCCGAATTGTCCGGGCCGTGCAAGCTGTCATCAAGAACGCTGCTCTGCGACAGAAGCCTTATAACTTTGACGAGCTTCTCGGTGGCGGTGATGGAGCCGTCATCTGAAATTTCGGTAAGAGAAACGACGTTCTCATCAATCTTCCGGTCGATAATTGCCGAAAGGATGTCTTCCTTGCTTCTGAAGTAGTAGTAGAGCGTGCCCTTGGCAATTTTGCATTCTGTTATAATGTCCTCAACGGTGGTTTCAGAGTAGCCTTTCTCATGAAAGAGACGTTGGCTTATGTCCAGTATTTCACTTCTTCTTTCGTCGGCATCTTTAGTGATTCTCATCGTCGTTCCTCCTTATCGACCGACCGTCGGTCGATAACATTATTATAACGCCACAGTCACAACAATTCAAGTGTTGATTGCTACAAAAGTTATTAACATAGGGGTGGGCAGAATTGTTATGAAAAAGCGGGACTGAGCACCAGTCCCACTTTTCTATTCATCTCTATTCTTCGCAGTCATACATATGCTTCTCAACATAGCCCATCATCCGATTATTGAGAACTATGTACTCAATCAGCACCACAATCGGCGTGAAGGCGGACATCATCGGCTCTTCGAATATTATCGGTGCCGCAATCAGGAAGACGAGAGCAACCACCGCCGAGATAACGAAGTCCGCAATATGCTCTTTCCTCCATTTTTTCTTCCAGTAGTCGCTTTTCTCTTTGCTTGAGAACACTTCCGAGCGTGCAAGTCTCATGACGTTCTCGTCTGCCTTTCGGCGGAAGCTGTTATCATCAAGAATCTCGCCTGCAAGAAGCTCGTTTATGCTGACGTTAAAGGTTTCTGCTAACACCTCAAGCATATCAATGCTCGGCATATAGCTTCCGGTCTCCCAACGGGAGATTGTTTTATTGGTAACGCCAATCCGCTCGCCAAGTTGTTCCTGAGTGAGACCGTTCTGCTTGCGAAGCTCTGCAATAAATTTGCCGGTTTTGACCTGATCCATATCATCACCTCGAACTAATCATATCCGATTTCCCGTGAGAATTCAACCCCGCAAACAGCGAATCGGCTTGTTTTAGCATGGGATTTTCGCATTTTTCGCTTCCCAAATTGTAACCCTTGAATTTACACCCGACTCGTGCTATAATATTCTCATCAAACTTAGGGAGCACCTGTAAAATGCAGATTTCAAGCAGATTCACAATAGCTATCCATATTTTCGCCTGCATCGAGACGTTCAAGGACCAGTACAAAATCACGAGCGAGTTCCTGGCGAGCAGCATCAACGTCAACCCGGTCATAATCCGCCGTATTTTGCAGCAGTTAAAGGCTGCCGGGCTTATTACAGTTGCCCGTGGCAGCGGTGGAGCGTCGATTGCGAAGCCGCTTGAGGAGATTACTTTCCTTGACGTCTACAATGCTGTTGAGTGTGTCGAGAGCGGCGAGCTCTTCCATTTCCACGAGAACCCCAACCAGGCTTGCCCCGTCGGCAGGAATATTCACGCTGCCCTTGACAGCAAGCTCATGACCATCCAGCAGGCAATGGAGGACAAAATGCGTGAGATAACCGTCGCAGATGTCGTAAATGACACCAAAATTTGCATAGAAAAAGAGTCCGAAAGGTGATTTTATGACAGACAAGTATATAGAATATATTTATAATGTCAGGAAGATGTATCAACCAATCTACAGAGATAGCTATTTCGCAAAAAATGAGCCTGTGTTCAAGTTTTCATACGCGCCGCTTTACAAATCATTGGATAGCCAATTTCCTTGGAGAAATGATTCTGAACAGACTGAACTGATGACGAAAATATGTTCTGATTTTAAATTTTCGGAGGACTATTCTGAATTGGAAAAGAGTGCTGAAGCGATGGCGACAGCTGCAAAAGAATGGGCTTCCAGCGAGTATAATCTGATGATGCAACAACAGCATAATGGTCTGACGGACTCATATATCGATGCGGCATTTAGCCAAATAAAGAATTGCTTGGAAACAGCCATGAAGCTAGGGAATATAGATGCTCTTTGCGCTATGGGATGGTACTATAAAGAACGAAGTTCTTACGGTTCGAGCTCTTGTGACATATACAAAAGTCAGGAGCACAAAAATTATAGATGCTTAAGCATTGCGTATTACAAAGTGGCGGCAGAGTATGGGCATTTGTACGCAATAGAAGAAGCAACGGCAGATTACATTTTGAAAAACCAATCATTGGCGGATTATTTAAGATACTCGAAAACAATCCACCGTGGCTATTGAAATAACACTATTTGTTCTCAAAAAGAGTCCGAAAGCTAAATTTCCGGACTTTTCTTTTACTGATATAGACGGATTTATACTTCTTGAAAAAATTTCGTTGTAACTCTTGACATTACAACTGAGATGTGATATACTCATGCTGTAATCGAAAAGGTTACAACAATACTTATTTTTTCGGAGGTAATCAATTATGAAAATCGCAGTAGTATGTGCAAATGGAAAAGCAGGCAAGCTCATCACTAACGAGGCAGTAGCAAGAGGACTCGATGTAACAGCAGTAGTTCGCGGCGAGAACAAGACCGACGCCAAGAATGTTCTCAACAAGGATCTTTTCGACCTTAAAGCTGAAAACCTCAAGGGCTACGACGTAGTTGTTGATGCCTTCGGAGCATGGACTGAGGACACTCTTCCCATGCACAGTACTTCTCTGAAGGTTCTCTGTGACGCTCTCAGCGGAACTGACACAAGACTCTTGGTAGTTGGCGGCGCAGGAAGCCTCTATGTTAATCCTGAGCACACTGTATGTGTCTCTGACGGACCCGATTTCCCTGACGTCTTCAAGCCTCTGGCAGCTGCAATGGCAAAGGCTCTTTCTGAGCTTCGCGAGCGCGGTGATGTCAAGTGGACATATGTAAGCCCTGCTGGTGACTTCCAGGCAGATGGTGAAAAGTCCGGCAAGTATATCTTAGGTGGCGAGGAACTCACCCTCAATTCAAAGGGCGAAAGCATCATCAGCTATGCCGACTACGCTATCGCCATGGTCGACGAGATTGTTTCCGGCAATCATGTTCAGCAGAGAATCTCAGTCGTAAGAGAGTAATCTTAGAAAACCGGCAAATCGCTAAAAGTCAGGCGTTGCCCAATTCTTTCGGACAACGCCTGAAAAATTTCGTTGTAACTATTGACATTACGTCCGAGATATGCTATACTACTGTTGTAATCTGAATGGTTACAACTATAATTTTTTCGGAGGTAATTTAGCTATGGCACTTTCTAATCTGGTTGGATGGACTGATGAGACTTCTGTTGCCTCTGCATGTGGTACTGCTTGCGGAGCGGCTGACAAGGCTGAAGAGAAGCCCGCCGCCTGTGACTCTGCCTGTGGAGCGGCTGATAAGCCGGAAGAAAAGCCCGCAGCATGTGGCTCTGCCTGTGGTGCGGCGGATAAGCCTGCTGAGGCACCCGCAGCTTGCGGTTCTGCCTGTGGAGCAGCTGACAAGCCGGAAGAGAAGCCCACCACTTGCGGAGCTGCTTGCGGAGCTGGCGACAAGTAATTCTGTCCGCAACATTTTGCCTGATGAGCCGGTATCGGTTCATCGGGCATCTGCGAAATAGTGTCCGTTTATCGGATTTACACATAACTTCAGAGGAGACCGTGCAATATGAAACAATACTTTTCTTTTCAATGGCACATCACAGACGAGTGCGACCAGCGGTGTAAGCACTGCTACATCTTTTCCGAAAACGTCTGTAAAGAACTGGATTCAATGAACTGGTCGGAGATACTAAAGACGTTTAAGAACTGTCTCGATTTCTGCGAAACGTATCACCGCCTGCCGTATTTCTATATCACCGGCGGCGACCCCATTCTGCATCCCGACTTCTGGAAGCTCCTCGGACTGATGAAAGAGCATAACATTCCCTTTACGATCTTAGGCAATCCTTTTCATCTTAATGATGATGTGTGTCGCCGGATGAAAGAATATGGCTGTCAGAAGTATCAGCTCTCTCTTGACGGAATGAGAGAAACCCACGACTGGTTCCGCAAGCCTGGCTCTTTCGACATTACGCTCGAAAAGATTGGCTGCATCAACCGCGCAGGCATCCGCAGCGTTATCATGACCACTGTCTCCGGAACGAATATTGATGAAGTCCCCGATATCATTGACGCCGTGGTTGCGGCTGGGGCAAACGTATTTGCTTTTGCCCGTTACTGCCCGACTTCTGAGGAAAAGGACACCGGCATCGAACCGCTCCGTTATCGGAAACTGCTGGCGGACTGCGATAAGAAATTCAAGGAGTATGAAGCCGCCGGATGCCAGACCTATTTCAACAAAAAAGACCACCTCTGGACTCTTTATGAATACGAAATCGGTGAATTCAAAATCCCTGAAAATGCGAAAAAGGGAATGATTTATGGAGGCTGCAACTGCGGCAACTGTCATCTGACTATCCTGCCGACAGGAGATGTTTATGCCTGCCGCCGTGTGCAGAACAGCAAGGTCGGAAACGTTTTCGAAAACCGTCTTGCCGATTTGTGGGTCACGAAGCTGGAGGACTACCGGGATTACACGAAGTTTGAGAAGTGCTCCAAATGTGAGCTGCTGGCATACTGCCGAGGCTGTCCCGCCGTGGCAAGCGGCAAGGATGGGAACTTCTATGCCGCCGACCCGCAGTGCTGGCGCGAGATACCGGAAAGCGAGGATTGAGCAATGAGTGAACTGATGGAAACAATTATACAGCGCCGTTCAATACGTCGCTTCGATACAAGGCAGATAGAAGAATCGGAGTTGCAGGAAATCTTGCGGGCTGGCTTGTATGCTCCGAGTGCAGGAGGAGGGCAGCGGGTGATTCTTGCCGTCTGTCAGGATAAAGAGGTTAATGAACGGCTTGGCAAGATCAAGCGGGCAAACCAAAATCCCCGGATGGCGACTGCAACAAGCTATGTCTCAAGAGAACAGCCCAGTATTGCGGACGATCCGAATATAAAGAACGCTTTTTACGACGCCCCGACGGTTATTACAATGTTTGCACCGAAAAACTTCCTCTTTTCAGCTGAGGATTGTGCGTGTGCCGCCGAAAACATGATGCTTGTGGCTGATTCCTTGGGAATTGGTTCCTGCTATCTGGGACAGGGTTGGGTGGCGTTCAGCGACCCATACGGGCAGGAAATTCTGAAAAAATGGAATATCCGCACTGATTACTACGCTGTAATGCAGCTTCTTCTTGGCTATCCCCGTGAGGGTGACCGTCATCCTACAGCGAAGCCGAGAAAACCTGACCGTATACTGAGATTTTAGTTGGGAGGATTACTTATGGACGCACAGACCTGTCTTAAGAAACTGCAATATGTAGGAGTGCTCGAATTTGCGACTGTGGATTCCGATGGAAACCCGCAGATAAGAAATATCAGTGCCATTCACTATGAGCCCGACGGGATGTACTTTTTCACAGCAAGAGGGAAAAACTTCTGCCGTGAGCTGCTGTCTGATGGTCGGGTACAGATTCTCGGCTACACCCGATATAAGGAAATGATCCGACTTTCTGCAAAGGCGACTCCTGTTTCCGAGGAAGAGCAGCAGAAGTGGACAGACACCATCTTCCAGGAACAGCCATATCTTAGCAATGTCTATCCCGGCGACACAAGAAAAATCGGCATTGTTTTTGAAATACATGATGCCGAAATCGAATACTTCAATCTCGGCGTCAATCCGATTTTCAGGGAGAGCTATGTGATTGGAAATGGCAAGGCTAATCCAAAAGGTTATTTCATAACTGATGCCTGTATCGGCTGCGGAAAATGCGTCAAGATATGTCCGCAAAGGGCGATCGAATTTGGCAAGCCGAGTGTAATCCATCAGGAACATTGTCTTCACTGTGGCAATTGCTTTGAAAATTGCCCGGTAAAGGCTATCGTAAGAAGAGGCTGAAAATGACCCAATCCGACCGCAGACTATACCTAATAAAAGAGCTTTTAGCCGAGGAGCCGCAGTACCAGGGCTACGAAATTCCTGAGGACGAATACTCCCAGAAGCGACTTTTACGGGCACTTTTCAATGTCCGGCTCCCGAAGCCGATTAGTGATGAGTTCCTGAAGATTCAGGATGAGTATCTCCAGGAGGAAACCTATAGAAAGGGAATTACAGATATAGCCGACCTGACGCCTGTTCAGGACGACATCTACCTCTGGCAGGGCGACATCACGACGCTTAAGTGCGGAGCTATTGTCAATGCGGCGAATTCCAGGCTTCTTGGATGCTTCGGACCAAACCACGAGTGCATCGACAACGCCATCCACACCTATTCCGGCATTCAGCTGAGACTTAAGTGCAACGAAATCATGCAGAAGCAGGGTCACGAGGAGGAGACCGGCAGAGCCAAGATAACTTCTGCATACAACCTCCCGAGCCAATATGTCATCCACACAGTTGGACCGATTGTTGGCTGGCGGCTCACGGAGAGGGACAAGAAGCTTCTCGCCCAAAGCTATCGCTCCTGCCTGGAATTGGCGGACAAAAATAGCGTTGGGAGCATCGCGTTCTGCTGCATTTCCACCGGCGAATTCCATTTCCCGAACGACAAGGCGGCGGAAATCGCGCTCAGAGCAGTGCTCGGTTATAAGAAAGAGACCCACAGTGAAATCAAGGTGATATTCAATGTATTTAAAGATGCCGACCTCGAAATTTATGAGAAGCTCCTCGGAACAGATTGAGAGTCTGAAAGAGGCACTTGACTCTGCCGATGCTGTCGTAATTGGTGCCGGAGCGGGGCTTTCGACCTCCGCAGGATTTACCTATTCCGGCAAGAGATTTGAAGAAAACTTCTCAGATTTCGAGAAAAAATATAGCTTTCACGACATGTACTCGGGCGGCTTCTACCAATATGAAACCTTAGAAGAATTTTGGGCATTCTGGAGCAGAAATATCTGGCTGAACCGCTACACAGACGCCCCGAAGCCGGTCTACCAGGATCTGTTCGAGCTTGTCAAGGACAAGGATTATTTCGTCCTCACGACCAATGTTGACCACTGCTTCCAGAAAGCAGGCTTCGACAAAAAGCGGCTTTTCTATACACAGGGCGACTACGGTCTCTTCCAGTGCTCTGAGCCCTGCCACCAGAAGACCTACGATAACGAAGAAGTTATTAAAAGGATGATGGAGACTCAGGAAAATATGCGTATTCCGTCTGATCTCGTCCCGAAATGCCCGATTTGCGGCAAGCCGATGAACACAAATCTTAGGTGTGATGATACTTTTTTCGAGGACGAGGGTTGGCATCAGGCTGCGGAAAGGTATTCCGAATTCCTCCGGAGGCACGAGGGCTTGACAACGCTCTATTTGGAGCTCGGCGTCGGGTTCAACACCCCCTCCATCATCAAATACCCGTTCTGGCAGATGACCCTGAAGAATCCTAAGGCGACCTACGCCTGCATAAACTATGGCGACGCCGCCTGCCCGTCTCAGATCGAGAGACAGTCAATCTGCATCGATGATGACATCGGCAGGGTTCTGAAAAAGCTCCTGTAAAAGATTTTCCGCCCCAAGAAAATTTCCTGTGAAAAAGGCTTGATTTTTCTCGCCGGATGTGCTATTATATCCGAAGTACTGGGGTATTAGCGCAGTTGGGAGCGCGCCACACTGGCAGTGTGGAGGTCACGGGTTCGAATCCCGTATGCTCCACCACATTGAAGAAATCCGAACCTATCATGGTTCGGATTTTTATTTCCAAGTTTTCCGCTGTTCCACCTCTGTGGCTTAACAAAGACTTGTAAGAATCTCTCACGAAATTATAGACAAAAAAGCAGAAATATGATACAATATATTTAGCCGAAAGAGAGGAGTAAAATACGAAAATGAAATGTTATTTTATTGTTAACAAGGATGAAGATGGGGCTGTTCCGGTGAAGATATTCTCGGGGAAAGCGTTTATAAAGCCATGCGAGTGCCCGGAGGATTCAGCCCAGGAGGCTGTGGCTTTTTCCGAAAAATATGAAATCTGCATGGACAGTCACTGGAGCTGTTCCGCAAGGACGGACAACGGAATTGACTCGAACGAGGTCACAGGCAATGATGTGATAAAAATTGCCCCATCGCAGGTGGTACTTTCTGACGGCGAATTGTCGGGCGTGTATCTCCCAGACTACGGTGTCGTAATCGAGAAGACTGGCTCTGTGATCGTGAATCGCGAGGAAGAGGGCTACGAACCAGGCTGGGGAGACGTCAGCACCTATATGGAAATATACCTCAGGGCTTGCAAGTAAATTTCTTTCAGCTTTTCAAACGGCGACAAAAAATTGTAGTTCGCCATACATCAGGCTCCGCCTTTCGGGAATTCTGCCGACCTCGTAAACATGTCCGTTCCTGCAACCACCTCCGACGGAATCTGCCGGGCAACGACGGTAACGGGGGAGATCAAGCTGGAAATCGAATAATATCTTTGAAAATTTCGATTTTAGATATTGACAAATGCGCTCGCGTTTGCTATAATAACGTAGTTGTGAACCGAGCCATTAGCTCAGCTGGCAGAGCATTTCACTTTTAATGAAAGGGTCTGGAGTTCGATTCTCCAATGGCTCACCATAACCACTAAAAAGCATCCTATCCCGGGTGCTTTTTTCTTTTTCTCAACAAATCGCCGCTTTCTTGTCCTACTTTTCAACAAAATCTGCATTTTTCTCCCGTCAAGAGCTTCAATTTTTCTTCTCAAAAAGCTTCATATTCAGTGCAAAAGAGCGAAAAATGAATCATCGGGCTTTTAAAAGCTTCATTTTGGTTGACTTTCTGAATTTCATGTGATAAACTTACAAAGTGTAATAGTAAACTTAGCCGCAATAGAACAACTTTTAGGCATCTGGAAAGAGGAGATTATCATGCAGTTAAAAATAGATGAAGCAACAAGGGACACATTCAGGCAGACGTTCCTGGAAAATAACCGGATAGATCCGAAGTACTATAATCGCTACGACGTCAAGCGTGGACTTCGTAACGCCGACGGCACCGGTGTGCTTGCTGGGCTCACTAATATATGTAACGTTCACGGCTATGTCATGAACGAGGGCGAAAAGCAGAACATTGAGGGCGAGCTCTACTACCGTGGGTATAATGTCAAGGACATCGTCGCCGGAATTCAGGGTGCAGACAGATTTGGCTATGAGGAGGTCACATATCTTCTCATAATGGGAAAGCTCCCGACCGCTGAAGAGCTTGCAGGTTTCCAGAGAATTCTTGCCGCAAACCGTGAGCTCCCCGCCGGATTCTTTGAGGACATGATTCTCAAGGCACCGTCGAAGAACATCATGAACAAGATTTCCCGTTCGATTCTCGCACTTTATTCATACGAGGAAGACCCCGAGGCTAAGGCTCCCGAGGATGAACTCTACTGTGCACTGTCAATCCTGGCAAAGATGCCTGTCATCATGACATCTGCCTATCAGGTCAAGCGCAGGGCGTTTGACGGCGCAAGCATGTATATGCATCAGGTTAGACCTGAGGAATGCACTGCCGAAACGATTCTTTCTCTTCTGAGACCGGACAGACAATATACATATGATGAGGCGAAGCTACTGGATCTGATTCTTCTTTTGCACGCAGAGCACGGCGGAGGTAATAACTCCACATTTGCGTGCAGAGTCCTCACTTCTTCTGGAACCGACCCGTATTCAGCTTATGCTGCGGCAGTTGGCTCACTCAAAGGTCCCCGTCACGGCGGAGCGAACCTCAAGGTTCTCGAACAGCTCGACTATATAGAGGCTAACGTAAAGAACTGGAATGACGATGGTGAGGTTGCAGATATGCTCACGAAGATCGTCCGCAAGGAAGCCTCCGACAGAACCGGTCTTATCTACGGCATGGGTCACGCAGTTTACACCCTGTCTGACCCGAGAGCTGTAATTCTTAAGAGGACTGCACTTCAAATGGCAAAGGGAACCGAATTTGAGCCTCAGTTCTCACTCCTGAATTCAATTGAAAGGCTTGCGCCCGAGGTCTTCCACCGCGAAACCGGCATTGAAAAGGCACTCTGCACAAATGTAGATATGTACTCGGGACTCTGCTATCGTATGCTCGGAATTCCGGAGGAATTGGCAACCGCACTCTTCGCAACCGCAAGAATGGCTGGTTGGTCTGCGCATAGATTTGAGGAGAAAGTCACCGGCGGCAGAATCATCCGCCCTGCATATAAAGCAGTTGGTAAGCCAAAGGTGTATAGGGATATCACAGAGAGATAATATTCTCATATTTGACAGCTTTTCATGGGACACTTTAAAATTTTTGCGGTAGAATTTTGTTTGACATCCTGCTATAATAGTGGTAGAATTAAATTCGTATAAGCTGATTGTTTGGAAGCGAGGGATGAGCTGTGAAAGACATGAGTCTGCTTGTTATGATAGGACAGCTCGGGCTTTCGGCTGTCGTCCCACTTGCCGGGTGCATAATCCTTGCGGCTTGGCTGAGAAACAAGTTCTCGCTTGGAGTATGGGTGATATTCATTGGGGCAATCCTCGGCGGAATTCTTGCGATAAGCGGCTTCCGCTCAACCCTTAAGACGATGGAAGATATCACGAATAAAGAGGACGACAAGAGTGGGAAGCCCCCCGTAACCGGCTTCAATAACCACGACTAAACATAAGTAGGAGAAAAGATGGATTCCCGTAAGGAAGTTTTGCACGAAACCTTGATAATAACAATAGGGCAGGTAATCTGTATTGCCGCAATGTTCGGAATCTTCGCACTACTCGGCTATTTTGACCTGACAGTTCTGTTCGGCGGAATTGTGGGCGGAATCTTAGCAATCCTGAACTTCATGTTCATGGCGATTTCAGTCTGCGTGGCATCCGACAGGGCAGTTGCCCAGGACGTCAAGGGCGGGAAGAGTCTCATGACATTCTCGATGGTTCTTCGGTACGCAGTCATATTCATAGTATGGGTAGCGGGAGCTGTGAGCGGGCTTTGCAATGCAATAGCACTCGTTTTGCCAATAGTGTTTGTAAGACCGACAATAACGGTCTGGGAGTTCTTCCGAAAGAAAGAGAATCCGGCGATCTCTGAGACTGCGGAAACATCTTCCGAAGAAGACCCCAAAGAAGAGGGTGATACCTGAAATGGATATTAGTATAAATGGCGCGTATATTTACTTCACGATCCCGATTTTCGGCGGAATCAATGTGACGCAGACAACTCTGTCGCTCTTACTTGTGACGATTTTCCTCTGCGTTGCGGGAGTGCTCTTGGGTCGCAATCTCAAGACCCACCCAGGGAAATTGCAGGTTCTTGTTGAAAAGGGCGTTGAAATGCTGAGGAATCTTGTGACCTCCTCGATGGGCGAGCACAATGTCGGCTGGACACCGTATATCGGGACAATATTCCTGTCCTCCATCTGTGGCTCACTTATCGGCATGTTCGGCTTCTTCCGTTCAACAACGGCTGATCTGAGCGTGGTTCTCACGTGGGCACTGATGACGACCGCCATTATCTGGTACAATAATATCAAGCGTAACGGCTTGCTCGGCTGGCTCAAGGGCTTCACTGAGCCGGTATTCATCATGACCCCGATGAACATAATCTCGGAGATAGCGCAGCCCATTTCGATGGCATTTCGTCACTTCGGTAACGTCTTCGGCGGAAGCATCATCACCGCCATCGTCTATACGGCTTTGAGCGCGCTTTCAACGCTTCTGTTGAACCTTGTTTCCGGAACCGTCATAATTCCTATTGTGATTGTCTTGCTGGGAGCAGGAATTCTGATCTATCAGAAGCTCAAAAAGAAGAAAATAGGCGTCTTCAAGGGAATCCTTTTAGGCATCTTCATAGCATTCGGAGCTTGCGGAATCTTAGACGCGACGGGGCTTCTTTCAGGAATCCCGATTCTTTCACTCGGTATACCCGCAGTTTTGTCGGTGTACTTTGATCTGTTTTCAGGCTTTGTTCAGGCATTCGTATTCAGCCTGCTTAGCATGATATATATTGGACAGGCTTGCCCGCCACCGGCAGAACTTGCCTCTGGCAAAGCCGAAATCAAGTAAACATGTCCGGGACTATGTTCCGACAATAATATTTAAGGAGTAACTACTATGGACGCAACAGCAGCAGAAGCTTTAGCAACAGGTTTAAGAGCAATCGGCGCAGGTCTTTGCATGGGCTTGGGAGCTATAGGACCCGGCGTTGGAGAAGGTAATGCAGTAGGAAAGGCACTTGAGGGAATGGCTCGTCAGCCCGAGGCAGCTGGAAATCTGAGAACCAACATGATCCTTGGTTGCGGTATCACCGAGACCACTGGTATCTATTCGCTCATTATCGCATTCCTGATTTTGTTCACAATGAAGTAAGACAGGTTCAGCTTTCTGAAGGGAGGAATTGACATTGTACGAGGAGATTTTGGGAGTCAACGTGTGGACTGCTCTGTTCACACTTGCCAACACTCTTCTTTTGTTCTTTGTCCTGAAGAAATTTCTGTTCAAGCCGGTTATGAAGATTATCGACTCGAGGCAGAAAGAAATAGACGACCTCTACCAGAGTGCCGATACCGCAAAGGCTGAGGCAGATGAAATGCGTGACGAGTATCAGAAGAAGCTCGAAGAAGCCCGTGAAACAGGCGACAAGATTATTTCGGATGCAGTAACCAGAGCCCAGAGCCGTGAGGAAGAGATAGTCTCAAAGGCTAACAAAGAGGCTAGTGCAATCCTCGAAAAGGCTCAGGAAGACATCGCCCTCGAAAAGAAGAAAGCTATGGGCGAGGTCAAGGACAATATCTCCGTCATTGCTGTGAGCATAGCAGGAAGAGTTGTCGAGCGCGAACTCACCTCTGCTGACCAGAGCCGTCTTGTCGACAGTTTTATCGACGATTTGGGTGACCTGTCATGAGCAGCCTTGGTGGAAACTACGGCTCAGCTCTCTATTCGGCTGCATTGAGCGAGAACCTCACTGATGAGGTCTATAATGAGCTGACTGAGCTTGAAGACGTATTCGCAAAAGAGCCACAGTATTTGAAGCTCCTTTCTGCGGCTAATGTCGCAAAGGAGGAGAGGCTTAAGCTGGTTGACGATTGCCTCAGCGGCAAGGTTCACCCCTATGTCATAAACTTTATAAAGATACTCACTGAGAAGTCTTTAGCCACCCACTACTCTGACTGTGTCAAAGCCTACCGCGAGAGATACTATTTTGATAACGGCATCATGCCGGTTACGGCTGTAACTGCGGTGCCATTAAGCGATTCTCAGTCAAAGAGGCTGACGGATAAGATAGCATCTATAAGCGGCAAGAAGATAATTCTCACGAACAAAGTCGACCCGTCGTGTCTTGGCGGAGTCAAACTCAGCTATGACTCGAAGCAGATTGACGGCACCGTTTCACACCGCTTGAAAGAGGTTCAAGAGCTATTGAAGCTTGACGCTTCGCAGGCGACATGATTTAAAAGGAAGAAGCCAATGGATATAAAATCTGATGAAATTGTAAAAATAATCAGCGACCGGATCAAGAACTACGAAACAAAGCTTGAGCAGGTCAATGTCGGAACTGTGGTTTCGGTAGGTGACGGCATAGCCAAGGTTTCGGGGCTCGACGGCGTTATGTATGGCGAGCTTGTCGAGTTTGAGAACGGCGCGCACGGAATGGCGCAGAACCTCGAAGAGGACACCGTCTCTGTCGTAATCATGGATAACGACCAGGGAATCAAAGAGGGCGACTCTGTCAAAATCACCGGCAATGTCGTATCTGTTCCCGTAGGCGATGCTCTTATCGGAAGAGTTGTAAACGCCCTCGGTCAGCCTATCGACGGAAAAGGTCCTATAGAGACCACTGAAACAAGACCTATTGAGTCTCCTGCCCCCGGAATTATCGACCGTGAGCCGGTAACAGTGCCGCTTCAGACAGGCATAAAAGCTATCGACTCGATGATCCCGATAGGACGTGGGCAGCGTGAGCTCATCATCGGCGATCGCCAGACGGGTAAGACCACAATAGCTACCGACACCATCCTTAACCAGAAAGGCAAGGGAGTTATCTGTGTCTATGTTGCAATAGGACTCAAGCGTTCAACCGTTGCGCAGGTTGTTAAGAACCTCACCGACGGCGGAGCTATGGACTATACAATAGTTGTTTCCGCAACAGCGAGTGAGCTTCCCACCATGCAGCATATCGCACCCTATAGCGGCTGTGCTATGGGCGAATACTTCATGTATCAGGGCAAGGATGTCCTCGTTGTATATGACGATTTAAGCAAGCACGCAGTTGCCTACAGAACAATATCGCTTCTCATCCGTCGTCCGCCGGGACGTGAAGCCTATCCTGGAGACGTTTTCTATCTCCATTCAAGACTTCTTGAGAGAGCGGCGCACCTTTCAAAAGAAAAAGGCGGAGGAAGCTTAACAGCTCTTCCGATTATCGAAACCCAGGCGGGAGACGTTTCCGCATATATACCAACAAACGTAATTTCAATCACCGATGGTCAGATATTCCTCGAAACCGAGCTCTTCAATGCAGGAGTCATGCCGGCTATCAACCCGGGTATCTCTGTTTCCCGTGTTGGCGGCAACGCCCAGATCAAGGCGATGAAAAAGGTTTCGGGATCCTTGAAGCTTATCTACTCGCAGTATCGTGAACTCCAAAGCTTTGCTCAGTTCAGCTCCGACCTCGACCCCGACACCAAAGCTCAGCTCGATTTGGGTGAAAGAATCGTCGCTGTACTCAAGCAGAAGAACAATTCGCCTATCGACGTAGCCCAGCAGGTCTGCATCTTCTATGCCACAACAAACGGCTATCTAAAGAACATTCCCGTCGAGAAGATTCCTGACTATGAGACTGACCTCCAGGAGCATATGACCAATCATCATAATGGGGTTCTTGAGGCAATCAGAAGCACCGGCAAGCTTGAGCCGGAAACAGAAAACGAGCTCAAGACAGCACTCAGCGAGATAGCGGTCAGGTATTCTGACTAATAAGGAGACATCTAATGTCAGCAACGGCAAAGGGCATAAAAACCCGAATCAACAGCCTAAAAAAGACGGAGCAGATAACCAAGGCAATGGAAATGGTTGCGGCGTCAAAGCTCAACCACGCACAGGCCAAAGTTCTCAATTCCCGCCCATACTTTGAGATTCTCTTCTCGACGATAAGTAATATTGCCGCATCTGAAAGCGACCTCAGCTCGCCTTATCTTAAAAAGCGTGACGTGAAGAAGTCAATCTATGTCGTCATTGCCGGCGACCGTGGACTCGCGGGAGGATATAATCACAATATCCTCAAGATGTGTCTTAGTGAGATTGAGGCTAAAAACGCCGTGGTCTTGCCGATTGGCAACAAGGCGGTCGAGTATTTCAAATTAAGAAATGCCGATATCCTGACTGAGAGCTATTCTCTTGCCGAGGGCGTCGGAGTGGGTGACTGCTTCTCGATTGCGAAGACGCTCTGCAAGGGCTTTAGATCCGGCAAGTACGACGAAATATGCGTTGGGTATACGAATTTCGTTTCCGTCCTGTCTCAGACCCCGGCAGTGCTTCCGCTTCTGCCTCTTAAGGGATACGAAAAGGGAAGCTCCAAGTCTACTCAGTCGGACATCTTGTATGAACCGAGCAGCACCGAGGCATTTGACGCAATTATTCCGGAATACTTAGGAGGAGTCCTCTATGGTTGCCTCTGTGAAAGCAGAGCCGCCGAGCAGGCAGCAAGGCGCACGGCAATGGATTCAGCAACTCAGAATGCCGAGGAAATGATAGATGACTTGAGCCTCAAGTATAACCAGATAAGACAAACGGCGATTACCAATGAAATCATAGAAATAGTAGCGGGATCCGAATCCTGATAACTGGAGGAACAGCATGGAAAAACACACTGGAGTTGTAATTCAGGTCATGGGACCGGTTCTTGACATCAGGTTTTCTGATGACGAGCTTCCGGAGCTCCTCAATGCAATAGAGATTGAGCATGAGGGAAGAACCATCGTTGCCGAGGCTTCACAGCATATCGGCGACAATGTGGTAAGATGCGTCTCGATGAATTCGACCGATGGCTTGAGACGTGGCGAAGTAGCCGTCGACACCGGACACCCGATTCAGGTTCCCGTCGGCGAAGAGTGCTTAGGTCGAGTATTCAATCTTCTCGGTGAACCTATCGACGAGGGCGAACCTGTCAAGACAGAGGAAAAGTGGTCAATCCACCGTCCGGCACCGTCATATGACGAACAACAGCCGGCAACCGAGATTCTTGAAACCGGAATCAAGGTTGTAGACCTCATCTGCCCGTATGCAAAGGGTGGTAAAATTGGTCTGTTCGGAGGAGCCGGAGTTGGCAAGACGGTTCTTATCATGGAGCTCATCAATAACGTAGCCAAGGCTCACGGCGGCATTTCCGTCTTCACAGGCGTTGGAGAGAGAACCCGTGAGGGCAATGACCTGTACCTTGAAATGAGCGAGTCTGGCGTTATTAACAAGACCGCCATGGTCTATGGTCAGATGAACGAGCCGCCAGGAGCAAGAATGAGAGTCGGTCTTTCCGGACTCACAATGGCGGAATATTTCCGTGATGTCAAGCACCAGGACGTACTCCTGTTTATAGATAACATATTCAGATTCACCCAGGCGGGCTCCGAGGTTTCAGCACTTCTTGGACGTATGCCATCAGCAGTAGGATACCAGCCGACACTGGCAACCGAAATGGGCGCGTTGCAGGAGAGAATTACATCGACAAAGAACGGCTCCATCACTTCCGTTCAGGCAGTTTATGTCCCTGCCGACGACTATACCGACCCTGCACCTGCCACGACATTTACCCACCTTGATGCAACTACAGCTCTTGATAGAAGTATTGCTTCAATGGGTATTTATCCCGCAGTTGACCCGCTTGCATCCTCTTCAAGAATCCTTACTCCCGATATAGTCGGTCAGGAGCATTATGAGACGGCAAGAGCAGTCCAGAGTATCTTGCAGAGATACAAAGACCTCCAGGACATCATCACCATCATGGGTATGGACGAACTGAGCGAGGAAGATAGGCTCACCGTCAACCGTGCAAGAAAGGTTCAGAGGTTCCTCAGCCAGCCGTTCGCAGTTGCTGAGCAGTTCACAGGCTATGAGGGCAAGTATGTGCCGCTTAAGGAGACCATCAGAGGTTTCAAGGAAATCATTGAGGGCAAGCACGACGAAATCCCCGAGTCCTACTTCCTCTTTGCCGGCACCATCGACGACGTTGTCGAAAAGTATAAGTGCGGTGAGAAGTCATGACGAGCTTTCCGCTTAAAATAGTAACCCCTGACGGTCTTCAATATGAGGGTCAGGCAGAGGAGCTTATAGTCCGGACTATTGCCGGAGATATCGGAGTATTAGCCGGTCACACCGACTGTGTAACTCCTCTTGGAATGGGCATGGCAACCGTTGTTATAGACGGTGAAAAGAGGTATGCCGCCTGCATCGGCGGAATGCTTTCGGTTCTCAAGGGCGATGTAACGCTTATTCCCACGACTTTTGAATGGGCGGACGAAATCAACGCAGAACGAGCAGCCGACTCGGAACGCCGTGCAAAAGAGATTATCGAAAGCCGCAACGCCTCCGACACCGAAATGAGGTTAGCCGAAGCAAGGCTCAAGCGATCTCTGATCCGCCAGAGCGTCGCACAATACAGAAATGTAAGATAAATAAAAATCCCGCAAGAAAATTTTTGCGGGATTTTTGCAATAAAACCTAAAAAATTATAATTATCGAAAACTATAGGAGATGAATAATATGTATATCGCTTTGGATAGTAATTTTAACAGAGTGCATATAGACGATATATCAGTGAAGCAAGACTATTATTGTCCTCAATGTCATGCATTACTACGAGTAAAAATGGGCGATATACGAAGACATCATTTTGCACATGTAAATTGTGAATGCAGCGATACTTGGTGCAAGGATAAAGATGTCAATAGTTCAACATCGTGGCACCACGATTGGCAATGTACTTTTCCTAAAGAAAATCAGGAGATACCGTTAAGTCTTGGACAAGTTAAGCACAGAGCTGATGTGTTACTAGAACGCACCGTGATTGAATTTCAACACAGTTCTCTCAACGACACAAAATTTGCTGATAGAAACAAGTTTTATCATGAACTTGGATATAAGGTTGTTTGGCTATTTGATTATATAGAACAATATTCTACAGGAAAAATGGTTGAGTCAGAGACTGGAATATTCCATTGGAAAAATCCAAGTCGAACTTTTAAGTTTTATGACGAAGTGACAGAAAGCGGTCAAGCTGAATTGTACTTTCAGATTGACAATGACACATTGCTTCATATTGAAAAAGTCGGAGAGAATGGAATATCGGATTTTCATGCTTCAAAATGTAGCAAGACTGATTTTATTGATAATTTTAAGCTTGGAACCGGGAAATTTCCTGCGTCGGAAATACTTACAGATGAACTCAGTGATGAATATAAAAATTTTAAAGAGAAATACGGTATTGAGCTTAACTATCAGCAAGAAAGAGCTGTGCAGACAGTAACCGGTGCAAATCGTATTTTAGCAGTTCCTGGTAGTGGAAAAACTACGGTTCTAATCTCTCATATTGGGTATATGGTGCACGTTAAAGGAATTGATGCTTCTTCTATACTTGCAATAACTTATACAAAAAAAGCAGTACAGGAGATGAGGCTGAGGTATAATGCAAAGTTTAACCAAGGCGAAGCGTATAAGGTTGAATTTAGGACGATAAATGCATTGGGTGATGAGATAATAAGGAAATACTGCGAAATCAAGAAAAGCGAAAGATTTGAGCTTATTAAAGATAACAACGGTTTTCTCAAAAGAGCATATTTTAATGTTAATACAGAATATCCAACTGAGAGTGATATTAAGCAACTTGCTATTGAAGTTACAAGGAGAAAAATAGGTGATACTGATGAAATGGTCCCTGTAACTGATAATTTTGAAAAGATATACAAAGAATATAAGGCACTCTTACACAAGGATAATAAAATGGACTATGACGATCAGGTTCTTTATGCTGTTAATATCTTAAAAAATGCCGAAAATGTCGAAGTGTTAAAATTCTTTAAAGAAAAGTACAAGTATATTTGTGTTGACGAGGCTCAGGATACGTCAAAGAAAGCACATGAGCTTATCAGATTACTTGTGGGTGATAATGTTTTTATGGTTGGAGACGAGGACCAAAGTATCTATTCGTTCCAAGGAGCTTATCCTAGAGCTTTGACCAGTTTTAAAGATAATTACAAGAACCCATATATCCTGCATATGGAAACCAACTATCGTTCCTATAAAGAGATAGTGGATAAAGCAAATAGTTTTATTCGTAGAAATGCAAATAGAAATCCGAAAGCAATGTTTGCCAGTCGCGGGAACGGTGGTAAAGTAACTCAATTAGTTTATAAATCCAGAGAGGATGAGGTTAACTCTATTTTTGAAAAGATAAAGAATATCAGCAAAGATACGGCTGTGCTATATCGTGATAGTGACTGTGCAATCAGCCTTATTGCTATGCTTATAGAGAATAATGTTTGCTTTAATCTGAAGCAAAACTCGACCACATTCTTTACAAACAATACCGTCACGGACATTTTGGCTTTTATAAAGTTCTCGTTCAATCCTTACGATGATAAGAGCTTTATGCAGATCTATAATAAAGGTAGCGTGAAGATTAAGAAAGAAAAGGCTTTGGAAATTATAAATCTTTCTAAGATAAATGGAGCATCAATACTTGATGAATATGCGAAGACGAATAGTAGTGGGAAGCAGTTTAAGGTGATAATAGATACTATAAAGGTGTATACACCAGAACAGGCTATAAGATATATCTATGGAGAACTAACTGTAGCTTCTGATATTGGAGATAGATGTGCTGATGAACTTGCTTTGCTCGCAAGAAATGTTGCCGATTTGTGTAATTTTCCGAAATATATTGATGACTTGCGAAAGAAGATTAAAAAAATAAGTGAGGATGAAAATCAGGATAATCTTCTTTCACTATCTACGATTCATTCTGCAAAAGGATTAGAATTCAAAAATGTTATTATTTTAGATGTTTATGAGGGCGTAATCCCTAAAAATCCGATATATGCAATAGAAGAGAATGAAGATAAAAAAGATTTGTATCAAGAAGAGCGCAGACTGTTTTATGTTGCCATGACTAGGGCAAAGGATAATCTTGAAATTGTGAGAAGAGAGGATAAATCATGTCCGTTTGTTGATGAAATCTTTGACTCCTATAAATCACAAAATTGTGTATTAAGGAACCGCAAAAAGCAATCACAACCGTTATCGTATAATTCCAAACAAACTATACAGGTTAGGGCTGATGATAAGTGCGTGTGTGTAAATGGTGTAACTTACGCTATCGGGGACGTGGTGATGCACACTGAACGAGGTGAAGCAGAAATATTGGGATTTTCTCAGATTGGAGAAACTGGTCGCCACGAAGTTATACTGAGACTAAAACAAAACAACGAAGAATTCAGATTTGATTTAGAGATATGTGTAATGAAAGGCATAATCCAAAAAAATCGATATTGAATGCAATAAAACCGCCCTCTGAAGTGTATTACTAATAAAGGAGTGATTACCATGAAAAGAATTCTACTGATATTAACCTGCCTCGCAATTCTTTTAAGCCTTGCCGGTTGTGCGGGAGCTAACGTAAGCGACTTCGTTGAAACCAACTACAGCGATTCACACGAAACTGAAGCCAAGGAGCCCGTTTCCGAAGTCTCAAATCCGCTTCTGAACGCCGATCTCACCGATTGCACGGTGACTGTCGCCAGAATGTACGATGTTCAGGCTCTTAATGATCCGATTACTCTTTCAGACGACGAGCTTTCCGAGCTTGTCGGCACAATAGAAAGTGCTGAAATCAGCGAAGAGCCGGTGGAGCTCGAAGACTTTGATGCGGATTCTGTCACCACCCACTACACCATAGCCCTTTCCGACGATTCGGAAATTGAGCTTAGCACCTATGAAGAGTATATCGTCATAAACGGAGAGCCGTTCACCATCGACGAGGACAGTCTCGACGCGATCGAAAGCTATTTCCTCGAAACCTATTCTGAGGACTACAAGATTCATGAACTCTGCTATGCTGAGTATAAACTCCAAACCGGCGAGTGGACTGAGGCTTGCTATAATGAAGTAAGGTACAAAATCCCTAGAAACAGCTTTTATATTTCAGACCCGGACGGCAACTACTTTTCTACCGGCGATTGGGAAGAACGTACTGCAAGAGAACAAGCCGAGCTTGACGAGATTTTAGCGGGAATCGATGACATCATGCCTTATATTCTTAAGGATGACGGCATCGTCAACGAGGACAGATATGTCGGCGACGATGAAATGCTTCCGTACAAGATAGATGAGCCGGTTAATCCGCTTCTCACTGCCGATTTTGATGGATGCACGGTCTATATGATGACAAATGACCATGTTCAGATGGACGAAGAGACAAAGAACGAGTTTTTAGAGCTCCTTATGAGCCTTGAAATGGATGAAACCCCGACTGTCGATGATAATATGTACGATGGCGGAGTGTTTAATGCCGGCTACAAGATAGTTCTTTCTGACGGCTCCGAATACCGGATACGCTTCATGGCAGTTTCTGCTCCCGTCGGCAACGGTCTCAGCGGCAGTGCAAGATATGTCATTGTTAATGGTTACACATACTCTTCTGCAGTTGATGATGACCTGTTTGAGGAAATTATGAGCTATTATAATGAAATTGCTACATCAATCGATGATAATGATACTGTGACACTTGAGATTACAGATACAGAAGAATAATTTTGAAAGGAGTACTTTCCATGAAAAGAATTTTGCTGATTTTAACCTCACTTGCGGTTCTTTTGGTTCTTGCGGCTTGTACGGTTGTTGAGCCTGTCGAGGAGGAAGAGGGAATTTCCGGCTGGGTTCGTGCCGATTCAGGTTGGAGCTACTATGTCGACGGCGAAATGTGCACCGGCACGGTCGATTTTGAGGGCGTCACATATACTTTCTCCGAAGACGGAATCTGGGACGGACAAGGTTATCTCTCGCTGACCTCAGTAACGGTTGATAATACCGGCGAGACAAAACCCGGAATTGTTGACGCAATCAAAAGCGTCGATGGTGCAGAGGAGATATACAGCGGGTGCTATATTGATAACCTGTTGAGTGTAATCGTTTCGACGGATACTGAGAAGATGACCGAAATCATTTCTGAATTATATCCAGGCTATATTGAAATTATAGTTGTTTTGGGCGACTATAATGAGGCACAACTACAAGCCACGAGGGATGCCATTAAAGAAAAGATTTCTGAGCTCAATATCTCCTGCTGGACTGATACAGAGAATTGCCGAGTTATGATTGGAACAGAAGAAATCACCGACGAGCTCACGGAGTTCGTAAACAGCCTTGAATACAGTGGCTGTGTTGAAATTAAAATAGTTGGGTCGGCGGATATTGTCGATGATGACGAGACTGATCTTGAAATCCTGCCTACAGAATTTACCGAGGAAGAAATCTCCGAGTTCTGCAACCTGATGGACTCCTGCTTCGGCGTTGGACCCGGGTCAGCCGGAAGCTCGCTGAGGTCTGTGTCCGCCGCAGGAAGTCTTCTTGACTGGGCGGAGGATCACATTGACATGCTAACAGAAGAGTCGCTCGAAGAGCTTTTGAACGAGTGGGACGGTTATGACTGGGATTATGAGGATTTGGTGGAAAGCTGGAATTCGGTAGCTGGCTCGATCAACGAAATAGTTTCAGATCCGACGGACGAGTCTCTATTGGGACTGCTTGATGATTCCGGCTATACTTTGCAGCATGAATCCTACAGCGAAGACCTGGCAGAACTGCTGATAACCGTAATCGGGAATCATTACGCCACAGAGACAGACTAAAAAATCAACCGTAAGGCGGGATCCTTACGGTTGTTTTATTATGCCTTGATTTTTTCGGCTCGCTCTTTGGCAACCGCCTTTTGAGCAGATGTGAGCATCAGCTTGATGCGGTTGAACTGGTTGACCTCGGAGGCTCCGGGGTCGTAGTCTACTGCTACGATGTTCGCCTCGGGGTATTGCTTCTTGAGGGCTTTTATTGCACCCTTTCCGACGACGTGGTTCGGGAGGCAGGCGAACGGCTGGATGCAGACGATGTTCGGGACTCCCATTTCTATGAGCTCCGCCATTTCACCGGTTAAAAGCCAGCCCTCGCCATATTGGTTGCCAATCGAGATAACCGGCTTGGCAAGGTCGGCTACGTGCCTGATGTCGCTTGGAGCTTCAAAGCGTTTGCTCTTCTCAAGGGCATCAGTAGCCGGCTTCCGGAGCATCTTTATAGCCTTGATGCCGGCTTCGTTCACAAACTGAGAACGATATGAGGCACCCAGGTACTTGTGCTTATAGACGGCGTTGTAGAGGCTGTAGTTCATGAAGTCCATGAGGTCGGGGACAACTGCCTCCGCACCCTCACTTTCTAGGAGTTCAACCAGGTGGTTGTTCGCAAGTGGCATGTACTTGACGAGGATTTCGCCGACAATGCCGACCCGAGGCTTGATGATAGTCGGGTCGAGCGGCAGATTGTCAAATGCATCGACAATTCCCTGGCAGACTTTCTTATAGGACATTCCATTCTCGTTGTCGATGAGGGAGTCGATGGCTATCTTCTGCCACTTGTCGTGGAGCTTGTTTGCAGAACCTTTTTCGAGTTCATATGGTCTTGTGCGATATAAGCACCTCATAAACAGGTCGCCATAGACAATAGCCTTTGCCATGTCGAGGAGGAACGGCAGGGTAATCTTGAAGCCCTCGTTTGTCTCCATGCCGTTTGCATTGAGTGAGATAACCGGAATGTGCCCGAGGTTGACTTTTTCAAGAGCTCTTCTTATAAATCCGACATAGTTACTTGCTCTGCAGCATCCGCCAGTCTGGGTCATGATGATGGCGAGGTGGTCGGTGTCGTACTTTCCTGAGAGCACCGCCTCCATAATCTGCCCGACAACGGTGATAGACGGGAAGCAGGCGTCGTTGTTGACGAACTTCAAGCCCATGTCAATAGCAGAACGGTTGTCGTTATCGAGGACGACTAGGTTATAGCCGTGCTTCTTAGCGACAGGCTCAATTATGTCAAAGTGGATCGGGCTCATCTGAGGAGCTATGATGGTGTAGCCCTCTTCCCGCATCTTCTTCGTGAATGTAGCTCTGTTGTAGGCGGCAGTGCGTGGAATTGCCTTGATGCCGCTTCTGTCGCGCTGGTTCATGGCGGAAAGAAGACTGCGGATTCTGATTCTGGCGGCACCGAGGTTAGAAACCTCGTCAATCTTGAGAACGGTATAAAGCTTGTTCGAGCCGTTCAGGATTTCCTGAACCTGGTCTGTTGTGACCGCATCGAGTCCGCAACCGAAAGAGTTGAGCTGAATGAGCTCCAGGTCGTCCCGGTTTCTTATGTACTCAGCGGCAGCATAGAGCCTTGAATGGAACACCCACTGGTCGTTAGACCGAAGCGGGCTGTCGGTCATGAAGTCGTTCGGGAGACTGTCCTCAGTGAGGACTGCCAAGCCATAGGAAGCTATCATTTCCGGAATACCGTGGTTTATTTCCGGGTCGACGTGATAGGGTCGCCCCGCAAGGACAATTCCCTTGCGATGGTTATCCTCTATCCACTTAAGTATCTCTGCCCCCTTGGCTCGGATGTCAGCCTTAGCTTTGTGCTGCTCCTCCCAAGCCTCGTGGACGGCGGCTCTTACCTCTTTTTCGGAAATATTCCACTCTTCGCGGCATACAGAAACCAATCTGTCAGCGGCGGTCTTCTCACTTGTGAAAGCGATAAACGGACGAATAAGCCTAACATCGCCGTCGATAACTCCCTCGACATTGTTCTTCAGGTTCTCAGGATATGAGATAACGATGGGACAATTGTAGTGGTTCTGAGCCGTCTTCGACTCCATGTGCTCATAGAATACGCACGGGTGGAAGATGGTTTTGATTCCATTATCGATAAGCCACTGGACGTGACCGTGCGAAAGCTTCGCCGGGTAGCATTCCGATTCGGAGGGGATACTCTCCATTCCAAGCTCATAAATTTTGTGGCTGGATTTCGGAGAAAGCTCAACCCGGAATCCAAGTTTAGTGAAGAAAGTCGCCCAGAACGGGTAGTTTTCGTAGATATTAAGTACTCTTGGGATTCCTATGACGCCGCGGGTCGGGTTCTCAAGCGGCTCATAGCCGAAAATACGCTCATACTTATATTCCATCATGTTGGGACCCTTGTCGGTGGAAGCGGTGTTCCCGAGCCCCTTTTCACAGCGGTTACCGGTTATATGCCGTCTTCCGCCGGAGAAAGTGTTGATGGTGAGCATACAGCTGTTAGAGCAGCCGCGGCAGTGAGTAGTTGCAGTCTTGTATGTGAGATTCTCAATTTCAGAGATAGGAAGCATCGAGCTAGGTGTGCCGTCATAACGGTCTTTAGCGATAAGAGCCGCGCCGAACGCACCCATGATTCCGGCAATGTCGGGGCAGATTGCGTCCGCGCCGGAAATCTTCTCGAAAGCCCGAAGTACTGCCTTGTTCATGAACGTTCCGCCCTGAACAACTACACTTGATCCCAGCTCCTGCGCACTCGAAAGCTTGATAACCTTGAACAGTGCATTCTTGATGACAGAGTAGGCGAGACCGGCAGAAATATCCTCGACAGTCGCGCCCTCTTTCTGTGCTTGCTTGACGTTCGAGTTCATGAAGACGGTGCATCTGGTTCCCAAATCAATCGGGTGCTTCGCATAAAGAGCCTTTTCGGCAAATTCCTGAGCTGTATAGCCCAAAGACTGAGCAAAGTTCTCAATAAACGAGCCGCAGCCTGAGGAGCAGGCTTCGTTCAAGAGAATAGTATCGACCGAGCCGTCTTTAAGCTTTATGCACTTCATGTCCTGCCCGCCGATATCTAAGACGCAATCGACTGAGGGGTTAAAGAACGCTGCAGCAGTGGTGTGCGCAATCGTCTCAACCTCGCCGTCGTCAAGATTAAATGCAGATTTCAGGAGCGATTCGCCATATCCAGTCGAGCAGGCTCTTACAATCTTTGCGCCCTCGGGCATGTGCTTGCCCATATCCGAAACGGCTTCAATGGAGCTCTTGACGGGCGAACCCTGGTTTGATGTATAGTAAGAATAGAGGAGCTGACCCTCTTCGCCGATGAGGGCGATCTTAGTTGTGGTCGAGCCGGCATCTATTCCTAAGTAGCAATTTCCTTTGTAGTCTTCAAGCTTCTCTTTCTTGACTACTGCCTTGGCGTGTCTGTCGGTGAATTCTTTGAAATCCTCTTCATCCTTGAATAATGGATCGAGCCTCTTCAGTTCAAATGCCATTTCGATTCCGGACTTCAGCCGCTCTATTAAAACGTCAGGGTCAGTTAAGACTTCATCCCCAGCTTCAAGTGCCGCGCCCATAGCGGCAAACAAATGAGAATTGTCCGGGTCGACAACGTTTTCGGGCGTCAGCTTGAGCGTCCTTATAAATGCTTTCTTAAGCTCCGGGAGGAAGTGAAGAGGTCCTCCTAAGAACGCAACACACCCTCTTATCGGCTTACCGCAGGCAAGACCGGAAATGGTCTGTGTAACAACCGCCTGGAAAATGGAAGCTGCCAGATCTTCCTTAGCTGCACCCTCATTGATTAGCGGCTGGATGTCCGTTTTCGCGAAAACTCCGCACCGGGCGGCGATAGGGTAGAGCCTAGTATAATTTGCGGCAAGATTATTAAGACCCTCTGCATCGGTTTGCAGAAGTGCCGCCATCTGATCTATAAATGAGCCGGTTCCTCCAGCGCAAACGCCGTTCATTCTCTCTTCGAGTCCACCCTTGAAGTAGATGATCTTGGCGTCCTCGCCGCCTAGCTCTATTGCAACGTCCGTCTGAGGTGCGATTAATTCGAGTGCCGAAGCAACCGCCGCAACCTCCTGGACGAAGCCTATGTCAAGTGCCTTTCCGAGATTGATTGATCCTGAGCCGGCAATCTTGAGCCGAAGTTTGAAATCACCAAGTCTTTCTTTCGCCTCAGTTAAAAGCTCGCTCATTGCAGGCTGAATCCGTGCCTGGTGGCGACGGTATTCGCCGAAAATTATCTTATTGTCATCATCCAAAATGACCAGTTTTATGGTCGTGCTGCCAATGTCTATTCCTGCACGATAGATATTCATTTCTAGTGGATTCCCCCAATTATTTTTTGAATATGCAACTCTAACAGGGCATAACCATTTTCAGGCGATGCCCAGTTTTTACCAGCATTAAATTGTAAGTGTTTCTTTTATTCGACGTTAGTCTTGTCAGGAAGAATGAGAGCGCAAGCTATATATGCGATGATGCCAACAAGGAGAGCAAGAATGATAGTAGCCAGAGCCCAGACGACTCTTACGATTGTCGGGTCAATGTTAAAGTACTCAGCGATACCAGCGCAAACGCCGCAAATCATCTTATGTTCTCTGTCCTTACAAAGTTTTTTCATGTCAAAACACTCACTTTCAAATCATATTGTGATATCATTATAACACGATGATATATGAAATGCAAGAGGAAAAATAAGTAGGGGCGGATATTATCCGCCCGTTGTTATGTAGTCGCCTCGATGCGGGCGGGAAGTTAGTAAAGCTAACTGTATATCCAGCTCCTACAAATTAGGCATCTATTGTAGAGATAGGCGGAATCATATCCTCTAAAACATCGAGTAGAATTCTCACCGTATCGAGCGATGTGAACGTTGTAACACCATTCTGTATCGCACAGCGTCTTATCTCAACGCCGTCCTCATAGTGGACGCCTGAGAGAACTGCACGGGTGTTTATGATGTAACTGACGTAACCCGCCCGGATGGAATCGAGTATTTCGTCGCTTCCGTCGCTTATCTTGCCCTTGACACGGGTTCTGATGCCGTGCTCTTTTAAGAACTTAGCAGTTCCGGCAGTAGCCTCAATGTTGTAGCCGAGGTTGTAGAACCGTCTGATAAGCGGAAGTGCCTCTTCTTTGTCCTCATCGGCAACAGTTACTATAACCGTTCCATATTCTTTCATCTTGATGCCGGAAGCCTGGAGTGCCTTGTAGACGGCACGGTTCAGCTTGTCGTCGTAACCGATAGCCTCGCCGGTCGACTTCATTTCGGAAGACAGATAGGAATCCATGCCGGTGAGCTTCTCGAATGAGAACGCCGGAGCCTTGACATACCAGCGGCTCTTCTCCTTAGGAGTCATATCGGTGATTCCCTGCTCCTTAAGGCTGTGCCCGAGCATACATTTTGTTGCAACGCTTACAAGATTTATGCCGGTTGATTTTGAGAGGAACGGCACACTTCTTGAAGCACGGGGGTTGACCTCGATAACAGAAACGTTGTCCTCTTTGTCGACTATAAACTGGATGTTGAAGAGTCCGACAATTCCTATGCCCAAGCCGAGGCGGGTTGTATAATCGTTTATGGTGTCCTTGACAGCTTGCGAAATGCTGAACGGCGGATAAACGCTCATACTGTCGCCCGAGTGGACGCCGGTTCTCTCAACCAGCTCCATGATTCCGGGGATGAAGACCTCTTCACCGTCACAGATAGCGTCGACCTCGACCTCTTTACCCATGATGTACTTGTCAACAAGTACCGGCTTGTCAACGTCGACTTCAACAGCATTCTTTAAGTAGTGCCTGAGCATTTCTTCTGTGGCAACAATCTCCATGGCTCTTCCACCGAGAACGAACGAAGGTCTGACAAGAACAGGGTATCCAATTCGCTCTGCAACCTTTACGCCGTCCTCGATATTTGTGACGGCATCGCCTGTTGGGTTCGGAATTCCGAGGGAGCGGATAACAGCGTCGAAAGCGTCTCTGTTTTCAGCCTTTTCGATGGCGTCGCAGTCGGTTCCAATAATCTTTACTCCGCGTTTTGTGAGAGGAGCTGCCAGATTGACAGCGGTCTGACCTCCCAAAGTAGCTATAACGCCGATCGGATTCTCATGGTGGACAACGTTCATGACGTCCTCAACGGTCAGCGGCTCGAAGTAGAGCTTGTCCGCAGTGGTGTAGTCGGTGGAAACAGTTTCCGGGTTGTTATTGATAACAATAGCCTCATATCCTGCATCGCGGATGGTCTTGATGGCGTGAACAGTAGAATAGTCAAACTCAACTCCCTGACCGATTCTTATGGGACCGGAACCAAGAACTATAATCTTCTTCCTATCAGATACGATAGACTCTTCTTCATCCTCATATGTGGAGTAGAAATAGGGAACATAGCTGTCAAACTCACTGGCACAGGTGTCGATCATCTTGTAGACGGGGTAGATACCTGCATTGCAACGCTCCTCGTATACCTCATCCTCAGTGGTCTTCCAGAGCTCAGCTATATACGAGTCGGAGAAGCCCATCTTTTTGGCTTCCTTTAAGAGCACCAACGAGTGAGGAGACTCTTCCAGTTCCTTTTCAAAATCAACTATGTTCTTGATCTTGTCTAAGAAGAACATGTCGATTCCCGTGATGTTGCATATCCTCGAATGGTCAACTCCCATCCACATAAGCTGTGAAATGGCGTAGATTCTGTCGTCTGTGCCCTCGCGGATGTAGTCGAGAAGCTCATCTGTGGTCATGTGCTCCGAATCAAACTTCGCCATGTGGATGTGGTTCTTGCCGTCCTCCAGAGAACGGATAGCCTTGAGTAAGCTTTCCTCCATCGTTCTTCCGACGCTCATGACTTCACCTGTAGCTTTCATCTGAGTTGAAAGTACGTTTGAAGCACTCGCAAACTTGTCAAACGGGAACCGGGGCATCTTTGTGACGACGTAGTCAAGGGACGGTTCAAAGCAGGCAGGAGTGTTGACAAGCTGGATCTCGTCAAGATTCATTCCAACTGCAATCTTGGCTGAAACCCTGGCAATCGGGTATCCGCTCGCCTTTGAAGCAAGCGCAGAAGAACGCGATACTCTCGGGTTGACTTCTATAACATAGTATCTGAACGACTGCGGATCCAAGGCAAACTGAACATTGCAGCCGCCCTTGACCTTAAGTGCACGGATAATCTTCAAGGCACTGTTACGGAGCATGTGGTACTCTTTATTGGTAAGAGTCTGGCTGGGTGCTACAACTATTGAGTCGCCTGTGTGGATTCCGACAGGGTCGAGGTTTTCCATGTTACATACTGTGATGGCGGTGTCGTTTGCGTCACGCATGACCTCATACTCGATTTCCTTGTAGCCCTTGATGCTCTTTTCAACTAATACCTGGTGAACAGGGGAGAGTGCCAGAGCGTTCTTCATCATCACTTTCATTTCTTCGGGGTTGTTGACGAATCCTCCGCCGGTGCCTCCGAGAGTAAATGCAGGTCTTAAGATAACCGGGTATCCGATATCCTCAGCAGCTTTCAAGCCCTCTTCTATTGAATATGTAATTTCAGAGGGAACAACCGGCTCGCCGATGCTTTCGCAGAGCTCCTTGAAACGCTCTCTGTCCTCGGCACATTCGATGCTGTCGGCATCTGTGCCTAAAAGCTCAATTTCGCACTCCTGCAAAACGCCCTTTTTGGAAAGCTGCATTGCGAGATTGAGTCCCGTCTGTCCTCCGATTCCGGGGACGATGGCGTCGGGTCGCTCATAGCGGCAGATTCTTGCCAGATATTCAAGAATTAAAGGCTCCATATAGACTTTGTCTGCAATGGAGGTGTCTGTCATGATGGTGGCGGGGTTCGAGTTGGCAAGTATTACCTCGTAGCCCTCTTCTTTAAGAGCGAGGCACGCCTGAGTTCCGGCATAGTCAAATTCCGCAGCTTGTCCGATTACGATAGGTCCAGAGCCTATAACCAAAACCTTTTTTATATCAGTTCTCTTCGGCATTTAGCTTCGCCTCCTTCATGTAATCAAGGAATTTGTCAAAGAGGTATCCGGAATCTTCAGGACCAGGCGCACTCTCCGGGTGATACTGAACGCTGAAGACCTTGTCGCGCTTACACTCGACGCCCTCGATAGTGTTGTCAAGAAGATTAATATGCGTGACTTCAAGACCGGTGCCGGAAAGGCTATCCGGGTCAACAGCATAGCTATGGTTCTGTGAGGTTATCTCAAGCTTTCCGGTCGAAAGGTTCTTTACCGGGTGGTTTCCGCCTCTGTGACCGAACTTGAGTTTATATGTCTTTGCGCCGTAGGCTAAAGAAATAACCTGGTGTCCAAGGCAGATTCCGAAAATCGGGTATTTGCCTCTGAGCCCTTTGACCAGTTCAACTGCCTGAGTAACGTCCTCCGGGTCGCCAGGACCGTTTGAGAGGAAGACTCCATCCGGTTTCATGAAAATGACCTCTTCGGCAGTGATGTCGTAGGGGACAATGGTAACGTTGCAGCCTTTCTTATTCAGGGAGCGAACAATGTTGAGTTTAATTCCGCAGTCAAGTGCAACGACGTTGAACTGCGGATTCGATGTTCTTGAATACCAACGCTTCTTTGTGCTTACTCTTGAAACGGCATCGTGTGGAACGGGGGTAGACTTGATAATTTCAAGACCCTTTTCAATCGGGGTGGAAATATCGGTGATAATGGCTCTGCGGGAACCGTAATCGCGGATACTGCGGGTTAATTTACGTGTGTCAACTCCGCTGATGCCGGGGATATTGTTCTCTTCCAGAAGCTCCGAAAGTGTCTTTATATAACGGAAATTCGACGGCATATCGTTATAGTCTCTCACAACCAGAGCCCCAATTGTCGGGTACTTGGTCTCGAAATCGTCGTCGTTTATTCCGTAGCTTCCTATGATTGGATATGTCATAACGACCATCTGATCGGTATAGGACGGGTCAGACACTATCTCCTGATAGCCGACCATAGAAGTGTTGAATACAAGTTCCAGCACTCGCTCATCCGAGCTTCCGAAACCGTATCCCAAGTATTCGCTTCCGTCCTCCGTAATTATCTTGCGGTCATACTCTCTCATATCTAGAGTTTGCCTCCTTATGTTTCAGTTAGGCGTTTACCGGCAATAAAGCCGATAAACGCTCACTGTAGTTTATCAGAACATTGTAATGTATTCGTCTCTTTCAGCACCGACTGAGACGTACTTTATCGGGCAGCCTACTGCGTGCTCGATAAGGCGGATGTAGTTAAGTGCATCCTCGGGGAGATCCTCTTTCTTGCGGCACTTTGAAACGTCGCCGAAGCCCTTGACATACTCAACAACCGGCTTCGCACGCTCAAGTCTGTCGCCGGTCGGGAATTCGTCAGTTATCTCGCCGTCAACATCATAGTGGACGCAGACAGGAATCCTGTCCATATAGGAAAGAATGTCGAGCTTCGTGAGAACGAGGTAGTCGGCACCCTGAACTCTTACGCCATACTTTGAAGCGGGAACGTCAAATGGTCCGACTCTACGGGGTCTTCCGGTGGCGGCACCATATTCTCCTCCGGCAGCTCTCAAAGCTTCTGCCTCATCGCCAAACATTTCACATGTAAACGGTCCCTCGCCGACGCAGGTGGAATATGCTTTCATGATTCCTATCGAGCAGTCAAGCTTTCTTCCGGGGATTCCGGCACCAATCGGTGCATAGAGCGCGAGAGTCTGGGAAGAAGAAGTATAAGGATAAATTCCGTAGTCGATGTCACGAAGAGCTCCGAGCTGAGCCTCGAACATGATGTTCTTTCCGTCGTCAGCGGCTTTCTCAAGATAAGATGAAACGTCGGTGATATAAGGAATAATCTCGTCGCCATACTTCTTAAGCCAGCCTAAAATGGCGTCGGCATCGATAAGCTCATGACCATAGCCCTTGAACGTTAAGTTCTTCCACTCGACGATGTCCTTGACTTTTTCAGCGAGAGTGTCGGGGTTCTGCAGGTCGCTCATTCTTAAGCTCTTCTTCATGTACTTGTCCGCATAAACGGGAGCTATGCCACGTCTGGTTGAGCCGAACTTCTTGTCCGCAAGACGCTCCTCCTCCATGATGTCGAGCTCCTTGTGATAGGGCAGGCATATGGTAGCTTTGTCGCTGATTTTGAGATTTTCCGGGCTAATTTCAATCCCTTTTTCACGCAGTGAAGCCATTTCATGGCAAAGGTGCTCAAGGTCAACGACCATTCCTCCGCCCATTACATTGACAGCCGTCTCATGGAAGATTCCCGAGGGAAGAAGATTCAATACGAAGCTTCCTCTCTCGTTAATGACGGTGTGTCCTGCGTTGTTGCCGCCCTGATAGCGGCAGATGATGTCGAAGTCCTTTGACAGAAGGTCAACCATTCTGCCCTTTCCCTCGTCGCCCCAGTTGATTCCAACTATTGCTGTAAGCATATGCCTTTGTCCTTTCTTGTGCTATGTGAATTTGTGAATTATATAAAGCTTTGCTGATCTTAAACGTTGATAGTGACGTCGTCGGCTTTTTCTCCCTCATTCGGAAGTATCTCAGTCCTTACATAGTTGACATACTCCTCCGCCTGGTCGGAAGCAAGCCCAGTGAATCCGCCCTCATCTATAATACTCTGGATTTCGTCTTCTGTCAACCCAAAAATCGGATCAGAGGCGATTCTCTTGATAAGATTTCCGTCTCCGCCTTCTTTTATATCGGTTGCGGCGGCAACAGAGTGGGTTCTTATTGCCTCGTGGAGGGTCTGGCGGTCTCCGCCTTTCTTGACGCAGTACATAAGAATATTCTCAGTCGCCATAAAAGGAAGTTCAGCCTGCAAGTGTCTTGCAATTATCTTCGGATAGACCTTTAAGCCGTTTATGATGTTTATATAGAGGCTCAGGATTCCGTCAACAGCCAGGAAAGCTTCCGGAATACTGATTCTGCGGTTAGCCGAGTCGTCAAGGGTTCTCTCAAACCACTGCTCACTTGCTGTAAGAGCAGGATTAAGAGCATCAACAGTTACGTATCTTGCCAATGATGCGATTCTTTCAGACCTCATCGGGTTTCTCTTATATGCCATCGCAGAGGAACCGACCTGTCCCGCCTCGAAAGGCTCATCAACCTCTTTCAGGTGGGAAAGAAGCCGGATGTCGTTCGAGAACTTGTGCGCACTCTGAGCGATTCCCGAAAGAACCGACAGAGAGTAGTAGTCGACCTTTCTTGTGTAGGTCTGACCGCTGACAGCGTATGCCGCCTCAAAGCCCATCTTTTCAGCGATAAGCTTTTCAAGCTTTCTGACCTTGTCCTTGTCACCGCCGAATAGCTCAAGGAAGCTTGCACCTGTTCCGGTGGTGCCTCTGCAACCGAGGAGCTTTAAGTTCGAGAGCGTGAAGTCAAGTCTCTCAAGATCCATAACAAGATCCTGTAGCCAGAGAGTAGCGCGCTTGCCAAGAGTGGTCGGCTGAGCCGCCTGGAAGTGGGTATATGCCAGACACGGAAGATCCTTATACTTCTCTGCAAAGTCGCAAAGAGCGGATATAGCAGTGACGAGCAGGCTTCTGATTCTTAAGAGTGCATCCCTCTGCAAAATAATATCTGTGTTGTCCCCGACATAGCAGCTTGTAGCACCTAAGTGGATTATAGGCTTTGCTTTCGGGCAGACCAAGCCATAGGCATAGATGTGTGCCATGACGTCGTGGCGGACGACCTTTTCTCTGGCTGCAGCAGCCTCATAGTCGATGTCGTAGATATGCTCTTTCATTTCAGCAATCTGCTCGTCCGAAATGTCGAGCCCGAGCTCTTTTTCACTTTCGGCAAGAGCAATCCAAAGCTTGCGCCAGGTCGAGAACTTAGTGCCGTCCGAGAAGATTTTCTGCATCTTCTCGCCTGCATATCTTTTGCAAAGTGGGTTTTCGTATTTATCTGTCATTATTTCCTCCGGATTTTACTCAGATTGCATTTTCAAGTCTTGCGAGAACGTCTCTATAGCCGTCAAGAACGTTTCCAAGGTCTCTGCGGAAGCGGTCTTTGTCGAGCTTTTCGTCGGTCTCAGCATCCCAGAGTCTGCATGAGTCGGGGGAGATTTCGTCGCAGAGGAGAAGTTCGCCGTCAACTCTGCCGAATTCGAGCTTGAAGTCGATGAGCTTGATGCCGCACTTCAAGAAGAGCTCAGTCATAAGCTGGTCAACCTTGAGGGAAACAGCTTTGAGCTCATCAAGTTCAGCCTGGGTTGCAACGCCAAGTGCAGTAATCTGGCAGTCGTTGATCATCGGGTCACCAAGCTCGTCGCTCTTCAGGCTGAATTCGGTGACGGTGTTTAAGAGCTTAGTTCCCTCCGGAACGCCATACTTCTTTGAGAAGCTGCCGGCTGCTACGTTTCTTACGATAACCTCAACCATAACTATGTCGGCTTTCTTGACTAAAACTTCGGTTTCATTCAGAACCTTGATAAGATGAGTCTTGACGCCGTTCTTTGCGAGATACTCGAAGATGAGGTTGGAAATCTTTGCGTTCAGGATTCCCTTGCCGGGAAGATCCTCTTTCTTGACGCCGTTTCCAGCGGTTGCAGTGTCCTTGTACTTGATTACGCAAGTACCCGGCTCAGTGCCCTCGTAAACGATTTTTGACTTTCCTTCATAAAGCTTGTCCATGATAATGTCCTCCTAAAATTGTTTGAATATATTATTTTTTAGACTTGAATAAACGTGATTTTTGAGGTTTTGCTTCGGATAATTTTCCCTCGAAGCGACCCTTATCTGTGTGAGCGGGAATTCCTGTGGGATATTCGCCCGTGAAGCAGGATGTGCAGATGTTTTCACTTTCGGCAAGAAGCTTCAGGTCCTCCGCTGGGAGATATCCAAGAGTGTCCGCACCGATGATTTCTGCAATCTCATCAACTGTGTGGCTGCATGCAATAAGCCCATCCTCAGAATCTATATCAGTTCCATAGTAGCAGGGATTCAGGAATGGCGGCGACGAAATTCTGACGTGAACCTCTTTTGCACCGGCATTCCGGAGCAGCTTGACTATCTGCGCACTGGTTGTGCCTCTTACGATTGAGTCGTCAATCATTATGACCCGTTTCCCGGTGACAGCCTCGCTGATGGGGCTCAGCTTGATTCTGACCTGGTCGAGCCTGTCACTTTGAGTCGGCGAAATAAACGTCCGTCCGACATATTTATTCTTGATGAACCCGAGTTCATAGGGGATTCCCGAAGCCATCGAGTAGCCAAGTGCAGCATCAAGCCCCGAATCGGGAACGCCTATAACGACGTCAGCCTCGACCGGGTGACTCTTCGCCAGGAGCTCACCGGCTTTTCTCCTTGCCGCATGAACCGAAACGCCGTTTATAACGGAATCGGATCTGGCAAAGTAGATATACTCGAAAACGCAGAGCCTTTCCGGCTTCTTTTCGCAGTGATCCTTTATCGAATGAATACCGTCTTCGTCGAACACGACAATCTCGCCCGGGAGAATGTCCCTGACAAACTCTGCCCCAACCGCCGCCAGAGCACAGCTTTCCGATGTCACAATGTAGCAGCCATCTGGCGTTTTTCCGTAGCAAAGAGGGCGGAAGCCGTGAGCATCACGCATGGCGATGAGCTTGGTGGCGGACATGAAAACGAGGGAATAAGCACCCTCCAAACGCCAAGCGGCGCGGTTCACCGCTTCCTCAATCGAGGGTGCAGTCAATCGCTCCTGCGTGACAATATAAGCTATGGTTTCGGTGTCGCTGGTTGTGTGGAAAATAGCACCCGAGAGTTCAAGGCGAGCCCGGAGCTCATAGGCGTTGGTTAAGTTTCCGTTGTGCGCAAGAGCAAGCCTGCCCTTGCAGTGGTTTACTTCAATAGGCTGGCAGTTCTGTCTGCTTGTGCCGCCGGTGGTGCCGTATCTTACGTGCCCGACAGCCATCTGTCCTGAGGGGAGAGAAGCGATAGCCTCTTTTGTGAACACTTCCCCCACTAGACCCAAGTCCTTATGGGAATAGAAAAGCCCGTCATCACAAATGACCATTCCGCAGCTTTCCTGCCCACGGTGCTGCAAAGCATACAGCCCATAGTAAACCATATCCGAGAGCCGCCTGGTATCGGGAGCATAAACCCCAAAGATACCGCATTCCTCGTGAATTTCTTTCATTTTCATCAATCCCTTTATCGATGCAATCACGGCTCCCCTTACTAAGGGGAGCTGTCAGCGTAGCTGACTGAGAGGTTCAGCCCTTTTTGTGCTTCATAGCAGCTTCTACAAAGCCTTTAAATAATGGATGAGCCTTGTTCGGTCTCGACTTGAATTCCGGATGATACTGAACTCCGACGAAGAACGGTCGATCAGAAAGTTCAACCGTTTCAACAAGTCTTCCGTCGGGAGAAAGCCCCGAAAGGGTGAGACCGTGGGAGGTGAGCACCTCTCTGTAGTCGTTGTTGAATTCGTAGCGGTGGCGGTGTCTCTCGTGGATGAGTTCCGTAGCGTAGCACCTCTCCATCGTCGTGCCTTTCTGGATGACGCAGGGATAGCTTCCGAGCCTGAGCGTGCCGCCCTTGTCAATATCGACGCTCTGTCCGGGCATGAAGTCGATGACTTTATTGCGGCAAAGCTCGTCAAACTCGCCTGAGTTGGCATCCGTTATGCCTGCAACGTTTCTTGCATATTCCATAACAGCAATCTGCATTCCAAGGCAGATTCCGAAGTAGGGGACGTTGTTTTCCCTTGCATACTTGGCTGCCAAGACCATTCCCTCGATTCCACGGTTACCAAATCCGCCGGGAACGATGATTCCGTCGACATGGCTGAGCTTTTCTTCATATGTCGATTCAGTCAGAGTTTCCGAATCAATCCAGCTTATATTTACGTAGCTTCCGAGGGCGAAGCCGGCGTGTCTTAAAGCCTCAGCAACCGAGAGATAGGCATCGTGGAGCTGTATGTACTTTCCGACAAGACCGATGTTCACTTCTCCCGAACGATTTTTGATCATTTCGAGCATCGCAAGCCAGTCACTCAGATCCGGCTCGGGAGCGTCGATGTGGAGCTCTCTTAAAACAACCGACGAGAAGTTCGCCTTTTCAAGCATAGTTGGTGCTTCATAGATGCTCGGAAGAGTGATATTCTCAATAACGCAGTCTGGCTTGACGTTGCAGAACATGGAAATCTTTTTGAATATCGACTCCTCAAGCGGCTCATCGCATCGAAGCACGATTATATTCGGGTTTATGCCCATTCCCTGGAGCTCTTTTACAGAGTGCTGGGTGGGCTTTGATTTGTGCTCGTCAGAGCCACGCAAAAACGGCACCAGTGTGACATGAATGAAAAGGCTGTTCTCCCGTCCTACTTCAAGGGAGATCTGTCTTGCAGCTTCGATAAAAGGCTGTGATTCGATGTCGCCGATGGTGCCGCCGATTTCGGTGATGACGATGTCCGCCTGTGTCTTCTTTCCGACACGGTAGACGAAGTCCTTTATTTCATTTGTAATATGTGGGATGACCTGAACGGTCGAACCGAGATACTCGCCCCGACGCTCCTTGTTGAGTACATTCCAGTAAACCTTTCCTGTAGTGAGATTTGAATACTTGTTCAAATCCTCGTCTATAAATCTTTCATAGTGACCAAGGTCAAGATCGGTCTCTGCGCCGTCCTCAGTGACGTAAACCTCGCCGTGCTGATAGGGGCTCATTGTCCCTGGGTCAACATTGATGTAGGGGTCAAGCTTCTGAGCCGCCACTTTCAGCCCTCTTGCCTTGAGTAATCGTCCGAGAGAAGCGGCGGTTATACCCTTGCCGAGTCCCGAAACAACACCTCCGGTTACGAAAATGTACTTGGTTGATGCTACTGCCATTACATATCCTCCTTGCCGTTCTGTTCATATTCCTTTATTATATCCCCTGCGGCAACCTTTTTGGTTACGCAAGAGTCCATAGCACGCTTTTCAATATATCTGTGAGCCTCAGATTCGCTCATTTCGCACTTTGAAATGAGCAATAGCTTTGCCTGGTTGACAAGCCTTATCTCCGCCATCTTCTCTTCAAATGTCGGGCTCTTTCGCTCCATCCGCCTCAGTCTTTCCCGTGTGCCTCTTAAGATAAGAAGCGACTGCTGGATAAGCGGGACGCTCACCGGCTTCGGGATGGTTAAGACACCGTATGGCATCAGCATTTCACTGATTTCCGGGAAGTGCTCCGTCCCTGCGAAGAGTATCACTCCCGAGCCTGAGCTAGAGCTTAAGTCGATAGCAAACCGTTTTCCGAATTCGTCCGACAGGGGAGAATTGATCATCACAATGTCGAAGCTTCTCTCCAAAACCATTCGCTTGGCGGAGCTGACATCGGTTGCAGTTGCTACCGGGGAGTACATATTGCCTGGAAGAAGCCTTTTTATAACGCCGGAAAATTTTTCAGAGGACGATACAACCAGAACGCTGTAGACTTTCTCTTTGAGTTCCATTTTCACGACCTCCGGTTTTTATGGCGTTACGAAATGGCTGAATCTCTATCTTGAAGAGTAGTCGTCTATTATCGACTGGGGAATTGATGCCTTGACGAAAGCTGAGTTCTTAGCCGCAGAAATAGCTTCCGAAATTGTTCTCGGAAGAGTTTCAAACTGCGAAAGCTCCTTTGGCGTTGCTCTGAAGAGGTTTATTCTTGTAGGCTCACACAAGGGGAGCTTGTTCTTTATTCCGTCTTCCATGGCTTTCATCAGAAGTAAAAGTGCGAGATAAGGGTTACACATAGGGTCGGGTGAGCGGAGCTCTGCACGCTTGTTTTCACGCATTGTTGCGGGAATTCTTATGAGCTGGGAGCGGTTCTGCTCCGACCAGGATATATAGAGTGGTGCTTTGTTAAAGCCGAATCTTTTATAGGAATCTGGCTGGGAATTTAAAAACAGCGTAATTTCAGAAATATGCTTTAAAATACCTGCAGTAGCATATGGCAAAACATCCTCGCCGTTGTATACAGCGGCGATATTTATGTGCATTCCGTTGCCTGGAAGATTCGGGAGCGGCTTCGGGGAGAAGTCGGCAACAAGCCCGTTTCTAGCGGCAATGGTCTTTACAACTGACCTAAAAGTAATCGCATGGTCGGCAGCTGTCAGGGCGTCAGAGTATCTGAAGTCTATCTTATTCTGGCTCGGACCCTCTTCGTGGTGGGACGACTCGGGGACAATTCCCATCTGCTCAAGTGTTAAGCAGATTTCGCGCCGGACGTTCTCGCCCTTGTCCTCAGGAGCTAAGTCCATATAGCCTGCATGGTCATAGGGAATCTTGGTCGGCTCGCCGTTTTCGTCCTGCTTGAAGAGATAAAACTCAGTTTCGGGACCGAAGTTGAAGTCAAAGCCCTCGGCTTTAAGCCCCTCTGCGGTCTTTTTAAGAAGACTTCTTGTGTCCGCCTCAAATACAGTTCCGTCAGGATTACAAACGGTGCAAAACATTCTCACAACTCTGCCGTGCTCCGGTCTCCAGGGGAGAATGGAAATTTCCGACGGGTCGGGGATGAGGAGCATATCAGAATGGCTTTCCTCGCCGAACCCGGCAATAGCCGATGCGTCGATAGAGATACCCTGCTCAAAAGCACGTCTCATTTCGTTCGGCATGATGGAAATGTTCTTAGGCGTTCCGAAAACATCGCAGAACGCCAAGCGGATGAACTTGACATCCTCTTCCTCAATATACTGGAGAATTTCGTCGGGAGTATAGCTCATTTTGCACCGTCCTTTATGCTTAATAACCGTAAGTTATCGGCTTCAGCCGGTAACTTACTAACTAATTATTTTTACAGCGTCAGCTGGAAAATAATTAGTTATTGACGTACAGTTGCTTGTAAGGGTTTTTCGAGTTGGGAGTTACAACCGTAAATTTGGAACCGATAATCTCCATCAGATCTGCACCAAAGTATGTGCAGTAGTTCTTCAAGTACGGCATGATCTCTTCCATGTCTTCATCTGTCGCTTCGTTAACATTCACTTGGGTCGGGAATTTTATGCCGTCGCTGTATCTCAGAAACAGCTTTCCACCGTGCATTCCTGTGCCCGGGAAGTTTCCTACAATCGGCATACCGTCCTTGTGAAGCCCTAAAACTATAATCAAGCCGCCTGCCTGATATTCGCCAAGGAAGCTTCCGGTTCTGCCGCCGATGACCATGATGGGTCTTTTTTCCTTGTACTGCTTCATGTGGATTCCTGCGCGGTAGCCGGCACTGTCACGGACATATATCTCTCCGCCACGCATTGCATAGCCGACAGCGTCGCCGACGTGACCGCGGATGATAATCTTGCCGTCGTTCATGGTGTCGCCAACTGCGTCCTGAGCGTTTCCGTTGACGGTGATTTCGCCGCCGTTAAGGTATGCGCCAAGTGCATTTCCGGGAGTGCCGTCAACCGTGATTTCACGGTATGACATACCTGCACCGATGAACCTCTGGCTCAAGCAACCAGTCAGGTGACAGCTTTCGCTCTGCTGCCTTATCAGGGTGTTTATCTCGCTGAATCCCAAGCCTGAAACATCTATCAACATATTATACCACACCTCCGAGAGAATTTCTACAGTATTCTTGACCAAAAGAAAAGATATTTGGAGCTGTTTTTATGGTATCAAAGTCAACAGAACTCAGAGAAATACCGTTTCTTATCAAATTTGTATAAATTCCGGCACGGGTTGTGTCACCCGCCAGAATGAAGCCTACAAGTCGGTCGTCTTTCGTAAAAAGCTTCTTGATGTGGTCATCCGACTTCTCCTCATAGAGCTCTCCGTCGGGAGTTCCTGCACTCATAACGTGAAGTCCAAAGAAACCGATTGCGTTCATCGGGATGCCATTATCAAACGTAGCATCCTTGCCTGCCATATTCTCTCCGGCACAATGCCCCTGCATATATGCATTCGGCATGATAGCCATGACCTTTACGTTTCCGGATGAATAGTCCATAGATTCGGTGCAGTCGCCAGCGGCATAGATGTCGGGAAGTGACGTTGCCATATGGTTATCGACCGTGATTCCGCGTCCGCAGTCGCCGCCGGCATCTTTCACAAGCGAAATGTTCGCCCTTACGCCTACAGCAAGAACCAGAACATCGAACTTGACTTCAACTCCGCTTTTCATGTAAGCTACATTTCCGTCGAACTTGGTTGCAGTGTCGGAAAGCATCAGCTTCAAGCCGTTCTTTTCGAGGCACTTTTTCATCATTTCCGCGGTCTCGGCGTCGAGAATGCTCGGCATAACCCTGTCCGCCAGGTCGCATACGGTTATCGACTTGACCCTGCCGTAAAGACCCTCGGCGCACTTAAGCCCTATAAGACCGGCACCGACAATGAAGACGTCCTTATCTTCTGAGATAGCACTCTCAAGATTCTGTGCATCGTCAAGGGTCATGAACGGGAACTTGACGGGAACAGTATCGAGCCCCTCAAAAGGAGGAACCAGAGGTCTTGAGCCAGCCGCGACGCATACGCTGTCGTAAGCTACTTTTTCTCCATTTCCGAGAACTACTGTCTTATTCTCGGTGTCAATCTTCTCAGCACTCTCGCCATAGATGACTTTTACATCGTTTCTGTCATAGAAATCGTCGGACCTGTAGCTCATCCTCTCCGGAACAGCCTTGCCCTCGAGATAGTAGGAGATAAGCGGACGGCAATAGGCGGGGTGATTCTCAGCCGAGATAACGGTTATTGAGCCGTCTTTATCATTTGCTCTGATTCCCTCTATACAGCCGACAGCGGCAGTTCCGTTGCCGATGATAACATACTTCTTTGCCATTTCGCTCACCTCTCTTCGTAGACTATAGCATTGTTCGGGCAACCTGCAACGCAAGCCGGCGCGCCCGATGAATTCTTGAGGCAGAGCTCGCACTTCTGAACGACTCCGTCTCCGTCCTGGATGACTGCTCCGTAGGGGCAGACGAGGACGCATGTAAGGCATCCGACGCAGCGCGACTTGTCAATCTCGACCATGCCGTCGGGGGTCTTCGAGAGTGCTCCCGAAATGCAGCTCTTTATGCAGATTGGATCTTCACAGTGGCGGCAGGATATTGCAAATGTGATCTTGTCGTCGCCCTCGACCCTAATTCTAGGGTAGATTTCCTTGCCCTTGAGCTTTGCCATACTTGTGAGCCCTGAGTTTGCAAAAGCGCAGTTATACTCGCAGAGGTGGCACCCGAGGCACCATTTTTCGTTTACATAAACTCTTTTCATATCCGTCACTCTCCCGCATGTGAGATACCTAAGATCTCGAGTTCTTTTTCGTTAAGACCCAATCCTCTGAGCATCAGTCTGTTTCCTCTCAGAGCTTCAATCGAGTTGATGCCCATGCCGCCCATAAGCTCCATAATCTCATGCCGCCATGCGGTCATGAGGTTTATGAGCCTCTGTGAGCCGATATCCGGGTTGAGACGCTTGACGAGCTCCGGCTTCTGGGTTGCAATTCCCCAGTTGCAGTTGCCGGTGTGACAGGTTCTGCAGAGGTGGCATCCGAGAGCCAGCAGTGCGGCAGTTGCAACATAGCAGGCATCAGCACCGAGAGCTACAGCCTTTACAACGTCCGAAGCCGAGCGGATGCTTCCTCCGACAACCAAGGAAACGTTGTTTCTTATGCCCTCGTCTCTTAGCCTCTGGTCAACTGCTGCCAAGGCAAGCTCAATAGGAATACCGACGTTGTCTCTTATTCTTGTGGGAGCCGCACCGGTTCCGCCTCTGAAACCATCTATGGCGATTATGTCGGCACCGCTTCTTGCAATACCGCTTGCGATAGCCGCTATGTTATGTACAGCCGCAACCTTGACGATAACCGGCTTTGTGTACTGAGTAGCTTCCTTGAGGGAGTAGACAAGCTGTCTTAAGTCCTCGATGGAGTAGATGTCGTGATGAGGAGCAGGGGAGATAGCGTCGGAGCCCTCGGGAATCATTCTTGTCCTCGAAACGTCGCCGACAATCTTCTTGCCTGGCAGATGTCCGCCGATACCAGGCTTTGCGCCCTGACCCATCTTTATCTCGATTGCTGCACCCGCGCTCAGGTAATCCTCATGAACGCCGAAACGACCGGATGCAACCTGAACTATGGTGTTTGCACCGTATTTGTAGAAGTCCTCGTGGAGTCCGCCCTCACCGGTGTTGTAGTAGATTCCCAAATTCTCAGCGGCTCTTGCAAGGCTCTCATGAGCATTGTAGCTTATGGAGCCGTAGCTCATTGCCGAGAACATGACCGGCATCGAAAGCTCCAGTTGAGGAGCCAGGTCTGTTTTGAGACTGCCGTCCGGATTCCTTTCCGGCATTGTCGGCTTCTTTCCTAAGAATACCTTTGTCTCCATCGGTTCTCTTAATGGGTCGATAGGTGGATTTGTAACTTGCGAAGCGTTTATTAAAATCTTGTCCCAGTAGACGGGGAGCGGCTTCGGATTGCCCATCGACGAGAGGAGAACTCCTCCGCTTCCTGCCTGCTTGTATATTTCATAGATTGTGTCCTGCTGCCAGTTGGCATTCTCTCTTAATTGGCATTCGTTTTTGACAATCTTTAGTGCTCTTGTCGGACAGAGTGCTACGCACCTCTGGCAGTCGACACACTTTGTCTCGTCCGCCATCATTGTTCCCGTTTCGGGATCGAAGCTGTGAACACCGTTTGCACACTGACGCTCACAGACCCTGCACGCTATACAGCGGTTGGGATTTCTCACTACCTCAAATTCGGGGTTAACATAATTTATAGCCATCAGTATTTCCCTTCTTTCACCTTAACTATAACCGGCTCTCCGCCTGACGGTGCATATACATTAGTAGCATCCGGGCAAATCGCTCTTATAGCCGATTCCTCGCTTGCGACGAAGACCAAATCGTCTTTCTCAGCTGTTACCATAGAGCGTAGTTTCAGTCTGTCGTTAAGTGCCATCAGTCCGCCCTCAAAGCCAAGTACTATCGAGAATGGACCGGTGACGAGTAAGCTTGAATAAACGGTTCTCAGGTAGCTAAGCTTCTTTTTCTCTTCCTCCGGCTTATTTTCAATGGTCGACCAGAACGGAGCCGCAATAACTGATGCAGTCTCTTCAAGTGTAAGACCTTGCTTTCTCAGAAGATAGTCGGCGATGTAAGTTATAACCTCGGTATCAGTCTGGAGAGTGCACTTGTAGCCGTACATTTCAATATAGCGACGGTTTGCATCATAGGAGGAAATCTCACCGTTGTGGACGATGGTATAATCTAGGAGTGCAAACGGATGGGCTCCTCCCCACCAGCCGGGGGTGTTTGTGGGGTATCTTCCGTGAGCCGTCCAGCAGTAGCCCTCATATTCATCGAGTCGGTAGAAATATCCTACATCCTCAGGGTAACCTACCGCCTTGAAGACGCCCATATTCTTTCCTGAGGAGAAGACATACGCGCCGTTTATCTGGGAGTTTATCTTCATTACAGTCTCGGCGACATATTCCTTTTCATCGACATGAAGCCGTGAAAGAACCGACGACATCGGAGCGACAAAATACCTCCAGATAAGCGGAACATCGGAAATTTTCGGGGTTTTTCTTATAGGAATGCTCTCCGATTTTATAATCTCGAACCCATCTTTCAAAAGGTTCTCGCACGTCATTCTGACGTTATTGTCGTTGTAGAAAATATGCAGTGCGTAGAACTCCTTATATTCCGGATAAATGCCGTAGGCTGCGAATCCGCCTCCCAGACCGTTTGAGCGGTCGTGCATCGGTATCATGCTCTTGATGATGGCGTCTCCGCTCATCTTCCTGCCCTCACGCGAAATAACTGCGGAAATGGCACAGCCCGAAGGTATGCGTACCTGACCTTCTAACTTCATGACTTCTCTTCCTTTCATACTAAGAAAAAAAACAAAGGCGTTACCTCAAAAAGGGTAGACTACCCCTTATATGAACGCCTTTGCTCATTACGTGAAATTATATCATGTTAAGCTCAAAGTGTCAAGTTTTGAATGAGTTTAAATTTTACCAAAATGCGTGCAAAATCTTGTTGCTATTTTGATTATTATATGCTACAATAGTTTACCGGGAGGACACATTATATATAAATGTCCTCCACTCGCGGACATTTGTCTGCTGGACAACCGTTGGTGGTGAAAAGAAAAATGGCATCAGAAAAAAATTCAAAGAAAATTGGCAAGCCCGCATGGGGCATATATCATATCTATCTCTATATTTCAGCCCTTATTTTTAAGATAAAGGGTATTCACATGACTATTGACCGGACAGGCATCCGTGAAATAGAAGAGCCGTCCTTGGTCTTAGCACCACATATTTCGCTTAAAGACCACATAATAGTTGGTCTGACTCTTCTGCCACACCGACCGACGTTTGTACTTAGCGAGCACTTCATGTATAGCCCGGTGATAGGTTGGTTCATAAGAAGATTCGGTCACGCCGTCACAAAGAAGATGTTCTGCCCCGACACCGGAACCATTCGGGGCATCCTGAGAGCCAAAAGTGAGGGGAATATCATTGTTCTCTTCCCCGAGGGCAGGCTCAACGGTGTTGCACATTCTCAGAAAGTCACAAAGGGCACTCCCGAGCTTGTGAAGAAGCTTGGGCTCCCTGTCTACACAATAACCGGAAACGGCTCCGCACTCGTCTTTCCGAAGTGGGGAAAGAGGTATCGCAAAGGCGACATAAAGGTTGAGACTGCGCAGCTATTCTCCGCCAATGAAGTTGCAAAATTATCTGTCGACGAGATATCCGAGAAGATCGATGAAGCCATCTTCCATGACGATGAGTGGGCGATGAAAGGTCACCACTACAAGACCAGTAAAACCGCCGAGGGTCTCGACTCCATTCTGTATAAGTGCCCGAGCTGCGGAGCTGAATTTCAGATCAAAGCTTCCGGCAATGAAGTCAGTTGCGAAGCCTGTGGCTTCAAAACAACCCTTTCGGATAATTACAGATTTGATAATGAGCTAGTCCGCTCTGTGAATGCGTGGTACTATCTCCAAAGAGGTCTGCTTCCTTTGGACACTGTCATGGAGGACGATATAAAAATCGGTGCCGTAAACAAGCACGGACATATGGATATGGAAGCGGGAGAAGCACACCTGAGGGTGGATATGGAGAACTTCGACCTTGTCGGCACAGTCTATGGCGAGCCGGTTGAGCTCCACAAGAAAACCAGAGACATCGGCGGAGCACCCTACACGCCGGACGGCTGGTTCAATCTCTATTACGAAAAGCGGCTGTTTTATCTCGTCCCGCCCGACAAGCGAAGAATCGTGAAATATGTCAATATTATAGATGCGGCAAGCAAATAAGAAAGGCAGATACAAAATGTCATTCGTCACAGTATTGAGAAAAATCTGGAGCTACGTTTTTATAGCTTTGTTGGCAAGTGCCTGTGCTCTTGTTTATGTTCTTTTCATCTTCCCAAACAGCTTTGCACCGTCGGGAGTCAACGGTATCGCGACTATGATCCAGTATGTCCTGGGAATCAACGTCGGTTATCTCTCGCTCATAATCAATATACCTCTCATAATAATAGTATTCTTCTATGTCGACAAGCAGTTCGCTGTCAGGACTCTTGTCTACATATCCGTCTTTTCGGTAATGCTTATCGTCCTGCAGTCGTCATATGTCGACCTGTCAAGATTTATTTATCAGACCGACACAGGCACGAGCACTATCTTAGGACCTGTGGTATCGGGAATCCTGAACGGCGGAATATTGGGCTATTCAATGATGACCAACTGCTGCTCAGGTGGAACCGACCTTATAGCCGTCATCATCCACAAGAAGCACCCGTCCTACAACCTTGCATGGGTTATGTTCGCTCTCAACACTGTTGTTGCGATATCGTCTTACTTCGTCTATGACTACAAAATTGAGCCAGTGCTCCTCTGCATCGTCTATAGCTACTTCTCAAGCACCTTAAGCGACAGAATCCTCAAGGGCAACCGTGAGGCGGTAAGATTTGAGATTATCACGAACAGTCCAAAGGAGATTTCCGAGGAAATAATCACTAAGCTCGGTCATTCCGCAACCATCGTCGAGGGCAAGGGTGGCTATACCCACGAGGGACGCAGTGTCCTGATTTGCGTCGTCAATAAAGACCAGATGGTTTCCCTCAAGAATATAATCGAGAAATACCCCGGCTCATTCGCCACCATGTCAACCGTCTCCGGCACCGTAGGCTACTTTAAGGCAAGACGAAAGGTCCCGGACGCGGTGGATGAATAGTATACACACGGAAAGCTGAGCAGTTTTGCTCAGCTTTAAATTTTGTGTCACAAAAGAGTTGACAAAATGGACACGATAGTGTATACTGATATTGAAAGAACACCAAGGAGGTGCTGTGAATGAATTTCTACTCCGTGAGAGATCTTAGAACGGAATCCAAGAGTATGTGGGAAAATCTTTCCCGTGGCAATGAGGTTGTCATCACAAATAACGGTAAGCCGGCTGCGCTTATGATGGATGTTTCGGGAGATAATTTAGAGCTTATGCTTCAGGCTGTCCGTCAGGCTAAAGCTATGATTGCATTCAACAGCATGCGCTCTCAGGCAGCGTCGGCTGGGTATATGTCTGATGAGGAAATAGAGGCTGAAATACAGGCTGCAAGAAGAGGAGAATAGGGAAGTGTTTATTGTACTTGATACAAATGTCCTTGTCTCTGCTCTCTGGTCGCAGGGAAGTAAGCCATCAGCAATAGTCTCTGCAACCCTGGCAGGTAGGTTCAGGATGTGTTATGATTATAGGCTCCTGGAAGAGTATCGTTCCGTTCTGTCGAGACCTAAGTTCAATTTCGACAAGTGGCAGATAGATTGGCTTTTAGAGGAGCTGACTGTTTCCGGAATCTCTGTAATAGCAAATCCATTGCCGGATGTGAAGTTCACCGACGAGTCGGATCGCAAGTTTTATGAAGTGGCGAAGTTCTGCAACGCAGCTCTCGTCACCGGCAATATCAAGCACTATCCGCCTGATCCCTGCATATCGACTGTGGCTGATTTTTATCTGTCGTACTTTGCAACATGACGCTTCCCCCATCCCAAAAATTCACTTTTCCCATTCAAAGGCGGCTAATTGTCGCCTTTTTTGCAAATAATGGGCATTCGATTCGGCAAAATATCCAAAGATTGTTTTGCGGTATTGACACCGGCTCGTTACTGTATTAAAATAAACCTAACACTAAATAAAGGGGCGATAGCATGGGTTACACCGTAGCTGAAAAAATTTTAAAAGCTCACCTTGTTGATGGTGAGTTCGAAAAGGGTTCCGAAATCGGAATCAAGATTGACCAGACTCTGACTCAGGACGCCACCGGCACGATGGCATATATCGAGCTTGAGGCGATGGAAATCCCGTCGGTAAAGACGGAGAAGAGCGTCGCTTATGTCGACCACAACACCCTCCAGTCCGGCTTTGAGAACGCCGACGACCACCTGTTTATCGGTTCAGTCGCCAAAAAGCGTGGAATTTCGTTCTCACGTCCGGGCAACGGCATCTGCCATCAGGTTCACCTAGAACGCTTCGGCGTTCCTGGCAAGACCCTCATCGGCTCCGACTCCCACACTCCCACATGTGGCGGTCTCGGAATGCTTGCAATAGGAGCAGGCGGACTTGACGTTGCAGTCGCAATGGGCGGCGGACCGCTCTATATAACTTATCCGAAGATGGTTAAAGTCGAACTCACCGGCAAACTCAGCCCCTGGGTTTCGGCTAAAGACGTAATTCTCGAAGTTCTAAGACGCCTCACCGTCAAGGGTGGTGTCGGAAAGATTATCGAATACACTGGCGAGGGAGTCAAGACCCTAAGCGTCCCCGAGCGCGCAACCATCACTAATATGGGAGCTGAACTCGGAACCACAACCAGCATCTTCCCGTCAGACGAGAAGACCTATGAATTCATGAAAGCTCAGCACAGAGAAGCCGACTGGTCGGAGCTAAAGGCTGACCCTGACGCCGTATATGATGAGGAGCTCGTAATTGACCTGAGCACCCTTGAGCCCCTTGCAGCTTGCCCACATTCTCCTGACAATGTCAAGCCGGTAAGTGAGCTTGCTGGAATGAAGATTAATCAGGTCTGCATCGGCTCCTGCACCAACTCTTCCTTTGTCGACATGATGAAAGTCGCCTATATCCTCAAGGGAAAGACCGTTCACCCGGATGTATCTCTTTCGATAGCTCCCGGCTCAAAGCAGGTTCTTAACATGCTCTCAAAGGGCGAGTACCTTTCGGATATGATCGACTGCGGAGCGAGAATCTTGGAATCTGCCTGCGGTCCCTGCATCGGAATGGGTCAGTCGCCTAATTCTGCCGGCGTATCTTTAAGAACATTCAATCGTAACTTCCTTGGCAGAAGTGGCACCAAGGACGCTCAGGTTTACCTTATTTCCCCCGAAACAGCCGCCGCATCTGCTCTTACTGGCGTACTCACCGACCCGAGAACCTTGGGCGACATGCCCGAATTCAAAATGCCTGAGGAGTTCGTCATCAACGACAATATGGTTGAGCTCCCGGCAACTCCCGAAGAAGCTCCCGCAGTCGAAATCAAGAGGGGACCAAACATCAAGGGCTACCCGAAGACTTCGCCTTTGCCTGACAGCATTGAGGCAGAATGTTCTCTTAAAGTTGGCGACAATATCACTACCGACCACATCATGCCTGCCGGCTCGAAGATTCTTCCGCTCAGATCCAACATCCCCGAAATCTCGAAGCACTGCTTTGAGGTTGTCGACCCTGAGTTCCCGGCACGTGCCTTGTCTCTTGGCACAAGCATTATCGTAGGCGGCTCGAACTATGGTCAGGGCTCTTCAAGAGAACATGCCGCACTTGCTCCTCTCTACCTTGGAATCAAGGCAGTTGTAGTCCAGTCGTTTGCCCGAATCCACAAGGCTAACCTCGTCAATGCCGGAATCCTGCCTCTTACTTTTGAGACAGAATCTGATTACGAAAAAATTTCTCAGGGCGACAAGTTGAGCCTGACAGGGCTTAAAGAAGCCGTTTCCACTGGCGACACCGTCACACTCAAAAATCTCACCAATGGCGAGAGTATTGTCCTGAAGATAGAGCTCTCAGCCCGTGACCGCGAAATCATCTTAGCAGGCGGTCTTCTCGACTACACGAAATCTAAACTCTGATTCAACACAGGGAGGTCAACAAAATGTCTAAAATTCAGATGAAAACGCCGCTTGTCGAAATGGACGGCGACGAAATGACTAGGGTTGTCTGGCAGATGATCAAGGACGAGCTCATCGCTCCTTTCGTCGACCTGAAAACCGAATATTACGACCTGGGACTCGTCCACAGAAACGAAACCGACGACCAGGTCACCATCGACAGTGCCGAAGCCACCAAGAAGTATGGCGTCGCCGTCAAGTGCGCCACCATCACCCCGAATGCCGCAAGAGTTGAGGAGTACCACCTGAAAGAAATGTGGAAGTCCCCGAACGGCACTATCCGTGCAATCCTCGACGGCACTGTCTTCAGAACCCCGATTATTGTCAAGGGTATCACTCCGTTCATCCCGACATGGACTAAGCCAATCACCATCGCCCGTCACGCTTATGGCGACATCTATAAGAACACCGAGCTTTCGGTTCCACAGGGTTCAAAAGCCGAGCTTGTTGTTACTGATGAGAACGGCAACGAGACAAGAGCCCTCATCCACGACTTTAAAAATAGTGCTGGAATCATCCAGGGCGTCCATAACCTCGACAAGTCGATTCAAAGCTTCGCCCGTTCCTGCCTCTCCTATGCTCTTGACACCCATCAGGACGTATGGTTTGCAGCTAAGGACACTATCTCGAAGACCTATGACCATCACTTCAAGGATATCTTTGCTGAGATCTACGAGTCTGAGTACAAAGAGAAGTTTGAGGCGGCAGGCATCGAATACTTCTACACCCTCATTGACGACGTTGTCGCCAGAATCGTCCGCTCAAACGGCGGCGTAATCTGGGCTTGCAAGAACTACGACGGCGATGTCATGAGCGACATGGTAGCCACTGCCTATGGAAGCCTCGGGCTTATGACCTCGGTTCTCGTCTCTCCCGACGGAGTTTACGAGTACGAAGCCGCCCACGGAACCGTTCAGAGGCACTATTACAAGTATCTTAAAGGCGAGCGCACCTCGACCAACCCGGTTGCAACCATCTTTGCCTGGTCGGGAGCATTCCGCAAGCGCGGCGAGCTCGACGAGATCCCCGAGCTCTGCGATTACGCCGACAAGCTCGAAAAGGCGACTATCTCAACCATTGAGAGCGGCATCATGACCGGCGACATGGCAGCACTTTCAACGCTTGAAAATAAGCAGTCTGTTTCGACGGAAGAATTCATCGGGGCGATTGCGAGAAATCTTAATAGCCTTATGGCATAATTGTAGGGGCGGATATCATCCGCCCGCTATTTTTTTACGGTAATTTTTCGGTCTGGATATAGAAGTTCGCTATGCGAACTTCGGAAGTTTGGCAGAGCCAAACTTCTTGACACCATCCCCGAAATCCATTATAATATCCATAGCAACTTACTTTGAACTATACAAGGAGGACAACTATGGATATTTATAAGGACAAAACAAAGTCGCCTGAGGAAAGAGCACATGATCTCGTTTCCCGGCTGACAGTATGGGAGAAGTGCGAACAGCTCAAGTTTGGAGCACCTGCTGTTGAAAGGCTCGGGATTCCTGCCTACAACTGGTGGTGCGAGGGTCTTCACGGCACAGCTCGTGCAGGCGTCGCAACCATGTTCCCGCAGGCTATAGGCGTGGCGGCTTCTTTCGATGAGGAATTGGTCGGCGAGATTTCGGAAGTAATCTCAGTCGAAACAAGAGCCAAGTATAATGAATATTCAAAACAGGGCGACCGCGACATCTACAAGGGTTTGACTCTCTGGTCTCCCAATATCAACATCTTCCGTGACCCCCGCTGGGGCAGAGGTCATGAGACCTATGGCGAAGACCCTTACTTAACATCCCGCCTCGGCTGTGCATTTGTAAATGGCATCCAGGGCGATGGAGAGTATCTCCGTGCCGCCGCATGTGCCAAGCACTTTGCCGTCCATTCAGGACCGGAGGAGCTCCGGCACGAATTCAATGCAGTAGCCGACCCGAAAGATTTGGAGGAGACCTATCTTCCTGCATTCGAGGCACTTGTAAAAGAGGCGGACGTTGAGGGTGTGATGGGCGCATATAACCGCACCAATGGCGAGCCCTGCTGTGGCAGCGAATACCTCCACTCCTTGCTTGAAGAATGGGGCTTTGACGGCTATTTCACCTCCGACTGCTGGGCTTTGCAGGACTTCCATCAGCACCATCACGTAACCGAGACCTATGAGGAATCTGCGGCTCTCGCACTCAAGAACGGCTGCGACGTCAACTGCGGTAACACCTATATCCACCTCTATAAAGCATACCAGGATGGTCTTGTAACCGAGGATGAGATTACCACTGCCTGCGAGCATCTTTTCAGAACCAGATTCCGCCTTGGAATGTTCGACGAAACTGAGTATGACAGCCTGGGCTACATGGATGTCGAAACCAAGGAGCACCTTGCAGTCAGCAGACGTGCTGCGGAGTCCGCTTGCGTACTTCTCAAGAACGACGGTATTCTCCCGCTCGACGCTTCAAAGATCAATACTATCGGCGTCATCGGACCCAATGCACAGAATATAGGAGCACTCAGAGGCAACTACTATGGCACAGCCTCAAGATATGAAACCATTCTGATGGGTATTCAGGAAGCATTCCCGGGAAGAGTTCTCTTCTCCGAGGGCTCACACATCATCAAGGACAGAGTCGAAGTCCTCGCTTTCCCTGACGACAGAATCGCGGAAGCCAAGGCTATAGCTGAGCACAGCGACGTAGTTGTCCTCTGCGTAGGTCTCGATGAAACCCTTGAGGGCGAGGAGGGCGACGCAGGAAACGCCTATGCTTCCGGAGATAAGAAAGACCTGAGGTTGCCGAAATCACAGCAGCATCTTGTTCATGCTGTACTTTCTCTCGGCAAGCCAACTATTGTAATCCTCGCAAGCGGCTCATCGCTTAACCTTGAAGACGACAGACCGAATGCACTTTTGCAGGCGTTCTATCCCGGCTCTGAGGGCGGCAAGGCAGTTGCTGATATTCTTTTCGGCAAGGTTTCCCCATCCGGAAAGCTCCCTGTAACATTCTACAAGTCGACCGATGGTATGCCCGAATTCACCGACTACTGTATGAGAAGCCGTACATACCGCTATGAGGATCTGTCGAAAGACAATGTCCTTTATCCGTTCGGCTATGGTCTCACCTATTCGGATATAAAAGTTACCGATGTCAAGACCACTGTAGGTGAAGAAGCAGTTCACGCAGAGGTAACTCTGACAAACTCTTCTGTTTCCGGCTCGGACGCATTGCAGGTCTACTTCAAATCGACTTCCCCGGACGCTGTCAGAAACCATGCTCTCTGCGCTTTCAAGAAAGTTGCAGTTGCTGAGGGCGAGACAAAGACGGTTTCCATTGACATTCCGCTTAAGAATCTCACTGTTGTAGATAACGACGGCAAGAGATACTTGGATAAGGATGCCGAGACAACCCTCTACTTCGGAACCTCTCAGCCGGATGACCTGAGTGTTTCACTCACCGGTAAGACACCCGTAGCAGTCAGAATTTCGCTTTAATTTGAACATTATAGGCGCACCCCAACACGGTGCGCCAAACTTTACTTGGAGAATTATTATGAAAACCGAAATAATTCGGGGAACTAACCCCATAATCAGCTGTGACATGCCCGACCCGGATGTAATCAGGGTTGGCGACACATACTATATGTGCTCCACCACCATGTACTATATGCCCGGAGGAGTTATCTTACGGTCATATGACCTCATCAACTGGGAATTCTGCTCCCATGTATATGAAACCCTTGAGGACACGCCACGTCAGAACCTCGATGGCGAGAACAACGCCTATGCAAACGGCATGTGGGCACCCTCTCTTCGATACCACGACGGCAGATTCTATGTCATTTTCATAGCCAACGACACCCACAAAACCTACTGCTTCACCGCTGAGAATCCCGAGGGACCGTGGACTAAGAGCTATATAGACGGCTTCTATCATGACTGCTCAGTCCTATTTGACGATGACGGCAGGGTCTATATCATGTATGGAAACCGGAATATACGTATTACCGAACTTAAGCCGGATTTATCTGCTCCTCTCGAGGGCGGCTTTGATAAGGTGGTAATCCGTGACGCTCCGGGCGATTTCCTTGGATATGAGGGCTCACATTTCTATAAGATTAACGGCAAATACTACGCTTTCTTCATCCATGCTGCACGTGATGAGTGGCGGAGGATTGAAGCTGCCTACATGGCGGATAGCATCGATGGCGAATGGGTCGGCGGCGATGTCATCGACTATAAGCTCCCAGACACCAACGGAGTTGCTCAGGGAGGAATTGTCGACACTCCCGACGGAAGATGGTTTGGAGTCATTTTCGCCGACCATGGAGCAGTCGGAAGAATTCCGAACCTCGTTCCCATGCGCTTTGACGAGACCGGATTCCCGGTTTTCGATACGCCGTCGGAAATTGTCGAAAACACCTCGACCCGACCGGATTATGTGTATTCGCCGATATTCGCTTCAGATGACTTCACAAGTGAAGCCCTGAATCCCGCATGGGAATTCAACCATAACCCAAAATCTGGATTCTGGCACACTGGCGACGGCAAATTCACTATCACCACCGAGAAGTTGTCGAATTCTGTCGAATTTGCCCGGAACACCCTGACGCAAAGGGCGAAATATCCCGAATGTAAGGCATATGTCACCCTCGATGCAAGCGGGCTTCAGGACGGTGACACCGCCGGTCTCACCATGCTCCAGTATCAGTACGGAATCATAGGTCTTACAAAGGAGCAGGGGAGAACTTATCTTGTCATGAAGTCAAGAGAGAAAACCTGCGCAAAAATCCTATTCGATGGCGATACCGTCACCTTGGGCGTAAGAGGCAAATTCTCTCTTAACCACAGCGAAGTGAGCTTCATGTACCAGAAAGACGGCGAATGGGTTGATTTTGGCGAAATGGTTTACCCGACATTCGACCTTCGGCACTTCGTTGGCTGTCGGATAGGGCTGTTTGCTTATTCGACTGAGAAGACCGGCGGAACGGCTGAATTTTCGCACTTTGTTTATAAGTAAAAACGGGGTTGTCATTTTGAAATAAAAATTGTTGAAACCGTGGAAAATGCCGATTCTGCTTGATTAAACGGAATTGGTCTGCTATAATGATAGCTGTAAAAATATAATTCTTCCGTAGCCTGTGTGAAGCTTGAAGCTTCCTCTGGCTGCGAAAATACAATAGGAGGTTAGTATGGTGAAATCGGCAAAAACCGAAAGGACTCCCATCGAAAGCGTCGAAGCACTTGAAGCTGCGATTGCAAGAGTAAGAAAGGCTCAGGAGATTTTTGCAACCTACACTCAGGAGCAGGTTGATAAGATTTTCCTTGCCGCTGCTACCGCTGCAAACCAGGCAAGACTGCCTTTAGCCAAGATGGCTGTCGAGGAGACCGGAATGGGCGTTGTTGAGGATAAAGTAATCAAGAACAACTACGCCGCTGAGCATATCTACAATGCTTACAAGAACACTAAGACCTGCGGAGTTATCGAGGAGGACAAGGCTTACGGCACAAAGAAGATAGCCGAGCCGATAGGAGTCGTCGCGGCAGTAATTCCAACTACCAACCCGACTTCCACAGCAATATTCAAGTGCTTGATCTGCCTCAAGACAAGAAACGCAATCATCATCAGCCCTCACCCGAGAGCAAAGAAGTGCACAGCTGAGGCGGCAAGAATAGTTCTTGAAGCCGCGGTCAAGGCAGGAGCTCCCGAGGGCATAATCGAGTGGATCGACACCCCAACCCTCGACATGACAACTCTACTGATGAAAGAGGCTGACATCATCCTTGCAACCGGCGGACCTGGAATGGTCAAGTCGGCATACTCCTCCGGCAAGCCGGCTTTGGGAGTTGGTGCAGGAAACACCCCCGCAATCATCGACAGCACCGCCGACATCAAGCTTGCAGTAAGCTCAATCATCCATTCAAAGACATTCGACAACGGCATGATCTGTGCTTCCGAGCAGTCTGTTATCGTTCTTAATGACATCTATGACGAGGTAAGAAAAGAATTCGCCTACAGAGGCTGCTATTTCCTTAACGACGAGGAAAAGGACAAGGTCAGAAGCACCATCATCATCAACGGCTCCGTCAATGCAAAAATTGTCGGTCAGCCTGCTCCGAAGATTGCAGAAATCTGCGGCATCACCGTCCCCGAGGGAACCAAGATTCTCATCGGCGAGGTAGAGTCTGTAGATATTTCTGAGGAGTTCGCCCATGAAAAGCTTTCACCAGTACTCGCTATGTATCATGCAGAGAGCTTTGATGACGCCATAGAAAAGGCTGAGCATCTTATCGCAGATGGCGGCTTCGGTCATACTTCTTCTGTATACCTCGATGCAGTCACCGAGCGCGAGAAGATTGACAGATTCGCATCACGTATGAAGACCTGCAGAATCCTTGTCAACACTCCTGCTTCCCATGGCGGTATCGGAGACCTCTATAACTTCAAGCTTTCACCGTCACTGACACTCGGCTGTGGCTCATGGGGCGGCAACAGCGTAAGTGAAAACGTAGGTGTCAAGCACCTTATCAATATCAAGACAGTCGCTGAGAGGAGAGAGAATATGCTTTGGTTCCGTGCACCTGAAAAGGTATACACCAAGAAAGGCTGCCTGCCGGTAGCGTTGGATGAACTCAAGTACGTCATGGGCAAGAAGCGTTGCTTCATCGTAACCGACAGTTTCCTCTATCACAGCGGCGTTACAAAGTCCATCACCGATAAGCTCGACGAGCTCGGAATCGCTCACACAACATTCTTCGATGTTGAGCCCGACCCGACACTTGCAAGTGCCAAGGCAGGTGCCAAGGCAATGACTTCATTCCAGCCTGACTGCATCATCGCAATCGGTGGCGGCTCCGCTATGGACGCAGGAAAGATCATGTGGGTTCTCTATGAGCATCCTGATGCAGACTTCATGGACATGGCTATGAGATTCATAGATATCCGCAAGCGTGTCTACACATTCCCGAAGATGGGTGAAAAGGCTTACTTCATCGCAGTTCCTACCTCTGCCGGTACCGGTTCAGAAGTTACCCCGTTTGCAGTTATCACCGACGAGTCAACCGGAATCAAGTATCCTCTTGCTGACTATCAGCTCATGCCGAACATGGCAATTGTCGACATCGACTTCCATATGACAGCACCCAAGGGTCTTACTGCCGCATCAGGTATCGATGCTGTAACCCATGCTCTTGAAGCTTATGCTTCCGTAATGGCTACCGACTATACCGACAGCCTAGCAATCGGAGCACTCAAGACTATTTTCGAGTATCTCCCGAGAGCTTATGACAACGGTCTCACCGACGAGGAAGCCAGAGAGAAGATGGCAAATGCCGCCACTATGGCAGGTATGGCATTCGCTAACGCATTCCTTGGAATCAGCCACTCTTTGGCTCACAAGCTTGGTGCATATCACCACATCGCACATGGCGTTGCAAATGCTCTTGTCATCGAAGACGTCATGAGATACAACGCAAGCGAAGCTCCTCAGAAGATGGGAACATTCAGCCAGTATGACCACCCGAACGCTCTTCACAGATATGCTGAGATTGCAGATGCACTTAACCTCGGCGGAAAGACCGATGAAGAGAAGCTTGAGAACCTCATCTCAGCTGTTCACGAGCTCAAGCACCGTGTCGGAATCAAGGATACCATCGCTGAATACGGCGTTGACGAGAAGAAGTTCCTCGACACTCTCGACGAAATGACCGAGTGTGCATTCGATGATCAGTGCACCGGTGCAAACCCGAGATACCCGCTCATCAACGAGCTTAAGCAGATTTACCTTGACGCATACTACGGCGGCACTTTCACTGAGAAAGCATTGCCGAAAGCGGACTAATAGAGAGGAGTGACAGAAATGAATCTTGACAATGTTGTTTCCGTAAGAAAGACAAAAACCATCTACCGCGACGGCGACCGTTGCATCAAAATGTTCGAGCCCGGCTACTCCAAGGCTGATATCCTCAATGAGGCTCTCAACCAGGCAAGAGTAGAGGAGACCGGCTTTGACATCCCCGCAATCATCGAGGTCACCACTCAGGATGGCCAGTGGGCGATAGTAAGTGAATTCATCGAGGGCGAAACCCTGCAGGATCTCATGGATGAGCATCCTGAAAAGATGGATGAGTATCTTGAGCTGTTCGTTGATTTGCAGATCAAGATGCACTCCCTCAAGAGCCCGAGCCTCAATAAGCTCAAGGACAAGATGAACCGTAAGATGGGCGAAGCCAACATCGACGCCACAACCAGATATGAACTGAGAATGCGTCTTGAGTCTATGCCGAACCATGACAAGCTCTGCCACGGCGACTTCAACCCAAGTAACGTCATCATCGATAAAGAGGGCGTTCCTCACGTCATCGACTGGTCTCACGCCACTCAGGGCAATGCTTCCGCAGACGTAGCCAGAACCTACCTCCTCTTCTGCCTCAAGGGCAACATGCCTCTTGCAAAGAAGTACCTTAACCTTTTCTGCAAGAAGTCAAACACCGCCCGCCAGTACGTCGAGAAGTGGATGCCTATTGTAGCCGCTTCCCAGTCGGTCAAGGGCAACGAAGCCGAGAGAGAGTTCCTCCTCTCCTGGGTAAACGTTGTAGAGTACGAATAATCCCTGTAAAAATCGAAGCGCATCGGGAAACCGGTGCGCTTTTTGTTATCTTATTGCGTCGTAAACCCTTTCGGCAATCTCATTTGGATCGCCAACTGCGTTTACAATCTTTATATTGTGGTCGGGAAGTCTTGAGAAGACCTCGAAATATTTCTGCCTTGTTCTCTCAATCGTCTCTTGCTTCTCGTAAATCTCTCTTGAAGCCCTGCCCGACTCAATCCTTGAGTCGCAGACATCTGAGGGGACATCTAAGAATATGCAGACATCCGGCTTCAGGATGTCAGGACAGTCGAGATTCGCCCTCATGACCCAATCCAAATCGGTGTCCATGCCCTGATAGGCAAAAGATGAGTAGTAATACCTGTCAGTGATGACGGTAACGCCGGATTCTAACATGCACTTGATCCCTACATTTGGCGACTGGCAGTGGGCGATTCTGTCCGAGAGAAAGAGCCCCGCAAGCTCGGCAGGAGTTCTCTTTGTGAGACCTGAAAGCGCATCCCTTATAAGTCCACCGGTTGTGAATTGAGTCGGTTCGCTGGTAAGATATACTTTTGTGCCCTCGGCTTCAAGCCTGTGGGCAAGCATGGCAATCTGTGTTCCTTTTCCTGAGCCGTCCAAGCCCTCAACGGCGATAAAAAGCGGCTTTTTCATATCAAAATCAGTCCTTGCAAAGATATTCTATCGGATATTATAACGGCTTTTCGGCGTCAAGTCAAGTCTGTTGGCAAATCTGAACTGAGATTCTTTTCGTCCCAACCGGCGGCTCTTTCTTTTTAAAAATTGGCAGAAATCTTATATTGAACTTTGAGCTCATATATGTTATACTTTTTCCGAGAGAGATACGAAAAGAGGTTTTCACAATGGCTATGAGAGGAATATATAACTCGGTAACGGACATACGCAGAAAGGTCTTCACCGAGGTCGCCAGATTAGCATATGAGGACGGCAATTATGCCGAGAAGATTACTGAGCTCCCATATAAAATAGTCCCGGGAAGCGAAGCTGTTTACCGTGAATCGATATTTTTGGAGAGAGCTATAGTTGAGGAAAGATTAAGGCTCGCAATCGGTCTGCCTTTAAGACCAATTGACCAGCATGAATCGGTAGCCGACGGAATTGATGCATCCGCAATTTCCGAAAAATACTACGACCCGCCGCTTGTAAACATCATAAAGTTTGCCTGTAACGCCTGTCCGGAGACCCACTATCACGTCACCGACTGTTGCCAGGGCTGTCTTGCTCATCCGTGCAAGGAAGTCTGTCCGAAGCACGCAATTGAAATCATCCACGGCAAGTCGGTTATTGATCAGTCTAAATGCATCAAGTGTGGCAAGTGCGCTTCCGTCTGCCCCTATGGCGCGATAAACAAGATGGAACGCCCATGCGCCTCCGCATGTGGAATGGATGCTATACACTCAGACGAGCAGGGAAGAGCACAGATTGATTACGATAAGTGCGTTTCCTGTGGAATGTGCCTTGTCAACTGCCCGTTCGGTGCAATCGTAGATAAGGGTCAGATATTCCAGCTTATCCATGCGATAAAATCAGGCAAAGAAGTCATAGCGATAGTTGCTCCTGCATTCGTCGGTCAGTTCGGAGCCAAGGCGACTCCCGAAAAGCTGACAGCTGCAATGAAAAAGCTTGGCTTTGCCGGAGTGACAGAAGTCGCGATCGGCGCAGATTTATGTGCAATAGATGAAGCAAAGGACTTTGTTGAAAACGTCCCCGAAAATCAGCCGTTTATGGCGACATCCTGCTGCCCGTCCTGGTCGGTAATGGCGAAAAAGCTCTTCCCGGAGTTCGCGGGATATATTTCGATGGCTTTGACACCTATGGTTCTGACAGCCCGAATGGTCAAAAAGGAGCACCCGAACGCCTGCATAGCCTTTATAGGACCTTGCGCGGCAAAGAAGCTTGAGGCATCGAGGCGAACCATCCGAAGCGATGTCGACTTTGTCTTAACGTTTGAAGAGCTGATGGGAATGTTTGAGGCTAAGGAAATCAATTTCGATGAGATAACCCCCGACGAGGAAGTGCCTCTTAATGAGGGCACTTCTGATGGCAGAATCTTTGCTGTTTCCGGAGGTGTCATCAAGGCTGTAACAGACGTCATCCATGAACTCGACCCCGACCGTGAAGTCAAAACTGCATCTGCACAAGGCTTAAAGGAGTGCCGCAAGCTCCTCCAGATGGCGAAAGCCGGAAAGTATAACGGCTATCTTCTTGAGGGAATGGCATGTCCCGGCGGCTGCGTTGCCGGAGCAGGAACGCTTCAACCCGTAGAGAAGTCAAGTGCCACAGTCAACAAGTATGCTGCTGGTGCTGAAAAGAAGAATGCACTTGAGACGGAGCACGAGTTTGAAATTATTTAAAAAACCTCTTGACATCCGCATCAAAATAGTGTAGAATAGTTTACAGATTCATTTTAAACCGATGAAGCGGAGATAACGGCAGGTGTGCGCTGACAGAGAGCGGGGACATTTGGAATCCTTATGGTTTCCAAAAGGCTGGGAGCCTCGTAGAATTGCAGCTTGTCAAATGGACCGCGGAGGGCATGGTCAAAGGAACATAAGCCGGAGTGTGGTGTAAATCGCCCGAGTGTAGCTTCAGTTCCGAGTATTCCGTGACGTTATGCGTGCGTGAAGCGCGAGGAGTATGTTTGTACTCTGAAAAGAGCATTTCTCTGTTTAGGAGAAATGAATCAAGGTGGCACCGCGGGAACAGTAAATTTCTCGTCCTTGGTCTTTAAAAAGATCAAGGGCGTTTTTGTTGTATAAGGAGTTGATTTTATTGCCTAGTCCAAGTTATGAAGAAGCTAAAAGGCTTGCTGAGGGAATGAGCGTTGTTCCGCTGTCGGAGGAGATTTATTCCGACCTCCGGACACCTATTCAGACGCTGAAAATCCTAAAGAAAATGAGCGTGAAATATTATCTACTTGAGAGCGTCGAGGGTGGAGACAAGTGGGGGAGATATTCATATTTAGGCTTCGACCCGGCACTCGAAGTAAGAGGCAAGGGAGAGGACATAGAGATAATCTCGAATGTGACCATCAGGCAGAAATCGAGCGATCCGAGCTCAGTTCTTCGGGATATCCTGTCCCAGTATAAGAGCCCGAAAGTTGATGGTTTACCTCCGTTCACAGGCGGATTCGTCGGATATTTCTCATATAACTATATAAGATACGCCGAGCCGACACTGAATCTCGATCTCCGGGACGACGGCAACTTCTACGACTTCGACCTCATGCTTTTCGACAAGGTCATCTGCTTTGACAGGCTTCGGCAGAAGATAATCGTCATCAACAACATCAAGACCGACAATTTCGAGGAGAACTATAACCGCGGCGTGATGGAGCTGGATCAGCTCTGCACTCTCCTTAAAACAGAGCACTCCTACTCTGAGGAGTACGCCGGAATCAAGGGCGAGTTCAAGCCGCTCTTCTCGAAAGAAGAGTACTGCGGAATGGTCACCAAGACGAAAGAGTATATCCGTGAGGGCGACATCTTCCAGGCAGTAATCTCAAACCGCCTTGAAGCCGAATTCGAGGGAAGCCTCCTCAATACCTACAGAGTCCTCAGGACGATAAACCCCTCGCCATATATGTTCTATATGAAGTATGATGACTGCGAGCTGGCGGGTGCCTCGCCAGAGACGATAGTTTCAATCAGTAATGGCACCGTCTCGACATTCCCGATTGCCGGAACAAGAAAGCGCGGCAAGACTGAAGCTGAGGACAACGAGCTTATTTCGGGGCTCTTAACAGACGAAAAAGAGCTCAGTGAACACAACATGCTTGTCGACCTCGGAAGAAACGACATCGGCAAGGTCAGCGAATATGGCACAGTCCATGTCGAGGGCTACAAGGAAATTCTCAAGTATTCGCACGTAATTCACATAGCCTCAACGGTAAGAGGCAAGCTCAGAGACGGACTCGATCAGTTCGACGCTCTTTCCGCTGTACTTCCTGCTGGAACCCTTTCGGGAGCTCCGAAATACCGTGCCTGCGAGATAATCTCCGAGCTTGAGGGAGTGAATCGTGGAGTCTATGGCGGAGCGGTCGGATATATCGATTTCAAGGGAAATATGGATATGTGCATAGCCATCAGGATGGCAAGTAAGAAAAACGGCAAGGTCTACGTTCAGGCGGGTGCGGGAATTGTTTATGACAGTGTCCCCGAGAGCGAATATCAGGAGTGCATCAACAAAGCAACTGCCATGGCGGAAGCTATCAAGCGCACTTCCGAAGTGAGATAGGAGGCGGTGAAATGGTACTACTAATAGACAACTACGACAGCTTCACCTATAATCTTGTCCAGCTGATCGGTCAGTACGACCCGGACGTGAGAGTTGTGAGAAACGACGCCATCACAGTCTCAGAAATTGAGAAGCTTAACCCGGATAGAATCGTGATTTCTCCCGGACCCGGCAAGCCAAAGGATGCCGGAATCTGCGAAGAAGTAATCGAGAAGCTCAACGGCAAATACCCAATTCTGGGCGTATGCCTCGGACACCAGGCAATCTGCGAGGTATATGGAGCCACAGTCACCTACGCTCCAACCCTCATGCATGGCAAGCAGAGCGATATCCACATAGCAAGCGGAAGCGAGATTTTCCGGGGTCTTCCCCCGATAATCCAGGCAGCGAGATACCATTCGCTTGCGGCAGACAAATACACCATCCCCGACACGCTGAGAATCATTGCTGAATCTGACGACGGCACGGTAATGGCGGTGGAGCACAAGGACGCTCCCACATTCGGTATTCAATTCCATCCCGAGTCAATCATGACCCCGATGGGCAAAGAAATCATAGAAAACTTTATTAAAACGGAGGTATATTGACATGGAAAGAATCCAGGAAATGATTGGTAAGGTCGTAGAAAGACAGGACTTAACCTTTGACGAAATGAAAGCCGTTTTCGGCGACATAATGGAGGGCAAAACCACCAACGCACAGATGGGCGCGTTCCTTGCAGCACTCAGAATGAAAGGCGAGACTATCGACGAGATAACCGCCTGTGCAACGGTCTTGCGTGAAAAGAGCCTCCCGATGGACACCGGCGATATGGATGTCCTCGACATAGTAGGCACCGGTGGAGACACCGCCTACACCATCAACGTCTCAACCATTTCGGCATTTGTAATCGGTGCCGGCGGAGTCAAGATTGGAAAGCACGGCAACCGCAGCATGTCTTCAAAGTGTGGAAGCGTTGATTGCCTCGAACGTCTCGGCGTAAATGTCAACCTGACACCCGAGAAGAACCTTGACCTCCTTAACAAGATGGGCATGTGCTTCATGTTCGCTCAGACCTATCATTCTGCCATGAGATATGCAGCCCCCGTCAGACGTGAAATCGGCATCAGAAACATCTTCAACGTCCTGGGTCCTCTTGCAAACCCTGCAAAGGCAAAATTGCAGGTTTTGGGCGTATATGATGAAAAGCTTGTAACTCCTTTGTCGGAAGTTCTCATAAAGCTTGGAATCAAGAGAGCTATGGTTGTTCACGGTCATGACGGACTCGATGAAGCAACTGTCTGCGACACCACTACAATAAGCGAGATAAACAACGGCAGAGCAGTCAGCTTCTTCCTGAGCCCCGAGCAGGTGGGCTTGAAGAGAGCTGAAAAGGACGCCCTAAGAGGCGGCACTCCCGAAGAAAATGCCGAAACAGCTCGCAGAATCCTCAAGGGCGAGGAAAGAGGAGCAAAGCGCGATGCAGTTCTTCTCAACAGTGCCCTGGGTCTCTACATCGGCGGAGCCAACGGAACTCTTAAAGACTGCGTAGCCCTCGCAGGAGAGCTTATAGACTCCGGCAAGGCATATGCGAAATTAGAAGAGCTCGTCAAGCTTTCAAATGAGGAATAAAGATGATTTTAGACGACATTGCCCGTAGCACCCGGAAGCGGGTTGAAAAGAGAAAGCTTGAAGCTCCAGAAATAGTCGAGCAGGCACTTTCGATAAAAAAAGAGAAGCCTTTTTATATGGAAGAGAAGCTAAGAGCTCCAGGCATTTCTTTCATCTGCGAGGTCAAGCGCGCTTCGCCCTCAAAAGGCTTGATAGCCCCTGACTTTCCCTATCTCGAAATTGCCCGTGACTACGAAAAAGCCGGTGCGGATGCCATAAGCGTCCTCACCGAGCCGGAATATTTCATGGGTAGCAATCAGTATCTCAGCGAAATCCGGCAGGAAGTGGGGATTCCAATCTTACGGAAAGACTTCACCGTCGACGAGTACCAGATTTACGAGGCTTTAGCGATAGGAGCAGACGCAGTTCTTCTTATCTGTGCACTTCTCAACACAGATACGCTCAAGAAGTATATCGCCATCGCCGACAAGCTGGGGCTGCCCTGCATAGTCGAGGCTCATGATGAAACCGAGGTCAAATCCGCGCTTTCGGCTGGTGCGAGAATTGTCGGAGTGAACAACCGGAACCTCAAGGACTTCACCGTCGACATCACCAATTCCGCCCGGCTCAGAAAGCTTGTGCCATCAGATATCATCTTCATTTCCGAAAGTGGAATCAAGACGAGGGACGATGTGAAGAAGCTTGAAGACGAAAACGTCAATGCCGTCCTCATCGGCGAGACATTCATGAGGAGCCCCGACAAGGCGGCAATGCTCAAGGAACTGAGAGGTTTATGATGCCGGTAAAACTCAAAATCTGCGGCATCAAAAGGCGTGAGGATGCCGAGTACTTAAACGAATTTCAGCACGATTTCGCCGGATTCGTCTTTGCCGGAACCAAGCGCAAAATTGACTTTGAAACGGCAAAAACCCTAAGGGAAGTCCTCGACCCGAAAATCCAGACCGTCGGAGTTTTCGTAAATGCTGACATTGGCTCCATCCGCAGGCTTGCAGATAACCAGATAATCGATTTCGTCCAGCTTCACGGTGATGAGGATAACGGCTATATTGGAAAGCTGCGGGAAGTCTGCAACCTCCCGATAATCAAAGCCCAGAGGATAACTAGCCGGGAGGACATCAAGCCATATGACTCCGATTACTATCTCTTCGACACAATGAAGACAGGGGAGTACGGCGGCACAGGAGAAAGCTTCGATTGGAGCATATTAGAAAATGTTGAGAAACCGTTCTTCATAGCCGGAGGCATCAACCTTGGGAACCTCGATGGTGCAATGAAAATTGCAACTGAAAAATCCGCATTCGCCCTCGATATCTCAAGCGGAGTCGAGACGGACGGAGTAAAAGATAAAATTAAGATTCAAGAAACAGTCAGGAGAGTGAGAAATTATGCCTAACACAGTAAGCAAGGGCAGATTCGGCATCCACGGTGGACAATACGTTCCCGAAACGCTGATGAATGCTGTAAATGAGCTTGAAGAGGCTTATAACTACTATAAAAACGACCCCGAGTTCAACGCTGAACTCGACCGCCTTATGCGTGAATACGCCGGACGTCCGTCGCTTCTCTACTATGCAGAGAAGATGACGAAAGATTTGGGCGGCGCAAAGATTTACCTAAAGCGCGAAGACCTCAACCACACCGGTGCACACAAGATTAATAATGTCTTAGGGCAGGTGCTTCTTGCCAAAAAGATGGGCAAGACCAGAGTTATTGCCGAAACCGGAGCCGGTCAGCACGGAGTTGCAACTGCAACTGTAGCTGCACTTATGGACATGGAGTGCGAAGTCTATATGGGAGCCGTCGACTGCGAAAGACAGGCTCTGAACGTATATCGAATGAAGCTCCTCGGCGCAAAGGTTCACCCGGTCGAGAGCGGCACGAAGACTCTTAAGGATGCTGTCAACGAGACCATGCGTGAATGGACCAACCGTGTCAGCGACACCCACTATGTTTTGGGAAGCGTCATGGGTCCGCACCCGTTCCCGACAATAGTTCGCGACTTCCAGAGCGTCATCAGCCGTGAAGCCAGGGCTCAGATACTCGAAAAAGAGGGCAAGCTCCCGGCGGCAGTTCTCGCCTGCGTAGGCGGAGGAAGTAACTCTATGGGAATGTTCTATCACTTCATCCCGGACGAGGGAGTCCGCCTTATTGGCTGCGAAGCGGCAGGCAAGGGAATCGACACAGGCAAGCACGCCGCAACCATGGCAAAGGGCAAGTTAGGCATATTCCACGGCATGAAGTCCTACTTCTGCCAGAACGAATATGGTCAGATCGACGAGGTCTACTCCATTTCCGCCGGTCTTGACTATCCGGGAATCGGTCCTGAGCACGCAAACCTCAAGGACACCGGGCGTGCCGAATATGTCCCGATAACCGATGACGAAGCGGTTGACGCTTTTGAGTATCTTTCAAGAACCGAGGGAATCATCCCGGCAATCGAGAGTTCTCACGCCGTTGCATATGCTATGAAGATAGCCAAAGACTTCAGCCCTGACGACAGCATGATTATCTGCCTATCCGGCAGAGGTGACAAGGACGTTGCGGCAATCGCACGCTACAGAGGAGTTGATATTTATGAGTAGAATTGCAAGCCTCAAGGGAAAAAAGTGCTTTGTCAGCTTCCTAACTGGAGGCGACCCGAACTTAGATAAAACCTACGACTATATCCTCGATATGGCTGAGGCTGGTGCCGACCTCATAGAGATTGGCGTCCCGTTCTCCGACCCGATCGCCGAGGGAGTTGTCATCCAGGATGCAAATATCCGTGCCCTCTCAGTTGGAACAACCACAGACGGCATTTTCGACTGCGTTGAAAAAGTCCGTAAGAAGACCCAGGTGCCGCTTGTTCTCCTGACATATGCAAACCCGGTTTACACCTACGGCAAGGATAAATTCTTCTCGAAATGTGAATCTGTCGGCATCGACGGCGTCATAGTTCCTGATGTTCCGTTTGAAGAAAAAGCCGAGTTCTCCGCCGAAGCAGCAGCCCACGGGGTAGATCTTATCTCGATGATAGCTCCCACAAGTGATGAGCGAATCACGAAGATAGCATCCGAAGCACAGGGATTCCTCTACATAGTATCTTCAATGGGTGTCACCGGAGTACGCGAGAAGATAACGACAGATGTCAAGTCGATAGTCGAAAAAGCCAAAGCCGCCACCGACATTCCTGTTTTCATCGGCTTCGGCATCAGCACCCCCGAGCAGGTCAAGGAATACACCTCCTACGCTGACGGAGCCATAGTCGGGAGCGCGATTGTGAAAATCATCGCGAAGAATGGCGAGAACGCTTCGGAGGAGCTCAAGAAGTACTTGAGCAAAATGAAAGAGGGAACGGAGCATTAAAATATTCACATTTCACTCCGACATCCCTTTACGAAAATAAAAACAGGCTGAGTATATGAAAGTGTACTCAGCCTTTTCTTGTGCAGCCTGCACAATTTTCATCGGCGTTTCTTGTATAAAATGACGATTGAAATCTATTGTGAAAAGGTGTATAATCAACATATCCCAAAATGCTCATTTTTCAATATTAAATGCGATAATTTTTTAAGGTTGAAAATGGTTATATGAAGCCCTTGCGGGTTTCACTTGCATATTTCGGGGAAACACAAGTGCAAAATTTATCGGAGGTGCTTTATGAAGAAAATTATTGCATTGCTTCTCGCGGGAATCATGATCGTAGCCTTGGTAGGTTGCGGCAGCTCCTCAAGAGAAGTAGTACAGCTTACTTTCGCTACCCAGGACGCTGAGGCTATCCTTAATGCTGCGGGCATCTATCTTCCCGACGTTGAAGAAGCAGAGGCAGCCGGTTCGACGGTCGTATGGTTCGCTTGGTACGATGATATGCAGAACTATTCAGATGACGAGATTATCAATTCCGGTTACTGGACTTTCCAGGAGAAGTATGGCTGTTCAGTCAGCTGGTACGAGTGCACATGGGACACAAGATTTGATGAGCTTGCAACCCTTATCCTCGCTTCCAACTCTCCCGACTTCTATCCCGGACATGATGACATCTTCCCCTCAAAGTGCGTTAAGGGTATGTTCGTTCCTGTTGACGACTACATAGACTATGACGATGCTCTTTGGGCTGGTGAAAAGGATTACGCTTACAACTACTATTCAATCAAGAACAGACCCTATGTTATCGTTTTCGACAACACATTCAACAATGTCTGCGCTTATAACAGAAGAGTTATGGAAGAGTACGGCTATGACGATCCTGCTGAGCTCTACTGGAACGACGAGTGGACATGGGATACTTTCTATGAGATGTGCATAGACTTCACCGATGCTGACGAGAACAGATATGCCCTTGATGGATGGTACTATGGTCTCGCACTGATGCACTCCTGTGGTGAAACGATTGTCGTTTATGACACAGAGGCACAGCAGTTCGCATCAAATATCGACTCTGCCGCTATCGAGCGTGCAGCTAACCTCCTCTACGACCTTTCCAAGAACGGCTGCTTGTATCCTGTATGGGATAACGGTTGGGCTATCAGAAACAGCGTCGAGGGCGGCGGCATGAAAGAGGGACTTTGTCTATTCTATCTCGGCGGTACATGGATGTTCACTGGCACTGTTGACACCATCAGCTCTGTCTGGGGTGACATGGAAGATGGCGAGCTCATGTTCGTTCCGCTTCCTCGTGACGACGACGGCGATGGCAACTACTACACCGAGTCCATTCCTACCGGCTACTGCATTATCCAGGGTGCTACCAATCCTGAGGGCGTTGCACTTCTCTCCGCTTGCATGAGATTCAAGGTTCTCGACCCGACTGTTGTCGACATCGACAGACTCCAGCTCGAGGAGACCTACCTCTGGACTCAGGAAATGCTCGACATGTATGATGAGTGTTATGCACTTTCAACCGCTGACCACATCATCGTTACCTACGGTGAGGGTTATGGCGACAAGCTCTACAGTGTGGTTGACTCGTTCGAGAGATTCGCTACTTCCTCTGATGCTTCCACTTGGGCACAGATGAAAGAATCCTATAACGAACAGCTCGAATACTACATCGATCAGCTCAACGATCAGGTCGCAGCATACGACCCGTACTCTATGAGCGATTACGACGCATGATAAGGCTTTAGGGCAATAAGAAAGCCGCTCCGATATCGGGGCGGCTTTTTTGTGCTATGAATTTCAGAGTGGATTACGATAACCCATCCATCCACTTTCTGTTGAAGTTATCCATACTACTGTCGGCATTCACATCAAGCGCGAATACGGAAATCTTTAAGTCATCCAAGTCCAGCTCCGGCTCAATCCCGCAGACATAATAGTCGAAGTAGTCGGTCATATACTCAACGTCCTCAGCGATAACAGCGTGACCCTGCTGGTGGATGTTTATTGCTATGTGGTCGGAAAGCCCGAGGTAGTCGTAGACATATTCAGCTGCAACGTAGGAATACCACATAGCCGGGGCGTTGACCCAGTCCTCATAGATGCAGGAGCCGATGATGAAGAGGTATCTGTCCTCGCTTGCAATTGTGCTGAGTAAAAGATGCTGATCAAACGGGAGATACTCCGCCGACTTGAACTCGAGGAATCTGTCACAGAACCAGCCACGCTCACTTGTCGATTGCAGACTGGAAAGCGGCTCAGTCTGACCATATGTGTATGAGCTCGAAGCACCCTTTGTGCTGAAATCATAGGTCTTGCCCTCAGAGGTGTACCTGAAGAGTGCTACTCCGCCTGCTCCCGAGCAGGACGGCATAACAAGCTTGAATCTCGTTTCAAACACTCCACAGACTATAGCCGCCTTGCCCCAGCGGGAAACGCCGGTGACAGCAGTGTTTTCACAGCTTATGTTCAGCTCATCCCCTAAGCCTGCTTCCAGCGCATCGAGAATTTTTGAGCATCCCCAGCTCCAAGCCATCAAGACTCCCGTCTGTTCCTGCCAGTCGTCGCCGTATGGATAAAGGTCATAGAAAGCACCGGTGTGGTTGGTGTCGTCAGAGGCAATAGCATAGGCGTAGTAGTCAAGGGTGATGACCGCATAGCCGTTTGCAGTGGCTGTGTCCTCGCTGATGCCCTGGTGCATTCCGACGATTACCGGGTATCCTCCGTCAGGTGCTTTTGTGCTGCTGTCGGGCATGTTGACGGTCGCAGTGAAGTTGGTTGTTGCACCGGTGCTGATTCGGGTTACGTAGATTGTGAGCGTCGACCCATCGAGAGAGTAGGTCAGCTCTTCATCCGAGCCATCCCGCCAGATGCCGTACATGTAGTACTGATACATCGCTTTGATTTCGGCAACCCTCCGTGCCCAGTCATCGGCATTGTCAACATAGGTGCCATCAAGAAAAGTAAATGGGTCAGTGAGAGCATCGGAGGCTTCAAGCTCCGAAACATCCGGAAGCGTACTCATATCGTAGGTATACACAACAGGTTCCTCCTCTTCCACTTCAATAACCTCCTCTGTGGCATCAGTTTCCTCCGATTCGTTACTTACGGCACTTTCTCCGCATCCGCAGAGGCTGAAAGCCAGCGCAGAAGCAAGAATCAGGCTGAGAATTCGTTTCATAATATCACGTTCCTTTCGTATAATATTTTCCTTGCCAGGAATTCCTTAATTTAAGTTCGTGGTCGATGCTGCCCAAAACACTTCTCTTGTCCACGCTCCATAGTGGTGCTACAAGAGTGGATCTTTCCCCGTCGCCGGTGAGCCGCCCTATCGCCGTCTCCGGAGGGAGAAGCTCCAGCTGGTCGCAGACTATAGAGATATACTCTTCTTTTGAGAGGGTTTTAAGCTCCTGAGAGAGATATCTCTTCTCGTCTGGAGTGCCTTTGATGACGTGCATCAGGTGAATCTTTATTTCATACGGCTCAAGGCTGGCAACATCCCGGGCAGTCCTGAGCATATCTTCCCTCGTTTCGCCAATGAGACCGTTTATAATATGCACACATACCCGGACATTTCTTTCCCGGAGTGCATTGTAGCCACTCAGAAATTCCGCATATGTGTGCCCACGATTTATAAGCCTTGCCGTCTCGTCGGATGAACTCTGAAGCCCCAGCTCAACTGTCAGATATGTCTTACGGTTTATCTCGGACAGCAGCTCAAGCACATCTTCACCAAGGCAGTCAGCCCTGGTGGCAATCGACAGCCCGACAACAGGAAGAGACAAACAGGAGTGGTAAACGCTTCTGAGCGTATCGATATCCGCATATGTGTTGCTTCCAGCCTGCAAGTAGGCGATGTATTTAGTCTCGCCCCATTTTTTTAGGTAGAGAGCTTTCGTCTTCTCAAACTGCGTGGCGATGCTTTCTCTTGGGTTCCCGGCAAATTCGCCGGACAGTGCATTTGAGCAGTAGCTGCAACCTCCGTAGCCCACTTTTCCGTCCCGGTTCGGACAAGAGAACCCCGCGTTCAGCGGAATCTTGACCGTCTTCCCGCAGAATTCGTTTTTCATAACAGAGTCGAGAGCAAGATATCTCTTTCTTCCGAACGGGTTCATTCCTCAGCACCCGCCTCAGGTGCAACAGTTGTTGGAGTGGTTGTCACTTCGGCTGTTGTGGTTGTTGCCGGAGCCTCGGTTGTGGTCTCAGACGTGGTGGTTGACTCGGAAGTCGTCGAAGCAGTGGTTGATTCCGAGGTGGTAGGCTCAGTAGTAGGCTCGGTGGTCGGCTCGGTAGTAACTGTGGTACCAGGAGTGGTGTAATATGTTCCAGTATAGCTGGTAATCTTTGTGGTTGTAGTTGTAGCCTCGGTGGTCGGCTCGGTTGTGGTGGTAGTTGCCTCAGTTGTTTCCTCCGGAACTGTGGTAGTGGCTTCGGTGGTCTCTTCTGTAGTGGCTTCGGTTGTAGCCTCGGTTGTCGTTGTGATAACCACCTTGGTGTCGCTCAGATAGTCCGCATCGACGTAAGCGTGGATTCCACTGTAGTAGATTTCAGCCCAGCCATCATCACGGATTTCGATAACGTCAACCTCACTGTTAACGCTGAAATATCCCAGCATCATAGCGTCGCTCGACGGCTCAAGCCTTATATTGAGCGTTCCTGCCGCATACATAACGTAGGTGTTTGGAACCTCTTCCTCGGTGGCTTCGGTTGTTGCAACTGTCACCGCCTCGGTCGTTGCGGGAGTGGTGGTAACTTCAGGCTCCTCTACCTCCACAGGGTCTTCAACTTCTACAAGGTCTTCCGGCTCATCCTCAGGCTCTTCTTCCTCATCTTCAGTTTTTGGAGCAAAGCCTAAGAGCTCGCCTATATCTGAAAGCCCATCGCCAAACGGCAGGGTGGTGTCGTAAGCTTCGGTCAGACTTTCAAGATAGCTACCGTCAATGACGGTAGAGGTCGACAGCTTGACGGTGTGAACCTCTGAAAACTCCGGACGGTTGATGATTATAAAGCTTATTGCAAAGAACAGAAGCACTAAAACTGGGATCGCAAAGCCCAGGAAGTTATACCTGTCCGCACCTTGCTCCTGACTTAAGTCTGTTAGCAGCTCGTCAGCATCGGCATTTGCGTTTCTGACAGCTCGGGAGTAGCTTATGTCAAACTCGTCGCCCTTTTGTCCTATTTCAAACTTGGGTGAGGCTTTCTCTTCCTGAATTTTTGGCTCTTCAACCTTTGGGGAAAGGTTCTTCTTTTTCTTCTTATTTTTATTAGTAGCCATCTGAAACCCTCCCTTATGCCATAGCTGCCGTTGCCATTGCAACGGTTGAAATCACGAGAAGCAGTGTCACCAGTACGGTGCTCACAACTCTTATCGTACCGTAGCTTGATTCGTTTTCGGTCATTATCTTTCGCTTGAGAACGCCTGCGAGTGGTCTCAGCGGCGAAATGTAGAATATAGCTATGAGTAGGTAAACCCAGCTTCTTGAGAGTTCACCCCAGAGGTTGTAGCTTATGAGATACGAATAGCTTCCGCCAAAGAGCGACTCGATCCAGTTTCCTGAGCCGGAAAATGCACACAGTATCACCGCAAGTATCGATACCAGAAATGTGAATGTCCCAGCCGAAACCGACCTTTTCGTCTCAAAGAATTTCTGCAAGAGTATTGCAACCAGCACTATGCACGCAAGCGCAACTCCACCGGCTCCGAAGCCCAAGGCGAACCCTGCAACCAGGCACAGCCCGACAGCTGAAAGAATCAGCCATAGCGGTTTATCAGTGAGCTTTTCGACAGCTGTTCTGTAGGTCGGATTCAAAGCTCCGATATGGTCTATCATCAGGCTTTTCGGCAGGAAGCATCCGCTGTGAAGCTCAATCCGATAGCCGCTCATGAGCATAAGTCCCTCGGACATTGAAAGGCATCCCAGTGCCACGACATAAATTTCAATCGCAGTGAAGAGCACTCCCAGGATGAGATTAAGAGCAGGAAGCGAGCCGCTGAACAGTGCGGCAGTTCTCAGCCTTTCAAGAGGATATCCAAGTATAGTGACTGCCGCAAGCCCGCAGATGAATCTTTCAAGCCCACTTGAAAGCATTGCAAGACCTGAGTGTCTGTCTTTTATAGCATCCTTAAGCTCAGAATAGCTTAAGACAGGCGAAATTGCCATCATTTCAAATGATATCAGGTATACGGACAAGTCAACAAAACTTTTTTCCGCACCCTCTTCTTTCGAGTCCTTGAGGTAGAGAACCGAGCGGATATCAAACAAGATAAACCCTATCGCCGAAACGGTTCCGCTTATAGTCCCGAGTGAACCCAAGGATATCACAGGGAAGATGGAAGCTATGACTGTCACGGCTCCTGCAACTATTCTCATCCGTGGCATTTTCCCGCTTTCACAGAGCCTTGCCGACAGGTAGACGAGGAATATTAAGACTAAAATCAGCGCATAATATAGCGGTCTTGCCCAGGCGATAAACACCACTGACATGATAAGCGATACGAGATTTTTATTCCTGGTCTCACTGCACAAAAGGGTGAGAATCATATATATAGGTAAAAAGCAGAAAACAAATATAAGGTCGGTGTACGACAATTTGTCAGCCTCCTTTGGTTATTTTGAAACCCAAAACCTGGGTATCCTAATTGTATCACAAAAACACGGATATATCAAGCTTTCTCACGAACTTCCCTGTTTCAAATCCTAAAATATTCTGTATTCCGTCATGCGATTTACACATTCAGGCTTATAATTAATAGCATAGGGAGCGGAACGGGAACGGAGGACATTTACAATGAACGATAATTTCAATGAGAATGAAAATAGGATAGATGAAAATGCTCCGGAGGAGAATGTAGAGAACAATGAAACTGTATCTGAGCCGGAAAAGCCGGTTGAGGCTGTAGTTGAGGAAGCTCAGCCCAAGCAGGATTCGGGTGCTGGTTCCTATGTTCAGGAGGCTGCCAAGGAAAACAGCTATACCAGCGGTAGTTCCTACACTCAGAACCCATATTCATATTCGGGGAACAGCTACAGCTACGGCAACTATAGCTCAAGTCAGACCGGCAATCGCAATGAGTATGTCTATAATGCTCCCGTCCCGAAGAAAAAGGGCAACGGCGGAAAGATTGCAATTGGAATCATAGTCGGAATCCTGGCAGTATTTGTAGTTTCGGTAACTTCAATCTCCGCGTTTATCGCACTGAGCGATAGCACTTTTACGACTTCTGAGCAGAGCAACAAGGGAAGCAGCAGTGACAATTCCGTTGCGACCGTTCCCGGCACAACTGCCAAAGAAGATGATTCGGTTGTTGTCGATGAGGACGACGATGATTCTGTAGACGCTGTCGCGGAAGATTCCCAGAGTGAAGCATCCCAAAGGGAATACCCAACATTAAGTCAGCTTATGACCGCTGAGGGAGATTACACCCTCACTGAAATATACGAGAAAGTTTCACCCTCCGTCGTTGGAGTTTCTTCGACTCTTTCAAGCGGAAGTGCGACCGGAACAGGAATTATCCTCACTGAGGATGGCTACATCTTGACATGTGCCCACGTCGTTGAGGATGCAACAAGCATTGCAATAGTCGATGCGGACATGAACCAGTATGAGGCAACCGTAGTCGGTGAAGATTCCCAGTCGGATATCGCAGTTCTCAAGATTGACGCTGAGGGTCTTACGGCAGCTGAACTTGGAGTATCATCCGACCTCAAGGTCGGCGAGGCTGCAATAGTCATAGGAAATCCTCTTGGCTATGATCTCTATGGCTCAATGTCGGTGGGAATCGTATCGGGACTCAACCGTACTCTCAATATCAACGGAGTCGATATGACCCTTATCCAGACCGATGCTTCGGTCAACAGCGGAAACTCCGGCGGACCTATGGTTAATGCCTATGGTCAGGTTATAGGAGCCATTTCCGCAAAGGTTTCCTCCTCCTATGGCGAGGGACTCGGATTTGCAATCCCGATTGATGATGCACTTCCTATAATCAATGATCTCATCCAGTATGGCTACGTCACCGGCAGACCGTCAATCGGCATCACCGGCGAGGACATCACCGCTTATGTAGCATTCTACTACGGAATTCCGCAGGGAATCATGGTCAGATACGTAACTCCTGATTCAGGTGCAGATATAGCTGGAGTCCAGGCTTACGACATAATCGTCGGCGTAAATGACGAGAGCATCACAACCATGGATGAGCTCACAAACATCAAGAATAACTACCTCGTGGGAGATACTATAATCCTCAACATCTATCGTAACGGAACTTATATCGACCTGGAAGTAGAACTGATGGAGATAACAGGCTAAATTTGTGGATATCGGCGCGGCATGGCGCAAGAAGACAACTGTAGCGTCATGTTGGCGTTTAATAGACATATAGGTATCGCGAGCCTAAAGGGGAGGCTCCCTTGGAACAGGAAATATCCCCGACAAACAGTTACGCGAAAGCTTTTTCATATTTTTCCCTTTCTTTTGCTCACGGGTCGGGAAACCGTCCCGACCCGTGAGCGCCCCCTTTAACTTCGCCAGTATCGCGAAAGCTTTTTCATATTTTTCCCTTTCTTTGCCTACGGGTCGTTTTCGGCTCGTAGGCACCCCCTTTTTATGGAGAAAAGTACTTGTCAAACCGGGAAATCTGTGCTATTATAGTTGTGCTTATAACCGAAATTTCGGAAGGAGATATATTAATGGCAAATGACAAGAAGACCGTATCGGCTATTACCTCGATGAATGAGGACTTTGCGCAGTGGTATACGGACATAGTTAAGAAAGCGGAGCTCATCGAATATTCAAGCGTCAAGGGATGCATGGTCATCCGCCCATATGGGTACGCTATCTGGGAAAATATGCAGAAGCTCCTTGATGGAAGATTCAAAGCTTTGGGAGTAGAGAACGTCTATATGCCGATGTTCATCCCCGAGAGCTTACTCAATAAAGAAAAAGACCACGTTGAGGGTTTTGCTCCCGAGGTTGCATGGGTCACCCGTGGCGGAAACGACAAGCTTGAGGAAAGACTCTGCGTCAGACCGACCTCCGAAACCCTCTTCTGTGAGCACTATGCCAATATAATTCATTCCTATCGCGACCTCCCGAAGCTCTATAACCAGTGGGTTTCTGTCGTCAGATGGGAAAAGACTACAAGACCGTTCCTGCGTTCTAGAGAGTTCCTCTGGCAGGAGGGGCACACCATCCACGAAACAGCCGAGGAAGCTGAAGCATTCACTGAAAAGATGCTTGAAACCTATGCCGAATTCTGCGAAACAGAGCTGGCAATGCCTGTTGTCAAGGGTAAGAAGACCGACAGCGACAAGTTCGCAGGTGCAGTTTCCACCTATGCTATAGAAGCCCTCATGCACGACGGCAAAGCTTTGCAGGCTGGAACCTCCCACTATTTCGGCGACGGCTTCGCCAAGGCTTTCGGCATCACCTATACAGACAAGAATAACTCTGTGAAGATCCCTTACCAGACTTCATGGGGAGTCACAACACGTCTTATAGGTGCTATAATCATGACCCACGGCGACGACAACGGACTCGTTCTCCCACCGGCAGTTGCACCTGTTCAGGTGGTAATCGTCCCTGTTGCACAGCACAAAGAGGGTGTCTTAGACAAGGCTCATGAGCTTTATGACACTCTTAACGCCGCCGGCATCAGAGTCAAGCTCGACGACAGCGAGAATTCACCTGGCTGGAAGTATGCAGAATACGAAATGCGCGGCGTTCCGGTAAGAGTCGAGATAGGTCCGAGAGATATAGAAGAGAACCACTGCGTTGCAGTCCTCAGACATAACCGTAAGAAAGAGTTCATTACTCTTGACAATCTTGTAGATGGAATCAAGGCTTGCCTTAAGGAAGTCCACGACGGTATGCTTGAAGCCGCAACAAAGAGACAGGAAGAGAAAACCTATTCTTGCACCAGCATTGATGAAATCAACGAAACACTCGAGAAGAACGGCGACGGATTCGTCAAGGCGATGTGGTGCGGCGACGAAGCCTGTGAGGACAAGGTAAAAGAGCTCACCGGCGTCGGCTCCCGCTGCATCCCGTTTGAGCAGGAGCACCTTGATGACAAGTGCGTCTGCTGCGGCAAACCCGCTAAGTGCATGGTAATGTGGGGGAAGGCGTATTAAGGGGGAGAACCTCTCAGTCAGCTTCGCTGACAGCTCCCCTTGACAAGGGGAGCCATAAGCGGCTCCGGAAAGGTGAGCATTTTGACTAAAATAAAGGCTCTCATTGAAAAGGCACTCTCGTTGCAGCCTATCCGTTATGGCATTTCCTCAGTAATTGCATTCGTCATAGACTACACTATACTGTTGGTCGTCGAATGGCTTCTTGGGGATTTCTCATTGGCGATGGAAGTGGCGGCAGTGGCGGCGTTTTGCGTGTCGTCGCAGGTCAATTTCCACATAAACCGCAGGTGGGTCTTCCGGTCAGAGAAGAGCATGTGGGCTGAAATGGGCGGATATTATGCACTGGCGGCTGTCAGCTTCACCATCAAGACCTTTGTACTGATGGAAGTAATGACAAGGGTATTCCTCTTCCCGACATGGCTTGCAAAGTCAATTGCAGAGGTCATCATGTTCGTCATCAACTTCGCCGTGCAGAAGCTCCTCATCTTCCGCAAGAAGAAAACCGAAGAAAAGTAGATATTTTTAACAGATTTTCAGTTGACATCTTGTTGATTTTGGTATAAAATGTTCTTAGATAGGTCTTAATGACCAACTTAAAATTTAAAATAAGGCAGGTAACAGATATGGAAGCTACACTTTTGGTATTAGCGGCAGGTCTCGGCTCCCGTTTTGGCGGAGACAAGCAGATTTCCAACGTCGGACCTCACGGCGAAATTCTTATGGAATACTCGATCCATGACGCTATAGCGGCGGGTTTCGAGAAAGTCGTATTCGTCCTCAAGGAAGAAATGGTAGAAAAGGTTCGCTCCACTGTCGGCGAAAAGTTCAAGGACAGAGTTGAACTTGAATATTGCGTTCAGGATTATTCAACCGTTCCGAGCTTCTATAAGATCCCCGAGGACAGAGTAAAGCCTTTCGGCACAGTTCACGCAGTCCTGGCAGCTAAGGATGCCCTCACTGAGCCATTTGCAACAATCAACGCCGACGATTACTACGGTAAAGAGTGCTTCGACATTATGTATAAGCTCTTAGCTGGTCTCAAGGACGGAAGCGAAGCTGCAATGGTTACTTACATCTTAAAGAACACAGTAAGCCTTAATGGCACCGTCACAAGAGGCGTCTGCAGTGTTTCCAATGGCAAGCTCGTCAAGGTTGATGAGACCAGCGGCATAAAGCCCGAGGGCGACAAGATGGTCTCCGAGACAGGCGACGTCGACCCAGACGCAGAGGTTTCAATGAACTTCTGGGGCTTCCACAATGAAACTCTCCCGATGATGGAAAAGTACTTTGAGGACTTCCTTAAGGCTCTCACTCCCGACCAGATCAAGGCAGAGTGCCTCCTCCCGGTAATGGTCAACGATTTCTTAAGCGAGAATGCCATCACCGTTGAAGCCAGACCCTCTCACGACAAGTGGTTCGGCATCACCTATAAAGAGGATAAGGCAGACGTTGAAGAGAAGCTAAGAAAGCTCCATGCCAACGGAGATTATCCTGAGAATCTGTAAATCAGTAACAAAAAAGAGCCCCGACTTCGTGTCGGGGCTTGTTATTATATCCGGGTGTTATTCTGTAAGTTCTCCAGTAGCGAGATAGTTGTCAATCATAGCGTTCAGCTCTTCAACGTAGTAGTCAAGTCTGTCGCCATAGGTTTCCTTGAGCTGTGCCCAGGTGTAGCTGCCGCCGTTACGGTTGATGCCCCAGTCGAATGAGTTGTAAGCTGAGTCGAGGCTGGTTCCGAGGTCGCCGGTGTAGTACATGACAACGTTCGCAACAGCTATGTTATAGCACTCGTCATACATTTCGAGCATTTCATCAGTCCAGAGATATGTCTCTTTGAGCTGTTTCTTGTCGATATTGACAACTGTCGGATCGATGGTCTTGAATCTCTCGCAAGCTGCCAGGAGTGCTACGCCCTCAGGATTGGAAGCACCGGTGATGAGCATGTAGCCGGTGGGAAGCGAATTGAGATAGTAGATGCCATCGCCGTCTTCGTATCTCGGAAGAGGAGCAAACATGATTTCGCCTTCTTCAATGTCGCCCCAGATCTGGTTCATTTCTTCAACGGTAAGCTTAAGTCCTGTAGGAACATCGCAGATCCAGAAGAGGCATAAGCCCTCCTTGACGCCTGAGCCATAGACGAAGTCGTTTCTTCCTGCCCAGTAGTCGTTGCCCTCGTGGTAGACGCAGTCATTCTTGACGAGGTCATAAATCATGTTCTCTGCGATTTCGATGAGCGGGTCGTCGAGGTTGGTGTAGAAGTGACCGTCCTCATCTTTCTGGATGATAGTGCGTCCCGTCGATTCCTCAACGATACTGTTTACATAGTACCAGCCATCGAGAGCATATCTGTCATCGTCGGGATCAGAGAAATCTATGCACATTTCATAGAATACATCCCAAGTCCACTCGTCGTTCCAATAAAGCTCGGCGGGATCGTCGTAGCCATATTCTTCAATGACTCTGCGGTTATAGGGGACTATTGACTTGAACGTAACGTCGGTAACGAATGCAAAGTGCTGGTCTCCAAGTGCGAAGTACTCAGCCGCATCAGCCATGCCCTCCCAAAGGGGCTCGGAATAGTCGACATAGTCGTCAACCGGCTGATACATTCCTTTCATACAGCTGTATGGGAATGTTGCAGTGTTTGAGGTTCCGGCGAGAGCAAAGTCGGGGGACTTCGATGACAGAACGAGGTTTGCCAGGTCGTCAGAATAGTCCTCGTATGTAGTCTCAATCCATTTGATTGTGCAGCCATACTTTTCAGTGAATGTAAAGTAACCGGTGTTGATGATTTCATCTTCACTGTAGTTGTGGAAGTCGTCGTACCACGAGAACCACTGGATCTCCGTTCCGGCGGCTGTGGTTTCCTCAACGTCCGGCAGAGTGATTCCGGCAGCGGCGAGGATAGCTGTTGCATCTTCGGTTGAGAGAGTCAGATAGACAATTTCTCTTGAAGAGCTTCCGCATCCCACGAGTGCCACAATCATGAGTACAGCCATGGTAAGTGCCAAAATTCTTTTCTTCATAGTGATGTTCCTTTCCCGACGGAAATGAATCCGTCGTCATCTGTCGCAGTTTCCAACGACATGATAAAAAGTGATGAAACCATTATACACGAATTTTACACAAAAAGCAACAGATTTTTATATGAAATTATTGCACTACTTTCTCTTCCCAAGCACCACCGCCATTGCCGCCGCGACAGCCGCAGGCACAAGTGCCAGTGCCACTCCGGTAGCGGGATTTGAAACCTCTTCAGATTCATCAGCATCGTCACTAATCAGCATAATGCCCGCATTGGCATCAGTATCAACTGTCTCGATGTCAACGGCTCCGTTTGCATCGGTATCCTCAATGGAATCAAGCTCCATAATTCCGCCATAGGTGGCATCAATATAAACACCCTCAAATTCGGTGAGCTTTTCCTTGACGGTAGCCTTGAGGAGCTCCGCATCTTCTGCTATAGCTGCAACTTCTGGGTCTTCGATGTTCAGGTCAACGTGAACCGAATTCAGGTCATCATAGATGCCGACGCCGTAGATGGCAGCGATAAACGGGTCATCAGAGTTGGGATCCATCTTCTCGACAATTTCGTCCTTAGCCGCTAAGAGTTCGTTGTAGCTGTAGGTTGCTTCCTTGAGAACCACTTCGTCAAGGTCAATGATAGCCGAAAGCTCAGCCTTGACCTCATCCGAAAGCTCGGTTACCATGATGGTGATAACTCTGTCAGAGTTGATGTAGGCTCCTGCATAGTAATCGGGATAGGTAACGTTGCCGTTTTCGTCCGACCAAGCCTCAATGAGAGCAGTATAGGCGTCGACTGCGATTGATTCTTTTGCGATTTCTTCTTCGGTGGTAGCCGGAGTGGTGTTTACGTCAGTGCCGGTTTCGTCCGTGTCCGGAACCGCAAAGCCGGAAGTGGTCATCACAGCGCAGAGTGCGACTGCGAAGAGGGTTTTTGATAGTTTGTGATTTCTTTTCATTTAGGAATCCTCCAATATTTTGATTAAATTCTATTCTTAGAGGCGTTTTCGCACGTCTCTATAAGCAATACACATTGGGAGTGGGAATTATTGCATTCTGCCGAAAAATATTTTTGTGGAAAGCCACCAACATATCATTCACAAAATGCCAGCCCGAAATGTTCGTTATTTTCGTGTGATATGATGTTGAAATATTCGCGACAATGTGCTATAATAGTGCTTACTGAAAATCATACAGTAATCTTCCCGCGACACGGCTTATTGCAATAGACCGTGTCGAACTTGTAATACCGAAAGGAGTTAACTAAGAAACAGTATGTTAAAAACATTTGCCAAGTGTATACGTGAGTTCAAGAAGCAGACAATTCTTACTCCGATACTCGTAAGCTGCGAAGTGCTTCTCGAATGCTACATACCGTTCAGAATCGCTAACCTCGTCAACGCGATAAGTGCTGGTGCAGAAATGCCAGAGCTGATTTCAAACGGAATCATCCTTATCATCATGGCACTTTTGTCTCTGATGTTCGGCGCGTTGGCGGGCTATACCTGTGCTGAGGCTTCATGTGGCTTCGCAAAGAACTTAAGGCACGACCTGTTCGCAAAGATTCAGGGCTATTCGTTCGAGAATATCGACCACTTCTCAACATCATCTTTGGTAACCAGGCTCACAACCGACGTTACCAACATCCAGCAGGCATTCATGATGATCATCCGCACGGCTATAAGATGCCCTCTCATGCTGATATTCGCATTCATAATGGCGTTTATCATGGGCGGAAATATGGCTTGGATATTCGTTGTGGTAGTCCCTATCCTGGGAGTCGGGCTCTATCTCGTTTCATCGAGAGCAAACCCGAGATTCAAGAGTGTATTCAGAAAGTACGATAACTTGAACAGCTCCATCCAGGAGAATATCAAGGGCATTCGTGTTGTAAAGTCGTTCGTCCGTGAAGATTTTGAACAGGACAAGTTCAACAATGCTGCACGTGATGTCCAGAAAGACTTCACTATAGCTGAAAGAATTGTTGCACTCAACAGCCCTCTCATGCAGTTCTGCCTCTATGTCGTTCAGGTGTTCGTCCTTTCGTTCGGCTCCTACACTATTATAACATCCGCAGGGCTCGACCTCAATATAGGACAGCTTTCTTCGCTTCTTACCTACAGCTTCATGATGCTAAATTCACTCATGATGGTCTCAATGGTCTTTGTCATGATAACCATGGCGAACGAGTCGATGAAGCGTGCATGTGAGGTTCTTTCGGAGGAATCAACCTTAACAAGCCCCGAAAATGCTATCACAGAAGTCAAGGACGGCTCAATCGATTTCGACAACGTAAGCTTCAAGTATGCTCAGTCTGCTAAGAAGTATGCCCTTTCGGATATTGATTTACACATCAAGTCCGGCGAGACAATAGGTATAATCGGCGGAACCGGTTCCTCGAAGTCGTCGCTTATCCAGCTTATATCTAGATTATACGACGTGAGCGAGGGTTCTGTCAAGGTCGGCGGAGTAGATGTAAGGGATTACGATCTGGAAGTCCTGAGAAATAATGTCGCAGTAGTTCTTCAGAAGAACCTCCTCTTCTCAGGCACTATCAAGGAGAACTTAAGATGGGGCAATAAGGAAGCTTCAGATGAAGAGATTATCGAGGCCTGCAAGCTCGCTTGTGCCGACGAATTCGTCGAGACTTTCCCCGACAAATACGACACCTATATTGAGCAGGGAGGCACCAACGTCTCCGGAGGTCAGAAGCAGAGGCTCTGCATAGCACGTGCTCTTTTTAAAAAGCCTAAGATTCTTATCCTCGACGACTCCACAAGTGCTGTCGACACCAAGACCGATGCAAAAATCAGATACGGATTCAAGCAGTATATTCCGACAACCACAAAGATTATCATTGCCCAGAGAACAGCCTCCGTTGAAGATGCTGACAGGATAATTGTTATGGATTCCGGTAAGATAATCGCTGTCGGCACACATGACGAGCTCCTCAAGACAAGTGACATTTACCGTGAAATCTATGTCTCCCAGAACAAGGCTAGCTCAGACGAAAGGATGGCGAGTATAGATGGCTAAGGATTATTCTAATGTTCAAGCCAAGAAAAAGAACGTCCTGGTGCGTCTTTTTAAGCTCCTCATGAGCTTCTATCCGGTCATGCTTCCTGTAATGATTGTCCTTCTTGTATTCAATGCAATTGTCAGAAGCCTTCCGTCAGTATTCGTGCAGCAGGTCATCGCTCTCATTGAGAACTGCACTGCCGACACAACCTGGAGCGACGTAAGTGGCGAGGTATTCTCACTCGTTGCAATCTTAGCGGCACTATATATTCTCTCTATCATCGCCGACGTCACCTACACCCAGATGATGGCTATCATCACTCAGGGAACACTTGCGAAGCTTCGTGAAAAGATGTTTGCCAGAATGCAGAAGCTTCCCATCAAGTATTTCGACAGAAATGACCACGGCGACATCATGAGCCACTACACCAATGATATCGATACCCTGAGGCAGATGATTTCCCAGAGTATTCCCCAGATGATGATGTCGGGTGTAAGTGTAATCACCCTTGCATTTATCATGCTTTATTACAGCATCCCGATGACTCTTGTAATCGTCTGCGGCGTAATCATAATGCTGATAATCACAAGGAAAATCGGCGGTGGCTCTTCAAAGTACTTCGTCCGTCAGCAGCAGGCACTCGGAAAGGTTGAGGGCTATGCTGAAGAGCTTATGAACGGCCAGAAAGTTGTCAAGGTCTTCTGCCACGAGGAAGAAGCCCAGGCTGATTTCGACAAGCTCAACAACGCTCTCTATGAGGACTCCACAAGGGCTAACAAGTATGCAAATACCTTGGGACCGATACTCAACAATATAGGCAACATTCTCTATGCTCTGGTAGCATTCGCAGGCGGCGTGTTCCTCCTGTATAAGATTCCGAACCCAAGCATTTCAGGAGCTGCAATCTCAATCAGCATAGTAGTTCCGTTCCTCAATATGACCAAACAGTTTACCGGCAATATAAGCCAGGTTTCAAACCAGCTCAATTCAGTCATCATGGGTATGGCTGGTACCCAGAGAATCCTGGATCTTATGGACGAGACCCCCGAGGTCGACGACGGCTATGTAACTTTGGTCAATGCCAAGGAGAATGCAGACGGCAGTTATACCGAGTGCGAGGAGAGAACAGGTCTTTGGGCATGGAAGCACCCGCACACGGCTGACGGCACGGTTACCTATACTCCTCTTAAGGGCGATGTCCGGCTTTATGACGTCGACTTCGAGTATGAAGAGGGCAAGCCGGTTCTTCACAACATTTCGCTCTATGCCAAGCCGGGTCAGAAAGTCGCGTTTGTAGGAGCAACAGGAGCAGGCAAGACGACAATCACGAACTTACTCAACCGCTTCTATGACATTGCCGACGGCAAGATCCGTTACGACGACATCAACATCAATAAGATTTCAAAGGCAGACCTGAGGCATTCCCTTGGCATGGTTTTGCAGGACACGAACCTCTTCACCGGAACGGTTATGGACAATATCCGCTACGGCAGACTTGATGCCTCGGATGAAGAGTGCATGGCGGCAGCTGAGCTTGCAGGAGCCAGCGACTTCATCGAGCGTCTCCCGAACGGCTACAACACTATGCTCACCGAGAACGGCTCGAATCTCTCCCAGGGTCAGAGACAGCTTCTCTCTATTGCGAGGGTTGCAGTTGCCAACCCGCCGGTAATGATCCTTGATGAAGCTACAAGCTCCATCGACACCCGTACCGAGCAGATAGTTCAGAAAGGCATGGATGCCCTGATGATAGGCAGAACCGTCTTTGTAATCGCTCACAGACTCTCAACCGTCAAGAATTCGGATGTAATAATTGTCCTTGACCACGGCAGAATAATCGAGCGTGGCTCCCACGACGAACTCATCGCCGCCAAAGGACAGTACTACCAGCTCTATACCGGCGCGTTTGAGCTTGAGTAAGGCTTATAGGCAAGAAAATAACCCTGCACGACCACAAAATCGTGCAGGGTTATAAAAAAGTTGTTGACAAAGCGATATAATTAGATTATAATAGAGACAGAAGAGCGGAACCGCCGTAAACAGTTCCGAGTCAATCTAAAAAGTGTGGATAAGAATCCTACACAATAATTGGAAATTGACCGTTCCTTTTAGTTTAGTTCAGGGCGGTTATTTTCTTTTATGGTTGTCCGACCAGAGGTCAAACAAATGAAACATAACCGAAAACAGTAGCTCAAGAAGCAACAAGACTTCAGTAAGTGTCATGTTTATCGACCTCCCTTCTTTTATGTAATCTCTGCGGAGCAGAAACTACCGGAGCAGTTACCTGCTCCACAGGAGAAGATCGACCTTTTTGCTTGTAAGCGGAGCTTACAAGTTCACTCTTCTGTCGACATAATTGTACACGAAAACTTCATTTCTGTCAATATAATTTCTCTGCAATAGCAGGGGAATTATTTTTTTATAAAACCGAAAATTTCCTCTTGACAACTACTACAAAGTGTAGTATACTGTAATTACTACAAGATGTAGTAATGCTTCTTTGAGGTGTACTATATGAAAACTTTCGATAAAATCACTCATGGGCTTTCCGAGGCGGAAAGGGAAATAATGCAGGTTATGTGGGAAACAGGGGAGCCTATGACGGCTTCACAGTTGCTTTCCGAGTTTGAGGACTCAAAGGGCTGGAAGCCACAGACACTCAATACATTTCTCACGAGGCTTGTTTCAAAGGGCTATCTCGAATCTCGCAAGCGCGGCAACGCAAATATCTACTCAACCCTGATTTCAAAGTCTGAATTCGAGAGCCAGGAGGCAAGTGAGTTTTTGGAGAAGAACTACGGCGGCTCTGCCAAACGTCTCATCGCCGCCCTGGTCGACGGCGGGGCAATGAGCGAGGAGGAGCTTAAAGAGCTGAAACAGTGGTTCAATGAGAGGTGATAAAATATGACAACCATCTTTACCCTGATTATAATGTCCTCCCTGTTTACGGGGCTTATAATGCTGATTCTATGCGCCTTTGACCATAGACTCGGCACCAAGCTTTCGCCGAAAAAGAGAACCCTTACGGCAACCATTACTCTTGCACTTCAGCCGCTGATGCTTGCCGTCGCAACAGCTTTGTCGTTCGCACAGGACATTTTCGGCAAAGTGGAGGAGACCGTGGCGGAAACCGTTACGTCGGCTTCGACCGGTACAACCGTTACAGACAACTTCGTAGCAACGGTGAAACCAGTGACCGAAGCGACCACCACAGCTGTTCAGGACACTCCAGTCAGTGTCTCAGTCAGCTATGCGCCAGACTTTGAGACTATTCTGACTGTAATCGCCTGGATATGGCTTGCCGGAGTTGCAGTTACGGCTATATACAAGATAGTGTCATACCTCAGATTCACCCACAGTCTCAAAAAGAGCCTCATAAAGTGCGATATTGAAGCCAAAGTTCCGGTTCCAGTGTACACTAGTTCCATGGCAACTTCTCCGTTCTTGATGGGCTTCTTCCGGGCGAAGATTATCTTGCCTGACAAGCCGATGGACGAATCAGAGCTAGACCTTGCCATCCGGCACGAGCTGATCCACCATAAACGCCACGACATCCAGAAAAAGTTCATTGCTGAGATGCTCAAGTGCCTCAACTGGTTCAACCCGGCATTCTACGTTTATGCAAACAAGCTTTCGGAGCTCAGTGAGCTCACAGTTGATGAGATTCTGTCATCAGACCTCGACTACGCCGGCAGAAAAGCCTATGGCGGCTTACTTCTCAAGTTTGCCTCCCAGAAGCAGGAAAGCGTTCTCTGCACCGACCTGAGCAAGGGCGCAAAGAGCCTTGCCGAAAGGCTCCGACTCATCACGGAAGACGGAAAAAGAAAGACGACAAAAGGAGAAAAGATAGCTCTCGGCATCGTCTCGGCAGTCACCCTCACAGTAATCGGCGTAAGCGTCGCATTCTGCATGACTGCCGTGCCGGAGCTGGAGGTTGACTCGGACAACTCTGATGACATTATCAAGATAGACCTCACTAGTGATCACATCGAGACATATAAGCTTGATTCACCGGTGAATCCTCTTATCGATGCAGACTATAGCGGATGCATCGTTTTCATCCACCGCTATGGCTGGGGCGGCGTCACTGACCAGATTATCATGGACGATGAAGACACCGCTGCATTTGTCGCATGTCTTGAAAATGCGGAAATGGACTCAACACCGACGGTTGATGAGAATGTGCTGTTTGGCGGATGGACTCAGGAATACACAGTTGAGTTGAACACAGGCGAGCTCGTTCTGGTGTCGCTCACCAGGCGGGATTCCTACTACATCGTGATCAACGATTTTATGTACACCATCGATTACGATAGTTTTACAAGCCTAGCCACCTATTATGACGAAGTTTATCTTGACGACGCGCAAAAGTGTTACGTAAGCAGCGTCGAGTATGATTATCTTTCCGGCAACCTGACCGAAGATGAGTATGCCTCTGAAAAGCAAAACCTGATCGACGTCGGTGTCATAGAGTCGGAAGATGAATACTACGAGATTCTCTCAGAGCTTGACGGCGAGCTCTTCGGCTTTGACCTGGAGACAGAAGAAGAGGTCTCCGACCTCTCAAGCGGCTACCTTGTTGAGCCAGCATACACCATGGAAGATGGACCTGAAAACCCGATCATGGTTGCAGATTTCACAGGCTGTTCGATGTACATCAATCGTCATGTTTACGGCTTTGAGGACGAACCGATACTTCTAGATAAGGAGACAACAGAGTATCTTATAGGGCTGCTCAAGGAGCCGGATTTGGACAGACTTCCGTCTGCGACCTGTTTCGACGAAGATACTGACTTTTCGGACTCTGCTGTATACACGATTGTCCTTGCAGATGGCACCGAATACAAGATAGGAAGCGCACTTTGCTACTCATTGACTGTAGACGACGTTTATGAACATTATCATTGCCTGGTTATAAATAATTATTGTTATGTCGTCAGAGACGATGAGGAGAGCCATAAGGACTGGTGGTATACTTTCATTGACCTTTATCTGGAGCAATGGGATCGTGACTACGCTGTCCACGAGGTTTGTTACAACGAGTACTACTACCGTGTAACAAAGATATTCGATGAAGAGAGGTACAAGAGCAACATAACTGAGCTTATCGAAATGTATGGTGTGTTCGAATCGGAAGAGGAGTATTACGAAATCCTTGCCGGCATCGACGACATCATGAAGTACATAATACAGTAAGCAGGCATAATAAAACCCACCCGGACTATTCCGAGTGGGTTTTGCTGTTCTATAGGGGATTATTTCATACCGTCCAAGAGACCTTGCAGGTATTTCTCGGCGTTTGCATAGACGGATAGCTGGCGGCGGTTGAAGATGCCAAAGGCGTTGTCGCCGACGGAATCGGCGTTATTGTCCCAGACAACACACGCTATTCCATATTCCTTGGCAGTTGAGACGAAGTATTTAGCCCATTCGTAGCGTTCATCGTCGTTTTCCTTGAAGATACAGCCAAATTCAGTCATTACAACCGGGATGCCGTTCTTGGTGAACTTGTTGTAAAGCTGTCTGAGTATGGATTTGACATCGCTCTTGGCGGAATAGTCAAAGGTGGTGTAGGACATGTTCGTGTTCTGACAGAGATTATAGGGAGTGTAGGCGTGAACCGAAACCATAATCCTGTCGGAGACTGTGTCGGTTGGAAGAACAAAGTCGGAGTTGACGGCTGAATAAGCGGAACCGCAGTAGGTCGAAGCCATCAGATATCTTGTTGAGTTGTTGCCGCCTGATGCTCTGACAACGTCCACAAACGCCTGGTTGCAGTCCATAATGGTCTTCATGGCTGACACGGTTGGTGCGTAAGAGCTGCTGTAGTCCCATTCATGATTGTTTGAATCGCCAACGATTCTCGGCTCGTTCATAACCTCAAATATGAGGTGCTCGTCGTAGTCTTTGAACCATTCCGCAATCTGCGTCCATATTTTCGTTATGTACTCAACTGCCTGGTCGTGCTGAGTGGGATCGAATGCAGCGTCGTCGTGGTGGGAGTCGATTATAACATACATATCGTTTTCAAGTGCCCAGTCGACTACCTCCTGAACTCTTTCAAGGAAAGATTCATATATATTGTAGTCGCTGTCGCAGTGATATGTCCATGAAACAGGGATTCTGATTGTCGTGAACCCGAGTTCAGAAATATAGTCAATCATGGCTTCCGTCGTTTTCGGATTGCCCCATGAGGTTTCGCTCGAGCCCTGAGAATCAAACGAGTTGCCTAAATTCCAGCCCAAACCCATAGCCTCAATCATGTCCTCCGGGTCAACTTCGATAATTTCGTCGACATGAGCCTTGCCGGAGCTTGAGGATGTTGTGGTGGTCATGGCTGTAGTAGAAGTTGTGGCTGTAGTTGTTGCAGCAGCGGTAGCTACGGTGGTGGCGGCAGTTGTTGCAGTTGTAGTGGCTGCGGTGGTTACAGTCGGCTTCTCGCTCTGGAGGTAGTTGTTTGAGACATACCCCACAGTGCCGCTGTAGTCAATCTGATACCATCCAGTGGAAGCTATTCCTGTGACGGTTACCTCCTCGCCTTGGTCAAGGTGACCGATTCTGTCATAGTCGGTTGACGGACCGGAGCGGACGTTTACAGCAGCCTTGGCATACATGGTCATATTCGATTCCTCAACCGTAAATGCCGCCGTGGTGACTTCCTCGGTGGTTACAATTGCGGTGGTTGTAGCTTCAGTTGCAACGGTGGTCGCTTCAGTGGTGGCTTCCGTTGTGGCTTCAGTAGTGGTTGTGACCTCTTCCGTGGTTGTTTCCTCTGTTGTGGTCACTTCCGCAGTGGTGGTGACCTCAGGGGCAGAAGTGACCGCTGCATCAGAAGAAAACACCTCATCAGTAGCTCCACTTGCGCATCCGCATAAGCTAAGAGTCATGGTTAAAATTAGTAGTGCTGAAATAAATCTCTTCATAGTGAGTACCTCCATATATTCAAGTGTACCATAAACCGTGGAGAATAGCAAGAAAAAATCCCCAAGCTTTTGCTCAGGGATTCAAAAGTTGGTGCGGCAAGTGGGACTTGAACCCACACGTCTATGACACACGCACCTCAAACGTGCCTGTCTGCCTATTCCAGCACTGCCGCATATATTGTCGCTGTCTCAAACAGCTTTATCATTATAGCACCGTCTTGATGAATTGTCAATACCAAATTTCAAAAAATTTTTTCTCCCCGCATGATTCGACTTTTTCATCAAGTAGTACTTTACAAGCGGCAAAAATAATGCTATAATTTCTGTAATATCTCTCCGAGGGAGGACTTTTTCGTGTCTAAGATAAGAAGAATTTTGTCGGTAATTGTTTGTTTCACAGTTATACTAGCTGCATTTTCAGCTTGCGGAGAGACTGAAGTGGTGCTTCCCGATGAGGACGGCTGGGTAACAGCCTGGGCTGCGGCTCCTGAAGCTTCGGATGTCGACACCATTCCATCAAACCCGGGTCTCAAGGGCAACACTGTCCGCGAGGTCATAAGATCAAGCATTTCCGGCGACACCATCACGATAACCTTATCCAATGAATACGGCTCGATTCCGGTTGTCTTTGAAAGCGTGCATATAGCAAAGCTCCAGTCTTCCGGAAGTGACGCCATTGATACATCCACCGACACCGTTCTCACATTTGACGGCTCTGAAAGTGTAACGGTTGAAGCAGGGGAGACAGTCACCTGCGATGCCGTAAGCTTTGACGTTGAAGCACTTGAGGAAGTGGCGATCTCAATCAAGCTCGGCGACTACACCGGCGGAACCGTCACCTGCCACAAGCTCTCCAACCATTCAACATGGGTAACCGAGGGCAATTGCGTTTCGGATGAAAGCTTTTCGGCAGTAAAGGTAATGAGTAGCTGGTACTATATAACAAGGCTCGACGTCTGGAGCGAAGCGGGGACAAAGGCTATAGTCTGCCTTGGCGACTCAATCACTGATGGCGCATGTTCGACCTATAACCAGTATCAATCCTGGTGCGACCAGCTCGCATATATGCTTAATTCAAATCCTAGCACCGATAATATCTCTGTCGTCAATATGGGTATTTCGGGGAATATGCTCACCGGCGAATCGAGTGACACGGCAGTAAACCGCCTTACAAGGGACGTTCTCGAGGTTTCAGGAGTACGGTATGTCATACTCCTGATAGGTATAAACGACGTCGGAACCGCACAGGCGGACATTTCAGACGAAATGATAGAGTGCTATAAGGAGATTATCTCCCAATGTCATGCGGCAGGCTTAAAAGTCTATGCCGGAACTCTTACTCCTGTCAAGGGCAACTTCTACTATTCCGAGCTTCATGAGAAGATAAGGACAGCCGTCAACGAGTTCCTTTCTTCCGATGATTCCGGGTTTGACGGAGTGATAGATTTCGGAGGAGCTATCGCCAGCAAGGAGGACTCAGCCCAGATGGCAGATGAGTATAACGGCTCCACCTCTGACTATCTCCATCCGGGAGACGCGGGATATAAAAAAATGGCGGAAGAAGCCTACAATTCTCTGCTGAGTTTCTGGTCGATAACATAACGCCTTGTGGAGGCTGATATTTGAAGAGCAAAACACCGTGTGGATTCCATGCGGTGTTTTGCTATATTTGATATTTACATTTCTTCGTTTTTATGTTACAATATACTTTACATAACGTTTGAAAGGAACGGTTTATATTATGACAAAGAAATTGCGCCGTTTTCTGGCACTCATGCTGGCTCTGATGATGGCACTCACCATGCTGACATCATGCGGAAGCACAGAAGCAGAAAACGACACCGATGTAACGGAGGATGAGGAAAATATGACAGAAGTAAGTGATGAGACAACCGAGGCGGAAGCCTGGCTTGCCGCCTGGGGTACATCCATGCAGACCGTCTGGTCTTCGGACACAATCCCAAGTGAGGCGACAAGCGGCGAGACTGTAACCATTCGCCAGCAGATAAGACCCTCTGTATCTGGCGAGGAACTCAGATTCACGCTTTCAAACCAGTACGGAAGCACCGATCTCGTAATCGACAGCATGGAAATTGCCGTGCTTCTTGACTGCACCAGCTACGAAATCGACACTGACAGTTCCGTCGCAGTAACCTATGAGGGAAGCACCACTATAACCGTCCCGGCGGGTGAGACCATAGTCACGGATTCAGTCGAGTTCCCTTATTCAGCACTTGACGACATAGCTGTTTCTATGGAAATAAGCTCTATGCCCTCGACAATCACTCTTCACCGTGCTTCACGCTGCACCAACTGGATTATAACCGGTTCCCACGTGGGCGACAACGACTGGTCGGGAGCATCCACCTATGCAATGTGGTACTTCCTCTCGGTCATGGACGTGATGGCTGACCCCGACTGCGCGGCAATAGTCTGCCTTGGAGATTCACTCACCGACGGCGCAAGCATCACAGAGAACTCGTTCACCCGTTATACTGACACCCTTATGGAGCTCATGCAGGCTGATGATGAATTAAGCAGCTACTCTATTATAAATATGGGCGTCGGCGGAACTCCATTCTTGGGAACATACGACAACTCAACTGGCTTGGGAAGAGTAACGAGAGATATCGTTAACATTTCCGGAGTCAAATATTGCGTTGTTCTGATGGGGGTAAACGACATCGGAGGTGCGTCAACAGATATTTCAGCTGACATCATTGCCGGTTATGAATCACTCGTCGAGCAGTGCCACGAAGCTGGAATCCAGGTTATCGGCTGCACAATAACTCCTTTCAACGGCAACAGCTACTATTCTGAGCTCCATGAGCAGATCCGCCTCACCGTGAATGAATACATCATGTCTGATGATTCCGCATTCGACGGCTATGTTGATCTTGCATCAGCAGTTGCTTCCGAATCGGATTCCTCGAAGATGGATTCAAAATATGTCTCCACCTGGAACGACTATCTCCACTTCAATGCCACCGGATATGGGCTTCTCGGAACCACTATTTATAACTATCTTAAGGACTTTATTTCGTAAGGAGTGTTTTTAAATGATAAAACCAGTTGCAAAAAGGCTTTTGAGCCTCATGTTAGCGGCTATCCTGCTTGTTGGAGCAACCGGCTGTGAAAGCAGCACCGTGGGAGCCAGCATAGTAGAAGAGGATGGCTGGTTCACAACCTGGGGAACTGCCATGCTCACAGCGAGTGCAGATGAAACGCCCACGAGCCCGTCTCTCAAGCAGAATACCTGCCGCCAGCAGGTGAGAGTCTCCATCGGCGGAGACAAGATCAGGATCACCCTCTCGAATGAGTATGGCGACATTCCCTTGAACATCGAGTCGGTTCATATCGCTCATCTTGTCGACTCTTCCTCTTCAACAATCGATACCTCGACCGACACCGTCATCACCTTTAACGGCGGCTCGGAAAGCGTCGACCTTTCAGGCGGGGAGAAGATAGTTTCCGATGAAGTCGATTTCAGCTTCGACGCTCTCGACTGCCTGGCAATCACCATCAAGTTCGGTAACTATGTTGGCGGAACCATCACCTGCCACACAGCTGCCAGATGCTCAACCTGGATAGTTGAGGGCGACCATGTTTCTGATGAGACCCTGACCGGCGCATCTGTCATGACCTCCACCTACTACATTGAAAGTGTCGAGACCTGGGCGGAAGCCGGAACAAAGACTGTTGTCTGCATCGGCGACTCCATCACAGACGGCGCAAGCTCAACCGACAATGGCTACTGCCGCTATCCCGACACCCTCATGGAACTCTTAGCGGCAGATGACAGCGTAGGAAACGTTGCAGTCGTCAACAAGGGAATCGGAGGAAACGCAGTATTCGGCGGCTTGGGCGACGCACTTGTCGACCGCTTCCAGAGGGACGTTATAGACGTTCTTGCCGACACAACAGGTGAAAGATACTGCATCCTCCTCATCGGCATCAACGACATCGGTTACGAGTCGGAAGACCTTTCTGAGAGCATAATCGACGCCTATGAAGAGCTAATAGAGCTCTGCCATGAGAACGACATCCTCATCTATGCCGGAACCCTGACGCCAATCGAGGGCAGTACCTACTATAGTGAGCTCCACGATGAGACGAGAGTAGCCCTTAACGAATATATCCGTTCAAGCAAGTCGAAATTCGACGGCTACATTGACTTCGACCTGGCTCTTCAGGATCCCGACAACACCTCGAAGCTACTCGACGACTACGTTTCCGTCTGGAACGACTATCTCCACCCGAACGACGCCGGCTATGCCGAAATGGGTGAGACGGCGTATGAATTCCTGAAAGAGATTTTAGCGGCAGAATAAAAAATAACCGGCTTGGATAACCAAGCCGGTATTTTTCTGTGAAACGGATTATCAAGCCTTGCCGATGCAGCCGAACATGTCCATCTTTTCTCTGACAGTGTCCTTGATGGCTTCTACGCCGGGAGCCAGAACCTTTCTCGGGTCAAAGCCCTTGCCGGTGAGATCCTTGCCCTCTTCGATGTACTCACGAACCTTAGCTGTGAATGCGATCTGGCACTCGGTGTTTACGTTGATCTTTGCAACGCCGAGGGAGATTGCTTTCTTTACCTGCTCAGCCGGGATTCCGGTGCCGCCGTGGAGTACGAGAGGCATATCGCCGACAGCAGCCTTGATGGCTTCGAGAGTGCTAAACGAAAGACCAGACCAGTTCTCAGGATACTTGCCGTGGATATTGCCGATGCCAGCAGCGAGCATTGTAACGCCGAGGTCAGCAATTTGCTTGCACTCAGCAGGGTCAGCACATTCGCCCATAGCCACAACGCCGTCTTCCTCACCGCCGATAGCTCCAACCTCAGCTTCGAGGGAAATTCCCAGGATGTCGCAGGTGTTTACAAGAGCAGTGGTGAGCTTGATGTTTTCTTCGATAGGATAATGCGAGCCGTCGAACATGATGGAACTGAAACCAGCATTGATGCACTTCTTTGCACCCTCAAATGTGCCGTGATCGAGGTGAAGAGCTACAGGAACAGTGATTCCCAGTTCGTTGATCATACCCTTGACCATTCCGACAATAGTGGTATAGCCGCACATATACTTTCCGGCACCCTCGGAAACACCGAGGATAACAGGAGCCTTGAGCTCCTCAGCTGTCTGGAGTACAGCCTTTGTCCATTCAAGATTGTTGATGTTGAACTGACCGACGCCATAATGACCGTCGCGAGCCTTGTTCAGCATGTCCTTTGCAGATACGAGCATTAATATTACCTCCGTTTATAGTAGTAGGACTAGCCATGTAGCCCCAAAAGTAAACTTACGAGTATCATTATACACTATTTCGTGTCGGTTTGCAATGGGTAATTTTAAATTGTAGGGGCGGATATTATTCGCTTGCGTTCAGTTCCTCACCCGTTCCACCGGCACAAACTTAATCTCCATTCTCATCCCAAGACCCTCCGCGAGTCTTTGAAGAGTTCTCAGTGAGGGATTTCCCTTGCCTTGTTCAAGCTTGCTGATGTCGCTCTGATTTATTCCAGTACGCTTTGAAAGCTCCTGCTGGGTAATTCCAGACACATTCCTGGCATTTATCAAAGCTCTTTTGATCTCAAATTCAGACTCCAGCGCATCATACTCTGCCTTGACCTCGGGGTCTTTAAGCTGTTCAGCTAAGAAGTCTTTGTAGTTTGTGTATTCATTCATTACAGATTCTCCTCTCTGTTCAAAAAATCCGCACGATATCTTTTGGCTCGTTCTATCATATTTGATGGCGTCTTTTGGGTTTTCTTTATAAATCCGTTCGTGAGCACAGCCTTGTCTCCGACATAGAAAAAGTACAGAACTCTTGAGATGTCGTTTCCTTGCTGTATTCTAAGCTCGAAGATCCCGTCACCGAGAGATTTTGAATCGGGCTCTCTCAACATATGTCCAAACTCAGAAAGCAGGTCAATAGTCCGGTAAACCCTCGCCCGCATTTTCGGCTCCAGACTGAGTATAAATTCCTTTACGGGCTCTTCGCCGTCTGCTGTCCTATAAAATATTATGTCCATCCTGCCTGCCACCTCATTTATTTGTTTTATCCCATATCAGTATATCACTTAATGTCGTCTGTGTCAACTGTGCAACCTGCACAAATCCTCCCTCAATTTTTGTGCACTTTTAACAAATCGAAATTAATTCTCCTATACCTCTTGCATTTCGGGTCAAAAAATGTTACGATATAGACGTATTTAGGAACGCAAATATTCTGCGTTTCTAACCAGGTGAGAACTTGGCGGGGGGTACTTCCTCTTACGTGCAAAATTTTTTTGGGATTTTCTTTCCAGAAAGTGAGCCCGGCAGACGCAATAGTACCCAATTACAACCTCCGAACACGACACGTGCTTTGGAGGCTTTTTTCTATATTCAATCCTCCTTAGACGGTCTAAAAGACATTTTTGAGGAAATTTTTATGGCAAAAAAACTCTTGTGCGTTCTTCTGAGCGTGCTGATGGTTGTGACGATGCTTCCGACAGGAGTATTCGCTGATACAAGCAATTTTGACTACATCTATGTCGCCGGAGTAAACATTCTTGAAGCTGAGAACTACACGGTAGCATGCGGCGATGGTATTGCAGTTTATGATCCCGACACAGACACGATCACTCTGACCAATGCTACTATTACTGCTGCTATCGCTACCGGCTCATATTACTATGGCATATATGCTTATGCTTCAACAGCGCCGGATAACGGGCTGACTATCAAGCTTGTTGGTGACAACACAATTGTCACCGCTGGCGGAGGCAGTCGTGAGTATGGCATATATGTGTCTAATACCGGTCTCAACATAACAAGCGAAAGCGGCGGGACGCTGACAATGAGTGGCTCATTCTACTATGGTATATACAATAAGACGCTGAGTATCTCTGACTGCACTATTTCACTTTCGGGTGTTACCAATAGCGCAATATACATAAGTAGTGGCACTATAAATATCGATAATTTAACCTTAACGATAGCCAATAACGGAGGATACGGAATTCGCGGTACACAAACTGCTGTCAGTATTTCGAATTCAGCCATTGATATTTCCGGAACCACAAACTATTGCATGTACGCCTCAGGCACGAATACTGCCACGATTGCGGATTCAGTTGTCACATGTATAAATAATTCAACAAGCAATGCTGCTATCTATTTCTATAAACTCAATGTAAGCGGAAACTCGACAGTCGTCGCTGCCAATTGCGGCTTAAGGCTCACTGGTGGTGACTTGGTTCTTGATTCATCATCCTCTGTCATTTATGTTGGTTCAAGCGCCGATGATGCCACTGAGTATGCAAGCTATACTGAGAAAACTACAATTACAGCTGATGATATAGGATATAAGACATATGCCTATCTGGCTATAACTACTGAGGAACCTACCGAGGTTTCCGCTTCCGTTACTTGGAGTGACACTGAGTCTCACGATGCAGTAACACTTACTCTTAACAATGGTACTGAGGATGTTGCAACCGTTGAGTTGTCGGATGACAATAGCTGGGCTGGAGAATTCTCTGCAGTTCTTGATGATACTCTCACCTACACTGTCACTGCTACCGAAGTTGAGGGTTACACTTACGAGGTAACTGGAGATACTACAGAGGGCTTTGTAGTCACCTACACTGCTGACGAGGAAGAAGAGTCAAATGAACTCCGCGGTATTTATGGTGGATATGGAAGTTCATATAATCAGGAAACTGATTCCTATTCCATTCTTTGCACTGATGACCTGACTTCCTCTCAGAAAGAGGCTACAGTCGGAACAACTTCTGTTAAGTTCTACTTTGATGGAAATTCCGATTTTGCATCCAATCTTCAGTATCAGGTTGCATATGGCACGGTTTATCTCTGGAATTTCCTTGACGGTTTGGTTTCAACCGGTCAATATGCAGATGGCAACACCCTTGCTATGACTGGCAACTCAGTTTCTTATCCTTTGTCTATCACTTCTGTAGATGATGCATATTCAATTACCGCAGGAACTGGCTGGACATATGATGCTGATAACCCCGTATGGATCATAACCAAGATCGAATTCTTAGACAGCTCAGGCAACGTACTTCTCACTCTTACCGAATTCTCTAGCGAGGATGAAGAGGATGAGACCGACTATACTTTCCCGATTGAGGATGTTGAGTTTGCAACCTCCGGCTGGAGCACCACTTATGATTCAACCACCGGCGTTGCTACATTCGGCAGCTGGACTGGTTTGGACTGGTGGTTCGGTTCAAGCAGCACATTGGAGCTTTCTGAACTTACAATCACCGCTACCAGCGACATTGATTGGCAGGTGGTAGTTGAGTATGTTGATGGCACTACTTCCACAACTGTATCTGCATCTGATGGCACCTGCACTGTAACTCCTGAGGCTACAGCAATCAGCCAGATTTATGTTCAGTCCAAGGCTGCTGGAGATATAGCATTCACAAGCGTTACCTACACTCTCGCTGAAGAGGACAGCGGCGACGAGACCACAACTCTGGTTGAGGATGTTGACATCTCAACCTCTGGCTGGAGCTATACCTACGATGCAACAACCGGAACTATCACGTTCTCAGAAGCCTGGGCTGGCTGCGGCTGGTGGTTTGGCTCCTCAAGCGAGTTGATTCTTTCCGAATTCGCAGTCACCACTGGTAACGAAATGACCTATCAGGTAGTTGTTGAGTATGTTGACGGCACATCTTCCACTACAGTAGTTTCCAGCTCTGACGGCACCTGCACTGTAACCCCTGAGGCAACTACAATCAAGCAGATTTACATCCAGGGATATGCTGCTGGCGACCTCACAGTAACCGGCGTTACCTACACTATCGCCGAGGAAGACAATGGCACTGAGTACCTGCTCGCATTCGACGTTATGGAGACCACAAACTGGGGCGGCGACTGGTGGATTTCCGGCACCGAGGTCAATGGTTATTCCGACGGCAGTTCTTCTGTCACTGTAACCTTGACCGATATTTCCGGACTCACTGGTTCAACCTACCTCGTAGAAAATGCTTCAGAGATTCTTCTCACTAACTCTGGTGCCGATCTTGAGGATGTTGTAGTCGTCTTCTCCGGAACTGTAAACGGCGAGACAGTTACATACACCTACACAGTTGGCGATGCTGCAAGCGGCGAAAACACAATAGTTGTCAATCCCGTAAGCTCTGACCTTTACACCTTGCTCACTACAGGCACCGATGTTACAGCAACCATTACTTTCACCGTCTCAACCGGATCTTCTGGCAGCGGCTCCGGCAGTGGTTCATCTGCACTCGTCACCGACAGCGCACGCTTCATCTATGTCAATGACACCTATCATGCAATCGTGCTCAACGGTCACTTCATCACAATAGCTCACAGCGATTCCAATGGCGACGGCTATTGCGACGGCTGCTACTACTATATGGGAACTGACGACGAAGAAGATGATTCCGACCTGGTTTCCGAGGAAGTCACAGTATCTGAACCGGTTGAAGACACCGACACTCCCGACGAGGAAGAAGACGAAGAGGATCTCGACGTTGGCAACACCGATTCATCTGACGAAGAAACCGAAACCAACCCGACCACCGGAGTAGCTCTGGCTCTCATCCCGATGGCAATTGCAGGCTTCGCAGTAGTTTCCTCCAAGAGAAGATAATTGATAGTTTGCTCTTCAAATATCAGCTTCTGTTCGCAAGTGGCAACATAAACGAGTCTTTTCATCCAGAAGATCAAGAAGTGCACATAGGCATACTCTTGCAGAAGAGAAAATATCCCCACCTCACCCGGTGGGGATTTTTCTTTGTGGGAAAAGCCTGAAAAATCTCCATGAACTGAACGTATCTCGTTAATAAATATGCGAATAGCGAATAAAAATTAACGATAAACGATAATTTTCTATTGACATGGATACTGAAAAGTGATATAATGCAGTCAGAAACGCAGAAAGAGGGTTACTGAATGCAAAGAGAAATACTGAAAGTAAGCGACATGAACAAGTCTTACGGAGAGGAATTGATATTTCGGGATGTCAATTTTGCAATCCGTGAGGGTGAAGTTGTAGGATTTTTAGGCAACAATGGCACCGGCAAAACCACTTTGATGAAAATAATTCTGGGTCTTACTCCCTATTCTTCGGGAGAAGTTGAGTACTTGGGTGACACTCATTACCTGGAAAATGCAGATTTGCTTAATTCCATCGGATACCTGATGGAGACACCGTTGTATGGTTATCTGGATGCACATGATACCATAAAGCTGATGTCGTACTATAGCGGACAAGGCATTACCGATGCTCAGATTGATGAGCTCCTGAAAAAAGTAAGGCTTAAAACAAGCCGAAAAAAGGTGAAAGAGTATTCATTCGGCATGTGTCAGAAACTAAGGCTGGCGATTGCCTTCATGTATAATCGTAAGCTATTGATTCTTGATGAGCCGACGGTTGGTCTGGATCCTCAGGCTGTAGATGAGTTTGTGGATATAATCAAGGAAATGGTAGCGGAAAATGATGTCAGCGTGCTATTGTCAAGCCATCAGTTGGAAGCGATTGAGCCTTTATGCGACAGATATTTATACATATCCGATCATCAGATTAAAGAGAAAGCGGTAATTGACAGAAGCATATACAGGAGGATTAGCAATGAGTAATGTTATCATCGGAGAATTGTATAAGCAGTTAAAGAAAAAGAGCATTATCGTCATTGCTCTTGTTGCTGTTATTCCCTTTGCGTTTTCGCTCCTGATTTATGCCGAGCCTTCATTTTTGGAAATGGATGGGGAATTCGGATATCTGTCTTATATAGTTGTAATGTGGCAGTCAATGTGGTCTATGTTTATTCCGCAAATATTGGCAGTGTACCTGATCTCTTGTGTGACTGAGGATGAGACTCAAGGACAGATTCTCTATGAACTCAGCAGGATTCCAAGCAGAAGCGCATTGGCTTTGGGACGGCTTCTGTCTATAGTGATAATGGTCGGCGGGTATATCGTTGGTTTCTTCGTGTCGGCAACCGCAGGATTTTGGACGTTTATAACAAAAACAGAACACTATAATCCGAGTGACGTTATATCACGAGAGGAAATTATTCAACTGTGGATTGGCTTCCTGCTGTTATTGCTTGTTGTAAGTTTGATTTATTCCATTTCGTCAAAAGTTAAGCCCATTATCACATTGGTGATAATCATTATCGGACACTTTTTACTTAGCATTATATCCTATATTGAAAATTGGAAGCTCATTCCGGGCACATTAGCCTACAACATAGAGTTCAAAGCTGATAGTGGTAGTATGCCGCTGATTATAATATACCAATCAATTATTCTGGTCACGCTGATTATGCTATGTCTTCTGCTCAAGAAAACAGATTATAAGCATTTGGAAGTAACATTTTGATTAAAAGAAAGGCATGGTCTTATGAAGAAAATCGAGAAAATTTCAAATGTAATTTTTGTAATCCTGAGAGCTTTGCAGGTTGTTAGCGTGGTGATTGCAGTTCTTTGCGCTGCTGTCTTTGTTGCAGAACTGTTCACCCATTCATTAAGCACAAGCATATCTGTAGATTTGGGATACGTTACACTCGATGTAGCTGACGAAATAATTCCCACAATACTCAATTCGCAAGCGTTCCTGATAATCGTGTTGATTATGAGCATTGCTGTTCTAAGTATTATCTTTATGATACTGCAATTACTATGTAAAATCTTTGACCCGATGCGCAAAGGTCGACCTTTTGAGAAAAGCGTATCATCCAGTATCAAGAGAATCGCCCTGTTGGTTTTGTGTGGTGGCACTGTCTGTGAGATTCTCAAAAATATGCTCATCGCATATCTGACCAGCGCACTTAATATTGCGGAAATTCTTCTGAATGAGTATATCGTAAACGTTAATGTGGATATGAACTTTAATGGTGTTTATATAGTATTTGCGGTTCTTCTGTGGCTCATTGCACTTGTATTTGAGTATGGCGCGATGCTGCAACAAGAATCAGATGAAACATTGTAATGGAGATAGCTGCCATGGGAAAAATTATACTTAGACTTGATCGTGTGATGGCGGATCGGAAAATAACCTTAAAAGAATTATCAGAAAAAGTAGGAAGAAGCAATGTAAACCTCTCCAAGATAAAGACAGGAAAAATCAGTGCTATACGTTTTTCTACATTAGAAGCGATATGTGAAGCATTAAATTGCCAACCGGGAGATATCCTTGAATATGTCAAGGATTCAGAAGAGTAATGTTTAACAATCGATGCTGTATTGTACTTGGTCGTGCGTGAAAGAAAAGTAATATTTTCCAAGTGTAATCCTCCCTTAATGTGCAATCCTAAGAAAAAAGAAAGGATGATCACTTTGAAAACCATTATTTCACGGCGCACTCTTGTGCGGATTATTTCGTTTGCAGTCGCCATAATCGCAGTTCTCGCGGCGGCGGATATCATGTATATGCTAAGGCTTTCCAAAGCTGAGAGCTCAATTGAGTATGGCTATCAGGAGGCGGTGGAGGAGCTGGCGCAGAGTGCCGACAAGATTTCGGCTACTCTTACAAAGGGACTCTATGCCTCTTCTCCCCAGATGATGCAGAAGCTTTCAAGCGAGCTTCTGAGCGAAGCTACAAGTGCGAAGAATGCTTTGACGAAGCTCCCGGTTGCCACTTCAAATCTTGAAAAGACCGAAAAGTTTCTCTCGCAGATAGGGAACTATGCCTATTCACTTTCAGCTGCTGCGGCTGATGGCTCAACTCCGTCTTATGAAGACTATCAGACGATGAGCACCCTTTGTGACAATGCTTCCACTTTCAGCGACGAGCTCTGGAGCCTCAAGTCGAAGCTTCTTTCAAACGATAAGACGATAACCGAGCTCTTTTCGGAGCTTGAGGACGGCGGTGAATCGTTTCTCTATGACGGCTTGAGCACTGTAGAGGAGGGCTTTGAAAACACCCCAAAGCTTATCTATGACGGACCATTTTCCGACCATATTTTAGAGAAAACCTCTGTGATGTTAGAGAATGCTGAAGAAGTCACTGAGGACGAAGCCCGGGAGATAGCCGCAAGCTACTGCGTTCTTGATAGTTATCAGCTGAAGTCTTGTGAGTATTCTGAGGAGGGCACAATGCCGTCCTATCGCTTCACATCTAATGGCGTAAGCTGCTCAGTAACCAAAAATGGCGGCTACGTATGCTATATGCTGAAAAGGCAGAATGTCCGCTCAAGCAACCTGAGTGCCGAAGAGGCTGTGGAGTCGGCTAAAGAATATCTAAGTAGCATGGGAATAGAAAGTATGACCGAAACCTACTATGAAACCTATAACGGCGTATGCACGGTGAACTTTGCCTATTCCCAGGACGGTGTGACCTGCTATACCGACCTCATCAAGGTAGCGGTCGCCCTCGATGACGGAAATGTAATTGGCTATGATGCAAGGGGCTTTCTCATGAATCACGTCGAGAGAACACTTAGCGAGCCGAGCTTGAGTGAAACCGAGTGCCAGTCAAACCTCTCCCCGATGCTGAGTGTTATTAGCTCCCAGCTTGCGGTGATTCCATCCGACAGCGTCGAGGAAAAGCTCTGCTATGAGTATAAATGCCAGTCCACCGATGGCAGAACAGTCCTGGTCTACGTCAACACCGAAACCGGCGAGGAAGAGGATATTCTGATACTATTGGAAACAGAGGAAAGCGTTCTGACAGTGTAAGTCACTGATTTATCACCATCCCGTCAAAAAGTGTTTATCAATCATTAATGAAATGCACCTTTACTTTTAATATTAGGGTTTTACAATATGCTCACAGTACAAGTAAAGGAAAAAAATCATTATGGATAACTACAATGATAATATCAATGAGGTAACCGGCGAAACCGCTGGTGAGAATATTTCTCAGAACGAGACTGCCAGCAGCACAGAGCAGCCTCAGCAGGCATATCAGGGCGACTACACCTATCAGTGGCAGAGCAATCAGTCACAGAGCAATGCGTATGTCGTAAACGACCAGCCGGTAGCTGATCAGAAGAAGCAGAAGAAAGCAAAGAAGCTCAAGGAGAAGAAAGAGACAAGAACTCCCTGGGGCGCAATGATAGCGATTGCATTAGTATGCGCAATTCTTGGTGGAGGGATTGGCTCGGCGGCAACCGCACTCATAGCAACCGACGGCGCAATCGTTTCAACCTCCTCTTCTTCGGCAAGCACCGACAGCTCTTCAACCACCTCTGGCACTGTTATCAACACCAGCAGCCACACAAACGAGGTTGTCCTCAACGAGGTTGAAGCCGGCGAAGAGATGACCGCGGCTGAGGTCTATGCCCAGAACGTAAATGCAACCGTCGGTATCACAACATCCATCACAACCAACTATTGGGGCTATACAACTACCTCTGCTGCTTCCGGCTCCGGATTCATAATCAGCTCCGACGGCTATATCCTCACAAACTACCACGTTATTGAAGATTCCGATTCGATAACAGTCAGCCTCTACAATGGAGAAAGCTATTCAGCAACTTTGGTTGGCTATGACGAGTCTAACGATATCGCAGTCTTAAAGATTGAAGCAGAGGGACTCAGCACTGTAACTCTTGGAGATTCCGACGCGCTCAATGTTGGCGATTCAGTAGTTGCAATCGGAAATCCTTTGGGTGAACTCACATTCACCCTCACAGCGGGCGTTGTTAGCGCACTTAACCGTTCTGTAACACTTTCCAGCGGCTCGACCATGGATCTCATCCAGACCGACTGCGCAATCAACTCCGGCAACTCCGGCGGCGCACTCTTCAACATGTACGGTGAGGTTGTTGGAATCACCAATGCGAAGTATTCGAGCAGCAGCTCCTCTTCCGAGGCATCCATCGATAACATAGGCTTCGCAATCCCGATCAACACCGTCAAGGAGATAGTCTACAGCATCATCGAGACCGGCACCTATGAGAAGAGCTACATTGGAGTTACTATTACTGATGTCACCACCAGCGTCTACTACAGCACCGGCATCACCTCCGGCGCAGTTGTCTACAGCGTAACCGAGGGTGCACCTGCGGATGAGGCAGGTCTCGAAGCAGGCGACATCATCCTGAAAGCTGACGACACCGAAGTAACCGGCGCAAGCTCGCTTTCAACCTATGTCGCTTCCCTTGAAGTGGGCGACGAGCTCGTCCTCGAGGTTTACAGAGGCGGTGAAACGAGAGTAATCGTCGTGACTGTCGGCTCCACCACTCAGTCGGCTCTTCCTGATTCAACCACTACTGATTCAGACACCGATTCCAGCACCAATTCTGATCCTGGTTCCGATTCCGACTCGAACTCCGGTTCAAATGGTCAGTCCGGCAGCTCATCCCCATGGGGTGACATCTTCGGAAACTTCGGCTTCGGCGGCGGAAACAGCGGCAGTGGTGACGGCAATTCAAATCCCAACTCTGATGATATTATCTGAGATTGCAATTAATTACTGAAAACGATTGAATTTTAGCCCTCTTTGTGCTATACTTGTATTAACAAAGCACAAGGAGGGCAAATTATGCGTTCAACCGAGGAAATGTTAAGGCTTATTACCGACGCGGCGGAGAGGGACGAAAATGTCCGTGCAGCTGTCTTGAGCGGCTCCAGGGCGGATATTTCGAGACCCAAAGATGTCTATCAGGACTATGACGTCGCATTTCTCGTCAAGAATCTCGAACCTTATTTCAATAATCCCTGCTATATTGAGCGGACATTTGGCAAAGTTCTCATCATGCAGATGCCCGACCTTAATGACAATCCTGATTTATCTTTTGAGACCGCCGAGCATTTCACATATCTCTCGATTTTTGAGGATGGAATTCGCCTCGACCTCACTTTCACGGCAGCTATGCCCGACTGGGGAAATGAGCCGATGAAAGTTCTCTTCGACTGTGATGGACACCTTTCCGACAACCTCGATAACGAGTGCTATATGGTCAAAAGACCACCCCAGGCTGAGTTCTCCGCCTGCTGCAACGAGTTCTGGTGGTGCTTAAATAACGTCGCGAAAGGCTTGAAGAGGGAAGAAATCCCCTATGCGAAATCCATGTTTGAACTGACCCTCCGTCCCCAGCTGAATAAGATGGTCAGCTGGTACATAGGAACTATCTCCGATTTCTCCGTTTCCACCGGTAAGCTCGGCAAGTACTTTAAAAAGTATCTCCCCGACAGCATCTATTATAAGTACCTGAAAACCTACACCACCGCCGACCCCGCCCGAATTTGGACGAGCACAATCAACACCTGCAAACTCTTCTCCGACCTGGCAAGAATAGTTGCTCAGGACTTGGGACTTGGCTATAACGCCGATGAAGAAGCAGGGGCAAGACTTTATATGATGAATGTTAAGGGTGGGGTGTATGAAAAATAGCCACTAATCTCTCATTTCACAAACATTTCAGCAATTTGAGGTTTACAACTCGGCAAAACCGTGCTATAATGGTTACTGTCAAAAAGTACGGATACAACTTTGTACCCGAAAAGAAAGGATAGATTTACTATGAAAACGTCAATCGTTAAGGTTCACGGACGTGAAATTATCGACTCTCGCGGAAATCCTACTGTTGAGGCTGAAGTAACACTTGAAAATGGTATCACTGCTCGTGCAGCTGTTCCCTCGGGAGCTTCCACCGGTGTTCATGAGGCTGTTGAGCTTCGTGACGGCGACAAGAGCCGTTATGAGGGCAAGGGCGTTACCAAGGCTGTTGAGCATGTTGACAACGAAATCGCTAAGGCTGTTGTAGGTCTCGACGCATTGGATCAGGAAGCTGTTGATATGGCTATGATCAAGGCTGACGGAACCCCGAACAAGGGCAACCTCGGCGCAAATGCTATTCTCGCCGTTTCTCTGGCTACTGCTAAGGCTGCTGCTGCTTCCTGCGGAATCCCGCTTTACCGCTATGTCGGTGGCGTTGATGCCAACATTCTCCCTGTTCCTATGATGAACATTTTGAATGGCGGCGCACATGCTTCCAACAACGTTGACTTCCAGGAATTCATGATCATGCCTGTAAGCGCACCGAGCTTCAGAGAGTGCCTTAGAAGATGCTCCGAAGTCTTCCATATGCTCAAGACCACTCTTAAGAACAACGGCACTCCTGCTGCTGGCGTTGGCGACGAGGGCGGCTATGCTCCTAACCTCGCTTCCGAAGAGGACGCTATCGAAGCTATCTGCGAAGCTATCAAGGCTTGCGGATACGAGCCCGGCAAGGACTTCTTCATCGCTATCGATGCTGCAAGCTCCGAGTGGTGGGATGATGAGAACAAGTGCTACCATCAGCCCAAGTCCGGAAGAATTTATTCCAGCGAAGAAATGGCTAACTACATGGCAGAGCTCTGCACTAAGTACCCGATCATTTCCCTCGAAGACGGTATGGCAGAGGACGACTGGGAGGGCTGGAAGCTCCTCACCGACAAGATCGGCGACAGAGTTCAGCTCGTCGGCGACGACCTCTTCGTAACCAACTCCGAGAGACTTGCAACCGGTATTGAAAAGGGTGTTGCAAACTCCATCCTCGTCAAGGTCAACCAGATCGGCTCCCTCACCGAGACCGCTCAGGCTATCAGAATGGCTAAGAACGCAGGCTACACCTACATTCTCTCTCACCGCTCCGGCGAGACTGAGGACGTAACCATCGCTGATTTGGCAGTTGCTTTCGGCTCCGGACAGATCAAGACCGGTGCTCCCAGCAGAACCGACCGTGTTGCGAAGTACAACCAGCTCTTGAGAATTGAGGAAGAGCTCGGCAATTCCGCTGTATATCCGGGACTCAATGCTTTCCACGTAAAGAGATAATCTTGGACTAAAATTGATTATAAGGGGCTTTCTTTCGGGAGAGTCCCTTTTTTCTTTAAAAATGATTGACAATCTCCGGAATTTGTGATAATATAATTAGCGGTAACGCCGCTGTGGTGGAATCGGCAGACACAAGGGACTTAAAATCCCTCGCCCCTAAAGCGTACCGGTTCAAGTCCGGTCAGCGGCACCAGTAGCTCGCAAGCGAGCTACAAAAGAAGCCCCGAACTCTGTTCGGGGCTTCTTTACTTGATGCAATCAAGTCAACAATAATCCGAACCCGTTTCCGATTGGAGATGGGTTCGGATTTTTCGTGTATTTTGATAGATATGAGGAAATCTACTTCCCAAACGGTGCAGTTAAGAGACCGGAATCGAAATCGCGAGGACCACATAAGAAAGAAATCGAACAAGTGAGAAACAGGCAAGGTAGTTCATGATGCTACCTTGAGCCTCATTTTGTCAAGGCACAATTTTTGCAAAAAATTATAAATACTTAAATAAAGAGCAGTCCCGGGTGCTATGAGACTGCTCTTGTGCTCTCTGATAAATTTTATGTTATGTGTACAATATGTACATCGCGTACATCAATCCCCAAATGCCTGTGAAAGGTCGGCAATGATGTCATCGATATGCTCGGTGCCAATGGAAAGACGGATTGTATTCGGCTTTATTCCCTGATCCAGAAGCTCCTCTTCCGAAAGCTGAGAATGTGTCGTGGTTGCCGGATGGATGACGAGGCTCTTTACATCGGCTACATTAGCAAGAAGAGAGAATACTTTGAGGCTGTCTATAAACTCGTGAGCTTCTTTCTGACCGCCCTTAATCTCGAATGTGAATATTGAGCCGCCTCCGTTCGGGAAATACTTCTCGTACAGAGCGTGGTCAGGATGGTCAGGCAGTGCAGGATGATTTACTTTTTCGACCTTCGGATGATTTACAAGAAAGTCCAAAACTTTCTTTGTGTTTTCAACATGACGGTCAATTCTTAAGGAGAGGGTTTCGGTTCCCTGCAACAGAAGAAAAGCATTGAAAGGCGAAATTGTAGCTCCCGTATCTCTCAGAAGTATTGCTCTTATGTAGGTTACGAATGCCGCAGGACCCACTGCGTCAGCAAAGGAAATTCCGTGGTAGCTCGGATTAGGCTCAGCGATAGGTGCATACTTACCGCTTGCTTTCCAATCGAACTTTCCTCCATCAACAATAACTCCGCCTAAAGTTGTTCCGTGTCCGCCAATGAACTTGGTCGCAGAATGGATTACTATGTCCGCTCCATGTTCAATAGGTCTGAAAAGATAGGGGGTTGCAAATGTGTTGTCGATTGCAACAGGAATACCGTGTCTGTGTGCAATTTCAGAAATGGCATCAACATCGGGTATATCGCTGTTAGGATTGCCCAAGGTCTCAAGATAGATTGCCTTTGTATTATCCTGAATGGCGGCTTCAACTTCTTCCAGATTATGAGCATCGACAAAGGTTGTCTCAATTCCGCTTAACTTAAGAGTATGGGCAAGAAGATTGTAGCTACCGCCGTAGATGGTCTTCTGTGCGACAATATGGTCGCCTTTCTGAGCGAGTGCCTGAATTGCATATGTAACAGCCGCCGCTCCGGAAGCAAGCGCAAGTCCCGCAACTCCACCCTCTAAAGCGGCGATTCTTGACTCGAAAACGTCCTGTGTGGAATTGGTCAGTCTGCCGTAGATGTTGCCGGAATCACGGAGTCCAAAGCGGTCTGCGGCGTGAGCTGAGTTATGAAAAACATAAGAGGTTGTCTGGTAGATGGGGACAGCCCTTGAATCGGTTACGGGATCGGGATTCTCCTGACCTGCATGGAGCTGGATGGTCTCAAACTTAAAGTTGTTTTCGTAATTGTATTTCATTGTGTATACACTCCTTGGTAAGATAAAGTTGTTCTATGCTTCTGGTAAAGAAGCGTTGTTATTGTATCTGTATCGACAGCAACAGTGTACACACATTCGACCGAATCTGAAGTTATGTCTTAATAGAACTGTGAAATTTGTAGGCATAGTATCCTTCCTTTCAATCGAAATAAAACACATATTAAAACGATATGTATTATGGGGATTATAACCGATATATTTTCTTTTGTCAATACCTTTTTCAAAAAATTTTTTCAGAATTCAAAAAACGTATTGACAGCGAGACTGACTTATGATATAATCCCTACTATGTTGATAGGTTTTAATTCGGTAAAACTTACTCGACAACTAAACTCTCAAGGAGGAAAATATAATGGCGGTATACAACAGCATAACTGATTTGGTAGGTGGAACTCCTTTGATCAGGCTCAATAACTTTTTAAAGGCGGATAAATACTACGCTGATATTCTTGCAAAGCTCGAATATCTGAACCCCGCAGGAAGCGTTAAGGACAGAATTGCAAAAGCAATGATTGATAATGCAGAAGCTACTGGCGATTTGAAAGAGGGTTCAGTCATCATCGAGCCAACCAGCGGCAACACCGGAATCGGTCTGGCGGCGATTGCGGCATCCAAAGGCTACAGAATCATTCTTACTATGCCTGAGACAATGAGCGTTGAGAGAAGAAATCTCTTGAAAGCTTACGGTGCAGAGCTCGTGTTGACAGAGGGTTCCAAGGGCATGAAAGGTGCTATTGCGAAGGCAAATGAGCTTGCTGCCTCGATTCCAGACAGCTTTATTCCCGGTCAGTTTGTGAATCCCGCCAACCCGAAGGCTCACTTTGAGACAACTGGTCCCGAAATATGGAATGATACTGACGGCAAGGTTGATATTTTCGTCGCCGGTGTCGGCACAGGCGGAACAATCAGCGGTGTAGGAAAGTATCTTAAGAGCAGGAATCCGGACGTTAAAATAGTCGCAGTTGAACCGGCTGGCTCTCCTGTTTTGTCAACAGGTGTTGCTGGCTCACATAAGCTTCAGGGAATCGGTGCAGGATTCGTTCCCGATACTCTTGATACAAGCATATACGACGAGATTATTACCATCAAGGATGAAGAAGCATTCGACACAGGCAGGAAGCTCGCAAAAGTAGAAGGACTCTTGGTCGGAATCACCTCGGGAGCCGCAGTTTACGCCGCTTCAATTCTTGCAAAGCGTCCCGAAAACGAAAGCAAGACAATAGTTGCACTTCTCCCCGACACAGGTGACAGGTATTTGTCAACACCGATGTTTGCAGAGCGGAATTAAGTAAACGACCTCAGCGAGTCTTTTTATGTGTGGACTTCTCTGCATTAGTCCAAGGTGCCTTTCAGCTTCTGGGTTACTGGCTGTCGGATTATAGCAAAAAGCTATAGATTGAATCTATACCTGAGCATTCAAAGATTGTATTGGAAGACAACGGGCGAAATATGCTATAATTATGCCGACGAACGGTCACACGCTTTTATACAAGGAGAGGATATATTCATGCAGTCATCAATCATAGGCTATCCGAGAGTAGGAAGCCAGAGAGAACTCAAATTTGCGACAGAAAAGTATTTTCGTAATGAGATGGGGTCAAGTGAGCTTTATTCTGTCGCTTCCGGGATCAGAAGGTCACAGTGGGCTATAGAGAAAGAGTCCGGGCTTGATTATATCCCGTCAAACGATTTCTCATTCTACGATACTACGCTCGACACGGCGGTTCTTCTGAACATTATTCCCGAAAGATATTCTGAGCTTGGGCTTTCGGAATTGGATACATATTTCGCAATGGCAAGGGGCTATCAGGGTGAAAAGGGCGATGTCAAGGCACTTGCTATGAAAAAGTGGTTCAACACCAATTATCACTATATGGTTCCCGAAGCCGACGACAATACTTCAGTCAAGCTTGTCGGCACAAAGCCTTTTGACGAATATCTTGAAGCAAAAGCTGAGGGAGTAGAGACAAAGCCGGTTATAGTTGGCGCATTCACTCTTTTGAAGCTCACGAAATTCACCGGTGAAAAGAATGCAGTGGATTTCGCAGACAGCGTAGCTGAGGCTTATTCGGAGATTTTGAGGAAGTTCTCATCTCTCGGAACAAAGTGGGTTCAGTTTGATGAGCCTTATCTTGTCCATGATCTGAGCGCAGATGACATAGAGCTTTTTGAAAGACTTTATAGCAAAATTCTTTCTGCAAAGGGCTCTGTAAAGGTTCTCCTTGAAACCTATTTCGGCGATATAAGAGATTGCTACAATGATGTCGCAAAGCTTGATTTTGACGGAATAGGACTCGACTTTGTTGAGGGCAGAGAGACACTTGCACTTGTCAATAAGAATGGTTTCCCGGATGATAAGCTCCTCTTTGCGGGTCTCGTCAACGGTAAAAATATCTGGAGAAACAATTACAGTCGCACTTTGGCTGTCCTTGATACTTTATCAGATGCAGGAATTGACACTGTAATCAGCACATCATGTTCGCTTCTGCACGTTCCGTATACTCTTGATAACGAAACTAAGCTGTCAGAGGATTTCAAGAATCATTTTGCCTTTGCAGAGGAGAAGCTTTCGGAGCTTTCTGAAATTAAGGCATTATTCTCCAAAACCGACAGAAGTATTTCGGGAGCATACAAGAAAAACGAAGCTCTATTTGAAAAGCGCGAGGGAGCGACAGATGAAATCGTAAGAAAACGTGTTTCGGAAATCAAGGAAACTGATTTTGAAAGACTTCCTGCTTTCTCCGAAAGAGAAAAAATCCAAAAGAAAGAATTCAACCTTCCCAAGTTCCCGACAACAACTATCGGTTCTTTCCCTCAGACTCAGGATGTCAAAGCAAATCGTACTGCATTCAGAAAGGGAACTATAACCGAGGAAGAGTATAAAGAGTTTAACCGCAAGAAAATTGCTGAATGTATTGAGCTTCAGGAGAATATCGGGCTTGACGTTCTGGTTCACGGCGAATACGAAAGAAACGACATGGTTGAGTATTTCGGCGAACAGCTCAAGGGCTTCCTGTTCACGGAGAAGGCTTGGGTGCAGTCGTATGGCACCAGATGCGTAAAGCCGCCGATTATCTGGGGCGATGTTTCAAGGACCAAGCCGATTACGGTTGAATGGTCAACGTATGCCCAGAGCCTGACCGATAAGCCACTCAAGGGAATGCTCACAGGTCCGGTTACAATTCTCAACTGGTCGTTCCCTCGTGAGGACATATCCACCAAAGAGAGTACATATCAGATTGCTCTTGCAATAAGGGATGAGGTTCTGGATCTTGAAGCGAGCGGAATCAGAGTTATCCAGATTGACGAAGCCGCTCTGAGAGAAAAACTTCCCTTGAGAAAGAGCGACTGGTACAGCGAATACCTCGACTGGGCAATTCCCGCTTTCCGTCTGGTTCACAGCGGCGTCAAGCCGGAAACCCAGATTCACACTCATATGTGCTACAGCGAATTCACCGACATAATCAAGGCAATCGACGACATGGATGCCGATGTCATCACCTTTGAGGCTTCCCGCTCCGACCTTCAGATCTTGGATTCTCTCAAAGAATGCGGTTTCAAGACCGAGGTTGGTCCCGGAGTTTATGACATTCACTCACCGAGAGTTCCCTCTGTTGAAGAAATCAAGTCAGCACTTCACAAAATGCTTTCGAGAGTTGATTCTAACAAGCTTTGGGTGAATCCAGACTGTGGACTTAAAACAAGAGGCACCGTCGAAACAGAGGCAAGCCTGAGAAACCTCGTTCAGGCGGCAAGAGAGCTTAGAAATGAAAATATCTGAAATATTCAAGACAAAAACGGTCTTCTCCTTCGAAGTCTTCCCGCCAAAAACCACATCATCGGTAAACTCCGTATATGACACGCTTGCAGAGCTTCGGGATCTCTCCCCCGACTTCATAAGTGTCACATACGGGGCGGCGGGAGGAAAAAACAATACAGAGACCTTCAAAATTGCTTCCGCAATAAAAAACAACGGCATCGAAAGTGCCGCACACCTGACCTGTCTGGGAATGACAAAGGCTGATATTCTTGAAAAGCTTGATGAGCTGAAACGAATCGGTGTTGAGAATATCTTAGCTTTGCGTGGCGATATGCCTACGGATGGCAGTGAGGTTCCGAAAGGCGATTTTGAGTATGCGTCTGACCTGATTTCTTTCATCAAGCAAAACGGCGACTTTGACGTTTCGGGAGCTTGCTACCCCGAAGGTCACATTGAGGCATCAAGCAAGGCTGAGGACATCCTCAACCTTAAGAAGAAAGTTGATGCGGGTGCAGACCATCTCATTTCACAGCTTTTCTTCGACAATAATTGCTTCTATTCGTTTTTGGAAAGATGTCAGATTGCCGGAATCAACGTCCCGATAGAAGCTGGAATCATGCCTGTCACAAACCGCAAACAGATTGAGAGGATGGTTTCTCTCTGCGGCGCAACGCTTCCGACAAAGTTCCTGAAGATTATGGAACGATATGAGAACAATCCGACCGCTATGCGTGATGCCGGTATTGCCTATGCTGTTGACCAGATCGTAGACCTGATTACGCAGGGAGTAGACGGAATCCATCTTTATGTGATGAATAACTCCTATGTCGGCAGAAGGATATATACTTCCGTAAATAGCCTCATGACTTGTAAGTGAGCGTTATCTGCCTATAACTATATCACTTAGGTAACGGATAAGTGTGCACAACACAGCTGGGCTGAAGCTCAGCAAGCGTTGTGCACACTCTCTTTGTCTTTAACTCATTCTTCAACGACTGTAATCGTATTTTTCAGCATTCCCATCCAACAGGAATAGGTATATGTTCCTTCTTCAACAGGTGTAAACTCTATCACAACCTCTCCTGTAGTAAGCTTTACTTGCTGATTGAATGCCGACAGTACAATCTCATTATTACAGCCGTTCAAACTGCTCTCGTCAACTTCTATTGTCCACACCACAGGGATTCCTGCCGTGACCTGAATGTCATCATATCCGTTTGAATGAAGTGCGGTTGTGACATATTGAACATCGCCGTCAACTGTTGACACTATGACATCATCAGAGCCTGAAGTAGTAGAGCTGGTTGTTGTGAAGCCCGTGAGCACAAGGTTATTTTGAAGCATAAAGATTCCCATCACAATGAGCAGGACGGAGCCAACTTGCAGCATTCTGGTACGCCAATGTGCCTTAAGCATTCCCGCAGCCATTCCAAAAACAAACACAAGCGGAATGGTTCCGAGGCAGAAAGAAAACATCGACAGTGCACCTGCAATCATGCTTCCGCTTGCGATAGCGTATATCTGCATGGACTGGAGCGGTCCGCACGGCATGAATCCGTTTGCAAGCCCGACAGCAAAGGAGCTGTGTCTGCCAATACGCTGAATCTTCTGAGAAATCTTTGCGGATAGCTTCGGAAAAAGACGGATGCGAAACTGAAATCCGCCGAGCATTCTTATCCCCATTATGAGCATGAACACTCCCGCTATGAGTCCTATAATTCCCCGAACCTGTAATGTAATTGCAGCTTTCTCTCCGATAAATCCAAGAACGCCGCCAATTATCGTATAGCTTGTGAGTCTGCCCAAGTTATACAGAACGCTTCGTTTGAGAGGTTTTGTATTGCCCTCGGAGATGCTTTGGGCAAGGTTAAGCCCACCGCACATAGCGATGCAGTGAACGGAGGTGAGAAGCCCTATCAGAAATAGTGCGAAATAGCTCATCTGCTCTTCACCGATTATCGGTATGTTCTGGAAGATTTCGAGCCAGCCCATATGCCTTGCTATTACATACAATGCAAGTATGATAACGAGAATTGCTACCGTATCGCCAAGCTTCTTACCTGTTTCGCTCACGCCGTAGCCCGTTTCCTCTATTGCGGCTTTTATTTTCGCTTCTGTACACGGGGATGAGTACTCGACGGTCAGTTGTCCCTTTCCGCAATCGGCGGTTGCGGATGATACTCCCTCGATAGCCGATACTGCGCCCTCGACCCTGCATTCACAATTCCGGCAGGTCATTCCCGTGACATGAATAACCGATTTTTTCATATATCAGGCACCTCAGAAGTTCTTCCAGTTTGCAAAGCGATAAGCGTTATCGCTCAGAAATTCTGATGAAATTGTAATTACACTTTCCTCTTCGGAATAATCATCAGAAGTTATCGGGACGGGATTGCATCCTCCGCTTACCACACCTATATTGTTTGTTGAGAATTTACTTCCGCAATTCTGACAGACGAAGTAGTCACCTTCCTGCACAAAGTAAGCGTATGGTGAACCGTTGCACACCTGACAGGTATTCATCGCAAGGCGCACTGTGCCGTCAGAAGCGAGAACTGCGAAAATCTCAACATTAATTCCGTCAACTGTCGTATCGTAATAACTGGCGTTAGTGCTTATATCTTCTATGTGAATCTCGACTCCTGTCTCCGCTATGTCGGATGTACTTTCCTGTGTTTCCACAGACTCTGCTTCGGAAGAGCAACCGACCATAACAAACGTGATAGCTACTGCGATGACTCCTGTGAAGAATTTTGTTCTTATTTTGCTCATGATTGATACCTCAACTTTCATTTCGTTAAATCCTTTACAACTTCTCCCGCAAGAATTAGACCGGCTACAGATGGGACAAATGCGACACTTCCCGGAATGTCCCTTCGCACAGTACATTTGCGCTTTGTGTCGGGAGGACAGATGCAGTGCGTCCGGCAACTGATTTCCATGTCATCAAGCGGGCGGATGCATTCTTCCGTGGAATACACCACTTTTAAAGCTCGTATCCCACGCTTTCTGCATTCATGTCTCATAACCCTTGCAAGAGGACATACTGTTGTTTCATAAATATCTGCAACCTGAAATTTTGTGGGATCAAGCTTGTTTCCTGCTCCCATACAGCTGATAACCGGCACGCCGCACCTTTGCGCTTGCTCAATAATTCCGAGTTTCGCTGTAACGGTATCTACGGCATCTATGACATAGGAATACTGCGAAAAATCAAATTCGTCTGCATTTTCGGGAAGATAAAAGCACTTCCTGACTTCTACCTCTGCATTAGGATTGATTTCGAGTATCCGTTCTTTCATGGCATCCACTTTATACTGACCGACTGTTTTTCTGGTTGCAATAACCTGCCTGTTTAAATTGGTCAGACAAATCCTGTCATCATCAATTAGTACGAGGTGACCGACCCCGCTTCTGGCAAGTGCTTCTGTAGCATAACCACCGACGCCTCCAATGCCGAATACTGCTACACGGGACTCCGACAAACGCTCCATTCCGTCTTTTCCAAGCAGAAGCTCTGTCCTTGAAAACTGATTCAACACTATTTATTGTCCTCCTGTCAGATGCATTTTGTTTCGATACCACGTTTCATCTATGATGCACCTTTCGTATATTCATTGCCTACCATTTAAGTAGGCGAACCACTTTATTATAGCCTACAATGATGCCAATGTCAAGCGGCAGAGCTCGCAGATACTGTGCAGGAGTGAAAAATTTTTTGTAAAGCCTATTAAACCTATTGACATGGTAGGTTATTGATGATATAATAGTCCGCATTAGCATATTAAAAATTCAGAGTTCA
>JAJQHJ010000018.1 GCA_021199795.1 Oscillospiraceae bacterium
TACAGAATCAATGCCGAAACGGTCTGTCAAACCGCAGGCAGTACGCGGGCTGATACTCCACTGTGCGCTGTCCATCTGCAAATGGGCGGGGTGCAAGAGCGTGGTGAAGTCGTAGCCTGAAAACCTAAACTTCTCGTAAGAGGAGCATGGACAATAATGGAGCGGGCCTCCGTAAGCCTATGGCTATCCGCAAGTGTAAGCTATGCAGCATCGTAAGAATGGGGCACTCGAAAGAGTGAGAATTGGAAAAGGCGTGTGCGGCTGGTTTTTCCGCATATGCCCGATGGAATGAAATGTCCATCTGGAATCATGCAAAAACTGTGATTCAAAGCATGGTTGGATTTTCCCGGTGTAAGGTAGCGGCCTAAGGGCTTCATCGGTCAGGAATGGCCACAAGGATAGAGATTTGGGAACGTTTGAGAGCCTATAATTGGAGTGTTGCAGCACAATGAAGATTATAGGAAGTCAGCCGTACCATAGTAGTCTGAGATTGGGAAAGCCAATTACACGGGGCTGAAATGCCCCACGGCGAAGGGTACGAGTCAAGTTGATTTACAAATTTCACAAAAAGAGGACCAAACAACTCCCTGAAAGATGGGTGACGAACTGCGAGGTGAGAGCCTTGTGCATTTGAACGTCAGGTTTTCAACAGAAACAGGATTAAAGGAGTTTCAAGACCTGCTGTATGAAAAATCAGGTCAGGGAATTTCTTTCACAGGACTGTTGGAGGCAATGGTAAACGAAGTAACCATTGTTACCGCTGTCCATAACATCAAGTCAAACAAAGGCAGTAAAACCGCCGGAGTAGATGGCGTGTCAATGGACAGATACCTGCAAATGCCAAGAGATGAACTGATTACGTTGATTCAATCGACCACAGCAAATTATAAGCCAAAACCAGCGCGAAGGGTTTATATTCCCAAAAGCAATGGCAAGCGGAGACCGTTGGGAATCCCCACAATGTTAGACCGAATTGTCCAGGAATGTGTAAGAATCATATTAGAACCGATATGCGAGGCAAGATTTTATCCCCATAGCTATGGGTTTCGGCCCTATCGGGCGCAAAAACACGCAATCCGGGATATTGTCAATGTTATCAATGCCAGTTGTAAATCACCGGATCAGCCGGTCTGGGCGGTAGAAGGTGACATCAAAGGATGTTTCGACAACATCAATCACCGGGTACTGCTTCAAAAGCTGTGGCGTATAGGCATTCATGACAAAAGAGTTTTAAAGCTCATCAGTCAGATGCTGAAAGCCGGATATATTGAGAGCAACCTGTTTTACACGACGAAAGCGGGAACGCCGCAGGGCGGCATTCTATCACCCCTGCTGTCCAACGTGTATTTGAATGATTTTGACTGGTATGTGGGACGTGCTTATATGGAGCCGCACCGTCAATGCAAACACAAATGTAATGATACCCGTCGCTTGAAATGGGCTGGAATCACGCCAAAGTATAATTTCCGCTTTGCGGATGATTGGGTGATACTGACCTCTACACAGCGCGAGGCCCTTCGCTTAAAACGTGAATTGACAAAATACTTCCGATACAAAATGAAGCTGGAACTGTCCCAGGAGAAAACCCATGTCACCGATTTGCGTCAGGAAGGGATACACTTTCTTGGATTTGTTGTTAAAGCAGAGCGCAAACGCAAAACCCCGGACCCCCAAACCTGGACGACCTTTCTGGTAGGCAAACCGTTTCCGGATATGGAACGCCTTGGAGGGAAAATCCGTAAACTTGCAAAAGAGGTGCGGAAAATTGGGATGTGCGAAAAAGGCAATACCCAAGCGGCGCAAATCCAATATGTAAACTCGGTTATCATGGGAATCGCGCAGTATATCCAGCCTTCCATATGTTCCAGCGCTTTTCATGCAATCGACCGCAGGGTAAATAATACGGCGTTGGCAGTCTGGAAAAAGATGTTCCCCAAGCAATACAACCAGATGCAGGTCCCGCTAAAAACACTTTGCAACCTCCCGCACCGGCATGAGGGGTATGACAGTTCAACATTCGCAGTTGAAATTGATGGCAAATGGTTTGGAATCACAATGGCATTCATAACACACAGCAATTATGAAAGCCGGCCATTCGACCAAAAAATGACCCCTTACACAGCAGGTGGGCGGAAACGGTATGTAAACTATCGTTCCAAGCACAAGCCTTTACCATGTGACCGCCCATCCATCAATACCCCGGAGGATATTGCGCTGTCCGTATATGCAAAAGGGAAGTACAATTTTGAGTATTTTATGAATCGCGAATACGCCTACAATCGGGATAAGGGTAAATGCAAGTGTTGCGGCAAAGCCTTTTCGGAAGATGTTCCCAAGCGTTGTCATCACGTAAACAATAAACTTCCCATCGAACGAATCAACAAAGTTCCTAATTTGGCATGGCTATGTGAATCGTGCCACCGTATGGTACACAGCAGTCCTATTCCGTCTGGCATGGACGCCAAGACGGTACGCAAAATCGAAAATTACCGCAAGAAGTTAAAAATGTGAAATTTGTAAGTATGCTGTATTCCGTGAGGGTACAGCGGTATTGAAATCAGTAGAAAGTAAGTCAACTTGATGGTAGGCCGGGTGCGGTGAAAGCTGCACGCCCGGCGTGAGGTGGGGGAAAACGCGGAGATTACTTCAAAGTGTTACCTATCACCATTGTTCCTCTATACAAAAATGCGGAACGTGGCGGGATTATCCACCAGCGATGCGCAGAAGTCCTCGGATATGCTCTTGAAGTGCCGGTATCTGGACGAAATCACCGATGGCAAGGGAGTCATATTTGCTACGGGTACGCCCGTATCGAACAGTATGACGGAGCTTTTTACCATGCAGCGGTATCTCCAGCACGACACCCTCCAGCAGAACGGATTGACCCACTTCGACAGTTGGGCGTCTAC
>JAJQHJ010000014.1 GCA_021199795.1 Oscillospiraceae bacterium
TGTATGTTGTAAAATAGAAATGCAGAAAGTTGCAAACCAAAAATACAGAATGTTGCAACTACATTTTGTAGGTTTTTGCAGACCCAGTTTGCAGAGTACTGTGGCAGCCGTCTCATAAGACATTTTGGTGTTCTCATGTGAAATCCATTGCAGATATCATAAAAAACCATTAACCTTATCTTGTTGTTGCGCCAACATCAATACAGGATAAGGGGGAAGGAGTATGTTTACAATGGATCAGATTCATCGTGTAAGAGAACTGTTCTATGAGCAAGGCAAAAACCTGACCGAAATCGCAGAAATCGTCGGCTGTGACTGGCGCACAGTTAAAAAATATGTTGACCAAGAGGATTTTTCACCTCCGGCACCGAAAACCAACACAGGTGAAAGCCACGCCTCCAAGTTAGATCCATACAAGCCGTTGATTGACAGTTGGCTCCTTGAGGACAAGAAGGCTCCTCGCAAGCAGCGGCACACAGCAAAGAAAGTTCATAAGCGCCTGATTGAAGAGGCTCCGGGCTTTAACGCCAGTTATCGTCTTGTGGCAGCTTATGTAGCCGACAAAAAGAAGGAACTGAGACTAAACGCAAAAGGCAAAGAAGGATTCATCCCTCTTATCCATCGCCCCGGAGAAGCGCAAGCGGACTTCGGATACGCCGACTTCTATGAGAACGGCAGGCTTTATGAAAAGGGTAAATACCTTGTTCTAAGCTTCCCATACAGCAATGGCGGCTATCTCCAACTGAACTACGGAGAGAATCTCGAATGTCTCCTCGAAGGGCTTCAAACCATGTTTGAGTATATTGGCGGTGTCCCGACAGAAATCTGGTTTGACAACACCAAGACCATCGTAACCGAAATCATCAGGGGCGGTGGCCGGAATGTCACTGAACGGTTTCAGCGCTTCTGTGAACATTATCGTTTCAAGCCCATCTTCTGCAATCCTGAATCCGGCAACGAAAAGGGCAATGTGGAAAACAAGGTGGGGTACCTGCGTCGGAATGAGCTTGTTCCTGTCCCTCATTTCGAACATCTGGCGGATGAGAACAAGCTGCTGTTGGAACGCTGTGACCGCGATATGGACAGGGAACACTACGAGAAGGAATCCACCTTCATCAGTGAACTGTTCCAGGAGGACAAGGCCGCTCTTTTACCGCTGCCGTCTGTAAGGTTTGATACCGCACTTTATACCACGGTCAAGACCGACAAGTATGGAAAGTTTACGCTGAATGCTGGGAAACACACTTACTCCGCATCCCCCGCTTTCTGTGCCGATACGGTGCAGCTCAAGGTCACTTCAAACGAAGTTATTGTCATGGACATGAATCAGCAGGAAATTGTTCGCCACCACCGTCTCTATGGAGATGGAGTTCAGACGTCGATGGATTGGCTGCCTTATTTGAAGTACATTGCCAGGAAGCCTCGTTCTCTGCGCAACAGCGGAATCTACGATATGATGCCGCCGGTCATGCAGGAGTACATGGATAGCTGCGATAATTCTGACCGTGGTAAAGTTCTCAAAGTGCTTTCTGAACTGACGGATCGGACTGGATTTGACAGTGCCGTCCGTACTGTTGAACAGGCCATTGTCTACCAAGCTGTTGACCCGGACAGTCTGCGGAGTCTATATCGCCGTCTTTATGCTGACGTACCTCTGGTGCCTCCTCTGGAGGCTAACGAGGCCATACCCAAGGTTACTCTTATTCCGTTTGCAAACGACCTCACAATCCTTGATAGGGCTTTACAGAGAGGAAGTGCTGCAAATGGATGAGATGCAGGAGAGAATCGCTGCGTGCTGTAAGAAGCTGCGGCTATCATCCAGGCTGGCTGAACAGGCCATGATCCCGACTGGTGAGAGTAACCCGGAGTTCCTGTTAAATCTCTTGACCCGCGAGATTCGATACCGCAGGGATGCCCGAATTACCAAATATCTGAACACTGCTGGTTTCCCAAAGCGTTACAGTAAGGAGCAGTTTCGGACAGATGAGATTGACTTCCCGGACGGGGTGACTTTTGAAAGCCTGCTCGATCTCGATTTCTACCACAGCGGCAAGAACGTGATTATGTATGGTATGACTGGCGCAGGAAAGACCATGTTGTCCATTCTGATTGGAATGTCCGCCTGCAACCAGGAAGTCCCAGTCAAATTCTATCGCACGGCCGGCCTTATTAACCTGTTCTCAGAGAGTCAGGCAAAAGGAAATCTGTCGGCATTAAAGAAGAAACTTAACACTGCTGAGATTCTGATTCTTGATGAATTTGGGTACGTCCCCTACGACAGAACCGGAGCCCAACTCCTTTTTGACTACCTGTCTGAAATTCATGAGGTCAAGTCTGTTATCCTGAATACAAACCTCGAATTCTCGCAGTGGGTCAATGTTTTGTACGACCAGCGCATGACCACAGCGTTGATTGGCCGACTAACACACCATGTGGAGTTGGTTCTTTTCCCCGGAGGCAACAATCGTCTCCGTGAATCCAGCATTACCGACACGCTCAGTCGTATGACCGAGCCAGAAGGAAGGTGAGCCTTATGACTGTGGCATAACCTCATGGGATTGGTTTTCCAAGCCTGGTGGATGTGATTGTCCCGACATCTATCTTGGCTATATGGTACGGGCTTTATTCGGGGCAATCACATCTGCCAGGCACCGCGGCGACCCGCCGCGTCTGGTAGGCGCTGGCAAGTTTCGCCGTTGTCCTTTAGACACATCCAGCGTACCGGCAAACCGTATCTGCATGGTGTAAACCGCTTCAGGTTGCCGTGTCACACAGCTCTGCAACTTTCTGCATTTTGCAGTTGCAACAACCTACATTTTTACTCTGCAACTTTCTGCATTTTGGGGTTGCAAAAAACA
>JAJQHJ010000023.1 GCA_021199795.1 Oscillospiraceae bacterium
TGCCGCCGCCCGGTGCTGTGTTCATACTGCCGCTTGGACAGCATAAACTCCTCATCCACTGTAAACGGGTCGCACTCGTAGGCCGTGACCAAATCCCCCTTTTCCGTCTTCTCCGGGTTTTTGGCGTAGTCTGTCCGGTCATTTAGCGTCTGCGCGATGGTTTTCCCCTTGTTGATGTGCAGGGGGATCAGTCTGGTTGCTGCGATGGGGTTCACCTCCTAAAAGTCAGTATTATTCTTGGTAAATATAGAAATAGCGAAGCAGCCGATGAGTAATTTCGCATCGGCTGCTTCACGAATATAAAAACATCTCTATGCTATTCCTGGGGAAGTACATCTCGGATATAGGCTTTCACTGTGGAATAAACCATTTCAAAGGGCGGTTTCTCAACATCACCGGTCAGCCGGAATTTCTCATAAGCGTGTCTCAAATCGTCTGTGCGGTTCAGAAAGCCCGTGAAATTTTCCAACTTTCTTCCGCTGTTTTTCAATGTCAGCTTAATTTCAGCGCTGTCAAAGGCAAATGCTTTTGACAAGTAGTATAAATCTACCACATCTTTGATTCTGCGAAAAACCCTGTCGGTAGAAATTGCGGAAATCTTATCCGCAAGCATTTGTACCGGAGTAACTCCACGGAAGCAGAAGCCTTCAATTTCATATAGCTGTGTCGGAACAACAGGCCGGTTCACGTCAATATCCATAGAGAACAGAATCTCACTGGTGGAGATGTCCGCCAACTCGAACCCGGCAGAGCGTCCTTCACCATACATACGGTAGAGACCCACCTCCAGGTCAATGCCGTTGTTCGTGAGCGCCTTTTGCAAGGAAGCAGTCATCTGCTCAGCAGTCGGTGCCGTCTCTGAATACCAGTTTGCATCAATATCAACTGTGTGCCTGATTTCCTCGACATACCCCGCTTCCAGCAGGCAGGCTTTCAGCACCATTGAACCCTTAAAATCGATGGGAATCCCGCTGTCATATATGGCTTTCATCACCTGATACATCAGTTTTTCTTCTGCTGTCATCATAAGGGCGTTTCCTCAATTTGCATAATAGTCTACTGCCGTCTCAGCCAGTTCCGCAAACCTGTCCTGATACTCCGGGACGACGAACACTCCGGCAAAGCTGTCTCCGTTTTTAGAATAGTATCGGCTCAGCGCCTCCGTAATACCCTGCATATCCAGGATGGATTCGTTGGCGAGTGCGTCTGCCACTGTCCGATTAAAATCGGTATACCGCAAGCCATTTCTTTCCGCCACATTATAGGGGCTGACCTGATTGCCAAGCAAGACGACGCCGTTAAAGCGAGCGGCGGCATCACTGCCGTACCCCCACACAATAAACTCATCGCTGCGCCCGCCAAAATTGCCCTGACACATCAGCGCTTCGTCCAGAGCAAAGACAAACGGTTCTCCGATTCGCTCCTGAACCGCCTTGAGCCACGAGATAGCACCCACAAAGTCGCTGCGCTTTGGCAAATCATTCTTTCGTGGGTCATACTTGGGCAGCGATACCGTCTTTCTGTTTGCAAGGTCAGACTGAATGCGATTTTCCAACAGGTCAAGCATATATTCAGGTGGCTTTCGCACACCCGTTTCCCAATTCTGAATGGTACGAAATGGAATATGATACCGGGCAGCAAATTCGCTCTGCGTATCGCCCAGGCGTGTTCTCATTTCACGAATGTCCATTTTCATCACCCAGCATTATCATACACCCAATGGGTGTATTCGTCAAGGGCATTATTTTACAACCCAAGCCTATTGTTTTCCAGACCATTTTCGTGGTTTTTTTCTCGATTTATGAATTGGCGTTTTCAGCGATTTTCAAACAGAAACAGCCCCAGACAGAGAACTGTCCGTCTGGGGCCATAAAAAGATGACCTGCCGATTTTGTCGATTGGCGACTGGATTATCATGACTTGATAAAGTCCCACAGTGAATCGCTCAATGCGTCCACCACTCCGATCACCCACCCGGCGGCGAAGGGCAGGACAAACGCCACGAACCCAACCACCAGCATCCTGATCGCTTCCGCGCCGGTGCTGATGCCCATCAGATAACTGAGGACTGCAAGCACGAAGGAAAGCCCGGAAAAGATATAGAAAAGCACTCCTGCGAAGCTGGTCAGAAACACGCCGACCCATTTTGCAATGGTCACGGCCAGCGCCACCGGCAGAGCAAGCAGCTTAAACGGCAATTTCAATAACGATACGACCATGTTCATACCTCCTGTCTATTCCATGTCCTTGAAATATCTCGCACCATACACCTCGTAAATCTCCTGCATCAGCATCACGCCCAGGGTCAGGCCGTAGCGGAAATGCTCCTCCTCCGCATAGAACTGGCTCTCATACATTTCTTCACGAAGCTGTTCCAACTGCTTTTTGTCCGGATCACTCAGCCTGCCGTGCAGTTCCTCGTACATTCGGTTCACGTTTGCCTCTGCCTTCACAAAGCGCTCGTCCTGCGACATAATCGCCTCTGCCGGATAGATGCGCCCATTGTAGAGCAATTCCATAATCATTTTGCTGTCCTCCGTTTCTGTCTGGATTTTATAGCTGTGTGCCTGTTCCAATCCATCCTGCCCTCCTTTTCTGTTCCTGATTCCATTTTATCAGAGAAGCCGGAAAGCGCAATGATGTCGCCACAGCTATGT
>JAJQHJ010000017.1 GCA_021199795.1 Oscillospiraceae bacterium
AGGTGCGTCCCGGCGGCGTGGTGGCCTTTGTCACCTCCCGCTATACGATGGACGCAAAATCCCCAGAGGTACGCAAGTATCTGGCGCAGCGGGCGGAACTGCTGGGTGCGATTCGGCTCCCAAACAATGCGTTCCGTGCCAACGCCGGGACAGATGTTGTCTCGGATATTATCTTCCTGCAAAAGCGGGAGACCCCCATCGACATTGCCCCCGATTGGGTGCATCTGGGGCAGACCCCGGATGGATTTGCCATCAACAGCTATTTTGTTGACCACCCGGAAATGGTGCTGGGTGAGCTGACCTCCCAAAGCACCCAATATGGGCGGGAGGAATGTACCGTTGCGCCCATCCCCGGCGCTGACTTGGCAGAGCAGCTCCATGAGGCTGTTTCTCACATTCAGGGCAGCTATCAGGCGGTGGAGCTTTCCCCAGAGGAGAGCCTGACGCTTGGCACCGATACTATCCCCGCCGACCCCAATGTGAAGAATTTCTCCTTTGCGGCGGTGAACGGTGAGGTGTATTTCCGGGAGGATTCCATCATGCGCCATGTGGCGCTCAGTGACACGGCACGGCAGCGAGCGCTGGGCATGATCTCCCTGCGGCAGACGGTGAACGAGCTGATCGAGTATCAGTTGGAGGATTACCCTGATGAGACGATTCAGGCAAAACAGCACGAGCTGGAGCTGGCCTACGATGCCTTTACAGCGAAGTATGGCCTGCTGAACTCCCGCCCCAATGCCAGGGTGTTCGGGGACGATTCCTCCTATTACCTGCTCTGCTCTTTGGAGAACGTGGACGAGGACGGCAAACTCATCGGCAAGGCGGATATGTTCACGAAACGCACCATCCGGCCTGACCGGAGCGTGAGCAGCGTGGACACACCGGTGGAGGCACTGGCCGTTTCCATCGGGGAACATGGCGACGTTGACCTGCCCTTCATGTCGGAGCTGCTGGGAACGCCGGGCGAATTTGACCGTATCATCGAGGAGCTGTCCGGCGTCATCTTCCTTGACCCATTGGAGGCAGATGCAGAGGATAGAACGAAGGGCTGGCATACCGCCGATGATTATCTGTCCGGCAACGTCCGGGCAAAGCTCCAGACGGCACGGCTGGCTGTAAAGTCTGACCCCAGCTATCAAGTCAATGTGACTGCGCTGGAAAAGGCACAGCCCAAGGATTTGGATGCCTCGGAGATCGACGTTCGCCTGGGTGCCACCTGGGTGGACAGGGAGTATATCCAGCAGTTCATGCAGGAGACCTTTGAGACGCCTTTTTATATGCGCCGCAGTATCGAGGTCAAATTCTCACCCCTGACAGCGGAATGGCAGATCACGGGCAAGACCGTCCCCAACCGCCATGATGTAGCGGCTTATGTGACCTACGGCACAGACCGGGCAAATGCCTATCGTATCCTGGAGGAGACGCTGAACCTGAAGGACATCCGCATCTATGACACGGTGGAGGATGCGGATGGCAAGCAGAAGCGTGTCCTGAATAAGAAGGAAACCACCCTGGCCCAGCAAAAACAGCAGGCCATCAAGGATGCTTTCCAGGATTGGGTGTGGAAAGACCCCCGCCGCCGGGAGGCGCTCTGTAAGAAGTACAATGAGCTGTTCAACAGTACCCGTCCCCGTGAGTACGACGGAAGCCATATTCATTTTGTGGGCATGAACCCGGAGATTACTCTGCGGGAACACCAGAAAAATGCCATTGCACACGTCCTTTACGGCGGCAACACCCTGTTGGCGCACGAAGTGGGGGCTGGCAAGACGTTTGAGATGGCTGCGGCGGCGATGGAGAGTAAAAGGTTGGGGCTATGCCAGAAATCGCTTTTTGTGGTTCCCAACCACCTGACCACCCAGTGGGCCAATGAGTTCCTGCGGCTCTATCCCAGCGCAAAGATTTTGGTAGCGACCCGCAAGGACTTTGAGACCGCACGGCGGAAGAAGTTCTGCGCCAGGATTGCAACCGGTGACTATGATGCCGTTATCATCGGCCACAGCCAGTTTGAAAAAATCCCGGTCTCCGTAGAGCGTCAGGAGCGACAATTACGGGAACAAATCGAGGACATCGAGGAGGCCATTGCAATGGCGAAATATCAGCGGGGCGAGAATTTTACCATTAAGCAGATGGAAAAGACCCGGCGCTCCCTCAAGGCACGGCTTGAAAAGCTGACCAGCACAGAGAGAAAGGATGATGTGATAACCTTTGAACAGTTGGGTGTGGACAGGCTCTTTGTAGACGAAAGCCATTTTTACAAGAACCTGTTCCTTTACACCAAAATGAGAAATGTGGCGGGATTGTCTACTTCTGAGGCACAAAAATCCTCGGATATGTATATGAAATGCCGCTATATGGACGAGATCACCGGCGGACGAGGTGTGGTGTTCGCCACCGGCACCCCCGTCAGCAACAGCATGACCGAGCTGTACACCGTCATGCGCTATCTCCAGTACAGCACCCTTCAGCAGAAAGGATTGACCCACTTCGACGCCTGGGCGTCAACATTTGGCGAAACCCAGACGGCCATAGAACTTGCGCCAGAAGGTACTGGGTATCGAGCGAGAACGAGGTTTGCTAAGTTCTTCAATTTGCCTGAATTGATGG
>JAJQHJ010000030.1 GCA_021199795.1 Oscillospiraceae bacterium
TCCTCCTTCAGCAGAAGGTGGAACTCATCGACATAGTAGCGGGTGCTTTTCCCGGCGTTCCGGTTGGCAGTGACGCGACCCCAGACCTGATCCTGGACGATGAGCATCCCGATTTTCTTGAGCTGCTTGCCCAGTTCCTTGATGTCATAGCAACAGAAGCGGTTGTTGACATCCACGTTGGTGCGGTGGTTAAAGAGGTTCAGGGAGCCTTTGACGTAAATCTCCAATGCCGTGGCAACGTGCCGGGCTTCCTTTTCCTCCTGCTCCAGCAGGGCGTGGTACAAGTCCTCCAGCAACGGCATATTCTCCGGCGTGGGGTGTTCGAAGTACCGCTGATAGATTTGATGGACACAGCGGTCAATGACCGTCTTTTCAATGGGCTGTAAGCCCTCCTTGCCGCCCACCACCAACTCACACAGGGAGAGAATAAAATCGGACTTCAACGCAATGGGGTTGTCCTCCTCGGAGTAGTTGCTGTTAATGTCCATCGGGTTGATATACTGGGAGCTGGTGGGGCTGATTTTAATGACCTGCCCATTCAGCCGCTGCACCAGTGCCGCATATTCCGCCTCCGGGTCACACACGATAATATCATCGTCTGTCGAGAGGAAAGCGTTGGTGATCTCCCGCTTGGCAGAGAACGACTTGCCGCTGCCGGGGGTACCGAGAATCAGGCCATTCGGATTTTTCAGCTTCTTCCGGTCTACCATGATCAGGTTGTTGGAGATGGCGTTGATGCCATAGTACAGGGACTCGCCGCCGCTCTGGAACAGTTCCTGGGTGGTAAAGGGGACAAAAATGGCAGTAGAGCTGGTGGTCAGCGCCCGCTGAATCTCAATCAAATTCTGCGCCAGGGGGAGTGAGGACATCAGCCCCTGCTCCTGCTGAAAGTCCAGCCGCCGCAGATTGCAGTTGTGCTTCTGGGCGATGGAACTGGCCTGAAACACATTGTCCTCCAGCTCCTGGGCGGTGCGCCCGGTGTTCATCACCAGGAAAGTGATGAGGAACATTCGCTCATTCTGGCTCTGCAACTCCTTTAGCAGTGACTTGGCATCCTTGCCGTAGGTAGCCAGGTCACTGGGGAGAATGTCCATATCATACCCGCTGCGGACGGCCTTCTTCTGCTCCTCGATCTTGCTCCTGTCCAGCTCCGTGATGGTGCGCTTGATTTGCTTGATGGCCTTGTTCTGGTCAACGGACTGGACGTGCATGGTCACGATCTCGCTGGACTCCATATCCAGGAAGTCCTTCAAAAGCTGGTCGCTCAGGTCGGAGGCCGTGATCTGCAAGTAGCTCATGGCTCCGTGCAGCTCCCCCATCTGAAAAGTGCGGCCACCGGGGAAGGAGAAGGATGTGGGAGCGATAAAGTCTTTGACCGACAAGCCACCCTCTACCAGCCACTTCCAGTCGAAGTAAAACCGGTCACGGCTGCCCATGTGGAACATATCGTGCATCAGGCGCAGACGGGCTTTTCCGTCCAGCACCCTGGCTGTCACCCCCAGCCGCCGGAAGTTGTTCAGCAGGTCGGTCTGCACATGGTCAAGCCGGGGCTTGGCCTGCTTCATGGACTCAGCCTCGATGCCAAAGGTCAGGTACTTGGCCTTGGACAGCCCGTTGTTGCCCTGCTCCTGCTGCATTTTCAGGATACGGCTGAACTCCACCCGTTCCCGGTCAAAGCCGTCATTCCGGGACTGAATACGAACGCTCTTTTCAAAGTCCTCCGCATCCGCCGCCATATTCATAAAGGAGAGCTGAAAGCGCACGGAACTGTCAAAGAAGTTGAGAAAGCTGCACCACTCTTCAAAGATAGCGGTCTGATCCTCCTGCTGGGCGAGCTGGTAGTTGATGTCCCAGAACTGGATGGTTTTCGTGTAATAGCGACTGCTGACCCGGCAGATGCCGTCCGGGAACATCCGCTCAAACGGAATGGACTGCTGGGCTGTCCGGGGGATGCCGTCGTTTCCTCTGGCCTGGTCGATAACGGCCTGAATCTGACGGCGTTCATGTCGGGTCAGATTCTCCGGCAGTTTTACGTCGCTGCCAGCCGCCTTTTTGCTGCTGAGAAAGCTGAACAATGCGGTGTACCTCCATTTCTGCCTCTGCCTGACGCATCAGGAGCAAATAGTAGTTGTTCGTCCGATAGGGTCGGGTCTTGGGGCGGATCAGCTTGGCTGTGATAAACTGTTTTGCAATGACCTCCAGCGGCTGCCCGTCCCGTTCATACATTCCGAGAAAGAACATGGGGAGCATGATGACCATCATCCCCATCGCCGCAAAAGAGACGTTACCCGACTGCTTCAGCAGGAAAAAGGCCGGTACGCCGATGACCGCACCGATGCCGAAGCAGATGAGCTGGCGCTTTGTCAGGTTAAAAAGCACCTTGGATTTGACCCGTGACAGGTCACGGGGAACGGAAATATACGCTGCCAAAGAAAAAGCCTCCGTTTCTATCAGTGTGCATTGAATACTCCCTTGGCCAGAGAGCCGGTCTTAAACAGGGTGAAGCACAGTAGCACTGTGTAGCCCATCACCCCCCAGATGGAGGCGATGATGTCGTCGCTGAGTGCGATGCTCTGTATGAGCACTGCGTAGATACCCACGCAGACTAAGATGAGAAATCCCTGAAAGCCCAGCGCCGCCAGGGAGCGCAGATAATTCTGCCCGATCTGGCTCTGCTCCCGATTGCCAAAGGTGGCAAAGGGGATGGGTGCGAGACTGACCATGAGGTAAATCTCGATCATGCGACCATATATGATGACAAAAATCAGGGCAGAGAGCGCCCACATGGTCACATGGACAATGAGGGACTGGAGATACACGCCGATCAATGGGCCGATGTCCATCTCCATTAAGGTGTCCTCCATGCTTTCCAGCGCCGATGCGTCTACCGCTGTACTGCCGGAGATAATGCCTCCGGCGCTGTTGATAACCGACTGCGCTACGTCAAAGACAGCCAGGGTGATATTGAAGCAGTTCGTTACCAGCAGAACTGCCATAAAGGTCTTAAAAACCCACTTGAAAAAAGTCCACGTTTCAAAATTGGCGAGGTTGTTATGCTCGATAATCATCTGAATCAGCTCATAACAGGCAATAAACGTGAGGATCAGTCCCGCAATGGGGACAATGACCGATTCGGACACAGACTGTATCATGGAGAAAATCCCCGGAGAGAAGTTCGCCGGGGAAGTCCCAACCTGTGTGGCCACGTCTCCTACCTGTTGATTGACTGAATCGAACATCCCCGACAGATTGCCCATGATACCGCTGACAATGATCTCTTTGAGCCATTCGCCAATCTGTTCGATGATGGCGTTCAAATAAAGCTACCTCCGTGTGAAGTGCGGAGACTGGAAACTGGGCAGTGAGGGCAATGTAAACTGCTACCCGCAGCGGGTTTCCTGACTGCCAGCCCCGGTCAAAATGCGTGTGGTCGGGCTTCAGCGCCGCCCCAGGGCATGAACAGGTTCATACCCTGGGGCAGATGAATCGGCTGATTTTGTTCGAAAAATCAGCCGAAAAGCCCCGAAAGAAGGGGTACAAGGGTCGTTCCGATGAGCGCGACACCGCCGCCCGCCATCAACTGTTTCATGCCCTGGCTCTTTGCTCCGGGGTTGTCGTTGCCGTAACCTTCCAGCAGGTTGATAGCGCCCCAGATGCCCAGGCCAGCGCCGAGGGCGATCACGAGGGTCTGGAGGACAGTGACCGCAGAATTGAAAAATGCCATAGTGATTGTTGAAACCTATCCCGCTACCCACGCCGCAGCGCTGCTCCCTGGGGATGGTTTCGCTCCTTCCTGTTTTGATGATTTGTTTGGGAGCTATGCAGTCTGCCCGCACTGCACACTGTTCTGAGAAACAATGATTTCTTCTGCTAACCGCAGCGGTTTGTTTTGCTGACAGTGCTGTCCAGCTTTGGGCAAACAAAAAGCCGCCTGTTACAAGGCGGTCAGATACAAAGAGGATTGAATTGTTTTACCGAGTCGGTTCCTTCGATGGGGCAGCCTTCTGGGGGGCGGGACGTGCGGCACTTGCCGTCTGTTTGGAGGAGAGATCGGCAAGAACGGAACTCCGGTCACGCTCTTTGTACGCCTCCAGCATGGATTTCAATTCGGTGTTGGGAACCATGCGGCTTTCTCTGCCCCAGACACGCTTCCCATCTTCGCCCTGCTCCTGTACGACAGGGCGGGAGACCTTCGTGGCACCGTCCTCAGGGAGCTTCATCCAAACGCCCTTTCCATACTTGTTGTCATGGATCATGGTCGGGGAGACCACAAAGGTCTGCCAGGGGCGGTGGTCGTTTGGGGACTGGTTTGGGATGCTGACCTGCACCAGCTGCTTGCCGGCTTTGGAAATAAACGGCTCTCCCACCAGCCCCTTGCCAAATTTGACGGTCACTTCGCTCCGTGCCGCCTGTTTTTCTTCTCCCATTGGATTCCCTCCATTACTCGTCTGCGTCAACGACTGTGTACCGGTCATTGGGGCGCAATTTCAGCCTGTGGTTCAGGAACGCCTCGATGTCAAAGGCGTTTCGTTTATCGTAATCGGACGTTAATTTGTAATTGGGGTGCTGAGTCAGATCGTATTTGTCCGAGAGAAACGGCCTGACGCCCCGGAGCTGGAGGATGCACTTTCCACCATCCATGACGGCAAGCTCATCCTGGCTCATGAGTTCATGACCTGTTTTTTGATAATTTAGGCTGTGAGATTCCTCCCGGCCTCGGCTCTCTCCTGTATTATAAAGGTCGATAGTCTCTTTCCCCAGAGCAGCGGTCAGCTCCTTCAGGGTGGTGGGTTCTGAGCCGCCCAGGAAGATTTGAGCGTCGCAGTTACCGATGATGGTGTCGGCATTGTCCTTATAAATGGCCTTGAGCTGGCTCCTGGCCTGCAACACCAGACAGGCGGAAATCTCCCGGGAACGGATGGTGGCAATCAGCTTTTCCAGGTTGGGTATCTGCCCGATATTGGCAGCCTCATCGATGAGGCACCGGACGTGAACCGGCAGCCGTCCGCCATATACATCGTCCGCCTTTTCACAGAGCAGATTGAAGAGCTGGGTATAGACCATAGAGATCAGGAAATTGAATGTACTGTCCGTATCCGACATGATGAGGAACAGCGCCGTTTTCCGGTCTCCCAGCTTGTCCAGCTCCAGCTCATCATAGGCAGTGATTTCCCGCAGCTCCTCAATGTCAAAGGGAGCCAGCCTTGCGCCACAGCTAATCAGGATGGATTTTGCCGTTTTCGCTGCTGCCAGCTTGTATTTGGCGTACTGTCGAACAGCGAAGTGGTTGGGCTTCCGCCGTTCCAGGTCTTTGAACATCAGGTCAACCGGGTTTTCAAAGGTCTCGTCGTCCTCCCGCACCTCCATTGCATTGATAAACTCGATCATAGTGGCAAAGTTCTGTTCCTCCACTGGTGCTTCATAGTGGATGTATCCGATGAGCGCCGTGTACAGCAGCGTCTCCGCCTTCTCCCAGAAGGGGTCTCCGGCTTTCCCGTCGCCTTTGGTGTTGGTGATAAGGGTGGTCACCAGCTTCAAAATATCCTTCTCGCTGTGGATGTAAGCGAAGGGGTTATAGTGCATAGATTTCTTGAAATTGATGGAGTTCAGCACCTTTACCTGATAACCGTTGGCCTCCATTGCGTGGCCGCAGGACAACAGCAGTTCTCCTTTGGGGTCTGTCAGGACGTAGGAGGAGTGCATCTGCAACAGATTCGGCTTGATGAAGAACCTTGTCTTGCCGCTGCCGGAGCCGCCGACGATGAGCACGTTTTTGTTCCGGGCATTGGCCGGATTTTGGGGGCGGTTGGACATCATCAGGCGCTCCGTTTTGGTAAGGATCACATTCTGCTTGAAATCTGGGTCGATAAACGGTTCAATGTCTTTGGCTGTCCCCCAACGGGCAGAGCCGTATTCCTCATTGTGGCGGTACTTCTTGGCACTCTTGCCTTTCAGGTACACCGCCAGACGCAGACCGCCGCCGCATAGCAGGCCGATGAGCAAATCAAAGGGGTGAAAGCTGGGCAGCGGGTTCCCAAACGCCGTCGGAATCGTAGAGAGCAGTGAAAGGATACGCTCCCCACTGGTTGTTCCTGCCGCCAGCCGCCACGCTTCCCCCAGATTGGTCGCCACCAGTCCCACCAGCACATAGGGCAGGTACAGCGCCAGCAGCTTTGTTATCTTTTTGCTCATAGGTCACGCTCCTGACTCTTTTCCCGCACTTTCTTGGGAATACCGGCCACTAACTCTTTGAATTTGCTGAGCTGCTTCAACACGCTAGGCGTTTTCTTCTTCTGCACCAGCGTGGCATTGTACTCCTTAAAGGCAGCAGTCAGGGCGTCGCCGTCCCTTGCCTTGAAGAACACCAGGTACCTGGGCGGCTCCTGGGACGGGTCTTTTGTGATGGCGTAGTCCACGCCGTACTTGTCCAGAATCTTTTTGAAACCCTTTACATCAGTCTTTTCGATCTCGATATTGGTGGCTCCCTGATTCTGGCCGATGAGCTGGTCAATGGTCTGTTCGCCCACGGGCTTTTCGTTGACCAGCGCCGCCTTTTTCGCCTTCACGTTGCTGCGGTGCTGCATAAACTTCCGGAATGCCGACATGAGCGCCCGTCCGGTCAGTTTAGTGGTGCTGATAGCCAGGTTGATTGTCCTGTTTTCAATTTCCTCCTGCAAAAGCAATCACCTCGTTTCACTCCGATAGCGCCGGGAAAAGATCAAATTGCATCACGCTCCGGGACAAGCTTCGCTTTGGCCTTTGCTGCCTTTTCCCGAGCCGCCTGCCGCTCGGCCACAATATCGTCTGGAATGGGCATGGCGGCAATGCTCCGCCCCATACGGATAAACAGCTCTGGGCGGTGAAAGAGCGCCTCGAACTTGTTTGCCTGTTCCGGCGTCAGAGAGCAAAAATCATCCTCGGACAGTCCCACCACAAGGAAGTTACCGGCGACAATATCGTATACATCGCCGTTTTCATCCCGCAGCGCCCGATTCAGCGGCAGCCCCCTGAGCTTGGATTCCTCACCGCAGACAATGCCCACGGGGTCGCTATAGGGATAGACGACTTCGATGTCCCCGCCCACCGCTGCTTGCAGCGATTTCAGCCCGGGGGCGATCTCCACCAGCTTCGGGTGCTGTTCCGGTTCTACCAGCAGGACAGACATTCGAGCCTTTTCCATAGAACGCTCGCCGGTTACGGCAAAATCGGCGTGGGTGAAATCCTCTGCGTCCAGCACATATACCGAGTCATTCCATTTCTGCTCCACCTGCTCCTGTGCTTCCTCACGGCTCTCCGCTTGCACAGTCACGGTGCGCTCCAGCGTCTCTGCGATTTTCACATCATATTCTTTCATTAGCGCACCTCTGTCAATCCAGCCGAATGGCCGGGAAATCTTTGCCGTCCGCACACAGGGTCACGGTGCGAGATTCCACCGTCTGGCGGGTCAGGTAGATCTCCAGCGCAGATACAGACGCTTCCTCACCGTCAGCGTCCACGTCATAGAGAATGGCCGGGCCGATGAGGTATCGCTCATCCCCCAGGGTTAGTAAATGGCGCTCGTCACAGCTCATAATGAGGCCCAGCTCATCCGGGGTTTCCATGATACGGTCACTCTCCCCAAAACAGGGAAGGATGTCACAGCACTCATCCACGTCGATCACCTGAATCGGCTTGCCAGGAACGACTGCCACCATGATCGTGGGCAGATAATCATCCTCTCTGCCAATCTCGATTGCCTCGATGCAGTGCTTGGCATCTGCAATCACCTTTTCGAGCGAGTTCATCAGCATATCCATGTCGATGTCCGGGATGGATTTGTGCTTCCATTCGCCAAAACCTTTGTAATCCATACAAAACTCCTTATCTCCTGCGGACAAAAAGAAAAGGCGGCTATCCGCCACCCGACCTCGGATGCGAATAACCGCCCTGTGATTTGCCCTGATTCATCTCTTACCTTGACTGATCCCGCTGCCGCCGTCGCTGCCACTGTTCCAGCAGTTTGATAATGGTGTCCTGCATCTGCTTCGGCGTGTAGGAACGAGGGAAATACTTCCGCAGCACATCATGCTTGATGACCACGTTGTCCAGCGCACTCTTTTTCTCCTCGTTCATGATCTCATTCATGGCGTCCTGGGTGCAAGCACCGGCCTGACTGAGCTTTTTAATGCGCTGTGCCTGAGAGAGAGAAGGGGTGGCCTGCCCGTAGTCCATAGAGTCCAGAAAGCCACGCTGCTCCTCCTCTGTGAGAAAGGACAGCTCCACCGCCGGATTAAATGCAATCTGCTTCTGGTCTACCATCTCCAGTAGTTCGGGGATGAGATAGGTCAGGCGAACGTAGCGCTGCACTTGCTTATAGCTTTCTCCTGTCCCATCCGCAATGACCTCTGTGGTGCGTTTGCCAAAATAATCTGGGACAACTTGTCCCTCTTTTCTGGGCCGCCCCCTTGCACGATCAATGGCCTCTATCTTCATTCTGTACGCAAATGCCCTTTCGCTGGGCAGTAGCGTCTCCCGCTGGAGGTTGGAATCCACCAGCGCGATAACAGCGGCGTCATCATCCATCTCCCGGACAATGACCGGCATGGTTTCCAGTCCTGCCAGCTCCGAGGCATGGAGCCTCCGGTGGCCTGCAATCAGCTCATAACCGCCCTCTGGCCGGGGACGGGCAATCGCCGGTGCCAGTACGCCGAATTGGGCAACGCTTTCCACCGTTCGCTGCATGGCTTCATCATCCACCACCTTGAAGGGATGGTTTTTGAAGGGGTGCAGTTCTGACAGTGGAATCTCCTGAATTTCTTCACTTTTCTTAACGGGCATAGTCTCCTCCTTCCTCCGGGAACAGGACATTCTTCACCTCCGCCTGTTTCCCCCTTCCGATGGCCGTCCTCTGGTCATCCCCGCCGATATGCACCGGCGTACACATTTCCAGCACCCGGCTGAAAATCCGGGCATGAGCTACATCGGATGGGTTGCGAATCTGCTGGATGGTCAGGTTGGTGGTGATAATGACCGGCAGCCCGGACTTATAGCGCTCGTCGATAACAGCATACACCTGTTCCAGCGCATATTCGGTGTTGCGCTCGATACCCAGGTCGTCCAGAATGAGCAGCGGGAAATGGGAGAAAGAGGCGATGTACTGGTAGCGCTCATCTGAGTAGAACCCACCCATTTGGCCAAGGATCTTCGAGAAGTTCGTCATCAGGACAGGGACGTTTTGCTCGATTAGGGCGTTAGCGATACAGGCGGCCAGAAAGGATTTGCCGGTGCCAACGTCACCCCAAAACAAAAGGCCAAGGTTTTCCGCCTTGACCTTCTTCCAGCTATTCACATATCGCCGTGCCATTTGGACGCTGGGGGTGTCCTTTGCAACCTCAAAACGCCAGTCAAGCAAATGCTTTTCCTGAATCCCAGTGGCCTTCAGCCGCTGGACGTTTATCATTCGCTCCTGTTCCTTTGCAAGCTGTGCCTCCCGGTCTCTTTTTTCCTTCCGGCACTGGCACAGACAGGGAAAGATATGCTCCGTTCCCTCAAGGCTGACCCGGCACTGAACCGGAGTGTCGCACTTTTTACAGTACAGCAGTCCGTTGTCGCCAATGTACTCGTCTTCCCGTGGTTCTGTCCGAGTATGCAGACGGTCAAATATATCGGCAAGTGTTGTCATAGGCTGTCTCCCTCCTCAAACGCATAGTTGCTGTGGCTATAACCCGACACCGGTTTCTTCTCATCCCGCCTGGCCCAGCTCCGCAGGGTAGCGAGATGGTTCTTATAGTGCTTGCCCGTGGAGGCCATGTATTCAGACAGACGCTCGATGCGCTGCTGGTAGTCTGATGGGAACTCCGCCCGGAGTTCCTCATACTCAGAATCTGTAAAGAGTACATTGCCATACGCCCCATACTGGCGGCGTGGCTCTTTCTTCTCTCTGTATTTGATTCTATCCGGATTTGATGGATTAGTATTTAATTGTGGCGGGTTTTCCGCCTGCGGCTTATCCGCTGCCGGGTTTCCCGTTGACGGATTTTCGGGTGACGGGAAAGCGGTCTCTGGCTCCGGTGTTTGAGGCACCTCGTAGATGATGTACTCCACTCCACTCATTCTGCCGTTCTCATCTCGAAGCTGTCGCCGCTGCACATAGCCACACTGCTCCAACTCCCACAGGGCAGTCTCAATGGCCGCCTTTCCGTCCTTGTTGATCGTGACCAATCCTTTGACATTGTAGTGCCATGAATCCGGCAGGCTCAAAAACTGTGACAGAAGTCCCTTCGCTTTCAAAGACAGCCCGTGATCCTTCAAATGGTGGTTGCTCATAGTGGTATAATTTGCGTTTTTCTCAACCCGGAATACTGCCATCGACATCCCTCCAATACTCTATCATAATCGACCTGACGGCGAAACCAATTCTGCCCAAAAGAAAAAGGCGGCAATTTCCAAAAAGAAAATTACCGCCTTATATTAGTGGCCAGGAACCGTGCGCTATGCGAACGCAATGCGTAGCACCTGCGTCACTTCCATGCGTATGCGAACGTGATGTGCGCTGCTGTGTCACAGGCCGAAAAGCAACAGCTCACGATTTCAGGGAAATTGGTGCTTACGTCCACTCCAAAACAGGAGAAAGCTGAATTGTTAGAAAAGTGCCGTTCAGAGGCCGAATTACAAGCAAAAAAGCCAAAATATCAACTTGAGTATGTGCATAAAACCGTACCGCATGGGAG
>JAJQHJ010000043.1 GCA_021199795.1 Oscillospiraceae bacterium
ATTGAACAAAATCGCTGCGCGATGGCCTGCCAGGGCTGTGGCGCAGTTTTTCTTTCGACAAATTCAAAAAGCAGTGGAAACCAAGTCCTAAAAGTAGTATTGTTAAGTCACCACAACCAACAATCAAACAGGATCGACATCCCCACTGCCTATGATAAGATTACCATTAAATCCTACGCTTTGCAAGCGCTTTTATTTTTCAAACGCACCTCCGTGTAACAACAGCTTCACTGCCTGAAACTGTTCATTTTTATATGGAGGATTATTATGTACGAAAAATATTTATTGCAGCTTGAGGAAGCTGGTAAAATCCGTAATCTCAAAGAAGGTACTATTAAAAGCTATAAAGCCTACGTTTCCTATTTTCTGAACTATATGAACAAGGCCCCGGAAGAACTCACCTGCCTGGATGTTAGGAACTTTCTTCTCGCTAAAAAAGACCAGGGGCTGAAAGCTACCACACTCAATCTTTACAATTCTGCCATCCGTTTTTTCTATCGGAATGTCCTGCATATCCTGTGGGATGATATCACGGTTCCGCGTATGATCAAGGAGCAGAAACTTCCGGTTGTGCTGAGCCCTGATGAGATCAACCGTCTGCTTGATGCAGTTGATGACCTCAAATATAAGGCGATGTTCGCGGTTATGTATTCTTCCGGAATGCGTGTTTCAGAAGTGATCCACCTGCATTATGATGATATTTCCCGTTCCAAAATGCAGATTCATATCCGTGATACCAAAAATCGGATGGATCGCTATACGATTCTGTCCAAACGTTGTCTGGATCTTCTTACCCGCTACTGGTTTGAGAAAGGGCGCCCACGCGGCATCCTGTTCCCCAATAAATTCACTGGTGAGTATCTGACTGTCGGTACTCTGGAACAGGTAATGCGCCGGGCTGTGTCTGATGCCGGGCTTCCGGTGAAAGCTACCCCTCACAGCCTCCGCCATAGTTTTGCAACCCACCTGATGGAACAGGGAGTTGAACGTCAGAACATCCAGGCGCTGCTTGGACATCGTGATCCGAAATCCACGGAAGTATATCTCCATGTCAGCAACAAGTCACTCATGGGCATCCAGAGCCCGTTTGACAGGGAAGAAGGTGCGGATCATGAGTAAGCCGACTGTTCAGGATATTTTTCTGCGTTTTTACCCGACATACCTCGAAACACATACGCCATCCCCTGAGCAGGCGAAAGCGGCCCATAACATCATGAACTGTAAAAAAGGTGCTTATGGTGCAAATGTCAGTGTATGTGAAGACTGTGGCGCTATCCAAATCCACTATAATTCCTGCCGCAACCGCTGTTGTCCCATGTGTCAGGCTGTACCGAAGGAAATGTGGATGGATGCCCGCCGTGAGGATGTACTCGATGCACCCTACTTTCACCTGGTATTTACGCTTCCGGAAATTTTAAACCCTGTTATTTACAGCAACCAGAAACTTTTATATGACAACTTGTACAATGCAGCATCAGCTACCATCAGCGAGCTTGCTGCAGACCCGAAACACCTTGGGGCCTCTGTCGGGTATATATGTATTCTTCATACGTGGGGCTCCGAAATGAATTACCATCCGCACATCCACACCATCCTGCTTGGCGGCGGCCTTACCGCCGAAAACAAATGGAAGGATAATGGCAGCGAGTTCTTTCTTCCCATAAGGGTTGTGTCCAAAGTATTCCGTGGAAAGTACATGGACGGACTGAAACAGCTCTGGGAAGCCGGAAAGCTTGAATTTCATGGGACGGCAGAGAAATACCGCAACCATTATGTTTTCAAAGAACTTCTTGATTCCTGTTACAATACCGAATGGGCTCCTTACTGCAAAAAAGCCTTTAATGGCGGGCAGTCAGTGATCAGTTATCTTGGAAAATATACCCACCGGATTGCCATCAGTAACCACCGCATTATCCGTATGGACGAAGACACGGTCACCTTTTCCGTAAAAGATTACCGAAATGAAGGGCAATGGAAAGAGAAAACAATATCCGGCGTCGAATTCATACGGCGTTTCCTGATGCATGTACCTCCGAAACGTTTTGTGAGGATCCGCCATTACGGTCTTCTTTGTTCCCGGAGCAAAGGGAAAAAGCTCACCTTATGCAGGAATCTTCTTGGATGCCAGAAATATCTGTCAAAACTCCGGGGAAAGGAAATGCCCGAAATACTGAGCCTGCTTTATGGTCTACAGGTATGCGTGTGTAAATCATGCGGTGGGAAGCTTGGGAAGCCGCAGCTTCTGATGCCACAAAGATGCTGAAGCTCCTGCTCCTTAATAATTCGCAAAAACCTCTCGCTGAGGTTTAGTTGTTATGCCCATTTCTCCGAAAAGCCTGTAAATTCATGTGGTATTTGCAAGAGAAATCCGATATAATCTCAAGCAGGAGAAAGGATTGAAAATCCATAGGCATAACCTACCCGGACGCTCACTTTGTTCAATTAGGTTAAATCGAAAATGATGTAAACGAAAGGGCAGTTCCCTGAAAAGTCAAAGCTGCTTTTTCGTTTACACCATCATCGATTGTAACCTAAAGAATTT
>JAJQHJ010000035.1 GCA_021199795.1 Oscillospiraceae bacterium
ACTGCTGTGCCACCAGCTTTCCATGCTCCTCACAATAGGTGCCGTCCGTCAGCCTTGGACAGCCGGGGTAGGAACACGGTTTCTTCGGCATCCTTGGCATGGTGCCGCACCTCCTTTATGGCATAAGAAAAGCCCTTGCAGGATTGCTCCCACAAAGGCTCCTCTGTCATCGTCCAGTTTTTCATGATACCATTATACCTCATTAAGAACGGACAAAACACGGCAAAAGCGGTTAACTTTCATTTGGGACAACAAAATGCTGGAGAGCGGAGCCATGGATGCGGCGTACCGTGCGGTCAGACACGCTCATCAGAACGGAGATTTCCTCCCATTTGAGTCCCTCGAAATAGCGGTATTTCAGGAGGAGCTTTTCTTCTGTGTTGTCCATGTTCTCGATAGCACCAAGCATCTCGGCTTTCAAATCCACCAGCCGGTCGATTTCTGCCGTAATGCGGTCTTCCAGCATCATGATTTTCTCCAATGTGCGCACATAGGGTGCATCTGTGTTCCTGCTGGTCTGGACCCGCTCACCAAGGCCGGGACTGCTGATGCTGAACGCCATATGCTGCAGTTCTTCTTTTTCCCTGATGTGGGTGTTGATGAGCGCGTCCAGATTTCGTGCCTGTTTCAAATATTCCTTAGCTGTCATTGCCAAATACCTCCTCATTGAGCCTTTCAATTAAAAATTCCGGTGAGACATCCGATAGGGCGGAAAACCACTGGCTACGGAAGAAACGCTCCACCTCAGCTTTGGTGTCTTTGGCGGTTCCATTATTGGGATTCAGCTTTAGTGCCTTCAGCGCCATCCGATAATCCTTTACACCTTGCAGGATGATTGCATTAGCGAGTGCCTCCTCTGGACTAATCATTCCGGCACCTCCTCTATATAGCGGATGGGAATGTTCAGCCTCTTTGCCTCGGCGATTTCCGCCTCCATGCCAGATGATACTGTGGAACCGAACACCCAGGCTTCATCACAGACTGCCAGGAGCGCCATCCCGAACATCAGCCCCATTTCACGCTCGTCCTTGCTGCGGTCATCCAATATCTGCGGATAGAGCAGATGGCTGGCGACCGGCATTGCTCCAAAATCAATCACATATCGGCAGTAGCAAATGGTGGCAGCAGTGTTTCTCTTGATATCCCCGGCATAGGGTGAAATCACATAGACCTTTCTGCGATTCTTCAATTCGTACTGCCTTTTCCAGTCCGTCTTGCGGTTCTGGCGGTATTCCTTCATAATCCTGCTCATTGCCAGACCCGCGGTCGGGTCGCTGTAACCTTCTGAATTCTTAAACATGGCTGACATCCTCCAATTCCTCAATCTCGATATATATCCCGCACGGCTCGTCCGACCAGCGTTTCTCTACACACTCCCTGACTACTTGGGCATCGTCTTTCCAGAAGCCGACCGCCGTCATGCAGTCTTTGAGGAGCTTTTCGAGATTGTCGGTGTCGGGCTTTGTCTTGCGCCATTCACCATTCTTATGGCTCTTGCCTTTCGGGAACAGCCATATCACATTGAGCGAAACGGCTCCCTCAATCGGAGCAGCGGGCTTGTGCGGTTCCAGATGCCCCACAAGGGACTGTCTGGCTTCTTTTACTTTCGGCGGGTCATAAAATATTGGTTTATTCCCGACGACTCGCACCTGCTTCATCTGGGCGGTCACGGTCGGCGGATTCATTGCTATAAAAAATTCCATTTTGTACCTCCACGGAAAACGTTTTAAATTTCGGAAATCCCGCGTGTTCCGTTTCGCCGTGGGGAAAGGCGGCGCTTCAGCGCCTTTCCCACACGCGGAACATGACGGAACGGAATGTCTTTTTATAAAGCCTATTTCCGTTCAAAGAAAAGCGGTCGATTTTTGGCTTTTCTTCCGACAACGGAAAACGGGAAATTATCCGTTTTTCCTTTTATCATCAATCCTGCCGACGACACCGCCTTTGCACCAGAACACGTCCTTCATTTCTTTCAGACGGTCGCGCACACAGCGTTCGGTGATGCCGATGTATTCCGCCATCGCAGTCACTGTGACCGGCGGGTCGATCATGCAGGCATCGTATGCGTTCAGGATAGAGTCCTTACGTTCGTCAGCAGTGGTGTATTTGCTGCTCTTCTGGAGATTGGCCTGCGGACTGCCTTCAGCACCGCATTTCGCCAGATCCCCTGTGGTGTCCAGCTTGTGGAGCGGGTACTCGAACCAGAAGTTGACCGGCTGGATGTTCTCAAACTCCCTTAAGGATGACTCCAATCTCCATGCCGTGGCGTTGCCATCGCGGACGTTGTTCTTCAAATCATCGGTCAGCTCCAGCTGGATCATGTCAAGCTGTGCATCCGGGTCTCTTGCAAACACACCGGAGCCGCTCGCCCTGTCCATTGCTTTCTTGGCACCCTGGGCGCCCTTGGAGTGGTGGTGGCAGTAGATTGCAGCACACCCCGTCTCCGTACAAATCTTGTCAAACTGATTGCAGAACGCGCCCATCTCTGAGGCATTGTTCTCGTCGCCGGTGATGACCTTGTAAATCGGGTCAATCACGACGGCATCGAAGTTCCTGCCGCTGACCTTGCGGATGAGCTTTGGAACGAGTTCGTTCAGTGGGACGGCGTGTCCGCGCAGATTCCAAATTTCGATGTCGTCCATGTGCTTCGGGTCCATGCCCATCGCCTCATAAATCTTCATAAAGCGCATGATGCAGGAGGAGGGGTCGATTTCCAGATTTACATAGAGGACACGTCCCTTGCGACACTGGAACCCTAGCCACTTGGCACCCTCAGAGATTGCGATGCAAAGCTCCATCAACAGAAAACTCTTACCGGCTTTGGAGCTGCCGGAAATCAGCATTTTGTGTCCGCAGCGGAGGATGCCGCAAACCAGCTCCTCCGGCAGCGTCGGCGGGTTGTCTTTGTAATCCGCAAGGTTTACAATGTCCGGCAGGTCATCAGACACACCCTCCGCGTAATCCAGCCAGTCAGCCCAGGACTTCCTGCCGATGTTAGTGGCTACGAGGTACTGGCGGTTGCCGTTTCTGGTCACACCCGGCATTCTGGAGAGGCGGGACGGATTCTTGTTCTGCGTGTCCACCTGCACCCCGTGCTTATTGAGAAAGCCATACAGGTACTCCACGCGCTGTCGGTACTCGGTGAGGTCATGGGCATCCACATGGACAATGGCATGGAGGGATTTGCCGCCGGAATGAACCAGGCAGGCAATCGGAAGCTCCATCTTTAAGTAAGCCGCATACTGTTCATCCACGGAGAGGGTGTCACTTTCCACCAGCGCGTACTGGAACCGGGTCACGTTGTCGTTTTTTACACCGGTGCCATCCACGGGATTAAATCTTATCCAAGCCCCTGCGTCAGGCTTATAGTCACCCAGCACCGCACCGAGGTCGTTCGGATGCTTTCGGATTCCGGCAATAAGCTGTTCTGCTGTGCGGTCGAAATTCCCCTTGCTGGGCACCCACTTGCCGTCCTCATCCTGCCAGACATCATTGGTGACGTAAGCCACCTTGTCGTCAGGCTTGAACAGCGTCTGGAGATATTGAATCAGCTCCTTGCCCGGTTCCCACACCTGCGGCATCGTGACCTTTGGAGCTGGAGGGGCGGGTGATTCGTCGCCGTCTGCCTCAATTTCCGCATCCCAGTCCAGAGCGGCATCGGCACCGTAATACTGCCAGCCGCGGTCCATCGCCATCTGGACGACGGTGCCGCCCTTGACACCGTCGCCGCGGAAGCTCCGCCATTTGCGCTCACACTCGCCGGGATGGTAGCGTGAGTCCTGCTTGCTCCAGTCATCCCAGACGGAGCAGTCATAGCCCTCGGCTTTGAGAGCCATTCCGACGTTAATCCACTCCGTATAGGAGAGGTCAGCGACGGGAATACTCCCAAGAGCTTCAATTACCTTAGATTCCATAAGCACCTCCCGGTCTGTATGTCTTCGGCAGGATACCCCTCGGTATCCGCCAGTTATTTGCTGCCAGCCTGGAAATCATGTCGTTGGCCTGTTCAAAGGTCCATTCCCCCACATGACGGAAACCGCGCTGTTCCAAGCATCGTATCTGTTTTGGCGTCGACAGACCTTCCTGCTGTCTGCGGATGAGCCGGTCGATCAGAAGCTTTGCCTTGCCCATGTTCTCCACGGTCTCCGGGTGGATGCCGCGTTTCTCCAGGAAAGCAAGCTGTTTTTCGGATGCCGGCCCCAGTTCCCATGCGAAGGTCGGCACATAATTGATTAGGTCCTCTGCTGCAATCGAGAGGGCGTATTGGAGCGGGTCAACGAGCCTGCGCTTACGCAGCCGCATCTCCTCCAGCTGCTTGGCGAGTGCAGCCTCACGCTCAGCCAGGATGTCGCGCTCCGCCTTTTCCTCGGCTTCCACGATGTCCACGGCACCGGCGGCGTCCTTTAAGGAATCGTCCATCTTCTTGGCGATGGCATCGTCTTTGCTGATAAGCGCAGACGGCCTGCACAGGTCATGCCGCTCGGTGAGCCACAGAAAATCCAACAGCAGTAGGTCTTTTTTACCCGGTGAGAGCCGCATACCGCGTCCGACCATCTGCTGATACAGTCCGCGCACCTTAGTGGGGCGGAGTACGATGACACAATCGACGGACGGGCTGTCCCAGCCTTCGGTCAAAAGCATCGAGTTGCAAAGCACATCGTATTTGCCCGTATCGAAGTCCTCCAGAATCAGCTTGCGGTCGCCGCTGTTCCCGTTCACCTCAGCGGCACGGAATCCGTAGCTGCGAAGTATCGCGCAGAACTTCTGGGAGGTCGCAATCAACGGAAGGAACACGACGGTCTTTCTGCCTTTGCAGTAGTGGAGCATCTCCTGGGCAATCTGGTCGAGGTACGGTTCCAGCGCGTTTCCAATCTCGCCGGATGCAAAATCACCGTTTGAAACGCCAACCTCCGAGATGTCCAGCTCCAGCGGCACCATCTGAGCCTTGACGGGGCAGAGGTATCCTTCACGGACTGCACGGGACATGGGGTACTCGTAGGCGCGGCTGTCGAAATACTCGCCGAGGTTTTTCATGTCGCCTCTGTCGGGAGTGGCGGTCATACCGAGAACCTTGGCATCGTCAAAGTGATTTAATACATTTTGATATGAACTGGACAGGGCATGATGCGCCTCATCCACGATAATTGTCTGAAAGTAGTCATGAGGAAACTGCGCGAGGCGCTTCTCCTGACAGAGTGACTGCACTGAGCCAACAGTGACGGGGATATAGCTCCCAAGGCTGGAGCTTTCGGCTTTCTCCAAAACAGTGGGAATGCCGAAAGCGTCCATCAGCTTATCGGATGCCTGTTCCAGCAGCTCGCCGCGATGGGCGAGGATCAGAACACGCTCCCCGTCGTTTACACAGTCGTTGGTAACAGCACCAAAAATCACGGTCTTGCCTGTGCCGGTGGCGGCCACCGTAAGTGTCTTACGGTGACCCGCCTGCCACTCTGCCCGGATGGCCTGCCTAGCGTCCTCCTGGTAAGGTCTAAGAACAACCATTTTGCCATCTCTCCAATCTTAGTTAAACGGCAGCTCTTCATCGTCGCCGCTGATTTCCATCCACTCACTCTCTGCCGGGAAGTTCTTCTCGTCATAGTCGTAGAACTTATCCACGTCGTTCGCCTGACGCTCCTCACCGTCCTTGGTGTAGGTGCGGGGCTTGAAGTGCGCGTAGCCGCGGGAGCCAACTACCTTATTCCAATCCATCACCAGCCGCTCGCCATGCTTCTTCATACCGATGCAGCGGAAGAACGCGGAGAGCTTCCACTCCATGGACTTGAAGAGGATAAGGTCGGTGCGAACATTAGCCGTGCCATCCGGCGTGTCTACGCGGAGCGTCAGGACAGCCTTATTGCAGGGCTTAATCTTGGCAGAACCGGGGAAACGGCCCCTCTCGAAATCAGTTACTGTGAAAACATAGTCACCCTCCGGAAGGATGATAAACTGCTGGCCATCATTCTCGATGGCGGAGTCCCAGTCCAGGCACATGTCCTGGCTGGAAGCATTCGTATAATCACTCATGATAAATACCTCCTGTTAAATCTGGCTCTTACGAGCGTTGTCAATGAGCTTCAGCACCTGCGGCCAGTACTTGATAAGCCAGCCGTTCAGGAATTTGTCGGTGTAATCGCTGATGGGGACATCCGCAGCGTAGTGGCCTTTCGAGGCGACCACCTGCTGGATTTCCGCCTCTGTCACATTTGCCTCCGCCATCATGGAGCGAAGTGTATCGATGGGCTTTTCAGCCGGTGCGGGCGGCTCTGACCCTGACTTGAACAGGTGCGAGATGCCCGCAAAATCCATGTCCATCTCATTGGGAAGACCGAACCGGTTCTTTGCGTCCCACACGGGGCTGTGCGAGGTCTTCATGACCCGCTTGCCGCCGGTCGCCTTCTTGCTGTTGCTCTCGGTGGTGACCACCATGGTCTTGTAGGTAAGGAAGAGCAGCAGGTCGGGCCATTCCTTCAGAAGCGGAGCAGACTGTTTGGAAACCTTAAGCTCCCAGCGGTCGAAAGCACCAGCCTCATCCGGCAGTTCCTGCTTGCGCATCTTGGCGTGGGCGATGATAACCACGTTCATTCCGGCGGCGACAACCTTGTCGCAGGCTGCCAGCATACGGGACATCTCTTCACCGACATAGGTGTATCCCTTGCCATAACCGAAGCTTTCCAGCCCACTGACTTTGTACTTGGCGCAGATGTCCTGGATACACATCATCTCGGCCCAGTCAGCCGTGTCGATGATGAGCGTTTCGCAGAGACCGGGTGTCTTTGCGACTTCCTCGATGATGGCGATAAGCGCATCCCACGACTTTGGCCTGACCCTCCGGACATTCATGCGGCTGGTGCCGTCCTCGGTATCGATGTACAGCGGATTTGGCGCATTCGATACAAGGGTGCTTTTCCCGATGCCCTCCGGTCCGTAAATCACGGCCTTCAGCGGAGGGCTAAGTGTTCCTTCAATAATGTTCAGCATATGAACCTCCTATCTAAGACTGCAGGAACGGTCCTCGACCACGGAGCAGCCGGGTACTTTGATTCCTGCGTTAATCAGTTTCTTCACCTCGGACTTCGCAACCTCCGGATCTTTGACCCTGTAGCAGTCGCGGTACTTATTGCGCTTGAGCCAGCGGATGGCTTTGTCAATGTCCGCGACATCCACATGAGATGTCTTGCGGTAGCTAAGAGTGGCGACACCGAGGTCGGTCTTTTCGCCGGCACATTCACGGTCGAGGATATCCATCAGCTTGGATTCCTTTTTCTCCAACCGCTCACGGCGGGATTTCAGACGGGTTTCTTCCTCTTTAAGAGCAGCGGCTTCGGCTCTGGTGTTAAGAACGAGCTTTGCCAGGTATTCAAGGATGCGGCTACGCTCCATTTCGAGCGCAGCCAGCTGTTCCATGAGTTCGTCTGACTCCATGAGGATTTCGCCTGTTTCCGCATCGACCATCTCGTCAAAGAGAGATTCGATAGCGGCGTTTACCTCATAAAGCTTCATCGTCGTCATCCTCCTCACATACGTGGCGGATAAGGTCGGTAACCCAGTCAATCGACAGGTCCATGATGTTCGCACACTGGTTCATGATGTCTTCCAGCCGCTCGGCGAAGTCGCCCTCAAAGATTTCGTCAATCAGCATCCGCTCCGGATAATCCTTTGCGTACAGGCGTAAGGCCCTTGCTGCGTTCTTTGGTTCATCCGCTGTGGGAACGTACACGTTGTGATGATCCAGCTCATGCTTTTTCATGGCTTCGAGCTTGTCATTGCCCTCGGTTTCGCGGATTTTCTGCTCCCAGAAAACAATCTGCTTTCCGAGAAAATCGAGCCGCTTCGCCGCCAGGGGCATCAGTTCACGGCACAGCTTGTTCGCTCTGCCAGCCTGTGCATAACCCGCTCGGCCGGCTAATGCGCGAAGGTCATCCGCCACGATGGTGTACTCCTGAAAATCGATATCGTAGCCGGAGCCGAGCTTCCAGCCGGTGGTCTGGTGTTCGCTGACGAGAGCGAGGGTTCCTGGTTTTTTCGTAGTCTCCCTCATCGGAACTACCTCCTTTCATTTGGTGGGGAGATGAGAAATCATCCCCCTTCATTTCCTAAAGGACAGCCAATTGCAAAAACTAAAAAAAGTGGATAAAAACTTTTGGCTGGAGAGGAGGATGGAGAACCATCCCCCTTCATTCCTTAAAGGACAGCCAAATCAAAAAACTAAAAAATCTGGACAAATAAAATTCTCGGCGGGTTCTCGAAATACTCTTCAAGCCCTCTTGCGGCGAATTTCCGACGCAGCTTGTCCTTGCGATAGTGGACCGTTTTGCGATGGATGCCGAGGCGTTCTGCAATCTCCGTGTCCGGCAGCTTCTTTCCCATATAGAAATAGAGAATCTGCTCGTCTTCGGGGAGGCTGTTGACCAGCCCTTTCACCATTTCCTGGCGTTCCTGGTTCTCTGTCAGCCACTTCATCGTGAACATCTCCATGTACATATTCCTGCGGTCGATGACCGTGGGTACGCTGAGGTCAAGTTCTGCTGCAATTTCTTCAATCGTCATCTTCTTGAAGCACTTGAGCAGACGGATTTCTTCTTTATCAAAGGAGCGCATCAGCTCTTCAACAGCCTCGTTGTATTCACGGTCCTCCTCCTGCCGGATATAAGCGGTTTCGACATCCTCACTGCTGTCATAATCGGGGAATACAGGCTCGCCGTTGTCATCCTTACCGATGGGCTTATCCATCGACCGGAAACGGCTGACCCGAACCGAGCATCCTTCGCACTTCTTTTCACAGCCGTAGCTGTTGTTGCTGCGGTCTGGCAGGGTGCAAGAATCCTTAAAGGGACAGGTGTCGCAGGTGATGGGACACATCTTCTTGTTGTGCTGTCCCACGCATTCGCTCTGACGAGCAGTGTTGCGCTCCTTGGGCTTAAGGTCGCAGGCGTTTCCTTGATAGATTTTTTGCCCCATCTCGTTGCGAGGCAGTCGAACAGCAATTTTCTTGTCTGGGTCGTAATACCAGCGCTGCTTATAAGGATTGTCCTCTGTCGGTGCTTCACCAGGCGCAAAGCACTCGGCTTTTGACACCTTGATTTCCTTTAATTCCTTTTCGCCGTCGTCGTTCTCAACTTCGACGAGGATGTAGCATTCGTCATAATGCTGCCATTGCTCGTGTAACATAAAAATTCCTCCGTTCCTTTTTGTGGGAATGGAGGAATCTCGATTACAGCTGCAAAATGGCAATAGAAATCTAAACCGCAGCCCGTGATGGATAGCTCCATTCCTGGGTTGCAGCTCGCCTTGCTCATCAGGTTCGCTGTGTTACTATTCGATTGTCCGCCGTGAAACGTGAGCCACCGGTGATCAGTCGGTGCGTTGCCCGTGCGGGATGGTTCGTGAACCACTGTCTACATTATAAATTGGAACCATATAGCGACTCAAAACTCTGAAAGTTAGGTGAGGAAATGCACAAAAACCCTGTTTAATGCCTTTTTAGAGGGGTGTAAAAGCATTAAACAGGGTGGGAGAACTCATTAATATAGGCTTTTTGAAGTGATTTCTTGCTAAAACAGCTCCGTTTCCCTAACTTTCAAAGTTAGAAAAATTTTTGAAACCACATTGCATCGAAATTGTACAAATAAAAATATGCTCAAAAGCAGTTGAAATTGTAATTACTTTATGCTATAATAAGAGAGTATCTTTAATATGATTCCGAGAACAGGAGGAACGATATGACCGAAATCAAAAAAAGCATCACGCCAATGGAGCATTACAATATGTCCGATTTTCTGAGAGGACAGGCTTCAAAGATAATGACATCCATCTCAGAAACAGATACATCAGCTTTCGTATTAAAAAATGGGAGGCCTGTGGTGGTCGTCATTTCCAATGAAAGATATGAACGACTGCTTAAGGCGGGAATTGATATAAATGAATATTGAGACGAGGAGAAAACGAGATGGCAGTAAACAAAATCACGCAGGTTATGATGGACGATACACCTATTGACGCTTCGAAAGAAGTGGATATGGTCTTTTCAATCGCCAACACATTAAGGGGGCCTTATAAACCTGATAAATATAAAGACGTTATTATACCGATGATTATTTTGCGCCGATTAGAGTGCGCATTGGATGACACTAAGGATGATGTCGTAAAAGCGTTCAAGAAGAATCCTAAAGCACCTGCGCAATTGCTGTGCAGGAAATCTGGATATCCTTTTTACAATACCAGTGAGTTTACATTAAAGAAGCTACTGTCGGAGGCTCCGTCTATTGTTGAAAACCTCACCTTTTATATAGAGTCCTTTTCACCGAATGTTCAGTCCATCTTTGAGGAATTGAAGTTCAAGGCAGAAATAAAGAATCTCGATAAGAACAACAGACTTCTTGGCGTAGTAAAAAAATTTTCGGAACTCGACTTAGACCCTGATAAAGTTGACGGTATTAAGATGGGTTATATGTTCGAGGAAATCATCCGCAGATTTTCTGAAAACGCCGAGGCTGGTGACCACTATACCCCACGTGAGGTTATTAGACTGCTGACAAGTATTTTGCTCGCCGAAGGATGCAGTGATATATACAGTGAAGGGCGTGAAATCACAGTTCTCGATAAAACCATAACCAGATTGATACAAAAACACGATATTAAAAGTGCCGTAAAAC
>JAJQHJ010000013.1 GCA_021199795.1 Oscillospiraceae bacterium
TATTCTGCAAAAGCTGTTTCAGACTCTTCGGCGAACCGTCTATCTTTTTCATGGGAACCTCCTGGATGGGTATGTTATATAATTTTTCTATCTTTGATATTGTACAACTTTTTGAGGGGAAATGCAATCGGTTTCTCCTCATGCTCCCCTATTATCTTCTCCATCCAGATCATGTCGTACCACCTACCAAATTTATAGCCGCATTTGCGGAATCTGCCGACTTCTTTGAAACCTAAATGCGCGTGGAATTCGGCACTGTTGTTACTTAAGTACTCGTCCTCGGCGTTGGTACAGGCGATGCAGGCATAGAGGTTCTGGATGCCCATGCGCTTTAATTTTTCTTCCAATGCAGTGTAGATTTTTCTGCCATAGCCGCATTTCTGCGCTTCGTGGTCAAGGTAGACTGTCAGTTCACATGACCAGTCATATGCTGCTCTTCCTCCGGCGAACGGACCGGCATAGGCGTAGCCCTCAACCTTTCCGTCATTCTCGATGACTATGTAGGGGTACTTCTCCATCGTGTGCTCCATCCTGCTCTGAAACCCGGAAAGAGACGGGGTCTCATACTCAAAAGTAATGGCAGTATTTTCCACATAATACGAATAAATCTCGACCAGACGCTCCGCATCTTCAAAGCGAGCATCACGGATTATGGCATCAGACATAGTAACACCTCGGTTTCTGCAATAAATATTTGTATTTTAGCATATCAGAGCAGGAAAAGCAAGCTCTTGCAGATGGCTAACTGAAATTTCCAAACTTCCTCTTGCAATCAGCTCTTCAAAGTGCTATACTTATAACCATGGAAGCATAGCTCAGCCGGGATGAGCGTTCGCCTCACACGCGAGAGGTCACGGGTTCGAGCCCCGTTGCTTCCACCAATTCTCGGGTAGGAATAAAAATCGGCATGTCACGCTCGACATGCTGATTTTTTTACTTGACAGTTCCACCGTCCTATGCTATAATACTAAATAAGTAAAGTTTAGAAGCTTGGGGAGGTACGAATATGTTTTCACTTGCATTTCAGGGAATCAGGCGGAGGAAGTCTCAGACTCTGCTTATTGCGGCGGTGCTGATTATTTCGCTTGCATTTGCCGTAATGACTATCAGCTATTCCGAGAGCATCGTTGCGACAAATTCAAACTATCGCTTCTCGACCTATGGTAGCTGGTATGGGACTTTTGCGAACACGGACAGTGCGGATCTTGAATATCTCGAATCGACCGACTGGCTCGAAAGCTATGGCTTGAGCACCTGCTACGGAACGGTCGGGAGCACCGGCATCGGCACTATCGACGATAATTTCGTGAGCTACGGCGTTTCTATGAACTCGGGGCATCTTCCCGAAAGTTCAGGAGAGATTGCTATGGAAGCGGACACCCTGAGCTCGCTCGGGTATGGCTATAACTTAGGGCAGGACATCACTCTGACTATTATTCTTCACGCAGGTGATGAGCAAGTTTTCGTATCGCGAACATATACCCTCTGTGGCGTTATTTCCGAATATGCCGACACCTGGTCAACTGCCTCTACACTTAACGGCGCAATTATTACGGAAGAGGACGCCGAGGACATATACGAAGCAGCATTGAAGATGGCTTCGGCTTATGGATATGAGCTCGATGAGCCCGTGACCTCCTGCTTCTTCACTGTGAAGTCTGGTTTAGCGTCCACCGCGCAAAGTGACCTGAACTACTATCTCTTCACAGTTTCAAAGGGCACTATTACGGTCAATTCGGCATATCTTGACAATGCCTCCGATTCTGCTGTCAACACAGTTTACATAGTGATGATATTCGCCGTCTCGCTTTTAGCGGTCGTCATCGTCTATATACTCCAGATGCAGTCGGAAATAAGAAAGATTGTGAGACTCAGAAGCCTCGGTTCTACAAAGGGACAGGCACTGTTACTTGTGATACTCGAAACCCTTATCGTGTCTGTGCCGTCAATTATAATTGGAATGGCAGGCGGAGCAGCCGGGCTATGGGCACTGCTTCGGTTCAGCGTCTACGCCGGTTCTGTTGACATAATTGTGAGCATTCCTATTGGAGTTCTTGTACTGATATTCTTTGTGTGGATTGTGGGAATCCTCGTGGTCAGGCTTGTCACTGTGCAGGTTGCGCTCTTCACTCCTCTCACGGGGAGAATGGGAATGCAGGTCAGGAAAGCCAGGAACTCCCGGAGGCTTCAGAAAACTGCGATTATCGTTTTGTCGGCGGTCTTCTGCACAGTGGTTATCTACACTGTCCTGACTGCCCTGCCGATCGTTGTTGCGTATCAGCTGAGAGTTGCCGAACCGTCATACTACATCAATACGTCCAAATCCTCAATTTCCGATGAGGAGCTCGACGAAATTGCCGAGATTCCCGGAGTCTCTGACGCTTGGGGATTTTCAAGAGTGTATGCAGACGTAACCATCGGCGACATAGAGGTTAACAATGCTGTCTTCTATGTCGTTGACGAGACGGACGGATGGGATGGAGCTTTTGACTTCTCGAAAGTCGACCTCGAAGCCTTCCACAACGGCGACTGCGTGATGATTATAATCCCCAGCACAGACACAACCTCCGCAGTTCCCACTTCAGGAGAAAGCCTGACTGTGACTGTTTCGGGCATCAATGTCGACACGACAATCGGAGCCGTCAACAATTTCAAGGTGTCGAACGGCACAGGCTATAACTACGGCTTCATGTTCAGTACATACGATGTGGTCTGCTCAAAGGCGTTTTTGCAGAAGCTGATTGATGCTCTGCCGGGTGGCTCAGTCTCCTACTATGGCGACGTTTTTGAAAGCGGAGATACTGCGGTCTTCAAAAATGCATACGCCTTTGCGGATTCCAACGCTTCATATCTCTCAACCGATACGGCAATTTCAAGCTATGTTCATTCGCGTGGATGGGGCATATCCAACTACCGCGAGAAATACTCGGCACAGCTTCAGTCATTCAGCCAGACCTTGATTCTCTTATTCGTTGCCGGAGCGGCAATCGGGATAGTGACTCTCATAATCCTTTCGAGCACAATCCGCCTCGAAACCGAACGTGAAAAGAAGCACTATGGCGTTCTGCAAGCCATCGGAATGTCAAAGCGGCAAAGAGACCTCCGCCTTGCAGGCACAGCTCTATTACGCTCGCTTGCCGCCCTCGCAATCGGCTGGGCAGTGTTCATACTCAGGCTTATAGTCAGCTACTGGAGTTCGATTAAAGCTGGTGCCACGGTCTGGAGCGTAATAAAGAGCTATATGGACAATATAATCCTGCTTTCGTCTCCTGCCACTCTGGTGCTCGTAAACCTTGTCACATTCGCAGTAGTGTTTGTGATATGCTACGCCTCGAAGCTCGGGCTTAATAAGTATCGGTTGATGGAGCTGCTGGGCAGCGAATGAATTAGGGCTTGCACTTAAGCCCGATTTGTGGTATAATAAAAATGCAGAATGAGACAGTGGGTGATTAAAATGAGTCAGGAAGAAGCAAAGAAGTCATACCGTGAAAGGTACTTGCAGATATTAAGCGAGTTTTGTCTTATGGATGACAGCTTTATGACGTTGTTTTTCGGAGGCAATATCGAAACAACACAGTTTATTCTGAGAATCATTTTGGAAGACCCAGGAATAACGGTTATCGAAACAGTCGGACAGTTTGAAATCAAAAATCCTAATGGTCGCTCTGTGAGATTGGACGTTCATGCAGTTGACGAAAACGGTCAACAATTTGATGTTGAGGTTCAACGCGCCAATATAGGTGCAGGCGCAGAACGGGCAAGATTCAATAGCAGCATGATGGACACAAGGATGGCAAGCGTTGGGGATAAAGTGCCAAATCTGAAGCCGGCTTACGTGATTTTCATCACTGAGAATGATGTATTAGGCGGCGGATTTCCACTTTATCACATCGATAGAAAGATTTCAGAGTTAGACAACAAACTTTTCTGCGACGGCTCGCATATAATTTACGTCAACGGAGCATATACTAATGAATCAGAACCAATAGGCATGCTGATTCACGATTTTAAGTGCAAGTCGGCGAGCGAAATGCACTACCCCATATTGGCAGACAGAGCCAGATATTTTAAAGAAACCGAAGGAGGACAAGAGCATATGTGCAAGCTAATGGAAGAGTACGGTAAGGAAGTATCGATTAAATCAGCTGTTGATACTGCAAGACGTTACGGCGCATCTGAGAGCGCAATTCTTGCGGATATCATGGAACAATTCGGGCTCTCCGAATCGGAGGCTAAGGACTATCTCCTCAAAAAATCCGCATAAGTTTTTAAGGCACTCCTGATCCTGGGGTGCTTTTCTTATCAAAAATCCTCTTGCACTTGCTCCCGATTTGTGGTATAGTCTATACTGAAATTCCGGCACAAAAGGAGTGCTTTTTATGATAAAAATTCGCATACCAGCCACCAGTGCGAACTTAGGCGCAGGGTTTGATGCCCTGGGGCTGGCTCTTGATTACTACAACTACGTCGAAATGGAGGAGTCGGACAGGGTTGATATCAGTTCTACCGACGACGTGAAGATTCCGACCGATGAATCGAATCTCATCTACATTTCAGCCCGTGACCTGTTTGAGGTCTGCGGCAGGAAGCTGGAGGGGCTTAAGATTGTCCAGTCGAACAATATTCCGATGGCTAGAGGCTTGGGTTCATCTTCTGCCTGCATCGTTGCTGGGCTCGTCGGGGCGAACCATTTTCTTGGAAATCCTCTCACTACAGACGATTTAGTCAATCTCTCAGCGCAAATTGAGGGACACCCGGACAATACTGCTCCTGCACTTTTGGGCGGAATCGTCACCGCAGTTTTCGACGGCAGACAGGTTCACTGGGTCAAGCAGGAGGTTTATACAAAGCTCAAGTTCTATGCCATCATCCCCGATTTCGAGCTGAAAACTGAGCTTGCCAGGGCATGTCTTCCGAAAGAGATTCCGCATAAGGACGCTGTATATAACCTTTCGCGTGCCGCTCTGTTCTCGGCTTCTCTTCTTACAGGAAAGTTCGAGAACCTCCGCGAAGCTGTCAACGACAAGCTCCACCAGCCATACAGAATGGAGCTTATCCCCCACTGCCAGGAGGTCTTCGACATTGCCTATAGCCACGGCGCATATGGCGTCTACATAAGCGGAGCAGGTCCCACCATAATGGCGATCGCCGACGACCGGAACACCTACTTTGCCGGAAAGACCCGGTTCTCCCTTGAAAATGCCGGGCTTGCAAGCTGGCAGGTCAAGGAGCTGTCCATCGACAACGTGGGAACGGCACTTATTTAAGCACAACAAAAAGCCGCAGGAGCTGATCCTACGGCTTTCTTTATGGTTATTTATCTGTCGAACTCGATTGAGTAGAGGTCGAAATCGCAGCCAGGGAGATAGATGAGCTTGATGTCTGTCTTGCCCTTGACCGACGGGATGTCGAACGTCTTTGTTACAAGTCCCTCCTCGCCGTAGAAGATGACGGCAGTTGAATCTTTCTGACCGTTATCGTCAAAGAAGCGGATGTGGACAGTGTCGCTTGTGTTGTAGGTGCGTCCGGTAATTGTAACCGTCTTTACGTCGCCATCGCCGAAATCGAAGTCGTTGAACTCAACTGTGACGTTGTTTCCGATGTGGGCGATATAGTCGGGCTTGATCTCGAAAGCGTCGCCATAGACGCCGTCGGTTGAGGCTGCCGGGACGAGTTCGCCGATTCTTGAGGATTTCTCAAACTGGAAGCCCTGGAACCTGACTTCACGTGGGCAGGTGATGACGATGCAGATGTCCTTGACGCCTGTTAGCTTCTCCGAAAGCGTGATATCGTCATACTGATAGTGGTTCCAGATAGCCTCCTTGAGGGAAGCAAGCTTGCCATAGGATTTGCCCTCGCGGTCTAAGATTTCAACATTTATGGTCTCATAAGCGTTGAGATAGAGTCCAACCTTAACCTTATCCGTTCCAGCCTTGCCGAAGTCGACATTATTGAACCAGACCTCGGAGCGACCGACTCTCGTCTGGATTCCTCCCTCGAAAACATCCTGATAATCATCGCCGGTCTTCGAGTGGAGAGCCGCATGGACGAATTCAGAATACGGGTCGAATCCTGCCTGACCGAATCCGGAGCTCTTCATTTCGATTTCCGAAATAATCTCCTCGTACTCGGTGCCGTTCTTGCAATATGCTCTGAGTCTGTACTCGCCGTCGCCGTTCGGAACAACGACTACCTTGCCGTCTTCAACCTTGACGTCCGCTAAATTCGTCTGGATTCCGGCGTCGTTTATAATCTTATAGCCGATATCGGAGGCAGTATAGGTCGAATTCTTCGGGAAGATTTCGGTGGTGACTACGCACTCGCCCGATTCAGGGGTGATGTGCTGGGTCGAAACCCTGAGGTCAATCTTTCTAGCGGGAATCTCGGATGAACGGACACTCTGCTTTGACTTTAAGTAGCAGGAAACTCCGTCGCGCTTGGCTGAGGGATCGGCCGTGAGAAGAAGCCTGGTTGCAGGAAGACCGTTCGACTCGGCGGTGACTGTTATCTCCCCCGCCTTATCTGTTGCCGCGATTATCGCAAGGAGCTTGCCGTTGAAGAGCTTTCTTTCCGACTCCTGGTACTGACCGTAGTCGGATGAGTCGCCGTTGTCCATTCCAACAAGTCTTCCGGCACCCGTGACGGTTATGTTGACCCTGTTTCTCGCGTTCTCAACCGTGTAGCCGCTTTCATCCGCCATTGAGATTTCTATGAAAATGAGATCCTCGCAATTGGCTTTCATGGTGGTCTTATTCGGAGTGAGAACTATTCTTGCGGGGTCGCCAAAACTATGGTGAATCTGCTCGCAGACTGCATTGCCCTGCTCATCATAGCCGACAGCCTTTATCTCGCCCTTTTCATAAGGTACTTTCCATCTGCCGCTGAGGGTTTCGCCGTTTACGTGGTCATGGGTGTATCTGCCCTTTGAAACGCCGTTGACAAAGAGCTCAGACTCATGGCAGTTTGAATAGATGAAGATGTCGATAAGCTGACCCTCGTTAAAGTCCCAATATGGGAAGAGGTGCACAAACGGCTCGGCGTTCTTAGCCCATTCAGCCTTATAGGCATAGAACGAGTCTTTCGGGAAGCCGGCGGTGTCGATATGTCCGAAATAGGAGTTCTTTGTCCAGTATGGTGTAGGTTCGCCGATGTAGTCCCATGCTGTCCAGATATATTGACCCAAAGAGAATTCATGCTTTCTGTCCTGGATGATGTTATATTCAGGAGAGATAGCTCCCCAACCGGTGGCACAGTTCATGAGTGCAGAACACTGGTGGTCGTCATGGGTAGTGCTGACCTTTGATGCCGGGAAGTGATATGTGCCGCGGGACTGGATGGTCGAGGCTGTCTCGCTTCCATAGATGACCCAGTCGGGATGCTTTTCGTGATGCTCGTTATAGAGCCTTTCAGCGTAGTTATATCCGACTGTTTCAATATGCTCAGCGCAGTTCTGCGCGCCCTCCCAAGCCATATAGTTTGAGCCTATGGTGACCGGGTGCATATGTCTGTAGTCGTCGATATGGACGCATCTGGTGAGCTCGTCGGTTATCTCAACTCCCCTGTGGGAAGCGTGGGTGTCGTAGATCTCGTTTCCGATGCTCCACATGATGATGGAGACGTGATTTCTGTCTCTTCTTATCCAGCTTCTTACATCCCGCTCATGCCACTCGGGGAAGAAACGGGCATAGTCATAGGTGGTCTTCTTTAATTCCCACATATCGAAACACTCGGAATCTATGAGGATTCCCATTTCGTCCGCCAGATCCATAAGCTCGACGCTCGGAGGATTATGTGAGGTGCGGATGGAATTGACACCCATTTCCTGCATCTTCTCAAGCTGGCGGCGGGTGGTTTCCTTGTTGACAGCAGAGCCCAGAGCTCCCTGGTCGTGATGAAGACATGCGCCGTTAATTTTCAAATGTCTGCCATTGAGGAAGAAGCCCTTGTTAGCGTCAAACTTAACTGTCTTGAAGCCAACTCTCTGGGAGACTTCGTAGACGACTTCGCCATTCTTTATGAGTTCAGTCTTGAGTGTGTAGAGATACGGGTCATCAATATCCCAGAGGTGAACCTCACCGAGTGTGACTTCCTGACTATCTGTTACAGTCTCTGAGCTGAGGGCTACTGTGCTTTCCGTCGTCTTTACTGCATTTCCATCCATGTCAGAAAGGGTGTGCCTGAGGACTGCTTCGCCTGAGCTGGTGACCTCGGTGTCGATTGTAGCTTTCCAGCCGTTTTCGGCGCTTTCCGGGCAGAAGTAGACGCCGTCAGGGAGGATTCTGTCAACTCCCGATTCTGTGAGATAAACGCTTCTGAAAATGCCTGCGCCTGAATACCAGCGGCTGTTGGGGCTGCGGTGTCTGATGAATACTTCAACCTCGTTTTCGCCCTCTCTGACATTTTCGAGAGGCACATCAAAGGTGGTGTAGCCGTACTTCCATTCAAAAATCTCAGAGCCGTTAAGATAAACGGTCGAGTCCATGTAGACGCCCTCGAACCTGAGGATATAGACTTTTCTCTCAGTATTCGTAAGCGTGAATGTCTTCTTGTAGTAGCCGTCGCCATCGGCATAAAGATTGTGGGTATCGGCAATGAGCCAGTCGTGCGGAATGTCGACAGGCTTGAAGTCGCTCTCAACCGGCTTTTCGTCCGGCTTCTTGAGAGCGAACTGCCAGCCGGCGTTAAATAAAGTTCTTTTCATATTATTGTACCTCCGAGTCAGATAAGAAAATCGTAAGTATTATTTTCGGTGCCACCAAAGCGGCTTTGTGAGACCATTATAACAGGGCTAATTGCAAATTACAATACCAAAATTTAAATGGCTAAAAACTTCTTATGTGTAATTTCATATTTTCATATTGTCCGACTTTAGAATTTTTTAACGTTCTCTACTATTGACATGTGATTCAAAGTGGGTTATAATTAATGGTGATCGGCGTAAAACCGAAATTTTGAATATTATAAGGAGTGAAAATCGTGGATTCCGGCAGTAGTAGCCCCATACCTCGGGGGAAAAGCATAAATAAGAGCTTACGGTATTGCGATTGTAAGCTCCCGAATGTTCTCTGAATTGTCCGACTTTGTTTAGCTTGCGGATTTTCAGGGGTATATTCCATTTGCCTTTCCTTCGATCAATCACGAATCGGAGGGATTTTTTATGGAAAGAACAACAGTATTCGACATTGTAATCAAGCTCCTTGAGCAGCGTAAATTTGCCGAGCTCAAGACCATCATGACCGAGATGAATCCGGCAGATATCGCATCAATCTTTGAAGAAGCAAAGCAAAAGGACATTCCGCTTATCTTCCGTCTTCTTTCAAAGGATCTTGCCTATGAAACGTTTGCCTATCTCGACTCTGACATGCAGGAGCAGCTTATCCTCGCGTTTTCCGACAAGGAAATAAGAGACCTCGTTGACGAGCTCTTCTTGGATGATACCGTCGATATTATCGAAGAAATGCCCGCTAACGTAGTCAACCGAATCCTCAAAAACACCGACGAAGCGACGAGGCGGCAGATTAACGAGCTTCTAGCCTACCCTGACGACAGCGCAGGAAGCGTAATGACGACCGAGTTCATCTATTTCTCGAAAGAAATGACGGTGGACGATGCGTTCGTCAAAATCCGCAAGCTCGGCGTTGTCAAGGAGACCATCTACACCTGCTATGTGACTGAGGACAGAGTGCTTCTGGGGGTTGTCTCGCTTTTAGAGCTCCTGACAGCCGACCCGACAGTGACTGTCGGCGAAATCATGGACACTAATGTAATCTCGGTCGGCACCAAGGACGACAAGGAAACAGTGGCAAGAGACCTTGCAAAGTATAACCTCCTTGCAATCCCGGTTGTAGACGACGAAAAGAAGATTGTCGGAATCGTAACGGTCGACGACGCTATCGACGTTTTGACCGATGAGAGCACCGAGGATATCGAAAAGATGGCGGCTATCATGCCGTCCGACAAGCCCTATTTCAAGACAAGCGTCTTTGAAATGTTCAGAAAGCGCATCCCGTGGCTTCTTCTTTTGCTTGTGTCCTCAACATTTACAAGTGCCATCATCACCGGCTTTGAGGAAAAGCTGGCGGCAAGCGTCGTCCTGACAGCTTATATCCCAATGCTCATGGACTCTGGCGGTAATGCCGGAGGACAATCCTCTGCAACAATCATTCGTGGGCTTTCTTTAGGTGACATAAAGCTGGGCGACATCCTGAAGGTCATCTGGAAGGAGCTGAGAGTTGCCATTGTCTGTGGCGCGGTTCTGGCAGTATTCAACTTCCTCAAGCTTTTCCTTGTCGACAATCTTCTTCTCGGGAATCCGGCTGTTACGCTCGCCGTTGACCTTGTCATCTGCATGACGCTGTTTATCGCGATCGTTATCGCAAAGCTTATCGGTTGCGTATTGCCTATCGCTGCAAAGGCTATAGGAATCGACCCAGCCGTCATGGCGAGCCCGTTCATCACGACCATCGTCGATGCAACTTCACTCTTGGCTTACTTCCTGATTGCAACTGCTATTCTCAAGATATAATCGGTGAATAACATGGAATTTATCACGAAAACCTATAATGAGCTCACAAAAGACGAGCTCTATGATATCCTGTATCTACGCTCTGATGTCTTCATCATGGAGCAGGAGCGCGTTTGCCGGGACGTTGACGGCGACGACAGAAACGCCCTTCACGTCTGGCTTCAGGACGAGAACGGCATTGCGGCGTACCTGAGAATCCTCTATGCCGAGGACACGAAGACCGCCCTCATCGGCAGGGTTATTGCCGTCAAGCGTAAAACCGGTCTCGGCAAGAAGATAGTCACCGAAGCTCTTGAGATTTCAAAAGATCACTTCGGTGCGGAAAAGGTTCTTGTCCATGCGCAGGAATGTGCAAAAGGCTTCTACGAAAAGTGCGGATTCAAGGCAATTTCGGAGCCTAAGTTCGAGGATGGGAGCTTGCACCTTTGGATGGAGACAGAACTTCAATAAAAAACGCCTGAAAGACACAGCTTGCAGGCAAAAATAAATCACACTTTGGAAAGGATAATAGCAATGAACGCAGTATTCACAAAATCGGCACCTGCGGCGATTGGTCCCTATTCGCAGGCAATAGTTTCAGGAAACATGGTCTATTCTTCGGGTCAGATTCCTCTTGACCCTGAGACAGGAGTCCTCGTTGGCACAGAGATTGAAGCTCAAACCGAGCAGGTCTGCAAGAACCTCTCTGAAGTCTTAAAAGCCGCTGGCACAAGCCTTGACAAGGTAGTCAAGACCACCTGCTTCCTTGACAACATCGCAGACTTCGGCAAATTCAATGCAGTCTATGAGAAGTACTTCACCGGCAAGCCGGCAAGAAGCTGCGTAGAAGTTGCAGCTCTGCCTAAGGGCGCACTGGTCGAGGTTGAAGTAATTGCAGAGGTGTAATCGCTCGCTTTCAGCTCGCGAACCTCTCAGTCAGAGTTGCGAAGCAACTCTCTTAGTTCAGCTACGCTGAACTAATGCGCTCCCCTTATCAAGGGGAGCCATTTTTTTGCTCCGTAGCTCTGCAAAAAATCTACTCAATATCCCCGAGCACTCTTCAGCCAATACTCCCGAAATCACTTCTGGCTTATGGTTATATGGGAGTTCAAACAGGTTTATGACTGAGCTGAGTGAGCCGGCTTTCGGGTCGGATGCACCGTAGACTACTCTCGGGAGCCTTGAATTGATGATGGCTCCCGCGCACATAGGGCAGGGCTCAAGGGTCACGTACATGGTGCAGCCTATGAGCCGCCAGCCGCCCAGGGTTTTGCTGGCTTCGTCAATAGCCATAATCTCGGCATGGGCAATAGGAGATTTCGCGCTCTCGCGCAGGTTATACCCCTCCCCCACTATTTCGCCGGTTGAGTCTTTCACAATAACCGCCCCGACCGGTGTTTCTCCTAAAGAATACGCCCTTTCGGCAAGGTCGAGGGCGCGTTTCATATAATATTCGTGATTTTCCATCAGGGGTTGACCTCCTTTAGGGCTTCTTCTATTGCTGAGAGCATGAACTTTATGAATTCGGTGGAGCTGCACTCATAATTTGATGTGTTTATCGCTTTATAATACTCCTCCTGCCTGTCGTGGACAACCGATTCAACCGGAAGCCAGGCAAACAGCGGGTTATACTTCGACAAAATAAGCGTGTGCCAAAGGCGACCGATTCTTCCGTTGCCATCTAAGAACGGATGGATAAGCTCAAGCTCATAATGGACAACACAACCTAAAATTATCGGGTCAATGCCGGAATTCTCCGCCCAGCTGAGGAGATTCGATACCGCTTCGGGAACATATTGCGGGAGCGTTCCGAAATGTACTATATTGCCATCCTTGTCGACAACTCCTACCGGCTTGGTGCGAAACATCCCACATTCTGAGATAAGTCCACGCATCATGACACTGTGAGCCAGAACCAGATCATCTATAGAATATGGGTTCAGCTCATCAAGGCGTTCATAAATCTCATATGCATTTTTCACTTCTTCTATGTCCGCAGGCGGCGCAAGGACACGTTTGCCATTAAGAACTGCGGTCACGCCCTCAAGGCTCAGGGTGTTCTGCTCTATGGCAAGCGAGCCATAGATGGTCTTGATGCGATTAGTGCGGCGCAGGGTCGGGTTAGTTGAAAGCTTTTCAGAGCTTTCCAGAACGCCAATAAGCCCTTTGATTTCATCCACCTGGGCTTCAATCTCGGGCGTTATTTCAAACGGAGGGTTTTTATTTGTCATAAGAATACCTCCATCTATGGTCTATATCTCATTCCTGTTCTCCAACGCCTTAAACAGTGTCACTTCATCTGCATATTCAAGCATGGCTCCGATGGGGAGACCGAATGCGAGGCGGGTGGTCTTGACGCCTAGTGGCTTCAAGAGCTTGCTTATATACATAGCTGTGGCTTCGCCCTCGGGGGTGGGGTTGGTCGCCATGATGACTTCCTTGACCGTTCCCTCGCCTATGCGCTTTAAGAGCTCGTTTACCCTGAGCTTATCAGGGGTAACACCGTCAATCGGGGAAATGAGACCGTGGAGGACGTGATAGACGCCCTTATACTCCTTGGTGCGCTCAAACGCGGCAATGTCTTTCGGATTCTCGACGACGCAGATTGTGGAGTGATCCCTTGTTTCGTCAGAACAGATTGAGCAGATGTCTTTTTCGGTGAGATTCTGGCATATCTTGCAGCAGTGGACGGTTTTATGAGCATTGACAATGGCATCTGCAAAAGCCTGCGCCTCTTCGTCGGTCATAGACATGACAAAATAGGACAGCCTCTGCGCCGTTTTCATACCTATTCCCGGGAGCTTGGCGAACTGCTCCGCCAGGACTGTCAGCGGGAGAGCACCTGAGTCTGCCATCAGAACACTCCCGGCATGTTCATTCCGCCGGTTATCTTCTGCATTCCTGCATTCGATTCAGTCTCAATCTGGGTCAGGACTTCGTTTACAGCACTTGCAACAAGGTCTTCGAGCATTTCAACATCCTCCGGATCAACTACCTCCGGCTGGATTGAGACGCCCAGAACTTCACGTTTGCCATTCATAGTTATCTCAACGGCACCGCCGCCGACAGTTGCCTTGAATTCTCTTGCCTCAAATTCGGACTGGAATGTCTCCATTTCCTCCTGCATCTTCTGAGCCTGACGGATCATCTGGTTCATATTCTGTGGTCCGCCGCCCATTCCCTGTGGTACTCTTGCTTTCATTTTGGTTGCTCCTTTAGTTTAGTCTATATCAAATGGTATGTCCTCGCGTCTGGCTTTCTCCATAAGCTCGGCTACCTTGTCTTCACCTGGGGTTGCTGCCGTGTCTTTTTTTATGCACCGTGCGCCGATGGCATAGCTCTTGCCGGTTATCTCTTTTACTACATCACGAAGCGACTTCGCATTCTCCGGCTTTTTGAAGAGACTTAAGAAGAATTCCGACTGCACCTCGATCATGAGCCTGTTGCCATAGATTATTCCCCGCGATTCGCTCAGTGCTCCTGCACAGCCGGGGTTGACCTCTGTGAGCCGTTCCAAAACCTCGTCCCACTGCGGGAAGAGGATAGGTTCCTGTACCGGCTCCGGTTCAGGCTCGGGATTTTGCGGCATGGATGCAGGCTTGGGTGCAGGTCTTTCAGGTCTTGATGCCGAAGACGTTCTTACGCCGGTGCGCTTCAGCTCTTCTATCTCATCCTCAAGTGCGGAAATGCGCTTGTTGAGTTCACTCACTGCACTGTCGGAAACGCCCGGTTCCCTCTTTGAAGCCACTCCACACATCCGTATTACTGCCATTTCAAGGGCAGTTCTCTTTGAAGATGCCGTGGACATCGAATCGCCGGTGGTCTGGAGTATATCTAAAAGTGCTAAAGTCTTGTCTAGTGTAAGCTTCCCTGCTATCTCCTGGAGCTTCTTAAGCTCGTCCGGAAGACAGCCCAGAAGTTTCTCGTTGTCCGGCGAGGTTTCCAGAAGCATTACATTTCTCAGCTGGAAGATGAGCTCGTCGCAGAGGCGGGACATGTCCTTTGAAGCGGCATAGAGCTTGTCTATGTCCGAAAGAACACTAGCCGACTGCCCCTCTGCTATTCCATCAAGAATCTCATAGAGAGCGTATCTGTCGGCGGTTCCCGAAACCTCAGAAACGATTGAAACGGTTATATTGTCGCTGACTGCCATGCACTGATCCAGTATCGACAGTGCATCTCTCATAGCTCCGTCGGAAATTCTCGCAATCGCGGTTGCGGCCTCGTCGTCAAGAGATATCTTCTCCTGCTCGGCAATATAGAGAAGTCGTGCCTTGATGTCCTCCGGGAGAATCCTCCGGAAATCGAAACGTTGGCACCTCGAAATTATCGTCAACGGTACTTTATGAATCTCTGTAGTCGCAAGAATGAACTTCACGTGCTCCGGAGGCTCTTCCATAATCTTTAAAAGTGCGCCCCATGCCTGGTTCGAGAGCATGTGAACCTCGTCTATGATATATACTTTATATCTTGCCAGTTCGGGGGTGTAGACAGTAGATTCACGGAGCTCGCGGATGTCGTCGACACCGGTGTTGGAGGCGGCATCTATCTCGATGATGTCATTGAGAGTCCCGTTATCGGCAGCCTTGCAGATGTCGCATTCAAGGCAAGGTCGACCATCGTGGGGATTTCGGCAGTTTACAGCTTTTGCAAATATTCTTGCACAAGTGGTCTTGCCGGTTCCGCGGGAGCCGGTGAACAGGTAGGCATGAGCAGTCTTGCCCTCGCTTATCTGACGCTTGAGCGTGGTTGTTATATGCGGCTGAGAGACAACGTCATCAAACGTCATCGGTCGCCATTTGCGATATAGTGCGCGGTACATGCTGCCCTCCAAAAAATTGCCAATCCGACATATAGGTGTGCAGGCGAGACTGTGTCACACGAAGCATTCTGCTTAATGCTGCTCGGTTCCCCGCCTGACATGGTTCACAGCGCGTCGTTGCACAGGACCCGCACACCTACATCTCGGATTGGCTACTGACTTCAGATAGTATACCACACTTCCGCATCTTTTTCAAGTGCAAAATGCAGTTTTGTACAAATAACATCAAAAAAATTTTTGCATACACATCTTTTTCCTATTGCCGAACCCGGGACAATATGGTATAATATTAAGCGAAATATTGCGAAAGTTTTGTGACAATCGGCAATTCGGCATGAACGGGGTGTATGGTAAAAATGAGCGGTGTAAAATTATTCTCTCACGGAGGAGAGCTCAGGGCTGAGCTCAGCGATCAGATTGAAGCTGTCAAACGGAATGGCTTGAATGGAATCGAGCTTGGAGGAACGGAATTCGGTCCCATATCGGACATATCGTTCGTTGCGGCGTGCCTTATCCGTAAAAAGCTGAACGATTCCGGGCTTGAGGTGCTTTCCCTTTCCACAACCATCGGTAGAATCGGCATCAGGGATGATTTCGAGGCTCAGATTGAAAAGCTCAAGAACACTCTCGAGGTCTGCAAAGTCCTGGGTGCGGACAAGGTTCGGGTGAGCTCATTTTTCATCCCGGGATTTGAAAACCCTGACGACTACCAGCAACTGGTTATCGACAGACTCGGAAGAATGAACGAGCTTGCGGGTGCGCATAGCGTGACTTTATGTCTTGAGAACAAATCCGGCTGCTATGGCGGCACTGCTGAAAGGTGCCATGAAATCCTGAGTGCACTGCCAGAAATGGTCGGGGTGTTCAATCCGGTTGAATTCGTCAAGGCGGGCGAGAATGTTCTTAACGCCTGGGACAAGCTCCGCTCAAGGATTGCATATGTTCACGTTTCAGATATAACCGATGACGGCAAACCAGTCCCTGCCGGAAGCGGCAGAGCCCAGATAAGGGACCTGACCCGGAAGTTCATAGAAAAAGGCGGCAGAAACTTCTCAATAGGTCCAAGACTCACAGTCCGCCGTTCAAACAAGCAGACGGAACAAGACAGATTCTCATACAAAAACTCCGACGCAGCATTTGACGCAGCGTGCGGAGGGTTCAAAGCAATAATCGGCATGAGAGGATGACCTCTCACGCCGATTATTCTTGTATTCCGCAAATACGCCTTAGTAATCAGTACTCAAAATCATCCCAAGCCGGGAAGAACTCGCCGAAATCTTCGTAGCCGTCAGGGAGGAGATATTCTATCTCTGCAAGGCGGTTGGCATGGGTGTCGTAATAGACGTTGACAACGTCCGAAATCTGAGCGGGGTATGTATCCATAACTTCGCCGCTATAGAGAATGAAGACAATGTCACCCGCAGTGAGGTCGCTGAGGGAAATCTCTGTGTCGCCCTTCAGAATTTTTGCATTCTCTCTCAGAGAAACAGTGAAAAGACCGGACTGACTTGAACCGTTGACAGTGGTATTGAGCCCGCAGACATTGAGGCTGTTACTACCGACACTGACAACCAGCGCGTAGAAGCTCGCACCACCATCAGGGATATAATTCGACATATCCATGAGCTCAAGTTGGGCAATTTCTTCTTCCTCAACAACTTCGTCCTCCGCATCGTCGATTTCTTCGCCGTCTCTGGCTTGAATGAGCCCACCGCCGACTACTTCGTCATCTGTATCCTCTTCCGGGTCTTCGACAAACTGACATCCGGCGAGGGTCAGGAGCATGGCAACTGCCAGGAGGATTGATAATAGTTTTTTGAATGTGTGTTTCATGGGGATTCTTCCTTTCTTTGGAAGCCCCTCCACCATGCTTCGCATGGTCCCCCTCCCCTGAAAGGGGAGCTGGATGCGCGAAGCGCAGACTGAGGGGTTTCCGTACATTTCTACCCTTAATACACATTAAACGCCCCGATTATTGCATCGGGGCAAAAAAATTTTTCAATCTTTTTCAGGCGACTCGGAATTTACTTTTTCGTAGACCTCCGCTTCAGAAGATACCGGCTCGGCTTGGATTATTTCGATATCGATATCCTCGGGCTCGTTTTCTTCATTCTTCTCGGCACGCTTCTCAGCGATAAAGCCGGCGGCTTTGGCAAGGGCTATGACCATTGGAATGAAGTATGCCAAGGTTCTTATGGTCTTAACCGCAAGGCGGGTCATGCGGATTTTGCGAAGACGCTTCCTGCGGGCAAGTTCCCTCTGATGCTTTTTATCTTCAAACCAGCCGCGGACAGCCATAATCACTGTGGCAATCAGTCCAAGATTTGCGCCGACTGCTACTCCCCTGTCTCCATTTTTAGCTTTCTTTTTCACTACAACCATGGCGATTCTCCTTTAACTTATCTCATTGGCAGCGATTCTCTCAAATGCCGCGTTGCCGTTTGAATTCTTGCCGGTTAACTTTATATAATAGGTTCCATCGGATGGAATTTCGATGTCATAGTTCTCATCGGAAATCTTCTCTTCTGAGAAGATGACCTCGCCGTCCTCGTCCTCAACAGTCAGGTTGACTGTCCCCTTTTCGCAGGTAATTACGCACCTGAGCACGTCCCCATCCTCAAGGCTCAGGCAATTTGAGTAGGAATTGAGCCGGGTGAACTCAATGATGAGGTATTCATCCTTATTATAGTAGCTTGCGACCTCATCGTGACCCATGCACCCGCAAAGGCAAACAGACGAAATGAGCAGGACAAGCAGCAATGCAATTATACGTTTAAGCCTGGACATAAAACAGCCTCCTAAGCAGGTTTATGTGAATATAATATCGCATTTCGATGTGGATGTCAAGGGACATTTGCTATTGACTAACCCTGTTTAAAGTGCTACAATGTTTGAGTACGCTTGTTGACAGGCGATCTTGCTTTTTAAGAGGCGATATTAAAATATGGGAGTTGCCCGTAATTATAATAAGCACATCTCCAATGATGTTTCCACTATAGATTTCAGCGCAGACCTGACAGACGAGGAGAACCTATCGCCCAAGCAGCGAAAAATTCTATACTATCTCGACCGGTGCTTTGACTGTGTCTGCGACCTTGGTCTTGAGCACGCCGGCTCCGGTGCACTTGCAAGATACTGCGGCACCAGCTCGGCGAACCTTTTCAACAACTACTTCAACGACAAGGATGAAATCATCGTCCACTGCTGCGCCAGATGTATGCAAAAGGTTGAGGACGACTTCATGAGCCGTGCCCCGCAGAATCCCTCCGAGATAGAGAACTACATCATGACGATGCCCTACATAACCGCAGAGCTCCACGGGAAAAAGTACCGTGCCATGTATCAGATCTACTCCTCGCCGAGATATTATGGAGAGGGCGAAAAGTTCTTCGACGGCGTCACCCAGCGTTACACAGAATATGCCAGGCAGCTTGCCCCGAAGCTTGGGCTTCCGATGGAGACGATCCAGGGGCTCATCTTCATCTTCGTCCGAGCCTGCGTCCATTATGCCATGTTTGAGAATGAGGAATATTTGAAGAGCCAGCAGGCAATCCTCATTGGCATGATTCACTCCATGCTTCCGAAACAGCCCCAACCAGCCTGATAACCCAATAAGAAAAGCCTCACCGCGATGGTGGGGCTTTTTTGGGTCAACTAACAAACGTATATCCCTCAGCTATCATTTCATCTATAAACTCTCCAAGTATCTCACAGTTGGTTTCGGAGACGGAATGGAGGAGATATATAGCTCCGGGGTGGGTTCGGGCGATGAGCTTCTCAAGAGATTCAGCCGGGTCTGGCTGGTTATCTGTGTCCCAGTCGGCGTAGGCGAAGCTCCAGAGGACGGTTTTGTAGCCGAGGTCGCCAGTGACGGCGAGGCTCAGTTCACTGTATTCGCCCTTAGGCGGGCGGAAAAGTGTCATCTGCAAGCCGAAATTCTCAATCATATAATCGTGAAGATACATTATCTCCTCGGTCATTTCTTCTACAGTGAGCTCAGGCATTGAGTAGTGATGCCAGGAATGGCTTCCGACTGTGTGACCCTCGTCAATCATCCTTTGAACCAGCTCCGGGTTTCTCGAAACATAGTCATAGGTGATGAAGAACGTGGCTTTCACGCCCTTTTCGGCGAGGGTGTCGAGTATTGCCGAGGTGTAGCCGTTCTCATAGCCCTGGTCAAATGTCAGCATGATGACGTTCTCCTCGGTGTCCTGGATTGCTTCGGCGTTATACTGAGAGTAGGACTCGTTGAAGTTAAGTGCACCCTTGGGACGGTTCAGATCATCAAACCGGACGCCCTGACCGTAGCCGTTAGATTCGGTTGAAAGCGTGGAGTAGTCCCACTGTGACTCGCTCACAATAGGCTCTATAACGTCCTCGACGTCGCTTATGGAGGTTGACTCCTCCGGCTCAGTTTCTTCGGGAACTGTGGTTAGCTCGGTGGTTGTCGTTATTTCCGAGGTGGTAGCTTCGGTTGTTGTGGCTTCTGTTACAGGCTCAGTTGTCGCTTCCGTCTGGGAGGTTGTCGCCTGAGTGCCGTCAGAGTAATATCCGTCGGATATCTCGGCACAGCCGGCTAAAAGTCCCATAAGGAGCACACAAGCCGTCAGAAATGCTGCTATTCTTTTCAATATCGTTCCCTCCTTATAAAATTGCGATTTCTCGCAGAAATAATATCTCACACTTTGAGCCGAAATATGATCGGCAGATTCTTCTATTACTATTCTACAAAATCCGACACCGATATTCAACAACATTTCGGTTACAAAAAAGACCGCACCAAAACTGATGCGGTCTGATTTTTGATTTAAAATCGCGAATACAATTCTCACGAATTGAGATAACTCTTAACCATTTCCTGCAGGAGCTCGTCGCGGTCGATGTGGCGGATGAGGCTTCTTGCGTTGTTGTAGGTGGTTATATAGGTGGGATCCTCGGAAAGGATGTAGCCGACAATCTGGTTAACGGGATTATAGCCTTTTTCAAGAAGTGCCTCATACACGATGTTGAGAGTATTCTTAATCTCGTCTTTACGATCCTGTTTTACAGAAAATGTCATTGTCTGGTCATGCATGTGGGTCAGCTCCTTTTAAGATTATTCGTCTTCCACTAAACGATGACTCTATTATAACCCTTTGTAAGCAAAATAGCAAGAGCTAAAACGAATATTTTTCAGGTTATCTGATCTCAGCACCGATTGTGGCAAGAGCTTTTCTTACTCGCTTGAGTGCGGCATCAGCCTGCTCGTCTGTAAGAGTGCCATCATGCGAACGCATAACTATGGAGAACGCAACCGATTTCTTGCCTGAAAGAATCTGCTTGCCCTTGTAGACGTCGAAGAGGGTGATCTTTTCAAGGTTAGAGCCGACAGCTTCAGCTATCATCTTCTCAAGGCTTGCTACAGGGATCTCATCGTCGCAAACGAGAGCTATGTCTCTTGAAATTGCCGGGTACTTAGGAAGCGGCTTGTAGGCCTTCTCGGGAGCAACTGTCTCAAGGAGCTCGGTGATGTTGACCTTTGCGAAGTATGCCCTTGTGTCGATTCCGTAGTTTGAAAGAACTGCAGGGTGGAGCTCGCCTAAGATTGCAAGCTGCTTGCCCTCATAGGTCATGACGGCAACACGTCCGGGATGGAAAGCGGTCACCTCATCGAAGATGCAATCTGCGTCAGGTGCTGCATACTCGCAGTTATCATATCCTAAGCTCGACATGAGGTCTTCCACTGCGCCCTTGATGTCGTAGAAGTCGCAGTTATCGCCATACATTCCGAGAGCCAATCGAAGCGGCTCACTCGGGAGCTCTTCGATATTGCCGGTCGGGAGATACTCGTTACCAACCTCAAAGAGCCTGGCTTTCGGGCTACGGTAGTTATAGTTTCTGGCGAGAGTTTCGCACATCGACGGCATGATAGTGGTTCTCATAACGGAGGTGTCTTCACCCAAAGGATTTGTGATCACGACGCACTTACGGAGCTTTGAATCCTCGGGAAGCATAATCTTGTCATAATACTTCGGTGAAATGAACGCAAAGGTATTTATCTGGTTGAAGCCAAGAGCTGTGCAGGCGTTCTCAACGTTTATAACCATCTTCTGCTTCGGGGTTCTCTGGGCATCGGCAACACCAGTGAGGATTGCGCCCTCGATGTTGTTGTAGCCGTAGAAACGTGCAATTTCCTCTGCAATATCAGCCTTCGATTCAATGTCGATTCTGAACGACGGTGCATAGATGATTCCGTCCTTGACCTCGAATTCAAGCTTTTCAAGATACTTCACCATGTCCTCAGCGGGGATGTTGGTGCCAAGGAACTTGTTTGTCCAGTCGGGATCGAAAGGAACTGTTGACTGAGGCTTAGTGTTATAGTCGCAGTCGATGAGACCTCTTATCGGGTCGCCGCAGTCAAGGAGCTCGCAGAGTTCGAATGCTCGAAGTATTGCCGGCATACAGCCGTGAGCATCAAGACCCTTTTCAAAACGAGCAGATGACTCTGTTCTCATGCCAAGCTTCTTTGCGGTTCTTCTTACTGATGCGCCATCGAAGCAGGCAGATTCAAAGACGACCGTTTCGGTGTCGTCCATAATTCCGCTGTATTCGCCGCCCATAACTCCGGCAACGGCAACAGGCTTCTTCTCGTCTGCAATTACGAGCATTTCAGGGCTGAGCTCTCTTACAACTCCGTCAAGAGTTGTGATGCTCTCGCCGGAAACAGCGTTTCTGACACGAATCTTTCCACCCTCGAGATACTTGATGTCGAAAGCGTGCATCGGCTGACCATATTCGAGCATGACATAGTTTGTGATGTCAACGAGGTTGTTTATAGGTCTTACGCCGCTTGCACGAAGTCTCTCGCGAAGCCATCTCGGAGACGGAGCGATTCTTATATTCTTTACAACGCCGCCAATATATCTGTGGCAGAGGTCGGTGTTTTCGACTTTGACGTCGAGATACTTGTTTATATCGTCCTCAACACCCTTATATTCAGGGTACTTGTAGTTAAAGGGCTTGTTGAAAGTAGCAGCCGCTTCTCTTGCAAGTCCCAAAACGGACAAGCAATCAGCACGGTTGGAGGTTATCTCAAACTCAACTGTTGTGTCGTCTAAACCGATAGCTGTGTGGATGTCGTCGCCCGGCTTGCAATCCTCCTCAATTACGAATACGCCCTCAGGGTCGGCATAGGGGAAATCGTGGGTGGTGAGCCCCAGGGTATCGAGTCCGCAGAACATTCCATAGCTCTCGACGCCTCTTATCTTACCCTTTTTGATTTTGCCCTCGGGGAGGCTTGCGCCATCAAGTGCAACAGGGACAAGGTCGCCCTCCTTGACGTTCACGGCATTGGTGACAATCTGCACCGGCTCGTCCTTACCGATATCAACTGAGCAGACGAAAAGTGCATCTGCATTTTCATGCTTGCCTTTTGAAAGAATCTTTCCGACAACTGTGTTAGTTATCTTTGAGCCCTCTTCTTCATAGCCCTCGACCTTTGAACCGGTCATGGTCATGTCATAGCAGAAGTTTCTTATAGGCTCATCTACGTCCACATAATCGTGGAGCCATTTCATTGATAAATCCATAAACCTACCCTCCCTCAGAACTGCTCAAGGAATCTAAGGTCATTCTCATAGAGAAGCCTCATGTCGTTGATTCCGTATTTACGCATTGCGATTCTTTCGAGTCCCAGACCAAATGCAAAGCCGGAATATACGGTTGAATCGATGCCGCAGGTTTCCAAGACTTTCGGGTGAACCATTCCGGCTCCAAGAAGCTCAACATAGCCCTCACCCTTGCACATGCTGCAGCCCTTTCCGCCGCAGTTGAAACACTGGATATCGACTTCTGCCGACGGCTCGGTGAACGGGAAGTGGTGCGGGCGGAGTCTTATCTTTGCGTCCTCGCCATAAAGTCTCTTCATGAGAAGCTGCAAGGTGCCTATAAGGTCGCCCATTGTGATTCCCTTGTCAACAACCAGAGCCTCGACCTGGTTGAATATCGGGGAATGGGTGGCGTCGACTGCGTCGGAACGGTAAACACGACCAGAAGCAATGACTCTTATCGGGGGCTTCTGCTTCTCCATAACACGAATCTGGATTGCGGAGGTCTGGGTTCGGAGGAGTACTTTATCTGAAATATAGAATGTGTCCTGAGTGTCTCTTGCGGGGTGATCCGGCGGGAGGTTCAGAGCTTCAAAGTTATAGTAATCATACTCGACCTCGGGACCCTCGGCAATTGAGAATCCCATGCCAAGGAATATCTCCTCAACCTCGTGAAGAACAGAGTTTATCGGATGGAGATTTCCGATATCGTGATGATGTCCGGGAAGAGTTACGTCAAGCTTTTCGTCATGGAGCTTCTTTGCGGCGGAGATTGCCAAGATTTCTGCTCCCCTTGCCGAAATAGCCTGCTCAATGTTGGCTCTGATTCTGTTTGCCAGCTGACCTACAACCGGTCTTTCCTCCGGGGGAAGAGTTGACATCTGCTTCAGGATTGCTGTGAGCTCGCCTTTCTTGCCTAAAAATCTGACACGAAGATTTTCAAGCTCAGCGGCACTCTGGTCTTTTTCCAGCTCCTCTTTAGCCCGTCTTTCGATGTCCTGAAGGTCTTGATTAATCATATGTTCATATCCTTTCTGACGAATATACACGGTGTGACAATAAAAAAAAGCCCGTCCCATATGGGACAAGCTCGAAACTGCAACTATCCTGCCCTCTACTCTCGTCGTACAACTGTACGAATCGTCACAGCGTTTCAAATACGTAGTTATTATATCACGCCTTAAAGCTGATTGCAACAGTTTTTTCACAAAAAATCAGAAAAAGAGGACGTTTCCGCCCTCTTTCTTAGGAAAAATCAGATTTTTGAATAGCCGAAGCTGTTGACAATTGCGTCGACTTTCTGCCCTGCCTGGCACATCGGGCACTCGCGCTGGACGAATGTCTGATATCCAGGGATATCGTCGGGAGTGAAGACGCTGTGGACAGCGATGCCGTTCGACTCGGTGATTGCAGAGAAGATGGAAGCGATTGCAACCAGCTCGCCGGAGTAGTAGTTGAGGCACTCAAGAGCCTTGTTGATGGTTTTACCGGTCGACACAGACGAAATGAGGAGAAGAACATGCTTGCCCCAGATCATCTTCTGGATATTGTCCCTGAAAATGAGCTGACCGTTCGAGTTGAGCTCGGGAGTGATGACTGCTACGTCCTCGCCCTGATTGATTCCGCCGGAAGCAAGGCTTTCAGCCAGGAACGCGCCCAGCATTTCAGTCCCCTCCATGCAGATGATGGTGTCGATGGGGGTTGAAGAATAGGTAGCAGCAATCTGGGCTGCTGCATCCTTAGCCATCATGTGGCTGGTCTTGATTTTCGTCATGTCGATATAGTTGTTGATGTGCGAGTGGTTAGTGGCAAAATGCCCTGGAATTACGCTGATTTTAATCTTGCGATTCTTCCTCGATTCAATGGTTTTTGCTCTGCCTTCCATAAATTTATCCTCCTTGCAAAGATAGTCTTAATTGTGATAGCAATTATAACACATTTTTTGAACGAAATCAAGAGTTAATTTGTGATTAGTTGACAAGAACTATACCTAAAATTTCTTCCGGCTTCTGGACGATAAAGTCCGCACCAGCTTCAATGAGGGATTCCTGGCTTCTGAACCCCCAGGTGCAGGCGATACACCGGAGTCCGGCGTTATGGGCGGTTTCAATGTCGGTTCCCGAGTCGCCGATGTGGATGATTTCGGACTTACTGGCTCCGGAAAACTCGGCTATATAGTTCTCATAGCTAGGGTCAGGCTTACGTGGAAAGCCCTGTCCGCTTCCGGCGACGAGGTCGAAAGTTCCGTCCGGGAAGCAAGACTCAATTATCGCGCTTGCAAACTGGTAGGGCTTATTTGTCAGGACATAGAGCTTAAGCCCGGAATCTTTCAGGGTTTTTACAACCTCCGGGATGCCGTCATAGACCCTGGATTTATCGAGATAATGCTTGGAATAGTGGTCGCAGAAGAGGTCGTGGGCTCTGTTTAAAAGCTCCTCATCCTCGCGGAGATTTTCAGGAAGAGATCGCTTCACTAGCATCAGAGTGCCGTTTCCGACGAAAGAGATATATTCAGCTATTGTATGAGTGGGTAAACCCAGCTCGATTAAAGCCGCACTGACACTGTCGCCGAGGTCTTCGGCAGTGTTGACTAACGTCCCGTCGAGGTCAAAGATTACAGTTTTCATGGTCAGTCCTCCAGCTTGGAAGCGAGAAGTGGCGAATAGTGATTTCTGAATGCTTCATACTCCCCTGCCTCGATGGCGGCACGAATCTTCTCCATAAGGGTGTTGTAGAACCATAGATTGTGAGTGACGGCAAGGCGTCCTGCAAGCTGCTCTTTTGCTTTGAAGAGGTGGCGGACGTAGGCGCGGGAGAAATTGCGACATGTAGGACAGTCGCACTCGGGGTCAATCGGTCTTTCGTCAAGCTCATAGCAGGCGTTCGTCAGGTGCATGATGCCGTTCCACGTAAATATAGTCGCATGGCGGGCATTTCTCGACGGCATTACGCAGTCAAAGAAGTCGACGCCTCTGTAAACCGCCTCTATTATATTCTGAGGAGTGCCGACGCCCATCAGGTATCTCGGCTTGTCAGCCGGCATATAGGGCTCGACTGCCTCAATAATCCTGTACATTTCCTCGGCAGGCTCGCCTACTGCAAGACCTCCGATAGCGTAGCCGTCCAAGTCCAAATCCGCAATCTGCTTCATGTGCTCGATTCGGATGTCGGCATAGGTGCAGCCCTGGTTTATTCCCCAGAGGAGCTGATGAGGGTTGATAGTGTCCTCCCTTGCGTTGAGACGCTGCATTTCGTCCTTACAACGCTTGCACCAACGGACAGTTCTGTCGCAGGAATTCTTTGAGTAGCTCCGGGGTGCGGGGTTTTCTACACACTCGTCAAAAGCCATCGCGATGGTTGAGCCGAGGTGAGACTGAATCTGGATGCTCTGCTCCGGTCCCATGAAGATGCGTCTGCCGTCGATGTGGGAGTTGAAATAGACTCCCTCTTCCTTTATCTTGCGGAGCTTCGCAAGTGAGAAGACCTGGAACCCTCCCGAATCTGTGAGGATTGGCTTATGCCAGTTCATGAACTTGTGAAGTCCGCCGAGTTTGTATATTACCTCGTCCGAGGGTCTTAGATGAAGATGATAGGTGTTGCAGAGCTCCACCTGGCACTTGAGGTTCTCTAAATCTATGGAGGAGATACCGCCCTTGATAGCCGCCGCTGTTCCGACGTTCATAAAAACCGGCGTCTGTATCACGCCGTGGACGGTGGTGAACTCGCCTCTTCTGGCATGTCCGTCCGAAGTTATAAGCCGATACACAATTATGCTCCCTTCAAAATGGTACTCCTATGATACATGAAATCTCGGGAAAAATCAAGATGTGGAAGAAAAATTGCTTTGGGAGATTGAAACCAACGTAGATTTTATGCTATACTATAAAAAATGTCGGAAATTGTCCGAGATTGACCGTTTTGAACAATTCGCATACCGGACAGAAAGGGTGTTTTCTACGTGGCTAAAAAAGAGGCAAATTTTGACTTGTACATCCATGACCTGCTTGTCGAAGCAGGAATACAGGCGGACACACAAGGCAGCAACATTGTGGAAATTGACAACGCACTAAGAACAGCTTCAAAGCACCAGACTGGCAAAGCTGGATTTCCGGAATACACTGCTGTCGTCGGCGACTTTGTGCTTGTTATGGAGGACAAAGCGGACAGAGCAAATCTGTGCTTAAAAGAAAGCGATGGTACTATTTCGTTAACCGTGCAAGCCACAACTGACTATGCTGTCAATGGTGCCTTGCACTATGCACAATACATATTGGACAAGACTTCATACAGCAAGGTGTTCGCCTTTGGAAACGCTGGCGATAGCAAGCACCATGTTTTGCAGCCAATCTTTGTAGATAAAAGTGGATATAAATGGCTTCCGGAAGTGCAAACCTTTGAGAATTTTTCTGAAAACCACATTGAAGAATACTATAAGAGACTCGTGCTGGAGGAAATCCCACCAGAGGATATTGAGCTCGCAGACATTCTGAAGAAAGCAAAGGAGCTCCATGAATATCTTCGCAATTATGGCGGCTTAGGCGAAGACGAAAAGCCCCTTGTTGTTTCTGCAATACTGCTTGCACTTCGTGAACAAAAATACGGATTCAGCTTGTCGCAGCTGACCGGAGATACAATAGAGCAAAACACTGATGGTGCTATTTTGTATCAACAGCTTGAAAAGAACCTGCAACGTGCAAAGGTCGCTCCTGAGGTCAAAAAGGCTCGTGTCCTGAATCAGTTCACACTGATAAAAGACAGACCTCAGCTGAACACAGTCCGTGCAGACTTAGGAAAAACTCCGCTTAAATTTTTTGCAGAATACATAAACGATAACATTTTCTCCGCTATTTCTATGAACAGCCGTGAAGACTATCTTGGACGGTTTTACGGTGAATTTGTTTCATATTCAGGCGGAGACGGACAGGCATTGGGTGTTGTATTAACTCCCAGGCATATTACAGAACTGTTCTGCGATCTGGTGGATTTGAAACCCACAGATGTTATATTCGACCCCTGCTGTGGCACTGGTGGCTTCCTTATTTCCGGAATGCACAGAATGTTGCAAGCAGCAAAAAGCGAATCTGAACGCAAGCACATAAAACAAAATCAGATATATGGCATAGAAATCCGCGATGACATGTTTTCTATTGCCACTACCAATATGATATTACGTGGCGATGGACAAAGCAATCTTATCTGTGACGATTTCTTTAACCATGACAGTGGTGAATTGCAGCTAAAAGGTGGCGGAATTACAGTAGGGTTCATGAATCCACCATACTCACAAGCAAAAAGCAAAGATACAGCAAATCTTTCTGAGCTATCTTTCATCCGTCACTTGCTCAACTCTGTAACATCAGGCGGTCGTGTCGCCGTTATCGTGCCTGTATCAGCCATGATAGGCAAAACAAAGGAGGATAAGGCAGTCAAAGCAGATATACTGAAAAATAACACCCTAGAGGGAGTTATCAGCCTTAACAAAGACACTTTCTACAGAGTCGGAACTGTGCCCTGCATCGCTGTATTTACAGCAGGAGAACCCCATCAGGCAGACAAACTAGCAAAGTTTATCAACTTTGAGGACGATGGTTTTGAAGTGAAAAAGCACTTGGGTCTTGTGGAAACCGAACGAGCCAAAGACAGACGACAGTATCTACTCGACTGTTGGCGAGGTAAACGAAAAGATTATCCATCAAATTTTATGGTTGAAACGACAGTAGAAGCCACAGATGAATGGTTACACTCATTTTACTACTACAATGACGAAATCCCGACAGAAGAAGACTTTTCTAACAGCATAGCCGACTATCTGACATTTGAGTTTAACATGATAACTCATGGCAAAGGCTATTTATTCAAAGATAATGGAGGCAAGAACGATGCTCTCACTGCAAGATAGAGAATGGAAAGAGTTTGAAATCAGTGCTATTTTTGAAATCAGCCCTGGAAAGCGTTTAACCAAAAGCGAAATGAAATCTGGTAGTAAGCCGTTTATAGGAGCAACCGACTCCAATAACGGCATTACCGCATTTGTCTCGAACAGCAACGTGTCTGAGGATGAAAATATCTTGGGTGTAAACTACAATGGTAGCGTTGTAGAGAATTTCTATCATCCTTACACCTGCATTTTTTCGGATGATGTAAAGAGGTTCAGAACAAAGCAGGTCGAGGGAAACAAGTATATTTATTTATTCCTGAAAACCGTTATTTTGCAGCAAAAATCAAAATACGCTTATGGATATAAATTCAATGAACAAAGGATGCAAAAACAGCTTTTGCTTTTACCTGTTGATTCCACCGGTAACCCAGATTATGATTTCATGGAACAGTACATAAAAGACCGGGAGCAACAAATAGTACAGGACTACCTCAATTATGTCAACAAAAACCTGTTACCCCCCCCCACACTACAACACCGTTAAGTGAAAAAGAGTGGCAAACCTTTACAGTTGGGGATCTGTTCATGGTAAAAAGACCTGCCGCAAGATCTGAAAAGCAGTATCATCAGGGACGAGTCCCATTTGTTGCTTCAGGCAATGTAAATAACGGAGTTATAAATTGTTGCGATCCACATGAGAATGAAGTTCCAGACAAGGGCAACTGCATTACGGTCAGTCCGGTTGATGGAAGCGCGTTTTTCCAGGGGCAGGATTTTCTTGGCAGAGGTGGCGCAGGATCTTCAATCCTCATGTTGTACAACGATAACATGAACGAATACTCCGGTGTTTTTATTGCTCGAATGATTCAGCAAACATGTTCAAAATATTGTTATGGGAAAATGGGAAGTCAGGAAAGCATAAAGCGTGAAAAAGTCCAGCTACCCGTTGATAAAGACGGCATTCCTGACTGGAATTATATGGAGCAATATACGCGGGAGCTGTTCGATAAGCTGAAACTACTGTATCTCCAGGAAAAAGCAGAACACTCAGCGTAACGAAGCAATAGGAGAATCATGCTATGAACGAAAGCCGCAGGTTGACTGCTGAGGAATGGTCTGAATTTGCGCCGGTATTTGAGAAAATGGGTGTCAACAGTCCCGATTCAGTCCAAAGATTCGTCGATACCCGCCTTGACAAAATATATGATGTCTTTATGCTGGATGGCGACACTGTGTTGAAAAAGTCCGACCGGGACAAGGAAAAGTTTGAGAAGTACTTTGCCGGGCATGACTTCTCGGTGCCTGGGATTTCTTCCAGCTTTCAGGATGGCGACGACTGCTGGGTTACTATGCCATACATAAATGGAACCGATGCGAGAGATTGTTCTCCCGCTGATGCCGAACTTATCGGCAGGGAGCTTGCAAGGATTCAGAGCTATTACCTCGGCGTGGGCACCAATCCTGATGGCTGCAAAGACTATTTTGAAAGAAAGGTTCTCAGGTTCTGGGAGAAATCCCGAAACTATTTTCCTGAACATGATGACGCTTTTGAGGCAATCGAAGCCAGATTTTTCTCGGTGCCCCGGACACTTATCCACGATGATTTTCTGCCGATAAATACTCTCCTGGACGGCGAAGCTGCCTGGCTCATCGATTGGACATATGCAGATATACTTCCCTATTTTATGGATCTCGGTCGGTTCGCCTTTGTCAGGAATGAAAAGGGAAAGCCATATATATCCAACGAATCGGCAACGGCGTTTCTATGGTTCCACTACAAGGAAATGAGCAAAAATCCTCAGTTCGCAATCACAAAGCAGGACTTTTTAACCGACGTCGCAATATCCGCATTCTGCCAGTACTCGATGTTCGTCTACTTTGGGGATGATGAAAAGGTGCAGGGGGTCGGAGGACTACCACATACTTAAACAGATTCTTGGGTATCTTGACAAAAATATGGGGGTGAAAACTTGACCTACAAAATCTACATAGCCGAGGACGACCGGAGCATTGCTGAGGGCGTGGCTTCGGAACTTACTAAATGGGGATTTGAGTGCCGGGTGGCTTCAAAATTCTCTGATATTGCGGGAGAATTTTCGGAAATACAGCCGCAGCTCGTTCTTCTTGACATAATGCTGCCATTCTATAACGGCTACCACTGGTGCGAGGAGATAAGAAAAATCTCGAATGTGCCGATTATCTTTATTTCGTCGGCGTCGGACAACTTAAACATAGTCATGGCGGTCAACATGGGTGCGGACGACTTCATCGCGAAGCCATTTGACATGGGTGTGCTGACGGCTAAGGTTCAGGCTCTGCTCCGAAGAAGCTACAACTACACTGAAAGCCCTGTTCTCAGCCATCGTGGCTTGAGCCTCAGGACTGAGGATTCAAGCGCAGTTTTCGATGGTGAGAAGATTGACCTCACCAAGAACGAATACCGGATTCTCTTCACGCTTCTTGAAAGCAAGGGCAAGACGGTTTCCCGCGAGAAACTGATGCAGAGACTTTGGGAGACTGACAGCTTCGTCGACGACAACACGCTGACCGTCAACATCAACCGACTTCGCCGCAAATTGGACGCACTGGGGCTTGAAAACTTCATCACTACAAAACACGGTGTTGGATATATGGTGGAATGATATGAAATATCTTAAATCTAAAATCGCGTTTCTCCTGCTCTACGCCTTGATTTTCGGAATGCTATGCGTGAGCTTTGCACTCTATGGGCTCCCGATTGCGGCTGTTGCCTATCCGATGGGGTTAGGGCTACTGCTCGTAGTTGCCTATCTCATTCTCGATTACAGGAAGTATAAGAAGCAGTGCAAACAAATCTCAGAGTTTGAGAATAAGATTGCTCGGCTTACTGAAATGATTTCCGATGAAAAGGCGAAATCCCGGCAAAGAATCGACTACTACAGCGTCTGGGCGCACCAGATTAAAACGCCGATTGCGTCTATGCGCCTGAGCCTACAGGGAGAAGACAGCGCACTCAGCCGTAAGCTCGGCTCCGACCTCAATCGAATCGAAAGCTACGCCGACATGGTTATGACTTATCTTCGGCTCGATTCGGAGAGCACCGATTATGTTTTCGCTGAATGTGATCTGGATGGCATCATAAAGTCCTGCGTCAGGAAGTTTTCGGGCGAATTTATCGCCCGTAAGATTGAACTTATCTATGAACCTGTTCAGGAAACGGTCTTGACAGATGAGAAGTGGCTGTCGTTTGTCATCGAGCAGGTTCTTTCAAATGCGCTCAAATATACGCCCTCGGGAAGCATTTCAATCAGCATGGAGCCGGGGCAGATTCTTGCAATAAGTGACACGGGAATCGGGATTGCTCCTGACGACCTGCCCCGGATTTTCGACCAGGGCTTCACCGGCTATAACGGCAGGACGGACAAGAAAGCAAGCGGCATAGGGCTTTATCTCTGCAAGAGAATCTGCGACGATTTGGGCTATGAACTCTCTGCCGGGTCGGAGCTTGGAAAAGGCACGACTATCCGGCTTGATCTCTCCAAAAAGCATGTCGAGACCAATTGAAATCTTACAAAAACGTAAGAAAACTGTAAGGGAAATCGATGGATTCATGGGTTTCTCTTTTGCTATAATCCTATTATCGAATTTAAGTAAAGGAGAAATCTTATGCCACTATTACAAGTCAAAAATTTGCAGAAAGTCTACACCTCCCGGATGGGAGGAGCGAGTGTTGAGGCTCTTAAAAACGTCAACTTCTCTGTCGAGCAGGGCGAATATGTCGCCATCATGGGCGAAAGCGGGTCTGGTAAGACGACACTCTTGAATATCCTCGCCGCACTCGACAAGCCCACCGGCGGGCAGGTCATTCTCGATGCAAAAGATATTTCCAAAGTCCACGAGCAGGACATGGCGACTTTCAGGCGAGACAACCTGGGATTCGTCTTCCAGGAGTTCAACCTCCTCGACACGTTCACGCTTGAGGACAACATCTATCTGCCACTGGTGCTGTCGGGAATGTCCTACAAGGAAATGTACAAGCGGCTTGAGCCGATTGCGGAGCTGCTCGGGATTTCGGATATCTTAAAGAAGTACCCCTACGAGGTTTCCGGCGGTCAGAAGCAGAGGGCGGCGGTTGCAAGGGCACTTGTCACTGAGCCTAGAATCATCTTAGCTGATGAACCCACAGGCGCACTCGACTCAAGAGCCACGGATGAGCTTCTTAATCTCTTCTCGAAAGTAAATTCCTGTGGACAGACAATTCTTATGGTCACTCACTCGGTCAAGGCGGCTAGCCATGCGAACAGGGTTTTATTCATCAAGGACGGCGTTGTCTTCCACCAGGTTTACCGCGGCGGGCAGAGCGATGAGCAGCTCTATGAGAAAATTTCCGACACCCTCACCATGCTCTCAAAAGGAGGTGCCGGAGAATGAAAAAGCGTGGTCTATACCGTCGCCTTGCCATAAACGGCATCAGGGGCAATCGGCAGCTCTATATCCCGCACATTTTAGCCTGCATCGGCATGGTGATGCTCTATTTTATAATCACCTCGCTTGCCGAATCGGATGTGATAAGATGGATGTCCGGCGGAGATTCGGCTCAAGCACTTCTCACCCTCGGAAAAGGCGTTATAGCCATCTTTGCGGCGATATTTCTTTTCTACACGAACTCGTTTCTCATGAAGCGCAGGCAGAAAGAGTTCGGGCTGTATAACGTTCTCGGGATGAGCAAGCATAACATCGCAAGAATACTCATCTGGGAACACGTCTTCACCGCCGGAACTGCGATGGTCGGCGGAATCGTACTCGGAATCATCCTCTACAAGCTCGCAGAGCTGGTGCTGGTTCAGCTCATTTCAGGTGACGTGACATTCACAATAGAGCTTGCATGGCAGGCTATCCCCGAAACGGCTTTGCTGTTTGCGATAATATTTCTACTCCTGTTTGTTTTCTCGCTGCTTAAAGTTCGTCTGACCAACCCGATTGAGCTTCTGAAAAGCGAGAATATGGGCGAAAAGCCGCCGAAAGCGAACTGGTTCTTCGGGCTTCTAGGAGCCGTCATCTTAGGCTTCGGCTATTATCTCGCACTGACGCTTGAAAACCCGATGACGATGATGATGGGATTCCTCCTGGCAGTCGTCCTTGTCATGGTCGGGACGTATCTTCTCTTCATGTCGGGAAGCGTCCTGATGTGCAGGATAATGCAGAAATCGAAGCACTATTACTACAAGCCAAACCACTTCGTCTCCGTCTCGTCGATGACCTACCGCATGAAGCGCAACGGCGCAGGGCTGGCGTCAATCTGTATTCTCTTAACCGCCGTTCTCGTCATGCTGTCGTCTACTTCGAGCATCATGATGGGAATAGAGGACATCTTAGAAGACTTCTACCCGAGGGACTTAATTGTTCAGTTCGGGACCCATAAGGAAGTCACCGATGAACAGAAAGAGATTGTCAAGAACCTTGCGATAGACGACGACCTTGAAATTGAAAACGAGCTCGAATATGAATATATCATGACGAACGGTATTTTTACCGATGGTAACCTTGCACTCGATTATCTCTATACGGATGACGACTACGTCGAGGTCTGCGTCTTCGATATCGACACATATAACCGCCTGAACGGTTCGAGTGAAACTCTCGGAAGTGGCGAAGTTCTACTCTACTCTGAAAGCGGAAATATGTCCGAAATTTATATCGACAAGTTCGGCACTTTCACCGTCAAATCTGAGATAGAATATCCGACTTTTTGCCCGCTTCAGCGCACCATTTACGGAATGCTTGTTATCATCGTCGACGATCTGGACGTATTCAATCCGATTTTTGAGATGCTCGGCGACAAAGGCAACGAGATTTATATCTATCGGATGTGGTGGTACGGCTTCGATGTTCCCAGTTTAAGCGAATCGGAGCAGAGCTACTATTACGGCACGCACCGTACACCGCTCCTGAAAGAGACACTCGGTCTGTACAATACAGGCATAAATTATCATATAAGCTGGGATTCACTTGTGAGAAATCGCTCCGACTACTACGGTCTGTTCGGCGGACTGCTGTTCTTAGGGATCTTCCTGAGCCTGATGTTTGTCCTCTCGGCGGTGCTCATCATCTACTACAAGCAGATTTCGGAGGGATATGAGGACGTCTCACGGTTCGAGATAATGCAGAAAGTCGGCATGACCAAGGCAGACATAAAAAAGAGCATCAATTCACAGATGCTCTCGGTCTTCCTACTGCCGGTTGTGATGGCAGCGGTGCATATAGCTTTCGCCTCGCCGATAATGGTGAAGATGCTCAAAATGTGCGGCTTCATGAATACATGGCTGTTCCTGGGAGTAACCGCGGCGTGCCTTGGAGTTGTGGTGGTTGTGTATACTGTTGTGTATAAGATTACGTCAGAGGCGTACTTCAGGATTGTGAGTGCGGATTAAGATATGCCATTGAAAATTATTGCCGGTTTGGGTGGGAATTTTCAATGAAAGACTTGCAATAAAGATCCGGTTGTGCTATAATGAATGAAAATTACAGCCGGTTTGGACAATAATTTTCAATGAAAGGTTGCGCGACTATGGAAATCAGAAGAGACTCATATCTGAAAGAGCTTATTTCCTATCAGTGGGACGGGCAGGTTAAGGTTATAACCGGAATAAGACGATGCGGAAAGTCATATCTGCTGAAAAAGCTGTACAGAGATTACCTGACAGACAGTGGAGTGAACAGCGACAATATCATAACTATCGAGCTTGATTTGACCAAAGACGTAAAGTACCGTAACCCTCTCGAAATGGCTTCCTATGTCAGAAGTATTGTTGAAAATAGTTCTCAGCAGTTCTACCTCTTTGTTGACGAAATTCAGATGTCCGACCCCGTTCCAAATCCATACAATCCGGACGGGAAGAAAATCACATTCTATGATGCTCTTAACGATTTAAAAAGCCTTTCAAATCTCGATATATACGTCACGGGAAGCAACTCAAAAATGCTCTCTTCCGATATTCTGACGGAATTCAGAGGGCGTAGCGACGAGATACGGATGCATCCCTTAAGCTTTTCGGAGTATTATTCAGCTGTCGGAGGAGACAAGAGCGAAGCCTTTGATGATTATGCATTTTACGGCGGGATGCCTCTTATCCTGTCAAGACCTACAAATGCAGCGAAGATGAACTACCTGAAAGCACTTTTCACCGAGGTCTACATCAAGGATATCGTCGAGAGAAAAAAGATTACAAGGCAGGACATTTTGGAAGAGATTATAGACCTGCTCTGTTCTTCGATTGGTTCTCTTACCAATCCGACCAAAATCTCAGACACGATTCGATCCGCTCAGAATTCGCAGGTTTCTCCGAACACCATCCGCTCATATATCGGGCACCTTGAAGACGCTTTTCTGTTCTCTGAAAGCAAGCGATATGACGTCAAGGGAAGAGCTTATCTCGACTCGCCGAGCAAATATTACAGTGAGGATATTGGGCTCAGGAATGCAAGAATTGGCTTCAGGCAGCAGGAAATGACGCACATCATGGAAAATATCATCTACAACGAACTTATTATCCGGCAGTTTTCTGTGGATGTCGGTGTCGTCTATAGTCGGGAAGAGAACAAAAACAATAACTCCGTTCGTGTGCCAAGAGAAATTGATTTTGTTGTCACTTCAGGAGGAAAGAAAGTATATATCCAATCTGCATACGCTCTTCCCACAGAAGAGAAGCAGCAGACCGAGTTGAAGCCGTTTTCATTGACAGGCGATGCTTTCCCGAAAATTATTATTCGCAAGGATATTGGCAAGCGGTGGTATAACGATAATGGCATTCTCAATATCAACATTATCGATTTTCTGCTTGACAAAGACGTTATATAAAAACCAGGGACTCGTGGAGTCCCTGGTTTTTGTCATATGTCATATGTAGAACATATACTTATTCACAAACCACTCAATGCCCAGAATGAAGTACTGCTGGATGCAGAGGTACATTCCGAATAGGAAGACCGGGATGGTGGGGAGGTAATAATATCTCATCTTCCAGCCGAGGTCTTTCCAGTATTCCCGGGATCGCCAGTAGATCACTATCCAGTATATCGACAGCGGTCCTGTGACGATTATGTAGACCTGAGCCGAGAACCCTAAGAGCAGGATGAGCCACACCTGAAGCCGGATGTAGAGATTGATCATTTCCCTTTTCGGGCGGTATTTCGCGTCATAGGGGTTGTCGGAAAAGGTTTTCAAGGTCTGTAAATCGCTTTTTAAGCCCATGACTTTACTTTTGATCTGTAGCCGGCGTCTTGTCGGTCAGGACAAAGAAGATTCCGCCGATAACGAACATCACCGCCAAGCCTCCTACACCGATGCTTGAATTATCTGTAACCTGGGTGATTACGGCGACCAAGGTTGTTCCTATAAAGGATGCTCCCTTGCCACAGATGTCATAGATTCCGAAGTATTCGCCTGACTTCTCGGGAGGGATGATCTTTGCGAAATATGAGCGTGAAAGCGACTGAATTGCGCCCTGGAAGAGTCCAACTGCAACTGCCAGGATCCAGAACTGATAGAGCTGTCTTAGGAAGATAGCATATACGACGATGAAGAAATAGGCAACTATGCAGACCATGAGAAGCTTGCCTGCTTCGACCTTTCTTGAAAGACGTCCGAAGAAGAGTGCTGCCGGGAACGCAACGAACTGGGTGACCAAAAGTGCAAGAACCAATCCTATGCTGCTCAGTCCCAGAGACTCGCCGTAGGTTGTAGCCATATCGATGATAGTGTAGACGCCGTCTATATAGAAGAAGAACGCGATAAGGAAGAAGAGAGCTTTCTTGTTGTGTCCAAGCTCCTTGAATACGCCGCCAAGGCGTTTGAGGCTTGATGCAACCGGCTTGTCGGTCTTCTCGACATAGTGAACCTGCTTGTAGCTCCTGATTAACGGAATAGCCATTGCGACCCACCATACAGCGGTGATGACGAAATCTATTGCCATAGCTACTCCCAAGCTTATCGGGAGAATTCCCATAGTCTGAAGAGCATAGATTGCAATGCAGATGATGAACGGCAGGCAGCTTCCTATGTAGCCCCAGGCATAGCCCTGAGCGGATATTTCATCCATTCGTTCATCCGAGGTTACATCAGTAAGCATCGAGTCATATACAACCAGGCTCAGCTGATAGGCGATTTTTGCGATTGCGAATAGGATAAGGAACCAGAGCCACGACTGGATGAACCCAAGGGCAATACAGCCGATTGCACCAATGAACATCGAAGCCATAAAGATTATCTTCTTGACACCCTTGATGTCGGACGCTGTGCCCAAGGTTGGTCCTAAGATTGCAACCACTATTGTGGCGATTGAGGTAGTGTAGCCCCAGTATGCCAGGTAATCCGTTTCGGATATACCCTCGTTTGCCGCAAGGACGTGGAAGTAGATGGGCAGCAGCGTTGCCACCAGCATCGTGAACGCCGAGTTTCCGACGTCGTACAGAACCCACTTCTTCTCCTGCGGAGTCATTTTAAACTTCATAATGTCTTTCCTACATGGCGGTTAGAATCGGAATAGATTGCCAGTCGTCGCCCTTTTCAAAAGTCTTCTTAAACCACGGGAGAAGATCCTCTTCCCCGTTTGCAAGCTTAAGAAAGTTGTCGCTGAGTCTTAGACAGAGCTCCTCGGCTTTTGCCATAAGTTTTTCGAGCCTCAGGTTTGAGTCCTCACACTTTGGATTGGGTTTCTTATTGACGACCATTCCGTGCATACCCTTATAATTACCGGACGCCGCAAGAACGGAGTATATGAGAAGTCGCTTCATATCATTCGGTGCGACCAGTAAACCGTTGTAGGTGACGAAAGAACGAATCGCCACTTTTGCCTCCTCCTGGGAGACAGAATCATAGAAGAGCGACATTACCCGGGCATTCTCATCCGTCGGGTGGATGTGACCGGTCAGGTGGTGTGTGATGGGATTGAGCCCATCTTTCAACATAAGACACCTGTCAAACTCGACCTCGATTTCCGAGTGAGAGACGCCGCTTACATCTTTTTTTCTCTCAACATAGCCGTGGCACATGCTATCAAGCGAGAAGTGCCCTACAAAGCCCAAGGCATATGCAAGTCTTCGGTTTCTTTCAGCCTCGTTTCCGGCTGAATTTGCGATATCTGCAGCTTTACTGAAAAATTCAGTTCCCGGTCTTTCGTGCACATCCGACCCAAGCTGTCTTATCGGGTTTTTAGTGAGAGGCTTATAGTAGAAAAGAATATCGGGACCGTGAAGCCCTATCTGATAGATTTTAAGATTATCTCTGAGGACATCTTTCACCTCAGGAGAATACCGGCGGAGAAGATCTCTGCCCAAAACATAATGCGCGTAAGTAGAAGGCATTTTTATATCACCATCTTATAGCATACCAGAAATCGCCACATGTTGCAAGTAAATTTTTATAAAATCCCGATTTATTTTGTGTTAAGCGACAATAAAGTGAAATCCCGTGCGACCAAACTCACACGGGATTCGGACAAAATAATTTATCAGGAGGCGATTAAATCAACTTATATGAACTTTGTTGAAGTCAGGCTGGCTGAGCTGTTTATAAACCCGGACTAATACGACTGCCGAAACAATAAGCGTTACCAGATCAGCTATTGGGAACGACCAGAGAAGACCGTCGAGTCCGAAGAATACGGGAAGCAGAATTGCAAGTCCTGAACCTAACACTATCTCACGGATAAGTGAGATTGCGGAAGATACACCCGCCTTGCCGAGTGCCTGAAGGTAGATAAACGTGCCCTTGTTGACGAGCGACGGAATCAGCATACAGAGATAAATTCTGAAGCTCTTGATTGCGAATTCGGTGTAGTAAACACTCTCGTTTGCCGCACCGAAGATGCCGATGAGCTGTTTGGGGAACACTTCAACAATAAAGAGTCCTATAGCTCCGACAATAGCCTCGGCGGCTATGAGATAGGTAAGAAGCTTCTTCGCTCTGTCTCCCCTGCCTGCTCCGACATTGTAACCGACAACAGGAATAATTCCAGCCGCGAGACCGATTGCGATAGAAATTACTATCTGGTAGAACTTCATGACAATTCCGAGTACCGCCATAGGTATCTGCGAATACTCTACCTGACCGAAAATCTCGTCCATTGCACCATACTTGATGCAGACGTTATTGTAGACGAGCATTGTTATAACAATAGAAATCTGCGAGAGAAGGCTTGTGATGCCAAGCGGCAGGAATTTCTTCATAAGTCTCGGGAAGAGCCCGAAGCTATTCTTATGAAGCTTAAGGGTCTTCATGTGGCATAAGTACCAAATCGAAAGTCCCGCTGTCAGAACCTGACCTGTAACTGTTGCAACTGCCGCACCCATCATTCCCCACTCGCATACATAGATGAAAATAGGGTCTAAGATGATGTTGACGACTGCTTCCGAAACGGTTGCCGCCATTGCAAATTTAGGGCTTCCGTCAGAGCGGATAATCGGGTTCATCGCCTGACCGAACATGTAGAAAGGCACACCGAGAGCAATATAGAAGAAGTATTCCTTTGCGTTTGCAAATGTCTCGTCGTTTACTCTTCCTCCGAAAGCCGTGAGAATCGGCTCCTGGAAGATGATGTAGCATGCCGCCAAAACAACGCTGACTATGATGCAGAGAACGACTGCGTTTCCGACACTCTTGTGGGCGTCCTCGTCCTTGCCTGCTCCCAGACTGATTGAAATGAACGCACAGCAACCGTCACCGATGAGGACGGCAAGTGCAAGTGCGACTACCGTAAGCGGGTAGACAACCGTATTTGCCGAGTTGCCGTTTGAGCCCAAATAGCTGTTTGCGATGAATATCTGGTCAACGATATTGTAAAGAGCGGCTACAAGAAGCGAAATTATGCAAGGAACACTGTATTTCCGCATAAGTGTGCCAATCTTTTCCGTTTCCAGAAACGAATTTGACTTTTGTTCCATATAATCCTCCATATAAAAAATAAATCTTTACAAACAAAAAAGAGCTGCAAACAGCCGGATTTACGCCGTTTGCAACTCACTGTATTTTCATTTTAGCATTTTCAAGTCAAACTGTCAAGAGGCATTTTGCCCAAGAAAATTGAACTTTACAGGCAAGGAATTTGCCGGAACTTATTCTATCGGGTCGGATGTGGTAATCTCCAGCTCGCCATCTTCGTTATATGACTCGGTTTCGCTGAGGGTCAGGTTTCCGTCCTCGTCATACTCCTTGACTTCAACCTCGTAAAGAGCAAGAGTACCGTCGTCGGACACGGTGTATCTCTCCTCACGCATACTTTCGATGGAGCCGGATTCATTGTAGACTTCCTTGCCGGTATAATATGTTGCAGTGCCGGCTTCCTCATCCAGAATGTAGTTATCCCAGATTGATTCGCTTATGACATAGTTGCCGTCAAAGCAGGTGCAGGTGAAATAGGTCGCATTGGTTCCGACCCTGTAGTTGACCATTGCACGGACGGGATTTGTTCCGACATATGCCTCATAGCTGGTTACCTCGCCTGTTTCAGCGTCATAGTAGACAGCCAGAACGCCATCGGCATCTGTATAGCCGTCCTCATCGCTGTAGGTCAGATAAAAATCAATTCCAAGCTCGGTCATGTCGCCGTCACTTGTTTCGATGCGGTATGTCTCAACATAGTAGTAGTCGCCCAGAAGTGTGTAATCTTCTCTTGAGACATAGGTGTCGCCGTTGCTTAAGCCTAAACTGAGGTCATCACCCGAGCCGGATTTTGTTACGCCGCTGGACGAGCTGTCTGTGCTGTCAGCGGTGCTTGTGTCAGAGCTGGAATCGGTTTTTTCGTCAGATGTGTCTCCGCAACCCGAAAATGCGAAGAGGACCATCAGAGCGGTCATCAGACACAAAAACGTCCTGAGAATTCTACCGTTTTTTCTTTCCATTTTAAAAGCCTCCGTTTCCCGCAGATTCTGGCGGGATTTATATATTTATTTTCCCTTTCAGGGAAGTTAATATTCTCTCGCTGCGACTAAGCCTGTAAGCCGAGTTCTGTCGTGTACGGCAATCTATCTAGACTCCCCGTCGCCGGGAAGTTCAAGCCACCTATTACAGAATGCCCGCCGAGCAGACGTTGACATTCCGTTCCAAACGGTGTTGCATCAAACAGGGTTTACATGGCAGCGTGGTCTCCCACGCTCCGGTGAGCTCTTGCCTCGCCTTTCCATCCTTACCTGGTAACCCAGGCGGTTTATTTCTGTTGCACTTTCCCTAAGGTCGCCCTCGGCTGACGTTATCAGCTGTTTTGCTCTGTGATGCTCGGACTTTCCTCATCTGACGTGATTTCACGTCATCCGCTGCCGTATAGCTTACTCGCAGACTGATATATTTTACAATGTTAGTGTCGAAAAGTCAACCCTATTTACAATATTTTTCTTGCATTCACGTTTGTTTTTCAGCTTACTGTCACAATGGACTTGAAAAATGCCAGGGAATAGTGTATAATACAGATTAGCTATGTTAATATGCGAACCACTACAACTACTGGGGGAATATCATGGATTCCAAAAAAGCGGAATATATTGATTCAAACTACAGATATGATGGGGTGCTTGGCGTTAAGGTGACCGAGCTGGAAACCGGGTTTTCAGTCTGGGCACCGGAGGCTGACGGCGTTGCAGTATGTCTCTACAAGCATGGAGAAGACGAGTATCCCTATCTTACAGCAGCTATGACAAAATCAGACCTCGGCGTGTGGAGATACACTCATCCCGAGTCTTTATACGGCATTTTCTACACATATAAATACAGCTATAGTGGCAAAATCACTGAGGGAGTTGACCCTTATGCAAAAGCCGCCGGAGTCAACGGTGACAGGGGCTGCATTGTCGACCCGTCTTCGCTCAATCCGGATGGCTGGGACGACTATGGTTACGTCCCGCTCAATGCTAACACAGATGCCATCATCTATGAAGTCAGCGTGAGAGACTTCTCTGTCGACGATTCAAGCGGAATTGAACCGGAACTTCGGGGCAAGTTCCCTGCATTCACGGTTGAAAACAGCTGCACCCACGGCGGCGAGCCAACATGCCTAAGCCACATAAAAGACCTTGGCGTCACCCATGTTCAGCTGATGCCGGTTTTCGACTTCGACAGGCTTGATGAAGCTCATCCCGAAAGCTCCTACAACTGGGGCTACGACCCGGAGAACTACAACATTCCCGAGGGCTCCTATTCTACAAACCCGTTTGACCCGTCTGTGAGAATCAGGGAGTATAAGGAGCTTGTCCTGGCTCTTCACAAGAACGGCATCGGAGTGGTTATGGACGTTGTTTACAACCACACGTTCAAGTCATTCGGGTCATATCTTAGCAACTCTTACCCCGGCTACTACTACAGATATCAGAACTGCAAGCTCTCAAACGGCTCCGGCTGTGGAAATGAGATCGCCTCCGAACGGGCTATGGTCAGAAAATACATAGTCGATTCGGTTGTTTACTGGGCGACTGAGTATAAAATCGATGGCTTCCGGTTTGACCTGATGGCGTGCCTTGATATAGACACGATAAACGAGATTTCCAGGCGGCTGACCGAGATAAATCCTAACGTCATCCTCTATGGCGAGGGCTGGACGGGAGGTGCATCGGCACTTGAGGGCGAAAAGTCAGCAAACAAATACAATTCCTACATGACGCCCTGCGTCGCCTACTTCAACGACAACTACCGCGATGCAATCAAGGGCGGAACATTCGTCGACAAGGCAACCGGCTATGTGAGCGGGAATTTCCACCTGAGACAGTCAGTGGCTGATGGACTTTTGGGCAAGCAGGACTGGAACTGCAACCCATGTATGATAGTCAACTATGTCGAGGCTCATGACAATCTGACTCTCTGGGACAAGTTGGCTGTTTCAAGCAGTGCTCACGAGCGCGACAGACGGAAGATGGCAAGGCTTTCTGCGGCACTTGTCTTCTTAGCACAGGGAATACCGTTCATTCAAGCAGGGCAGGAGTTCCTCCGCTCAAAGCCGTTAGGCAACGGCGACTACGACCGGAACAGCTACCGCTCTCCAGACAGCGTCAACTCTTTGAAATGGTGGTCTATAGCTGAGAACAAGCTGACGGTAGACTACTACAAGGGTCTCATAGCGTTCAGAAAGGCTCACCACCTGCTCCGGCTGTCACTCAGGACGGAGGTTCTCTCGCACAGCGAGACTCTTCCCTCCCCCGACGGCACCATCTCAATCCATCTTTTCGACGAGAATGAGGAGTTGCTGATTTTAGTGAACCCGATCCCGAGAGCCAAGATGATAGGACTCCCCGACGGCGAATGGCAGCTGCATATCACAGATATAAAAGCATCCTTAACCCCACTAGCCACCTACTGCGAGGGCGTGTTTGTCCCGCCGATTTCGGTGATGGTTTTGAAGAAGTTGAAATAAATGCGGTCAGGAGGTATCCATATGAGCGAAGCCGACAGAATAATAGCAAACGTCAATGCCACCATGTCTATGGAGGGCTTGCCTCTCACAGACGAGGACAAGGAAAGACTCCGGCTTTGTCTCAGTGGGAAGAAGTCGTTTGAGGTCACAGTTGACGAGCTAATAAGCCGTTATAAGAAATCAGCATGAACCAAAGATACTACTACGAGTATGAGTGGGACAGTGAGTATTGCTATCCGCACTCACATGTTCTCAAAAACAAGCTGAACATCACCGACCAAGCTCAGCTTGAAGAAGCCGAACGAGCGATCACTTCGCTCAAGATGGCGCAAGCCAGTCTTATCAGGATTCGCGGCAGATTCGGTATCGCACACCTGAAGCGAATGCACAAATTCCTGTTTGAGGATATTTACCCTTGGGCAGGGCAATTCAGGACAGTGAATATCTCAAAAGGCAACCAGTTTTGCCGTGCTGACTATATAGAGCCACAGCTGGCAGCACTTTTTGACGCTCTGAAAAGAGAAAACTATCTCAAGGATTGCTCCAATGTTTCACAAATCAGCAAGAGGCTTTCCTACTATCTCGGCGAGATAAACGTCATCCACCCGTTCCGGGAGGGCAACGGAAGAACGCAACGACTTTTCATTGAAACTCTTGCCGACAATGACGGTTATACTCTGGATTTCTCGAAAATCAGCGATGATGAAATGCTCGAAGCAAGCGTATTTTCCTACGAAAAAGATTACTCTTTGATGGATGAGCTTATGCTGAGAGCTTGTATTAAGAAACAGAAAGAAGCATAATTATGAACAACAATACTAAAGAAAAGCTCTTCGCCTACATCGACACTCTTGAGGGCGAAATGATTGTGACGCTTTCGGAGCTTATTTCGTTCCCGAGCTATCAGCAGGAGGCAGCTGAGGGTGCGCCGTTTGGCAAGCCCGTCCGGGAGTGCCTTGACCATGCTCTTGCCGTATGCGAGAGCTTCGGGATGAAGACCCGTAACTTTGACGGCTACGCAGGAACAGTCACTTTCACCGAGGGCGAGCCGGAGCTGGGAATACTTGCACACCTGGACGTCGTTCCGGAGGGAACAGGATGGACAAGTGATCCGTACACCGCCCGTATCTCTGATGGCAAGCTCTATGGCAGAGGTGCTATCGACGACAAGGGTCCGGCGGTTTCGGTTATCTACGCCATGAAAGCCTTGAAAGACCTGAATATTCCGCTCAAAAAGGGCGTCAGGCTTATCTTAGGAACCAACGAGGAGAACGGCTCGGCTTGCATGAGATACTATTTCTCAAAAGAGAAGCCGACGAAGTACTCATTCACCCCCGACGGCAACTATCCTGTCATCAACATAGAAAAGGGCATGATTCGCGGTGCATTTGAGTGCGAAATTCCGGTTGATGAGACCGGCAGAACCCTCATAGAATTCCACGGTGGAAAGATTATCAATGCAGTTCCTGAGCTGGCTTCCTGCGTCGTCAGGGGCATCAGTGCGGAAGATATCTCAAAGGCAGTTGAGGGACTCGGTTCTGATGTGTGGTTCGCACTTTCCGAGAACGGCGAATGCATCACTATTGAAGCCCACGGCGTGAGTGCTCACGCTTCGATGCCATCTATGGGCAAGAATTCGGTCACTGCTCTTCTGGGGCTTCTGAATAAGCTTAATCTCGACGGCGAAATCGGCAAGAAGATTAACGCACTCTGCGAGTTGTTCCCCTATGGCGAGACCAACGGCAAGAGTGTTGGAATCAACTTCAGGGATGAGCAGTCGGGCGAGCTGACATGCCTTTTGAGCATTCTCGATTATGAAAACGGCAACTTAAGGGGCTGCAACGACATCAGACTTCCCGTAAGCTTTACTGTCAAGGATATTCTGGACGTATACAAGCCCGCACTTGAAGCAAAAGGCTTCTCTACTCATGACAGCATGGGTATGGAGCCGCACTATGTCCCGTCGGACAGCCCGTTCGTTCAGACGCTCTTAGGCGTCTACGAAGAGGTCACCGGCGAAAAGGGAGAGTGCATTGCGATTGGCGGCGGCACCTATGTCCATGATATAGAGGGCGGAGTTGCTTTTGGAGCAGAATTTATGGGTGAGGACAACCACATGCACTCGGCTGACGAGTCTATAAAGCTCAGCCAGCTAGTCCTCAACGCAAAGATGTTTGCTCTGGCGATACTACGTGTATGTGAGGCATAGCCTCACATACACGGGAAATAAGTTTCTTTGAAACTTATTTCCATACAAACAAACTTCGCGAAAAATTTATATGAAAGGAGGTAAACTTTGAGTATCTTTAAAAAGAAAAGAAAAGCGGCAATAGCATTCGTGGATTATGAATATTGGTATTATACCTATCAGAATTTTTTACATATAGACACCGACCCTCTCGCATGGCGAAAGGAGCTTGAGAAAGAATATGACCTCAAGGATGTCATGGTATTCGGCGATTTTTCTGAGCCGAAAATAGGCGCAGAGCTTCCGAAGCTCAGAACAGTCACCAACACAATAGTTGAGACCGGCAACACCGATTCTCACCGCAAGAAAGACATGACCGACTTCATCATGCTCGACTACATTTACCAGACGGTAAACCACCGTAAAAACGTCGATGCGATAATTATTTTCACCGGTGACGGACATTTCCAGTCGGTTGTGAAATACATAAGCCAGACCCTTAAAAAGACGGCTGTCGTATATGGTATAAAGGATTCATTCTCGCGTCAGCTCCAGCTCGCAGCTACAAAGGTCGTCACTCTCCCCGCAGAGGACGTCCTCCAAAAGAGCTACAGCATGATGATTATTTCAAATTTTGCCCGCATTGCGAACAAGCCGAATGTTATTCCCACATTCCGCACTGTCATTTCAGCAGTTTCAAAAAGAAACAGCGTCCCCGAGGAAAGCATCAGAGACGCGCTTCAGAAGCTGATAGAAGACGGCTACGTCTGCCAGGAAATCAAACAGATGAAATCGAAGCAAGGCATGAGGAATGTAAAAATCGTCGTTCCGAAATGGGACAAGCTCATCAGGGATGGGTACTGGACAGCTAACTGACGTTAGCTGCGGAAGTTCGCCGTTGGCGAACTTCCCCGATTGTTTATTTTGGAGGTTCAAATTGAAACAATGTATGGATTCCGAAAACCTGCACCGGAGGCTGAAGAAAATCATCGGGCAGGTTGAGGCTATCGACAGAATGATTGACGAGGATATCCCCTGCGAGGACATTCTGGCACAAATCAACGCCGCAAAATCGGCACTTCACGGCTGCGGCAAGGTTGTCCTTGAGGGGCACATCAACCACTGCGTCCGCGACGGCATAGAGCACGGCGACGCTGACAAGACCATTGCTGACTTCACAAAAGCAGTGGAAAGGTTTGCGAATATGGGGTAATTTCAGAATATCACCGCCCACCCGGGCGGTTTTATTTTTTGCCCCTTGACAACCTATACCCGTATGAGTATAATATAAGCTATAGATACCCATATGGGTATAGTTTTGATACAAAGAGGTGCTTTATGATTAAAAATGCTATGCATAAGCTGGAAGAAATTCTCGCTATCGGCGGGACAAAGAAAGATATCACACTTCTCGCAATTTCGGGAGTATCGCTTATACTGAGTCTTATCGGGCTTCCCTTGCCGTTCGATATCGCCTGGGTGGCGATAATCCTTTGCGGCGTGCCGATAATTCTTGAGGCTATAATTGGCTTGGTGACTGAGTTCGACATAAAGGCGGATGTGCTTGTGTCGCTAGCTCTTGTCGCTTCCGTCCTCATCGGGGAGACCTTTGCGGCGGGTGAGGTCGCATTTATAATGCAGTTGGGCGGGCTCCTTGAAGAGCTCACCGTCGCGAAAGCAAGAGCCGGAATTGAGCGGCTTGTCAGGCTCACCCCGCAGACGGCAAGGGTTATTTCGGGAGAAATGGAGCGAATAATTCCGGTGGAGGAAGTCACGGTCGGCGAGATTCTGAGAGTACTGCCCGGAGAAACTGTCCCCGTCGACGGAGTAATTATTTCTGGACAGACATCAATAAATCAGGCGGTCATGACCGGTGAATCGCTTCCAGTAGATAAGACTGTAGGTGACGAGGTTTCAAGCGGAACTGTGAACCAGTTCGGAGCATTCGATATGAGAGCCACGAAAGTCGGCTCAGACAGCTCGATTCAAAGGCTAATCAGGCTTGTACAGTCTGCCGATGCCGGAAAAGCGAAGATTGTTGGACTTGCCGACAGGTGGGCAACGTGGATTGTCGTTATTGCACTTGTGAGTGCGGCTCTTACCTGGGCGATAAGTGGGGAGATTCTCCGAGCGGTTACTATCTTAGTTGTCTTCTGCCCGTGTGCCCTTGTCCTGGCGACGCCGACAGCGATTATGGCGGCAATTGGCAACGCCACCAAGCACGGTTTCCTGGTCAAAGAGGGTGACGCCCTTGAACGGCTTGCAGATGTAACCATCGCAACTTTTGACAAGACCGGCACTCTGACTTACGGCACACCGACCGTTTCGGCTTCGGAAAGCCTGTGCAAATGTCTTTCAGATGAGTACATTCTCAGACTCTGTGCCTCTGCGGAGCAGATGTCCGAGCATCCTCTTGGAAAAGCAATCGTGAACTCATACAGCGGCGAGCTTCCCACCTGTGAAAAATTTTCGATGCTCCCGGGGCGGGGCGTTCAAGCCGAAGTTAACGGGCAGAAGATTCTTGCCGGTAACAGAGAAATGCTCCAGGAAGCGGGGATAAATTTATCCGAAGACGCAACAGCCGTGGCTGAAAAGTATCTCAAAACCGGTTGCACGATCATATATGTCGCAAGTGAGAGCGAAATTCTCGGACTTATTGCCCTTTTGGACACAGTCAGGGAAGAGAGCAAGGACATGATTAAAAAGCTCAAAAGTCTCAGTGTGGAGCCGGTTCTCCTTACCGGTGACAACAAAAATACCGCCGAAGCGGTATCTCGAAATCTTGGAATAGATAAAGTATATTCCGATTGTCTGCCGGAAGACAAACTCAAAATAATTGGCAGCTTACAGTCTGCCGGGGAGAAAATCCTAATGCTCGGCGACGGTGTGAACGACGCACCATCCCTCAAAAAAACCGATGTCGGGATTGCGATGGGCAGCATAGGAAGCGACATTGCTGTCGATGCTGCCGACATAGCCCTCGTCGGCGACGACCTCTCGGAGCTTCCCCATCTCGTCGCCCTTTCGAAGCGGATGATGAAGACCATCAGACTGAATCTCACGTTTTCGATGACCCTGAATGTCATTGCGATAATCTTAGCTATCATCGGAACACTGAATCCTGTCGTCGGCGCACTCGTCCACAATGCCGGGTCGGTGCTGGTTATTGTTAATTCGGCACTACTGCTCAGTTTTTCTCCTCGAGCTTCGTAATGAGGTCGACCCTGCGCTGATGCCGTCCTCCCTCAAACTCGGTGGTTAAGAACAGGTCGACAAGCTCATTTGCAAGACCAGGTCCTACTACCCTGCCGCCGAGGCAGAGGGCGTTGGCGTCGTTATGGAGTCTTGTATACTTTGCCGAGAACGAATCCGAGCAGGCGCAGGCACGGATGCCTTTGATTTTATTCGCAGCTATCGAGATTCCGATGCCGGTTCCACAGATGAGGATTGCACGGTCAACATTTCCGGCGACAACCTCCCGGCAGACTCTCTCCGCCGCATCAGGGTAGTCAATCTTCTCCCCTACAGCGACGCCATAGTCGATATAATCAACCCCGATTTCGTCCAGGTGCTTCACAATCTCCATCTTGAGCTCCGCACCAGCATGATCATTTCCAATTCCTACTTTCATGATAATCACCTTTCTTGTAAGTCTTTTTCAGCCTTAGTTATCTGCAAATACCTGACCCGCAAATCCTCTGCACTCCCCGCTTCGTCAAGATGCTGAAGTGCCACAGAAATCACTCCTGTTGCCTGCTGTAGCCTGTTTTGAACAGGAGCGAGGCGGACTCTTGAGTCATCTGCAAATAGCTTCTCTTTGATGTCCTCAGCACAGTCGCCGGTGAGGATGATGTCGCCCTCTGTCTCTTCCGCAAGAGCTTTCACGGCTTTATAGTCTGTGACGTCGTCCGGCTTGACCGTAGTCAGCTTCTCGCCGTCGGATGAATATGCTCCGAAATAGACCACCTCAGGGCGGGCTTTCATTACCGGGAAAATTGTGCCTTTCGCCGCAAGGGAATTCGCCGCAAGGGCTTCCAAAGTCGAAATTCCGACGCATTTTCCGCCCATTGCGCATAGACCCTTGACAAGTGCGACGCCGATTCTAAGACCAGTATAAGACCCGGGACCGTTTGAGACAGCGATGAGGTCGATATCCGAAATTTCAAGCTCAGTGTCCCCAAGAACCCGCTCTATAAACGGCAGAATCACCTGAGAATGGGTGAGCTTGGTGTAAACCGTGGTTTGTCCCAATATAATTCCGTCGCGATAAACGGCGCAGGAGGCAGTTTTGCCGGAGGTATCAATCCCCAATATTATCAAATCTCTCATCTCCGATTATTGTTATCTTCCTGGAGTTCTCACCGGTCACTTCAAACGAAATGATTATCGTGCTGTCAGGAAGTTCAGTTGCGATATTTTCGCTCCACTCTATTGCCAGGACGGCGTCTGAGTCGAGATAGTCGTAAAATCCAATCGATTCAAGCTCATCGCTATCCGCAATTCTGTACATGTCGAAGTGATAGAGGGGCGTTTTGTGGGGCTCGGAATACTCGTTGACGATGGCAAAAGTTGGGCTGCTCACGTCGTCCCGAAGCCCCAAGCCAACCGCCACACCGTGGGTGAATGTCGTCTTCCCTGCCCCGAGTCCTCCACGGAATGCCGCAACGTCGCCGCCATGGAGGAGCTTCCCCACAGCCAATCCAAGAGACACGGTCTCATCAGCCGAATTTGTTTCAAAAATCTTTGTCATTTAATAGCCAAACTTTCCCTCAACCGAATCATCATTCAGAACCCAATCGAAAACGTCTATCACCCGATAATTTTCGTCGTCATCACGGATGATGACCCGCTCGATTCCGGCATTGATTATAACCCTCTTGCACATTGAACAGCAGGAGGAATTCTTTATGTACTCGCCGGTGGAGACTTCCCTGCCGCAGAGATAGAGCGAAGCACCTATCATGCTTTCACGTGGCGCATTGATGATTGCGTTCATTTCGGCATGGACGGACCGGCAGAGCTCATACCTCTCCCCACGGGGAATGTTAAGCTGTGTACGGACACAATATCCAAGGTCGGTGCAGTTTTTTCGCCCTCTGGGGGCTCCGACATATCCGGTTGAAATAATCTGGTCGTTCTTGACGATTACCGCACCGTATCTCCGCCTTAAGCATGTTCCTCTTTCGGAAACTGCGTCGGCAATGTCGAGGTAGTAGTTAATTTTGTCTCTGCGCATAATATCTCTCCTCCCTGAGTGGGTTGTTAACAATAGTGTAGCACATTTCGGGGAGATATGCAAGAGGTAATCGCGCTTCGCGCGCCCTCTCAGTCGCCTTTAGCGACAGCTCCCCCCAAAACGGGGGAGCCAAGATATATGTGAAATCACAGTGAAATAAGTACGAAAAATAAAATTTGCTCTTGAAAAACGGCGACCATAAGATTATAATTTAAGTACAGATTTTTTCGGAAAGGGAATATGGATGCCGAGGTTCTTTGTTTCTCAGCCGCCTGAGGGTGGGATTATTACTATCGACGGTGCGGATGCCCAGCACATCGGAAAGTCGCTTCGGATGGCTGTTGGCGACGAGCTCACAGTTTGCCATGATGGAACTGACTATCAGTGCGAGATTATCGGGATTACAAGGGAGGACGTCTCCCTTAAAGTGGTCAGCGAATCTCAGTCCAGTGAGCCGAATATAAATTTAACGCTCTATATGGCGATGCCGAAGCTTGACAAGCTTGAGCTTATCGTTCAGAAATCGGTGGAGCTGGGTGTCAAGAAAATCTGCCCTGTGCTTACAAAAAGATGCATTTCAAGACCGGATAACGAACGGTTCAAGGCGAAGCGTGAACGGCTCCAGAAGATAGCTCTTGAAGCGGCGAAGCAGTCGGGACGCGGAATTATCCCCGAGGTTTCGGATATACTTAGCTTTAATGAGTGTGTCAGAGAGCTGTCGGAAATGGATCTTGGAATCGTCTGCTATGAAAAGGGCGGAGTAAGTTTAAAGGATATAGAAATTCCCGAGAAATCCGGAATCGGGCTGTTTATCGGGTCTGAGGGCGGTTTTGAGCCGTCAGAAATAGAGAAGCTTGAAGAGAACGGCGTGAAAAAGGTTTGGCTTGGTGACAGAATCCTCCGGTGCGAGACTGCTCCACTGGCGGCAACCGCCATAATCATGTTTTTGACCGGTAATATGTAAATGGGTATTGCATTTTTCTCAAATGTGTGCTATATTAAACTTAAGAAAAACTGAAGGAGATGTTTTCAGATGGGTAATGTATTTAAAATAGCTCTTGGTATAGGTGCGGCTGCTGCCGCTGCTGCTCTCGGCTTTGCTCTTGCTAAAAAGGTTCGCGATGACGAGGAAATCGATGACACCGAGGATTTCGAGGGTCTTGACGACGTAGATACCTGCGATTGTGAGGACTGCGAGGCTTGGGACGGCGAAGAGTGCACATGCGATCACGAATGTGAGTGCGATGAGTGCGACGAGGATGAAGACGACGGATGTGAGTGTGACGAGTGCGACGACGATGAGTGTGATTGCGACTGCTGCGACGAGGGTCACGGTCAGGATATTTCCGAGGCAGTAAACAGCATCGTTGACGGCGTCATGAGCGGAATTGTCATTGCCGCAGACAAGGCAAGTGAGTGGGCTTCCATCATTGCTGACAAGGTTGCCGAAAAGCTTGAAGAGCGTCATGAGGCAGAGTACACTATTGAATGGGACGATGAGGACGACGAGGACGAAGATGAGCCCGAAGTTCCCGAGTCGGTTGACGAAACCCTCAAAGCCGCTGCTGAAGTAGCAGAAGACATTCAGGAAGCCGCCGAAGAGGTCGCTGAAGAAATCCACGTTAATGACGAGGAGCCTCATACTGAGGGGTAATTTCTGAAAAGAATATCACTGAATCCAGCCCTGACTCTTTTGAGTTGGGGTTGATTTTTGTGTGGATGAACCTCTCAGTCGGCTTCGCCGACAGCTCCCCTTAGTAAGGGGAGCCAATAGGATTATCCAAATTTTTTTGAATCCCCAGCCCAAAATTCTGTGTCTATAAGTATGAAAACGTTTTCAAATCGGTTCAAATAGGAGGTGATGGTGATGATTGACGAAAGACGGCTTCTTAAGAGGCTCGCTCTTGGGGACGAGGAGGCTTTCCGGGAGGTTGTTTCCGGGTACTCAAGATATGTCTCAACCGTTATTGCAAACCAGCTTAGGGATTTCGACAATGTCACCGTCATCGAAGAGCTTTCGGCGGATGTGTTTTATGAGCTCTGGCGAAACAGGGGCACTCTTACCACCTCCCACCTCCGTGGCTGGCTGAGTGCCGTTGCGAGAAACAAAGCCAAAAACTACATACGCTCCCAGAAGCTAATCTTTGAAAGCCTTGACGACAGCAGTCTCGAGAATCTCATCGATCTCTCAGACAATTTCTCAGAGCTCGAGAAAGAGGAGCAGGCAAGAGAAATCAAGGCTGCTCTTGACAAGCTCCGCAAGCCCGAGCGAGAGGTTATTCTCCGGTATTACTATTATAACCAGACGGTTACTGTTATTGCCGAAGAGACCGGCATGAACCGGGCTACTGTCAAGACAAGGCTTCAAAGAGGCAGGGACAAGCTCAAAGAAATCTTAGAAAAGGGAGGCTTTTCAAAGTGAAAAAACTTTATAGCGACCTTCTCGACTGCTACGGTGAGGAGAAAATCAGGCTAAAGAAAGCTCCCGCTGTCAGCACCGATAGAATTTATGCCCTGGCGAACACCAAGGCAGGAAAGGAAAACGTTTTTATGGAGAAAAAACATCATAGATTACCAGTTGTGCTTGCTGTAGTGGTTGCGGCTGTGCTTCTGATGGGCGCAGGGTTTGCAGCTGCCAGCAACAACTTAACAAGCTTCTTCCAGGGCAGGTGGCAGGAGCTGACCGGCGAAGAAATGTCTCAGGAACAGCTTGAAGTTATCGACGGATTCAGTCAGGAGATAGACTCAAGCCAGATTTCAAACGAAATTACCGTCACCATCGACTCTGCAATGGCGAGCCAGAATGAAATGTACTTCCTCCTCAGAATGGAGGGCGACTGCCTCCAGGACGTGCTGGTTGAGGGCGAATACTGGTACTTCGAGCATTTCTACTTTGGCATAAAAAATGCCGAGGTCGCCGCTTACTGTAGCCATATTGACTGGCACTACGAAGAGGACGGCGTTTACTATTGGCTCTGGGAATGCAGCTATGACACCCTGCCCGAGGACGTCACTACGCTGAACTGCTCGCTGAGCATGGGCGCACTTCATTCCAACTACGATGAAGAAGATAAAGACGTAGTCATTAACGGCTCATGGAGCTTTGATTTCACGGTTGATGTGAGTGAATTGACTACTATAGCTCTTGACACTGATATTGTCGGAATTTCCGACTTGGAAATCAACGAATTCGAGGTCAGCTACATAGCCGCTTCCGAAGCGAATCCGTGCGGTATAGTAATCGCTGTCATGAAAGACGGCACGGAGATCAGTACATTTACCGGCACCGGCTATTTAGAAGAAGACGGAAGCAGTAAGCACTGGTATAGTCAGTGGGAAACGCCTATTGACGTGAGTGAAGTTGATTACATCTACTTCTCAGATGGTGCTGGAAACTGTGTTGATGGCTCGGTCATCTATGTTCAGTCTGATTCCGATGCCACACAGAACTCCATGCAGGAAATAGACGCCTCCGGCACTATCGAGTCTGACATCACCGTCACCGTTGACTCGGCTATGGCAAGTAAGAACGAGATGTACTTCCTCGTCAAGGTTGAGGGCGAGAGCTTTATGGAGATGCTCGATTCGGGTGCGGAATGGTACTTTGAGCGTGTTGTCTTCGACATTGATAACGCCAACATGGCAAGCTATGGGCATCGCTCTGGCTGGAATTATGTTGAAGACGGCGTGTACTACTCGCTCTACGTCGCCCAATACAGCACCATTGGCGATGATGTCGAAACGCTTAACTGCTCATTCAACTATGGCAGGCTATACTATTTCGACGAGGACGGCAACCAGGTCTTTATCGGCGGTCCATGGACTATTGACTTCACGGTTGATGTTGCGGACGTCACCTACGTCACTATTGATACCGGCATCGAGGGAATCTCTGAATTTACGATTTCTGAATTCGGCATCAGCTATCTTATTGACACCTCAGTGGTTGATTTCAGCAAAGGCGCGCTCAACGTGATTGCCGTCATGAAAGACGGAAGCGAAGTTGCCACCGAGGGTGGCTGGCAGTACACCGGAATCGTAGACGGTCTTACGCCCTCAGACGGTGACGAAAAGCACTGGTACCGTCAGTGGGCAGTGCTCATTGACCTTGACGAAGTGGATTATCTCTACTTTGTGGATGTGTTCGGAGAGATGATTGAGGGGACGGTTATTGAGTTTGGATGATCTTCAATCAACGCTCGCCCTGCGGGCTCGCGAACCTCTCAGTCGGCTTCGCCGACAGCTCCCCTTGACAGGGGAGCCTTTTTTGCTTTAGAATAGCATTGGAAGTTTGGCTTTGCCAAACTTTCGACTTTCGACTTGTCGAAAGTCTGCACCCATAGTATGAATTCCCGTGTCTATTATAATGAACCTAAAAAGAAAGTGAGGGTGAGTGATGGACGATTCTAGGCTTGTCGGTCGGCTGCGGCTTGGGGATGAGGATGTTCTCAGCGAGATTATTTATAAGTACAACCGGTATGTTTCCACGGTTATTGCAAATCAGCTCCGGGATTTTAACAATACTGCTGCCATTGAAGAGCTTGCGTCGGATGTGTTTTTTGAACTCTGGCAAAACCGGGATAAGCTCACCACCTCTCACCTGAAAGCCTGGCTCTCTACAGTTTCCCGGAACAAGGCAAAAAATTACATACGGGCTCAGAGGCTTCAGACGGAAAGTCTCGACGAAAAAATTGAAGAAGATTTGGACGACTTTGTAGCGATTTCAGAGGAGTTTCTGGGTCTTGAAAAAGAGGAACAGGCAAGAGAGCTTAAGCTGGCTCTTAAGAAGCTCAAGAAGCATGAGCGGGAGACGGTTGTCAGGTACTACTATTACAACCAGACGGTCACGAAGATTTCAGAGGAGACCGGCACGAACATTGAGACGGTCAAATCAAGGCTCCGGCGTGGGCGGGACAGCCTGAAAGAAATACTTGGGAAAGGAGGTCTCACAAAGTGAATATGAATCTTAAAGATGTTTTTGACTGCTATAATGATGAAAGCATAAGGCTTGGGGAGGCTCCGTCGGTAAGCGACGACAGGGTCTGTGCCCTCACGAACACCAAGCTTGGAAAAGAAAATATCATCATAAAGAAAGTCTACCGCAAGCTCCCGATGGTGCTTGTCACCGTTTTTGCTGCTATACTCCTGATGGGTGCCGGCTTCATCGCCTCAAGCGACAGCATCGACGGCTGGTTCAAGACCCAGTGGGAAGAGGTTACAGGCGAAGAAATGAGCAATACTCAGTATGAATATGTTGCGAGTCTCAGCCAGTATATCGGCTTAAGCCAGAGCTCGGATGGGGTTACAGTGACTGTTGATTCGGCAACCCTGGGCGACGACATCATATATGTCCTAATTTATGTCGAGAGCGACAATGCCAAGTTTGCTCCGAATGTATCGATAGCTCGTTTCGATACCGCAGCCATAGAGCTTGACGCCGCCATTACCCGTTTTTCACATGTCGGCACGTCGTGGCAGTACACAGATGAAAACGGAAAAGTCTGCCTCATCCTGGAAAAGACCTTTGGGCTTGAAAATGGCGACGAGCCTGTCGACGTTACACTCCACTTTGAAGACTTCTGCGCCTACTATGCCGAAGACACCGGGCTTACAGGCACATTCAATGGCGGAGTATGGGACTTTGAATTCACTCTTGAGAGGACAGAAACCCATCTTATTGAGTTTACCATTCCCGAAACATGGAGTGGAGTCTATGAATTGTCCGTCTCAGAATTCACCCTCTATGCCGTATATGACTATCCGTCATACAATATTTATCCGAGAGGCTTGTACCTCGGCAACATCTATGCCATCACGGAAGACGGCACTGAAATACGCACCAGTCTCTCATATTCCATCAGCGATCCCGACGACGGCGTCACAGTCGCCCAATATCACTGGGCAGTGCCACTTGATCTTGATGAGATTGTGGGGATCAGGATTGGGGAGGAAATTATTGAGATAAAATAATTTTAGGGACGGATAATATCCGCCCGAAAACTCTTTGTCGAAAAGTACGGGCTGGATGTAGAAGTTCGCTGTGCGAACTTCGGAAGTTTGGCAAAGCCAAATTTCTCCGCCCGCTTTTTTATGCCCATTTCACCACTACACGTCAATCTGTATCTTGATTTTTCCTCCAATATCGGTTATTATTATAGTAGCACCTATTTGAAAGGAACTACCACTATGAAGAAAATCTTTGCTGTTGCATTGTGCTTTGTTATGACTCTCACGCTCCTTACCGATTGCGGGTCTAAGGAGCTTGACATGAATAAGGTTATGGGAACGGTTTCGGATGGGGTTTATACCAATGAGTATGCCGACCTGACATTCTCGCCTGGTTCCGACTGGACTTTCTATGACGATTCACAGCTTCTTGAAATGATGGATATTTCGGAGTCATCGGTGGACACAGAGTCGAAGAGGCAGAATATCCTCTCCCGGGTTCAGACGCTTTATACCGCCATGGCTATGGATGAAATCGGGGCGAATATCATCATAGGATTTGAAAACCTGACGCTTTCGACCGATGGGACGAGCTATTCGGCTGAGGATTATGCAAGCGAGATTGTCGCCCAATGCACCGAGTCGGGCTATACTTTTGGGGACATAGTGGCGATAGAAATCGGCGGGAATACCTATTATGAGGCGGTCGGCTCTGTTGAAGAAAGCGGCTATGACATGACCCAGGCTTTCCTTGCCAGAAGGATCGACGACTATATGTGCTTCATAATCATCACGACCATCGACGGCTACACCGTCACGCCGGATGACATTATCGCGATGCTGGGGTGATTTGATGGGAAAGTATGAAATGCTTGCAAAAGAGCTCAAGGCTCTTACCGACGGCGAGCCCGACCTTATAGCGAATCTGTCCAACGCCAGTGCGGCGATCTATCAAAGCCTGGATGACATAAACTGGGCTGGGTTCTATGCACTCAAGGGCGAAACTCTGGTGTTGCGCCCGTTCCAGGGGAAGCCGGCTTGCATAAGGATTCCGGTTGGGAAAGGAGTCTGCGGGACGGCTGTCTTAAATGATGAAGCTCAGCTTGTTCCGGATGTGCACGAATTCCCCGGGCATATCGCCTGCGATTCGGCTTCAAATTCGGAGATAGTGATTCCGCTTCATGTGGGCGGCGAAATTGTCGGGGTTCTGGATATAGACAGCCCGACAGCAGGAAGATTTTCGGAAACAGATTTAAACGGGCTTATGCTCTCTGCCGAGGTTATGGAACTTGCATGGGAACGCTCTTTAAATAAAAACTGACAAGTAGAGGAAAAATATGACTTTAAAAAGAGTTCTCATTGGAATAGGCATTGCGGCAATTCTTGTGAGCATAGTGAGCTTTGCCGTACTGAACTTTAACACCATGGGCGAGGAGACTTTCTCGTTTGAATCGACATACCAGGGCGACGAGGTGACGCTCAAGGCGACCATCTGGGAGGATGACGATGCTGAATATGCCGTCCTCATCTGCCCCGGCTACTCCTGCGACAGGCAGAAGTGGCGTCCGCTTGCTAACCTCTTCACATCAAACGGCATGACCGTCATGAGCTTTGACTATTCCGGTCAGGGCGGATCAAATGGCACCATAGGCTTTGACAATGCAAAGACAGATGACATTGCAGTCGAGATTGCCGACGCAATTGAGGTTCTCCACGAGAGAACCGGAATCGACTATGACCACATTATTTTAGTAGGTCACTCGATGGGCGGGCGGTCAATACTCAGGCTTTTGCAGGACTACAACAATCCCGAAGCTGAGACAACCGTCACCAAGAGAAATATTGAGAACGTGATTCTGATAGCTCCCGAGGTCAACTACTTTGCTAACGCTCAGGCAAGCCTCTTTGCAGGAACTACCGATGCCGAGGAGGAGCCATGGGCATCATATGACGCAAGCTTCATCAAGGGCACTAACGTCTATATCTACGGCTCGACCGCCGACGATATCGTCTCGGATAAGGATATCCTGGCTATCTATGAGCACCTGGGCGGCGTTGACGTTCCCGAAAGCGGGACATGGGAAGCGACTCAGGTCAACAGCTACGGAAGCAAGATAACCGTCGGAGTGACCTCCGGAGTCCTGCACTCCTATCAGATGTACTCAGCCAAGTTTGCGGAGTTTGTGAACGAAGCTGTCGAGGGCATCACCGGGACTGAATCTAGCTTCAATGCTGGTCTCATGAGGCTTGTATATGTCGGCTGGTTCAGCGCGCTTATCGGCATTTTCACTCTTCTTTACGGGCTCAATATGGGCAGTAAAATCTCCACTGAGGGCGAAAGCCTGCCGGTTCTTGAGAATTCAAAGTCGTTCCTTATTAGAAAGCTAATCATGTGGATTCCAGGAATTCTGATGGCGTTCCTCATCTGCTGCATATGCGTTGTGATGCCGTTCGGAAGCCCGATTATGAATATCCCCTATATGTGCTTCATAGCAGGATATGGTCTTGTAATGCTCTTAGCCTACAGAAAAGGCACTTTCAAGGGAACCCAGGGCAAGCTCCCGAAGCCAACTTTCAAAACGAAATCCAACTGGAAAGAAAATCTTTACTCATTCGGAATAGCTGCACTACTCTGCATATTCGCATGGTACGTTCTCAGAGCATCAATGTATCGGCTGATGCCGCTCAACTGGAGACTATTCTGGCTCATCTTCAACGGCGCACTGATGGCTGTCGGCTACTATGTCTCCGGAACGGAGCAGGACATGCTCGAAAATGCAGGTGCAAACCGCGGCACGAGATTCCTCTACAGCCTTATTCAGTATATACCGCTGTTCCTGTTCGTTCTGTTCTATCTTGTCATCAAGAGCTATTCAGGGCTTATCGGGCAGATTGTCAATGTAGTGCTCATGTACATCCTCTGCATACCGATTGGCACGTTTGTGAGGCACCGCACCGGGAACAGGCTCATTGCCGCAATTCTGACGGCAGTTCTCTTCCAGCTTCTGATGATCAACAGTGCGGCACTTATTTCGATGTTCTGAGCCATTGCGTAATACAAATAACTTTAATACAAACGGAGGAAACAATCATGAAAGAAACATTACAGGACTTATTGACCAGAAGAAGTTGCAGAAAATATCGCTCGGAGCAGATCAAGGATTCTGAACTCAATGCTATTCTGGAAGCAGGCACCTACGCTCCCACAGGCATGGGCAAGCAGAGCCCGGTTATCGTCGCCATTCAGAATAAGGCTGACCGCGACGAGCTCTCAAGGCTCAATGCTAAAGTCATGGGAAGAGAGGGCATCGACCCGTTCTATGGTGCACCGACGGTTGTTGTCGTTTTGGTTCCTGCAAGCTTCCCGACCGGTCGAGACGACGGAAACATGGTTATAGGAAACATTCTCAATGCCGCACACGCTATCGGAGTTGACTCATGCTACATCTATCGTGCAAGAGAAGTCTTCGATATGCCTGAGGGCAAAGCTCTCCTCAAGAAGTGGGGCATCGAGGGCGACTATGTCGGAGTCGGAAACGTAATTTTGGGTTACGGCGACGAGGGCGGAGTAAGAGAAGCTGCGGAGAGGAAAGAGAATTATATTATAAAAGTCTGAACTGAGGGAGAACCTCTCAGTCGCACTTCGTGCGCCAGCTCCCCTTAGTAAGGGGAGCCATAAGTGTGCCTTTGCAACAGTTGGGGGTAAAATATGAATCTGCCATTGATTTTAGCGTATCTGTTCTTCATCGGGTCGGTCCTAGGCTGGATGATGGAGCTTCTGTTCAGAAGATTCTTTTCAAAAGCAAATCCTGAGCGCAAGTGGATCAACCCGGGCTTCTGCACCGGTCCCTACCTGCCGCTTTACGGGACAGGGCTTTGCGTGCTCTACTTGCTGGCGTCTCTGGAGGACTATCTGCCGTTCGAGAGTGATGTCGTCAACAAGATTATTCTTTTTGTCCTGATAGCTGTCATGATGACGGTGATTGAGTTCATTGCGGGCTTTATCTCGCTGAAAGTGAGCAAGGTTCGGCTTTGGGATTACACCGAGGAAAAAGGCAACATCATGGGTATTATCTGCCCGAAATTCTCGCTCTTCTGGGCAATCCTGGGCGGAGTTTACTACTTCTTTATCCATCCGTACATAAAGGAATCGCTGGCATGGCTGAGCCGGAACCTGGCGTTCTCATTCTTCATCGGGCTGTTCTTCGGCGTGTTCATCGTCGACCTGTGCAACTCGGCACAGCTCCTTATCAAGCTCAAGAAGTTTGCGGAGGAGAACGAAGTCGTCCTCAAATATGAGAACATCAAGGCACAGATCCGCACCCGCAACGAGGAGATTCTCAAGCGTGCCAAGGGCAAGCAAACCCGCAAGCGTCGCTACCAATTCGTCCATCCTTTCGCCACCGACAAGCCGCTTAACGAGGTTCTGAAAGAGTATGTCGAGGAAATTGAAGAGAGGACCGATGAGTTGAGAAAGAGGATGAGGGTTAAGGAGAGGAAGGAATAACATCTTCCATAATAAATTCAGACAGGAGTATAAACCATGGGACTAAGATATAGAAAAAGCATCAATTTGGGCATGGGCTTCCGTGTTAATATCAGCTCAAGTGGAATTGGATATAGCTGGGGCACAAAAGGATACCGAATCACAAAAAATGCAAGTGGCAAGACAAGACAAACTGTCTCTATTCCCGGAACTGGCATCAGCTATGTAGAAGAAAGTGGCGGTAAGAGAAATACAAGTAGTGCTCCTGCTCAGAAGGACAGAGAAACTCTCATCGCAGAGAATTTTCACGACATTGAAGAAGTTACTTCTGCAAGTACTACAATGCTACAATCTGAAGCATATAAAGAACTATCTTCTCAAACCAAGAAAATTCAAATACTTGTGTATGGTATTATTATAGCAACACTAATTCTATCCATTCTATCAGGACTCCCGATGATTTTCGTGATAGGATTTATTGTTGCACTCATTTTAGGTATAAAATTCAGACCATCTGTCGAATACAGCTTTGATAATGAACAGCAGGAAAGGTGGAATGAAATATCAGGGGCTTGGCGTGCCGTTGCAAAGAGTTGCGATCTACAGGAAATAACGCTTCTTGCAAAAGCAAACGATCCACGTACTAATGCTGGCATTAAAGAATCTGTTGATACCTCAAAAATGAAAGCAGGAAAAACGTTGCCATGGTTTATGAAAACTAACGTTACTCCTGTCGTTTTCACCATGAAGAAGCATACCTTGGCTATCATGCCCGACCGTCTCTTATTTTTCCAAGGAGGTCTTGGTGCCGTCGATTATAGCGAGGTTAAATTTGAACTCTTTATACAAGGCTTTCTTGTTGAAGGAAAGACGCCTAAAGACTCCGAACTAATACAATATGTATGGAGATACGCCAATAAGGATGGTAGCAGAGACAAGCGATATTCTAATAATAGCCAATACCCTATTATGAAATATAGCAAAATTTTTATCTCTTCTAACAGTGGCTTAAACATCCAATTTCTTTGCTCAAACGGTAACGCCGTCGATAACTTAAACTCTGTGTTAGAAAAATATTCTTTGATTTGACTCTTATTGCTTTTTAATGTTTGGAGGTGCCAAGGTGAATAAAATACTCAGTTTGCATGAAATTGCAGAGATTGTGAAGCCGATTGCGGAGAAGTATGGGGTTCTGGCTGTGTACCTCTATGGTTCTTATGCTCGTGGCACAGCAGGTGCAGAGAGTGATATTGACCTTGTGGTGGACACCACAGGAACTACTCTCACAAGTCTTTTTGCCCTTGGGGCACTCTATTCTGAACTTTCTGAAGCCCTCGGCAAAGAAATCGACCTGATAACCCTTTCTTCTCTCACCCAAGAGCCGCAAATGCCGAGTGAAATCGGGTTCAGGGATAATGTGGAGAAAGAGAAGGTGAATTTGTATGCAGTCGCTTGACAGGCAAAGGCTGAACCACATGCTCGACTATTGCACCGAAATTGAAAAGACAATGAATCGCTACGGAAAGTCGTTCGAGATTTTCGATGAAGATGCCGACTATCAGCGTTCTGTGTCTTTCTGTATCTTACAGATTGGAGAACTCAGTGGCGGCTTGTCGCCTGAATTCAGGAGCGAAACGGCAGACCTCATGCAATGGTCAGCAATGAAAGGAATGCGAAATATGGTCGCCCACAACTATGGTAGCATGAGCCGGGAAATCGTTTGGGAAACTGCTTTGAATGATATACCGATTCTGAAAGAATTCTGCAAAACGCAATTGAAAGAAGATTAATTCCAAACCGCCCAACCGGGCGGTTTTCTTATGCAAAAGCTCCCCTGCCCGAATGGACAGAGGAGTTTTGAAAGTGAGTGTGAAGTTATCCTACTTTGACCTTAACATAGTAAGGATTTGGCTTAAGAAGAATTAAGATTAAATCAACAACAACGCCGAAACCGAAAAGACCCATTGTGCAAAGATAAAGAATTCCTGTTCCGATTTTACCTTCATAAAATCTATGTGCACCAAGACAGCCCAAGAAGAAACATAGTGCAAGTGCAACCCACTTATTCTTTGGCTTAGCCTGTAATAACGCGACGCCGGAAACAGCTGCATTGACATTTGCGTTCACGTTGGTATTAGTGTTAGTGTTGGAATTGTCATTCGCGTTGTTGATAACTATCTGAGGCTGTGAGCCACCAGACTGCGCTATATTCTCAACTTGTCTGCCGCAATGGGTGCAGATTACAGCATCTTCGGGAATTTTAGCACCGCAGTGCTTGCAGAGCTTCATTTTAGTATCGCTTGCCGGTTGGGTTTCCTGTGTAGTTGTCTGAGAAGTAACAGTTTCGCCATTCACAGAGACGGTTTCATTGACATTATTGTCCATATCTATCCCTCCATAGTAGTGTCGTTTCCGACTATTTCACCCACATTATAACACAAGTTCCCCCCCGCGCAAGATATTTGCGTTCCAAATTCTTGAGAATTCTCGATAAGATTTTTGTGGAAAATGCACATATGACATAATATCTTGCGCTAAAAATCTTGACTCTACCAAATAGGATCAAAAAACCTCTTGACAAATACCCCCTGAGGGTATATAATGCTCATAGATAGAGCGATACCCTCCGGGGGTATTTTATACTGAGGTGATATTATGAGTAAGAATTGCTGCTGCGGGAAGACTACTGAACGGTCGGACAAGGAATACAAGAAGCTTATGAACCGGCTTAACCGGATTGAGGGGCAGATCAGGGGGCTCAAGCGTATGCTCGAGGAGTCGGCTTACTGCCCGGACATACTGACCCAGTCGGCGGCGGTGTCGTCCGCCATCAATTCGTTCAACCGTGAACTGCTTTCAAGCCATATCCGCCACTGCGTTGCAAGGGACATCCGAAACGGCGACGACGAGACGATTGAAGAGCTGGTTGTGACGATGCAGAAATTGATGAAATGAGGGATTTATGTGGAACAATATAACGTTACCGGCATGAGTTGTGCGGCTTGCAGTGCCAGGGTTGAGAAAGCCGTTTCTAAGGTCGAGGGCGTCAGCTCCTGCTCGGTGAGCCTCTTAACCAACTCTATGGGAGTTGAGGGGACGGCTTCGCCTGCCGACATAATCTCGGCTGTTGAGAATGCCGGATATGGAGCATCCCTCAAGGGTGCGGAAAAGGCGGCTTCGTCAGGTGCCGACGATGTCGACTCTCTCAAGGACACCGAAACGCCGAAATTAAAAAGAAGACTGATTGCGTCTCTCGGATTCTTAGTGGTGCTCTTGTACTTTTCGATGGGGCACATGATGTTCGGATTCCCGCTGCCGGGATTCTTCTCGGATAATCATGTCGCAATGGGGCTTGTTCAGCTGCTGCTGACTGTAGCCGTCATGGTAATCAACCAGAAATTCTTCATAAGCGGATTCAAAGGGCTCATCCACCGTGCTCCGAATATGGACACTCTTGTGGCACTCGGTTCAAGTGCTGCGTTCGTCTACTCGACCTATGCCCTCTTCATGATGACCGACGCACAGCTAAAGGGCGACATGGAAGCGGTCATGAACTATATGAACGACTTCTATTTCGAGTCGGCGGCGATGATTCTCACGCTTATCACCGTTGGAAAGATGCTCGAGGCGAGGTCTAAGGGCAAGACGACCGACGCGCTCAAGGGGCTTATGAAGCTTGCGCCGAAAACGGCTACTATTCTGAAAGACGGTGTCGAAACCGAGGTTGCAATCTCTAAAGTGGGCGTTGGGGACATATTTGTTGTTCGCCCGGGAGAAAGTATCCCCGTGGACGGAGTCATCATCGAGGGAACAAGTGCCATAAACGAGTCGGCACTCACGGGTGAAAGCATCCCTGTGGACAAAGAGACAGGCGACGGAGTTTCAGCTGCAACCATCAACCAGTCCGGCTTCATAAAGTGCCGGGCAACAAGAGTTGGCGAGGACACAACCCTCTCCCAGATTATAAAGATGGTCAGCGATGCCGCCGCGACCAAGGCTCCTATCGCGAAAATTGCAGACAAAGTCTCGGGAATCTTCGTCCCGGCGGTCATAACTATCGCAGTCATCACTATTATAGTATGGCTACTTGTAGGGCAGACTTTCAGCTACGCCCTGGCAAGGGGAATCTCGGTCTTAGTCATCAGCTGCCCTTGCGCCTTGGGGCTGGCGACGCCGGTTGCAATCATGGTTGGAAATGGTGTCGGCGCAAAGAACGGAATACTCTTCAAAACAGCTGAATCCCTTGAAGAGACCGGCAAGACCGAAACGGTCGTCCTCGACAAAACAGGAACCATCACAGCCGGTACTCCTGTGGTCACGGACATAATCCCGTGCGAGGGTGTTTCGGAAGACGAACTCATCAGGCTTGCTCTCTCGCTTGAAAAGGGCAGCGAACACCCGCTTGCAAAGGCTATCATGATCTATGGTGAGGAAAACAGTCTCTCTGGCTCCGATGTTCAGGACTTCCGGGCTCTTCCCGGAAACGGGCTGACAGCTACTTTGGACGGCGAAACCCTCTATGGCGGAAGCTTCTCATTTATCGGAACGATTGCAAGTCTTCCCAAAGATGCCGAATCAACATTCACAAGGCTTGCAGGCGAGGGCAAGACTCCCCTGTTCTTCTCGAAATCCGACAAGCTTATTGGAATAATTGCGGTTGCAGACATCATCAAGCCGGACAGTGCAGAGGCTATAAATGAACTCAAGGGCATGGGAATCAGGGTTGTCATGCTCACAGGAGACAACGAGAGAACAGCCAACGCCATAGGCTCTCAGGCGGGAGTTGACGAGGTCATCGCGGGAGTTCTCCCCGACGGCAAGGAAAGCGTTATCAGACGTCTCAAGGAGTCAGGAAAAGTAGCCATGGTCGGCGACGGAATCAACGACGCTCCGGCTCTGACACGAGCGGACATTGGAATTGCGATTGGAGCAGGTGCGGATGTTGCAGTGGATGCTGCCGACGTTGTCCTCATGAAGAGCAGTCTTATGGACGTTCCAGCGGCGATAAGGCTGAGCAGGTCGACACTACGAAACATCCACGAAAACCTCTTCTGGGCGTTCTTCTACAATGCAATCGGCATTCCCCTTGCGGCGGGAGCTTATATAAACCTCTTCGGCTGGGAATTAAACCCGATGTTTGCGGCGGCGGCGATGAGTCTTTCGAGCTTCTGCGTCGTTTCAAATGCTTTAAGGCTCAATTTCGCCGACATAAGATCAAGTAAGCACGACAGAAAAGTCAGGCATAAAGACACTAGCAGAAAGAAGGTGAAAAGCATGAGCGTTACAATGAATATTGAGGGCATGATGTGTGGTCACTGCGAGGCAAGAGTCAAGAAGACCCTTGAGGCAATCCCCGGAGTCGCCTCCGCAGAAGTAAGCCACACCGCAGGAACTGCGGTTGTAACCCTGAATGCTCCCGTTGAGGACAGCGTTCTTAAGGAGGCTGTAGAGGCGCAGGATTACAAGGTTGTGGGAATATCAAGATAAGATGAGAGAATCCTCAGAAAGAAATTTCTGAGGATTCTTGACATTTCACTCGAATAAAACTATACTATTATAAGCAACAAAATTTCAAAGGGGAATTTGATATGGTAAAGGTTTGGAATGTTACGATTCCACAGTTGTCAGGGGATGCGACCAGGCGGGTCTATCTCTATCTTCCCGACTATTATGACGAGGACTCGCGAAGATACCCGGTTATGTACATGTTTGACGGGCACAATGTCTTCTTCGACAGCGACGCTACATACGGCAAATCCTGGGGCATGAACAGCTATATGAACTGGACGAAAACGCCTCTTATTATAGTTGCAGTCGAGTGCAATCACGAGGGCGATTCGAGGCTGTCGGAGTACTCCCCTATCGACTTCGAGAATTCTACTCTCGGGAAAGTCCCGGGCAAGGGAAAAATCTATATGGACTGGCTCGTAGGAACGCTTAAGCCGGAGATTGACCGGGACTACCGGACACTTGCCGATAGGGAACACACGCTTATCTGTGGCTCTTCCATGGGAGGGCTCATGTCGCTCTATGCGGCTGTGTGCTACAATAAGTACTTCCAGCGTGCTGCTTGCCTTTCACCGAGCCTCTGGATTGATCCGGGGAAAATACTCGAAATGATAGCGAAAGCAAATATCCGCAACGACACCTGCATCTACATGGACTATGGAAGCAAGGAGATTTTCAACCACTCGACGTCATCCGAGGCACTGATTTCCGTTTCGCATATGTTACTTACAAAGCGGGTCAATCTCACATTCAGAATAGTTCCGGGTGGAACGCATAGTGAAGCAAGCTGGGAGCAGCAAATTCCGATATTTATGGAGTGTCTGGGACTATAGGAGGGAGAACCTCTCAGTCGCTTCGCGACAGCTCCCCTTATCAAGGGGAGCCATAACTGCAACATCAAAGGGAGTTGTTAACTATGAATATTGAATACCATAAACATTATAGCAGTTACTTGCAGAGAGACATGGAGTTCAAAGTCTATGGTCACGCTGGGAAGCCGGTTATATTTATTCCTTGCCAGGGTGGACGGTTCTTTGATTTTGAGAACTTCGGGATGATTGATTACTGGGCTAAGTGGATCGATGAGGGACGGGTGACCGTCTACTCGGTCGATGTTGTCGACAATGAGACCTATGCCGCAAACGGCGACCCGAGAGACAGAATCGAGTGGCACGAGCACTGGTACAACTATATGATCGAGGAGCTTGTGCCGACAGTGAAGCACTTAAGCGGCTTGAAGAACGGCTATGACCAGCCCATCATGACTTTCGGCTGCTCTATGGGAGCGATGCACGCGGCAAACCTCTTCTTCAGGCGTCCTGACATATTCGACACAGTTTTCGCTATTTCGGGGCTCTATGACTCAAAGTTCTTCTTCGGCGACTATATGGACGACATTCTTTACCGCAACTCGCCGGTCAACTATCTTTCGGACATGCCCTCAGACCACCCCTACATTAAAATGTATAACGAGCGCAAGATTCTGATTGTAGTAGGACAAGGCGCATGGGAGGAGCCGCTACTTGCAAGCACACGTTGGCTTGACGACGTCATGAGGCGCAAAGGCATCAACGGAAGAGTTGAATACTGGGGCTATGATGTCGCCCATGACTGGTGCTGGTGGTATAAGATGGTGGAGACATACTTGCCTGAGTTGTTATAGAAAGGATATGACTTAAAAAGCAAAACTTTATCTTTATTTCTCCTAACTTTCCGGTGACATACTGGAAATTCTGTGCGGAGCTTAAGAATAATGGGCTGAGAGTCTTAGGAATCGGCGACTGCCCTTATGAGGAGCTTGACCAGCACTTAAGAGAGAGCCTCGATGAATACTACAAGGTCTCGACTCTTGAGAACTACGACGAGGTGTTCAAGGCGGTTGCTTTCTTCACCTATAAGTACGGCAAGATCGACTGGCTGGAATCGAATAACGAGTACTGGCTTGAAAGGGATGCTCACCTGAGAACCGAGTTCAACATCACTTCCGGCTTCAAGGACGACGATATCGATCACGTCAAGTACAAGTCCCTCATGAAAGAGTACTACAAAAAAGCCGGCGTCCCGACTGCGAGGTACCACGTTATCTCCGGTATCGACGACGCAAGGGAGTTCATCGACACTGTTGGATATCCCGTCATCGTCAAGCCGGACAACGGAGTCGGAGCAAGCCATACTTACAGACTTAGCAATGATAACGAGCTTGAGTTCTTCTTTGAGCATAAAGACGACGAAACCTACATCATGGAGGAGTTCGTCAACGGCTATGTAAGGACATACGACGCCATCATCGACCAGAACGGCGAGCCCATCTTCGAGTCGGGCAACGTCACTCCTGAATCGCTCATGGACGTGGTCAACGAGGCTAGAAACACTATCTACTACATCGTCCCCCAGCTTCCGGATGAGCTTATAGACATTGGTAGACGCACCGTCAAGGCTTTCGGCGTCAAGGCAAGGTTCATCCACCTTGAATACTTCGTTCTGAATGCCGACCAGGACGGCTTGGGAAAGAAAGGTGACATCGTCGGCTTGGAGGTCAACATGCGTCCATCCGGCGGCTACACCCCCGACATGTATGACTATGCCTATGAAACCGACGTCTACAAGCTCTGGGCGGATATGATTGCTTTCAACAAGCCGTCCTCAGACCCTTATAAGGTTCGCAAGTTCTGTGCTTTCTGCGGCAGACGCGACGGCATGGAGTTCAACCTCAACCATGAAGCCATCATGGCAAAATACGGTCCCAACATGAGAATGTGGGGAAGAATCCCTGACGCCCTGGCAGATGCAATGTCAAATCAGATGTACACCGCCGTTTTCGACACCGAGGAAGAAATGAACAGATTCTTCTCTGATTTACTCACGCTTAAAGATTAACCCTGAACTCGAAATTCTGAAAAGTCCGATGAAAATCGGGCTTTTTTGTTTTCAGTTCCACTCACCGAAAAAAATGAAAATTTCTGTCAAAACAGGGTTGACAAATTGGTAAAAAAGTGGTATAGTATCATTATCTTTTAATTGATTGCTGGAAAAAGGAGAAACCCCAACATGCTGAAAACTATATTTCCCCTTGCCTTTGAGGGCATAAAACGAAGAAAGCGGCAATCGATTCTTATCTTCTTCGTCCTGCTCGTGTCGTTCACGTTTGCAATAATACTCCTGAGCTACACCTCCAGCATTGCCGAAACCAATTCTCAGCTCCGGCTTGATACATACGGCTCATGGTATGGTGCCATCAGCGACGGTATCGATGGCGATCTAGAATATCTCGAAAGCACAGATTTTGTTGACGATGTCGGGACAAGCGTCAACTATGGCAAGGCTTCGGTTATGGTCATGCAGTATGCGATGGATGATGTTGTAATCGGCACTGCTGATGACAGCCTTATCGACATGGGCATCAATCTTGAAAGCGGAAGTATGCCTGATGCTACTAACGAGATAGCTATAGAATCGGCGACCCTTTCTGAAATCGACTATAACATCGGCGGCACAATCACACTGCAGTTTGTCTTCTACACTGATGAGTATCAGGAAGAAGCGGTCACTGTTGAGAGGACGTTCAAAGTTGTCGGTGCTATCAGCGAATACACAGGGCTCTGGAGCGTCGACTGCACGCTCAATTCCGCAATCATAACTAAAGAAGCTATGGCGGAAATAGTTGCCGAAGCGGAAGCTCAGCTCGGTGAAAACATGTATTATACTCACGACACCACCTATTTCTTCACCGTTAAATCAGGAATGGAAAGCAGTGTTGAGAGCGATGTGAACAAGTATCTCTACAGCATTCGCGAGGGCTCTTCATTCAGAACTGTCACCATAAATCCCGTCACGGAAATGGAGTCCGAAGCGGCACAGACCAATATGGTCTATCTTGGGCTTATCCTGGCGATCACGATTCTTGCAGTCGTAATGATCTATATACTTCAGATGCAGGTGGAAGTCAAGAGAATCGTCAGATTCAGAAGCATCGGCGGCTCAAAGGGACAGCTGAGATTTCTTATTCTCACAGAAAACCTTATGCTCGCTGTTCCTGCGATGATACTTGGAATTCTCTTCGGACTCTTAGGCATCAGGATTGTCCTCGGCGTCAGCGTCTACAGTGGCTCGGTCGATATTGCGGTAAGTATGCCGTGGAGCTCTCTTATTGAAGCACTTGCTTTGTGGATTGTCGGAATCCTGGCTGTCAGGATGATTACATTTCAGGTCGCACTTGCAACTCCTCTTGTCGGAAGAATGGGATTGCAGAGGAGCAAGGCAAAGCTTGTCGGCGGGTTCAGAAGAGCTTTGATTATGCTTATGGCAACGCTCCTGTGCGTCTCGGCAGTCTTCACCACAGTCAACATCGCCGAACCCGCAAGCGAATATAACTACTGGTCCTCCCTCTGGTCCTACTACATATGTCAGCAGGATGGAATCCCTGTCAGCAAGCTGGAAAACGTGTCCGACTACGAAGACCTGATTCTTTCCGCCCCGGGTATTTCGGATTTTATCGGGTTCAACAGCTTTGATGCTATTGTAACCTCGACAGATGACGGAAGTGTAATTAATATTGACGGCAGAGTAATTGCTATGGAATGGGAGGATATCGAAAAGTATGTCGACACAAAGGGAGTCGACAGAGAAGCATTTGAGAGCGGCGAAAGTGTCATAGTTCAGGTTGTGTCCACAAGTTATATTGCGAACAACTCAACATTTGACTACTCGGATATAACGCTGTCTGTTGCCTATGAGTACGAAAGCGTTGAACGCTCTATGCTTAGCATGTACGACCCCGACTCCCTTTTGAACTCTGAATTGGCAACTGTCACTGTAGACATAGACTCATTGCAGATTATTGACAGAGAGGATACCCTCGTTTCTCAGTTAGAAACCGACCGCTTGGGAGAATATAAGTTTACGCTCGAAACTCTCGTTTACTATGTAATCTGCTCAAATTCAGTGATTCAGAACCTTGTCAATCAGATTCCCGAAAACACCAAATGGTGGACTGACAACTGGCGTTTCTTCAGAGGTCAGCAAGAAGTTGGCTATCAGGAGGCTTATATCTTTGTTGATATGAACGCCGGCGACCTTTCGGCAGACGCGGCAATGACAAATATTATAAATCAGATTTACTTTACAAGTGCAGCTGGAATCAACGAAAACTATTTCGAGCTGTCTAATCTCCGTGAAATCAACTACTCAAATGCACAGGTCTATCAACAATCAATGATTATGACCATCATAAGTGGCGTGTGCATAGCGGTTGTAGTTCTCCTGATTCTGGTGAGCACGCTTCGACTTGAGACCGAAAGCGAAAAGAAACGCTACGGCATCTTGCAGGCTATAGGTATGTCGAAGCGGCAACGGAATATTGAGCTTGCACGGCGGGCAGTTGTCAGAAGCATTGTGTCTATTGCTATAGCAATTGGGAGCTATCTATGCTATTATCTTGCTATGAATATCTCGGCTATTACTGCCGGCGAAAGTGCCGTAAGCGTCTTGGGAACGATGTTTGCGACGCTTGCTGGATATGGCTTGACAGCACCGGTATTAATTGGTATACTGATTATAGTGTTCCTCATTACATTCGCAATTTGCTTTGGATCGAAGATGGGGATTAATAAGTATTCTATTATGGAAATGTTACGCAATGACTAAGCATTGCCGAGAAGAAAGGTGGTTTAAGTGAAAAACATATTCGAGCTTGCGGTGCAGGGCTTATGGCGGAAGAGGAAGAAGAATCTTCTCATAGTTCTTGTACTTATGGTGACGTTTGCCTTTTCCGTGATGCTCCTGAGCTACACAAACAGCATTGCGATGACCAATCGGGAGTATCGCTTCTCGATCTATGGCTCATGGTACGGCTCTATCGTTTATGGGCAGGATGGCGACGTGGATTACCTCGAGTCGACTGAGTGGGCTGATGATGTCGGCGAGAGTGTCACTTACGGCACTGTAAGTGGGTTGGGAATTGGCACGGTCGATGATGCATTCGTCGAAATGGGAGTCCATCTGGAGGAGGGAACTCTTCCAGAAAACAGCGGCGAGATTGCGGTCGAAGTGACTGTGCTCAATAAGCTCGGCTATGACTACACCATCGGCGAGAGTATCACTCTTCCGATAACCATTTCGGATGATGAAACTATCTACCGGAGCTTCACCCTCGTCGGCGTAATTTCAACCTACACCACTCTCTGGGACTACTCCGGCACTCTGAACAGTGCAATTATAACCGAAGAGGATGCAGAGGCTATTTTTGACGGCGTTACACCAACTGTCTCCTATTTCTTCACCGTCATTGACGGGATGGAGGACACCGTTTCGGATGAAGTCAACGCCTATCTTTCGGAATCGAGGGCTTCAAACGTAGCCTCAAGCAGAAAGCAGGTCAAGATCAATTCCTATGCCTATCAGGATCACAGCGAGACGGAGTTCAATTCTGTTTACATCTGGCTTATCTTCGCAGTTGCAATCCTGGCGATTGTGGTTGTCTATATCCTCCAGATGCAGCCGGAGATAAGAAGAACAGTCCGGATCCGCAGCCTTGGAGCATCGAAAGGGCAGCTGAGGCTTCTCGTGACGGTTGAAACATTGATACTCTGCATACCGTCTCTTCTAATAGGAATAGTTGTCGGTGCAATAGGCATCTGGGTTTTACTCAGGGTCAGCGTGTTCTCAGGCTCTATTGCAATTATAGTCAGTATTCCGTGGAAGAATCTCCTGATGTTCCTGCTACTGTGGATTCTTGGGACGCTTATAGTCAAGATGGTGATGTTCCAGATTTCCATTGCAACGCCGCTTACTGGCAGGATGGAAATGCAGGTTGGAAAGCAGAGGTTCTCCCGCAGATTCCAGAAAGGCTTGATTATAGCGATGTGTGTTGTCTTCTGCTCGGCAGTTGTCTTCACAACCATCCTCTCGCTTGATCCATATTTTGACTATACATACTACACAACCACCTATTCCTACTATGCTATGAACACCCTGAGCTTTTCAGGTCAGCACCTTGGGGATGATGTCCTGAGCGAGCTTGCCTCTGTTCCGGGAGTTTCGGGAGTATGGGGATTCTCGGAACAATCAGCCAATCTTACAACAGATGCTGTTGAGGCTCAGGAAATATCCGTCTATGTCGTCGATTCGCAAGACAGCTGGAAAGGGATGATTGATTTCACCTGCACAGACCTTGAGAGCTTCAACTCGGGCGAAAGCGTCATTCTCATGAAAGTATCTACTGATTCAGAATCAGTCATCCCGGCAGCCGGCGACAAAATCACTCTGACCATTTCGGGCACCGAATTTACAACCACTGTCGGAGGCGTGAGCGACTACTACCGTTCATCGGGGCTTGGCTATAACTACAGCTTATACCCCGAAACCTACGACATAGTCTGTTCCGTGGCATTTGTGCAAAAGGTTCTGGATGCTCTTCCGGAGGGCACGATGTGGGGCTCGTCCTACACAGCCGGAGATACTGCCGGATTTACTCAGGTTCTCGTTTTCACCGACCTGAATGCCGAATATCTCTCAACCGATAAAGCTGTCACAAAGATAATGAATGCAAATTCGCTGATGATCACGATGAATATGAGATCCGAAAACTCGTCGAAAGCCCGCGAATATCTCCAGACTCTCATCATGTTCTGGGTGAGCGGAGGGTGCATCATGTTCATAACGCTTCTGATTCTCGCCAGCACAATAAGGCTTGAGACGGAGCGTGAAAAGAAAAAGTACGGCATCCTGCAAGCTATCGGAATGTCACGGAGGCAGAGAAATACAAGGCTTCTTATTACCTCTGTCATCCGCGGAGCTATTGCGAGTATTGCCGGATGGGTGATCTATTTCGGGTATCTCCTCTTAAAAATCGTTACTGGCAGCGAGACGGCACTGAGTCTAGACGAGATTGGAACAGCTTTCAGCAGTCAGCTTCAGGAGCTTGCAAGCTATCATATGGAAGCATGGACGATGATTCTTATCTCACTGGCACTGTTTGTAATAGTGTTTGTGGTCTGCTATATCTCGAAGCTTGGGCTCAATAAATACAAGCTCATGGAAATGTTGCAAGAAGACAGATAGGCATCTACAGATAGTCATCTGAGAAAAATATTTCTAATAATTTCGTAGGAGCTATTGACAACGGCAGAAAAATATGGTACTATAAAGTTCAGAAAAATAAGGTTTCTGAGGAAAAGGAGTAATCGATATGAGTACAGTATTAAGAGCAAAGGACATTTTCAAGACCTACAAGGCGGAATCGGGCGAAACCCACGCTCTGAACGGCGTGAGTGCCGAGTTTGAGGAGGGGCTTTTCTACACCATCATCGGGCGTAGCGGCTCCGGAAAGTCGACGCTTCTACATATTTTAGGCGGTCTTGATGAGCCAACTTCCGGCAACATCTACCTTGGCGATGAGGATCTCTATTCCTACCCCGACGCCAAGATGGCGGAGTTCCGCAGACGCCACATGGGCTTTGTTTTCCAGCAGTTCAATCTCTTGGACGAATACACAGTCTTGAACAACATCTGTATGCCGATGAAGCTTGACAACAAGAAGCCCGACCCGGAGTTCCTCAAGAACGTCACCGAGCTTCTAGGCATCGACGACAAGCTCAAGAAATACCCGACCGAGCTTTCAGGTGGCGAGCAGCAGAGAGTTGCGATTGCGAGGTCTGTCCTTGCGAAGCCCCAGCTCATCTTTGCGGACGAGCCTACAGGAAACCTCGACAAGAAGAACGGCGAGACCACTATTCAGCTCCTCCGGGACTGCGCCCAGCAGTTCGGTCAGACTTTAATCATGGTCACCCACGACCCGGAAATTGCTGCAAAGGCAGACGTGGTTATAAAGATTGAAGACGGAAAAGTTATAGATTAGTTCGGCATAAACGAAACCGGCAGAGGAATTCCTCTGCCGGTGTTTTTTATTCCTTATAAAGAAATGTGTCGAAACGCTTCAGCTTGAACTGATTGAGCCGGTTGAGACGGTCAATTCTCGCTTTCGTCTCAGGCTCCGGTTCGACTCCCTCACGAATATACTCATCGAGAGCCTTATAGGTGAAGCCGAGGTTATCCTCATCAGTCTTGCCGCAAAGACCGTCAAGCGGCGGCTTTTCGACGAACTTTTCCGGAAGCCCCAGATATCTGCCTATTGCCTTGACCTCTTGGACGGTGAAGTTGGAAATCGGTCCGAAATCCCCTGCCCCGTCGCCATAGAGCGTCGCATAGCCGACCCAGTCTTCAGACAGGTTGCAGGTGTTGGCAACTCTGCCGTTGTTCGACTGTGCAACAGCATAAAGAACGGTCATGCGGACTCTCGGAGGGATATTAGTGAGCGTCGCGACAGACGGCTCGAAGCCCAAGGACTTCTTCAAAGCCTCAACAGTCTCGCCGATGTTGACTTCAATACTTCTGATACCTAAGATTTCGCAGAGCTCACGGGAATAGCCGATATCGAACTGCTCACCCTGAGGCATCAGAACTCCGATTACACGCTCTTTTCCAAGAGCTTTCACGAGAAGTGCCGCCGTTACCGAGCTGTCCTTTCCTCCGGAAATGCCAAGGACTGCATTGCAATCCTTACCATTACGGGAGAACCAGTCACGGATCCAGTCGATGCAAGCTTCTGCGGCTTTTGAAGCGGTGAATGTATACATATTGATAACCCCTTTGTCATTTAGCGGGCGGTCAGTTAGCGAAGCTAACTGTATATCCAGCCCCTACACGAATACCACCAGCAACCCGAATTGCAGAATCAGTGCTATGATGTTTATCGCCCAGAAATACCAATGTCTCGTTTTGTGGCGGAAAAGGTGAATTCCTAAGAGGGCTCCGGCGGCTCCGCCGATAAAGCCCATTGTCAGGAGAGCTTTTTCGCTGATGCGCCACTGTCCCCTCTTTGCACGCCTCTTGTCGACGCCATACATGACGAAAGTGACGAAGCTCACGAGAAGCAGGTATGCGGCGTAAATCATGATTACTTGCACTTGGAAACTACTGCGAGAGTGTCACGTGCGATAAGAAGCTCCTCATTTGTGGGAACTATCCAGACCTCTACTTTTGAGTTCTCGGTGGAAATCTTCACGAGCTTGCCGCGGGTGTGGTTGTTGAGCTCTTCATCAATCTCGATGCCGAAGTAGCTCATGTCCTTGCAGACCCCACCTCTTACTTCGCTTGAATTCTCGCCGATACCGCCGGTGAAGAGAATAGCGTCAAGACCGTTCATTGCAGCTGCATATGAACCAATGTACTTCTTGATCTGGTATGTCAGAATATCAAGGGTGATCTGAGCTCTTTCGTTTCCCTCAGCTGCTGCAGCGCAGACTTCACGTTTGTCGGAGCCAACTCCGCTCATGCCGAGGAAGCCGGACTTCTTGTTCATATACTCGCTCATTTCGTGAGCTGAGAAGCCGTGCTTTTCCATGACATAGGTTACAGCCGACGGGTCAACGCTTCCGCATCTTGTGCCCATGAGAAGACCATCAAGAGGAGTGAAGCCCATCGTGGTGTCAACCGACTTTCCGCCGTCAACAGCGGTGATTGAAGAGCCGTTTCCTAAGTGGCAGGAAACTATCTTGAGCTCTGAGAGAGGCTTGCCCATGGCGTCAGAAAGAGCCTTTGTTACGAATCTGTGAGAGGTGCCGTGGAAGCCGTATTTTCTCACCTGATAGTCCTTATAGTCTTCATACGGCAGACCGAACATATAAGCCTTCGGAGGCATTGTCTGGTGGAAAGCAGTGTCGAAGACTGCTACCTGAGGAGTGCCGGGTGCCAGAACCTTCTTGCAGGCACGAAGAGCAAGTGCATTCGGGTGATTGTGGACAGGTGCTAATTCGGACAGAGCGTCGATGTCCTCGATGACCTTGTCGGTGACGAGAGTTGTCTCCTTATAGAGCTCGCCGCCGTGAACAACTCTGTGTCCGACAGCAGAAATCTCGCTCATCGAGTCGATAACCTTGCCCTCGCCAGAGGTGAGAACCTCAACAAGCTTCTCAAAAGCCTCGGTGTGAGTGGGGAATGATACATCCTCGCTGATTTCAACGCCCTTTGAGGGAACCTTGTGGGAGAGGTGACCGTCAATACCGATTCTGTCGCAGTTGCCCTTTGCCAAGACCGACTCGTCATCCATATTGAGAAGCTGATACTTGAGTGAAGAGCTTCCCGCATTTACTACTAGTACTAAATTCATAAATAACTTCCTTTCGGTTTGAGGTATTATTTCCATAAAAATTATACAATATGAGGCGGGAAAAATCAAGTAGAGACGCAAAATTCACGTGAAAATTCGGAGCGATAGCTCCCCTGCTCCGCTCTTGCGAAATGCCATAGCTTTGAAGCCCGCTCGGTCAGCTCGGCATTTCGTTCCGAAATTTTAGAAAGCTCCGCAAGGGAAGTAGAAACAGGAATAGTGCCCGACTTCTTGATTTCGCCTAAGATTTCGATGCCGGTCGCATTGGCGGCTAAGATTCTCGCATATGGCGGCTCGGTTGCCGTTTCGCCGGCTTTTATGCCTAAAGCCGCTTGCAGGACTTCACGGCGTACCCTCGCATGGGTGACGTTTCGGGTTTTTACGAGAGAATAGAGCTCATTTAAATCAGCCGCCTGAATGGCGTACTTTCTGATTCTCGGGTTGTCTGAGTCCTGAAACGCCGCAAGACTAAGAATTAGCTTATCGATGTTCTCTATAAAGGCTAAATCTGTGGGCACTTCGGGGACGAAATCTGAGATATCCTCGCCTGCTCTGAGCATTTCACGGATTTTCATAGCCGAAACGGTGTCTGATATCTCAGAACTGTCATGAGCGACGTTTCTCTGAACGGTGAACGGCGATATGCCGGTATTTTTAAGCTTGCGGATATATTCTATTGCCAGCACATTATTTGCGCCACTGAGGATATCATTGCTGAGAAGCCTTGCGGTCACCTGCGGATAGGTGAGCCCGTCTGACATAAGAGCCTTAATCTCGGCGGGATTTATATTATCAATGGCGTCGGCACAGGCTTGGAGCTTCTGAACGTCTCCGCATTCCGAGCCAAAAGAAAGAGCATCCACACAGCCGAGCCTTGAAAGTATGCTCACGCCTGCCCGGGCGAAGTCCTCGGCACTTGAAAGTGAATAGGGCATCGGGAGCTCCAATACCAGATCAACGCCGTTTGCGACTGCTGTCCTTGCCCGAAAGCCCATATCACAGATGGCGAGATCACCCCGTTGAACGATATTGCCGCTCATTACAACAATTATGCGGTCATATCCCGCCTCACGGGTCGCCTGGATATGGCGCATGTGCCCGTTGTGAAAAGGATTATATTCTGCGATGATGCCGGCAGTTTTCACGCTTCCTCACTCCTGATGTAATCAAATAGGAATAACTGCGCTATTCCCTCAATGCCTTTGGTGCACTCGGGGAGCCCGTCGGGATAGTATTTTGCAACGGCTCTTTTGATCCACACGTCCACCGGGAAAGCTTCCATGAAGCCTAAGCCATAGAGGAGGGTGCAGTCAGCAACCTTGCTTCCGACTCCGCAGATGCGCATGAGCTCCTTTTTGGCGTCTGGATAGCTCATTTTCCGGCAGGCTTCAAGCGAAATCTCACCGGTCGAGACCATTTTTCCGGCATCTACCAAGTATCTTGCCCGATATCCGGAATGAAGAAACTGTAGGCTCTCGGGCGTCTCCACAGCCAGCTGTTCAGCAGTCGGGAAGCCGCCGAAATTGTCTGTGAGTTTTGCAAGTATGCTTTTGATTCTTGGGATATTGTTATTCTGCGAGATTATGAACGCGATAAGCCCCTCCCACGGATCCTGCCGGAGGATTCGGAGCCCCTCGCACTTTTCGCAGGCAAGCTTCAGAGTGGGATCCTGGCTCAATCGTGCCCGGATTTCTCCCCAATCGGTGCCCAAATCGAAATAGTCGTACCAAACACCTAAGAAATCTTCTTCCGAGGTGTTCTCAAACAGAATCCCGTCGTCACTCTCGGATATGTACAGCTCACGGTTGACATAATAGCCGTGATATCTTCCCTCGCCCACCGCTTCCCATCTGAAAGCCTGCCCGCAATCGAGGGTTTTTCCAAGGTCAAGGTGGTCGACCTTGAGGAGGATGCCGCCATCGGTAATTTTATATTCCATATTATGCGTCACGCCCTGTCAGGAATTTGATTGCACGTTCAATTGAATCTTTCGAGTTGCCCCAGTCGGCGTCAGGTCCTGAGTTGCGATAATCATACATCGAGCAGTAGTGGGAGACGTCGTCATAGAGCTCTTTTGAGTATTTCCCAGCAAGGTCGATACAGGTTGAGATAAAGGCGGACTGATATTTCTTGTTGAGGTCGCTCTGGGCTTTTTCGATAAGCAGGTCGCAGTCTCTCATGCATATATAGGGCTGCTCCGAGAAGAGCTTTCGGAAGTCCTCCGAGTTCTCATACATGTCAAAAACGGTCACCAGCAAGCGTTCCATTCCCCAATCAACTTTGGAGCAGACGAAACAGGAGTTATCATACTCACTGATAGCTTTACTCTTCTTGGAGTTCGTGCCAAAGAGACCTTTCTTCTCGAAAACCTCGTGATTGATGGTCTCAAGGTGGGTCTGAAGCATGAGAGCAAGGGAAAGGCGGTTCTTCTGCTTGAGCATCATGTTATAGTGCTCACGGCAGAAGCCGAGGCGGTTGGTCTCGATTCTCACATCCGGCTCCATCATGGCGGCACCCATTATGTATTCAATAGTCCTTTTTTCGAGCATTTCCCTCATGGTGCAGATAGGGCACCCGCACTTCGGCTCAAATATTTCACTTATCGGTATGGTCAATATACTTTCTCGCATGGCGATTCCTCTTTTCAAGGGTTATTTGATTATATTATAAGGGATTTTGGGGAAGTTTGCAAGAGCCTCCTCTTGCCTTCCCTCAAAAATCATAGTAAAATAAATGTAACGCTTGGCATAAAAAACGTGTCTATATAGGTGAAAGGGTGTGATCGCTTGGATGACAACATGATTATTGATTTATACTGGTCTCGTTCTGAATCAGCTATCGACGAGACGGACAAAAAGTATGGTGGGTATCTCAAGACTGTCGCCTACAACATTCTCTGTAATCGTGAAGACGCCGGTGAGGCGGTCAACGATACATACTTGAAAGCCTGGGACAGTATGCCTCCGCAGAGACCGAATATCTTATCTGCATTCCTGGCGAAAATCACCCGTCACGTTTCTCTCAACATGAGAAGAGCCAATGTGGCTGAGAAGCGCGGCGGAGGAGAGATTGACCTTGTCCTGGACGAGCTCTCCGAAAGTCTCCCGTCCGGAAGCTCAGTTGAGCAGGAGATAGATGCGAAGTCCCTTACCGAGACCTTAAACAAGTTCTTAGGTTCGCTGAAGCAGTCGGAAAGGGACATGTTCCTAAGGCGTTACTGGTATATGGATTCAATAAAGGACATCGCCACGATGTTCGGGTGCGGGGAAAGTAAAGTAAAGACGACTCTTTATCGGCTCAGGAAGAAGCTTATAGATGAATTGGGGGTGGACTATAATGACTACCGCCATTAGTATCATAAATGCCCTCGGCGACATCAAGGACGAATACATAGTCCACGCCATGAACCCGAACCACAAGAGAGTTGTGAACGTAAGAAGAGTGCTGATTGCGGCGGTGATTATAGTGCTGGCGACAGTATGCGCCCTTACCGTAACCTCCGACAGCTTTCACGATCTTTTCTATCAGTCTCCGACAAACGACGCCGTTGAATCAGCTTTGAATATTATTGAAAATCAGATTGACAAGGATTACGCAATAACAGTTGAAGTTTACGGCGGTATGGTTGACGAAGAGGAAACTGAGAGGATTCTTTCTCTCGAAAGCTGGGGAGAAATAATCGAGGAGCGTGGATGGACTACCGACACTTTTGCCATTGTGTATATGGAGTACTATGTCGAATATAATCACGATTTATCGCCTTACGACGATGGTTATACGGCAGCATGGTTCTGGATGGAAAAGGTCGAATCGTCAGGCGAATGGCTCTACTATGACAGCATGAACGGTATCGCATTCCGTGGCATCTTTGAACCGAATGGTCACAGTCACTGGACAAAGGACGACGTTGCCGCCTACAATGCCGCAACTGAATATCTCGAAGAAAACTTCGCCGAGGTTGAGATTTTCGGGTACAAGTTTGACTATTCCAAGGCTCTCGAGGTTATCAGAAATTATCCCGAGCTTGCTGAAGAGCGTGACTGGCATTTGACGCAGATTCCGACTTACGACTACACTTTCTATGTTGTCTATGCCGAATACTGCGCCGATGACGAATACTCGGCATTATGGCTCTGGTTGGAGAAGGATGAGGACACCGGCGAGTGGTCTTGCTATAAGGCTGATACCGGCATGGAGTTTGAGTATGTGTATGTAGATAGAGGAGCTCAGCCGGAGCAGGACGAAAGAGCTTTGGAGGCAGCACTTGAAGCTATTGAAGCGTTAGCTGAAGACGAAAACATTGAAAGCGTCGAGATATACGGCTCAAAGGTCGACAGCGACCAGACGCGGCTTACTCTCATTGACGATTCCAATCCCATTGCCGAAGAGCGTGGCTGGAGCCAGTCTGGCAAGACCTTCTATATCATCTATGCTGAGTACAACATCACATACTCCGACGGCTCAGGCGAGGACATAATAGCCTCCGTCTGGATGGAAAGAGACACAGAAACCAACGAGTGGTCGTGCTACTCCATGACCGACATCACGGCAACCAAATCGAGGTTTTTGTATAAACCGGTATAAGTAACCAGGAGTAAACATGGATTCAAGAGAACTGTCTATAAGCATCTTGGATGCTCTTAACGACATTGATGACAAGTATATAGCCCATGCCGGGCAGGTGAAGCCAAGGCGGATGGTGAGTCTGAGATCTGTACTCATCGCCGCTGTGGTTGCCATGCTCGCGGTTGTCTCTGCTATAGCGGTTTATTCAAGTAAATCCTACTCATATGACAGATATCAGGATCCGACTGACGACCCGGTTGAATCGGTTCTGAACCTGATTGAGAGAAAGAACTTTAACAACCCTGTGATACAGTTCGAGATTTATGGTGCCGCAATTGACGAGGAGGAGACGGCGAGGGTTCTCTCGGAAGAAACTGAGCTTGTCAAAGAACAGGAATGGAATGAAGACAACTTTGTCGTCGTCTATGCGGAGTATTACCAGATCTTCTACAAGGTGTCTTCAGCGGATGATGACGGCTATCAGGCTGACCGGTTCTGGATGGAGTATGACCCTGTGAATGACATCTGGGTGCTCTATGACAACAGTGAGATCGGCGACTACAGCCCCGGATATCTCGGGATCTTTGACGAGACAGGCGTCGGGCATGAGGGCTGGTGCAAGGATGATGTCGACTCATATAACGTGGCAATGGCTTATCTTGAGGGGCTCGCCTCGAAGGACTACGTAAACAGCATAGAAATTCTCGGCTGCGAAAGCGACGATGAAAAGATTGATTCGGTGATGAGCTCAAACTACACGCTGGAGAATGTGCGCGGCTGGTACAACTACTATGCCATCAGAGTCTATAACTTCACCGTTTATTATACGGAATATTATGTTGACTACGATGAGAGTTTAACCGACCTTGAAGACGGCTACTATGCCATGTGGCTCTGGATGGAAAAGGATGAAAACACTGGGGTATGGAGCTGCTACTACGCCGACACCGACCAGCCGTTTGAGTATATATTCATCAGCTATTCAGAGATAGAAAGCGATGGCACACAGCCGGACGAGAATGCAATAAACGCGGCGACAAGCTGGCTTGAGGAAACCTACGGCTCCGAAATTACAATCTACGGCGCAGAAGTAGACTATGACCAGACAAGAACTGTCCTCCGCTTCAACAGCTTCACCGTCTATCTCCGCGGCTGGAACCTTGGAGCAGACAAGAACTTCCTGGTTGTCTATGCCGAATATAGTCTTGACGGCGTGGACAAGGCTATGTATATCTGGGTTGAGAAGAACGAAGAGACTGAGGAGTGGAGCTATTACTTCTCGGTGGAGACGCATCCGGGAGGTTTATACGCTTAGTATACCCTGTTTTCAACTTTCCTGTTGAAAAGTCCGTTGAAAGTGTTGAAAGTTAGAGGCTAAATTAAGCTTTCCTGTTGAAAACTCCGTTTAAAAGTTGAGAAACCGGCGATTCTGCGCCATTTGGTTTTAAACCGAACATAAAAACCGGGGTTTACTTAACGTATATTTAAGATATACATGCCATTTTCGGGGAGTTTTCAATCCAGAATTTTCAAGATGTCGAATCAGCGCGATTTTCGCCGCTCGACCAGGGGCTGATAAAAAGTCCGTTTTAAAAGAATATCCAAGGCACAAACCCGCAATTTTGCGGGTTTTGTTTTATTTGAGGGGCGAATTTGGGACTATTATGCACCAATGGCGTATATACTTTTTTAAGTGTTTTTACTTCCCGAAAAACGCAAAAAATATTTGAAAAAGTGCTTTTATTTGCGATGTGTATGTGATATAATAGATTCGTATAAGTATACGCATAAACACGCCTAGGGGACGGAATATGGATAAAAACAACAATTACCGAAAGAACAACAGCCATAATGGCGATAAAAGATATAATAACAGAAAATTTGAAAGCAAGAAGCCTGACAGACGCGACAAGCGCGAAGAGATAAATGAAAGTGACGACTACCCGGTCGAAATGATTGTTGGGCGTAATCCCGTTATCGAGGCTCTCAAGGCTGAGAAGCCCATCGACACAATCTACATCGACAAAGAGGCTACCGGCTCTATCTCGGTTATAGTCCAGCTTGCCAAGGAGCGAGGGGCAGTCATCAAGCAGGTGAGCCATGAAAAGCTGACGGCTATGTCGAGGATGACCAATCATCAGGGAGTTGTCGCGATGGGTGCCTGCGCCAAGTATGTCGAAATTTCTGACATACTGGAGCTTGCGAAATCGAGAGGCGAAGACCCGTTCATCATCATCTGCGACGAAATTAACGACCCGCACAACCTGGGTGCGATTATAAGGACTGCCGAGTGCTCTGGTGCTCACGGAATCATCATCCCTAAAAGGCGGTCGGCTTCCCTGAGCGGAACAGTATATAAAACCTCGGCAGGAGCTGCAAGCTGGCTTCCTGTGGCAAGGGTTCCCAATATTGCTGCTGCCATTGATGAACTTAAAGAGAATGGCGTATGGATATACGGGACGGACGCCAAGGGCGAGGAGTATGACAAGGCGAATTTAACCGGTCCCATAGGGCTTGTAATCGGCTCTGAGGGCGAGGGCATGGGCAGACTCGTCAGTGAGAAGTGTGATTTCATGTTGAGCCTGCCGCTCAAGGGCAAGGTCAACTCCCTCAACGCCTCTGTTGCCGCCGGAATCTTCATGTATGAGGTTCTCAGGCAACGCTCTCAAAAATAGTACTCACTGATTTTAGATACAATAAATTTTCCGGAGGTCAAAATGTCTGATAAAAATTACTCTGTCGATGATATACTCGAAGAATACTCGCATAAAACAGTCGGAAAGACAACCGAAAGCAAAGCTTCAGAGGATAGCTTTGACCTCGATGCTATCCTGAACGGCGTATCTAAGCCGGCTGCAACGCAGAAAACCGAGGTTATCGAGGACGTACTGGAGGTCGGCGACAACAGCTTTGTTTTCGACCCGGCAACTCTCGATGAGGTTGTAGCTTCCACCGAGGCTCCCAAGCCGCGATATTCAGCTCCTGTGCTTTCAGAATCGACAGCCGAGATTATCGCCAGGAATTCGGGTGAGGATCTCTCTGACGACCTGGATATCCGCCATGGAAGCGAAACCGTCAAGGGCACAGTCGAAATGGAAAGGATTCTTGAGCATGAGGAGCCTGCTCCCCAGCCGGAACCGGAACCTGCACCGGAGCCTGAGCCTGAGCCTATGCCAAAGCAGACAGCTAAGAAGTCCTCATCAAGCGAGCCGGAGATTCATCCGGTAACCGGTCAGAATGCCGACGAAATGATAATGCAGGATCTCCTGAAGCTCAAGAAAGAGCGCGGTGCTCCGAAGCCAAAGAGGCAGAATGTCGACCCTGTCAACCGTGCATCTATTGAAGATATAGACCTCGGGATGGACAAGAAGATTATCCCTAACACAGAGGTCGGTCTTGACGAGAACGCCACCGAGGAGGAGCGTCTTGCATATCTCAACGCCAAGCGTCGCGAAAGAGTCAAGCAGTTTATAGCCGAATCGGAGGAAGAGGAAAAGCCCGATAAGAAGTCGGTTGAGGACTTCGAGAGCTTCGACCAGGCAGGAGCTATGGCAAAGAGCATATCTTCACTCAAGTCAAGCCTTGTTGTGAGAATGTGTGCACTTGTAATCACCTCCCTGCTTTCAGTATACATAACGATTGCAACCGACATGGGGCTTTCACTTATATCGATCCTCACCCAGGCTACTTCATATGTGTTTGCAAACGTTATTCTGGGGCTTATCGCCTGCTTCGTTTCCTACACTGTAATATCCGTCGGGCTCAAGAAGCTCTTCACCATGAAAGCGGACAGCGACAGCCTCGCGGCAATTTCGATGATATTCAGCCTGATTTCAGGCGTGGCACTCTTAGCAGATGCACAGGTTGTCGAAATGAAGCTTGCAAACGTGTATATCAGCGTTTCAATCGTCGGGCTTCTTATCAACACCATAGGAAAACTTCTTATAGTCACGAGAACCGAGCGCAATTTCCGTTACATTTCCGGCGGATATTCAAAATACGCCGCCATGCATATTGACGACGAGGATGTCGCAAGCAAGTTCACTAAGGGTGCTTTAACCGACTTCCCGTCCCTTTCCACATCACGCAAGACTGAATTTGTCACAGACTTCATCAAGAATAGCTACTCTGCCGACCTGACCGACTCGTTCTGCAAGATTTACGTCCCGATTGTGACTGTGATTTCAGTCATAGTTGGAGTCATCACAGCGTTCCTTTATCCGGTTTCCATCACCGACACAGCGGGTAGAATCTATTATGCACTCTCCTGCGCCGCAGGGTCGATGGCACTTTGCTCTGCGATGGGAATGATGCTCGTTACGAATATTCCCCTTGCCAAGGGCTCAAAGAAATATCTCCAGTCGTCGGCTGTGATGCTGGGCTACTCTGCTGTCGACAAGTTCGCCGACACCAACTCTGTTCTTATCGACGCTGTTGACCTCTTCCCCGACGGAATGGTCGAGATTGTGAACATAAAGCCGGTTCGTAAGACTCCTATTGAGGACGGCATTCTCTATGCCGCTTCCCTCTGCTGCCAGACTGAAAGCATTCTTCGCCCTGCATTCTACAAGACCATCAAGGGCAAGACAGAAATGCTCTATCCGGTTGAGAGCTACATCTATGAGGACGGCTTGGGGCTTTCCGGCTGGATTGAAAATCAGCGCGTCCTCTTTGGAAACAGAACGCTTATGGAAAGCCACTCTATAGAGGGTCTCCCGACTCCTGAGAAAGAGGCTTCCTACGCCAAGGGCGACAACATTGTCTATCTCTCAATAGGCGGAGCTCTTGCGATGATATATGTTGTGAAGCTAAAGGCTTCCCTTTCAGTCTCAAAGGCTTTAAAAGACCTCGACAAGCAGGGCATAACGGTTATTCTCCGCTCAGTGGATTCGCTCTTAAGCATCACCAGGCTTTCGGAGCTCTTCGGAGTGAAGCCGACGATATTCAAGCTTCTGCCATTCAGGTATCATTCAGACTACGATGCACAGACCTCTTACGTGGCGTCGATGTCATCACCGATGATCTATTCGGGAAGATTCTCATCGCTGGCAATGCTCCTCTGTGGCACCAAGCGGCTCCAACGCTCAGCGGCAGTAGGCGTCACAATCCAGGCTCTTGCATCAATCTTAGGCATAATCCTGGCAGTCATATTTGCAATAGTAGGCTCGTTCGGAGGCACCTTGACGGCGACTGTAGTCTTAGTCTACAATCTAATATGGACTCTGGTCACCGCAATTGTACAATCAATATCGAGAACATAAACCTCATCTGTCTCACACATTTGTGGGACAGATTTTTTTCAGAACTATGCAATAATTCGGATTGGAAATTTGTATTATAAGTAGAAGTTAAAATTGAAAGGAGAACAATTACAATGAAGAAACTTTTATCAATAGCTTTAGCTTTAACAATGCTTTTATCCCTCACCGCGTGCGGTTCTCGGGAGGATGAGCCGGAGGTAACTACTGAATCCACAGTTGCCAGCCAGGATTCGGAAGTCACTACCTCCGCAACTGAAGAGGAAATTGAAACTGAGAATATCATCGTCGAAAAGGTAGACATTGTTGCGGTGTTTGAGGGAGTTTACTCCTACACCGAGAGAAATTTCGATACCAAGAGCTACGAATCGAACGGCGGAACCGGATATACCCTCGAAAACGACCAGTATGTCGACATCTATGAGTACGATTCCGAGGAAGCCGCCGCACAAGCCGCTTCTCAGTTTGACGCCGGAGGAACCACATTTTATGGCAGTGACGACAGTATTACGGAATATGAATATGTCTACCCCGTCCATTTCTGGCTGAATGGCTCTAACATCATCTTCTACTGCTCCGAAACGGGAGAGTTCCTGCAGGACTTCAACGCTCTTTTGGGCACTGAATTTGCAGGTTCCGGGAGCGACTACTTCCGACCGACCTATGTAAACGAGCTGGTTTACGCGCTCTGGGACGCAGGCTATAACGTCGACTATAAGTATTCCTCCGGAACCGGTCAGGACTATCTCAAGGAAACCGTCAGCACATGTATGCTTCTGGTCTCAAACGACGAGGTTATCTATCTCTGGGAGTATGCCAACGAATATGAGGCTATTGACGAGGCTTCAAGATATTCCGCGAATGCCAGCTTCTATTCAGGCGAAAGTTCCACCATCGCTATCGACTACGCCAGCCCGGTTCACTTCTTCATACTTGACAACATTATTGTCCAGTACTGCTCAAGCTCAGGCGAGCTTCTTGACGCCATTTCCTCGGTCTATGGTTACCAGTTCGCCGGCGTTGATTACGACTATGACGGCGAGAAGCCCTGGTATGTCACCGGCACGGTGGATTATGATTACTACACCGTTCCCGCCGCAGACGACGGTGGATTGTCAGTCTTCCCGCAATATGTCGTGATCCGTTCTCAGAGCCAGCTTGAGGATGTCCGCGAAAGCCTGAACCTGACAATTGCCGACAACGTCGACACCACATGGGGTCTTCTGACGGCGAAATATACCGACGATTGGTTCAACGAGAATGACCTGATTCTCCTGCTTTTAGAAGAGCCGAGCGGCAGCATCAACCCCTACGTCACCGACGTCACGAGGGACGAGGACAGGAACTATACTATCAGTATCAATGACGACTACCCCGAGGTTGCCACCGCTGATATGGCATATTGGTATGTCCTGGTCGAGATTGACGGGATAAAAGTCAACCCGAACGCGAGGGTGGAGGTTGTGTCGAGTAGGGAGTAAATTTTGCAATTCATCCATTGCTTATTGGTAAGTCGTCTGCTATAATATAATAAGATATATAAGCTATACGAAAGAAGAGACTGCCAATGAATATCATAGACGCGATAATAAACCTAGCCAACCACCCCATTATACATCTTGTTCATGACTATCAAGGTAGAAACAGAGCAAATAACGCAGGTGACGCGCTAGAGGAATATACAAAAGATTTATTTGCGGGAATCTTTGACTTGCCGGAAGCAGAAAGACTTGAAAAAATTAATCAGGTATTTTCTTATCTAGGAAACAATTCAAATCCTCCTGATGCGATGCTCCGTGGCGGCGATGCAATTGAGGTAAAGAAAATCGAGTCAGAGGGCGCGGCACTCGCTCTGAATAGCAGTTATCCAAAACATACTATTCTTTCTTCAAGCCCTATGATTTCAAGTGCATGTAAGGCAGCGGAGGCATGGGCAGAAAAAGACATCATATACACCGTTGGCGTTGTGGACAAGCATACAAACGACTTAAAACGCCTTTGTATGGTGTACGGTCTCGATTATTGTGCGTCTGATGAATGCTATAGCAGAATTAAGACAACAATAAAGAATGGTGTTGAGGCAATTCCGGGAATTGAGTTTGCGGAAAGTCGTGAACTAGGTCATATTAACAAAGTTGACCCACTCGGAATTACATATATGCGGGTTCGCGGTATGTGGGGAATTGATAACCCCTGGAATGTATTCAGCTATATTTACACCAGAAACTCATCTTATACTTTTGATTTCATGTGTATTATAAATAGCTCCAAATGGGGATCTCTCGATAATACCGATGAATTGATTGCGCTTGCAAACAATAATGCGTCGTTGAAAATAACTGATGTCAGGATTAAAAATCCGGATAATCCTGCACAGCTTCGGGACGCTAAGCTTATTACTTTCGGATTGTAAGAGGTATTTCAGCATGAATGTGATTAGCTTATTCAGTGGTTGCGGTGGTTTGGACTTGGGCTTTGAAAAAGCCGGGTTTTCCATTCCTGTTGCCAATGAATATGACCCTACAATATATGAAACCTTTAAAGTCAATCATGTAAATACTCATCTTATCGAGAGTGATATAAGACAAATTACAAAAAAGGATATTGAGCCGTATATACTTGGCGACGTTGACGGTATAATAGGCGGTCCTCCCTGTCAATCCTGGTCAGAAGCAGGTGCTTTGAGAGGAATTGAAGATGCCAGAGGGCAACTGTTCTTTGATTATATCAGGATACTGAAAGAGTTCATGCCTAAATTCTTTTTGGCAGAAAATGTGAGCGGAATGCTTGCTGACAGGCACAATGAAGCGGTTCATAACATATTGAGGCTCTTCGATGAAGCCGGCTATAACGTTTCCCTTACTCTGGTCAACGCCAAAGATTATGGAGTCGCGCAAGAACGAAAAAGAGTTTTCTATATCGGATTCAGAAAGGATTTGGACATAAAGTTCACGTTTCCAAAGGGGTCTACCGAAAAAGAATGTGATAAAATCACACTTCGGGATACCATCTGGGACTTACAGGAAACAGCTGTCCCTGCGCTTAAAAATAATCGGCATAATCCCATGGCAATCAACAGTAATGAATATTTTGTCGGTGCTTACTCCCCTATCTTTATGAGCAGAAACAGGGTGAAATCCTGGGATGAACAGGCGTTTACTGTCCAGGCTTCCGGCAGGCAGTGTCAACTCCACCCACAGGCTCCGAAAATGGTGAAATACGGAAAAGACGATTGTCGCTTCGTACCAGGCAAAGAAAATCTTTACAGACGAATGACTATCAGAGAGATCGCCCGCGTGCAAGGTTTTCCAGATTCGTTTCAATTCATCTACAGCGAAACAAACAACGCATATAAAATGATTGGCAATGCTGTTCCTGTAAATCTGGCGTTTGAAGTTGCTACAGCAATAGGACAAGCATTGTCACAGGGTGCATAATCAGTTGACATTTCACCCAAACTAGTATATAATATAGTAACGTTCTTTAGGTGAGGAGGCGGGAGGATGGCTAAATCTAGTGGCGAGAGAGTTATTGCCGAGAATCGGCAGGCGAGGCACGAATATTTTGTGTTGGAGGCTTTGGAGGCTGGCATTGAACTGGTCGGCACCGAGGTCAAATCGATTCGCATGGGCGGCGTCAACTTGAAAGACAGCTGGTGCGAGATTCGCGACGGGCAGATTTATGCCATCGGCGTGCACATCAGTCCCTACGAAAAGGGCAACATCTTCAACCGCGACCCGCGGCGCGACCGCCGGCTTCTCATCCACAAATCGGAAATAAGGCGGCTTTTCGACAAAGTCCGGCAGGAGGGTCTGACAATTGTCCCCTTGAAGCTCTACTACAAGGGCTCACGGGTCAAGATGGAAATAGGGCTCTGCAAGGGCAAAAAGCTCTACGACAAGCGCGACGACATGGCGAAAAGGCAGACAGAGAGGGATATAGAACGTATCCTCAAAGAACGCAACCAATAATCCGGGGGCGTAAAGGTTTCGACGGGGATTCAGACGGCGAATAAGCGAGTAGAGAATGCACTGATCTCTTTAACCTGTGCAAATTTTCAATTTTAAACGACAATAATAGTTTAGAATTGGCTGCTGCCTGACAGTGGTCCGTCCTGCCGATGAGTACTGCGGCATCGGTCTGGGCGTCGATTAGCAGTGAACGTTCTGCGGTAACTCCGGTAGCCGTGGGATGAATTACCGGATACTGAAGACTCAAGCCTGCTTACCGGCGTGAGATTTCGGGAAGCTAAAAGATAAGCTACACTCGTAGAAAGTTTTCCCGAAGAGTTTTCGGACATGGGTTCGATTCCCATCGCCTCCACCAAAATTTGAAAAAGTCCCCTTTTGGGGATTTTTTTCAAATAGGAGGAACCTCTCAGTCACGCTTCGCGTGCCAGCTCCCCTTAGTAAGGGGAGCCATAACTGCGTCAATAAAACTCCAATAGGAGGCTACAAATGCCATTCCCAAACATAGACCAACCCGAAATAATCGAAATCGAGCCGGAACTAAGGCTCAAGAAATTTGACGGGAATATCGACAAAATGACCCTAGGCTATCACGACCCGGTTGTATATCAGAACTCGGAGGGGATTTTCGATGAGGACAAGATTCCCGACACGGGTTACATAAAGAATATGTGCCGCTTTCTTGACAGTGCCGGCGAGCTTTACTTTATTCAGGTGCTTGAAAACGGCGAATATACTTCTGTCGGAGACGTTACCGTGAAGCCGGAAAACCCTCCGATTGCTATCTGGGAGAAGAAATATCGCGGTGTCGGAATAGGCTCTAAAGTGATGAAAGTAGTTATAAGCCGCCTGTCAGCCTTAGGCTACAAGAAAATCACCGGCAGTACTGTCTACAAGTGGAACCTGGCTTCGCAGAAAATGCACGAACGCTTGGGCTTCACCCGCACGGGAGAAACGGACAGGGATTATATTTATGAGTATGTAATTGCGGACGAATAATAAAAGCAGGTCTCACCAGAAACCTGCTTTTTCTTATGCTTTTTTATTAATCTTCGCCAAGCTTGAGTGCCTTGTTGATATTTATAGACTTGACAAGCCGTGCGATTATTATGAATCCGACCACGAGCATTACTCCGATTATGCAGTAGAGCTTGATGTAGTCGCTTCGGGATGCCGCTACAACGAACGGCGGAACTTCGTCGGTGACGTTGTAGAGAACCTGGAAGAGCGGGACGAAGAGGTCACTGGCTATTCCTCCTATGATAATCGCCAGGAATATCGAGACTCCCGAAACGAGAACCTGCTCGTAGATGAGCATCGAGACTATTTCTCTGAACGACATACCCATGGCTCTCAGGATACCAAACTGGAGCGTTCGCTCCTTGATTGAGAGAATCCAATAGATAAGGAATCCAATGAAGCACATCGCCATAATCGTGATGAAGCCGAGTGTAAGAGCACCGTTTACGCCCTGGAGAATTGCATCCGTCTTGGATGAAGTGATGAGCTGGGAAGCTACATCAAGCCTTGTAAGGGTGATTCCTGCATCCTCAACCGACTGATAGAGGTCGGCGATGACTGCGTCGTCAGAAAGCTTCATCCAGACTTCATACGGCTCAAGACTCGTCTGAATCGAGACGTAGTTGTAGTTCATGATGATGAAGTCCTGATACTCGCCGCTCGAATTCTTGTCGAGAGGATTGAACGTTGGCCAATAGTCGACAACTGCGACTACAACCGCTTCAAACCAGTCGTTCGAGCCCCACTTGACTTCGACAACGTCGCCGAGGCTTACTCCCGTCTTGTCCTGATAGGACTGGGAGACTATGATGCCGTTGGTGCACTCACTGAGCGCGTTTATGTAGTAGTTGATGTGAACCGGGAGCAAATCATCACGGAACCAGCAGACCTCTGCAAACTGTTCCGGAACTATAGCCATGATGTCGATTCCCGTCTTGGTGGAATCGTTATACCTCACCTGTGCGTTCTCACGGTTCAAAACCGGTGTTGCGACCTCTACGCCGTCAAGGTCTTCATAGATGAAGTCTGGTTCGGTGTACTGAGCCTGGGTCTCCTCCTCGCCATCGTCATTCGTGACTGTGACACGGGAATATTTCCACGATTCTTCGAGAACAGCATCTGCGCCGAGGTTATAATTGATTCTGTCCTCAGTGTTCTTGTTGATAGCCCGGGCTGTATTCGCAGAAAAGATTCCGAGAGCAACCGTCAGCATCAGGAATATCATGATGAACGACTCGCGACCGGTTGATGAGCGACTCAAGTTATTCATCGAGATATAAGCCGCCGGCGACCAGTGCTTTCTGCCTATACGATAGATAAGCCTTATGAAATATGGATAAAGTCTGACGCAGAAGAGTGCGCAGCCAAGGATGAACACAGTTGAAGCCGCAAACATAAGCGGATTCATGGTTGCAGATGCGTTTGTGAAGCCCGCTTCAATGAGAACATCCTGCTGGTAGTTGTACCACATGAGCCATGCAACGGTCAGAACTATCATTATGATGTCGAAATAGCCGCGCTTCCAGAGAGGCTTCTTCTGACCGTGAGCCTTTGACTGCTTGTGTTCTACTATCGTGGTGTTTGAAGCCTTGATAGCAGGTCCTAAGGTCGTCAGGAAGAACACAGCAACAGCTATGAACGAGTATGCAAATGCAGCTACCGAGAGCTTGGTCGAAAGTGCCGTTCTGTTGACGAATTCGAGGAAGCCGTTCGATACGCCTATAATACGGCATAGAAGCAGTCCGACAAACGGTCCCACTATTCCGGCTATGCCACCAAGGATAAGCGTTTCAAGCGCGTAAATCTTGACAATCTGCCAGCGCGACGCACCACGTGACTTATACATTGCGATCTCGTTTCTCTCCGACTCGATATGGAGCTGGGAGACCATGTAGAGGTAGAATACCAGCATCAGGACAACCGGAATATCAAGCATCAGCATGATGTAACGTAGCTGGGAAGCTTCGTCGGCATAATCCTGCAAGACTTCTAGTGCGGGAACTGAGAATGTGCAGTTCTCGCTCTTATAGAGCTCCTGCTGGTTTTCAAGAGTTGCAACAATGAGCTCGATTGAGTTCATGTCCATATTCTGATAGTCGATTATGAACGTGCACTGAACCTGCCCTAAGGTTACGACACCGGTCATGATGACCTCATCGGTAAGGGTGGTGAAATCGCAGAAGAATGTGTTGTCGTATTCGGTCAAGCCCTCTGACCAATATGTATCGGTGTCGCTTGCCGATTCAAAGGTTCCGACAACGATTATCTTGACTGTATCGCCAGGGTTTAAGATGTTTGTTACTTCATACTCCTGATTTAAGACCAGCTGAGCCGTCTGCAAAGCTGCTTCGGTGCAGATTACCTCGTAGCAGCCGTCCTCATTTATGCCGGCTTCAAACATTCGACCATTGGTAATTGTGATATGGTCTCCAATGTCGGTCATACCGCCGAGTTTAAGAAGCGACAGGTCATCAGATTCGATGCTCGAAACATAGAGGTAGGAATCGGACGTGAAGCACTTATATGTGAGATACGGAACCATCAGGTTATTGAACCTGTCTGCCGCGGTCTGATAGACGTTATAAACGGTTGAACGCTGCTTTGAAATGCTCGTACCGCTTACAATGGTTTTTGATACGGAATAGATGCCGGGGTATTCGTCGTTATCCTCCTGGTACTCCTGCATGTCCTTTATTAACATTCTCTGCAGTGAGCCCTGCATATATATCGGGATGGCACTCGTCATGGCAGTTGCCATAATGAAGCCGACTAAGAGGCAGATGACCATCCACTTGGTGTTTTTCATTTTCCTTATCAGTAATGTCAGCACTTAAGCTTCCCTCCTTGGAATTAAGATGGTCTTCTTTTTAGCGGATGATTACCTCGTCGCCCTCTTCGAGACCCGAGGTTATCTCAACCAAGGAGCCGCTCTGGAGTCCTGTCTCAACTGAAACCTGAACTCTCTCGTTATCCTTGAAAACATAGACAACCTGCTGACCATTTACTGTTTTGATGAGGTTTGCGGAGATTACTATGACGTCCTCCCTGCTGTCAAGAACCAGGACAGTGTCGGCTGAATTTCCCACCGCCGAGGATTCGGGGATATCGTCGACAAACGCGACTATTACGTCATCTGATGTCTCGCCAAGGATTTCGTCGCCGTTTTCGTCATAGAGGACGCCCTCGGTTTCCTCGTCCCACTGCTTACCGCTTGAATTTGAGACGATAACTCCGTCGTAATATTCGCCGTCATATCTTATTGTGATTGACCTGCCGATTAAGAATTCAGAAGTCTCGCTCGAGGGAGAAATCTTTATATACAAGTCGCTCAGGTCGATGATTGTGGCGATTGTGCTGCCTGCTGAAACCGTCTGACCGGGAGAAACGGTCTTGACATAGGAAATAGTGCCGCTGACTGAGGCGTAAATCTTTGAAGCCTCTTTTTCGGCATAGAGCTTATCTAAATCAATCTGCAAAAGGTCAACATCCAGCTGCTCTTTTGCTTTCACTGTTTCCGATTCACCGTTCTCGATTGCAATCTGGACTTCGAGCTCCTCGCGCTGCATTTCGAGCTCCATTATGTAGATTTCTTCGTCGAGTTCAGTTGTTTCGAGCTCAGCAATAAGGTCGCCCTCCTGCACTTCGTCGCCGGCAGAAACATAGACCGCCTTTATCGTTCCGCCATAGGAGGCAAAGTAGACGTTCTCCTCAGTTCCAGAGGCAATTGTGCCGGCAGTTGTGACCTGCTTCGTAATGTCTTTTTTGGTAGCAGTGGTAGTGGTGTAGGAAACCTCGCTTGCCTTTACTACAGGTGGGTCGAGATATTCCTCTTCCTCCGGCAGGAAATAGCAGCCACTCAAAGACATGCACATCGCTGCCGCAGTAGCAAGTCCGAAAACTGTTCTCTTTGTATTCGTCCAGAATATATTCATGGTAAATCCTCCTATATGGAATTTATGCGTAAATATCATCACTATAGATTATATCAGATTTTCACCCGAGTTACAATAGAAAACGTCCCCAAGAACCAGTCTTAGGGACGTAATATTTTTTGAGATATTTTGTGGACAGATTGTGAATTACTTCGTGAGGAAGAACCTCTCAGTCAGCCCTGCGGGCTGCCAGCTCCCCTTATGAAGGGGAGCCATTTCTAGTTCTTTACAACTGTTTCGGAACAATTATAGAACAGTATCCACTCCTGCTCGGACATGTAATCTATGCAGAGTTCGTAGTCATCCGTCAGAGTGTAGCTGCCGCTCCATACAGAGGCGAAGAGCCAGTAGGCATTGTCCTTTTTCAGGTTTGCCGGGCTCGGGAGGACGTTGCATTCGCTTATTGCTATAGGCTTGTCGGTCGAAAGCTCCATCATGCGGATAAGAGCTGTCACATGGCTCTGATTGTCCCATGCTCCAAGGCTGAAATCGTAGATGTCGAGCGAGATTATATCGCAGTATTCGTCCCCGACGTACCAACTTAGATCCTGTGCATTCCAGATCCAGATGATGTTGTCGAGCATGAAGTAGTCGGTAAGGCGGGTGTAGATAAGCTGATACAGCCATATGTATGAATCAAGGTCTTCTCCCCACCAGAACTCGCCGTTGCCGGCTTCGGGAAGAGGTCTGAACAGGACTGGTATATCGAGATCACTTAGCCTTGTCAGCTGTTCAGCAATAAGATCAATTCCCTCAATAATCGCATAGCACTCTTCGCTGACTCCGCCTGTTCCCAGGAGCTCCGTGACCTTTTCAAGACTCATGTGAGCAACATCATGGGTGGTCACGGCATTTGAGAGGGTGAAGCCGGACTCTTCAAGATAGCAGGAGCCGTTCATAGCCCAGTACCAGGAGTAGCCGATGATGCCGCCATCGTTGTAATAGTCGATTGCGAGCTCGATATCCCCTGTGTCATATCCGGATGAGTAGCCGGAAAGTTCACCTAATCTGATTAATGGATATTTTCCCGTGACTGCCGCCACGGCGTATATTTCGGCATTTGAGCCTTGCGAACACTGTTGAGCCGTCAGGACGCTTTCGCCATACATTTCGCAGAGATACTTATATAGCTCCACGGTTGCGTCAGTTGCACCGGAATTTGAGAGGATTCCACTCACGCTGTAGTCGAGCGCGCTCAGGTCGGCAGCATTTTCAAGCAGGAAGAAATCTAAGTCAACTTCTCCTGACAAATCTGAAATAGTTACAGACGAGGTGTCGGGAGAGAGGTAGATATTCTCAAACTTGATAGACTCAAATTCACCTGAGCCGGAGGTGGTGAAAGTGCCCCTTGCAAGACCGTCAACATACAGGACTCCCTCAACCGGTTCATCGGAAGAAAGGCAGACGGTGACGTTATAGTGTTGGGCTGACGGGATGCTCAAGACAACTGTGAGAGTGCTGTCCGGGAGGGAAAGCCCGGTGACATAGCCTGTGCCGGAATAGCCCTCATGGGAGGACATGATGGCGCAATAGCCGTCCATAGTTTCGTCCTCAGCTTCGTAGATGACACAGCATTCGGTCGGATTATAGGCGACCTCGCTTATCTCTGCGATGGCATGATTAGGAAGCTCCTCGGGCGCAGTAAGCTCCGTCACCGCTTCCTCTGTCAGAAGAATTTCGGTTGTATCTTCCGTCGCGACAGTCAATTCTGTGGTGACATCTGAGGAGACTATTTCTTCAGTTTTCCCTGTGTCAGTGCAGGCGGTCATCGTCAGAAGAAGCATTGATGCCGTCAGCACTGAAAGTGTTCGCTTGAGCATTTTAAAACCTTATTTCAAGAATTTCGGGAGTAGCCCGGGATTCTCCTGAGAGCCGGGACAATTGCCGTCACCAGCGCGGAGGCTGCGACTATTTTTATGAGGTCAACTCCCAAAAACGGGATGACGCAGTAGGTGAGTGCAACTGCAAGAGTGTTTCCGGAAACGAAGCAATACCATGCAGTTCCGAAAACGTAGAGAACAGCGGTGCCTAAGATCATTCCAACAGGATACTTTGCAACTGCAAGAATTGACTTCGGGTTCCACTTGCCGTCCTTTTTATATGCAACCTGAATCTTATCGGCAAAAAGACCGATGATGAGTGCAAGAGGAATATAGCCGATTATATAGCCGCCGGTTGCACCTGCAATCTTCTGAAGACCGCCCGAGTAGTTAGAAAATACCGGAAGACCAATTGCACCCAAAAGAATATAGATTGAAACTGCAATGGTTCCTCTGTATGCTCCTAGGGTTGCCGCTGTGAAATAGATTGCGAATGTTGCCAGGGTTATCGGAATGGGTCCTATCTGCACGCTCATCGGAGCGAATATGCAGATAATCGCCGCCGCAACCCCTATAAATGTGATGTCTCTTACTTTCATGTCAAAATCCTTTCTTATATTCGTTTTGTCGAGCGAGGCTTATGTAAAGCCTATGCAATGATAATATCATTTTTTGTCGGTATTGTCAAGGCGGACGGTTTCCGGTGTATTGCATTCGGATGTGAAATGGGCTATAATATAAACAAGAATAGAATTCTTGAAGAATATGACTACTAATAGGATTGCGAATATAATTCGGGAGGTGCCATATGAGCGAAGTTGAATATTACTTAAGAGAGCTTGAGCGTGACGGCAGATTCGGGATGGAAAGAGCCTATCCCCACCATGGGGACACATCTGTCTACACCCACAGTGTGCATGTTGCAAAAATGAGCCTCAAGCTTTCGAGGATTCTTCCCGGGGAATTTCACAGCAAAGAGCTTATCCGGGGAGCTTTGCTTCACGACTACTATCTCTACAACTGGCACAACAGCAACGAGGGTCACCGCCTCCACGGCTTCCACCATGCGAAAACCGCCCTCAGAAACGCGAAAGCCGACTACAAGCTCACTCCGATTGAAGAGAACATCATCGAGCATCACATGTTCCCACTTAACCCCGCTCCCCCGACCTGCCGTGAAGCATGGATTGTCTGCGTGGCGGATAAGGTTTGTGCGGTGAGAGAATTGATAGGGAAATAATAAAATCCCCGCTCGCATGAACGGGGATTTTATTTATTCTTCAGACCAGTATTTATAAACGCTCGGGCACCTGTTTGCTTTGATTGCAGCCCGGAGCTCTACAAAGCACCCGCATTCACGGCAGAGACCGTTCTCAAGGCTCGGGCAACGCCGGCAGAGGTCGAGACGGTCGGCGTAGGTCTTCTCGCTTGCTTTCTCTTCCTCCGGGATGGCGGCGATTAGGTCTTCGACTTTCTTATAGAGACCGTCCTTGTCTATCTCAGCAAGGAGACAACGCTTGCAGACGGGTCTGCCATTTAAGTCCGGCACAGCTGTCAGCAAAGTTCAATTGCGAGGACAGAGCACTTCGGGAGAGTGAACTTAAGGCTCTCGCCGTCGAGCTTGACGTCGGTGAACTCTTCCGGCTTGACAGCGTCAGGATTGTCAAACGTGTTGCAGGTGTCATATTTGGCTGTGAGGATCTTTGCAGTGGCGGTCTTATATTCTGTTCTCGGGAGGACGCAGTCGATGTCAAAGTCCTCATCCAAGGATGCATTCGAGATTGTGATGTGGAGCTTGCCGGAAGCGTCGACAGAGACAGACTGAGAAACTGCCGGGAGATATCTTCCCTCAAGAATCTGCTTGTTCTCGATGTGTGAGTAGACAAGATTTGCCTCCATGTGATCCTTATACATGTCAAATACATGATATGTCGGGGTCTTGACCATTCTTTCGCCCTCGGTGAGGATGACAGACTGGAGGACGTTGACCATCTGGGCGATGTTCGCCATCATGACTCTGTCGGAGTGCTCGTTGAAGAGGTTCAGGTTGACAGAAGCTAAGATAGCGTCTCTCATCGAGTTCTGCTGATAGAGGAAGCCGGGGTTGGTGCCATCGATAACGTCAGTCCAGATTCCCCATTCATCGACGACGAGACCGATTTTCTTCTCGAGGTCATATCTGTCCATGACAGCGTCGTGTTTTTTGAGAAGCGTCTCCATCTCCCATGTATTTGCGATGGTGGAGTAGTATTCGTTCTCGGGAAAGTCAACCGAAGAACCCTTCTTGCTCCAGTCGCCGGTCGGGATTGTATAGAAGTGGAGGGAAAGACCTCTCATGCCCGAGTGCTGGCAGTTGCGCATAATTGCTTCCGTCCAGTTGTAGTCAGCGGCATTCGGTCCGCAGGCAATCTTTCCGCTTGACGGAATGTACTGCTGGAACTGCTTGTAGAGGTTGGAGTAGTGCTCTGCGGTCATGCTTCCGCCACAGCCCCAAGATTCGTTCCCGATGCCGATATACTTGACATTCCAGGGCTTTTCCCTGCCGTTTTTCTTTCTTAAATCCGTCATCGGGGAGACGTTGGAGGAGGTCATATACTCGACCCACTCTGCCGCTTCCTGAACGGTTCCGGAACCCAGGTTTACTGCAACATAGGCGTCGCAGCCGATGAGCTCGCAGAAGTCGAGGAATTCGTGAGTGCCGAAGCTGTTGTCCTCAGTGACTCCGCCCCAGTGGATATTGACGATCTTGCGTCTGTCCTCAGGACTACCGATGCCGTCTTTCCAGTGATATGTGTCGGCGAAGCATCCGCCCGGCCAGCGAAGAACTGGAGCTTTGAGAGCCTTAAGAGCCTCAACAACATCCCTGCGGTAGCCATTGATGTTCGGAATCGGGCTATCCTTGCCGACGTAGATTCCGCCATATATGCATCTTCCAAGATGCTCGGCAAAGTGACCGTAGATTTCCTTGTTGATCTTGCTCAATTCGTTTGAGCGGTCGATTGTCATTTTAAGCTGTGACATTGAGTTATCCTCCTTGAATTTAGTAGGTCATATTTTTCCGTAGGGTTATTCTCAACCCTGATAAGCTCATTTTACACTCAAACCAGGTCGCTTGTCAATAGAAATTCATTGATGAATACTGACGAGTTTTTTGATGGATGGTGAGACGAGGGAGCGCAAACTAATCTTTCAAAACTCTTGCAATCTTAAGCCCGATGTGATATCATAATCACTGGACAAAAATCATGCAATCATGAATGGAGGATTCGGCTTTGGCTGAACTTGAGAAAGAAATAAACAGGCGGAGGACGTTCGCCATTATATCTCACCCGGATGCGGGTAAAACCACTTTGACTGAAAAGCTTCTTCTTTACGGCGGAGCTATAGCACTTGCCGGCTCTGTAAAAGGCAAGAAAACCGACCGCCACGCGGTTTCCGACTGGATGGAAGTCGAGAAGCAGCGTGGAATCTCGGTCACAAGCTCGGTAATGCAGTTTGAATACGAGGGCTTTTGCATAAACATCTTGGACACTCCCGGACACCAGGACTTCTCGGAGGACACATATCGCACTCTGATGGCGGTCGATTCGGCAGTCATGGTCATCGACGCGGCAAAGGGCGTTGAGAACCAGACGAGAAAGCTCTTCAAGGTCTGTGTCATGCGGCACATCCCGATTTTTACGTTTATAAACAAGCTTGACAGAGACGCCAAGAATTCTTTTGATCTTCTTTCCCAGATTGAGGACGAACTCGGAATCTCAACATGCCCGATGAACTGGGCGATTGGAAGCGGCGTCGACTTCAAGGGAATATATGACCGTGCAAGGAAGAAAGTCATCACCTACTCCGCAAACGGCGGTCAGCACGAGGTCGATTCAACCGAAATAGACATCGACGATCCGAATCTCAAGTCGGTCATCGGCGAAATAAACTACAACCAGCTCATGGAGGACATCGAGCTTCTGGACGGCGCAAGCGATGAGTATGATGCAGATAGAGTGGCAAGAGGCGAACTGTCGCCAGTCTTCTTCGGCTCGGCTCTCAATAACTTCGGCGTTGAGCCTTTCCTAGAGGGATTCTTAAAGATGACGAGCCCTCCGCTTCCCCGAAACAGTGACAAGGGAACGGTCAATCCGACCGACGACTACTTCTCTGCATTCGTCTTCAAGATTCAGGCGAACATGAACAAGGCGCACAGAGACAGGCTGACATTCATGAGAATCTGCTCCGGAAAGTTTTCGAGGGATATGGAGGTCTGCCACGTCCAGGGCGGGATGAAGAAGATGCGTCTTTCTCAGCCTCAGCAGATGATGGCTCAGGAGCGAGAGATAATTGATGAGGCATATGCCGGCGATATCATAGGAGTATTCGACCCAGGAATCTTCTCGATCGGTGACACAGTCTGTTCGCCCGGGCATGAGCTTCAGTTCGACGGAATCCCGACTTTTGCGCCGGAGCACTTTGCCCGAATCCGTCACAAGGACACCATGAAGCGAAAACAGTTTGTCAAGGGTGCAACGCAGATAGCCCAGGAGGGTGCAGTCCAGATTTTCCGCGAACCGGACACCGGAATGGAAGAGGTCATCGTCGGCGTTGTCGGAATGCTCCAGTTCGACGTTTTCGAGCACAGAATGAGAACCGAATATGGCGTCGAGCTCATCAGCGAATCGCTCCCCTATCAGTATATCCGTTGGATCGACATGGACGACGGAAATATCGACCCGAAGAAGCTGAATCTTAGCTCCGACACCAGAATCGTCGAGGACTTCCACGGCAACCCTCTTCTCCTGTTCACAAGCGAATGGAACATCCGCTGGGCACTCGAAAAGAACGAGGGGCTAAAGCTCAGAGAGTTCAGCAGAAACTGAATATAGGCATAAGAAAACCGGCAGACTTTTTTAGGTCTGCCGGTGTTATTTTCTCCATAAAACAGCGACGCCGACAACTGTGGGAGATTGTCGACGCGCTGAAAAATGTGGAAGGGCTGAAAAGCCGCGAAACAAGCTGTTTAAAATGAGGCAGGCAACAAAAAATTCCTCTCCGGGATCCGATTCAGGAACCGAAAGGAATTATAAAACCCATTCCCTCGGAGAATCGCCTACCACCGATGTCCTAAGAGTGAGAGCTCGTTTTTGCGAAGCAAAAACGACTACCCCCCCCACACGAAGGAATTATTACCACGAATAAGGTGCCAAAAAGCAAAGCCTCATCTGGAAATTATAATACCACATTTCGGCTTGAAATGCAAGTCTTTTTTCTTGTTTTTCGTCATTTTTCATCAGTAAATTTTTATCCCAAAAAGTCGGTTTTGTGTGATTTCGTGCAAAAGTTCAACTTCGCCCGCAAATCAGCAATTTTTCTTGCATTTTCAGCCTGAATGTGATAACATATTTTTATACAAAATGAAAGGAGCTGCGCCCGTCCATGCTTCACGAGAGCTCTAATTCCCATAGATACGAATCGCCGTCGGAGAGAGTCAGAGTCCGCCCGGCAAGGCCGTTCTCAAGAACCAAGCAGATTATGCTCGGGTTCTTAGCTATTATTCTGATAGGCTCGCTTCTTCTCATGCTCCCAATTTCCACTAAGGACGGTCAGACGACAGAATATTCCGGTGCACTCTTCACCTCCGTTTCGGCTACCTGCGTAACCGGGCTCGTCGTTTATGACACCTACACACACTGGACTATTTTCGGGCAGCTCGTGATACTTCTGATGATTCAGATTGGCGGCTTGGGGCTTATCACCATAACCAGCTTCGCCATGATTATCTTGAGGCGCAGAATAGGTCTTAATTCAAGGGAACTGATCCGGGAGAGCCTCAACACTCCTCAGCTTCACGGCAGTGTCCGGCTTGTGAGAACTATCATAAGGGGCACATTGCTTGTTGAGGGCGTCGGTGCTCTGCTTCTTTCTATAAGATTTGTCCCGGAGCTCGGATTCGGGAGAGGCGTTTACTATGGAATCTTCCACTCGATATCGGCATTCTGCAATGCAGGATTTGATCTGATGGGCTATCAGGGGGAATTCTCCTCGCTGACAGCTTATGCGACCGACCCCCTTGTCTCGATTGTCATCATGCTTCTCATACTGATTGGAGGAATCGGTTTCTTAGTCTGGGACGACATACTTGTGAACAAGTGCCACTTCAGAAAATACCGGCTCCAGACAAAAGTTGTTCTCGTTATGAGCGGGATCCTCGTGTTCGGCGGTGCACTTTTATTTTTCATATTTGAGTATAGTAATCTCATGTTGGAAATGAATTTCGGGGAGAAAGTTTTAGCATCGTTCTTCGCCTCTGTCACCCCGAGAACTGCCGGATTCAACACTATAAGCCTTTCTGAAATGACCAACGCAAGCAAGCTCTTAACGGTCTTATTCATGTTCATAGGAGGCTGCCCCGGTTCCACTGCCGGCGGCGTTAAGGTCACAACTGTGGCGGTCATATTCCTCTACATAAAGTCGTATTTACTCCACACCGAGGACTGCACCATCTTCAAGCGCAGGCTCGACAAGGACGCCATCAAGCGCGCCAGCGTCATCATCTTCATAAACCTGTCACTCGCACTTGTGATGCTGTTCGTGATAATGGCGACGCAGGACTTTGAACCGCTCGACGTCATGCTTGAAGTATTCTCGGCGACAGGAACGGTAGGGCTCTCGGCAGGACTCACGCCTCAGCTCAACACCCTTTCGAGAACTGGAATCATGATACTCATGTACCTAGGAAGAGTCGGAAGCCTGACATTCGCGATGTCGTTCACGGAAAGCCGGACATCAGGCGTTGTCCGCTACCCTGAGGAAAGAATAATTATCGGATAAAGGAGAATTTCTATGAAATCAATGCTTATAATCGGTCTCGGAGACTTCGGGCACTACCTCTGCCGCGAGCTTATGCAGTTCAAAAACGAGATTATGATAATAGACAAGGACGAAACCGCCCTTGAAGACCTCACCGGGCTTGTGACGAGCAGCCTTATAGGCGACTGCACCAGAGAAAGCGTTTTAAGAAGCATAGGTGTCCAGAATTTCGACATCTGCTTTGTCTGCCTCAGCGGCAACTTCCAGGCGAATCTTGAGATTACGAGCTTGCTTAAAGATCTGGGTGCAAAATACGTTGTAAGCCAGGTGAGAAGCGAGATTCACGGCAAGTTCCTCTTAAGAAACGGTGCGGATGAGGTCATCCATCCGAACAAGGTCTCCGCCAAGCGCGCCGCAGTCAAGTATTCAAGCGACAGGGTTTTAGACTATATCGACCTGGGCGACGGCTACTCAATCTATGAGATTACGCCTCTTAAGGAATGGGTCGGAAAGAGCATCCTCGACTCCAATATCCGTGCAAGATACGACATGTACATAATCGGCATTGTCTCCTCTGATGAGACATCAAACTACATGCCCTCGCCCCAGACGGTTATCGAGAGTGACGACCATCTGATGGTCTTGGCGCATGAATCGACTATGGCGAAAGTTATAGCGAAAAGAGATAAAGACTGATGCCACAACAAGACTCAAAGAAAGTAGAACTATTTGAGCGCACGCCTATACCCAGGGCTGTAATGACCATGGCTGTGCCGACGGTTTTGTCGAGCCTCGTCATGGTTCTATATAACCTTGCAGATACATATTTCGTCGGGTACCTGAACGACCCGGTTCAGAATGCCGCCGTCACCCTGGCGGCTCCAGTGCTGCTGGCTTTTAATGCCGTCAACAACCTGTTCGGAGTCGGTGCCGGGTCGGCTATGAGCAGAGGCTTGGGCAGGAGAGATTATGACGACGTCCGGCGAGCAAGCTCTTTTGGGTTCTATTGTGCACTTTTCTGCGCTGCGATGTTTTCCCTCTTCTGCACCCTCCTCAAAACTCCTCTTCTAGGCATACTTGGAGCTGAATCCACGACCATTGACGCCACCAGCAGCTATCTCTTCTATACGACTACCTGTGGTGCGATTCCGGCAATCTTAAACGTCGTCATGGCGAACTTTGTCCGGGCTGAGGGCTCCACTCTTCATGCAAGCATCGGAACGATGAGCGGATGCATCCTCAATATGATTCTCGACCCCATCTTCATCCTGCCTTTTGGCTTGAATATGGGAGCCGCAGGTGCAGGACTGGCGACATTTATCTCAAACTGCGTCGCCTGCCTCTATTTCTTCGTTCTGCTGTTCATAAGACGGGGCAAAACCTATGTCTGCCTGAGCCCTAAGATGGCTAAGCCGACCAAGGCTATTGCAAGAGAGGTATTCACCGTCGGAATTCCCGCAGGAATCCAGAATCTCTTAAACGTCACCGGCATGACAGTTTTGAACAACTTCACCGCCGCATTCGGCACCGAGCCGGTCGCGGCTATGGGAATCGCCTACAAGATAAATATGATCCCCATGTACATCGGCATGGGAATCTCGCAAGGCATCATGCCGCTTGTCGGGTACACATTTGTGAGCAAGAACATCAAGCGCATGAAAGAGTGCATCTACTTCACGGCAAAAGTTACAATCTGCATACTCTTCACCATGGCTGTACTCTGCTTTGCGTTTGCACCTGGGCTCATCAGGCTGTTTATCGACAACGAATCGGTCATCGACTACGGCACCAGATTCTTAAGAGGCATGTGCTTAGGAATCCCGTTCTTAGGCTTTGACTTCCTCGGCGTCGGAGTGTATCAGGCATGTGGAAAGGGGCACCTCAGCCTCGGATTTGCACTGGCAAGAAAGGTTGTCCTTGAAATACCCGCCCTGTTCATCCTGAATGCAGTCTATCCCTTATATGGGCTTGCATATGCCCAACCGATTACGGAATTTATACTCGCGATTGCGGCGGCGATAGTTCTACGGAGACTCATTTCTCAGGCTGAAAAAAGCACAAATCGAATAAAAGAAATTCCCCGCCAGATTATGTGGCGGGGAATTTCTGCTTCTGTGCTATGTGGGAGCGCAGAATGACATTTGAAGAAAAAAAGGAATTATCAGTAATTAGTCTACAGGTACTAATACCTGGATGCTGACGATGTTATAGGAAGCAGAAGTGTTTGAAATGAACACAATTGCATTTCCTCCATCAGCATATCCGCCGTCGACCCATGCCTGGTAGACAGTTGCGCCGTCATAGATAATGGTGATTCCGTCATCGGATGTGCAGTTGATTACGTCGCTCTCGTCAGCAGATGTGTGACCAGCTGTTCCGAGTGCCATAGGTGTGCTGTTATTTGACCACCATGAATCGATGAAGAGAAGCTTCTCATATCCGCCGTCGGCATAGGAAACCAGGGTTTCTGTGTCTCTTGTTACAACCAATATTGCGCCGTCCTCAGCCAGAGCATCCATCATTGAGGTATCAGTATCGAAATTGACCTGTTCCCAGTTGCCAGCCTTAAGGGTTGTAGTGTTGGAATAAAGAACATTATACTCGGTATCACCAAGAGTTACAGTTCCGGGCTCTTCCTCACCGCCGATGTACATACCACACAATGTGCAATATCCATCAGAATCGACATCATGAGGAATAGCAATAAAGTTCCTGCGACCATTTCTGGTCATGATAATTGCATGATAGTCCTCATTGACATAGATAAAACGAATGCCAGAAGTGCCACTCTCACTCTCTTCTTCCGAAGTCGGCGTAGGACCACCATTACCAGTACCGGTGACTATCTTGATGTAAGGGTATTTCGAGTAGCCATAGGTAGTAGCCACGGTAGAGCCGGTGTAGCTTCTTGCGGAAGTACTTGTGCCCAATGTGCTCAGGTTTGAAGCGTCTGAACCATAATAGAAGTAAGCCGGCTCAGTACTCATAATGACATGCGCATACTTATTATAGTTCGTTGAACTTCCAAGCGCAAGATTGATTCCGCCGTCCGCAATCACTGTCGAATTTCCGGTAACAGTGAAACCGCAGGCATAAATTGCAGGAGTGCCTGATGCTGAAGTGCATGTAAGCTGAGAATTATCGACTGTAAATGCCGAAGTGGTTGCACTCAGTGTCTGCTTTGTGTTATATATACATTGATACGTACCCGTAGTAGTAATATCAATGGCAGAATCAGTAAAAGTGCAAGTTGCAGCACCATATATACCATATCTACTGCCAGTTATCGTGACTGTAGAATTGTCAATATCAAGAGTGTAGTTTGTAGAGGTTTGAAGACCAGCGTATGTCGTGTTGGTGAAAGTAAGTGTGCAGTCGGAGATGCTCATACTATCGCCGGTTATATATAAACCTCTGTATAAGCCATCGCCTGTCAATGTTCCGTTATTCGTGCTCATGACTTTCATCTGACAATAGTTAGCACAAATGCCATAGCTATAGGTAGCAGCAGCATTTGGAACGATAGTATTGTCGCCAACAAGCTTGATTGTTATTCCATTCGCAGGTCTATTGTTATTGCTACAATTGATAGTGATACCATAGTAACTTTTTGAAGTTGAAGAAGTCGGATAACACTCAATTGTCGCATTGGTTAGGGTCAAAGTGTCGGTGCTCGGGTCGAAAACCGCTGTTCCGTCGCCGCACTGAACTGTGTAGTCGCTTACTGTAAGAAGGTCTACACCGTTGACCCAGATTTTAGAATAATTGCTTGCGTCCGCCGATACACCCATTGGCAGGAGCGACACAATCATCAGCACGCTCATCAGAACGCACAAGAGTTTTTTTGCCATAAAATTTTCCTCCTCAAAATATCAATAAGACGTCTAAGGAGGAAGGATATAAAAACGACCTCCAAAGCACGTGTCGTGTCCGGAGGTTTAAAATTGGGTGCTCGGGAACGAGTACCCCCCGCAAGGCAAAGCCCTGTCAGAAGTGCAGTAACATTTGCACCTCTAAATACGTCTATATCATAACATATTTTTGTCCGAGACGCAAGGGAAAATATTAAACTTGCATGAGATTTGGTGATAATGCACAAATTTTGAACAGGTTTTTGTGCAAGATATACAAGTAGGGGCGGATATTATCCGCCCGTTACTTTCGCATCTGCACTTTTTTGGGCTGGATGCAGAAGTTCGCTCGCGAACTTCAGAAGTTTGGCAAAGCCAAACTTCTCCGCCCCTACATTTGTTTAATTATTCCGTAATTGCAAGGTGCAATTCTTTCAGCTGTTCCTCATCAACCTCTGTCGGGCAGTTGCTCATGAGTTCGCTGGCGTTCTGGACTTTCGGGAACGCTACAACGTCTCGGAGGCTGTCTGCGTCGCAGAGGAGCATCGCAAGCCTGTCAAGACCCATGCCTAAGCCTCCGTGCGGGGGTGCGCCGTACTTGTAGGCATCTACTAAGAAGCCAAACTTGGCGGCGATTTCTTCGTCGGTCATGCCGAGGGCTCTGAACATGTGCTCCTGGAGCTCACGGTCGGTGATTCTCATAGAACCTGAGCAGAGCTCAACGCCGTTAAGAACCAAGTCATAGCACTTCGCACTGACATTGGCGGGGTCTGAGTCGAGATACTCGAGGCACTCGTCAAGAGGCATAGTGAACGGATGGTGCATGGCATCCCAGTGCCCTGTTTCGTCGTTATACTCAAAGAACGGCATTTCAACAATCCAGAGGAGGTTGTACTTGTCTTTCGGAATTATATCCATCCTCTTGGCACAGATAAGTCTTAAAGCTCCTAAGGTTGGAAGAACAACCTTGTCCTTGTCGGCGACTATCAGGACAACATCGCCCTTTTCTGCACCCAAGGTGGTGAGGATCGAATCGAGCTCGCCATCTTTCAGGAATTTAGCAAACGAGCAGTTCGGGGCGTCCTCAACCCATCTTATATAGGCAAGACCCTTGGCACCTATGCCTTTTGCGTGCTCAACTAGCTTGTCGATTTCTTTTCTTGTGTAGACAGATGCACCGTTCTTGACTACTATCGCCCTGACTGAGCCGCCCATTTCAAGAGCAGACTTGAAGACAGGGAATTCGCAGTCCTTGACGGTCTCAGAAAGATCCTGAATCTCCATGCCGAATCTTGTATCAGGCTTGTCAGAACCATAGCGATTCATGGCGTCCTTATACGAAAGTCTCGGAAGCGGAGTCTCGATGTCTACGCCCTTTATCTCCTTGAAAAGACGCTTCATGAAGCCCTCTGTGATTTCAAGGATATCGTCAACGTCTACAAAGGACATTTCAAGGTCGATCTGCGTGAATTCCGGCTGTCTGTCGGCACGGAGGTCTTCGTCTCTGAAGCACCTTGCGAGCTGGATATAGCGGTCTAAGCCTGCAATCATCAGAAGCTGCTTATAAATCTGCGGCGACTGCGGCAGAGCATAGAAACTGCCCTTATGGACTCTTGATGGAACCAGATAGTCTCTTGCACCCTCAGGAGTGGAACGGATCATCATAGGAGTCTCAATCTCAACGAAGCCGTTTTCATAGAAGTATTCCCTTGCGATCTTCGCAATTTCGTGACGGGTAATCAGGTTTTTGGTGAGCTTCTCGCTTCTTAAATCGAGATAACGGTACTTGAGCTTGAGCTCGTCGTTTACTTTGTCCGAATTCGAGACCTCAAAAGGCGGTGTCTGAGCCTTTGAGAGGAGCTTGAGCTCACTGACTCTTATCTCATATTCACCGGTTTTGATCTCTTTATTGACGCTTTCTCTCGGGGTTACAACACCCTTTGCCATGACGACATACTCATTTCTGAGTGTCTCAGCCTTTTCAAAAACATCCCTCGGTGTGTCGTCTCCGAAAGCGAGCTGAACAAGACCAGTGCGGTCTCTAAGGTCAATAAAGATAAGATTTCCAAGGTTTCTAACCCTCTGAACAAATCCCCCGACTATAACCTCCACGCCGCCCTCAAGCGGAATTTCAGCACAATAGTGGGTTCTGCGCATATTTCCCATGGTGTCCATAAATTATCCCTCAATTCCTTCTAATTCAAACATATCGTTGAGTAAAGTCGGCACGAAAGTGGTCTTGAAATCGTTAAGATTTACCGGTGTTTCGTCGCCTGTACGCATATTCTTGAGCTTCGCCTGACCCGATTCGATTTCGTTGTCGCCCAAAACGCAGACAAACTTCGCACCAACTTTGTTGGCGTATCTCATCTGAGGCTTAAGTCCTCTGCCTACTATATCGAACTCAGCTGAATAGCCCTCCGCTCTTAATTCCTGGCAGAGCTTTGACGCAACTTCGTATGCATTCCCGCCCATCGGTGCAAAATAGATGTCAGGAGTGTTTGGATCAAGAAACTCAACTCCCTCGCCCTCCATCGTCATTATAAGACGTTCAAGACCCATTCCGAAACCGAGAGCCGGCGTTGGCTGTCCGCCAAGGGAAGACACAAGCCCGTCATATCTGCCTCCGCCGCAGACAGTTCCCTGAGCTCCGATTCCGTCATAGATGAACTCGAAAACGGTTTTCGTGTAGTAGTCGAGTCCACGGACTATCTTCGGGTTGACGGTGTATTCTATCTTATATGAATCTAAAATCGACTTGAGCTTTTCAAAGTGCTCCCGGCAGTCGTCGCAGAGATAATCGAGTATTACCGGTGCGTCCTTGGCAATCTCCGAACACTTTGGAACTTTGCAGTCAAGAAGCCTCATAGGGTTCTTAACAAGCCGCTCCTGGCAGGTCTCGCAGAGGTCGTCTTTCCTCTGGGAGAAGTACTCAACCAACGCTTCCTGGTACTTCTTGCGGCATTCTGGGCAGCCGATTGAGTTTATATTGAGCCTGACGCTGTCGATTCCGCAGGTTGAAAGGACTTCACGGGCAAGCATAATGACATCTGCATCAGCATATGGTGAAGAAGTGCCGAACATTTCGACGCCAAACTGGTGGAATTCCCTGAGTCTTCCCGCCTGGGGCTTCTCGTGGCGGAAGCAGGGAGTGATATAGTAAACCTTTTGCGGGAAGCCCTCGTTCATGAGCCCGTTTTCAAGCATGGCTCTGACAACTCCGGCTGTTCCCTCAGGCTTAAGTGTAAATGTGTGCTCGCCCTTTGAGGAGACGGTGTACATTTCCTTTGTGACGACATCTGATGTGTCGCCGACTGAGCGGACGAAAAGCCCTGTTTCCTCGAATGCGGGAGTCCTTATCTCCCGGAAGCCGAAACGCTCGGCGCAGTCCTTAGCTGCCTGCTCGACCGTTCGCCACTTGTTTGACTCTGCGGGAATCATATCCTGGGTTCCCTTTGGTCTTTGCACTGTAAGTGCCATAATTTTTCCTCCTCAGCTTGTGAATAAAATCCGCAAACTACTTTTCATAAAAAAGGCGGCAATGCCCAGGTTCGGGACGACTGCCGTCGTGGTATCACCCTTTATCCGAGCTCCATCAAGGAATTCTGTAGTCAAGGTCTCCCCTATCGAGAGCCATGATCAAAGCATCGGCTGTGGCAATATTCGTTGCCACTGGAATGTTATATACATCGCAAAGCCTTAAGATATCTCTTTCATCCGGCTCGCTTGTTTTCCGGTTGATGGGGTCTCTGAAGAACAGAAGCAGGTCAATCTCGTTGCAGGAGATTTTCGCGCTTATCTGTTGGCAACCGCCCTGAGAACCGGCAAGGTATTTTTCGATCTTGAGTCCTGTTGCTTCGGCGACTTGTTTTCCGGTAGTACCCGTAGCACAGAGGTTGTGTTTTCCCAAAATTCCGCTGTATGCAGTACAGAACTGAATCATGAGTTCTTTTTTGGCGTCGTGAGCTATGAGAGCGATATTCATAGGCTACCCCCTTTAAAATATTGCGGCAAAATCCGCTTCTTATAGCATATCACATTATGACCAAAAAGTCAATCACTTTTGACGTAATATTTTGGTTAAATATTATACTGCATTTCAGGGTAAAAGCCAAAATTCATGTGTAGAGCTGTTTTCAACAGCTCTTTTCAGCCAGGTTATTTTAGCCGAGAACGTCTATCTCCTCGTCGCTGTCGATTCCCAGCATGGCTTCAAGTTCAGCGCGGTCAACGCCCTCTTCAAAGAGAAGATCCACTTCCTCCTCATCCTCGCTGGCGGTTGTAGTTGTAGCCGTAGTGGTAGTGGCGGCGGTGGTTGTAGTAGCGGCAGTTGTGGTTGATTCGGTGGTGGTAGTCGCCTCTGTTGTTGCTTCTGTAGCGGTAGTGGTGGTAGCTTCAGTCTCAGAAGACTCGGGAGCAGATGTAACCTCAGGCTCATCGGTAGTGGCTTCGGTGGTCTCCGTCTCATCAAGCCACAGGTCGTCTGCATCCTCAGATGCAACCGTTACTGGAAGCTCCGACGGGGTTATATCTTCGGAAACGTCGCCACTTGTGACAGAATCGCCATTTCCTCCGCAAGCGGTAAGCATAATAGCTGTCATAAGAGCCAGAATAATAAGCAGTGTCTTTCTCATAAATTCACCTCATATTTTCGCATTTTTCTTTCCAATTCAGAAATACTATTTTATAAACACAATGCGCCCCGCTTTGGGTTTTAAGCGGAGCGCGATCAAAGCGTTGTTATCAGCCGTTAAGCTTCTTGGCGAGCTGGGACTTTTTCCTTGCTGCCTTGTTCTTGTGGATGATTCCCTTTGCAGCTGCCTGGTCGACCTTCTTGGTTGCGAGCTTCGCTGCTGCAGCTTTCTCCTCACCCTCTGCTGCATCAACTTTCTTGATAGCAGTCTTGAGCGCGCTCTTTGTTGCCTTGTTCTGAGCCGCCTTCTTCTCGTTGACGATAACTCTCTTCTTGGCAGACTTAATATTTGCCATAAGACACCTCCTTAGTTAATATTCCGCGGGAGCTTCCGCAAGCGGGTTAACCCCGCAGAGTAAACTTAGTTGGATATTGGTGCACGACTGAGAGAAAGTGCAGACCCTGGGGTTAATGACTCCCCGACTATTCAACAAGTATCATATATGACCTGTGGTCTTTGAACACATTGTCATATGACCACATAGTCACAAGCTATAATATACCACTACTTGCTTGAAAATGCAAGTGTTTTTTTCGATTTTTCTTTGGAAAAGAGGATTTTTTATGATTTTTGAGACTAAGTCTCCGAGAACCGACCTTGCAATGGAGCTATCAAGTAACCTGCCGGAGGGAGTTAAGGTTAAGAGCGGCAGTTCAGGCGACTTTTCTGTCACTGATATCTACCTTAAGAGCGAATCCGCCGCCCGCTCGGTCGGAAAAGCAGTCGGGAGATATCTGACGCTTGAGCCCAAGGACAGCTTTGAAATGATTCCGTCAAATGCTGATGAATACTCGATAGGGCTGGCATCGAAGCTAAGTGAGCTTCTCAGAGACGTGAAATCAGTGTTTGTAGCGGGGCTCGGAAACGAGTGCATAACTCCGGACAGCCTGGGTCCGAGGGTGGTTTCGCACATATTTGCAACAAGGCATCTTCCGACCGACGCGCCAGAGCTGGATATCAGTGGGCTCAGGAATGTTTCCTGTGCCGCACCGGGAGTCATGGGTCAGACAGGAATCGAGACTGCTGAGTTCCTGAGTTCGCTTATAGAAAAGGTCTCGCCGGATGCTGTCATAGTCATCGACGCCCTCGCCTGCCAGGATCCAAGGCACCTGGGGCGAACAATCCAGCTCACCGACGCCGGAATCTCTCCCGGAAGCGGAGTAATGAATTCCCGCAGCGAGGTTTCAGAAAGAACCTTAGGTGTTCCCTGCATTGCAATAGGCGTCCCGACGGTTGCCGATGCAGGAACAAAGGATGAACCGCTAATGGTGACCCCAAAAAACATCGACAAGCTGATTTCGACCTGTGCGATGATTATCTCGGGAGGGATCAACGCCTGCTTGCAACCAGAACTGACACTTGGGGAACTGAGGCTGCTGACGGCATAACCTCTCAGTCAGCTGCGCTGACAGCTCCCCTTAAAAAGGGGAGCCAATAGCAACCTCTCATAGAATGCAAAAAGGCTCCCCGGTGAGCGCAGAAGTGCGCAAAGCGAACTTCTGAAGTTTGGCTATGCCAAACTTCTTTGCACAGAAGTGCGGCAAAAAAAACAACCGCCCCATCTGGGACGGTTGTCTGATTATAGGCTATTAGGTTGTTTCTGCATCCGGATCATATTCCGCGATTGACTCGTTCAGAGCGTTGATGTAGTACTCAAGCTGCTCGTTATAGGTCTCCTTGAGCTGTGCCCAGGTGGTCGGATCCTCAGCGTAAGCAATGCCCTCATAGTTGTAGATTACAGCGTAGAGCTTGGTGCCATAGCCCTCATAGTAGGTGATGACAACCTTGTCGATGTTGGTGGTGAGGTCGTAGCACTCATCCCACATATCGAGCATTTCCTGAGTCCACATATAGGTTTCCTCAAGCTGAATTCTGTCGATATCAACAACAGTCGGGTCGAGAACCTTGAATCTCATGCAGGACGCCAGGAGCGCGACTCCCTCAGGGTTCGATGCACCCTGAACTATGCAGTAGCCGTCAGCTGTGGATTCCATGTAGTAGATGCCGTCGCCGTCATCGTCACGAGGAAGCGGAACGAACATGACTTCGCCCTCTTCGATATCGCCCCAGACGGAGTTGACGGTTTCAACAGTGTCGGTGAATTCGGAAGTTTCTGCGATGCAGAAGAGCTGGAGACCCTCCTTGATACCGCCGCCGGAAACGCCGTTGCGGATAGACCAATCCTTGTTCCAGAGAGGATATACGCACTCGTTCTTGCCGAGGTTATAGAGGAGGTTTGCTGCGCGCTCGATAGCCGCAGAATCTATATTAGATTCAAATTGCTGCGTTTCTGTGTTGTACTGGACAATCGTCTCGCCTGCTGAGTGCATCAGAGCTGCACTGTAGTACCAGCCATCAAGAGCATATCTGTCCTCATCAGGATCTGAGAAGTCTACGCACATTTCATAGAATGCATCCCATGTCCACTCGTCGTTCCAGTAGAGCTCGGCGGGGTCGTCATAGCCGAATTCCTCGATAACTCTTCTGTTGTAAACGACAACATGTCCGAAAGCGTTATCATAAACGATGACATAAGGTCTGTTCTTGATTGAATAGTAATCGTAGGCGAATTCCTTTTCGCCCTCCCAAAGAGCATCGTCATAGTCTATGTAGGTGTCAACCGGCTGGAACATGCCCTTTATGCAGCTGGTCGGGAAAATCTCGTTGCCGCCAGGGTAGAAGTCGGGCGAATTTGAAGCCAAGATAAGATTGGCAAGGTCGTCAAAACGTGTTTCCCAGGTGCACTCTTTCCACTCGATAGAGCAGCCGTACTTTTCCTGGAATGTCCAATATCCTGAATTGATGATTTCGTCGTCAGAATAGTTCTGCATGTCGTCATACCAGCAGAACCAGACGATAGTTGAATTTGCTGCTTCGGCTTCCTCAACAGTGGGAAGATAAATTCCTGCCGCATTAAGGATAGCTTCAGCGTCCTGTGTAGCAAAAGTAAGCTGAACTACGTCCCTACTTGAACTGCCGCAACCGACCAAAGCCATGATCATGATTCCGGCGAGAAGAAGTGCAATCATCTTCTTCATTACAGTACCTCCTGAAATAATTTTTGCTAAAAAGCTTGCCTTTTATTAAAGTCTGTCTTTTTATTATACACCTCTTCGCCGTAAATTTCAATTGAACATTATGCACAATAAACAGGGGTGGAATTTGTGCAGAATATACAAAGAGCCACCCTTTCGGGTGGCTCTTGTGTCGAGGCTTTTATCCCTCGTAATCATTCATCTGATACGGGTCGTAGGCTTCGATCTGAGCGTTCAGCTCTGCTACATAGTATTCGAGCTGTTCGTTATAGGCTTCCTTGACCTGTGCCCATGTGGAGGCATCAGCGGAGTCTGCAATTGACTCATACTTCTCGGTTACAGCCTGGAGCTTGTCGCCTAAACCTGAATCATAAACAACGATGAGGTTCTCAGCGGAGGAAGCAAGTCTGTAGCACTCGTCGTACATGTCGAGCATTTCCTGAGTCCAGAGATATGTGTTCTCAAGCTGAAGTCTGTCGATTGAGACTACTGTCGGGTCGAGAACCTTGAATCTCATGCAAGCTGCCAGAAGCACAACTCCCTCAGGGTTCGATGCGCCCTGAACTATGCAGTAGCCGGATGCAGCCGACTCGGTGTAGTAGTAGCCGTCGCCATCGTCGTCACGAGGAAGCGGAACGAACATGAGCTCGCCCTCGGTTACATCGCCGAATACAGCACTGATTTCAGAAACTGTGCCTGTGAATACCCAAGAACCACGGATGTAGAAGAGAAGAAGTCCCTCTTTCATGCCGCCGCCCTCGGTGCTGTTACGGAGGCTCCAGCCGTTATTCCATCTGGGGTAGATGCAGTCGTTCTTGTTAAGATCGTAAAGAAGTGAAGCTGCACGCTCGATAGCAGCGGAATCTACGTTGATTTCATACTGCTGCGTCTCGGTGTTATAAACGATTATCGTCTCACCAGAGGAGTGCATGATGCCGTGGTTATAGCCCCATCCGTCGAGAGCATATCTGTCCTCGTCAGGATCGGAGAAGTCTACGCACATTTCATAGAACGCATCCCATGTCCACTCATCATTCCAATAAAGTTCAGCGGGATCGTCATAGCCCCATTCCTCGATAACTCTTCTGTTATAAGCAACAACGTTGCCGAATGTGTTATCAAAGATGATTATGTAAGGTCTGTCCTTGATCGAGAAGTAGTTATAAGCATAATCCTTCTCGTCTGCCCAAAGCGGGTCATCATAGTCCATGTAGTCGTCAACGGGGACGAACATGCCCTTGATGCATCTTGTCGGGAATACTTCGTTATCTCCGGGATAGAAGTCGGGAGAGTTGGAAGCGAGGATGAGGGTTGCAAGCTCGTCATATCTTGTATCCCAAGTGCACTCGTCCCACTTGATTGCACAGCCGTACTTCTCCTGGAATGTCCAGTAACCTGAGTTGATGATTTCGTCCTCAGAATAGTTCTGCATTCCATCATACCAGGCGAACCATCTGACTGTGGAGCCTGTCGCCGCTGTTTCCTCAGCATCGGGAAGATAGATACCCGCTGCATTAAGGATATCCTCAGCATCCTGAGTATTGAATGTCAGCTGAACAACCTCACGTGACGAGCTTCCACATCCGACCAGAGCCATTATCATAATTCCTGCCAGAAGCATCGCGATGGTTTTCTTCATTACATTACCTCCTGTTTACCTGTGCCCAAGTAAATTTTTCGCTCTAAAAATTCAAAAACCGCGCTATCCGCACGGCTGTTTTCAACCCCGATTGTCCAAAAGAGAAAGGCGGAGGTACGAAAGTGAAATTTCAGTGCAAATTCATTATACACCTTTTCACAAAACTTTGCAACATGACATTATGCACAAGATATGACGGCTGATTTTGTGCATTGTGCACAGGTGGGCATTGGAAATCTGTAACCCCATCGTAACTTGACAATTTCACCATCTTAGAGTAATATATTATAATAGCATTTCTTGATAAGGGGTATTAGATATGTCTAAGTATTTCGGAACTGATGGGTTTCGGGGCGAGGCTAACGTCGGGCTGACGGCTGAGCACGCATTTAAAGTAGGAAGATTCTTGGGGTGGTATTACACTGAGCTCAGAAGAAGAGCTGGCGACAATTCCCCTGCTAAAATAGTTATAGGAAAAGACACAAGGCGTTCAAGCTATATGTTTGAATATTCTCTCGGAGGAGGCTTGACTGCTTCCGGAGCGGATGCATATCTTCTCCACGTAACGACCACTCCGTCTGTAGCGCACGTCGTTGCAACTGAAGATTTCGACTGCGGAATCATGATTTCTGCAAGCCATAATCCCTATTACGACAACGGCATCAAGCTTATAGGCACAAGCGGCGAAAAGATGGACGAGGAGGTCATAAGCCTGGTTGAAGACTACCTCGACGGCAAGCTCCATGTTTTTGGAGAGGACTATCCGGAGATTCCTTTTGCACATAAGACCGAGATCGGAAGAACCGTCGACTACATCGAGGGCAGGAACCGTTACATAGGCTATCTTATTTCGCTTGGAATGTTCTCGTTCAGAGGGGTTAAAGTCGGTCTCGACTGCGCAAATGGCGCAAGCTGGCATATTGCAAAGGCTGTTTTCGACGCCCTTGGTGCCAAGACCTATGCCATCAACACCGAGCCGAACGGGTTCAACATAAACGACAATGCAGGTTCAACCCATATCGAGGCACTGCAGAAGCATGTTTTTGAAAACCATCTGGACGTCGGTTTTGCCTATGACGGCGACGCGGACAGATGCATAGCTGTTGACGAAAATGGAAATGTCGTCACCGGCGACCACATCCTCTATATCTGCGGAAAGTATATGTGCTCCCGTGGTGAGCTTGAAAACAACACCGTTGTCACAACGGTTATGTCTAACCTCGGGCTCTACAAGGCTTTTGACCGCGAGGAAATCGACTATGCAAAGACCGCTGTCGGAGACAAATATGTCTATGAATACATGAGCAGTAACGGTTGCCGCCTCGGTGGTGAGCAGTCAGGGCACATCATCTTCTCGAAATATGCGGGGACAGGTGACGGAATTCTGACGAGCTTGAAGCTGATGGAAGTGATGCTTTCCGAAAAGAAGACGCTTTCCCAGCTTTGTGAGGGACTTCTCATCTATCCGCAGGTGCTGGTTAATGTAAAAGTAGCTGATAAAGAGGCAACTCTAAGCGATCCCAAAGTAAAAGAGGCAATTGAAAAGGCAACAGAATCACTCGGAGATAGTGGAAGAATATTAGTCAGAGCTTCCGGAACCGAACCGTTAGTTCGAGTGATGGCTGAGGCGGAGACGGAAGAGTTATGCAGAAAGTATACTGATGATATCGTATCAGTAATAGAGGGAGGTTAAGCTATGTGTGGAATAGTCGGATATTCGGGGCTTAAGCAGGCGGCACCGATACTTCTGGATGGGCTTTCGAGGTTGGAGTATAGGGGCTACGACTCTGCCGGAATTGCTGTTCGGGATGGCGACGGGGATATCAACGTCGTCAAGGCTAAGGGCAGGCTGAGTGTCCTCATAGAGAAGACAGATTCGGGAAAAAGTCTTTCCGGCACGTGCGGAGTCGGTCACACAAGATGGGCGACTCACGGGGCACCGTCCGAAATAAACGCTCACCCTCACCGCTCGGATGACGGAAACGTCGTCGGAATCCACAACGGAATCATCGAGAACTACAAGGAGCTTAAAGAGCTTCTCGAAAAGAACGGCTACAGCTTCTACTCCTCGACCGACACCGAGGTCGCCATCAAGCTTATAGATTACTATTATAAAAAAGGCTCGGGAAACCCTATTGATGCTTTGACCCGTGCCATGACCAGAATTTCCGGCTCCTATTCGTTTGCGATTCTCTTTAAAGACTGCCCGAACGAGATTTTCGCCGCACGTAAAGACAGCCCGATTATTGTTGGAGTCAATGGTGATGAATCGTTCCTGGCTTCCGATGTCCCGGCTATCTTAAAGTACACCCGAAGCGTCTATTACATCGGAAACTATGAGATTGCGCACCTCCACGGCGGAGCAGTCGACTTCTACAACATCGACGGCGAGAAGATTGAGAAAGAGCCAAGCGAGATCAAGTGGGATGCCGCAACTGCCGAGAAAGCCGGCTACGAACACTTCATGATCAAAGAGATCCACGAACAGCCGGAAGCAGTCAAAAACACTCTTTCGTCTGTCATTCATGGAGGGAAAATCGACCTCAGCTCTGTTGGCATTTCGGACGAGGAGCTCAAGTCGATCAGTCAGATTTACATAGTCGCATGTGGTTCCGCTTATCATGTCGGGGCTGTTATGCAGTATGTCATAGAAGACCTGGCGGGAATCCCCGTCAGGGTTGAGCTTGCTTCCGAGTTCAGGTATCGCAAACCGGTGCTCGACAAGAACGGGCTCTGCATCATTATCAGCCAGTCGGGAGAGACTGCGGACAGCCTGGCGGCTTTGAGGGAAGCCAAGAGCCGTGGGCTCAGAACCCTTGCCATAGTAAATGTTGTCGGAAGCTCAATTGCAAGAGAGGCGGACAACGTCTTCTACACCCTTGCAGGTCCCGAGATAGCAGTTGCAACCACCAAGGCTTATTCGTCACAGCTGGTTGCAGGATATACCTTTGCAGTGCAATTAGCCTTGGTTTTGGGCAGGATTGACGAGACCAGGTATTCAGATCTGATTGCCGAGCTCCTCACTCTTCCCGAGAAAATCGAGAAAATCTTAGAAGATAAGGAGAGACTCCAGTGGTTTGCCGCGAAGCAGTCTTCATCTACGGATATATTCTTCATCGGACGTGGCATCGACTATGCTATAAGTCTTGAGGGCAGCCTCAAGATGAAAGAGATTTCCTACATCCACTCTGAATCCTATGCCGCCGGCGAGCTCAAGCACGGTGCTATAAGCCTTATCGAGGACGGAACCCTGGTTGTCGGGTGTCTGACGCAGAGCGAGCTCTATGAGAAGACAGTCAGCAATATGGTTGAGTGCCAAAGTAGGGGTGCCTACCTCATGGCGGTCACCACCGAGGGCAACTACAACACCGAGGACATAGCCGATTTCACCGTCTATATTCCCGAAACCGATTCGCACTTTGCGGCATCGTTGGCAGTGGTTCCACTTCAGCTGATGAGCTACTACGTCTCATTGGCTAAGGGATTAGATGTCGATAAGCCGAGGAATCTGGCGAAGAGCGTGACTGTTGAGTAAAATATAAGAGCGACCGGAATGGGTCGCTCTTTTTTTATTCTCAAGTATAATACTGATACAGCCAGCACCTTATCATGCCGTTATACAGCTTACGTCTCTTATCGGCTTTTTTGCCGAAGAGGCGTTCAAATTCTTCGTGAGGGGAGATTATATAGCAGGGGCGGTCTTTCGACGGTGCGAGAACCTGTCCCATCACTTTATAAAGCTCCTCGGCTTCCTTGAGTTCAAGGAGGCGTTCGCCATAGGGTGGGTTGCAGACGGTTATTGTGCCGTCCTTGGGCTTAAAGTTCTTTATATCCGCTTTCGTGGCTCTGATATAGTCACCCACTCCTGCAAGCTTTGAGTTCTGGATGGTCAGGGCTATTGCCCTCTCGTCGATATCTGAACCGGTTCCGGTGAAGCCACCTGAAAGGTTTGCCTGCTCACGGGCTGAATCTCTTTCAGTCTTCCAGATGCCTTTCGGGACGCTTTCCCAGCTTTCGGCGGAGAAGTGGCGCATGAGTCCAGGGGCTATTCTCATGGATTTGTATGCCGACTCGATAAGGAGCGTTCCGCTTCCGCACATCGGGTCTACAACCTGGCTTCCGGTTTTGACGTGGGCAAAATCTGCGATTGCAGCGGCTAGGGTTTCTTTTATAGGAGCCTCGTTAGCGTCCTTTCTGTAGCCGCGCTTGTGGAGACCAATTCCGGAGGTGTCGAGATAGATTGTGCACCTGTCCTTATAGATATTGAACTGGATCTGATGGAGTGCGCCTGTTTCCTCGAAACGCTCGATCCCATATTTACGCGACAGCCTTGTGACTGCTGCCTTTTTTATTATCGACTGGCAATCGGGGATGCTGTGGAGCTGGGAATTGAGGGAGCTTCCCTTGACCGGAAAGCGGTCGTATTTTCCGATGAAATTCTCAAACGGCAGGGCTTTCACGCCCTGGAAAAGCTGCTCAAACGTCTTAGCCTCAAAGCTTCCAAGCTCGATCATCACTCTTTCGGCGGTTGAAAGCCGGATATTTGCCCGGGCTAACATGTTTATATCGCCATCAAACGAGATTCTGCCGTCGGAAACAGTCAGGTTCTCGCCACCTATTCTCTTAATCTCAAAGGACAACACGCTTTCCACGCCGAAAAGGCAGGGGCAGCAGTATCTTATCCCATCCATCAAAACACCTCAAATGCTTTAGTAAAATTCTCTTAATATCTCTGTTATATACGTGTAGTTGTTTCCGGTCAGTTCGATATAATCGTTCAGGTCGACGCCGTCGGTTACAATGCAGGCGGTGGAGCTGGAAGAGAGAGCTGAAAGCGTCTCGTCAAGCTCGGTGACCTCATGGACGCCTGAGCAGGTTGCCGGGATATTTGTCTTCTTGTAATATCCTATGGCTGTGCTTGTGCAGTTGCTTCCGGCAATGAGACCGGTTTCTGTGCAGTATTCACGGGTTACAACCGATGAGCATGTGTCAAACGTCGTGACTTCGCCTGCGTCGGCAATGTCTCCGAAAATGTTCTTCCACATGACTGCCGAACCGTAGCAGTTGTCTGTATCAATCTCCTCGGGAGTATCATAGCCAATCCAGAGACCGGTTACATATTCAGGGGTGCAGCCGATGAACCAGAGGTCGCACCAGTCCTGGGTGGTACCGGTTTTTGCGATGAGTTCAACGTTGTCAAGCTTGGCGTTGCGGGCAGTTCCTCTTGAAGAGGAGACAACCGATTCAAGCATTCTGTTCATGACATATGCAGTAGATTCCTCGATGACCTGCTCGCCGGCATAAGAGTATGAATAGATAGCGTCGCCTGAGCTGTCGAGGATTCTTGTAATGAATGTAGACTCATAATACTTTCCGCCGTTGCCGAAAATCTGGTATGCGGCAACCATGTCCTGGAGAGTTACGCCATCTGTAAGTGCACCTACCGACATAGGCGAACGTGCGACGTCTGTCAGACCGTCATCATAGAGTACAAGTGTGCTCAGATGGAGCCTGTAGTAAAGGAACTCAAAGCAGGTGCTTGGGCTCAATAGCTCGACAAGCTGGGCAGCACCGGTGTTGAGGGAGCGTTGCAGATTGTTTGCCACTGTGTTGTATTCCTTTGACCAGGAGGAGGTGTAGGCACCGCTCGTGGAGTAGTTTCTCGGCCATACAAGATAGCCGTTTTCCGAGCTGGAATCTTCAATAAGAAGCGGGACATCCAGAAGCAGCGACGACCATGTTACAAGGTCATTTTCAATTGCCAGTGAATAGGATGCAAGAGGCTTGATTGAAGAACCGGGCTGCCTCGTAGACATCGTGGCACGGTTGAGTCCCAAGGGGCTCTCTTTCTCGCCTACTCCTCCGACTACTGCTAAGACCTGTCCCGAATAGTTCATGCAGATGAATGCACTCTGCGGGATGTCCTCATTTCCGTCCTCGGAGAATGTGTAGAGGTCGAGATATTTCTCCTCAAGCTCAATCTGGGCATCAAGGTCGACACAGCAGTAAATCTTGTAGCCGCCTGAGCAGAGCTCAGTGTATGCTTCGTTCCAGGTCTCATAGCCATAGTAGCTCATGAAGTAGTCGACCGCCTGATAGATTACGGCATCGACATAATATGACGAAACGTCGTCGAAATTGTCGTAAGCCGAAAGGGTGGATGTATCTACTTCTTCACTTGATGACGAGTTATAATCCATACTTCCAACGAGGTTCAGCTCTTCATTTATAGCCTCTTCATACTCCTCTGTCGAGATAGCTCCATTTTCGAGCATCTGATCGAGGATATATACACGTCTTTCATAGTTTTTCTCAGGGAAGTTTATCGGGTCGTTATTGTACGGGCTCTTGGTGATAGCAGCTATACATGCCGACTCGGCAAGCGTCAGCTGGCTTACATCCTTATTGAAGTAGTAGTTAGCCGCCGCCTGGACGCCGTAGATATTATTGTTAAGAGGAACAAGGTTTAAGTATGCCTCAAGGATGTCGTCTTTTGAGTAGTTCTTCTCAAGCTGGACTGCACGGTAAATCTCACGGAGCTTTCTTTGAACGCCCTCGATTCCGGAGGCTTCATCATCGCCGGTTATCTGCTTGACCGTCTGCTGAGTGATGGACGAAGCACCTCTTACGTCTCCTTTGACGAAGATTTCAACAACTGCCGAAGCGATTCCATAGAAATCAACGCCGTCGTGGCTATAGAATCTCTCGTCCTCTGAATAGACGAATGCGTCTCTTAAGTATTGCGGAATCTCCTCAAGGTCAGCCCAGATTCTCTTTTCGCCCTCGCTTGTGAGGGTGTCATAGACGATCCATTCGTCGCCTGACTGAGCATAGATATAAGTAGTATAGCTCGAAGAGATATCTTCAAGGCTTATCTCCGACGTGTCCTCCATGAGGTTGACAACAAAGACTGTCGCCGCGCAGGCAACAATCATCACTGTGATAATCGCAATCATGATGGCGCACAAAAGAACTGTTCCTATCGTCTTGAGAATAAAGACAAAGGGGCGTGTCGCCGTTCTGAATCCTCTTTTGAATTTTTTGAAACCAGAAGTTTTCTTCACAGCACTTCTCCTCTCTTGAAAACCTGAATACGGGCGGGTATTGTGAAGCTGTTACATGCTATTATAGCACAAATCTCCTCAGATGTTAAGAGGGTACGGGAAATTGTAATGGATTTTTAATCTTTTGCACAGGTACTGTGGGTACAAAAACAGGCGGCAACTAAGCCGCCTGCTCAATTTCATGTAAGATATTATTCCTTAGTAGCTTCAGCCGCTTCAGAAGCTTCCTCTGCAGAAGCCTCTTCCTCTGCGGGAGCGGTCTCCTTGACAGGTCTGTAGTCGCCATCGGGGAGAAGTGCTCTTATTGAAAGGCTTACTCTCTTGTTGGCGATGTCGCAATCGGTGATCTTTGCAGTGACTACGTCGCCTACTGTCAGGAAATCAGAAACGTTTGCAACTCTCTGGTTAGCGATCTGGGAAATATGAATAAGTCCGTCGATACCGGGGATGATCTGAGCGAATGCTCCGAAGCCGGTGATGGAAACGATCTTGACTTCAACAGTCTGTCCGACAGAGTAGTTCTTCTCGAAGATTACCCAAGGATTGTCCTCGGTCTTCTTGTATACGAGAGAAACCTTGCCGGTCTCCTTGTCGATGTCCTTGATGGTGACTTCGATGTGGTCGCCAACAGATACAACATCCGACGGGTGCTTGATTCTTGCCCATGTGAGATCCATTCTTCTGACAAGTCCGTCAACTCCGCCGACATCAACGAATACTCCGTAGTCGGTGATGGACTTGACTTCGCCAAGGATGGTCTGTCCAACCTCAGCTGTTGCGAAGAATGCTTCCTTGCGCTGTGCTCTCTCTTCGGCAGTGACCTTTCTAATGGAACCGACAGCTCTCTTTCTCTGCTCGTTGAGTTCGATGATCTTGAAACGAACTTCTTTCTTAAGAAGAGTGTCCATAGAATCAGCTGCTCTTACGCCTGTCTGGGATGCAGGAACGAAAACTCTCATTCCATTGCAGGTGACGATAACGCCGCCCTTGATGATGTTGGTGACTGTGCCTGTGAGAACCTCGCCGCTCTCATAAGCTTTCTTGACGTCGTCATAGCCTTTCTGTGCGTCGACCTGCTTCTTTGAAAGCATTGCGATGCCCTCAACGTCGTTAAGCTTGGTGACGATTACGTCAATGGTGTCGCCGACCTTGACTACGTCCTCAGGCTTGGCATTAGGATCTGCCGAAAGCTCGGACAGGGGAATATATCCGGTATGCTTGGTGCCGATATCAACTATAACTTCAGTGCTGTTGACAGCTGTTACTACGCCGCTTACTCTCTTTCCGGTATATATTTTCTTGAGGCTCTGTTCAATAGCTTCTTCAAAGTTGAACTCTTCCTCGTTTGACAAAATCTCAGTCATGTCTTTTTTTACCTCCTCAATGATATATGCCGGGGTTGATGCGCCGGCTGAAATCCCAACGGATTTCGCAGTAGAAAAATCAATGTCTTTAAGCTCTCGCGAATCCTCGATAAGATAGCACCTTGAGTTACCAGAGCAGACATCATACAGCTTCTTTGTGTTGGAACTGTTGCGTCCGCCTATAATCAGCATCGTATCGCATTTTCGGGACAACTCACTCGCCTCCGACTGCCGCTTCTCGGTAGCCGTGCAGATGGTGTCATAAACAGTTATGCCGGAAAATTCCGAGACTGCCCCTATACACTGATTCCACATTCTTATATTATAAGTTGTTTGAGAAAGAATTGCAACACCTTTTTTTGGTTTTTCACAATTCTTTCTAAGAAGCTTAACAAGCTCAACGCAATTCGGGAAGACTTCGGCACAACCTCCGCCTGAATTGTCGCTGTCTGTCCATCCTAAGATTCCCTGAACCTCGGGATGATCCTTGTCTCCTGCTATTAGAACCAGATCGCCTGCTTTGGTTCTTTCGGCAACCAGCTTGTGAATCTTAGTGACGAACGGACATGTAGCATCGACTATGTTCACTCCACGGCTTTCTAGCTCCTCGAAAACGTCTCTGCCAACTCCGTGGGAACGGATGATGACGGTGTCACCCTCACTGGCTTCCGACGGCGAATTAATAACGCTGATTCCGCGCTTCTCCAGATCCTCGACAACGGACGGATTATGGATAAGAGGACCCAGGGTGTAAATTTTCTTATCCGTGCCTTTCTCTGCCGTCTCGTAAGCTATTTTGACAGCTCTGTCCACTCCAAAACAGAAGCCGGCTGTTTTTGCAACTGTAATAGTCTTATTCATCTATGAGTCCTTTGACTTCATTTAAAATTATGTCCCTTGAATGCTTGAGCTCGGATGACGAAAGCGAGTTGACTTTCAGCTTATAGTATGGGATAAGCTTGCCATAGCGGACGGTTAAGAATGTTCTCCCGAACCTGGTTCTGCGCCTGGTGATTCCAACAGGAAGTACATCGGCATTCGCTTCGCTTGCGACGAATGCGACGCCACTCTTGAATGAGCCGAGTTTTCCGTCCTTAGAGCGTGTTCCCTCAGGGAAAATGGTGAGATTATAGCCTTTGTTAAGCCATTTTATAGCTGTTCTGATTGCCGACTTGTCGCTCTTGCCCCTTTTAACCGGAAATGCATGGAAAATCTTGAGTGCATGGGCGATTTTGTACTCAAAAATGTCCTCCTTAGCCATGTAGGCTGAGATATTTGATATCTTCGCCCCGACTGCAACCGGATCAAAAACCGTGTGATGATTGGGTGCTATGACATATGAGCCGGTCTTCGGAATGTTTTCAAGTCCCTCATACCTGACTTTCATCACTATTCTCAGGAGGAACAGTGCGAATCCCCGGAAAAATCCGTAAAAAAACCGGTTTACTGCGGGAGCCATTCCCCTCTCAGGTCTTAAGGCATTGAGCTTTTTGTCTACAATTCCGAGAACTGCCGAAACTGCGCCGTCTATGTCGAGTTTTGAGGTGTCAAGCTCCACTGCATCGTCGGCTTTTTTAAGTGGTGCAGCGGCTCTGTGGGAGTCGTTATAGTCGCGCTCGTTAATTTCTTTCAGAATCTCTTCATACGAGATATTTTGACCCTTGGCAAGGTGCTCCTTGAGCCTGCGGTTGGCTCTTTCCTCAGCGGAAGCGGTTATGAAAATTTTGACCTGAGCTTTCGGGAGAATTACCGTGCCGATGTCTCTTCCGTCCATGACAATATTGTGCTTCTCAGCCATATTTCTCTGCAATTCAAGCAGAAATTCTCTGACTTCCGGGATTGCCGAAACGCCGGAAGCCGCCATAGCTATCTCGGGAGCTCTTATCGCTTCCGAAACGTCCTCGCCGTTTAAGATGACACGCTGTGTGCCGTCCACATACTTGAGTTCAGGATGAATGTCCCCTAAAAGCGGAACAACCTCGCTTGCGTCATTGGTCTTTTTTCCGAGCCTATAAGCATAAAGCCCGATTGAGCGGTATAATGCGCCGGTGTCGACATAGACATAGCCTAGTCTTTTTGCAACCTCCTTGGCTATTGTCGATTTTCCGGCACCGCTAGGTCCGTCGAGCGCGATATTTATTCCCATATAGCTTCACTCTCCTGTTTTTTGTCAGAAATCGCTTTAGCCGCTGTTTCGGCTGTTGCGAATGCAATCTGCAAATTGTAGCCGCCAGTCATGGCGTCGCAGTCAATTATCTCTCCTGCAAAATATAGCCCTGAAATGAGCTTCGATTCCATGGTTTTCGGATTTATTTCTCCCACCTTAACTCCGCCCCGGGTGACTATCCCCTCTTCTATCGGTCGGAGACCTGTCACTGTAAGGGTCAAGCCCTTTGTTAGGTGTGCAAGAGCTTCTTTTTCTTCCCTTGTAATCTGATTGCAGGGCTTGTCCCTGTCGATTCCGGAAAGCCTGACCATATCGGCTCTCAGCTCCCGTGGGAAGAGCTTTCCGAGCGACTCCGAAAAATTGAGATTCGGTGTTTCATCAAAATCCCTCTGGATTCGCTTCACAAGCTGCTCCATGGTGAGCCCGGGCTTAAGGTCTATAATTATCTTGTAGTCCTGTTTATCATCTATAAAGCAGGATGCAGATAAGCTCAGTGGTCCCGCAATGCCATACTTAGTAAAATTCATTTCACCCAGTTCCGAATATATCGGCTTCTTCTTATTGCCATACAAAGACAATGTGACATTCTTTGTTGTGAGACTGTAGAGCTCTTCTGAAAATCTTTCGGCAGTTTCGATAGGAACCAGTGAAGCTTTCGGCTCGGAGATAGTGTGACCGAGATCACTTGCCAGCTTATAGCCGTCACCGGTTGAGCCGGTTTTCGGGTAGCTCTTGCCGCCGGTGGCGAGTATCACATAATTGGCTTTATATTCGCCCTTTTCACCCCGAACTCCTGTGACTGCGCCGTTCTCGGTGAGAATCCCCAATGCACGATCTTTTATAATCTTAATGTCGCTCTTTTCAAGTACCGCCGCAACATCCGAAGCCTTGTCGCTTACCGGGAAGACTCTCCCGCCGCGCTCGGTTTTGAGGGGAACGCCATGATTCTCGAACCACGCCATTGTGTCCTGCGGAGACAAATTATCAAGAGCACTATAGAGGAATTTCGGGTTCCGGATGACATTTTTCAACACGTTTTCAACAGTGCAATTGTTGGTTAAGTTGCATCTTCCCTTGCCGGAAATTCTGAGCTTCCGGAGGGTTTGTCCGGTCGGTTCAAGTACCGTAACGCTAATGCCCATTTCGCGAAGTCTTGCTCCCGCGAACATTCCGGCTGCACCGCCGCCAATTATCACTACATCAGACGCCACGGTTTCCATCCTCGTTCTTCTGGTAGACGTCATATTCGTCCCATATCTCCTCAAGTGTTGCAAAGCTCTTTTCGACCTCATCATGATTCTTGAGCGATACCGCCGCGATGAGGGCATTTATAAGGCTCATCGGCGCGACAAGGGAATCCACAAACGAAACCATGTCAGACCGTGCTAAGAGCACGTTGTCGGCGTTTTCTGCAATCGGGGAATCGAGGCTGTCGGTGATGGCAAGTGTTCCTGCACCCTTTTTCCTGGCATAGGCAAGTGCTTGGACGGTCTGGCGTGAATATCTCGGGAACGAGACGCCTATAAGAAGATCCCCCTCGCCAAGGCGCATGAGCTGTTCAAAGAGTTCACTCCTGCTTCCCTGCCGCAAGGTCACGACATCCGGGCGCATAAGCTGGAAGTAGTAGCCCATGAATGAGGCGAGTGCAGCAGAGCTTCGGACGCCCAATATGTAGATGTGCTTCGCCTCAATAATGCTGTCAACAGCGGAGTTGAAGCCACGCTCATCCGTCTCTTCAAGGGTCTGGCGGATATGCTCGATATCGTTCTTAAGAACCTTGCTGAACACGTCGTCCGGGCTGAGTCTTGACTGCTCGATTCTTTGGACGGCTGTCAGCTTGTTCCTGGCGGCTTCTCTTAAAGACCGCTGAAACTCCGGATAGCCGGAAAAGCCGAGGTCAGACGCGAACCGGACAACTGTCGACTCGCTCACGCCGACGCACTCGCCCAGCTTTGCAGCAGTGAGGTATTCAGCCTTGTCGTAGTGGCTCAGGATATACTCTGCAATCTTTCTGTGCCCCTTTGAGGCGGTCTTTTCCCTTTCGCGGATCAGGTCAAAAAGTTCTGCCTGGTTGTTCACGTCTCTTCACTCCTATGCTTGAATAGCCTTTTTTGCTTTGTTATTATCTTGTCCCTGCGCTCCCGGGTCAGGTCTTCCCGGATTATGAATCCGGTTTCAGACTGCTCGAGAACATCGCCCTCATGCACATTCCTTGGAATCTGATCTCTTGGAACATCTATATGACTGCCGCTCTCATCTTCAAGAACGGCGAAAGCATCTTCAAATCTGTCTATAATGTAAATCTCACCCATCTTATTCTCCATTCTCTGTTGTGATGCTTAAACCCGTGCTCAGGCAGGAAAATACGACCGTTCCGTCAACATCGGTTCTGTAGATATTTTCTGTATAAAGTTCAAGCCGGGTGACAACGTCCGAGTTCGGGTGATTATAGCTGTTGTCGCCGCATTCAATTACGCAGTATTCCGGGGTGACGGCATCGAGGAAAGTATAGGACGACGATGTAGAGCTGCCATGGTGAGGCACTTTCAGGACATCTACGTCCACGTCGACTCCATTCTCGACAAGCTGGGTCTCGATTGCCTTTTCGATATCCCCCGTGAACAGAAACGAGCTGCCATTGCAGTCGAATCTTATCACCACAGAGTAGTTATTGAGATTACTCGAATCATAGTCGGGAACTGTCAGAGTGATCGTTCCGCTTCCAAACTGAATTGTTTCGCTTTCGGCGGCATACAAAGGGCAGCCCTTTTCATCTATGGCGTCGAGGAGCTTTTCATAGGAATTGGTAGTCGGGACATATTCGTCAGGAAGCTCAGGCATGATGACTTCGCCTATCTCAATGTCGGACGAAATCACTTTTCTGAGCCCGCCGATATGGTCAGAGTGCGGATGGGTTCCCACGACATAGTCAAGCCTTGTGATTCCAAGCTCACTTAAGTACGCGACAACCGTGTCGCCATATTCCGACTCGCCGGCATCGATGAGCATGGTTGTCCCATCGTCGGCAATGATGAGCTCACAATCGCCCTGACCGACGTTGATGAAGTGCACCGTAGCACAGCTCTCATCTGAAACAGTCGGCTCCGGTTCCTCTTCATCCTCGGACGCAGCTGAAGTTGTGACCTGGCTGTCATGAGTATCGTTGTCAGTAATCTCCGAATCCTCAATAAAGAAGTGATCAACCCCGACATAAATGATAAACAGAGCGACAATCAGCACCAATGCCGCTGGCAAGCTCAATCTTTTCTGCTTTTTTCTTCTTGCAGGACTGCGCCTGCGACGCTTTTTGGGCATAATACACCCTTTCTATCAATAAATATGACTGAAAATCAGTGCCAAAATTCCGGCAATAATCAGGAATGGCAGGATATATAGCAGGAAAGCATACCCTAGAGTCTGCAAACAGGATGTTTTCTGCTTCCGCTCCGCCTGTCTCTGGCGCATGGCTTCACGCTCTTCGGCTATCTTTGCTGAACGTTCCTCTTTTTCTTTCTCCTCGGCTTCGCGCTTTTCCTGCTCTTTGGCATCGACTTCATAGGCTAACTGGTCGAAAAGCGTTCCGATCATATCATCAGAAGAGAATTTCTTAGGCAAGGAAACGCCATATTTCCGGTTGGCTTCGTCGACAACTGCGTCAACATCGCTCTTGGAAAATTCAAAGCCTCTGTCAAGCAATATATCAATAGATATCTCATCAGGTGTGAATACTATGCCGTTAAGAGCCTTTTCCGGATGGGCATGTCTCACAACGCACTCTGCGAGGAAGTTCCAAACGTCCATTTCAACACTATCCCAGCTGTAGCTGTCGACAAGCTCCTGAAACATGACATCATAGACGTCTTTCATGGTTTCGCACTCTTCGGCTATCGCCATGCCTGTGGCTTCATCATACTCATCCATTATACCCTCGGTTATCTCGTCAAAGGTAAAATCGTCGACACCTATTTCTGAAAGCTCAGTTTCAAACCTGAGGCCGTCCGCAGACGTACCCGTTTTCTCCTCGGTAAACCTCTTGATATCGTCCCAGAGCTTGCTGCACTCAAGAATCATTTCTTTTCTCTGCATATTCAATTTTCCCTTTCAATTTGTATTAAAGCCATACGGCTTAATTTCGATACTCCACACCAAGGATTTTATTTTTCGCCTGCTGTCCGACTTGGCGGAACATAGAACTTGCACCTTCTGCTTCGGAGGTATCAAAAGGTTTGAGTAATTTTACTGTTGTTAAGGTACTACAATACCAGAACATACATGAAACATCACTCCTTTTGGAAATGGTGAAACTACTTATATCTAGCGTTGCCAGAGATACACATGAGTAAAACATGTTCACCATCTTGGTTACACTGGAAGTATCAAAACCGCTTAAATCAAGTGCAGTTAACGATTCGCAATCCTGGAACATTTCGGACATATTCTTGACTTTTAAGGTGTTAAAGGAGTGCAGATCAAGCGCAATTAACGATTTGCAATCTTCAAACATTTTTAACATATCCTCGACTTTCGAGGTGTTAAAAGAATGCAAATCAAGTGCAGTTAATTTTTCACATCCACTAAACATAAATCTCATAGAAGTAACATTAGATGTATCGAGACTACTCAAGTCCAATGCAGTTATATTTTCACATCCGCTAAACATAAAACTCATAGAAGTAACATTAGATGTATCAAAGCTGCTCAAATCAAGTTCAGTCAAAGAAGTACAAGTGCTGAACATATTCGTCATTTCGGCAACATTGGAAGTATTGAAACTACTTACATTAAGTTTGATTAAAGACATACACCCATGGAACATGCCGTTCATAGTGATTACCTTAGATGTGTCAAATTTACTTACATCTAATTCATTCAATGATTTACAATAGTAAAACATATTCGTCATTTCAGTTACCTTAGATGTGTCAAATTTGCTTACATCGAGTTTAGTTAATGAATGGCAATCAGCAAACATTCCAGTCATATCCGTAACATTGGAAGTATCAAAGCTGTTAACGTCGAGCTTCGTTAAAGAATAGCAGGAATAAAACGTATAGCTCATGCTGGAAACTCTTGCGGTGTCAAAATTTTGTAAATCAAGCTTAGTTAATCTAGAACAGCCGTAGAACATCTTTGACATATCTGCCACATTTGAAGTATCAAAACTGCTGATATCCAAATTTTTCAAAACTGTACACCAATCGAACATATTTGACATATCAACCACTTTTGCAGTATCAAAGCTACGTAAATCAAGAGCAGTCAAACGTGTATTACCCATAAACATACCGCTCATATCCGTTACATTTGAAGTATCGAAATTATGCAGGTCTAATGTAAATGCACCACAGCGGTGGAACATATATGACATATCGGTCACGCTTGAAGTATCAAAACTGCTCAGATCAATTTTGTCTAACCTTTCACAGTTCTTAAACATAAATGACATATCAGTCACGCTTGAGGTATCAAAACCACGCAAATCAAGTTCAGTTAGCTGTTTACATCCTCTGAACATATTTGACATATCAGCGACACCAGTGGTGCAAAAACAGTCATTAAAGAAGATCTTAGTTAATTTATCGCAATTCCGGAACAGACTTTTGCAACTCTGATTGGCATCAACGCCACCTATTCCTGCAATAAATTCCATGCTCTCCTGTATCCACGCCATCACAGAACCATCCCTAGCTTCTGAGACATCCCATGCGCAGTTGCGGGGCATATACTGAAAGCTGTTCAGAAACGAAATAGTACGGACGCTTTTGTCAGGTACTACCCTTAGATTGTCGCTTGTAAGAACATTTCCACTCTTTTTCATTTTGTATTCCCTTTCAAAATGTATTTAAAGCCATCCGGCTTATAAACTTATTCGCTGTCGGAATCGTCGGAAGCTGATTGTCCCCCTGCTCCCGCTCTGATCATCGCCCGTCTTTCAAGCCACTGCGCCTTGGTCATCAAAACCTGCCTCGGCTTGGCTCCGTCGGCGGGACCTACTATTCCCATTGCTTCAAGCTCATCCATGGTACGGGCGGCTCTTGCGTATCCTAGCTTTAGTCTGCGCTGGAGGAAGCTGGTTGAAGCTTGTCCGGCTTCGACTACGACCTCGATGGCACGCTCGGTCATATCGTCGGTTCCGCTGCCCTTGGATTCGTCTCCGTCGGCTGCCGGCTTCTCGCCCTTGGGAACGGGGATGTGCTTCTCGATTTCGCTTTCGATCTTTTCGTCATACTGCTGCTCGGCGGTCTGGGACTTGAGGTACTCGACAACTCGCTTGATCTCATTCGTGGCAACAAATCCGCCCTGGATTCTTGTCGGCTTCGACTGTCCCACAGGCTTATAGAGGAGGTCACCGTTGCCGAGGAGGTCTTCGGCTCCGCCCTCGTCGAGGATTACTCTTGAATCAATCTGGTTCGAGACTTTAAGAGCCACACGGCTCGGGATATTTGCCTTGATAAGACCGGTGACGATATCGACTCTCGGGCTCTGGGTCGCAACGATGAGGTGCATTCCAGCGGCTCTGGCAAGCTGCGCCAGGCGGCAGATAGACTCCTCAACGTCCTTGGGAGCCGCCATCATGAGGTCGGCAAGCTCGTCCACTACTATAACCATCTGCGGAATAGGCTTTATGTTTTCATTCTCCTCAGCAAGCTTGTTATAATCTTTCAGGTCTCTGACGCTGTTCTCGGCAAAAATGCTGTAACGCTTGAGCATTTCAGTGACAGCCCAACTGAGGGCTCCGGCAGCTTTCTTGGCATCGGTTACAACCGGTATAAGCAAATGCGGGATGCCGTTATAGACCGGGAATTCAACCTGCTTCGGGTCGACCAGGATGAGCTTTACCTCGTCCGGGGAGGCATTATAGAGAATACTCATTATGATTGAGTTGGTGAAGACTGATTTACCGGAACCGGTGGTGCCGGCGATGAGGATATGTGGCATCTTTGAAATGTCGCCGATGATGATTTTGCCGTCAATATCCCTGCCGACAGGAAAACAGAGCTTGCCCTTGGCGTTGCGGAATTCGTCGCTGTCGATGAGCTCCCTTATGTAGACGGTTTCGCGCTGCTTGTTGGCAATTTCAATGCCGACTGCCGCCTTTCCGGGGATGGGAGCCTCGATTCTGACGCCGCTTGCCGCGAGGTTCAGGGCGATATCGTCGGCTAAACTCGTGATTTTCGAGACCTTGACGCCTGCTGCCGGCTGGAGTTCATATCTCGTGACAGATGGACCGCGGCTGATGCCGACAATTCTGGTTGCAACACCAAAGCTCCGGAGGGTTTCGACCAGGGTCTGGGAGTTCTTCTCCGACTCGATAGCCGTATCCTCAGGGGAAGCTGTCCTCTGGACGGGGTTCAAAAGGTCTATAGGCGGTGCATTATAGGCGGAAACGGAGCTGTTCTCCATTTCCATAAGAGCTGTCTGACCGCTTTCAGTGACATAGAGCTTGTTTTCCGGCTCCGCCTCGGTGACGCCGGTATCAACGACGGCTGGGGCGTCGGTTTCCTCTTTCTTTGGCTCTTCCTTGACCGGCTCGGGCTTCGGCTCTTCCGGCTTCTCCTCAGCCGGGAATATCTCCTCGCTTGCCTTGATGGTGATGTCGTCATCCGAAATGAAGTCGGCTGGCATCTTTTCGCGCTTCTTATTCGATTTCTTCACAGGGAGATTTTTAAGAGCCTCCTGCTCGTCGTCCTCAAGGAATTTGGCAACATCGATTCTCGGTTCAGCAGCTTTCTTCTGCTTTTCCTTTTCTTTAGCCTCAGCCTCTTCTTTTTTGCGCTTCTCGGCATTTTCAGCCTCGCGCTCAAGCCTCTGGGCTTCCCTTTCGTCAGCCGATTCCGACAAAGCGACTTTCGCCTTTCCGAAAAGCCCGGCGATGAATCTTCCCATATCCACAATGGTGATGTTTGTAAGCAGCATCACAAAAAGAAGCACCAGAAGTATAATAACAATCAGTGCGCCGACATTTCCGCAAAGCTTACTTAATGCTCCGCCAATGAAGATACTGAGAGCACCGCCGCCCTTGTGGTTATCGACGCCGTTTTCATAGAGTGCCTTGATTACTGTTCCGAAATTGTCGCCCGAAAATGCAGGAGTTTTAGACATGAAGCCGTTTATAATCTCGAACATCGGGCTGACGAGAAAGATAAGGACTGTCCCCTGGACAGTCTTGATAACTGCCGCACTGCTCGACGTGTCTATCGCAAGCATACAGGCGACATATATGATTATTGGCGCGACAAACACAGCGGAGATTCCGAAAAGTCCCCACATGACATTATGTAGAATATTCCAGACAGATTCGCCGCTTATCCACGTCAGACACAGGATCAGTATTCCCACTATGGAGAATACAATCGAATAAACCCTGTTCTTGCGAAGCCGCTGAGCCTCGGTAGCCTTAGCCGAGGTTCGCTTACGCGTCGACGTACTCTTTCTTGTGCTTGATTTCTTTGCTTGCGCCATTATATCACCTTAATCAGAATCACTTAAGGCTCCCCTACGCTTAGGGGAGCTGTCGCCGCAGGCGACTGAGAGGTCATCCACCTATCACAAACGCGTGACCGACAATCGCTTCGAGTATTGCGATTATAATTACGACTATGCCGAGTATTCCTGTGTAAATCCAGAAGATCTTGAACTTATCCGACTTGATTATGTACTGGATGAGCCTTATTGCCAGGAATCCGACCACTGCCGCTACTATGAAGCCAACAAGGCACGGGAGGAAGCCCACTGAGCTTTCCGAGCCAATCGCTCCACCTATTTCTGAAAGGCAGCCGGCGATGATTGCCGGGATTCCAAGGATGAACGAATAGTTGACTGCGGCGTCTCTTGAAAGTCCGCAGAAGAGTCCGGCTGAAATAGTTGAGCCGGAACGGGAAACGCCGGGGAGAAGTGCAACTCCCTGGAAGAAGCCTATTTTGACCGAATCGGAATATTTGAGATCGGTCATCTTCTTTGTGCCTTTCGACTGCATATCCGCCATGAAGAGTATAGCGGCAGTGTAGAGGAAGCAGATGCCCTCCATGAGAATCGAACCGTCCTCCGAGAAGCTCTCGAAGAAGCCCTTGAAGATGGCGAACGGAATGAGCATTGCCGTTGAGATTATGAACATGAAAAGAAGTCGTCTCTCAGGCGAGGCGTTGTCAATCGAGAATTTGCGGGTGAAGATGTCCTTTATCATCGAGATAAATTCCTTGATAAGCTCCCAAATCTGCTTGTAGTAGACTGCACACACAGCAACCAATGTGCCCAGGTGCAGAACAGCAGTCAGAAGAAGCCCCTCTTCGCCACTGTTGCCCGTGAAATGCTGGAACAGTGAAAGGTGTCCCGACGACGAGACCGGCAGAAACTCCGTCAATCCCTGAATAATTCCCTGCCAGATTGCTGATAAAATCGACATATGCTCAAGTCCTTTCTATTGTAAACGTGTCCCTGGTGTGTATTTTTTGTCTAGGTAGAGCCTGGGGTCGGTTGAGAACAGGCTCTTTACTACTTTATTTTTGCCGGAGACGGTATATTCAACCTTTCCCCGGGTAATGTCCATAAACTTCGACGGTTTTTCGCCATAGGTGAAGATGTCATACTCGGAAATTATCGTGTAGAGCATCCCGATTCACCCTCTATCATTTTGTAGAGACATTCGATTGCTTCGCTCAGTCCTCCGACTGAATCGATTATCCCCTCCGCGACGGCGTCCTCACCTGTCAGGACGCTTCCGACGTCCATCACAAGCTCGCCAGTCTGGAGCATAAGCTCCTTGAACCGCTCCGTAGTTATGTGGGAATTATCGGCTACGAACCTGACAATCCTCTCCTGCATCTTTTCAAAATAGGACAGCGTCTGCGGCACTCCGAGAACCAGCCCAGTAAGCCTGACCGGGTGGATTGTCATCGTTGCTGATTTGACGATAAACGAGTGCTTCGCGCTGACTGCCAAAGGCACGCCGATTGAATGTCCTCCGCCGACCACTATTGAGACGGTCGGGGTCTTCATCGATGAGATAAGCTCGGCCAAAGCAAGCCCGGCTTCAACGTCCCCGCCAACTGTGTTTATTATTATGATGAGCCCCTCGATGGTTGCGTCCTGCTCTATTGCGACAAGTGCAGGCATGATGTGTTCGTATTTAGTGGTTTTGTTCTGAGGCGGAAGAATATAGTGCCCCTCAATCTGCCCGATAACGCTTAGGCAGTGGATTAGGTGCCGCGAATTCTGGATTGCGATATCTCTGTACTGCTCCGATAGCTCCGCCTGCTCCTCAGTGACTTCTGTGTTCCCGGTCATTTCCTCGTTCATGTAATCAACTCCCGATTGGTTTTTGATTAGCATTTGCAAGGCGAGCAAAATTATGCAGGCACACAATGCCTGATTATTCATACTCAATTATACTCTATAAAAGCGAAATCGTCAAGGAAATAAGAGCATTTTGCAGGAACAAATTTTATTTGCATACAGCTTAAAAGTCTGTAATTTTATTTCACGGGTTATTGATGTTTTCGTCAAAACTGCACAAAAACTTATTATTGAACCCGAATATTAAAATTGTTATAATGAAAATTGGGTATACACCTGTTGAAAGACGTTACTTGGAACTGATATGCCCGAATATTTTTTGAAAGGAAACACCAACATGAAAAAACTTATTTCTCTCGCGCTGGCGATTGTCATGATCATGGCTCTTGTCGGCTGCGGAAGCTCGACGAGGCAGGTTGTTCAGATAACTCTGTCGTCGGAGGATTCCCAGGCAATACTCGCTGCCGCCGGAATCACTCTTCCCGACGCTGAGGAAACTGCCGCTTCCGGAACCACCGTCAAATGGTATGCGTGGTATGACGATTTCCACAACTACTCCGAGGACGAGGTTGTCAACACCGGTTACTACACATTCACCGAAAAATACGGCTGCGAGGTGAAGTGGATCGAGTGCACATGGGATCAGAGATTTGACGACCTTGCAAATCTGGTACTTTCATCGAGCTCTCCCGACTGCTACCCCGGAGACGTTGAAACCTATCCCGACAACTGCATCAAGGGCATGTTCCAGGCAGTTGACCCATACATAGACTATACCGATCCTCTCTGGGAGGGCACAGCAGACTTCGCATATTCTAGATTTTCACTCGGCGACCATGTATACATGATCATTACCGACATAACCACCGAGCATGTTGTAGCATACAATCGACGTGTCATCGATGAATACGGCTATGACGACCCGGCAGAGCTCTATTGGAATGGAGAATGGACATGGGATGTATTCTTAGACATGTGCATCGATTTCTCCGATTCCGATGAGGACAGATATGCTCTCGACGGCTGGGCTTATGACAATGCCCTTATGGAATCGAGCGGCACCGATGTTGTCACCTATGACGTCGAGCTGGGAGAATTCGTAACCAATCTCGACGACCCGAGGCTTGAGCGTGCGGCGAATCTCATATATGAACTCAAGAAAAACGACTGCATCTATCCCGTCTGGAACAACGGCTGGACTTTAAGGGGCGGTCAGGAAATTGAGGGTGTCGGAATCAAGGAGGGGCTTACACTCTTCTGGCTCAGAGGAACATGGGCATTCACCGGAACTGTTGAAGAGATGAGCCAGATCTGGGGAGATATCTCCGAGGGCGAGCTGATGTTCTGCCCACTTCCACGTGATTCTGAGGGCGACGGCAACCACTATGTGACAGTAAAGACCGCCGGATATGTCATCGTTTCTGGTGCCGAGAACCCCGAGGGAGTTGCTCTTCTCGCCTCCTGCGACAGATTCAAGATACTCGACCCGACTGTCGTTTCCGTCGACCGCAAGCAGCTTGAGGAAATATATCTCTGGACAGACGAAATGCTTGAAATGTACGACCACATCCACGACCTCGCAAACGGCGACTACACCGTTGTAGTATATGACGCAGGCTTAGGCGACAAGGTTGACGACGCAGTCAACAGCTGCAAGGAGCTTGGACGCCTCGCCACCGTCTCCACCTGGGCACAGGTAAAGGAATCGTATGCAGATAAGCTTGAGTATTATGTCCAGCAGCTGAATGACGAGGTTGATGAGTATAATAACGGATGACCGACACATAAGAAAAAGCCTACCGGTTTTTGCCGATAGGCTTTTTTGTTTGGAATTATCCCTGCCACAATCCATGCAGATTGCAGTAGGCATACACAGCTACAACCTCGTCGCCCGGGAGGAGCGCGAAGCTGGCTTTTGGAGCGTCAGTTGGGGTGAGAACCTTTCTCTGATTGCCGTTCTTAGTCTCAAGTAGAATCCACTCTATGTAGTGAGCCTCGGTCATCGGGTGCTCTACAGAACCAACGGTCACGTTGACAACGTTTCCGTCAACAGTGTAGACCGGGATGTGCTTTTCATGGGCTGCCTCGGTGGTTCCGGGGATGAGCTCTTTCATAGGCTCGCCGCAGCAGATAACCGGCACGCCTTTGTCCCCAAGCTTTGCAACAATTTGTCCGCAATGGGAGCAGATATAGAATTTAAGTTTCATGGGGTTATACCTCCTGTGAGTAATCATGTATATATTGTAGCATATCCAGGCTCACTTTTCAAGCCTTAATCATCAGAAACCGTCAGGACATCGACATGCCCGAGGACTCTTTCAGCTTCGTCTGAATCAAGCTCTCCCACTGAGCCCATCTTCTTTTGTATAATGTCAGAGCGGTGCTTGAGCTCGTCAACACCCGAGCGTGCTGAGTCAAGCTGCTTCATAACCTTGTCAATCTGGGTGCCGAACTTCTGATACTGTGCCTTGACCGCCATGAGGAGCTTGAGAACCTCTGCACTCTTTTCATTGAGCGCGACGTTGGCAAAGCCCACTCTTAAGCTGTTGAGAAGTGCCGTTATAGTCGTGGGTCCTGCTATCATAATCTTCTCATTTGCCTGGCACCATTCGGATAGACCGTCAATCCGGAGGACTTCTGCATAGAGCCCCTCAGTCGGGAGGAACATGATTGCGAAATCGGTGGTGTACGGCGGGTCGATGTACTTTGAAGAAATGCTCTTGGCTTCAGCCTTGATGCGCTGTTCGAGCTCCTTGACTCCGGCGGCAACTGCTGTCGGGTCGCAGGCTTCGGAGGCGTCTAAAATCCTATTGTAGATATCGGATGGCATCTTCGAGTCGATGGGGAGATAGGTAAACGACTTCTTTTCGCCGGTGCTGGATGGAAGCTTGACCGCAAATTCGACCCTGTCGGAAGAACCGCGCTTTGTGGCGACGTTCTTTTCGTACTGGGAAGAGGACATGGTGTCCTCAAGGATAGCGGCAAGCTGCTGCTCGCCCCAGATTCCTCTGGTTTTGACGTTCGAGAGTGTCCGGTTCAAGTCCTGGACTCCTCCGGAAAGCTGATTTAATTCGCCCAGAGTCTTATAGAGTTCCGAGAGCTGTTCGCCAATCTGCTTGAAGTTTGAATCGAGGCGTTCATTGAGGGTTTTCTGCATCTTTTCGTCGACGACGCCCTTTATCTCGCCGAGCTTCTCGTTCATGATGTTCCGAACGCTGTTGAAGCCGCTGTCCATCGCTTCACTCTGCGACTTCCGGGAGGCTTCAATCGACTTCGAGAGCTCTTCACGGTTGTCGGAAAGTGACTTCGAGAGCTCCTGCCGGAGGATTTGGTCGGATGTGAGCTGAGAGTTCTGGAGAGTGTCGAGCTGGGCTTTTATCTCGCCGATGGGCTTCCCGGTTTCACGGATTTCCGACAGGATTCTATCGTTTTCCTGGGAATTGTCCTCCGGGGCGTTCTTTTTTCCGAAGTATATGACCGCTGCGAGGACAGCTCCAAGAAGAATTATAGCCAGGACGAGTAAAACTATCGTCAAAGTTTGCATATTTCAAACTTCCTTTCAAGAATGATTCTAACTAGCTTGCTTAAATGTCTTGCATTGCTCGCTGTTTTTTGATATAATGTTATTATCAGGTTCGATCTGAGCCCTCATGAGCTGTGCCTCTTTCTCATCATTATAGTTCTGTATGATTAACAGACCCTCTCTGAGTTTATAGACTCCGATTATTCCTAACGCAAGTGCAACTAAGTATGTAAGCATGATGATGCCGCCTTTCTTTAAGTTTCTGACACCATTATACTATACAGGTTGTCCGTTTATTCGGACTATAGTGCGACTTTATTCGATTTTAAGTACCATTTTTCGTACTTCGCAGATATTTTTACTGGAGATGAGCCCCATGTCTGAGATAAAACTGATTGCCGGAGTCAGCGTCAATGCAGATTCCTTGAGAAAAGAATACAAGATTGAGGATTCTAGGCTCACTCTCACCCTTTCCGCAGAAGACTACAAGAGCTTCTTTAAGCAGACAGTCGCAAAGTTCCAGGAGCCGATGTTCTTCTTCATCGAAGTTCCAGACGGGGACTCCGAAGAATATCTGAATTACTATCTCAACTGCACTGTTCCGGTTGCAAAGGCAATACTCAAGAGATACGGCGGAATCCTGTTCACGGACGGCGTCATCAGGTTCGGCTTCGGAAGTGAAGTCGGCGACGAGATATACATGCAGGAATTCCAGCACCTCGATATCTACTCTAACAGTTTATCAAAATTCGAGCCGATTGTAAAGTCCCTCGGCTACAAAAATAATCCCGAAGCCCAGACAATCTGGGACGTCCTCAGCGACGACAACCCCGGAATGAGGGAATGCGTCGAGGTCGACGACGAGAGCTTTGAGGATATTATAGAGAATCTTACGGAAGTAGGTCTCTACCAAAAGTAAATTACCGGCTTGCCGGAAACATATTGGAGGAATCATTTATGGCTTACATTATAGGTGTAGACATTGGAACAAGCGGAACCAAAACGGTTCTGTTTGACGAAATGGGTACGGTTATCGCCTCAAAAACGATAGAATACCCGATGTATCAGCCGAAGAACGGCTATGCGGAGCAGGATCCCCAGGACTGGGCTAACGCTGCCGTTGGCACAATCAAGGCTGTTGTCGCTGAAAGCGGAGTCAAGAAAGAGGATGTCAAGGGCATCGGTCTTTCCGGTCAGATGCACGGTCTTGTCATGCTCGACAAGGACAACGAGGTCATCCGCCGCTCAATCATCTGGTGCGACCAGAGAACCGCCAACGAGGTTGACGAAATGAACCGTATCCTCGGCAGAGAAAAGCTCATCGAAATCACCGCTAACCCCGCCCTCACCGGCTGGACAGCTGCAAAGATTCTCTGGGTCAAGAATAACGAACCCGAGAACTATGAGCGTTGCCGCCACATTCTTCTCCCCAAGGACTATATCAGATTTGTCCTCACCCACGAATATGCAACCGAGGTTTCCGATGCTTCCGGAATGCAGCTTCTGGACGTTCCGAAGAGAAACTGGTCGGAAGAGGTTATCTCAGCATTGGGATTTGATCGCTCGATGTTTGCAAACGTCTATGAGTCCTGCGAGGTTACAGGTGGTTTGACTAAGGAAATCGCTGAGACTGTGGGTCTTTGCGAGGGAACTCCTGTTGTCGGCGGTGCCGGAGACAATGCGGCTGCTGCTGTTGGAACAGGCGTAGTCGAGGACGGCAAGGCGTTCACTACTATCGGCACATCAGGCGTTGTATTTGCACACACTTCAAACATTTCTATAGACAAGCTTGGAAGAGTCCACACCTGCTGTGCAGCAGTTCCGAACAGCTGGCACGTTATGGGCGTCACCCAGGGCGCAGGTCTTTCACTCAAGTGGTTCAGAGACAACTTCTGCAACGCTGAGAAAGAGACAGCCCGGATGATGGACGTCGACACATATTACCTCATGGACAAGGAGACCGCAACCGTCCCGATCGGCGCGAACAGGCTTCTCTATCTTCCTTATCTTATGGGAGAGAGGACCCCTCACCTCGACCCTGACGCAAGAGGAGTATTCTTCGGTCTCTCCGCTATGCACACTAAGAAAGACATGCTCAGAGCTGTCATGGAGGGTGTTTCCTACTCTCTGAGAGACTGCGTTGAGGTGTTCAGACAGATGGACATCAATGTTTCCGACATGATGGCTTGCGGCGGTGGAGGAACCAGCCCGATCTGGAGACAGATGCTCGCAGACCTCTATAACTGCCCTGTAAAGACCGCTTCCTCCAAGGAGGGTCCCGCACTCGGCGTTGCAATCCTCGCCGGCGTAGGCGCAGGTTTATATTCCAGCGTCCCAGAAGCCTGCCACGCAATCATCAAGACCGACAAGGTTCAGGAGCCCATCGCAGAGGATGTCCCGAAGTATGAGGAGTTCTATAAGCTTTATACTGAGATTTACCCGGCACTCAAGGGAGAGTTCAAGAAGCTTGCTTCTCTTTAATTGCCAACATACAATTGCCCATCAATTGTGATGGGCAATTTTTTATGATTTATCGTTCGATTTCCTTGACTTTTCCGTTCGATTTGGGCATAATAGTATCAGAACACTCTGGGAGGAATTATTATGACCGTTACAGCAACCGAATTCAAAATGAACCTCGGGAAGTATCTCGTTCTTGCGGAGACCGAGGATGTATTTATCTCAAAGAATGGCAAGGTGAGCGTGAAGCTTGTCAACAGCAATCAGGATAAGGTTGAGGCTATGCAGTCTCTCTTCGGGATTCTTCCGTCAGACGTTTCTCTTGAGGAATCACGGGAAGAGAGGCTCGGGAGAATATGAACGTAATCGTCGATACATGCGTCATAATTGACGCTCTTGCAAACCGTGAACCGTTTGCCGGGGATGCTCAGAAGCTTTGCCTTTCTGTTGCAAACGATGAAATCACGGGCTTTATCCCCGCAAAATCCGTTGCGGACATCTACTACATCATGCATAAATACTTTCATGGTGACCTGGAAACCAGGGGTCTGCTGAAAAAGCTTCTGCTGTCTTTCGGGATTCTCGATATTACAGCCCTTGATTGCCGGAATGCCCTGACCTCACCGATTTCCGATTTTGAAGACGCCATCCTCGTCGAGACCGCCTATAGAAGCGGTGTAGATTATATTGTGACCAGAAATACAAAGGATTTCGCAAGGTCAACAGTGCCGGTTGTGACGGTGGAGGAGGTTATGGAGATATTCCGTGAAACCCCAGAATAAGCTTCTATAAAACTACTGTTTTGGCACTCGGGGCTTGATTTATCGCAAGTTTTATGATATAATAAAATCACAACAGGAGAACGAGGCGATGAAATGGGCGGTGTCGATTATAATCAGCAGGAAATAATCCAAAAAGGCGCAGAGGAAATACTAAAGCAGAATTTGTTTAGCGACACGCTGGCGTCAGTTGCACTGGAGGATATCGGTGCTTGCCAACACGTTGTTCGCACAATTCTTGGCAGGGACGATATTGAAATTAAGAGTGTCAAAAGCCAGTATCGGCTTCTGAATGTCACCTCAAAGGATACTATACTGGACGCATTTGCACAAGATAGTACAGGAAGACTAATTAATATTGAGATTCAGCGAAGGGACACTGTCGATCATGCAAGAAGAATCCGATATTATGGTTCTATGATCGACAAGAGCATCCTCGATAAAGGCACATACTATGATGAGTTGCCGGATGTGTATATAATTTATATCAGTGAGACGGATTTGCTGAATGTCGGCGAGGCGGTTTATCCGGTAACGAAGACGCTCGGAAAGTCTGGAATCCCATATGATGATGGCAACCACGTAGTATTTGCAAATGCCGCTATTGACGACGGCAGTGAAGTTGCAAAACTCATGCAGTATTTTAAGAAAGCAGACCCAGATGATATGAGTCAGGGATCGTTATCGAAGCGAATTCATTATTTGAAATCCGAAAAAGGAGGTCACGACGAAATGTGCAAAGTAGCAGAGGAACTTTATGAGCAAGGCGAGATGTCAAAAGCTAAAGCTATGGCAATAAGTATGCATGAAGACGGCGTAACCGTGGATTTGATTGCAAAGTATGCCAATGTCAGTGTCGAGCTGGTCAGAAAGTGGCTTGGGCTTTCGGTCGCCTGATTATCTGTAAAGTAAAATAATATAATAGCCTGGTGAGTTCACCGGGCTATTTTTTCGTCTTCACTAACCATTCTTCCTTTGCATAAACTGAACCAAGCCCCGTTCTTTCTCCCCGGCGGGGCTGAATAAACCGTTTCAATATCGTCAACAATAGGTTTAAGGATATCTTAGGTTTATTCATCCTGAAAGGAATGGTGATTTTATGTCAATGCCGGTGCCGGTATACAGAGGAGAGATTTATTATGCGGACTTGAGCCCGGTCGTCGGAAGCGAACAAGGCGGAATCCGTCCCGTACTTATAGTTCAGAATGATGTGGGGAACCGTCATTCGCCGACGGTCATTGCCGCCGCTATCACAAGTCAACGGGAGAAGACCCATCTGCCAACGCATATCGAGATAGACTCGAACTCCTGCGGACTTGCCAAAGATAGTATAGTTCTTCTGGAGCAGATCCGCACAATAGACAAGAAGAGGCTCAAAGAGCGGATGGGAGTCCTCGATTCAACCTCTATGGACAAAATAAATCAGGCACTCGCTGTGAGCTTGGGAATGAGTTCCTAGCTTGAGCTTGTGCCTGAACGGCTTACTTTTCGAGGTCTTTCAGAGCCTTGAGCTCTTCGCGGGAGACCTTTATAACTGCGTCCTTGATAACGGTCAGCTTGTCCCGCTCGAAGACGGTTGTGCCCTCGGCTCCGTCAAGCTTGACGGTAATCTTGCCGGAAATCAGATTCGCATCTGTTACTGTTCCCTTGCCGGACGGGGTGTTGACAAGTGCTCCTACTTTCGGAGTTATCTTAAGAAGCTCCTCATAGCCGTCCTGCTCATACTTAAGGCAGCACATGAGCCTGCCACACGCTCCCGAAATCTTCGTCGGATTGAGGGACAAGCCCTGTTCCTTTGCCATGCGGATTGAAACCGGCTGGAATTCGCCTAAAAAGCTTGCACAGCAGAACTGCCTGCCGCATACTCCCAGACCTCCCATCATCTTGGCTTCGTCTCTGACGCCAATCTGCCTCAGTTCAATTCTTGTGTGGAAGACGGATGCGAGGTCTTTGACGAGTTCACGGAAGTCAACCCTGTTCTCCGCAGTGAAGTAGAAGAGAAGCTTTGAATTGTCGAACGTGCACTCGACGTCGACTAAGTTCATCTTGAGCCCATAGTGAGCGATCTTTCTCTCGCAGATGTCGGCGGCGTCGGCTTCCTTGATTCTGTTCCGCTCAATCTGCTTGAAATCGTCCTCGGTGGCGACTCTTATGATTGTCTTAAGAGGCGGAACAATCTCGCTGTCCTCGACCATCTTGTTGGCGAGAACCACATTTCCGCACTCAACTCCCCGGGCAGTCTCAACAATTACTCTCGTCCCGACCGGGATTTGAATCCCGTCCGGCGAGAAATAGTAGACTTTCCCGACACTCTTAAATTTTACTCCGATTATTTCAGTCATTTCTGTTATCCCCGCCACTTGACGGGGTCCTTTCTTTTATGGTTAAACTTGTATTTACATTCTCCCAATCAGCTTCCCCGACAGATCCGCCATCGTGAGCGGGACGCCGGCGTTGCCTTTCAGCTTACTTATAGCTTCAAGAATCCGGTCGTACATAGTCATTAGGGCTTTACTGCCGGTAGTTTCGCTCAGTTTCCGGGCTTCGGCGGAGTAGAAGCTGGGCTCTTCATAGCCCTGCTTGCGCTTTATCGCTTCGGATATGACCTTTGAGAGCTCGGTTGCGAGCTCCACTGCCGTCGCTCGGTCTGTCTCGTTGAGAATCTTCAAAAGCGTGTACTCATCCGATTTGGCTAGAGCTTCGGCGGCAGACCTGACTCTTATGAAAAGCTCGTCGCTTCCGCCGTTCAGATAGTCTATGCAGGCTCCGATGTTGCCTCCAAGGAGCCCATAGGCGTGCTCGGCGTCGGACTCGGATATCTTTCTGTCAGCAAGTGCCGAAATTGTGTCCTCATGCGTGGCTTCCGGGACGTTTATGACAATCGCCCTTGAGCACACCGTCGGCAGGACGTTTTCGAGTCTCTCAGCGGTCATTATGATGATGACATGGTCTGGCGGTTCCTCAAATATTTTGAGAAGCGTATTCTGCGCAGCCGGAAGTGCCTTGTCGATGTCCGGGAGGATATATATCTTGTACCCGCCCTCGTTTGAGGCGATATATGCGTCGCTTATAAGAGGTCGCAGGTCGTCGGCACGATAGTTGCCAGACTTTCCGCTTGCCGAAACGGTCATGACGTCCGGGTGGGCGTCGTTTAAAATCATCCGGCAATCCTTGCAGGTTCCGCATGGAATCTCATCCTGGCTCCGGCAGAGAATCTCAAGCGACATATACTTCGCCGCAGTCTTCTTGCCGACGCCCTTGTCACCAACCAGAAGAAACGAATGGCAGAGGTGGTCACGGCTTCTCATCGAGAGAACGAGCTCCGCGATGTTGTCTTTTGAGTAAAGCTTAAGCATCAGAATTTCTCGAACCGGTCGACGTCGGTGACGAAGATTGTAGCACCGCCAATTGTGACCTCAAGCGGCTTTGCGGCGAAGTTGCCTCTTACAGCCGTTGTCGGGACATACTGCTTGCGCTTGCGGCAGTTTTGCTTGATTATTTCAATGCAGTCATCCAGCTGCTCATCGTCGACGCAGATGAGGAGCGTCGAGTTCCCCGAGCGCAGGAAGCCGCCGGTGGACGAGAGCCTTGTCGACTGATGTCCGGCAGAGTTCAGGGCATCAGAAACGCCTCTGAAATCGTCATCATTTATAACAGCAAATATCAGTTTCATGAAATCAGGCTCCTTAATTGCGGCGTTTGCCGGGCAAATCACCGCTTGATAATGCTATTATATCACAGCTCCGGGAAAAATGCAACGACCAGCCATGTATTTTGAAATTTACCTCAAAGATATTTTCTCATCGAGATAATATCCTCGAGAACCTCGAATCTTTCGACCTCTGCGGCGTATATCCTCCTTTGCAGCGACTTTCTCTCGTTCACGTCCCTTTCCGTTTCCAGCTTAAGCTTAAGCCTTTCCAAATAGTCAGCCAGCTTAGCCGCTTCTTTTTCATAGCTCTCAATCAGATCTTTCAAATATTATACCTCCATCAAATTAGAACTTCTGTTCTTCAATTTCAATGATATCAGAAATTCTCCTTTTGTCAAGCAAGGTTAGGGTAAATCTTAGGACAGAACGAAAATATTTTTGAAGTTGGGATTGAAATTAGGATGGAGTAGTGGTATACTTTCCCTATCCGAAAATGTGGGAGCTGATATTTTGACTCAGGAAAAGATAGCAAGGATAAACGCCCTGGCTAAGAAATCGCGTGAAGTTGGTCTTACAGATGAAGAAAAGCAGGAGCAGCAGCTCCTCAGGGATGAATACCGTGCCGCAATCAGGGCGAGTCTCACCGCGACGCTCGACCATATAGAATTTGAGGAGTATAAGGAAAGCCTCAATCCAAAGAAAGGATGCTGACAAAATGTTTGAACCGAGACCGAAAATCAAGCTTCTGATGCTCCAGAAGATTCTTCTTGAGAACACCGACCCGGAGCATCCGCTTTCCGGAAACGAAATTATCCGGCTCCTGGGCGAATACGGAATCAACGTCGAGAGAAAGTCGGTCTATGACGACATCGACACCCTCGTCCAGTCCGGTATGGACATTGTGACCGAGCGCAGAGGACATGCAAACTACTACTATGTCGGCTCCCGCACTTTCCAGGACGAAGAGCTGATGATACTTGTAAACACCGTCGCGTCCTCAAAGTTCCTGACAAAAAAGAAGTCGGACGAACTTATCCAGAAGCTCAAGACGCTTACGAGCAAGTACCAGGCACAGAGCCTTTCGAGAACAATCTATGTTGACGGGCGGTCTAAGTCGAGCAATGAACGTATATACTACTCTATAAACGCGATTCACGACGCAATAGTCGGGAACAGGCAGATAACTTTCCACTACACAGAATATGACATCACTCTCAAAAAGAAGTACCGCCGGGGCGGAAAGCTCTACACAGTCTCCCCGATTTACCTGATTTCCGACAGCGACTATTATTACCTGACCGCCTACAATCCCGGTCACGACGATATCTCGAATTTCAGAATTGACCGCATGGCTGACGTCGCCATTTCCGATGAACCGAGAAGCGAGATTTCCCCTGAGCTTCAAGAGCGTGCGAAAGAATACCGTTCGACTTTCGGGGCATTTGTCCGTGAAAAGTCGACCGTCACCCTCAAGATGACGAACAAGCCCTATGTAATAGGCGTCCTTGTTGACAAATACGGCTCCGGTCTCCACCCGAACCGCATTTCCGAGGACAAATTCACCGTCCGCGTCGATGCCCAGATAAGCCCTGCTTTCTATGCCTGGCTCTTCTCGTTCGGAGAGGACGCCGAGGTCGTTGAACCGGAATGGGTGAGAAATGAAGCGAAAGAGAAGATTGAGAAGATGGCGGAGATTTATAGATAATTGGAGGTTTCCATGTTCACTTGGCTAACATCAACCCACATCGGCAAGCTGATTGCCACGTTTTTAATATCCATGCTCCCGATTGTCGAGCTGAGGGGCGGAATCCCCTATGGCGTCGGGTTCGGGCTTAAGCCTTATGAGGCTTTTATCGTCGCCGTTCTCGGAAATATGCTCCCGATTCCGTTTATACTTCTCCTCCTCGACAGAATCCTGAAGTGGATGAAGAAGCAGGATAACTTTCTCGGAAAAGCCGCCAACTGGCTCGAAAAGAAAGCCTACAGCAAGCAGTCAACAATCGAGAGATTCAAAGCCCTTGGGCTGTTTATCCTAGTAGCCATCCCCCTCCCCGGCACCGGAGCCTGGACAGGCTCGCTTGTAGCGGTGGTATTAGGCATCGATAAGAAAAAAGCGTTCCCCATCATCTTTGCAGGCGTTATCACGGCAGGAGTGATCATGCTGCTGGTGTCTTATGGAGTTAAGGCGATATTCTGATATTTGAAAAGCATCGCCCAATATGATACAATACAACTGTTATTTTCGGAGGAGAGTATCACATGAAAGAGCCCTTGACTTTAGAATCCTTAATTTTATCTTCAAAAGAATTCTGCGAATACGAAAGTTCAATCAATCACGCCGCAATTATTGGTGTCACAGATGGAAAAGCCGTCGGTACATATGTCGAGCATAGATTCAAAGATTATCTTCTTTCAAAGTATGCCGTTGAAATCGGCAACAGTGCCAAGGGAATAGATCTTCCGGGCGAGCATATCCAAACTGACATCAAGGTTACTTCGATTACTCAGCCACAGTCAAGCTGTCCATATGAAAGTGCACGTCAAAAGATCTTTGGACTCGGCTATAATCTGCTTATTTTCGTGTATGAAAAGCACGACTCATCAACCGCCTGCAATCTAAACTTCTTGCACTGTACATTTGTTGATAAAGAAAGAACCTCCGACTTCACCATTACAAAACGTCTGCGTGAAATGGTTTCTGACGGAGCTAACGAAGAAGATATTAGGAGCTATCTGCAAGACAGAAACATCCCTGGAGATGAAATTACGCTCAGTATGCTTGCTGACGAAATTTTACAGTGTCCGCCCAAACAAGGCTATCTCACCGTAAGCAACGCTTTACAGTGGAGACTACAGTATTCGAGGGTTATATCGCTCAATAACAGTACGGAAGGGATAATAAATTATGATAGATAAGCGCGGATACGGAGATTATCAGACTCCATCTGAGTTTGCAGACAGAGTGTGCCACTATCTCAAAGATGTTCGCCATATTGCGCCGTCTGCTGTCATTGAACCCACTTGTGGTATCGGCAATTTCCTAAAGAGCAGTCTGATGTTCGATGCAAAAGAATATTACGGGATTGAAGTTAACCCTGATTATTGCAGTACCTGCAAAAGGTCAATAACTGATAAACGAGTAAAAGTTATCAACTCAGATTTTTTCTCATTTTCCTCAAAGTCACTCCTAACCGACAACAGTCAGATCCTCATTATCGGAAATCCTCCGTGGGTTACTAACAGTACTCTGTCTTTTATCAACTCTGACAATTCTCCTGCAAAATCTAACTTTAAAGGACTAAGAGGTATTGATGCAATAACCGGAGCGAGCAATTTTGATATATGCGAATATATAATCCTACAGCTAATCAACGAATACAGAGATACAAACACTATAATTGCAATGCTTTGCAAGACCTCTGTTGCAAGAAATGTATTCAAGGAGCTCAAGAGGACTTACGTTAATTTTTTAAGCTGTGATATTTTAGAATTTGACGCATCGGAAGTATTCGGCGTAAGCACTGGCGCATGTCTATTGATTTTACAGTTATCGGAAGCCTCATCTTCTCTAGATACATGCAACGTTTATGATTTTGATGAGCCACAGACAATAAAATCTCAGATTGGTTATTCTGATGGTCGGTTCTACAGTAGCCTCGCTCCCGAAAGCTCACGCTTTGACGGTCACTGTTGCTTTGAATGGCGACAAGGCGTCAAACATGACTGTTCAAAAATAATGGAGCTGACTGTAAGAGACGGCACTCTATACAACGGAAGCGAAGATATTGTTCATATAGAGCCTGACATTGTTTACCCGCTTATCAAAAGCAGTATGTTTAAGTCGCCTATAGTACACAATTTTTCTAAGCGAGTGATTGTAACTCAGAAATCGCCTCGTGAAAGAACAGAACATCTTAAAAAAGATGTTCCGATGACCTGGGAGTATCTGAACGAAAACATTTCATTATTTGAAAGCAGGAAAAGTTCTATCTACAAAGATGCCCCTCCATTTTCCATGTTTGGAGTCGGAAGCTACTCGTATTCCCGCTATAAGGTGGGCGTCAGCGGATTCTACAAGCAACCGATGTTTTCAGTCCTATATTCCGACGACGGCAAGCCGGTTATGACGGATGATACAAGCTACTTCATCTCCTTTGACAGCTTTGATATGGCTTATGTAGCTATGCTTTTGCTTAACTCCCAGGAAGTTCAAGGCTTTTTGATGAGCATATCATTTTCCGACGCCAAAAGACCTTATACAAAAAAAGTCCTCAACAGAATTGACTTTGGAAAAATCGTCGAAGCCATTACTATTGACGCTCTATACAATGTTGAACACGAGTTGCATTTGCGTCCCTATATCTCTTCTTCCATGTATGAGGATTTCAAAGACTTCCTTGAAGACGGTCAAATGCGATTCGCATGAGTACAATTTCAGCCCCACCGGAATTCCCGGCAGGGCTGAATTTTTACGCACTTTTCCAATCAGTTAAAGTTAAAGCTCCCGTCTCCGCCCGGTCAAAAAGCAGGTCAATAATCATACTGTCTTCCATATTTTCTCCTCCTTTTTGGGGCTTCAACTGTATACTACGGGTTTGCAGATGAAAACTACAAGAACCCCTCATAGAATGCAAAAAGGCTCCCCTAAATTAGGGGAGCTGGCACGCCGTCAGGCGTGACTGAGAGGTGCCGCCCGCAGGGCGGCTACGCCCAATAAAACCACACATCCGCTTTCCCCGCCTGCTTCGTGCACTCGTAAATCTCGGTGTCGAGCCCGCCAATCTTGAAACCAGTGGAGAGGTAGAGGCGGCAGGCAATCAGATTGTTGTCCTGACCGACGGTGCAGATGCCCTTGAAGCCTTGCTCCTTGGCGTAGGTCTTGCACGCCTCGACTAGAAGCCTGCCCACTCCTTTGCCCCGGACTTTGCTTGAGATTTTCAGGTCTTCAAGATACAGTCGCCCGGTGAAATGCGGGCACAGAATCGCCACGCCGACGCACTCGTCACCATCGTAAGCTCCCAGAAAAACGTAATCAGGCATATCTTCATAAACATAGTTTTCATCCGGGAAGACCATTTCGGAGACTTCCGCCTCAGGGAGCATTTCTTCCCGATAGCTCCATTTGCCGTCACGGCGTTCGACAATAAGCCTGCCGATGAGCCTGAAAGGATCGTTTTTGAGATTGATGTCGGATTTGTTTTCGGCGGTTATTTTGCGGATTTCAATCATAATTTAACCTCTTTTAATCTACCAGTTACTTTCCATCAAGAACTCTCGTATATTTCTATGCCTGATTCCATCCCTGCTCATGTCGAGCTCATCCATAGTGACAACATACTTCGGAAAGTTGTCGTGGATCTCAGCATAGACGCCGAATTCACGGGTGACGGTGCTTTCATCTGCAAGAAGATATGCCACCTGAACATAGAGCTTTTCTGAACGTTTCTGACATACAAAATCGATTTCTTTGTTGCCCACCCTGCCGACGGTGACCGTATAACCTCTTCTTAGAAGCTCCATATAGACGATATTTTCGAGAATCAGATTTATATCCCGCATATTTCCGCCATAGACAGCCTCACGGATGCCGTGGTCAGCAATATAGTACTTCTCATTCGATGAGAGTATCTGCTTGCCCTGCAAATCCTCCCGCTTGACCTGATAGAAAAGATAGGAATCACAGCAATATCTGATGTAGTTGAGAACAGTGTCGGGGGAAACGGTTCTCTGCTCGTTTCTGAGATATTTTGTCAAAGATAACGCCGAGAAATTCGTTCCGATATTTGCCATGACATAGGCAATAATTCTCTCAAGCAGGTCGACATCCCGGACTTTATTTCTCTTTACAACGTCTTTAAGCTGAACAGAATTGAACAGGTCCACAAGATACTGCTTCGAGGGCTCGTCTTCATATCTTAAATTTGAAAGATATGGCATTCCGCCGACAGTGAGATACTTTTTGAAGCACTCTGAGGAGGAAATCTCCGGGCCAACCGTCCTGTAAAGCTCCAAGAATTCAGAGAATGAAAACGGATAAATGACAAATTCGACATATCTTCCTCCCAGATAGGTAGCCAGCTCTCCCGAAAGCAGCTTAGCATTAGAGCCGGTGATGTAAATATCACAGTCGAGAGAAACCCTGAGTGAGTTAATGCACCTCTCCCAGTCCCTGACCTCCTGGATTTCGTCAAAGAACAGGTATACCTTGCCGTCAATATTCTTTGCCTGCTCCAGGACATAGTCATTAAGAGCCACAGCATTCAGAAGCCGGGAATATTTCATATCCTCAAAATTTATCGATACGAAGTTATTTGCGCTGATTCCTGACTCCAGAAGCTCCTCTTTTATAAGCTCAAGCATGACTGACTTGCCGGCTCTGCGGATTCCGGTCATGACCTTTATCAGATCGCCGCCGATAAACGGGCGAATTCTCTGCATATACATTTCACGTTTGATCATTTTGGGACCCTCCCAGGATAGAGTTTTATCTTTCACAAGCTCATTATATCACTTTTATACTGAAAATTCAACCCTGATTTTGGGATTTCTTCGACTATAATCGAAACAATTTGCTTTTTAGAAAGCTTTATCGACCATAATCGATAAAATTCACCATCAATTCCTCCCCGCAAACCCTGAACCCCACTTTCATCCCTGCAAACTCGAACGTGTACATCCTCTCCGGGTCGTCCTGATAGGCGGGTCTCGGGTCGAGGTTTAAGAGCTCTTTCAGGTTTTCAAGCTTATCCTCTGGAATTTCGGCTTCGATTTCGGGCGGGATGGTGACATTTAAGACATGGTGCTCGGCGTCGGCTTGGTCTGAGAAGCCGCAGATAGCGTCGGGGTGGCTGTCGGAGTATGAAATGTAGGGCTTGATGTCAAAAATTGGAGTATCGTTCATAAGGTCTGCTCCCGTCACTTCTAGTACTGTGCCTTTGTCTTGGGTCTTCTTCACAGCAACAAGCTTCACGGACGAAAGCCCCAGAGAATTAGGGCGAAAAGGCGAACGGGTCGCGAATACTCCCACTCTCTTATTGCCACCGAGTCTTGGTGGTCTCACAGTCGGCGAGAAACCGTCCCGAACAGACTCCGAGAACTGCCAGATGAGCCAGAGGTGCGAGAAGCCGTCAATCTCCCGTAGCGACTGCTCATCCCGGAATTCCGGCTCAAATACTACGGTTGAGCGCATATTTTCAAGAAGCCCGCTCTGGCGGGGGATTCCGAATTTCGAGGTGAAGTCGTTCTCGATGTGCGCTATCTGTTTTATTTCAAAGGTTTTTGACATGAAAATGCCCCTTTTCAACTCTTTTTAAACAGTATAACAGATTCCCGGGCTTCTTTCAATAAATTTCCCCGACATTTTCTCGAAACTGTGCCCTTTTTCAAGTTGCACCACAGGGAAATTTATGCTAAAATAATGTTAATAAAAGTTGGAGGCGGCAGCTATGGCAGCAAGTGAAAAGAAGTATATTCTGGCTCTCGATGAGGGCACAACGAGTGCGCGGGCGATTCTCTTTGACAAGAATGCAAATATAGTCGGTATCTCTCAGCAGGAGATTCCGCAGATTTTCCCTCATCCCGCATGGGTTGAGCAAAACCCGATGGACATCTATGCCAGCCAGTACGCCGCCATGACCGAATGTGTCCTGAAAAGCGGCATTTCACCGTCGGAAATAGCCGGAATCGGCATCACCAACCAGCGCGAAACGACCATTGTCTGGGACGCCGAGACCTCAAAACCGATTTTCAACGCCATTGTCTGGCAATGCAGGCGTACCGCCGACATCTGCGAGAAGATTCTTGAATCCGGCGAGGGCGACTATATAGCCGAAACAACCGGGCTTCGGGTGGATGCATATTTCAGTGCCACGAAAATCAAGTGGATTCTAGATAATGTCGACGGAGCACGTGAAAAAGCCGACCGAGGAGAGCTTCGGTTCGGAACAGTGGACACCTGGCTTTTGTGGAAGCTGACAAACGGACAGGTCTATGTGACAGATCGTACCAATGCCTCCCGCACAATGCTCTATAACATCGATAAGGACGACTGGGATGAGAGGCTCCTTGAGCTCTTTGGAATTCCCCGCTCGATGCTCCCGGAGATTCGCTCATCAAGCGAGATTTACGGCTACACTGAAATCCTGGGCGAGAAGATTCCCATCTGCGGAATTGCTGGCGACCAGCAGGCGGCTCTTTTCGGGCAGTGCTGCTTTTCTGAGGGCGACGCCAAAAATACATATGGAACCGGCTGCTTCCTTTTGTCCCACACCGGAACCCGGCGAGTCACCAGTTCTCATGGACTTGTAACCACTGCAGCGGCATCTGAAAAGGACAAGCCAAGGGAATTCGCACTTGAGGGAAGCGTTTTTGTCGGCGGAGCTGTTATCCAGTGGCTTCGGGACGAAATGCGACTTATAGCAGAAGCCAAGGATTCGGAGTATTTCGCGGAAAAGGTTCCCGACTGCGCAGGAGTCTACTTAGTTCCGGCATTTTCAGGTCTCGGTGCTCCCTACTGGGACATGAACGCCCGGGGAGTCATAACAGGGCTCACAAGAGGTGCAAATACAAATCACATAATCCGCGCGGCTCTTGAGTCGATTGCCTATCAGTCAAACGACCTGTTGGAGGCGATGAGGAGCGACATGGGCTTGCTTTCGAGTCTTAAGGTGGACGGCGGAGCTTCGGCAAACAACTTCCTCATGCAGTTCCAGGCGGATATCTCGGACATTTCGGTCATCCGTGCCGGAACCACCGAAGCAACAGCCCTTGGTGCGGCGTTCTTAGCCGGTCTTGCGGTCGGATTCTTCAAGGACAGAGAAGAGCTCAAGGCTCTCACCTCCCAGGGCAAGACATTTGAACCTGCTATGAGTGAAGATAAGAGAGAAGAATTACTGGCGGGATGGCATAAAGCTGTAAAAGCCGCATTAGTCTGAATGGAGTGATTACATGAATATAATAGAAAAGAAAGTAAAATCCTCGGACGGGATACACACATTAGTCGGTAAGGTCTATCTTCCGGATGGCACACCTAAAGGCGCACCCAAGGCGTATTTGCACGTTGTCCACGGCATGGAGGAGCACATCGGGAGATATGACAGGTTTATGAGGGTTGCCGCGGAGAACGGCTATATCTGCTTCGGGTATGACCACCTGGGGCATGGGCTGACCGCTCAGCCGACAGGTGATTTTGGATATATTGCAGACAAGGACGGCTGGCTGAGGCTTTGCCAGGACGTCGAGTTCTTCTCGAGTGCCGTTATTGCAGAGTATGGCAGCGGACTCCCCTACTACCTCATGGGTCACAGCATGGGCTCGTTTATCGTTCGGGCAGCAAGCGAAATGTACGTAAAACCCGACAAGCTCATCATAATGGGCACCGGAGGACCGATGGCTTTGTCTGCTTTCGGCTTAGGGCTCGTCAAGCTCAACAAGGCGATCTATGGCGGAAAGCACTGTTCAAAATTCGTCTATCTGACCATTTTCAGTTCCTATAACGACCACTTCAAGGATGAGAACGACACCCGCAGCTGGCTTTCCTCCATCAAGGAAGAGCGCGACCGCAACCGTGATGACGAATTCTGCCGCATCAAGTTCACCATCGGCGGCATGGAAGACCTCCTCCGGCTCCAACGCTTCGTCAACAGAAAAGCCTGGTTCTCAGCACTTCCAAGCGAACTTCCAATACTCCTCGTCGCAGGCACCGACGACCCCGTCGGAAACTACGGCAAGGGCGTCAGAAAAGTCTACGACCTCCTCCGAGAGAACGGCAAAAACGCCGAATTGAAGCTGTATCAGGGGTGCAGACATGAGATTCTGAATGATACCTGCCGGGAAGAGGTTACAAACGACATACTTAAATTTTTAGAATAGAAAAAGGCTCCCAAGCGGGAGCCTTAATTGTTATCTCAATTCCTCAATCGCTTCCGCGAGCAATCTTACTCCCCTGTCAATCTCCTCATCAGAGGGCATTGAGTAGTTGAGTCTGAATGAGCGGGTGGGCTTGGTCTCATCACACAGGAACGCTGTGCCGGGGACTACGAAGACGTTCTTCTCGCCGCACTTGGCGACGAACTTTCCAGGATCGATTCCCTCGGGCAAAGTGCACCAGAGGAAGATTCCTCCCTCGGGACGGGTGAACTCGGCATCCTTGGGCATGTACTTTTCAAGGCAGGAAATCATCAGTTCAGCCTTGTGGCGGTAGAGCTCCCTTGTCTCGACGATATGCTGTTCGAGGTCATATTCGGTCATATATTTTGCGCAGACCATCTGGAAGAAGACGTTCGTGTGGACATCCTCAATCTGCTTGCCGACCACAATCTTTGAAACAATTTCCTTGTTTGCCGTCAGGGTTCCGACACGGATTCCAGCGGCTAAAATTTTCGAGAATGAGCCGCAGTAGATGACCCTGTCGTCGACGTCGAAGCTCTTGTATGTGGGGACGTCCTCGCCCTTGAATCGGAGGTCTCCATAGGGGTTGTCTTCAATAATCAGGACATCATACTTTCTGGCAAGCTCATAGACCGCCTTGCGGTTTTCGAGTGTGGAGGTGATTCCTGCCGGATTCTGGAATGACGGGATGAGGTACATAATCTTGGTGTTCGGGTTCTCTTTCAGAGCCTGCTCGAGGAGCTCAGTGTCGATTCCGTCTGATTTAAGCGGGATTCCGACAAGCTTCGCGCCGTTTGAGCGGAAAGCGTTGAGGGCACCAATGAAGCTCGGCTCCTCGCAGATAACGACGTCGCCTGGGTTGCACATGACCTTGCATGTGAGCTCAATTCCCTGCTGACCGCCGCTGACGATGATTGTGTCGTCGTCGGGATTATTGATGCCATAAACCCTCTTGAGTCTCTCCTTGACGAGTTCACGAAGCGGCGCGTATCCCTCGGTGATGCCATACTGGAGAGCCATGATGGGCTCGTTTGTGAAAATTTCGTCTGCAATCTTCTTGATTTCAGCTACAGGGAAAGAGTCGGGGCTCGGGTTTCCAGCTGCAAAGCTTATGGAGCCAGGGGTATCAAGGCTCTTAAAAATCTCCCTGATAGCAGATGGCTTCATGCTGACGAACTTGTCGGAAATTCTATATTGTGTGCTCATGATTGTTACCGTCCTTTGATGTGGAATTTAATTGGTTGAGATTATTATAGCACTACTATAGCTAAATTTCAATACTCTTTACTGAGAAGAAAGTCCGCAATATGCATAGTTTTGACTCCGTCTACGTTGCCTCCTGTAAACGGATCGGTTCTTAAGACATATTTCGGGTAGTTGTCCCTGATGCTCAGAAGCCTGCCATATTCACGCTGTTCAGTTTTATCAGAATGAATTTCCTGCGTTACCTGAACATATAGCTTCTTGCCCTGCTTTTCGGCAACGAAATCAATCTCGCCATCTGCAAGCTTTCCGACATAAACAGTATATCCCCTGCGGCAAAGTTCAAGATAAACGATATTTTCAAGGCTTGAAGCCACACTGTCTTCAGAATAGCCTAGTACGCTATATTTTAGCGAAACATCCGCAAGATAAAATTTTTCCTGGGTTTTCAGAATCTCTTTACCTTGCAGGTCGTAGCGCGAGCAACGATGGATGAGATAAGCCTTTTCAAGCTTTTCGAGATAATCGTAAACGGTTTCATTGTCAAGTCTGCGGTTCTCAGATTTGAGATAATCGGAAATCGATTTTGCCGAGAAAGTATTTCCCAGATTGTTAAAAGTATACTTCACTACACGCTCAAGCTGGTCAACTTTTCTTATCTGGCTTCGCTTGACTATGTCAGAAAAAACAGTTGAATTATAGATATCTCTTACGATGGTATACACCTCATCCTGAGAATATACCTGCAGATGCGTCGCCGGGAATCCTCCAAGCTTAACATAATTCACAAACTCCACTTTCGGGTCTTCAACGCTGCCATACTGCGACTTGAAAGAAAGATATTCCTCAAAAGACAGCGTATAAATCCGGAAAGACACATACCGCCCTGTGAGATAAGTTGAAATCTCCGAGGACATCATCCGGGAATTTGAGCCGGTCACATAAATGTCGACATCATAATCCGAAGAAATTGAGTTAACAACCCTCTCCCATCCGGAAATTTCCTGAACTTCGTCGAGAAAAAGATAAGTCTTACCATCAGGTAGGATTCTCGACTTCAATATTTCAAACATCTGTCTGGCAGTCATGTCCTCATATTCCATGGAATCAAACCGGCAGCTTACAATCCGCTCCCCCGGAACACCTCTTTCATTCTGAAGCTTCTCCATAATCATTTTTAAAATCGTCGACTTTCCAGAGCGACGGACACCTGTTAAAATTTTTACAAACGGCGTGTCGACATACTTCATGATCTGCTCAACATATAACGGTCTGTAAATCATTTCTACCACCTCCAAATATCAAATCACGATTTGTCTAATCTAGATTTGGTACTATTATACCCGCTTCTCACACAAAATGTCAAGAGTTTTGCGATTATAGCCCGAAAAACTTTCTGAAATCCCGGAGTTTTGCGGATATAATCCGAAAAACTTTTCCTGGAAGATGCCTTGCAAATGGGTGTCGTTTACTGTATACTATAATTATGGCGTTTGGCGCAATACACCAAGGAGGTATTTTAAGTTGAAATTTAGGAAAATTATGAGCTTTCTTACGGCGATGGTAATCATTGTATCGTCATTTGTGGGGGTGACTGGGAGCGTGAGTGCGGTTTCTACTTCCGAAAGCATGAGCACTATGGACTTTGTCCTGAGCATGGGAATTGGAATCAATCTCGGCAACACTATGGAGGCAACCAACTCAAACGGCAAAACCGTCAAGAGCTTTGAAACCGCCTGGGGAAGCCCTGTCATAACGAAAGATATCATCCAGGGCTATGCCGATGCCGGGTTCGGAGTCATCCGTATTCCTGTCGCCTGGTCAAACATGATGGACGACGACTATAATATCGATGAAGATTATATAGAGAGAGTCCAGCAGATTGTCGACTGGGTTCTCGAATGTGGAATGAAAGTCATCATCAATATCCACTGGGACGGCGGCTGGTTTGAGGGCTTCTCGACCGACAAGGACGAGTGCATGAAGAAGTATGAGAGCATCTGGACTCAGGTCAGTGAGGCTTTCAAGGACTACTCACTGGATCTGATGTTTGAATCCCTCAACGAAGAGGGCTGCTGGGACGACATCTGGAATCGCTACGGCAGCTCCACAAAGGGCAAGAAAGAAGCGTATGCCCTCCTTGGCGAAATCAATCAGACGTTTGTCGACGTCGTGAGAGACTCTGGCGGAAACAACACCATGAGGCATCTTCTCATTGCCGGTTATGCCACCGACGCTGAACTCACCTGCGACGAAATGTTTGTCCTGCCGGACGATCCGTCGTGGCGATACGCTATCTCGATCCACTATTACACCCCGTCGACGTTCACCGTTATCTCGGAGGACGCTTCCTGGGGCAAGGCTCAGTCCACCTGGGGCTCCAAGTCTGATTATGCCACTCTGGACAAGTATATGGACATGATTTACGACACGTTCATCGCGAACGGAATCCCCGTCATCATCGGTGAGTACGGCTGCACCACCTCGAACAAGACTGACGAAACTGTGAGAGAGTACCTGACAGCCGTCTGCGAAGCTGCCTACACAAGAGGCATGTGCCCGATTCTCTGGGACACTCCCGGAGGCTTCTACAACAGAAAGACCTGCAAATTCACCGACACCGAGCTCCTTGAGGAGTTCATGGAAATCACCACTTTGGAGCGTGCAGTTGAAATGTCGGCTGACGAAGAAGAGTCGGCTGCCACAATCGAGCTCACCGCCACCGCCTCCAGCGGCAAGGTCAAACTCTCCTGGAGCACTGAACTGAGCGGAAAGTGCACCATCTACTACAAGCGTTCAAGCTCGAGCGAATGGAAGAAAGCCGGCACGGTTTCAAAGACCAAGGTCAACATAACCGGCTTGAAGAACAGCACCAGCTATGACTTCAAGGTTGTCATAGACGGCACCGAGTCGGACGTTGTCACCGCAACGCCGAAAGCGGGATAGGGACAAGCAACCGGGCGACCAAGCAATTAGGCAATCAGGCATTTAAAAAGCACCTCCAGGGATTTTTTGGGGGTGCTTTTTGGGTTATCACCTGTTCATATACTTGAAGCACATCACAGTGTGACTTCCTTGGGCGTTTCCACTTTGGGAAGATATTTATTTAATGCTTCCTGGAATTTATTGTAATTCAGGTTGCCACCGTTGGATTGCATGACAATAGCCTTAGTTTCGCCATCAGAAACATAGTTGACGATGTAGACGTATTTCAGCTTCTGCTTTTCCCCTGCCGACATTGCTCCAACAATAGCACCTGCTGTGCCAAAGAGAACGCCGCCAACAAACGCTCTTCCTATTTTGGACTGCTCTTCAATCTCCGTGATACTGACTGTTCCGGCACTTGTAACCTTTTCTAAAGGCAACTTGACTTCAGGAACATTCTTGAAAGCCCTAGCCTTGAAAATCAGGCAACGGTTTTCTTCGTCCAATTCCATTGAGGTGGCATAGTTTTTCCCGAAGCCGGGAAGTCCTTCGTAGTGAATCATATTCATTTCATTGCCTTTTCCGAATAATCCCATATCTTTCGTCCTTTCTAATATCTAAAGAGCCATTTTGACAGCTGTTGGCGAGGTGGAGCGGTTGTAATAACCTATCTCACTTATCAAGTGTCTTCATCGTCGGGATTTTTAATGAGGGTTGGTCGTTATGCTTCGTGGTGCTTCGGAGTGCAGTTTTGTTAATTGATTTCTCAATCTGCTTCCTCCACAATCCCCGCAAAGAATCTCTTGACCGTCGGAAGCTCATCTATTGCTATATCCCAGATAATCTTATAGTCCAGAGTGCCATATCTGTGGGCGCAGACGTTCCGGAGTTGTTTGAAGTTGCGCCAATCGATTTCTTCAGAATAGGTCGACTTGAATTCGTCGGTAAAATGAGTCGTCAGCTCGCCCATTGCCAGAAGCTGCATGGTGACTCCGTCCTGGATAAGCTCATCATTCATGAATTCTTCAAGACTACGATTGCAGAGGTCAAGATATCTTTCAATTCTCTCGCAGTGCGCAAGCATGTGAGAAGCCGCATTCAAATCCTTAGTGTTCATATATGCACTTCCGCTCCTCAAGTACTCTCTTGATAAATTCTTCATTGATGGTGACTGTAACCGGATTATATAGCGCGTCTTTCGTGACAATGTCGATTTTCTTGTCAACACTGTCCTCAATGTCGCTGAAAAAGCTGCAATATTTCAAGCCTATAGGCTTAGAAAACTCGACATAGAAATCGATGTCGCTGTCTTCAGTAGCTTCATTTCTAGCATAGGAGCCGAAAAGGTAAACCTTATCCGCACCGTACTTTTCCGCAATCGGGCGCACCTTGTCGGCAATTTCTTTTGTTGTGTAAATGGCGGTGTTCATACGGCTGCTCCTTTCCGATTAATATATCTTGTATCTCACTTATCCAACGTCTTCATCGTCGGAATTTTTAATGAGGGCTGTTCGTTATGCTTCGTAGTGCTTCGGGATGCGGTTTTTACTGCAAAATCTCCTGTTCACCATGCTTCGTAAAGCCCCATTATCATCGCACATTTGATGTCAATTTGCTGTCAACCGTCTGCGACGATTCTCTGAAAGCACAATATACAGTGCCTTTCGCTCTTGTAGAGCCACTATATCTTGTATCTCACTTATCAAGTGTCTTCATCGTCGGGAACAACAGCACATCCCTGATTGCCGGAGACCCGGTCATGAACTGCACCATTCTGTCGATGCCAAAGCCGATGCCGCCGGTCGGGGGCATACCGATTTCGAGGGCGTTCATGAAGTCCTCATCGATCGAGTTCGCTTCGTCGTCGCCGAGGCGGATGAGCTCCTCCTGAGCCTCGAAACGCTGACGCTGGTCGACGGGGTCGTTGAGCTCTGAGTAGGCGTTGCACATTTCGGCGCGGCAGATATACATCTCAAAACGCTCGACATAGTCGGGATTTTCCGGCTTGCGCTTCGTGAGAGGCGAAATCTCAACCGGATGATCCATTATGAATGTCGGCTGGACGAGGTTTTCCTCAACATACTTCTCGAAGAGGAGATTGAGGATGTCGCCCTTGTGGTGACGCTTTTCGTCGAATTCAAGGTGGTGCTCACGGGCAATCTCAAATGCCTCAGCGTCGGTCTTGATGTTGGTATAGTCGACGCCGGAATACTTCTTCACGGCTTCGACCATGGTCATCCTCTCAAACGGCTTGCCGAGGTCGATGACCTCGCCGTCGTACTCAATCTGAGTCGAGCCAACAACAGTTTCAGCGATATGCCTGTAGAGATTCTCCGCCAAGTCCATCATTCCGTGGTAGTCGGTGTAAGCCTGGTAGAGCTCCATCAGGGTGAATTCGGGGTTATGATGGGTGTCGACGCCCTCGTTGCGGAAGACTCTGCCAATCTCATAGACCCTGTCGATTCCGCCGACAATGAGCCTCTTGAGGTAGAGCTCAAGCGAGATTCTCAGCTTGACGTCTTCGCCGAGGGAGTTGTAGTGGGTGACGAACGGTCTTGCGTTCGCGCCGCCTGCGTTCTGGACGAGCATCGGGGTCTCAACCTCGACAAAGCCCTGCGAATCAAGCCATCTGCGGATTTCGCTGATAATTTTTGAACGAAGAATAAACGTCTTCTTTACGTCCGGGTTGACGATGAGGTCTGTGTATCTCTGGCGGTATCTCGTGTCTCTGTCCTTTAAGCCATGCCACTTTTCGGGAAGCGGAACCAAAGACTTTGTGAGGAGCGTAATCTTCTTGGCGTGAAGCGAGATCTCGCCACGTCTCGTTCTGAAAACAAAGCCCTCGATGCCGATGATGTCGCCAATGTCCCACTTCTTGAAGTCCTGGAACGCTTCCTCACCGACGTCGTTCATTCTGACGTAGCACTGCATTCTGCCGGTGCTGTCCTGGATATCGAGGAAGTTAGCCTTGCCCATGTCGCGGCGGCTCATCATTCTTCCGGCAATTCTCCATGTTTCGGCGTGGATCTTCTCAAGCTCAGCGTTCAGAGCTTCTTCCGAATCCCCGGCAGCCTCCTTAGCCTTGGCTTCCTCAGCCTCATAATGAGCCCTGAGCTCCGAAGTGGTGGTGTTGAAATCGTATTTTGTTATCTCAAAGGGATTCTTCCCGGCAGCCTTGAGAGCCTCGAGCTTGTCAAGGCGGATTTTGCGGAGCGAATTAACCTCCTCCGCAGTCATTTCCTCGCCGGAATTTTCCAAAATCTCTTCTGTCATTATATCTCTCCTAACGGGAATTTATCTGTCTATTCCAAGAATTTCAAACTTGAGAGTTCCGGCGGGAACCTCGACCTCAAAGATATCGCCAATCTTCTTCTTGAGGCAAGCCTTACCTATGGGAGATTCGTCGGAAATCTTGTCGTTATCAGGGTCAGACTCGGTTGAGCCGACGATCTGATATGTCAGAATCTCGTCCATGTCGAAATCCTTGAGCTTGACAATGGAGCCGACGCCGACTTCATCGAGAGACAGGCTGTCGTCGTCAACGATAACAGCGTTCGCGATTACGACTTCGAGGTCAGCAATCTGCGCTTCGAGCATACCCTGCTCATTCTTAGCCTCATCATACTCAGCATTTTCGGACAAGTCGCCATAGGAACGGGCTTCCTTGAGTCTTTCAGCAACCTCTTTACGCCGAACGGTTACAAGATATTCAAGCTCTTCCTGAAGCTTGTTGAAGCCGTCTCTTGATATTGTAGTAGCTCTCGCCATTATAATTACCTCCAATTATATTTTCAACATATATTATAATCAAATCACGCGCAAAAATCGCAAGATTTTTGCCCAGAAGCTTGCTTCTGTCCATTCTTTATATTATAAGACTATTTTTTGTGGTTGTCAAGATGTAAGTATGAAAGACGGCAGAACCACTTAGGGCTCTGCCGAATTTGTTGTAATCATTAAATGAGAGCTTTAAAAGCCCATATCTTTCAATATTCTATCTGTCTCTTCAAATTCTTCTTGTGTACTCGGTTGCCAGGCAGAATCATTACACCACCGACAATACATTGCTTTTCTATCTCTCATTCGATGGCAAAACGGACACTCTACAAGGTCATCTTCTCCTGTAGATTTTAAGGTTCGATGATGACACTTAGAGCAGTAGATCTCTTCCTTTTCATCAAACAAACTATTTTCATCCGTGTTACCGCAATGTGCACATTTCATTTCAACACCATCACTAGTATCGTCTCCCACAAAAAGTACCTCATCATTTGAGCTTTCGTCATCATCACTAAGGGAGACTAGATACGCAAGTCCCGCAAATGCTCCTACTACAGTTACTACTTTTCTAACTGTTTTGAGCCCTTTCCTAAGTGCTTCTTTTTTCAACTGATCCATTTAAATCACTCCAATTTTAACTTTTGTGGTAATAAATCGTCCAACAGCCGATATTACACTGCCTCTGCATATTGTAACAGAATTGAGTGGATTGTCAAGGGAAAAGCAGGCTAAACGCTAACTGCGAAAATAAATCCTTGTCACCGTGCAACATCATAAATAACACCACTTTCTACAAGATTTCTTAAAGCTTTATCCGGGAAAATCCGAGCATACTGGGATATACTCTTGCCTGTTATCTCTTTATCTTTCAGCCACTTTGACATAGTTTCCCGTCTGTCATCGTCAAAGAACCCTGTCGGGGCTTGGTTCATGAGTTCAAGAAAGCTGAGAATATCCGCATTCTCGTTTGTTATCTCTGTTCGGGAACGCCTGAGAATCACGTCGACATTGCCAACCTTGACATTTCTGAGCTTGGCTGTTTCGTTATTTGTGCAAATCTCAGTGGCATTCGGAACCTGTGTTGAAAGACCAAAGAGGTTCATTGCAGTTAAACCTGAATAGAAGCCGAATCTCTCGCCGTTTTCGGAGATATATTTCCGCTCGATGACCTTTTGAGGGCTGAGGATGCTTTTCCCGAACGGCGTTTCTGTCGGGACATAGTACACTCCCCTATCAAATCTTCCAAGCTGTCCTGATTCGCAGAGCTTGGCAAGTTCCGTGGCAATCCACGGCTTTGAGTAGCTTTTGAACTGTATGTCTGAGATAAAAATAGGCTCGTTTACACCGAATGTTGACTTTAAATATTCGTAAAAATCCATAGCGTGACCTCCTCTCAGTGAGATTATATCATTTTTGACCTTATAAGTCAATATAAATATAATAGCAGATTTTTCAATTCCCCCTTGCAATCCCCATCAACATATGCTATACTGTCTGTATCAGTGTTAGTTTAAGCTAACTATAGTCAGCTTAAACTATCTGGCGATATTGTAGAGGGTGATAGTATGGAAAAGATAACTCTTACAGGCGTACCTGAGACCATGCTCCAGACGGTCTTTACCCGGGCGCAGTAATCCACAAAGCCATCGGCAAAATTCCCGCTGTACGGAATATGTCGAACAAGATTATTATGCTTGAGGGAGAGTGAGAATCAAAATGCAAAACACTATCTGTGAAAAACTCATGTGGTCAGCGATGACGCCCACCATGTTCAGGTACATAAGCGAAAATTGCGGCGGAGTCGATGTCCCCGTCGTCAGGAAAACAGCCCACAAAAATTACAAGGCAATGGTCGAGAGGACTCCCGACATCGGCAGCTTCATGAAAAATACGCTCCGTGTTTCGCTTGCCGGAGGCATCGTCTGGCTGTCTGTATATGACGCAATGGACGGGCATATGAGCCGTGAACAGTTCGGAGAAATGGTAAAAGTCACAATGCAGGCTCCACTGATTCAAAAAGCGTTCGGTGGCAAAAATCCTTTTGATTCTGAATACCAGAAGAAAAAAGTCGAAAAGGATAAAGTCGCCAACGCCATGAGCGACAGCGAATTCAACTGGATTACGGAGACGATTCCCGGCAGAAATGCTGATGAATACACGACGAATTATCATCGTTGCGGTTTGTGTGCACTCGGTAGGCAGGAGCACCACGAAGACCTGATTCCGTATATGTGTGAAATGGATTTCATCTCCGTTGACCTGATGGGCGGTGTGCTCCACAGAACCGGCACAATCGCCACAGGTGCGGAAATGTGCGATTTTTACGTCTGCAAAAAGGGCTCGGAATGGGATAAGTGAGGGAGGGATAGTATGAAATATTTTGGAATGCCACTAGGAATGTGGGTCTTGTTCGGGAAGTCTTTTGAACGAAACCTGACCATATTCGGAATAGATGAAGACACAGCGAAAACGGTCAGGAAAAAGGCGAAATCCCGTTACAAAGAGATTATCGCGAAAGTGCCAGAGTTCGAGAAAGCCGACAGGTTCAAGATAAATCTTGTGAACTGTGCCCTGCTCTGCGCGTTCGTGCTGAATATGCCGGAGCGTCCCGATGTCGGGCGGCTGACGGAATACTATAAAGACTCGATGATGACTCCGCCTATGAACTGGTTTTGCAGAATGAGCGGCAGAAACAAGTTCACCGACAAGGATATTTCTTCTCTCAGAGCCACGGAAAAGCTCCGAGCCGCCGACAGAAACCCCTACTCGTGGAACATGGAGTTCTACCCCTATGAAGATGGCTCCGGCTACGAGGCAAGGTTCACCACCTGCGGCATCTGCACGCTGATGCGGGAGCTCGGGCTTTATAACTTAGTCCCCGCCATGTGCCGGCTCGATTATACCATGACCGAAGCAAGCGGAGCATCGGACTTTGTGAGGGAATATACTTTAGCCTCCGGCGGTCCATACTGCGACTGCGGATATAAAAAATTAAAACAAGGGAGCAATTGACATGAACAGACACGAAGAGATCAAATCAGCATACCGAGCATTGGGCAAAGAAGCAACTACTTATGATGGCATGATTACCTGCTCTACCCTGTTGGGAAAAGCCGTGTGTAAACTGGTGTGGGATATGGAACAGACGGAAACCGTTGAATACCTGTCCCGTGCGCTTTCCGGCGTTCCGGAGGATTTCTCCGGCTCGCTGTTGGAGGTTCCTGTAGGTACCGGCGTGCTGACCATGCCGGTCTATCAAGGGCTGCCGAATGCAAGCGTCACTTGTCTGGATTATTCCGAGGACATGATGTCCCGTGCGCAAAGAAGGGCGAAACGGGACGGATTGACGAATGTCCGCTTTCAACAGGGAGATGTAGGAAATTTGCCTTTCACGGACAACAGCTTTGACATCGTACTCTCACTCAATGGATTTCATGCTTTTCCAGACAAAGAAGCGGCTTACCGGGAAGTGTTTCGGGTATTAAAGCCCGGCGGCTGTTTCTGCGGTTGTTTTTATGTTGCCGGAGAAACTGCCCGGACAGATTGGTTCATCAGGCATCTATATGAACCGAAAGGGTACTTTACTTCACCCTATGAAACAGCGGACAGTCTGAAACAGCGGCTGGAGAGGCAGTATGAGACAGTAGAGTTTAGCACTGTGAAATCCATAGCTTGTTTCACTTGCCGAAAAGGGACGCATAACCAATGAGCGAGGCAAGCGGGGTATCGGACTTTGTGAGGGAGTATACTTTAGCCTCCGGCGGTCCCTACTGCGATTGCGGATATAAAAAGAGAAAGGGCGTATGAAATATGTCAAAATCAGCATCTCAGTTTCAAGAAAAGGCGATGGCTATCCTCTATCGCGGCAAGGAGATTTTCAAGCCGCTTAATACGGGTTGGATTGACGGGAATGTCGCCTGCGTGCGGGAGTTCGTTGCGAATATCTTCTTCTACACGAAGAACGGCACCACAATTATGATTGATGCCGGGTATAATTACGACAGGCTTGAGGAAAAGATGGGCTGGCTCGGCATCGACCCCGGCTCTATCAAGCATATTCTAATCACCCATCAGGACACCGACCACGTCGGAGCAGTAGAACGGGACAGCCCCGGGCTCTTCCGCGACGCCATGCTCTTTATCGGAGAGATAGAAAACCGCTATCTCACCGGCGAGAAACGCCGCAGGGTCTACTATGGGCTCTATAAGCTCCCGCAGGTACATATCGACAGCAAGAAAATTCTTCTTAACGACGGACAGGTGTTCTACATCAACGACATAAAAATCGAGTGTATACTCGTTCCGGGGCACACATGGGGACACATGGTGTATCTTGTCGATGACAAATATCTCTTCACCGGCGACACAATCTGGTTCGGCTATGACGGCGGGCGAAGATTTATCAATACTTTAGCTGAAGATAACAAGCTACAGACTGAATCTCTCAGAAGATTGGAGCAGAAGCTGAGAGCCCGCAACCTCAGTCCCAAAATCATAACCGGTCACACCGGCTGGTCGGACAGCCTGGATTTTGCCTTTGCGAATATCGACAAAGACTGCAACGCATGGCGCAAACAAAAGCCCCACGACCCATCGGCACCGTATGATGCTTATGATGAATCGGACGATACTGAGGATATGGCAAGAAAGACCTGTCAGGGAGACAAGATGCTATGAAAACATACAAAAAGATAACTCTTGCACTGTTTTGCGGGCTGGTGGGATGCCTGTGCTTCGGCGTTGGAGATTGGCTCATGCTCTATGGCGACACGACCTACTCAGGAACAGTTTCTTGGCTGACCGCAGGCGTTACACAGATTGCTCCTTGGCGGAACAATCTGGCTATGATGCTCGCATTCCCCGGAATTATTTTCTACGGAATAGCACTGTTTTCTGTCGGAAAGCTCATCAAAGCGGAGCGGCGGCAGAAGATTTATCACTATCTGACCGCATTCAGCCTGACCCCGTGGCTCTGCCTGCACCTGTTTTACATCATGATTCTCTACGGTTTTGCATGGATGAGCAGTAACGGCTATGAATCCGCCGCCATTCCGGTTTCAGAAGCGATTATTTCGCATTTCTCATGGCTCGTTCCGGTAACAGAAGTGCTGATGTTACCACCTTATATCTATTGGGGATGGATTGTATTGCACCATGAGACTGTCCTGCCACGACAGATAGCACTCTCCAATCCGCTGATTTTCTATCTTGCGTTGAAGCTTCTGACCCTGCTTATGCCGGATTGCGCATTCCGCCTGGCATTCACCAACGGCTTGATGAGCGAGAGTATGGTGCTTTGGCTTGGGAGCATATTGGTGTGGATTTATCCTTCATTAAAAGCTAAAGGAGACAAGATAAAATGGTAATAACCATAATTTCAACACTGGTGATTATGCTCGGCTATTTTCTTATGCTGTACGGTGCGGTTGGCTTTATTCAGGACAAGCGGCTTTTCTCCTCCGCACCAAAAGAAAACTTAGCCGTGATTCCTGACAAAAAAGAGCGGTTCAAGGGCGCACACATCGTTGGCTGGGGGATTGTCGCAATCGCTGTATTGCTGTTTATTGGTGCATTTGCTCTGGGTATCTGGGACGGAGCAAGAAATGGCTTCGGACCGCTAAAATACTTCGCCCGATTTCTCACCATGCTCTATGGGATGGAAATTTACGATATACTTTTCTTTGACTGGTATCTTCTCTGCCGATCAAACTTCTTCATTTATTTTTATCCGGAGCTGAAAAGTGTCGACAGAAGCCACTTCTTCGGCTACAACAAGAAAGAGCATATCATGCACTTTATAACTTATATCCCCGTCTGTGCCGCTATGTCGCTGGGGCTCGGAGCTATATTCTCATAAAAAATTTGGAGGGATAGTATGAAATATTTTAGTATGCCCACAGGAGTACAGAAAAAAAGAGATCTGACGAATCGGCTGATACTCGGGATCTTTGCATTTATATTGTTTATGATCGGTGACTGGTTGCTCGATATGAAAAGTGCGGGAAACGTGACGACTGGAATTGTGGAGTCTGATTGGGTTTCCATGTCCATGTGGCGGTTTGAAGCGTCCATTTTACTGGCGGCTTTGGCAATGCCGCTCTATTGGATTGGCATACACGCGGCAAAGGAAATTGTAACCGAGGGGCTGACAAACGGCACAAAATGGGACAAGCGAATGTCCAAGTTGTTTTGCGTCGGTGCAAATGCAAGCTTGATATCATTTCTTTTTATTCATATTATATGTTGCTTTTTCCCAATCGTTTTTAAGTGCATTTATGCCGAGACGGGAGATTCGCTGATGGCTACGAATCTTGTGAATCAGTCATCCGCCTATATCATGCTTCCGTTTGCCGCTTATTATGTCGTTGCGGACGGCTGTATCTCTGCCAGTTGGATTTATATGGCGTGGACGGGAAAGCTGAAACTAAAAAAGTGGCAGGTTCTTTTCTGCCCGCTCTGCACGTTGCTTATCGGTTTTGTATTCAACCTGATTCCCGTACTGAAGCTGATTACCGGTGCCTTTGAATCGTTGGGAACTTTGCTGATCATGTGTGCCCTATGCTATTCTGTTCGAAAAGCCGAGCCGCGTTGACGATGCTCGGCAATTCCCGTATGCTTGTTTACAGAAAGTTGGGGTAAAATGATAATAAGGAAGTATGAAAAAAGCAACAAAATTCCCGCCCAGTTTCGGACGGGGATTTTTTCATCCAAGTGCAACATCCAGAAGCATCATCGTGGCAAAGCTGGAGACTATGCCGGTTGTTGCGAAATATGGGTGCGCCGACTGGTTTTTCTGGCACTCGGGGATGAGTTCGTGGACGGCTACCAGAATCATGGCTCCTGCTGCAAATGTGAGGGCAAACGGGAGTATCAGCTGAATCTTCACCGCCATGGCGGCTCCGATGACAGCGGCTATAGGCTCAACTATCCCCGAAGCCTGACCGATGAGGAAAGCTTTCCTGCGGGAAAATCCCTCGCGCCGGAGTGGCAGAGAGACTGCCGCTCCCTCGGGAAAGTTCTGCAACCCTATGCCGACTGCCAGAATTATTGCACTTGCAAGCGACTCAGCACTGTTTTCTCTTCCGGCAAGTGCCCCGAAAGCAACTCCTACTGCCAAGCCCTCGGGGATATTGTGAAGCGTTATCGACAGGACCAGCATGATTATCCGGTTAGTGGCAGTTCCCCGCTCTTCAGTGTTCTTCGAGAACTGGAGCCGCTCATGGCTGACTATCCTGTCGGAAGCCCACATGAAAACTGCTCCCAGGAGAAATCCTGAGGTTGCAACTATCCAAGCCGGGGTACTTAAATACTCCTCGGCTTTTTCTATTGACGGCTGCAGCAGCGACCAGAAGCTTGCCGCAATCATGACCCCCGCCGCGAATCCAAGCATCAGATTCAGGGCTTTCTGATTCGTCTTTTTGAAAAACAGCACCGTCGCCGCCCCAAGAGCGGTCACAAACCATGTCCCGAGGGTGGCAACCAACGCTGCGAAAATGTAATTTATATTCATATTGGTCATAGTGTATCCTTTCCAATTTCTCAAGCCGGATGGCTTCCATATATATTATGCTGAAAGGCTGTCGTCGGTTTTGGTTAGCCTAAGCTAACTAAAACCATTATACACTTTAATTTGGCTATTGTCAAGTAGGGGCGGATAATATCCGTCCGAAAAAGGCACATCACAAAAGAACGGGCGGATAATATCCGCCCCTACAGAAGTCCCCGCAAAAAACTCCCTGCCATTACGACAGGGAGTTGATTTTAGTTTTCTTCCACGTTTTCAGCGCGTTACTTTCTCTTGGTGGAGACTGCTGCCATGGCAGCTATCGCCATCGGGATGAGGGAAAGCATAAGCCCTGTAGTCGGATTTGCTTCCTCGGAAGCTTCCGGCTCGGATTCCGGCTCGGTCTCATCAACCTCGGTGTCGGTATCGGTGTCCTCGATAGGATCTACCACCTCGATAATCTCTTCGGTTGTTACCTTGACGAGTCCGTCGATTGCTGCGTTGATTGCATCAGCATATCCGCTTACGACTGACTGATAGAGTGCCTTGAGATCCCAGTTTACTGCGTTTATAGCGTCGGTAACTGCGGTGAAGTTCTCATAGTCAGCAGGGTCAAGAGCACTTGCTCTTGCGATAGCATCGTTTACTTCAGCGTAGTTTGCAGGGATTCTGAGGAGGAGGTCAGTTGTGTGGGATGAGCTTCCGCCGGATGAAGAGGATACGCTTGATACAGCGACTACAACATACGGTGAGAAGCTGGTTGCTGTGAAGTCAACGGTAACAGTCATGCCACTGATTGTAGCGACGTTGGTTACTGTCTCCCAGACAACTCCAACACCGGTGTAGTGGAGTACATAGATATCGTAACCCACCAGGCTTACATTGCTTGTGAATGTCATCGAAACAGGTGCAGAGGTTCCAGTGTATGCAATGTCTCCATAGAAGAGGATTGAAGCCTTTCTGAGAACCGTCTGGTTGTTGACTGTGTCGGTGATTGTGAACGAGTTGGTATCCTTGATAAGGTCATCGCCCTGTTCCTCATTGTAGAGGGTGAAGCTGAGGGTGTCAGCGATATGCTCAACGAGGTGAGGATTCGAGTCATCTTCAATGACCTTGGAGACAACTACTGTTCCGCCGTCAACATCAAGCTTGACTGTTACGTCGGTTACCAGTCCGCTAGGAAGTACGCTTGCGAAGATTACGTCTTCACTTTCAACCGTTACCAAAGGATTGCCGGTTTCGGTGGAATCGTCCATCTTGGCTCCACATACTGTGCAGACGCCGTTCTCATCATAGCTGTGAGCAGCAGGAATTGTCTCGCCGACTGTTACTGTCTCACCACAAACTGTGCAGACCTCATCGCCAGTATAGCCGTCCTCGGTGCAGGTTGCAGCAACGTAACCCTGGATTTCGGTTGTATGTCCGGTAGCAGGGATTGTTACCTCGTAGGTGTCGGTGTACTCTGTCTCGTTGAATGTTACAACTGCAGTGTAGACAGTCTTGCCATCCTCGGTGCAGGTAGCATCGGTGGTTACGCTTGTGACATCAGCAGTAACGGTGGTTGAACCGTCGCAGCCATCAACTGTGCAGCTGAATGTAGCTGTTGCAGTGTAGGCTTCCTCGTCCCAAGTGAATTCAGGATCACCATAGGTATGACCAAGGGCGTCGATATCCTGAACGTCGAGGGTCTGGGTTTCTGCCCAATCAGCATCGAATGTTGCTGTGTAGGTTGTTGTACCCTTTTCGGTGCAGGTTGCTGCGGTCTTGGTTGCGCTGGTGATTGTAGCGGTTGCTGTTACGTTATGGCTTGCATCGTTAGCACAAACATGAGTTGCGGTGCAGGTTGAGCCATCCTCGCTCCAGCTGTATTCTACTGACCAGTCGTGACCAATAGCGTCGATGTCTACTACATCCAAGGTCTGGGTTTCAGCCCAATCCTCAGTGAATGTTGCAGTATAGGTTGTAGTGCCCATTTCTTCGCAGGTAGCTGCGGTCTTGGTGGCACTGGTGATTGTTGCTGTAGCTGTTTCGTTATGGGTCTCATCGTTAGCACAGATATGAGTTGCAGTGCAGGATGAACCGTCTTCGCTCCAGCTGTACTCTACTGACCAGTCATGACCGGTAGCCTCGATATCGGTGAGGGTAGTCTCCTGAGACTCAGCCCAATCGACGTCGAATGTAGCAGTGTAGGTGGTCTGACCGTCGGTCTCGCAGGTTGCCTCTAAGGTTACCTCGCTTGTGACGGTAGCACTAGCTGTTACGTTATGGCTTGCATCGTTAGCGCAAACATGAGTTGCGGTGCAGGTTGAGCCATCCTCGCTCCAGCTATATTCTACTGACCAATCGTGTCCAATAGCGTCTATGACTACTGTTACAGTGTCGGTGTAGGTTATGCCATCGAGTTCAACTGTAGCAGTATAGACTATCGATCCGTCTTCCTCACAGGTGGCATCAGTTGTAGATGATGAAACGGTAGCAGAAACTTCCTTGGTATGATCAGCATCGTTGAAGCAGGTGAACGTAGCTGTTGCAGAGCTGTAGTCATCAGCCCATTCCCAAGCTATCTCTGCAGCTTCATAGGTCTTTTCTGCTGTCAAGTCGCTTCCGCTGACATTAGTAGCTATGGAGCCGTCTCCTGCCTTATAGGTGATGCTGCAAGCAGCCTTGACATCGTCTGCAGATATCGTGCAATCGCTTGCATAAGCACTGCAATCGACGATTGCGGTTATAACAATGTCTCCTGAGTTTGCAACGGTACTCTGCATAATCATTGCGTTGTTAGATGAAGTATAGCTCATTGCAATATATCCAACATCAACGGTCTGAGTGTAGGTTCCGGTTGCTGTGCCATCCGAGCCCTTGAGTGAGATTGTTACACCGTCCACTGTGAGCGTGTACTCAACAGGAAGTGTAGCATCCGTGCTCAGGCTGCTCGGAAGAGTTATCTCAAGCGTGTCGCCACTCATGAAGTAGCTAGCCAATGTGTATGAAGAAACTGAGATTGTGATTGTGCTTGTTTCGGTGCCCCAGTTATGTCCGAGTGCATCGATATCCTGAACATCGAGGGTCTGGGTTTCTGCCCAATCAGCATCGAATGTTGCTGTGTAGGTTGTTGTGCCCTTTTCGGTGCAGGTTGCTGCGGTCTTGGTTGCACTGGTGACTGTAGCGTTAGCTGTTACGTTATGGCTTGCATCATTAGCGCAAACATGAGTTGCGGTGCAGGTTGAGCCATCTTCGCTCCAGCTGTACTCTACCGACCAATCATGTCCGGTAGCTTCGATATCAGCAACATCAAGAGTCTGGGTTTCAGCCCAATCCTCAGTGAATGTAGCGGTATAGGTTGTAGTGCCCATTTCTTCGCAGGTAGCATCAGTCTTGGTGGCACTTGTGATTGTAGCGGAAACGGTTACGTTATGGCTTGCATCGTTAGCGCATACATGAGTTGCGGTGCAGGATGAACCATCCTCGCTCCAGTTGTACTCTACTGACCAGTCGTGACCAGTTGGTTCGAGTACTTCGTATACTGCGTTCGAGTAGGTTTCACCATTGAATGTTACCAATGCACAGTGGGCAGTTTCGCCCTCCTCCTCGCAGGTCGGTTCAGTGGTTACATCTATGATGTCGTCTCCGGTTGCAGTGATTGTAACAACATGAGTCGAGTCATTCTCGCAGGTGAACGTAGCGGTTGCGGAAGTATATCCGTCCCAAGTCCACTCGGGTTCGCCATAGCTATGTCCTATAGCAGCGGTGGTATCGTCGGTATAGGTGTTGCCACAGGCGGTGCAGGTGTAGGTGGTGTAGCCCTCTTCCTCACAAGTAGGATCGGTAACTACAGCCTCATAAGAGTGTCCTGTTGCCGGGAGGACAACGGTTACACTATCAGTGTAAATATTTCCGTCATCAGCTGCTGCAACTGCATTATAGACAATCTGTCCATCCTCAGTGCAGGTAGCGTCAGTGGTCTCAGGAGTTACAGTAGCAGTGACATATTCTGTATGAGTACCCTCAGTGCAGACAAGCTTCACCGTAGCCGAACTATAATCCTCCGACCAAGTCCAGGAATCGACCTCATATTCATGAGGAGTGAGGATCTTAACGGCGGAAATATTGACTGAACCGTTTTCGTCGTAGCTGACATAAGGATCAACCTGCAAGCTGTTAAGAGTATCGACTGTCAGTTCGGAATTAACTTCCTCAGATGCAGCCAATTCAGCGGCTTCATCAATACTGATATAGGTTGCATTGTCTCCGTAGTAGTGGACTTCGGTTTCAAGAATGAGATAATCATTGGTATTGAGCTGGAGTCTCGCATATGCCTGCGGTTCGGATTCGGTGAGAACCAGAGAACCGTCGCCAATGTGAGAAACTACAGCTTCTGCAAAGCTACCGAATACATCATCCCATGCGCCATAGTTGGAAACATTATATCCAAGTGCATTAGACCATTCATGCATTGTGCTGATTGGGTTAGCAGTGGTAGTGTCCCAAGTAACTTCATACTCAACACCATCAATAGTGATAAGCTCCCCAACACTTGACTCCTCAGCTTCATAATCGCCGAGAGTTTCAATGCTGACTGACTCGATGGTGAACCGGTCTGTATATGACCATATGCAAAGCACCCCACCAGTCAAACCAGAAGTGTCAATGGCGTCCTGGACATCTGTAAGAGCCAGAACTGCTTTTCCAGTTCCGTTATTGATGAACTGAACCAAGTTAACTCCGCCGTCACCGTCTTCATCAATCGGATCATCCTGATATCCTATATGACAAACATACGGGAAATCTTCATTACCATCCTTTGCAGTGTAAGTGATAGTTACATACAAATCAGGATCTGTGAAATCAACATAGTTGCTGTAGAATATAGATGAGCCAAATTCATTGCTGACATAAGCATCCTCGTTGCCAGCAGCAAGCTCAGTGACTACTGTAGTGAGATCGTCCTCAGAGACAAGCTCTATAGACAATGTCACATTAGTAGCTGGCATTGTGAATGTGTAGTCAGCGTCTCCCTGTGGATCCCACAGCTTTCTGGTGAGTTCAACTTCGTTGCCCTCTTCATCAGTAGCAGTGATGCTTCTGAGGATATAGCCAGACTCAACATCAATGTAAGCGGTAATTGCATGGTCTTCCTTGAGCAATCCACTTGTCCAGCCTATGGTTTCGCCGGTGCCGCCAGTAACTTCGTAGTTGACTTCAAGCAAGTCGCCAGCAGTTACGATGGCGTAGCCCATGGAATCCCAGTCTAAGGTGCCGGCATAGGCGTAATACTCTCCTATGTAGCCGAGTTCAGCTGCTGCAGCGGCAAGCTCGGAGAGGGAGATATAGGTGCGTCCGTTCTCATTTACAGGAATGTCGCAGAGCCAGTTCCAATATTCGCCAACGCCGTAGCCGATAGAACCTATGGTGCGATCATCAACTGAATCATAGTCATAGATGAAGCAGATATAGAGCTCTTCGTCTGCATAGTCGGTATATTCGTTATCAAGGATTCCGTCTCCGGACAGATTGTAGCTGTAGCCATTGTAGTACCAGCTTACAACCTCAGTGAGCTCGCTGTCAGGAATCAGAGTCGCTTCGATAGTCACGTCTGCATCCGGCATAGAGAATGTATACTCATGTTCGCCGCAGTCGGTGACGGTGAGGTCAATTTCATTGCCGTCAGCGTCGGTTGCTACTACACTGCCAAGAGCATAGCCGGAATCAACAGGGATGGTGACATATGCTGTTCCATTAGCCTTGCCAATGGTGGAGGAAGTGTAGGTTGTAGAGCCGTCGGTGGTGATTACGGTTACATCGTGGTAGTCGGTAACGAGTGCCACGCTGGTGATGGTGACATAGTCATCGTCGCCGTCATCCCAGAGGTGAATCATGATACCGTCGTTGGCATCATAACCATTCTCAGCCGCCAGGGCAGCCAGGTCAGCAAGTGAAATGACATAAGTGCCGTTTGATTCATAGTAGCTCGGGAAGCTTGAAATCCAGTTCCAGCTGCAAGCATAGATGCAACCAGGCTCCCAGCCGTCATGATCACCGTCATTCTGGGTGTAGGTGATTTCAAGATAAACATCCTCAGCAGTGAAATCAACGTCTTCGATGTAGCTGTATGTGTCATTATCGTTAATGATAATGATATTGTTTGTGAAGCCCTCGATTTCCGCAAACGGAACAGTAACAGTTACTGCTGCGCTAGGCATAGTGAAGTAGTAGATATATGCTGTCATCGGTCCGTTGCCGTATTCGATGGTGTATGTCTCAACATAGACGCTCAGTCCTACTTCATAGCCGTTCTCATCAACAGCGGAAATGATGCCTGAGATCTCGTATCCACGGTAAGCATATACCATAATGGAAACGGTCTCGCCCTCGTTGGCATACTCTACGCCGCTAACATAACCATACGCGTCATTGTATTCATAGCTGATGGTTAGCGTACCAACAGAGACATTCAGCCAGACATCAGCTGCCGGCATGGTGAATGTATAGGTTCCGTCGCCATTGTCGGTTACTCCGTCAAGATAGCAGTTATTGCCGTCTTCATCCATGTAGTATACCTCGAAGTAGTTGAGGCAATAGCCCTCACCAAGGGTAAGCGTAAGAGTAACCTCTTCGCCCTCTGCAGCATAGGTCTTGTCAGAAGTAACAGTGAAGCCGTCCTCATCACCAGGAAGTTCTACGTAGTAAAGCTGTGTTGCTTTGATGACGACATTGGTGAAGTAATAGCTGGATTCAACATAAGTATCGCCGTCGCCGACACTGGCTTTACGCGCAAATGTAAAGCTACCGTCAGTACCATCGGGATCGTCTTCAGTTCCCGCTATAGGAGCAACATAGGAGTCAATTAAATATGCATTTTCAATAGATGCTTCTTCGCCAAGAGAAGTCCACCAGTTTTCAGCTATCTCCTGTGCATTTGGAGCGAGACCGTTGTCGTAGACATACTTGAAGTAGTTCAGATATCCACTCTCATCGTAGTCCAAATCCGCATCAGTCTGATTGATATAGATGACCTCGTCTGTGTCCATAAGAGACGAGAGGTAATCTATCAAATCCTCATTCGCTGCTATGATAGTAGCGGTGGGGATGTAGACGGAGACGGAGGTTACGGTGTAGGTGTCGGCGGTGGAGTTTGTGACAATCATAGGTGTAGCACCAGTGTCATAGAAGCCGCCGGATGTAAGTGCAGCATAAAGCTCTGCTGCATCATAGATTACCATCGAGCCATTATCAAAGATCTTGTCAACGGCGCAACCATCAGATGTCTTGGTTCCAAGAGAAACCCACTCAGACATCGACCAGTTAGAATCAATGATTCCGAACTTGTCCCAGACATCCTCGCCGGAGAATGTAACAGTGTCTGTGTCTCTGGTTATAACAACAATTGCACCATCTATCCATAAGGAGTCAGTCAGATCTGTGCTGGAAAGAGTGTATGTATCCCAGCCGCTTGAAGTAAAGTTGATCTCATCATAGTACCAAAGACTATAATCCGAAAGATCAAACTCAGTGTCCTCTTCATCAGGCTCATCAACCTCAACGTCGCCCTCAACAATGCTGATGCTGGAAAGGGTTACGGTTTCGTCGGTGGATATAACCAAGCCGAAGAGATCTCCATAGTCAGAAGAGCTGGTCGGGACTGCAGGTGAGCCGTCATAGCCATCGATTGTTGCAGTTGAGAAAGCCTCAAGAGCTGCTGCACAGTCGAAGTAGCAGGTGTAGGTTCCGTCGCCATTGTCGACATAAGAATCAGCCCCTACATATACGCTCTGCCAGCCGAAGTTTTCGCCAGCCTGCAGGAAGATATAAACATTAGGTGAAGTGGAGGTGATTTCCATGCAAGCATTCTCAGCGAGCATAGCCTCAACAAATCCACCCCAAAGGTCAAGGTTCCCCTCATACCAGGACTCAGAGCTATTAGTCTGAATAAGAGTAGTCCAGCCGCTGATTTCGAGCCCCTCAATAGCAACCTGATAGAACGTTACAGGATCGCCCCATTCGCTGACATAGTCAGTAGAAGTGAGCGCCCAAGGAAGAACTGTGCTTACTGACGAAGTCGGCACATAAGCAGTTATGCTTGTAATGCTGTAAGAAGTAGAACCGGAGTTTGATATGACTAACAGGTCAGCACCACTGGTGGTGTCAAGACCCCTAGCGAGAAGTGCTGCATAAACAGTTGCACCATCATAAACTACGGTAGTACCATTATCGAATATGCAGTCAACGTCTACTCCGTCATTATCAGATATTTTTGTTATGCTGGTTCCAAGAGAGAGCCACATGTTGCCGCCATTGCTGTCAGACATGCTCCAATGTGAATCAATGAGCAGGAACTTTTCATAGCCAGCATCGGCATCATACTCACTTCTGGTTATAACCAAAAGAGAGCCCTCAGTTGCCAAGGCTTCAGCTATCGCCATATCAACGGTATAGTCAGCCCAGTTGCCTGCACTAAAGTAAACGCATTGCTCATAAGCTGCTACGGTGTAGTCAGAGAAGTCATAGTCACCGGTGTCAAGAGTGCTGCCGGAATCATCATCGTCGCCAGAGGTGGTAGTTACGCTCACGAGCTGTGCACTGGTGAACGAGGAGTAAGCCTGTCCCCAATAGTTGAGAACTACTCCATTAGCTACATCATAGCCAGCAGTAGTAAATGTCTCAGCCAACTCAACAAGTGAAATGACATAGGTTCCACCGCATGAACTGTAACTGGATATCGGTATAATGTTCGTCCAGCTGGAATCGCAGAGGTAACCTGGCTCGTAGTAGATGTAATCACTATCGAGGTCGCCGGTGTACTCATAGTTGACGTAGAGATACAGAGTTTCATCAGTGAAATCTGCACCGCTAAGAATCGTCAGAGTGCCGGAATCAGTCTGCTCAGAAACAACTGTGACAGTTGTCTCGCCGGAATCTCCGCTCTCAGACGCAACGCTCACGAGCTGTGCACTGGTGAACGAGGAGTAAGCCTGTCCCCAATAGTTGAGAACTACTCCATTAGCTACATCATAGCCAGCAGTAGTAAATGTCTCAGCCAACTCAACAAGTGAAATGACATAGGTTCCACCGCATGAACTGTAACTGGATATCGGTATAATGTTCGTCCAGCTGGAATCGCAGAGGTAACCTGGCTCGTAGTAGATGTAATCACTATCGAGGTCGCCGGTGTACTCATAATTGACGTAGAGATACAGAGTTTCATCAGTGAAATCTGCGCCGCTAAGAATCGTCAGAGTGCCGGAATCCGTTTGCGTAGCGACTACAGTAGCAGTTGTTTCACCGTCGTCATCCGCAAACATGCCAGTCGGCAAAAGGGTCATTATCATCAGAACACTCAGAACGATAGCCAAGAGCCTTTTGCCAAAAGATTTTGACATAAAAAATCCTCCTTTATAGTCGTTTTTGGCGACTACGGAGGAAAAATACAGAAACCTCCGGAGCACCAATTAATAAAGTGTCGGAGAGTTAAGGAAAAGGGATGCGGTTACCCCCCCCCACACAATATAGCTAATTCGAGAGATACTTCTCCCAATTACCACAAGTTTATCACATATGATTTCTGTTGTCAATATGATAATTTGAAATTTTTCAATTTAAACGGATGAAAGGAGAAGCGTTGAATACTCCCTCATGAAATTATCCCCGCCTCGATTTTGGCTTTCAGAATCTTAAGGACACTTTCCGCTATCCTCTCTCCTGAGATTTCGCCGCTTTCTACGGCTTCCAGGATGCCGTTTGCGGCTTCTTCGAGGTTTTCAGGCATGAGGATGATGTCAACTCCCGCCTTGATTGCCATTACGGCGGCTTCAGCGGAAGTGTATCTGTCGGTGATGGCTTCCATCTGCATTGAATCTGTTATGATGAGACCGTCAAAACCGAGGTCGTTTCTGAGAATATTAATCATAGTTTCAGAGAGGGATGCCGGGGTGTCGTCGCCGGTAACCTGCGGGACGGATATGTGCCCGACCATCACAAGGTCTGCTCCGGCATTGATTCCCGAGACAAAAGGAACAAATTCGGTCTCCCAAAGCTCCTCCAAAGACTTGTCAAGTTCAGTATAACCAAGGTGGCTATCAGCAGAGGTGTCGCCGTGACCGGGGAAATGCTTGAGGGTGCAGAGGATTCCGCTGTCCTCGAAGCCCTCCACCGCCGCGGCAACCATTTCTGCGGCGATGTCGGCATCTGTCGAAAAGGCACGGTTTCCGATGACGGTGTTGTCGGGATTTGAATCCACATCCGCAACCGGGGCAAAATCGAGGTTGAATCCAAGCTCCAGAATCTCAGTGCCTATAGTGTAGCCGACGTTGTAGGCCTCGTCAGTGTCGCCGGTGTTGCCGATGGTCTTCATGCTCGGGAATGAAGTTGTTCCCATGGCTGAATTATTGCCGATACGGGAGACGGTTCCGCCCTCCTCATCCACAGCGATAAACAAGCCAAGAGCCGAATATGACTGCATATTTGAGATCATTTCCACGGTCTGCTCCCGGTCGATGATGTTCTCTGCGAACATGGCGATTCCGCCGACGGGGTACTCCTCTAGCCCTGCTTCAAAACCGCTTCCGGCTTCGGTTATCTTCTCGGATGAGCCGGTTATCTGCTCGGGTCTGACTATGAAGAGCTGGTAGACCTGCTCCTTAAGACTCATCTGGGATAGGATTTCAAGAGCCCGCTCTTCAACGGTGAGCTCGTGGGGTGCTTCTTCCGTTGTAGATTCAGTTGCAGCTTCTGTCGGGACAGTTGTTGCCTCTGTAGTCGCCGCTGTTGTGGCTTCTGTAGTGGCAGCAGTTGTGGTTTCTGGCTCAATTGTGCCTTCAATTTCAGTCGGAACCAAGCCCTGGGCGATATAAACAAATAGCAGAACTGCCGCAATAGTCAGGACTAATGCGGCAATGTTCGTTGGTTTTGTTTTGCGGGATTTTTTCATTATCTTTTGTGCGCGTGTAGCACTTTTCCGGAGGAATCCTTAAGGGTGAACGAATCGGGGGTGATATTGGAAATGGTGTACTTCTTGTCGCCCGAATTGATGACTACCTCGCCAAATTTGACTGCAACTGAAACGGTGGAGTCTTCATCAAAGCACCAGTCTCCGTCGTCAATGATGATGGCATTACTGCCGATGTGGCTCTTGACCTCTGCCTTTTCCTCGGGGGAGAGAACTCCCTCTTCGGGCTCCTCAACTCTGCCATAGACGTAGGCGAGTGAGATTGAGAGAAGCACAAGGGTCATGGACGTGAGCACCTCCGAAAGCGAACCTTTCACTATATAATATATACATGCGATAAGGGACGCCAGCGCGAGAATTCCGAACACAATCCGAGCTGCTATTGCGATTTTCTTTTTTCTGGACATAACATATTTCTCCTTTATTTTAATCTTAGGATTACTCCCTGAGATTATTTTACTACAATACTACTTTGATGTCAAGCTTTCCTCTTATTCTTAAGTTCAATCACCGTAAACGGCGTGTACATGAGGACGAACAGGAGAAGCAGGATGATTATGTAGCCGACAACGAAGAGGTCTTCGCCGAATATTCCGGTGCAGAACGATGTGATAACGTTGCCGTAGGGGTCGTTGATGAAGAAGAAGTTGGTTCCAAGGAGCTTGTTTATTGGATATATCACTACAAGCATTCCGGCGAGGACAGCCAATACTTTCGGGAGCATCTTTATCTCCGGCTTGAAGCCGCCTGCCAGGAGCATGATTGGGTAGCATACTAATAGTATATGGAGCATTTCCGAATTTATATGGCAGAAGTTTGCAATAGGAAGAGCGCACCATGTCGGGCTCAAGAGTGCGACTGCCGCGCCCGGGAGGCAGAGAGCATACAGAATATTCGCCGCAAGCTTGTTGGGCTTGATCCCATACCATAGGCTTATGAAGATGTTGACGCTGCACAGGTGCAATGGCAAAGTTTCCGGTCTCCACTGACCGGTCACGATGATGACAGTCTGGTGTGAAGCCTCAACGAGCGCAATGAGAATAGCCAAGCCCAGCTCAAACTTTCTTCTCATCCCCGGGGAAGATTTTCTGTAGATGACAGCAACCGCCGCGCAAATGACCACGCATAAAACGAGCCAGAAAATGTGCGTCGGGCTGAACAGCTTGAATGACGTGTAATCTGCACCATATGTATCCTGCATGGTGTAGACGGTGTACCAGAATTCGGACATAAAATTGCTCCTTTTGTCGTTATTTTGTAGGGACGGATATTATCCGCCCCTACAGTTCTTCTTTCAACGCCTTTCTGTGATGCACCTCAAATGGTATATACAACCCCGCCTCTACGATTGCAAGAAGAATCGCATAGCCGACAACAAAGTGATTCCGGCGCAGATGGTTGATATCGGGTTGCCGTAGGCATAGCCAATGAAGAAGAAGTTTGCGTTATAACCCTCATTGATTGGAGTTACTATGAGGCACATTGCGGCTAGTATCGCAAGCACTTTTGGAAGCTCTTTTAGCTCCGGCTTGAACTTTCCCCCTGCTATCAGCATTATAGGATATGAGAAGATAACTATGTGCGCGATGGCTGAGTTGAGGTGGTTGAAGCTCCACACAGGGAGCATCGTCCAGGACGGACTTATCAGAGCAAGTGCCGCTCCGGGCATCGAGAGGGCATAGAGGAGATTCCCCGCAAGCTTGTTAGGGTGGATTCCATACCATGCGCAGAAGAACGCACTTATGCTGCAAAGCTGCAACGGAAGAGAGGTTATATGCCACTGATCTGTGACCGCCTCTTCAATCATCCTCGAAACCTCAAGGAACAGAGCGAACATAGCAACCCCGATTTCGAGTCTTCTTCTCACTTTTTCACTCGATTTTCTATATAAAAGAGAAATTCCCACTGTAAACACCAGGCACACTATAAGCTAGGTGATATGTGTCCTGTCAAACAGGTTGAACACCGTGTAATCATACCCATGAGCCCTGCTCATCGTGTATTCGGTGTACCAGAATTCGGATAATTCGGACATGATGGCTCCCCTATTTCGTCCTGTTCAAAATTGCATAAACTCCCCATATGACCAGTGCCATTGAGACACATGCGAGGAGGATTGCGGCGGTGCCGCTTGCGACTATGTAAATCATGCAGCCGGTTCCGAAAAGAAGCGAAATGATGGCAATAGCGGTCACAATTCCCGACGGAACAAATCTTATAAACAATTTAAAAAGCTGACCCAAACCAAGTATCAGCCCTGCAATAACCAGAACCACGGGAACTATCGCTATGAGCATTACTATAACAAAGTTGAGACTTGTCATTTCGGTTCCCGCTTTCCTTTCGTATTTTCTTCCCGACCCCACATCCATAAATCTATAGAATCATTATACAACTTATTTCCATCCAATGCAACAATTTTTTTATAATCGACGGGAAGTCGGAAAGATTCACAAAAAAATATAGCAAAAGAAATCGCGCTGTGAGTTTTCCCACAACGCGATTCTATGGAGCGGATTACGAGGCTCGAACTCGCTACCTCCACCTTGGCAAGGTGGCGCTCTACCGGATGAGCTAAATCCGCAATATTTGGTGCCTCCGATCGGAATTGAACCAATGACACGGGGATTTTCAGTCCCCTGCTCTACCAACTGAGCTACAGAGG
>JAJQHJ010000033.1 GCA_021199795.1 Oscillospiraceae bacterium
ATACATTTATGTTGCATCAATGGGGAGAGGAGCATTTTATAAACGAATAAACTGAACGGTATTCATTTCATCTATTGATATGGAAGAGGAGCTTGTTTATGAACTCACACTCCAAATTACACAGATAGATAATGAATACTACGCCGAATTGATCTCTGAAACAACCCATAATGCTGTTATGAAGTAATTTTAATATGCAGAAAGAGGGTGATTTTTTGCAGTTCGTGAAAATCGCTTGACAAACAAATTTCGGGGGGTATAATGTGTATATAAACCAGGAAAAGGAGAAAATACTATGAAAAAACTAAAAACTTTCTTAGAAACCAACAAGCTTTTCTTTGAAATCGCTTGGAAATCGCACAAGTCTTATTTCTTTATCTACATCATAACGACCCTATACGGGTTTATCAGCAATATGCTTCTGATTTACCTGCCAAAGATGTCGTTGAACGCTTTTCTTTATAAGGAAGACCTGTGGCTCGGCGTCGGGTATATTTGCGGATATATCCTGATTATTTCGGTGTGGGCGTATGTCGAGCGGAGACTGACGCTGAAGCAGAACCTAAACACCGAATACATAAGTGTTGAGCTTCGGGAGCATATCTACAGAAAGATGAACGAAAACAGTATGCTGGCGTTCGAGGACAGCAGTGAGTACGATGCGCTTCAGAAGGCTCTGAACTATACATATGTCGGTGCAGATGAGGTCATCAACATACTTTCGCAGATGATCACCTGCATCTTAACCTTGATAGGCGTTTCGTACATCGTCGGTCAGGTCAGCGTTATCATAGTGATTATAATCTTTGCAACGCTGATTCTTTCGCATCTTTGCATGAACAAGGTCAACGATTTGTGGTTCAAGTATCAGAACACCGAGCGTTTGCCAAAGGTCAGGCTCTTACAGTATTTGCAGAGGCCTTTCAACGAAAAGGACTATGTTTCCACCGTCAAGCTGAATGAGGCTTTCGACTATTCGATTGAGACGGTGAACGAAAAGGGCATGGCTATTGCTATTGAGGGCAACAAAAAGAGCAGGCAGAGATTCAGGTGGAATTACATTGCAATACTCCTCGGCAATGTTCAGCTTCTTTCGGCGTACCTCTATTTCGGATATATGCTGTTTGCGGGACAGCTTGATGTCGCCACCTATTCGGCACTGTTTGTGGCGGTTCAACAGTTTGCAGAGAACTTCAACAAATTCCTCGGCTTGTTCATAAATCTCAAGAACAACGTCAATGAGGCATCATTCTATATGGACTACATCAAGGATGAGAAGTATGTCCAGAACGGAACCGAGAAGATTGACAACTGTGAGGAGATAACGCTCGAAAACGTCAGCTTCAGATATCCGAATCAGGAGCAGAAAGCGTTGGACGACGTTTCATTCTCGATTAAAGCCGGTTCAAGAATCGCCATTGTCGGCGAGAACGGCGCAGGAAAGACAACACTTCTGAAGCTTATTCTGGCACTTTATCCTCCGACGAGTGGAAAGATTCTCATCAACGGTGAAACCGACATAAACGATGTGGACTTGTCCTCATGGTACAAGCAATTGTCAGTAGTACTTCAGAACTCGGTCAATATTCCGCTTACTCTGGAAGAAAATATCGCTTTCCGTGGCGAGAAAGATATTGATTCCGGCAAGATTGAGGACAGTATCAGGTTCTCCGGCTTGGAGGATAAGATAGACTCTCTTCCGAAGAAAGAAAAGAGCGTCTTCTCCACGAGATTTGACAAAGAGGGCGTCGACTTCTCCGGCGGCGAGAAGCAGAAAATCTCTATTGCAAGGGCTTACTACAGGGATGCAAATATACTGGTCTTCGATGAGCCGTCGAGTGCTTTAGATCCGAATGCCGAGTATGAGTTCTTCAAGAAGATTTACGAGCTCGGCAGAGATAAGACGGTTATTTTCGTCTCGCACAGGCTGTCAACCGTCGTCAAGGCTGACCAGATTATCGTCATAGATAAGGGACAGGTTGCCGAAATGGGAACGCACGACGAGCTGATGGCGCAGAATGGCTTGTACTGCGAAATGTTCACGAAGCAGGCGGAGGATTACATCAGCGAATGAGGAGACGGAGAGCATAAAAAACAAACCCCTTTCGATTTGCATCGGAGGGGCTTTAATTATCGTCAAATTTTTTGTTGTCGTAGTGCTTCTTCCGTTTCGGCATAGAAGCCATTATGAATAGTAAAATTATCAGCGGGACTGCCACGCCGATGGCGACAAGGAATGTGTCAATCTGGTAGGCTTCGGCGGTGACTTTTATCGTTTTCTTGGCGGCTTCGGTTTCGATTCTGTGACCGCGAACCATCAGGCGTTGGGTGTTGATTCCGTATGGCGTGCAGGTCAAGAGTGTCACATAGTCCTGCCCCTCTTCGATATAGAGGTTCTCGATTTCATACGGGTACACAATCGAGATCTGGTCGACCTCATAGGTCAGGACTTCGTTCAGGATGGTTATCGTGAACGTGTCCCCTACTTCCATCTTATCAAGGTGAGTGAAGAGCGTCGCGCTCGGGAGACCTCTATGAGCGGAGATAACCGCATGGGTGCTCTCCCCGCCGACCGGCAGGCTTGAGCCCTCAAGGTGCCCCGCCCCGACCTGCAAAACGCTTGTCGAGGTGCCGTGATAGATAGGCAGCAGGACATCGATCTTCTCAATCTCGATATACCCCATGATTCCCGTTCCGGAAACGTTCAGTATACTCTCATACCCCTCAACCAGGTCAGGGTTTGCAAGAGCCGTAGCCGACCCAAGCCGGGCTATAGCTTCATTATAGGCGTAAGCCGCATCGAAATAGTCCGAATAATCGGTCTCCGAAAGGCTAGACACCGCCTCGTCATAATTCGCCACAGCCCTCGTCTGAACCTTTGAGTTCCACCAGTTCGAGAAAGTCGGGTAGATGACAATTGCGAGACCAATCAGAAGAATCAAAAGCAAAATCGGAGTAACAAACGACCTCTTCCCCCGCCCTCGCCTCTTTTTCCTACGCTCCACCTCGTCAACAGACATAAATTTAGGAGTGAAGTCGCTGTTCTTTTCATTTCCCATCAACTTCACTCCTTTGTTTTTATTCGCGAACTTAGGAAGAACGCCGAAGCGTTCTTCCGTGTTCATCATCAAAAGACCTAATTACTTCTCCTCATTCCCCAGTCTCTTCTTAGTAATCAGAAGCACAATAGCTCCCAAAACCAAGACTCCACCGACGACGTAGAAGATAGTAGTACCGATGCCACCGGTTGCAGGAAGTTCAGAACCACTAGAGTTTTTGATAACACCTGTGAGTTCACCATCACTAGTGGAAGCTGTAAAGTCGCCACCAGCAGCATTGTACTTTTCATCATCGCTAACAACGAGAGTGTCAGCATCACTACCATTGTCATTGTATGTAGCTTCATACATATCCAACGCCGTTATCTCATATACACCCGTCTGAGAAGTTTCAGCAATGGTCGCCTCGATCGAGAAGTACATATCATCCATAGTGTTATAGCCAGAAGGAGTTGTAGTTTCTTTGAGCATGTAAACTCCATCATCTAAACCAGACCATGAATACGTATATGAACCGCTTACTTCAGTAGCTGCTTGCGGATTGCCAACAGTATCGAAGTAATAGTAGTCAATTTCAGGATTCGGACTAGGAGTTGCGGTCTGGTCTACTTCGGTGTATGTTCTTGTATTGGAGTTATAAGTGTAGTAGGTTACGCTACTATCGAATGCGTTAGCACTTAGTGTATACATTTTGTAAAGCTGGAATACTGCGCCGGAAAGTGCTGTAGTTCCATCTGCTTTAGTCTTACTTACGTTCAACTCATAGGTAAAGACAGTTGTCTTGGTGGTAGTTGTCTTACCGGTTCCTGTGTCGTTCGGGTTATTAGAGTATGTGATATACATCTCATTCGTGTTACCTGTAGATGTTGTACCGCCGACAACTGCACTGCTATTTAATTCTGCCATATAGTTTACAACAATTATAGCAGTTTTATCAACCGGAATAGAAACACTATTACTTGTCAAATCGTGAGTGTCTTCAATTTGAACCTCGAATGAACAAGAATCTTGCGGTTCTGTTGTACCACCTACATATGCCAATGTGTATGTAGTATCATCAACAACGTATGTGTAGTAGTATGTGGTGCCAACGGTAAGACTATCTGTATCAGGAATGACTGTATATACACCATCTTCATATTTAGATACAGTATATCCAGAGGGATAAGTTGTACTATCTGCCACAAACGGAATATAAACAGTTACATCAAGACTTGAACTAACGAACGACAAACCGATAGAAAGAGTATCGTGGAATGTCAGAGCATACTCATCATAAGAAGCGTAGTTGTCAGGCAAGGTTGCTGTCGGTGTGAATGGTACATTGTCGCCGATGTCATAGTCTGCGGTTACACCAACTTCAGTTTCAGCTGCATTAGAATCGTCCGTTTCAGTTACGGTTTTGTCAGAAGTCGGGATATTTCTTTTAGGCTCGTCAACAGTCGTCGGTCCAACAACTTCCAAAATATACCTTGTGTATGCACTGTTATAATCAGGAATACCATTGTCACTATTCATAACAAGGTAATAGCCAGCAGCTTCTGTGTCAATAACACATCCCTCGCCAGAAGCTGTAGTCGCCTGTTTGAATCCAGTAGAAGAAAGATACTCTGCTACGGTTTTAGCGAAGAGTTGAGCTAATGCGCTGTCGTCCTGCTCGCGAGCCAATACCTCAGCAACATCAGCAGCATCTGAGCATGTTCCAAATGGGTACGATACGCTATTGTCTAATGTTAAAGCTTTAAGAGCTGACATCAGATCATCAATTCTACTACTATCAATACCAGTGCCCCATATGATGTTACCCAAGGTATTTTCTGTTGCACCATAAGTACCAGCAAAAATCTGATATGCATAATATGTATAGCCATCTACTGAATCATTGATAGTGATAATGTAATCAGTTGCCTGCACTACCACCGCCAGGCTCATAATCATGGCAACCGCCAGGATTATTGCTAAGAGTTTGTTTAACTTTTTCATTATATGAACTCCTTTATAATGTTATTTGCAGTTTTCCAGATATCAATCTGCTCGGAGTTACTGCTTCCGGCAGGGGTATTCCCCTGAAATCAATCCGATGGAAGAAATGGCTTTGCCATTTACTTCCGAAGTTCGCCTATAGCGAACTTCTTCATCCATCCGGTCCTGCCCGAGTGTCACCCTTTCGGACTATCCTTGGGATTACGAATTTACGGTTCCTCACGTCGGGAAGCCTCTTGGGATGCTTGCCGTGCTGCGGGACTTTTTCCTGCGCAGGCTCGCTCACAAGACTCTTCCGTATGCGTGAAATGTTCCAATATGCTCCCGCACCAACTAGCGCGAGAAGAATCAGCAATATGCCGAATTCGTACAAGGTTTGGTAATTGCCCGACCAGCCGGTTGTCGGCAGGACAAAGGTCGTGGCAATGTTTGAGATTACTATTTCTCCGCCGCCGTTCTCACCCTCGCGCTGGGAATAGGTTGTGGTGTAGACAACCGACCCGCCGGAGTGGGAGGTTTCGAGAAAGTAATAGTAATAGTAGTAGGTTGTGCCATTTATATTCACACTGATCGGGAGGTTGGCATAAGATACTGTCCAGTTGTTGAGGCTATTGAGGGTCTCGGTGTAGTAGACCGTGTCGCCCGTGGTGGAGTCGGTGGTGGTGTAGGGGGTGCCGTAGTAGAGAGTGCCGAGGAGGTCTGTCTCAAGGTAAGTCGATGAGAGACTGTATTTCCTCGTAACAACATCAAAGTCTGTGACTTTCGCAGAGAATTCTGTCAGATAATAGGCTCCACTGAGTTCCAGAACAATTGAGTTGTAATCAGCAAACGCATCTGCGGCTGAGCCATATTCACCCGTGGAGCTCGCAAGGAGATCCTTGATGGTCTCGCAGGAGTAATACAGCGTGTAGGTGCCATCTGTGTTAGGAATTACCGGCGTTGAAACCTCTGCCATAGTGCCGTAATTAACGGATGCATCACCCTGAATAAGCAGGTGGAGGTTGCTGAGGAGGGTCTGAACATCTGCACTGCCCGTATACGAGCTGGCATCAATCGTCACAGCTACATAGGACTCAAGATCTGAGTAGACCGCATCGAGGAACGCATAACCCCAGGACTTTTCACCTGTGCCCTCGTTTACCTTTGTATAGTCAAAGCTCTCATTCTCAGCAGAGAGAAGCACATTCCAGTAGGATTCTTTATACCAGGTGTTATTTGCATCATAAGTGTAGTTGTAAATGTACATATCCGAAATATCCGGATTGAACGTCTCAACATAGATGTCCCCGCTAGCAATAACACCCGAAATCGATTCCGAAGCTTCATAAGGAACAAGGACGGAAACGGAGTAAACAGTCGTTGCACTGCTTCCCTGGAGATATACAAGGTTGCAATAGTCCCAATCGAACGATGCAATGCCGCTTAAGTCACTGACTGCGATATAAGTGGAAGAAGTTCCGCCATTTGTATCAGCAAAGGTTACATTACTGCTTGCATATCCGTCCTTAACTGTAGCATCATTATTATATGACTGCAAGCCTACCGTTACAGTTTCGTCAGTACTTGAGTAGGTTATGTATATCAACGCACCATCTTCTTGAAGTGCATCTGACACAACAGAATATAAGGTTCTGTCATAACCGTAAGCTCCGTAATTTTCCAGCGCAAGATACTTAGTCCAATTGCTAAGCGTCTGAGTATTGGAATCTGTTTCAGCGTAGGTATACGTTGTTGACGTTGTGGTTGTTGTTGCAGGAACTAGCACTGTAACAGAATTAATAGTTGTTCCACTTGTGCAATCAGTACTATTTTTATTCCAAGTTATTGGCTGTATAGCTATCTGATTATAAGTAGACCAATCAAAGTTATCACCGATCATATCAGAAAGCTTTACGTAAACCGTTCCAGAAGTGTCCGGCAATGTTATTGCCCTACCGCCAATACCACTATCTGTACTCGTGGTAAGCCAAACCTGGATATAAATCTGCGTACCAGCTGTGGCACCGGAATAGTCAATTGCAAGAACTACTCCATCTTCCTGGAGATTTGAAAGATCTTTTGATGCTCCAGGTTGCGAATCTTTCCAGTTGTAGAAGTAAGACATCCAAGTGCCAGAGGAAGTAGTTTCTGTAGAGCCATCCGGTTGCGTAGTGGTAGTTACAGTGTAAGTATTCGACGTACCATCAGTCTCTAGGGTCTTAGCGTTGCCGATAACCTTGAAGTATTGCATAGTACCAGCAGTGCCGACAGATGAGGCGTCGATTGAGAAAGCTGCTACATCGCTGGAGGTCTTGCCGGCTGATTCAAGTGCACTCTTGATACTGCTAAGGCTATACCTGACAGTATAATAAGATTGAGTGCCCTCGTTTGTTGTAATAACTTTGGATGGCGAAACGTTGGCAAGAGAACCCCAGCTTGAGTTTTGAAGAACAAGCCCCATGTTTGATGGGTTTTCACCGCCCACGACGTAAACTTCAACATATCCATCTGTGTAGTCATTATCATAAATAGCAGATATGATATTTGAAGCACTCAAGTCAAGTGAAGTCCATGTGGTATCACTAAGTTGAATTGAACCTGTATAGCTGTAAAGCGTAACAGTTGTGTCCGCTGTGGTGCCGGTGGAGATTGAGAGGGTTATGAGCTCGGTGCTGGTGGAGGTTCCACTAGGAGTATTCCCATTCTCATCCAACAGGTAGTAATAGAGCTGAACGTTGGAGGAGTAGCCATCGAGTTCTGTTTCATCTGTGATAACGTTGCCGTTTGTATCGACCCATGCCTTGGTGACTGAGACCGAGGTGGTGGTCTTGGTGTTGGTCGCCTTGACGGATCCGCTGGAATGCGAGATATCATAGACGGTGGAATAGTTCTTGCTGGTAGATCCGCCCCAGTCGGAGGGATAGTAGTGCGGATAGGTTGTATCATCCGATGATGACCACCAGAAGTAGAACGTGGTTACATCGTCGTAGCCTATGTTGTAGCCATCAGCAGGGGTGATTTCCGTGAGCTTATACGCCTTGTTAAAGGTGTACAAATCCTCGTCATAGGCAATGATTATCTGACCATTCTTGTCGGTCTCGTATGTGCCTATTCTGACCCAGTCATCCTTTGAGTTATCCCACTCATAAAGGGCGAAGACCGCGCCGGCAATGGTGCTGCTGTCGCTTGTGCTGATTTTGGTGAGGGTGAATGAGGTCTGCTCGCCGTTCTTGACATATTCAGTACTCGGGTATGTAGTCAGGTCAAGATGAGTCGTAGTGTACTGATTGAAGCCTGCGGGATAAGTCAATGAGCCTCCTGAACCATCTGACCAATAGAAATAGATAATTTCCGATTCGATGATAGTATACCCATCAGCGGCATCAACTTCGACGATGTAGTAAAGAGTCCACGGGTCATACCAGCTGTAGAAATAACTAGTTCCGCTTACATCATCATAATAACAAAGCCTTGAGATAGTAATCTGACCAGCACTGTCAGTGGTGAGGTAGTTATTCTCATCCATCGGATTCACACAACTTGTGTCAAGATTTGATATTTCGTAGGTGGTTCTTGTTGAATCGTCTGATTTAAAACACTTGTCGAAATCATCGGCAGTTACCTGCACCCAGTCGCCATTAACCAATTTGTAAAGCGCAAACTTGGTATCGGGGATAGTTGTATTGTAGTTGTTTTCGTCTACCTTAATGATAGTAAGACCGCCATCGGCAACCAGTCCAGCGGAAGCAGTAGGTTCTTTCCAGTTTCCGTTTGTGTATTCTCCTGTGGAGCTTCCGCTGTCGTCATCTCCGGTCAACGTTGCTGTATTATTGACCGTTATAGTCTCATTGCGACCGGAAGCGGTATAGACATCATACTTGTACGTAACCAGAATAGCTGTTGAGTCAGGAATTACTTTGGAGGTTATAGTATGCTGGACATTTCCTGAGTTATTCTCTTCACTGTAAGTCCAGGCAAGCTCCAAGTCTACTTTGTAATAATAGGTTGTTTCACTTCCGTTTTGTGTTGTTTCCGTCATACTGTAGATTGAAGAATCTGTAGTATCAACTGTACTTGTCTTCTCACCATTGACAAGATAATATTGTTTTGTTCCGGTGTTGTCGTAGTAGTAAAGGTAACCGTTATTATCATCTTCCGGGAGAAGCTCACAAAGCTGATAGAAATAAACTGAGCCAGGGCTGAGAGAAATTATAGTTCCGAAATATTCATTGCTGAAGCACGATGCTACGTCGGTAAACGTAAGATATTTTCCGTTATTCAATGTGTCTTCATCAATATTCAGAACGACCTCGTATGTTATCTGACCTGTAGCCTGGTTAAAGCTTCCAGACTTGCTGACAGTATCGTGGTCGGTTGTCTCGGGTGTCTGTTGCTCTTCTTTAACCGTATATGTCGGAGTCTGGGTCTGTTCATCCTCGTCAGAATTACTGCCCCATTTTACTTCAACCTTATTGGTATAGCCAGTCTCGCCTGTCGGTACAATGGTGTAGGTTTTACTGCCGTCTGCGTTATCATCATAAGTATAGGAACTATTGTCTAATGAATCAGGGTCAAAGTCCGCAATCTTAACGGTGTATGTTATAGTGGCATATCTGTCGCTTGAAGATAAGACCTGGGAGTAGACATCAGAACCGAACTTAATCACAACATCAGTGCCGGAAGTTGAATTGCCAGAAGTGGAAAGTGTAACTGTACCGCCTTGATATACCAATGTACCAGATGTATTTGTAGATGTTAGTGTCGTGGACTGCCAGTTCATCGTAACGGTAGCAGAAACAAACTCAAGTCCAGCAGGCAGATAGTCGGTTACGGTATATTCATCTGTACTTCCGGAGGGAATGAACACCTTTACAATCCATGTAAGATAGCCGGTATCACTAATGGTTACAGTTGATTTATCGCTATTGCCCGAGCCGTCAGTCTTGGTGACAGTCTTACTGTCGGTATATGAGGCACTTGCAGTCAGATTTCCGACATGGGCAGCATTGTAATAGGTCTGGGAAATGACCACATTGTTTTGTACATCACTTACATCAACAGTGGTTGTGTATCCCAATGTTGCTGTGCCTGAATAGGTGACATTTTCCAAGAAAGTGATACAATAGGCTGTGAATACATGGCTCTTATAGTCCTCAGCATTTGCACCAATCAAATCGCTATACGAAACCCAATCTCCAGTATTAGAATCGTAAGCTTTGAGAGAAAATCTATACTGAGTAACGCCATAAGCATCATCATAAGAATAGCCTACATTATCGGAGCCTATAGTTATGCCATTTTCAGCTAAACCATCAAAGAAAGTTTTAATCTGCGTATAAGTGAACCACTGGTATGTCTCAGCAGCAGTATGATTACTTGTGTCATTTGAAGACGTGCCGATATAGTCATAAAGCTCGGTGCCCGCAGAGATACCACCCGCAGGAACATAAACAGTTGTCTTCCATTCTACATCACGAGTGTATTTTGAACCATCCGGCTCAGCAGCAGTTGCACTGACAAACTCCTTGTACAAGCTACCTCCACCGGAGATAGATGTAGTTTCACTGTCTCCACTTACTTCTTCGCAATTCTCATCTTCAACAGTAACCTTGTTGGTCTGAGATGAGCTGGGATCACCCAGGGTTGCATCGGTCGAGGTCTGATAGGTGATTGTGTAGGTGTTGGTGTTTGTATCAGAATCATTATCGCCATCCGTATCAGTAGCGTTGAATGTAATGCTTTCAATTACATCTGTAGGATCGCCACTGTTATCTTTGACATAATTTATGGTATATTCTCCTGACGATGTAGTTCCGCTAGAATTGGTGATAGTAAGGCTTTTAGCTATTGCCTGCGAAAGCATCTGGTCAGTAAGGACATAGCCAGCAACATCAGCAGTGCCGGTGGTGTTAAGGGTTATAGTCCATGTAACAGTGTTCGTTGTGGAGCTATACTTACCGGTCTTAGATACGACGTGGCTTGATACTGTCTTTGTCTCGATATCATAGTCAGTAACTGTTCCGCCTTCACTTTCGGTGGTCGCAGTTGCCTTGTTAGCGATTTCTGAATAGTACTCAGCACTTTCAGGATCTAGCGTGACTGTGTACTCAATTACATAGCAGTCACCTTGGTAATCGTATGATGAGTAAGTATCTGATTTTCCGATAAGTGCAGGTAAAGTAACTGTGAGGGTGTTGCCATTTGTGTCTATTTCGTATTCTGAAGAATCTACGGTCTCTGCCGCCGCTGCCCAAGTCATCAGATTGTCCCAGCCATAGCAAGGGTAGTAAGTGACAGAGTTGACATCTATGCTTTTTATTGTTACATCGGTATTTATATATGACGAGAAGTTAGTGATGGTGAGCACATCGTCAAGGGTTATTTTATTGCCATTTGTACCCTTTTCTGACCATACAGTTACCGTGTAGGTTATCGTGTTGTATGTCGAGTTATAGCTTCCAGCCGACTTGACAACTGTAAGGTCTGCGAGCCAGTTATCGCCCGGATCGGTAGTTTCTATGTCTTCAGCACCAATTGTAATCTGTAATTCCTGACTTGTTCCAACAACAACTTTCTCCGGATTGGTTGTATCGATATCATCCAACCCAAATGTCGCTTTGAACTTCATGTATCCACTTAATGTAGAATTTTCAGCCAGTGTTGTGATATAATTTTCATTGAAATCAACTTTTATATAGTATCCGCCACTGCCATCCCCGTAAATAGTGAAAGTAAAGGCATTGCCACTATATCCATTAACGGTACCGTCAACAGGTACACCTATTAAGATATCGGCGATTTCAACACCTGATGGAACGCTAAGATTGAAAGTGTAGTTTGCATCTACTATCTCTTCTTTAGTCAATCCATCAAAGGTGATATTAGAATTAATTGTAAAGGTACCACTATCGTATGTGACCTTTTCGTAGCCCCAATCTAAAACTGCATAATCAGTAAGTTCATACGTAGAAGTAGCAGTCAAAGTTCCATTGGTATTACCGGTTTCTCCATTTTCCTCTGAACCGTTATCTTCGCCGTTCTCGTCAGCCGTTACCAATCCAAAAGGATCATACCCAACAGTCTCCACGAAGTAGTAGTAAACTTCGTCTGTCAAGGCATTTACATTGTCATATTCTTCCGCGGTGAGGGTTAGAGTGCCGGCTTCTTCTTCGGCATAAATCTGCTCCCAGATGGTCATGAGGGTGTCCCAGATTGTGGAGGCGGTCGAAGTGTCGCCTGTGGTCAGGGACATGCCAATGGTGTAAAGTTCATTGACTTGCGTGACATAATCGGTCGAAGCAGCGGTCAGGAGGAGGGTTTCGCCCTCGAGTTCCTCGGTTTCCTCGACTTCTTCAAGTTCTTCAGGTTCATCAGACTCTTCAGTCTCTTCAAGAATCTCTTCGGATTCTTCGCCATCGAGCTCTATTTCCTCTTCGGGTTCGTCGGCGGAATCTTCATCAAGGATTTCTTCGGTTTCTTCCTCGTCGACGATTTCCTCGGTTTTCTCTTCAGATGTTAGAGTAACATTTGCATAACCAAGGATGACCGGGGTGATTTCCTCAGTCTCATCGATCTCTTCAGTTTCGACGGCTTCTGTTTCAGCAGAAAGGGTTGCTATTCCGGATTCGGCTAGTATCTCCTCCACAGTTTCAACAGCTGTGCTGTAGGTCACGAACGCGACTATGTCGGTCGTGTTGCCATCGTTATCTGTGACGGAATAGTTGCCCTGGATGACAGTGATGGTCTCAGCGGTTTCATCAATTGATACGACTATTGCAGAAACATTGGCTTTGCCGTCATTATCCGTATCGATAAAGACTATATCGCCTCTTGACGGAACATAGCTGTCAGCGGATTGATAATAGCCAAGATTTGTCAGGTCGACCGACCAGGCATAGGCACCGGCATTGTAGGTGAATTCATCTTCAATTCCTGCATAGTCAAGGCAGAATGCTGCGAACATCGAATCCCAATCGGCATATGAGTTTCCATACCAGGTACCATATCTAGTGTAACCGTAGCGGGTAATTTCATCTTCGCCTATTGAATAGTTGGCGGTGGATTCAGTGTAGCCCAGCTGAGAATATGCGATGGAAGCCACGTCAGTTCTTATGTCGCCGGTGAGCTCAGGAAGTGTTGCTTCCCAGATTGTCGCATCCTCAACATCAGCGTTCAGGTTTATAAGACATTCAACTGAGTGGGTGTGCTCAGAGAGCTCGCAGGTGAGGGTCTTCTCGTAACATTCTTCTGTATGCGTGTGGGGTTCACACTCTTCCAGTTCACAGATGAGATTTTCCTCTTCGTCATAGCATTCTTCGCTGTGGGTGTGACCCTCGGTCTCCTCCAAGCCACATACAAGAGTATATTCATAGCATTCTTCGGTGTGGATATGCTCCTCATAGCCGCAGAATGTTTCGTTTGTCATGGTGATGCCGGTGTAGCGGAGCTGCCAATAGACAACTAGAGTTACAATCAGAGCTAAAACAAGCAAAACAGACCCAAGCACTAACCGCTCGCGGCGATCGTGCCTGAATCTGTCTATGTAGATCATCAAAGTGTTTCTCATAATCATCGTGCCTTCCACATCAGCCCGATACTAATAAAATTAGTATTATGAACTGTCAGTTTTTCCTTATAACGTATGTCACCCTTTTAAGAAAATATTATTTATCAGGTTGTTGATTGTTTTTCTCAGTCGGGAGGTATTCGTTGTAATACCAGTCGATAAAATTCTCGTGTACTTCTTCGCCGCTCTTCCGAGCTTTGATAGCATCATCTTTGTCTTTGTACGAGCCGAGATAATATGATTTGCCGCAAAAGCCTATGCGTGCGTACCATTTGCCGCAGCTGTTATTCCAATAGACCCCTGTGTAGCCGCTGGTGTTTGTTGAACGAAGCTGATGTTGGCTCGCTTCGAGAGCCGCTACCGAGGTTCCTCCGACAAGCTTTATATTTCTTGTGTATGCATCCGTCCGTAAACAGCCGCAACTTTTTGTCTTACCGCTTTGAAGCCTGGTCTGACCGACTTTGACTTCGTTGCCGCAATCGCACCGACACTTCCAATAATTCATGCCGTTTTGCTTCCCTGCATATTCAATGACCGTAAGCCTGCCGAAACGTTTTCCGACAAAATCCTTAAGTCCGGGATGAGAAAGGCAGCCACAGCTCTTGCAATAGCCCGCCTGGAGTTGATGAAGCCGGACATCGGTTTCTCTTCCACAGTCGCAAATGCAGTGCCAGACAGTATCTCCATAGGCACTGCGAGCATCTGTACAATAGAGAGCAGTAAGTTTTCCAAAGCGCATTCCGGTTATATCCCTCTGATATGGATTAACTTTGGCAACACATCCGCAGTCCGAAACAGTGCCACGTTCAAGAGTTCTCTTGTCAACAAGAATCTCATTGCCACAGTCGCACCGACATTTCCAGACTTTGTAACCGTTCTTCCTCTCGCCGGAATCGCACAGCACGGTAAGCCGTCCGAACCTGCTGCCCTCAGAAATGGGTGGATTCACTTTTCGATTGGCTGACGGCATTCTGACTCCCCTCGAATTTTGCCTCAGCGACAATAAGGTGTACCTTTCAATTGACAGTAAGGCGTACCTTTTTGTCGCACAATTTTTTTGCAACAACTTAACTTGTGACTGATATTATATCACATTCCGAACACAAATGCAAGTGCAAATTATACAAAAATCACAAATTTCTTTCGTTCCAATTGAACAATTTTTATCGTCAACAAGGTACACCTTTTTGTCGCTTTTGTTTATATTCTGTTTTCATACCTCTCGGCTCGGTATCTGAATGTTGAAACTGCCATTCCACATTCACGAGCCGCTCCTGCGCAGGAATCCTCGCCCGATTTCCATTTAAGATAGCAGTCGCCGAAGTTATTGGGAAGCGGAGAGGGTATTCTTCCGCACCAAACTCCCCTAGCCTTTGCGGCAGCAATACCCTCCGCCTGACGCTGACAGATGTTGACTCTCTCGTTTTCTGCCACAAACGAAAGCACCTGCAAAACTATGTCTGAGACGAAAGTACCTATCAAATCCTTTCCGCGTCTTGTGTCCAGAAGCGGCATGTCAATAACGCAAATATCAATTCCTTTTTCCTTGGTGAGAAGCCGCCATTGTTCCTGAATTTCCTCATAGTTCCGCCCGAGCCGGTCGATACTCTTTATATAGAGCAGGTCGCCCGGTTTTAATTTTTTCAGGAGCTTCTGGTACATGGGACGGTCAAAATCTTTTCCACTCTGCTTATCAAGCATGATGTTCTTTTCGGGAACATTCTGCTCGCGCATGGCGATCATCTGTCTGTCCTCATTCTGCTCTTTCGTACTCACCCGCACATAACCGTAAACTTTCATTTTCAATACCTCACTTTACTATAGTCACTCTTATGAATATAAAAAAAGAGTGCCAGATTAATTATATCTGACACTCGAGCGGGGGTTCAAGTTTACATATTCTATTTTAAATATAAGATACTCTTACTCGCTTTCCCACACCTCCTAAATCTTAATCAAATCTTAATCTTTGCGGAATTGCGTTTGATGACTTGATATGATATACTAAGAATTGTAGAGCTTTTTGAAGGGAGCAAGAGTATGAAAAGATTAATTTGTGTGCTGATTTGCATGATGCTGCTATCTTCTTGCGGAATGACTGAACGGATAGAAGATAATCCCAGTACCACGACTGTGAGCTCCTCCAGTGAAAAGGTCACAAGGGCGACCACTACACCCACTGAGGATGATTCGGACGAGCTTGAAGTCGTTGATTGGTACTATGAGAACATCAAAAGCCAATCCCTGATTCTGCCGAAAGATGTCAAAGTCGTGGACACTTATATTGAGCGATGGTTTGAGAGTTACACGGACTATAGCTTCACGGCAAAAGACTATGAAGAGGATGTCGACCTGTCGGATGTATTTGAGCTCGATCAGATAGCTGATACTGACACGATTTACGATGTGGAACGTGTAGGCGACTACATCGCTTTCAGGACCGGCAGTGACATGACAGCATATCTCTGCAAGACAAATGACACCGACATTGAGGTCATCGCCAAAGGAAGCGGTCTTTCGGTCGGATATGCCGTTACAGAGCACTACATCTTCTTCGCGGAGGGTTATTCCCAGCTATCTTCTGCCGAGATAAGGATGTATGTCATTAAGGTTGCAACCGGAGAAATAGTTGCGGTCGACTTCCCTATGCCATATGAGAATACGTTTATATCCACAATTTCGTCAACTTCAGATGGCGGCATGATGATAGCTCCCAACACGGGTGCATCGGTCAATACGCTCGGGGAGTACGTTTACTATATATCGCCTGAGGATATTGTAATCAACGCGACAGAACTGTTCCTGCCGGACGAAGTCTATGGTTTTACTTATGATGAGTACTATGAAGCCCTCACCGGCAAGTGGGACGTGATTGTGTGGTACGATGTTCCGGTGGTCAACGAAAGCTACACCAAGCTCGCCTATTGGTCGAATAAGTACGCCGAGGACGGCGAAATGTGCCTTGAGCCGGGTATCTGGATTGTGGATCTGGAAACCGGCGAAGAAGCAAGACTTGATTTAGGCGACCTCTCCCCTACTGTTGGCTATATCAGCTGGATTGACGACGACACGTTGATGTTTGACACCTATGACAATGGTGAGTTCTATGAGATTAATCTTGAGGATAATACGATCAGTAACCTGGACGTTGAGTGATTTTTTCAGTTCGTGAAAATCGGTTGACAAACAAACTTCGGGGGGGGTATAATGTGAAGTGAATACCCGAAAGGAGAAATAAACATGAAAAAAGACAATCAAAAAGTAAAGAACACATGGAAGTGTACAAAGTTTGTGCTGTCCTTCGTTGTGGGAACGCCTAAAGGAAAGCTATATCTTTTCCTAAAAGGCTTAATATCAGTGCTACAGGCATTGATAACAGTTATGTACACGGTACTCCCCGGATGGATTATCAATGCACTTGTCGATGGTGACAGCATCGGTATGGTGGTTCTGTACGTCGGTCTCTTGGTTTTAAATTCGTTAATTGCTTATGTTGTAAATTCATGGGGCGATTATTGGCTCAACAAAATCAGATGGGACTTGGACATCAGCTTTGAGTCGGATTTTTATCGCCATCTGATGACGATGGATTATGAGAATTTTGAGAATCCCAATATAATTGTTATGAAAAATCGTGCCAGTGACACGTTAAGTGATATTATGAATTACACTGATCTCATATTCCAGGCAGTTACTGCTGTGTTCACTCTCATTGCAATTTCATCTATCATTGCAACACTACACCCATTGATAGTGATTTTGATATTGACTATGGTGCTTATCAACTCGGCAGTTACGAAGAAGCTTAATGTGAAGCAATTTGAGCTGAACAAGGAAAATGCAGTTTATTCAAACCGTGACTGGGGATTAACCTACATGATGTACGAGCAGGCATATGGCAAAGAAAACAGGCTTTTCTCAGCAGGAGAATATCTCATAAGCCTTTTCAGAGAAAACAAGTATAAGTTTGCCAATATCATCATCCAGGGTAAGCGTTCATGGTCAATTGGTGGTATTGTCTCTACCATCACCTCACTTGTACAACAAGTAGTTTTATACGCTTATCTCATTATCAGAGTCATATACTATTCACTTGCAATAGGCAGCATGACAATATATCTTTCGGCTGTCAGCCAGTTCTCATCGGCTTTGTCTAATGTATTCAATACATATCTGTCGCTTTCGGCTAAAAGCCTCAATATTCAGGAGTATCTCGAATTTATGTCGCTTCCAAGAAAGGGATATGGTTGCGGAACTGAAACACCTGTCTATGACAAGGACTCTACAATCGAATTTAAGAATGTTTCATTCAAATATCCCGGCAGTGAAGTATATGCTTTGAAAAATCTGAATCTCACACTCAAAGGCTCAGAGCATCTCTGCGTTGTCGGAGAAAACGGTGCTGGAAAATCAACATTCATAAAGCTTCTCACAAGGCTTTATACCCCGACCGAGGGAGAGATTTTGCTTAACGGCAAAAACATAAACGAGTATGATTACGAAAAGTATCAGCGGCTGTTTGCACCTGTATTTCAGGATTTCGTTGAGTATATGTTGCCTCTTGAAAAGAATATTACGCTCAGTGGTGAACCATGCGACCATGAACGTCTTGACGAGGCTTGCAGGCAGTGTGGGCTTACAAAGTTAGTAGCAAAGCTGCCAAAAGGCTATGATACATATGTCGGGAAATCAGTGGATGAGGAAGGTTTCAAGCCATCAGGAGGAGAAGGACAGCGTATTGCAATCGCAAGAGCGCAGTATCACGGAGGTGAAATCTATCTCTTGGATGAACCTACTGCCGCACTTGATCCAAACGCCGAGTACGAAATCTACTCGCAGTTCAACTCAATGATTCAGGACAAGTGTGCCGTCCTGATAACCCATCGCCTTTCTGCAGTTCAGCTCGCCGACAAGGTTGCTGTCTTTCAAGACGGACATATAGTCGGCTATGGAACACATAAGGAGCTTTACGCTCAGGGCGGGCTTTATACAGAGATGTTCGACAAGCAGTCGGAGTTTTATGTCAAGGCGAATGAGGAAAATTGCTGAAATCGTAAATATAGTGAAAGCCGATGTTTAACGCATCGGCTTTCTTATTTTATGAGATTCTGAAATGACCCACAATGTCATCACGGAGCTCCAGAATATCTTGTTCATATGCTGACTGGGTTGAGGAGCCATGGTGGATTACCCATGGAGTGCCGTTTTCGTTTCTGATGTCAGAGACAACACCAATATGATTCTTGAAAACGACTATATCCCCTCCCTGCCATTCAGCGAATTCAGTGACGTCGATAGTCAGAGAGATCGCATGCCGCTCGAAATAAATCAGAAGATTGCGGACACGACGGAAGTCGATATTGATGTCACGGATCTCATTTGAATAGGCTTCGGGGTCAGCCTGCTTGTCATCATAAACAAGCTGTCTTAAGTCGTAACCCGCTCCCAAGAGTCCAAAAGCAACAACATCAGTGCAAACGCCATAGCCATCATCAGGATAACCTCCGGCATAGTAGTTAGATTTATATTGAGGAGAAGTCGCTATGTACTCCCGGACGTTCTCCAGAATGTCTGTCTGGTCATCAATGCCGTCACCGTCATGGTCGACGGAGCTTAAATACTCGGTAATGCCGAAATCCTCGGCAGAATATTTCTCGGCAGAATCAACCTGTTGTGTCCCCCCGAAATAATTCCGCCAAGTCTCTGATAAATGGTCAAGCGATGGGTTATAAAAAAGTACACTGACCAAACCAATGCAATCAGAATAATTAGCTTAAAAAGTCTCCCCATTCTCGACTTTCTTGTCCTCGTTTTCATAAAATCACCTGCTGTAAAAGATTGTGACTTTATGATAGCAAATGAAATAGCGAAAATCAAGAATTATTAATAAATCTTAATATAATCTTAAGAATTCTTAATATTTGGACAAAAAAAGAAGCCACCGAAGTGACTTCGTTTCGTAAAACAGTCTAAATGTCCGAAATAACAATTGTTAAAGTAATAAGTACTTGTATTTAAAAAGTAAGTTCCGTATAAACTTAAGACACATAATTAGAGTTAATTTAACAAAATACAGGTTACAACGACTACTCATTCGGGTTTTAAAGAAGAAAGCTGTAGTTTAACAAGTGTGCCTGGTTCAACTTCACAACCCGCGGGTATAGATTGGTCAATAATATAATATACATCAGAAGTATAAATGTCCTCTGCGTACCACCACACCTGAAACTCTAACCCATATTCAACCAGCAAATTTGTTGCATCAATTTGCTCCATTCCATATACATCAGGTACAGAAATGGTGTTAAAATCTGTCTGAGAATTAGCTTCATTAGTATCAGAAGACAGATCCTCTTCCGAGTCTTCTGGGTCTTCTGAACTATCACCCACACCAATCTGTGTAAATAGCGTAACACTAGAACCTTTCAAAACAAGAGTACCTGAATCTATAGAACTCCAGGTAACCAAATCAGATCCATTACTTTCAAGAGTAACACTCGGTATCAAACTAACATCTAATCCAGAATTTATAAGACTAGTGTTTGCAGCATTTAGCTGTAAGCCAATCAGATAAGGAACGGTAGTAAAAGAACTATAAATACAAAAGGAAGTAATAGATACCGCTATGCAAACGCCTCCTAATAAGCATATAATCGATGAAAATACGCCACCAGATTTAGCTCTCCACTTGAATACCGAATATATAATTGATGCAATTCCACAAATCGTACTAAATGCTCCAACATAATTCCAAGAAGAATACAGAAAATTAATTACCATAGAAAGCTCTCCTTTCAAAACAATCAGGTGATAATTTAATATCATCTGAAGCTCCCACACTTAAAAAATACAAAACTTACCACAAATACATTATAGCACAAATAGAAGCACTTGTCTATTTACAATTTTAACGAAGTTTTTTAACATATAGATAGATAATTATTAATGATATATAAAGAAAACATGATACATAATATTAACGAAGCAGGAAAGAAACCAATATCTGCCTATACTGCCGTTCAGAAGATATAAGGATATGAAAAAAACGAGATTTAAGTATTAAAAAAGTGTTGGAAAGCGAGAAGATTGCTCAATAAAGTAAGAAATAAAAAGACCGTCAAACGACGTATCAAAGCCGTTTGACGGTTGGCAGGGGCAGAAGGACTTGAACCCTCGGCACGCGGTTTTGGAGTTCTTAAACCTATTAATCTTCTAATCTCTCGTAATCACTTCTGATGTTATCTAAACCCGCTTTGTCACACGATTTGTCGAGCTTTTAGTTTAGAAACCGGCTTAACAAATAGAACCCTAAAAATTCATCAACCCAGAATAAGTGTTAGAAAAGTGTTAGAAACTTCACCGTGTAAAAAACATTAAACCCCTGTCGAGAATGAGTATTCTTGGCAGGGGTTCTTACTATTGTGCTTTCAACGTGTTATCTTCTCTTTGCCGAAGCCACCGCAAGCGCGGCTATCATCATCGGGAGAATGGAGATAGCAATTCCTGTAGTCGGGTTGCTTTCCGGCTCGGAAGTTTCGGAGGATTCCTCATCGTCATCTTCCGTATCGGTATTGGTAGATTCAATAGGCTCCTGAATCTCAACTTCCTCGGTAGTCATTCCGACAGGAATGAGATTTGCAATTGCAGTCTCAATCTTTTCTGCCATCTCGTTGACATACGACTGCATGAGTGCATTGTACGTCCAGTTGACGGCGCTGATTGCATCGGTTACATCGGAGAAGTTGGTGTAATCTTCCGAGTTAAGGGCATTAGCCTTTGCGATAGCGTTGTTGACAGCCGAGTAATCAGCAGAAGTTGCAAGCCATACATCAACCATCCCCGTTGCAGGAACAATTACTGTTGTGCGACTAAGTTCCTCTCCACAAACTGTGCAGTAGGTAACTAAGTCATAAGATCCATTGGTTGTAGCTGTTGCAGCAACGACATTTTCTCTAACGGTGCTACCTGCTGTGTGCGTGTGAGTAGTGCCGGGATTATCTTCATTATCAGCTTCAAACGTTACCGTTATAGCTACTTCTCCTTCAGGCATCGTAAAGCTGTAAGTACCATCGCCGTTGTCCGTAACTTCAACTTTATCGCCGTTTTCGTCAATGACTGTTACCTCTCCCACAGTGTACCCATCATCAGGAGTTATTGATACGGTAACAGTATCTCCTTCTTCGGCTTCAGAAACATTGGTAGTAACGGTTCCGTTTTCGGCTTCAGATATGTCTACTGAGCTTGATTCATCATCACAACTGATAACATCAATGCTATAGATAGAGAAGTGAGTTGTTACAAACGTAACCGTCTGAGCTTCCTCATCATATGTAGCATCAATAGTTTCATAAGTCCAATTATTTTCGTTGAGGTGAATAACTACTATGTCATCCGCATCAGCACCATCAGGCAAGACATAAGGAAGCGTTATAGTAACTTCATTGCCGCCGAAGTCGCTAATCTCTGTACCGGATTCTGTAGTTATATCGAAAGAGTAAGTGTCCTCACCAAATCCGAAAAGTGCAGCTTCTTCAACACTTAACCTTGTTGTAGCTAAGGTAAACTCACTGTCTCCTCCGTCTGACGTTGTATCAGCAATATCATAAAAAGCATCTGCAGAAAAGCTAACCAACGACGAACCGTTTGATATGGTATACAATGTTGTTGCCGTAGAATTTCTGAACCCACCGCTTGACGTTGTTGCGGTCGAGCTTCTAAATCCACCACCAGAGCTACCGTTGATTACATCTAAATCTGTATTCAAAGTATAATCGAAGCTGTTGTCAGATGTCGTGCCACTTACATCTATAATTAACTCAGAATCAAAGTATGCAAACGGATTAGACTCATAAACGTTAAGCTGGGCAGCAAGCAGTTCATCAATTACTTCACGTATCTCACGTACATTCTTATTTACCGTAATGTCTAAAGAGTTTTCATCCAGTCTAAAACTTCCTTTAGTCTCATCCTGACTCAGTGTGATCTTATCTTTCAGAACTGTATCTTCAGTTGTCACATTGAAAGTAAGCTCAGTCTCAAGATCTCCAAGGCTATTCTTCACCGCAATCTTAAGTGATGTAGAGCCGGGCAGCTTTGCTTGAATTGTTATATCGCCACCTTTATAAGTGACCTTTGTGCCATTCAATGTGTCCCAAACAGCACTTTGAGGAGTTCCAAAAGTGACCGTCAGATACTCGTTGGAAATCGAGTCGCCCTCTTGCAATCCATCATCCATGGAAATCTCAAAGGTATAGTCGGTTTCACCTTGAGCTAAGGACAATATCGCCTTGGCTCCTGAGATCAAATCGGCATCGACACCTACTTCTTTACCAATAACCTTTATCAATGTAGCACCAAGAGTACCACCCGTATCAATTCCAAAAGCTTTATCCAGAACCTCATTTGCGGCGTTCTTGATTATAACGTCAACCAGATTATCTTTGTCAGTTTCCTTTATAGAAAAGGAGTACGGAATTGAAGTAGTACTTCCCTCAAGGGTTACTACCTGCACGTCCTGCAAATAGTACACAATATTTACAAGTGAAGCTAAGACAGAGCCTCCAACGGGAAGTTCCGACTTGAGAGTAGTATCCAGCACGACCTCAGCAAGTTCAGCAATGGAATTGAACCAGCACGTTACCTCAATAGTTATCTCAATATAGCCGCCAGGTGCCAGTTCACTCACCGTTCTCATCATACTGTCGTCGAAATCTGCCGAAGTAATAGCAGCATCTCCACTCCATGAGACACCATCGTAACTGGCTGAAATCGTCTTGTACTGTTCAACATTTGTTACGCCGAAAGTAAGGTTATAAAGTGACTTATCAGAAACATTTTCCAGGCGGAAGGTGACTTTATATCCTTCGCCACGAGTTGCAACGTCATCGGCTTCAATGTAGAGATGAAGTGCAGTTCCCGCATAAACCTTAACTGGTTCAGAGGTAGTGAACGTCTCGCTGAATGCGCTTGAAATGTTGCCAGTAACCCAATTTCCGGCTACGTCGGCAGTCAGGTAATATTCACCCTCCTCATCGCCACACAGATACCATGTGGCAGTGCTGGTTTCGTCAGTGCCAATCGTTCCGAGATCTATGGTCAAAGACTGCTGATCCGAGACCATTGTCGCCAGCGACATACCTTCAGGAAGGCTCAAAGTAGCAGCACAGTCCTCAATCGTCTCAACCTGGCTCTCGTTCATAACGATCAATTCTACGTTGTACATTTCCTTGAGCCAGTGTGCCTCACCGTAAACGACCAAGCAGAATCCCTCTGTCATCATCGGGAAAATGCCGAATGTGTATAATGCCCCACTGCTTGATGAACAACTATGCCATCCACCTTCAGAGGCGATATACGAACCAGATCCGGAACTGGAAGAACTGGAGGAGGAATAGCCAAGAATCGTGCTAACATCAAACGTTTCAAGCCCAACTGTAAATGTGAATGTCGCTTCAAACTTCCAAACGTGCTGATTTTCCTCAGCGTCAACATCAATGCCAGCATCTACAATTTCATCATAAGTCATCTCGGTTGCAGTAATCTCGCCAACGACTAATGATGTTGTGCTGATAGCGATGGTGTACTCTCCCGATTCATTTACGTTTACGACTACAGTCTTCGGCATATAACTGCTTGCGGTTACGCTGATATTGTAGGTACCCTTTTCAAGAACTGCCACGGCATAACCTGTAGAATCGGACTCAAGCTGAGCTATAATCTCGCAGTTGCCATCGTCATCAACTACCTGTCCGACCTGCATGATAGCGCCCGAAACAATTCCCGTCGTAGAACTATCAACAACGGTAAATTCGACTATCGCATAATCAGAATCTTCATCGACATCCACTACCTGAATTTCAGCTTGGACGATGTCCGAATTTCCGCTTGCATCTGCAACAGTGAGAGAAACTGTGTAAGTTCCAGCAGCCGAGTAAGTGTGCAACGGTGCGGAATCACCTGAAGTTGAACCGTCGCCGAAATTCCAATAATATGTAGCAACGCCGACGTTATCTGTCGAGCTTGTTCCCGAAAACTGGAAGTCAACTCCGGTACCTGCAACAAGAAATGTAGGATTTATGATAGCTACCGGTGCTTCATCGTCAAGTTCAGAATAATGTATGGTGGCATTTAGAAGATTACTATTGCCTGTAGTTGCAATAGAAATCTCGTTCCATTCTGATTCAGTTCCTCCGTAATAAACATCAGTTAAGTTAGAACAGTAGTAAAATGCATATTTGTCTATATTCCCAACACTATTAGCAATAACTATGCTTGTCAAACCGGTACAGTCTTGAAATGCCCTCTCTCCTATATTAATCACACTATCTGGGATAGTTATGTTTGTCAAACTCGTGCAATTTGAAAATGCATACTTTCCGATACTTGTAACACTGTCTGGAATAGTTACACTTGCTAAACTGGTACAACCGGAAAATATACCATTGCCTATGCTCGTAACACTATCAGGAATAGTTACGCTCGTTAAGCTATAACAGGTGTGAAACGCATAATTACCTATGCTTGTAACTCCGTCTCCTATATTAACGCTTTTCAAGCCAGTGCAATAGCTAAACGCTTCCTCACCGATACTTATAACATTGGCAGGAATAATTAAACTTTTTAAACTAGTGCATTTGTAAAATGCTCCGTCACCTATGTCTGTAACGCTATTGCCTATAAGTACACTTAGCAAATCGGTGCAGTTATTGAATGCACCTATTCCAATATTCGTCACACTATCTGGAATAGCTAAGCTCGTTAAACTTGTACAGTTATAAAAAGCGAATCTGCCAATACTTATAACTCCATTACCCAAACTCGCACTTGTCAAGCCAGTACAGTCAGCAAATGCTTCCTCTCCAATACTTGTTACACTGTCAGGGATAACTACACTTTCCAAACTGGTACACCCGTAAAACGCATAATTGTAGATGTTTGTTACACTGTCACCTATAGTAACAGTTGTCAAACTGGTACAGTCACTAAATGCATAACTGCCAACACTTTTTACACCGTTATCTATAGTTACACTTGTCAAACCAGTACAATCAGAAAATATGTTTACGCCCATACTTGTAACACTGCCGGGAATTGTTACACTTATTAAGCTAGTGCAACCTTCAAACGCATGATTACCTATTTTGGTAACGCTATCAGGAATATCTATACCTGTCAAGCTGGTACAGCCCATAAACGCCCACATATCAATACTCGTAACACTATCTGGTATGGTTATGCTTATCAAGCCAGAGCAGCCATAAAATACACCGTTACCGATACTTCTCACACCACCGGGAATATCTATACTTGTCAGACTAATACAGCCCATAAATGCCCGCTCTCCGATACTTTTAACACTGCTGGGAATAATCATATTTGTTAAACTAGTGCAGTTGTAAAAAGCATAATCTCCTATGCTTGTAACATTACCGGAAAAAGTTACGCTCGTCAAACTGGTACTACCATAAAACGCGTAGTCTTCGATACTTGTAACAGTACCTGGAACCACATAAGCCATACTGGTATCGCCCTTGGCAAATGGGTAATAGACCAACACAGACATATCTATGCTAAACAATATGCCATCTAGCGATAAATACTTAGTGTTACCGCTACTGACATCAATCCCCATCAAGTTGGAGCAACCGATAAATGCAGAACCAGCAATGCTAGTTACACTATCAGGAATAGCTACACTTTCTAGGATAGTACAATTCCGAAACGCATAATTGCCTATACTTGTCACACCTGATTCAATTACAACCGATATTATGGAGGATCGTCTGCTATACCATGGCACGGAGGAAGTAGACGAATAATATGTCATGTCTCCAGTTCCACTTATCGTCAGAACTCCATCGCTATCAAGAACCCATGTCAGATCATCACCACAGGTTCCGGAGGCAACGGTCGTGGCATCTTCACTGACAGTCGCAATTCCCGACTCATCAGATGAATCTTCATCTGCATCAGAAGCTGATGCACCGAGAAGAATTGTTGATTCTTCTTCAATAGCCTCCTCAATGACTTCTTCTGCTTCAGAAGAAGTGCCGGCATCATCACTAACATCGGAATCTTCAGCAACTTCTTCAGGCTCTATTTCCTCAGAAACAACTTCCGCTGAAACTTCCACATTTTCAGTAGCGTCTGCTATCTCCGTCGCAAGCGATGACAGAGGCAGAACCTCAAGCATCATCACGAGAGCTACGAACAGAGACAAAACTTTTCTTAACTTCATGGTTTCCCATCCTTCCAAAAAATTTTTCAAAACAAAAATCTCTTTCAGTAAACCGAAAGAGATTTAAAAGACACACATGACACACCGAACCCTCCGGACTACCTATAGGGAGCGGAGGTTGATAATTGGGTGTGCGAAGCACTACCCCCCCCACAATTCAACAGACTGAGAATATAATTCTCAGAACTATCACAAGTGTATCACATTATTTAGGTCTTGTCAACAGGTTTTTTAATCTTGTCGGGCGATAAAATGAAAAAACGCCGTGAAAGCATGACTGACATACGCAGTTCTGTCGGAGTAAATATCGTCTTTTGTGAACTTGTGTCTGCCTCCGGGGTTCATCCAAAAGGGCTACTCCCTTTTGGCACACGACTTTCCCAGATGGAAAGTCTAGTGTGTTATACCTTTGCAAAATATCCGTCGGACGAAAACTCAATATAAATACAAAAGGGAGCCAGTGTCGGCTCCCTTGTTGTTTTATTCGGCTGTTTTGGAAAGGTATATCAAGCTCTCGTGCCACGCTAAGACCACCACGGCAGTTCCAACCGGAGGTTGTCCATAGCATTCTTCTCAATCTTCTTCGCACAGCTCTCGCTCAAGTTAAAATGTGTCGCCGTGCCGGTCAACGTATGTTCAATGTCGTCTGTGAATCCATAGCAATACAAAAGATAGGTCTGTTCCCTGTCTCCAATCTTATCCAACGCCTCGTAAAGCTCTCGCAGAGTTTCTTTCTCTATGCAAATACTTTCCGGCGACTCGGCGGTGGGATCTGCAATCGCTTCAATACGAAGCATCTGCTCGTCGCCGGAGATGACTTCATCAAGACAAACTTTTTGAAAGGCAAGTCCGTCGGCGGATTCTCTCCGTATAAAGTCAATCATTGCATTGCGGATGAAAGGTGCGGCATAGGTCAGAAACCTGACGCCCTTGCTCTCATCAAACCGAGGAATCGCACTAAGCAACCCGATACAGCCCTCTTGTTCCAAGTCATCTCTATCTATGACAAGTTCACTCTCGCCGAGATTCATCTTTGCATAAATCTCACTTGCTGTTTTGCGGATGAAACCGATGTTGTTTTCTAAGAGAAGACTTCGGGCGTTCTTGTCACCATTCTGAGCTAATGCACAGAGCTGTTCATTGCTCCGCTTCATTACCACTCTCCTGCTTCAAAGTGCTTTCCATAAAGTCAGTCAACGATTCTCCGAACTTTTCCAATGACTGCGGAGTGACGCCGTCCATGCCGGAAACACTGTCAGTTACCGCAGTGCTTATTTCCTTAGGTGTAATATGAATATTCTGGATGTCCTGCCCCTTTGTAAGCTTATTGAACATCTCCTCGGTTTCTTCTTTTATCATAGCCTGTACTGCCGCAAAATTATGCCCTATTTCCTTTTTGATGTCCTTGACCGTTTGCATAAACTGGTTTTCAATGGTGGCAAGGTCTGCCTGATACACCGGCGTTCTCATTCGCGTGAGTTGCTTTGCGGTTTGTTCTGCCGCTTCGGAGTCTGAAGTTTTCCGAACCATGCTACATAGAGTAGCATATAACTGATTCTGTGCGGCAAATTCGAATCCGCTCTCTGACGGTGCCGGGAAGAAATGTGTTTTCCATTCGTTATGCTCCTTTCTTACGAATCCAACAACATTATACCTTATTGACGGAGCAATAGCAATAAACAAGCTGTGAACATTTGTTGCTACCCTGATTTTTTTGCATTTTTGCAATTTTATCGGGGTGGCAATTTTCTTTTTTGCAAAAGTGCCGGATTTTTCGGTTTATAGCCCTTTTCTCCGTATATTCAGGTGACAAGCAAGAATTGTCAAATACAATATACGGAGGTTATACATATGAACCTATTTGAAGAAGTAAAAACAACCATCTCACTGAAACAAGCCGCCGAGCATTACGGTCTTGACCCTAACCATAGCGGCATGGTCAGATGCCCGTTTCACGAAGACGAACATCCGAGCATGAAGCTGAATGAGGACTACTTCTATTGCTTCGGATGTGGAGCTACGGGAGATGTGGTCGAGCTGACAAGGAGACTTTTCAGACTGACACCCTACGAAGCCGCAAGGAAGCTTATGGTGGATTTCGGGATAGAACAAATCGACAAACCAATAGTCTATCACAAAAACACTTGGGAGAGAGACATGGACATACTGTTTCGGTATCTACGGATATTGAAACGTTGGAAAGAACGGTATGCACCCAAAACGCCGGAAGACATTCTGGACAGACGCTTCATTGAAGCCTGTCAGAATCTTGAGTATGTCGCTTATCTGGTGGATAAGCTCACATTCTCGGATAAGGACGAGCGAACAGTTCTGATGAATGAGCTTCATGAAAGCGGATATATTGAGAAACTCCGAGAGGAGGTATGTTATGAATAACCCTGTCTGGTTCGACGGTAAGAATATAAACGAAGCTCTCTTTTGCAGTGAGTTTCTTAGGAACCGTAAGATAATCTTTGCGAACAATGCCTTCTTTACGCCTGATGGCAGAGTGATGGATGATCTGCCACTTCGAGGAGAAATCTATGAAGAACTGCGACATTGCGCCGTAAACAACATCCCCGGAAAGATTAACAACATCGTAGAGGTAATGAAGTTAGCCGCACAGGTCGAAGACTTCCCGCCGGAGGAAGATAAGATACATCTGTCAAACGGAACTTTAAAGCTTGACGGAAATTTCGTAGAGGGTAAGCATGATGTAGTAAGAAACCGATTGCCAGTTGCCTATCGTTCGGATGCAAGTATTGCCCATGAAAGTCCAAGCCATTATCTCTTTGCCCTTGAGTAAATCCACTGTTATCACCTCCAGATGGGCATGAAAAAAGAGCGGCTGTGTAGTCACTCTTAAGTATAAATGTGTTGAGTTCAGGTCAATAAATTGGATTTTTATAGAAAAGATGAGAAGATTTATTTATTACAATGATATGTTATATCAACCAGATCTGTCCCATTAAATTTCAAAATGAAATAACTAGTATAGTACAAATTGTCAATAAATATTTCTTTGTCGCCGAAAATAACTTCCCTGGTTTTGTTATTTGCATCAATCACGTTAACGATACAATAGTTTGATAAATATGCACATATCGCAGTCGCATGAGAAACTACTAATGAGCAGGAATCTTCTGGCGTTTGTTTTAATATCAAATCTATTGCACATCTTACTCTCAATTTTGTTTCATTAAGGCTTTCACCATCTTGATTTTTGTAATTATAATTTTGATATTGCTTTAGCCAAAAATCTTCCTTAGCTATACCTATTTCCCGTTCTTTTAAGTCAGGAATAATTTGAACATTAGGAGAAAAAATTTGTGCGGTTTTATAAGCCCTGGCAATTGGAGATGAATATACATTTTGATATCTTTCCTGAATTAATACTTTCACTTTTTCTGCGAGCAGAATACCTTCTTCACTTAGTTTATCCTTATATGGGATAGAATGTCGCATAAGAATTATTGTTTTCATGTTCTATCACCTCCGAATTCCGATTTGTACTCGCATACAATAACTAATATACCATATCAGGATGATAAAAGCAAGACAGACTTTTATCAAATTGTCGGCTTTCCATTCTCCGCTTTGCCAAGTACAAAGGTCCGGAGATTTCAAACATAGAGGCTCACAACGAGCTCACAAAAGAGAAGTATGCAAGTAACCCCGATGTGGACACAAGCAAGAGCCATCTGAACTTTCATCTTGTGGAGCCTGAAAGAAAGTACCGAGCTGTTGCAGAACAGCAAATTAAGGAAGCCGGTTGCAGGACACGGGCGGACTGTGTCTGGCTTGTTGAAGCCCTCGTAACCGCAACGCCTGAGTTCTTCAAGGGAAAGAAGAAAGATGAAATTAAGGCGTATTTCCAAGAAGCTTTAGATTTCATAAAACAGCACCAGAGACCGGAAACAATAATCTCCGCAACCGCACATATGGATGAGAAAACGCCGCATATGCACTTGTCGTTTGTTCCGTTGACTGAGGACGGTAGGCTCAGTGCCAAAGAAATCGTTGGCAACAAGAAGAAGCTGACCGAATGGCAGGACAAGTTCTGGGAGCATATGGTCAGGAAGTACCCGGATTTGGAACGTGGAGAGAGCACATCTCTTACGGGCAGAGACCACATTCCGCCGAGGGTGTTCAAGGAGATGACACAGCTTACGGCTCAGAAAGAGAAGTTGGAGGAACTAATTTCGGGTGCTAACTTATTCAATGCCAAGGGCAGAATTGACGAGATTGAGAAGCTTCTGGACAAGTACATTCCGGCGGTTGAACAGATGCACACGACGCTCAAGAAGTATAACGTGGCTTTTACGACTACTACAAACGAAAACAAGAAGCTGAAAAAGAGCAATGAACAGCTAAAGCTGTCGCTTGAGAAGTCGTCGAAAGAGAGCGTGCTTAAGAAGCTTGAGGATGAGAGGCTCAAGCATCAGTATCTGGATGCGGTTGAGATTCTGGAGAGGATACCGCCGGAGGTTGTGAGGAGTTATACGAGGATGCCTGTTACTAAATCACATAAGGAAGTTGGTGATGTTATTGCTTAAGAATTACGACGACGTCATGATCGTCGAAGAAGTCTGCGAGGTTCTGAAGCTCGGCAAGAACAAGGTTTACGAGCTATTGCAAAGTGGCGACATCGCCTCCCGCAAGGTCGGTAGAAAATATCTTATCCGTGATTGACTTTTTGGAATCAGTACGGTATACTTCTAATTAACACGGTAGGT
>JAJQHJ010000019.1 GCA_021199795.1 Oscillospiraceae bacterium
ACCTACCGTGTTAATTAGAAGTATACCGTACTGATTCCAAAAAGTCAATCACGGACTTCTTCGGAATGAGAAACTTTCTTCCGACCCTACGGGAAGATATTTCCCCTTTTTGCAGTAGCTCATAAACTTTGTTTTTGCCGAGCTTCAAAACTTCGCAGACTTCTTCTACTGTCATAACATCGCCATAATCTTTAAGCAAAAATATCACCAACTTCTTCGTCGAGGATTTCCTCAAAATCATCTGGCAGTATGACATCTGGCTCAGGCTTTTCTTCTACAAGGACACCGCCGTCGGTCATTTCGAAGATATTGGAGATACGTCTTTTAAAAGCCTCCCACTGTTCTGGCTTCTCGCTCTGAATGTTCTTGTACTGACTTGCAAATGGGAAATTAGAAACAATATAAACTTTTGTGAAACAAGCCATTTTGTCAGCATACCTTGCAGGGAGAGGACATGGATAGCCGTCCAAATATTGAAGTAAATCTGAAATCATGATTTGTCCGTTGAACTCGTCAAACAGAATCACGTCCTGACCGTTGTAATTGTCAAAAGGATGGGTGTAGTTAGTAATCTTGCAGACATTGTTATAGCCGTATTTGTCCATTACGTATCTTGTTTTTCCGACGCCAGTCTTTCCCCAGATGTAATTCACTTCGACATCACGCCAGTTGTTATTCTTAGCTTTCAAATATTCTTGTCTGTATCTGTCCATATAGGCTTGTTTCGTGATAGCAGTCGGATAAGCTTCAATTATTTCTGCGTTGGTGTAACCGTCTTTAATCATTTCGATTATTGCTTCAGATTGTGAGATTTTAGGGCTTCTCTCATCAGGCATTTCGCCCCATTCTTCAAAAGTCTCGGAAATGTTAGTCTCTTTCTTGTCGCTGTCGGCATATTTGCCCTCTTTGCGAATGTAGTTGCGATTTTCTTCGCAAGTTCCGTTAGCTTTGTCAATATGAGCGGCTTTGAACTTGTGCTTGATTGTTGAGAACGCAATCGGATTCTTGGCATGGATAAACAGGTGGGTGTGGTACGTCTCGCCCTTTTCGTCGCACATACACCAGTAGTCAACTCCCGTAAATTCAGACAGATTCTTCTTAATCTGCTCATGTGTCAGACCATTCTCGACTGGATTGTTGATAGTCAAAAGCCATTTTCGGCTTCTGCGATTATGGGAATCGTTCAAATAGATTCTCCTTTCATAAAGATATTTGTAACACAAAACACACAAATTGCTAAATGGTAATACTAACCTTTAGCAATGTTCGCCGCAGGCGGCTCACGCTCGCGTGCGGCGAACAGATTGCTTTGATACTATTTGTTTTATGCTACGATAAACAATTATACACTATAAGTTACATGTTGTCAATAGGTACAGAAAAATATATTTATGAAAAATTTCGTGTTACAAAATGTATTGACATTCTGACGGTTATGTGATAGAATATCTCTGAAAGGAAGGCGGCATCCATGACAAAAGAATTTCAGGAATACGGCAATATGTACACGCCACAGGAGCGCAAGGAGCTTATAGCCATCAATCTTAAAGCGTTACGAGAGGGGAATAACCTATCCAGAAAAGAAGTAGCAGAGGCGATAGGAATCAACATCCAGACATACGCTACCTACGAGAGAGGCAGGAACGAACCGCCTATTGAGATACTGCTTCGGCTTGCCATGTATTATGAAGTAACGCTTGATTTCCTCGTCCAAAGGGACAACAGGGCGAAAGATAGCTTGACTATGAGCAAACAGCTTGACGGAGCGAATCAGGAGCTCTCAGAGCTTTCAAAGGCACTCGCAAGCAAGGAAATGGACACAGAGCAGAAAGAACAGCTTGAAGACATGATAGAGAAGCTCTCAGGGCTTACAGACATAATAAAGAAGCTTACTGGGCAATAAAGGGAAGCTTTGAGCTTTATACCCTCACTTTCGCTATGCACCACATTTTAAGGCAAACAAGGGCGGCAATATATACGAGAGGGAAGCGACTGCCTCCGCAAAACTTTCTGCGGGTGCGGGGTTGTCGCCCTTTGAGCCGCGCGGCTTCGCCGCTTTTAGGGCGAACAACGGGGCTCTGCCCCGTTACCCAGCAAGGGCTCTGAGAGCCCTTGACCCGCAGTTTTTAAGGCACTACACTCTACTTCTCTCAGGGCTTGTGCAGATAACAACAGAGCAATAAAAGAACGCCCTCGCAGGACGTTCTCTTTTTTAACACGGTAAAGTTTCTAACACTTTTCTAACACTTTTTCTGGGTTGATGAATTTTTGGGGTTCTATTTGTTAAGCCAGTTTCCAAACTAAAAGCTCGACAAAGCGGGTTTAGATAACATTAAAAGTGATTACGAGAGATTAGAAGATGAATAGGTTGAAGAACTTGAAAACCGTTTGGTCAAAAGCCACAAGGGTTCGAATCCCTTCCTCTCCGCCAATCGCCAAACGACGTATTTGCGCCGTTTGGCGTTATTTTTTGTTCTAAAATACTCAGCCTGTCTCTGAAATCTTAATCAAATCTTAATCTTTGAAATATTGAACTCTCCCCGCAAACTATGATATAATATGCCCAAGATAAGAAAATTCTGGGGTGATGGTATGTTGAAAACATCGATTCCGTACAGCTTTGAATGTATTTTGATGGAGCTTATAATTTCACTTCTTGTGTGCTGTGAGAGCTATCGCAGACACAAGTCTATAATGAGGCTGCTGCTAGTTTTTCTTGGTACATTTGGTGTCTGTGAGCTTGTCTCGCTTATAATTCTGCCGTTCCCAATTGCTCTTAGCTATCCCGACGGCTACAGCTATGATTTTATAAATCAGTTTGCGGATTTCGACATGGCGGCACTTACGACCTATTTCTGGGACTATATTTCGAGCCGTTCAAGGTTCATAACTGCGCCGTTTCTGTTCACTTTCTTCGGCACAGCTCTTTTCAAACGTCTTCGCAAGCCGCTTGTATTCTTGGCTTCGCTTGTCGGTGCACCGATGGTCTATCTCATAGTCAACGTCATAATCAACACCGCCGCCCAGTATACTATGACGAGGATTTATCCCGTCAATCTCATATTGATAGTTATCGGCTACGCTCTCGGTTGGCTTCTCTCGATTCTGATTCTGCGGGCTTTCCCGTCGATTGATCGGAAACTAAAGCTATGAACCGTCACGCTTTCTATCTGAAAAGAGCATTCCGGCAGATGACTGCTAAACCAGCGAGCTTTGTGATAATCGTATTTTCGTTCACTGTCTGTGCTTTTTCGCTCTTCGTCCTGATAAACGAGCTTCTCTATTCGACTACGTTTTTTCTGCACCAAGGCGAAAGCCGCAGAACATTTACGATAACATCCAGTGTTTCGGATAATTCTGAGCTTATAGAAGCACTTTCAGAAAGTGACGTCTTGCCTGAAATCTCGGAATTTGTCGGGCTGAGTGCCTACCCAAAAGGCGGGAGCAATCAGTATATTCAGGCTGTCCTTTGCAGTGTCAACGACTCAAGAATCACTGGCGAGCCTGACGTTACCATTGGCAGAACCTTCTCCGAAATCGAGCTTGAGAACGGCGAAGAGGTCATCATCTGTTGCAATAATGAAATCTATATAAACAGCGGTCTGAGAGAGTATAAATCAGTCGGCGACAGCGTGATTATTGGCAACGGAGTTTACTCTGTCATCGGCATAAGTGAAACCGATATTTATCTTCCGTTCTCGACTGCTCTGAAAACCGGCGATTTCGACATCAGGCTGAATGGCATAGTATTCTCGGAAATCCCGACAAAACCGGAGATTGAAATCTTAGAAACCATTGCGACGGTCAACGACTGCACAGTGAAATCGAGGTATCAGGCAGAGCTTAGCGACTTTTTAGAGAACGGCATGGAGTGCACAGTTATAATCATCGGGATAATACTCTGTGTCATCTGCATCGTTTCATCGCTATTTGATTACATGGTCAGGAGCATGTCCTATGAATACAACATCTATAAGCTTTTGGGCATTTCCCGAGCCGGACTTTTTGAGCTACTTTATCTGCCTCTTTTCATCAAGACCGTGGTCTCACTCGTGGCGGGATATGCTCTTTTTTGCCTGTCAAAACCGCTCCAAAGGCTTCTCAACATGTATGGACAGGTTGACTTTAAAAGCGCAGTTGTAGTTTTTGCAATAATGCTCGTTGTCATGCTCTCGGTGACTGTTCCGAAATACAACCGTCTTTTCTCGGGAGGTGCCAGACTATGAGGCTTATAATTCTCTCAAACCTCAAAGACAGATTTCCCGCATACGTCAGAGTTACATTGATGCTGACGGTAATGATGTTCATCCTGTCCTCGCTCACGGGAGACTTGTTGCCGCTTATCCAGATAAGGCAAGCTTATTCGATCCTTGGGCTTGAAAATGCTGTTGCCATTACTGCTGATTCAGATATAAAGTCTGTGGTTGAAGACTTAGGCGGAAAGTATCTCGGCGTGAGTTTCCGTGGGAAGTACACTTATGATAGCTTAGCCTATCTACAGCCGGTTGAGACGGATTATTTCGAGAATCTCAACTATTCATTCAAGAAACAAACTAGCTTTGAAGTTGTGGACGGCTATCCTGCTGTGGTGGTTTCAAGTCTTGGGAGCTACTATTTGCTCGGTGAAACCTACACTGAAATACTTTCCGGCAAGGATAAAACTGAAGTCACATTCACGGTTGTTGGCACACTTAAAAACGATTTCGTCTATCTGACCCCATCCGAAGACAGTCCGTCGTCAGTGGTCTCCAAGCAGAGCAACTATATTTTACTCATAACTGACGAGAACGATGGCATTTTTACGAAAAAAGACGTTTATGGCGCACTTGCAAGCGGCGATATAACTGATTTTTGTAGTAATATTGTAAGCACTGGGTTGGTGGAATCAGCTGTATCAACCGCCGCCGGTTTTGCCGAATATTGCGCTCTGGAGCTTGAAATTATGGGAATGACGGTAATGCTCGCAATTATCTCTGTTCTTCTTTGCTTAGCCGGAGTTATTTCAAACTCGATTCTTTCAAGAACAGTGTTTGCGGAGAAATACCGTATAATCTCCACCTGTGGAGCGAGCCCGGCACAATGTCGGACAATTCAAATCATCACAGATTTAATTCCGATAGCCACAGCAGCCACCATATTCGTGGTTATAAACACTTTGAGAAATCTTTAAAGAGGGACAGCCATGTCGATAGTAATTAAGAACATTCACAAGACCTACAACGCCGGAAAAGGAAGCGAAGTCAAGGCGTTGAACGGCATCAGTCTTGAAATCAATGACGGCGAAATGCTTGCGATTATGGGGAAATCAGGCTCAGGCAAATCAACGCTTCTAAGGATTTTAGGCTGTGCCGATACTGATTTTGATGGCGAATATCTCCTGAATGGTGTCAATGTCAGAGCTCTCAGCCCCAATCAGCTTGCCAGAATCCGCAACAAAGAAATCGGCATAGTTCTGCAAAATTTCGGTTTGATTCCGAATATGTCTGTTTACGACAATGTCAGAGTGCCGGTCTGCCTCGGAGGGAAGTACGACAAGAAAGCCACCGATGAGCGAATTATGGGACTTCTCAAAAGTCTTCAGATTGAGGACAAGCGTGACACCGACATTTCCGAGCTTTCAGGTGGGCAGCAACAGCGCATCGCCATTGCCCGTGCGCTTGTGAATCAGCCGAAAATAATCCTTGCTGATGAACCGACTGGCGCACTCGATAAAACCACTGCAAGCAACATAATGGACATTTTCCGGAGACTCAATGAAGAGGGGATAACCGTGGTGATTGTCACGCATGACGAGGCAACAGCTAAGAAATGTAGCAGAGTTGTTTTGATAGAAGATGGCAAGATTAAGTAGTGCATATTTCTTTACAATCATGCAAACACTATTTTAGAAAAAATATTTGAAAAAAAAGCTTGACAACCGCTCACATATAGTGTATACTATTCTCAGTTAGCCGAGACTAACTTATTTTAAAGACGTCAGTTAGCAAAAGCTAACTTATATTCACGGAGGTGATTCAATGTCCGAGGAGCTTTTGGTTCAGCACTGTGCTCCAACTATGGCTGGAATAAAAACAGCAGCCATGTTCAATTATCACTACGATGATGAGCATTCTTTTCATGAAAGCGTTTGCAACTTCAATAAGACTATTGTGCCTAAAGGGCTTTGTATGATAACTCTTCGTCGCAAGAACAATACTGCACTCATCTATCTCTATCGTCCGAATATGCTTAAATCTGACCTTTCAGACAGCCTTGGGAAGAGTATTCTTGACGAACTTGGTTATCCTACTGATAATATAAACAGATGTCTTTGGAAGCTAAGGGACAGACTTTCGGAGTCTTCCGAATTCCCACATGAAATCGGGCTGTTCCTCGGATATCCACCGGAAGACGTAAAGGGATTTATAGAAAACAAAGCCGAAAGAGCCAAGTGTGTTGGCTTCTGGAAAGTCTACGGCGACGAAAAAACTGCCAAAGAGAAGTTCCGTCAATACAGACAATGCATCGGCAGTTATTGCAAATACTACAACAAATATCATTCACTCGACAGGCTTCTTGTAGCCACATAAATTCAGAAAGGAAGATAATAATGTCAAAAATAGCAATAGTTTATTGGAGCGGAACCGGAAACACCGAGCAGATGGCAAATGCCGTCCTTGATGGTGCCAAAAATGCTGGAGGAGAAGCTGAAATATTCACAGCTTCTGAATTCGATACATCCACAGTACCAGCATATGATGCCATAGCATTTGGTTGCTCGGCAATGGGCGATGAACAGCTTGAAGAAAGTGAATTCGAGCCGATGTTCAACTCATGCGAACCAGCATTAAACGGAAAGAAAATCGCCCTCTTCGGTTCTTACGGATGGGGCGACGGGGAATGGATGCGCTCCTGGGAGGAAACCTGCCGAAATGACGGCGCAATCCTAGCCTGCGACAGCGTCATCTGTAACGACGCTCCAGATGAAGTAGCAATTACCGCTTGCCAGACACTTGGTGCCTCGCTTGTGTAAGCAATCATTGTACATGCAATGAATAAATTCATTGCAAAAAGAAACCCGAGTAGGGAAGTAGCCTACTCGGGTTTTCTTATTTTAATACAAGTCTTTTCTTTACATTCTTGAAATAACGTGATATAATGCTTTTGACAAACTAGTCACAAATGCGATTCGGGGGGGTACAACTGCTGCTTCGCAGCAGTTGTACCCTGTATAAAAAATCCTCCGACACTGCAATTTTGTAGGTGCTCAGGAGGATGTTTTGTTTGAACCTCCTTGGCATCACAATGTCAAGGAGGATTTTTATATGTGGACAGAATTAGATTTATCATCAGGGCAGGCAAAACATAAGCATTTTCCGGCAGTTGATATTATGAAATTTATACTATCATTCATGGTGATAGCAATTCACATCCACCCATTTGGTGACATAAACGCTTATCTCAACTATGGAATATACAATTACGTTGCTCGATTGGCTGTGCCATTTTTCTTTGTTGCAGGAGGATATTTTTGTTTTAGAAAGACAAGTCTTGATAACTTCGATATAAAAACTCCACTCTCATATTCAAAACGTATGCTCATATTGTATTTGATTTGGACGGCAATTTATCTACCAATTAGTGTGTACAATATCACCAAAAGTGATGACGGCATTCTTCATTCAACATTAGCGTATATGCGTAAATTTTTATTCGTAGGAAGCTATACTCATCTTTGGTACCTACTGGGTGCTGCAATAGCAACAGCTATTGTTTGCTGCATGATAAACAAATTAGGATTGAAAACAACAGCGATAATTTGCTCTATACTATACATAGTCGGCTTATTTGGTACATCATACTTTCGACTCATAAAACAGCTTGAAAATATAACACCTATTTGGAATTTACTAAAGCTATACGCTCTTGTATTCACCACAACAAGAAATGGATTCTTTTTTGGCACAATATTTGTTTGCATGGGTGCTTTGTTTGCATACAGAAAAATTTACATGCGTCAATCGACGGCAATAATCGGCTTTATAGTCTCAATGCTCGTAATGCTTATTGAAGCATTTGCAACAGAATATTTTGACCTTGCGCGCATGCACGATTTATATATTTCTTTGGTTCCTGCACTGTTTTTCCTATTCTACATAATAACTCATTTTGAAATCAAAGAAACGAAAGTAACAATAGCCATGCGAAAATACAGCTCAATCATATACTTTGTACATCTATGGGTCAATTTCGGTATATCTGCATTAATAAAAATTATCGAACTGTTGTCAGGCGTGGAAATTGAAAGCATCCACTCTCTACTGCGTTACATACTTGTAGCAATAGGCTCTTTAGCAGTTGCGATAATTTTGAATAAGCTTCAAGAATACAAACCATTCCGATGGCTGAAAAAGCTATTGTAGCATAATTTCATTCCTCCGGACAAGTAATCTCCATTATCTTCTCAATAATAAGATGCAAAGACTGGCTTTGGATATTGTCGGCAGCTTTGTAGTAGACCTCTTTGCCCTCGCGGCGGCTTGTTATCAGACCACTGGCTTTTAGGAGTTTCAGGTGATGGGAAACTGCTGGGCTAGTCATACCCATGAGAGCAGAGATATTTATAACGCATTCCTCACAGTGACAGAGAAGCCAGAAAATCTGAACTCGGCTACAGTCACCAAGCTGTTTGAATATATCAGCGACAGCCTGAAAATCGGTTTTCTCCAGAGTGTTCTTGAGGTAATCTATATCATATTCATCGGTGTGATGATGGGGGAGCAGTTCTTCGGACATTATTTTTTCTCCTTGCAATTTGTCATTGACTATATTATAACACAATCAACGTGGTTAGACAAGGCTTATTTACATGCAGTCCTGAGTAAAATGTCGATTTTCTCAAAAAATTTTTATTTTCCTATTGACAAATACCTACGCACAGCATATAATGTAATAGGACGTTTAAACGGCTGCTTAATCGTTTAATACTGCTAATCTAACACTAACCGCAGAAAGGTGATTTAAAATGAAGAAGACCTATAATATCGAAGTTGACTGTGCAAACTGCGCTAATCTTATGGAGGGTGCAGCTAATAAGACCACAGGGGTTATGAATGCTGTTGTGAACTTCATGACGCAAAAGATGATTATCGAGTTTGAAGAGGGCGTTGACCAGGCAAAGGTTATGAAAAATGTCCTCAAGGCATGCAGAAAGGTTGAGCCTGATTGTGAGATAGAAATTTAAATCCATAGGCAATGCGAGGGATTGATATGACAAAAAAGCAGAAAAAGATGCTTGCAAGGATACTTGTTACTGCAGCAATGATGATTTTGCTTGCAATACAGCCTGTTTCGGGAATACTGCAATTCGTTTTGTATCTGATTGCATACATAATAATCGGGTATGACATACTTCTCAAAGCTTTCAGAGGGATTCTGAACGGCAGGGTGTTTGATGAAAATTTCCTGATGGCTGTTGCAACAATCGGTGCATTCGCGCTCGCTATATATGAACAAAGTGGGGAATATAGTGAAGCTATAGCTGTAATGCTCTTCTATCAGACAGGAGAGCTGTTCCAGAGCTACGCTGTAGGCAAAAGTCGCCGTAGTATCAGCGAACTTATGGACATTCGTCCTGATTACGCCAATATAGAATCTGATGGCAAACTCACTCAGGTTTCTCCTGATGAAGTCAGCGTGGGAAGCATCATTGTTGTACAGCCCGGTGAGAAAGTTCCGATTGACGGCATCATCGAAGAGGGAACATCCACCCTGAATACCTCTGCACTTACCGGCGAAAGTCTCCCGAGGGATGTACACACAGGCGACGAAGTCATCAGTGGCTGCATCAATATGACTGGCTTGCTGAAAGTCAGAACGACAAAAGAAATTGGAGAGTCGACTGTATCAAAAATTCTCGATTTAGTCGAAAATGCAAGCTCCCGAAAATCAAAATCTGAAGACTTTATCTCGAAATTTGCCAGAATATATACCCCTGCTGTCTGCGGTTCCGCTCTAGTATTGGCAATACTGCCGCCAATAATCAGACTTCTGATGGGTCTTCCGGCAGAATTTGGCGACTGGATTTATCGTGCACTGACATTTTTGGTTATCAGCTGCCCATGTGCGCTTGTTGTCAGCATCCCTTTAAGCTTCTTTGCAGGAATCGGCGGAGCAAGCAAAGAGGGAATACTCATAAAGGGTTCAAATTACCTTGAAACTTTATCTGAGGCAAAGTACATAGTTTTCGACAAGACCGGAACCCTTACTGAGGGCTCGTTTGAAGTTAATGCCATCCATCATGGCACTATTGATAATTCCAGACTGATTGAACTAGCCGCACTCGCCGAAAGTGCATCATCCCATCCGATAAGCAAAAGCCTCCAACATGCATATGGAAAGGAGCTTGATAGAAACCGTGTATCTGATATAACCGAAATCAGTGGGGAGGGCGTTACAGCAATAGTTGATGGTCACAGTGTTGCTGTTGGAAACAAAAAGCTTATGCAAAGAGTAGGAAGCGAATACATCGCCTGTCACTCAGTTGGAACTATAATTCATGTTGCGGTAGATGGAAGCTACAGCGGACACATAGTTATTTCCGATGTCATCAAGCCGAATTCAAAGGAAGCTATAAGTTCTCTCAAGCAATCAGGAATTGAAAAGACGATAATGCTGAGCGGAGACTCAAAAGCAGTAGCTCAAAGTGTAGCCGATGAACTCGGTATCAACGAAGTCCATGGTGAACTTATGCCGGATGATAAGGTTTCAAAGGTTGAAGAGCTTCTTGAATCAAAAAAGGGAGGCAAGCTTGCATTTGTCGGTGATGGAATCAACGACGCTCCTGTTCTGTCAAGGGCTGACATAGGAATTGCAATGGGTGCCATGGGCTCGGATGCTGCAATAGAAGCTGCCGATGTTGTCCTCATGGACGACGACCCGCTGAAGATATCTAAGGCTATCAGAATATCGAAGAAATGCCTCAGAATCGTCAAAGAGAATATTGTATTCGCAATAGGCGTCAAGCTCATCTGTCTCATTCTGGGAGCACTTGGAATGGCGAGCATGTGGCTTGCAATATTCGCTGATGTTGGAGTTATGATTCTGGCAGTACTTAATGCTATAAGAGCATTGTTTGTTAAAAAATTGTAATTCGTATCCTGCTGTGACTGCCTTATGTTGCGGCAGGATTTTCATATCATCACTCAAATTTCGCCTGTTTCCGCCTTTGAAAGTTGTACTTTTTCTGTCATAACGCCGAAAATAATATTTACTCTTGAAATAATCCCGACAAATTGATATAGTAGAAGTGTGAAAATGTGATTTGTGTAATGGGAATGTAAAAGAAAAGTTGACTTCTTGAAAGGACACTTATGGATTTAGCTCATATTATTTCTCTTATTGGTGGAGTTGCATTCTTCCTGTTTGGAATGGAAACGATGGGTAACGGGCTTAAAAGCCTTGCCGGAAACAGAATGGAGGGCATTCTGTTCAGGCTTTCTTCTCCTGCAATCAAGGGCTTCTTTTTGGGAATACTGGTCACTGCCGTAATTCAGTCCTCCGGAGCTACAACCGTAATGGTTATAAGCTTTGTCAGTGCCGGAATGATGACCCTTACTCAAGCCATACCTATTGTTTTGGGCACAAATATCGGTACAACAATGACCGGTTGGATTCTATCCATTTCTGGTTCTGACAGCGTTGCTGGTCAGCTGTTGTCCACCGAGGTTCTTATAGCAGTTTTCGCAACAATTGGTGCACTGCTTTACATGTTCACAAATAAGAATTCAACTAAAAGCATTGGTCTGGTTCTCTTGGGGCTCAGCACCATTCTTTTGTCGATGTCTCTTATAAGCGATTCTGTAGATCCTTTGAAAGAGAATGAAGCATTTCAGAATATACTTCTTCTCTTCAAGAACCCTGTTTTAGGTGTTCTTGCCGGCATATTTGTTGCCGCAATAATTCAGTCTTGCTCGGCCGGTGTTGGCATTTTGCAGGCACTATGCACTTCTGTTATCATACCATACAGCGTATGTCTCCCTTTGATTTTAGGTATAAAGATTGGCGCAAGCTCTCCCGTTCTGATTGCAATGGTGGGAAAGAATAAAAACTCGAAGCGAACGGCTTTAGTGTATCTCATAGCGAATATACTCACTGCTGTGCTTGCTTGTATTATTATTCTTCCTCTTAATGCAATTACCGGAGGGCTTTCATTTATGAATGAGAGTGCAACTACGACCGGAATCGCGCTTATGAACTCAATAATAAGCATCGTAGGCATGATTGTGCTTTTGCCGATGAGCAAGCTTATTGAAAAGATTTGCTATATTCTCATAAAACCAGACCCGTCTGAGAGCGAAGATCTCAGCGAGATTGACTCGCTTGATGAAAATCTTCTCGACTATGTACCCGCCGCAATTGAGGTCAGCAGAAAAGCTGCACTCAAGATGTGCGACATTGCAAGAAAGAATATATTCCGTGCTATAAGGCTTATTACCGAATATGATCGTTCAAAATATCAGAAAGTTGCTGAAAAAGAGTCTCTTTGTGACAAATATGAGGACAAGCTTGGAAACTATCTTGTCAAAATAGGGAAGAACGTCATGGACGAAAAACAGCAAGCAATCTCCAGCGAGCTTCTGAGCGTAATAGGCGATTTTGAGAGAATAAGTGACCACGCTGCAAATATCGCTGAAAACGCTGAGGAGATTCATGATAAGAAGATTATATTCTCAGATGAAGCGGCGAAAGAACTACAGCTTCTCACCGATGCAGTGAGCGAGATAATCAATTTAGCGTCGTCAGCGTTTGTCGAAAGAAGACGCGACCTGGCAGTTAAGGTTGAGCCGCTTGAAGAAACCATAGATGAAATGTCCAAGGTAATCAAGACCAATCATATTGAGCGTGTACAATCAGGTGCCTGCACCATAGTAACCGGCTTTGTTTACAGCGACCTCCTTACCAATTTTGAGAGAGTAGCTGACCACTGCTCAAATATTGCTCTGTCCGTTCTTCATAGCTATGATCTGAATGCAGAGGGGCATACATACGTCGCACAGATTCCTGATTCACCGGAATTCAAGCAGAATCTTGATGATTACAGGAAGAAATACCTCTATGCTGTCGCAAAAACTAAATAAGAAATTTACACTTTCAATATTGACACCACGGCTTTAAAATGTTATACTTTCATCAGCCTGTTTTCGTGACTGACGGTAATGTGAATGAACACAAGTGAAGCGAAAACATCAAATGCCGACCGTCTGGGCAGTGCTACTCTATTTACCAGGTAGGGTAGTCTGCCCTATTTTATACGTACACAAAAAAATAAATGCAAAGGAGCAATCACCATGTTTTTTGAAGAGCTGAAAAACTTTGATCCGGAGGTAGCCGCATCATGCGAACGTGAGCTAAACCGTCAACGTCACAACATTGAGCTTATAGCTTCGGAGAATATCGTTTCCGAGGGAGTTCTGCTGGCAGCAGGAAGTGTACTCACAAACAAGTATGCCGAGGGTTATCCGTCAAAGAGATATTACGGCGGTTGTCAATATGTCGACGAGGTAGAAGAGATCGCAAGAGAGCGTGCCAAGAAGCTATTCGGAGCTGAACATGCAAATGTCCAGCCACACAGCGGTGCAAACGCAAATCTCGCAACATTCTTTGCGCTTTTACAGCCCGGAGACACTGTTCTTTCCATGAGCCTTGCCCATGGTGGACATCTTTCCCATGGCTCACCGGTTAATATATCCGGCAAATACTTCCACATTGTTCCTTATGGCGTTTCTGACGATACCCAGACGATTGATTACGATGAAGTTGAGCGTCTGGCTCTCGAATGCAAGCCAAAGCTTATCTTAGCAGGTGCTTCTGCATACCCGAGAATCATTGACTTCAAGCGTTTCAGAGAAATTGCAGACGAAGTCGGAGCTTATCTGATGGTAGACATGGCGCATATTGCCGGACTTGTCGCAGCCGGACTACATCCGAGCCCGATTCCGTATGCAGACGTTGTAACTACTACAACCCACAAGACCCTAAGAGGACCCAGAGGTGGACTTATCCTTTGCAAGGAGCAGTATGCAAAGGCGATAGACAAGGCAATCTTCCCTGGAACTCAGGGCGGACCGCTTATGCACATCATTGCTGCAAAGGCAGTTGCATTCGGCGAAGCTCTTACCGACGAATTCAAGGACTATCAGAAGCAGATAATAGCTAACGCTCAGACACTTGCAAGTGAGTTTACTGCTCACGACATCAAGCTTGTTTCGGGAGGCACAGATAATCACCTCATGCTTCTCGATCTGAGAGGAACAGGGGTCACCGGCAAGGAGCTTGAACACCGCCTCGACGAGGTTCACATCACTGCAAACAAGAACGCTATTCCTAATGACCCTGAAAGCCCGTTCATCACGAGTGGCTTGAGAGTCGGAACCCCTGCAGTCACCACAAGAGGCTTCGGCGAAAATGAAATGAAGCTCATTGCCGGCTGGATTTGTGACTGCATAACAGATTTCGATGCAAATAAAGAGAGAATCACAAACGAGGTTGTCTCACTCTGTGAGAAGTTCCCGATTTACGATAAGTAATTCGCAAGAGGTGAATATCATGAAAACGGATATTGAAATCGCTCAGGAATCTCAGATGCTTCCTATAACGAAAGTAGCCGAAATCGCTGGAATCGACGAGGATTCGATAGAGCAGTATGGAAAGTACAAGGCTAAAGTCGATCCCAAAATCATCAACGATGATTCAAGAAAGAACGGCAAACTCATACTGGTAACAGCAATCACCCCAACTCCTGCCGGAGAGGGTAAGACAACCACAACAATCGGTCTTGCAGACGGTCTCAGGAAAATAGGGAAGAACTCTGTAGTTGCTCTCCGTGAACCATCCTTAGGACCTGTATTTGGAATCAAAGGCGGTGCAGCTGGCGGCGGATATGCTCAGGTTGTGCCGATGGAAGACATTAACCTCCACTTCACGGGAGACTTCCACGCAATAGGAGCTGCAAACAATCTTCTTGCGGCTATGATTGACAATCACATCCAACAGGGAAATGCTCTCGGCATAGATCCAAGAAGAATCACCTGGAAAAGATGCGTCGACATGAACGACCGTCAGCTCAGATTTATTGTTGACGGCTTAGGTGGAAAGCCTAATGGCACACCTCGTGAAGACGGCTTCGATATAACTGTTGCAAGTGAAATAATGGCTGTTTTCTGCCTTGCAGATTCAATCGATGATCTGAAAGACAGACTTGGCAGGATAATAATCGGCTACACCTACTCAGGCGAGCCTGTAACCGCTTCCCAGCTCAAAGCAGTCGGCGCAATGGCGGCTCTTCTCAAAGACGCATTGAAGCCGAATCTCGTACAAACTCTTGAACACACTCCTGCACTTGTCCATGGTGGACCTTTTGCAAATATCGCTCATGGCTGTAACTCAGTTCTTGCCACAAAGCTTGCAATGAAGCTCGGCGATTATGCCGTAACAGAAGCCGGATTCGGTGCAGATTTAGGAGCTGAAAAGTTCCTTGACATCAAGTGCCGTATGGCGGGTCTTACTCCGTCCGCAGTCGTAATTGTTGCAACAGTAAGGGCTTTGAAGATGCATGGTGGTCTTGCAAAAACAGAACTCGGCAAGGAAGATTTAGACGCCTTGAAGAAAGGTCTCCCGAACCTCTTGAAGCATGTTTCCAATATCAAAAACGTCTATGGTCTTCCGTCTGTGGTCGCTGTCAACAGATTCCCGACAGACACCGACGCAGAAGTAAATCTTGTTATTGAAGAATGTCGCAAGCTTGGAGTAAACACCGTTTTATCCGATGTCTGGGCAAAAGGCGGCGAGGGCGGAATAGAACTTGCAAACGAAGTTGTCAGACTTTGCGAGGAAGAAACTCCGAACTTTACCTACAGCTATTCTGATGACATGAGTCTTGAGGAAAAGATTAACGCTGTCGTAACCAAAGTATATGGTGGAAACGAAGTAACCTACTTGCCAGCGGCTAAGAAAGAGCTTATTAGACTCACCGAGCTTGGATTCAGTAGTCTTCCGGTTTGCATCGCAAAGACTCAGTATTCATTCTCAGACGATCCAACCAAGCTAGGTGCACCTGAAGACTTCACAGTCACGGTCAAGAACGTAAAAGTTTCAGCCGGCGCAGGCTTCGTTGTTGTCCTGACTGGGGATATAATGACCATGCCTGGTCTTCCGAAATCTCCGGCGGCTGAAAGAATTGACGTCAGCTCAGACGGAGTAATAACAGGACTGTTCTGAGAAATAATAAGAACCGGCAGTAATAAGCTGCCGGTTTTTCTTGCAATGAAAAAGTCGCCGCAGTATTTCTACCGCGACGACGGTGGTCGGGATGACAGGACTCGAACCTGCGGCATCCTGCTCCCAAAGCAGGCGCTCTACCAAACTGAGCCACATCCCGGTCAAATTGACACAATGTATTATAACCGCATTTTTCGATTCTGTCAATAGCTTTTTTTGAAATCTTGAGCAGAAAACAAATCTGGTAGTCATTTTTATAAGACATGGAGATAATTTTTTCTGTTGTTCAAAAAAGTATTGACAGGTGATTGTGCAAATGGTATAATGAGCATGGTTAAAAACCATATTATATTAGGAGGAAAATAACATGAAGAAAATTTTGGCAATTGTCATGGCAGTCGCAATGGTTATGGCTCTCTCTGTAACCGCTTTTGCAGCTACCTACGATGTTGAGCTTTCTCTTGACAACCTCGGTTACTATGGAGCTACTGAAAGCACCAACGTAACTGTTGTCGACGGCGGACTCAACTCCAGCGAAGAAGCTCTCAGCGTTTTGCTTCCTGTAGAAGTTGCTTATGGTGAGACAGTCACTGTTACCATTAAGGGATCTTCTGATGGTGCATTCAGAGTTTGGCTTTTGAACGGCGCAAACACTGACTCTGCTATCTGGAACTCTGTTGATGCAGAGAACTTCAGCGGCGGCGATTTCGAGTTTACCATCAGCCTCGAAATGAACGACAATGACGGTCACGGCGACACTGTTGCTAACGCACTTATGTTCAAGGGTATCTCTTATGGTACAAACCTTGACAACTTCACCATCACTTCCGTAACTCTCGTTACTGATGGCGATGAGGTTGCTGCTGAGACCACTGATGATGCAGATGCTACCGAAGAGACTTCTGACGAGTCTTCTGAGGAAGTTGCTGACACTTCCAGCACTGAGACTTCTTCCACCGAGACCACTACCTCTACCAATGCTGACACCGGCGTTGTATTGGCTCTTCTCCCGATGGCTGTAGCTGCTGCTGCTGTTGTAGTTTCCAAGAGAAAGTAATCTTCTGAAAACTATCGAAGACAACTAAAAGTAATGCCTCCATTCCGGAGGCATTCTTTTTATGCTTATATTTAGAGCAGGGAAGTCATCCCCAAAGGGTGTTGAGATACTCAACTCTGTTTCTTGTCCATCTGATTGTCGCAAGAGCACTTGAAGTTCTGCTCTTTCCGTCCTTATCTAAATCATCTGAATAGGTATTGACTGTGTCGGTGACCTCATCAATAGCTTCAAGAATGTAAGAGTATCTTTCCTGCCACTTCTCACTCACAAGCTCCTGGAACCAGTCAGCGGAGTAAAGGAGTATGAGCCATGGATTTGAGCGATCGCCCCAATTGTCTACGAAATAGTCGTCCTTGAACTTTGCTGCATAAAGCCCACCATCAGCATCTGAACTGTAGTCTCCATATGCCCAGCTGAAATCCCAGGGCGCAACGCAGGTGAGAACAGGATAGATTGAGGTTTCGCTGAAATCAACAGCAAAGAAGAAGCTTCCTCCGCCAACATCCTGATCGTTTACAATCTCATAAGTGATGTACATGTCTACAAACGACTCAATATCCATGACCTGAGAAATGCAATCATACGCAGACTCGAACTCATCCTGAGCCAATGTCAGTGTGAAATCGTTATCTACTCTGTCAACTCTGTAATACTCGCCATATTTGATTGCCCGCATCGCAACCTCATAGCAGACTTCAAAATATCTCTCGATAAAGTCAAGCTGCTCCTCCGAGTACAAATCATTTCTCACCGTATAGTAGTACTTGACAGGAACACGTGAGGTGCCGTAAACATCGGTTATAGACTCGTTATTGTAATTGAGCATGAATCTCCACGTTTCGCCGCTGGAGTAGTTATCAAGTTCAACCAGGTAACCAATATCTGTTCCGGTGTAACCATCCTCAGCTTCGGTGATTGCAACTCTGTTTTCGTTTTCCTGAGTCTGCTCGCAAAGAAGATATATCCCCATATATTCTTCATTGACATACACCTGGACAAATGTAGAATCCGAAACATAATACATTCCGGCATTTATAGCCGCCGCAAGAGTAAATGCCAGATGATCTCTGACGCCGTAGTTATACGTTTTAAGAAGAACCCAAGACTTGCATTTTGCACCGTCATTAAGTCCAAGAACCGATTGCTTCTTTGTGAACTTTATTCGGTACGGCGCGCCGTTGGCTCTTAGCTGGTCTACGTCGCCATAGTATGCACTTGCATTGCCTCTGACTCTTATCTGAGCCTCAGTTGCGTCCATGACATACTCAGCATCGCAGTTCATAATCTCCACAATACAGTTCACATACTCGGTACGCGAAAGAACTTCTTGCTCATCTTCGGTTGAAACAGAAATAATAGGAAGCTCACATTCTTCACATATCTTAGAATAGAAGCTTTGACGTTCGCTTCTCGAAAGTCCGTACATTTCGTATAAATCATCAGGAGTCAGACTGTCATAAGTAAAATCCTCAGTATAGTCATCCACAATCAAACCGGAATCATCAGTTACGCCTTCTTCTGTGGTTGATGTTACTTCGGTAACAGGCTCGGTAGCAGTTGTAGAAGAAGATTGCGTAACTATGTTTGATGGAACATTATCTGAGACGGTTGTCGTTTCTTCTTCGGATGATGAAGCTGTTGTGGTTGTACTTTCGCTTATATCAGATATTTCGGTTCGAGTACAAGCGGTCATGCTGCTCGTAAGAACTGATACAGCACATACCGCAGCCATAATTCTTCTTTTGTCATTCATTTTAATACTTCCTTGTAATAAAATCGGACAAGCCGATAATCTCTTTTCGTCCTCATTTTACCATACAGCGATACACATTTCAAGATACAATACGGTTACAAAATCATTAAGATTTGTCGGATGCGTGAACTGCACAAAACAGTTGACAAGAACCTGAGAATCGAGTAAAATATTCATTAGAGAAGATTTCGAGGTATGATATGAAAAGCTACAAGATCAATCGCAATGATGCCGGTCAGCGGGTGGACAAGTTTATCAGTAAAGCCGTTCCAAAGCTCCCTCAGTCGCTTATGTATAAATATATCCGCATCAAAAGGATAAAGCTGAATCACTCAAGATGCGAAATATCTACAAGGCTCAAAGAGGGAGATATCTTAGAACTCTATATAAACGATGAATTCTTTGAGGCTCCATCTGAAAATGATTTTCTTCTGGTAAGCAGTAAAATTGAAATAGTCTATGAGGACGAAAATTTGATTATTGTAGATAAGCCCTGCGGTCTTGTGGTTCACGAGGATGACGAGAATACTATCGACACCCTCATAAATCGCATAAAAAAATATCTCTATGAAAAAGGGGAGTATAATCCCGATGAGGAAGCGAGCTTTGCACCGTCACTCTGCAATCGCCTTGACAGGAATACCGAGGGACTGGTTATCTGTGCAAAGAACGCCGAAAGCCTCAGAATCCTGAATCTAGTCGTCAAAGAGAGACGAATAAGAAAAAAGTATCTCTGTGCCGTGGTGGGAGAGCCAATTCCACATGAAGCCGTGATAAAAGCATACCTGATCAAGAACGAAGCAGAGAATACAGTGAAAATTCACGATAAACCTGTTTCTGGTTCAAAAGAGATTATAACTGGATATAAAGTGCTATCGACAAATAACGATTTGTCTCTCTGTGAGATAGACCTGATCACCGGCAGGACACATCAGATAAGGGCTCACATGGCTCATATCGGGCATCCGGTATTAGGTGACGGGAAGTATGGTTTTGGCGAAATCAACAGGAAATACTCGGTCAGAACTCAGGCACTGCAAGCCCACAGTCTGAAGTTCGAGCTCGGAGATATCAGTGGAAGCCTTGCTTATCTTGACGGCAGGGAATTCACAGCAAAACTGGCATGGTTTCAGGACAAATTCTTTCCTGACTATAAATAAAGAATTACAATTTGTATAAAAATAAGGAGTAACAAAAATGACCTATACCTATCAAACAAAAGGCACCTGCTCAAGGCAGATCAATTTTGAAGTTGAGAATGGAATAATCGGCGACGTTTCATTCGTCGGCGGCTGCAATGGCAATCTCAAGGGTATATCGAGCCTTGTCAAGGGAATGAAAGTCGAAGATGCGATTGCAAAGCTTGATGGAATCAAGTGCGGAGCGAAGAACACATCCTGCCCCGACCAGTTCGCTCAGGCTCTTAAATCCACCTTGTAATTTCACTTGGAACCTAACATGAAAAATCAGGAAATGCAACTCAGGCAGCTCCTGATTTTTCATGTTTTCTCTGAGTTACTGTTGACATCTGAGCGGCAGTGTGATATTATAATAACAAACGTTTCTATTTCGGAGGCTGTCAACTGTATGGATAAATTTGTGATTAAAAGTAAATACCAACCTACCGGTGATCAGCCTCAAGCTATACAAAAGCTTTCAGATGGGATCAACAGCGGTATGAAAAAGCAGACGCTCCTTGGTGTCACAGGCTCAGGAAAGACATTTACAATGGCTAATGTTATAGCCAATGTCAATCGTCCTACCCTCGTTCTGGAACCCAATAAAACTCTTGCCGCACAGATTTGCTCTGAGCTACGTGAGTTTTTCCCTGATAGTGCAGTGGAGTTCTTCGTTTCATATTACGACTATTATCAGCCGGAGGCTTATATTCCGGCAACTGATGTGTATATAGAGAAAGACTCTGATGTAAACGATGAAATCGACAGACTCAGGCATTCTGCAACTGCTGCCTTGACTGAAAGGCGTGACGTCGTTATCGTTGCCAGTGTTTCCTGCATATACTCTTTGGGTGATCCGGAAGAGTACAAGAGCCTGATTGTCTCTGTCAGAAAAGGCATGACAAAATCACGCGACGATCTGATTCGTGAGCTTGTTTCTATCCAGTATGAGAGGAACGATATTGACTTCCAGAGAAACCGTTTCAGAGTAAGGGGAGACACTGTGGATGTATTCCCGACCAGCTACAATGAAACCGCAATCAGGATTGAGTTCTTTGGCGATGAGGTCGACAGAATCACAGAAGTCAATGTCGTCACAGGTGAGGCAGTCAGGACTCTTCTACATGTTGCTATCTTTCCTGCGTCCCACTATATTACTGGCAAAGAAAGGCTCAACGCTGCTATTCACGACATCGAAGACGAAATGCATGAACGAGTCAGGTTCTTCAAAGAGCAGGACAAACTTATAGAAGCTCAGAGAATCGAGCAGCGTGTCAATTATGACATGGAAATGCTTCAGGAGGTTGGCTTCTGCAGTGGAATTGAAAACTATTCAAGAGTTCTTGCAAGGCGTGAACCTGGTGCCGTTCCTTTCACACTGCTTGACTTCTTCCCGGATGATTTTCTTTTAATTGTAGACGAGTCCCATGTCGCACTTCCACAGGTAAGAGGAATGTTTGCAGGCGACAGAGCGAGAAAGCAAACTCTCGTAGATTACGGATTCAGACTTCCGTCTGCTCTTGACAATCGACCCTTAACATTTGATGAGTTTTACTCAAGATGCGATCAGGCAGTTTTTGTCTCAGCAACTCCCGGAGCGTTTGAGCTATCTGAATCCGAGCAGGTTGTCGAGCAGATTATCCGCCCGACGGGACTTCTTGATCCAATTATTGAGGTCAAGCCTACAGCTGGTCAGATTGATGACCTGGTTCTTGAAATCAACGAACGTGCAGAGAGGAAAGAACGTGTCCTGGTCACAACTCTTACCGTCAAGATGGCTGAAGATTTAACAGGATATCTCCAGAAGCTCGGAATCAGGGTCAGATATATGCATCATTCAATCGACACTATTGAGAGAATGGAAATTATAAGGGATCTGAGACTTGGCGAATTCGACGTTTTGGTTGGAATAAACCTGCTCCGCGAGGGTCTTGATTTGCCGGAGGTTTCTCTGGTAGCTATCCTGGATGCAGATAAAGAGGGCTTCTTAAGAAGTGAACGCTCCCTTATTCAGACAATAGGCAGAGCTGCCAGAAATGCCAGCGGTAAAGTCATTATGTATGCAGATAGCGTCACCGATTCGATGGAAAAGGCTATTACTGAAACCGAAAGACGCCGTGCCATCCAGGAAGAATACAACATCCAACATGGTATAACGCCAAAGACCATTGTAAAAGACGTCCACGACGTTATCGAAATATCCTCAAAGAAAGACGTCAACAAGAAAGCTGTCCACTATACAAAGAAAGAACGCATGGAGCTCATTGATAAGCTTTCAAAACAGATGCGAGAAGCCGCAAGACAGCTGAACTTCGAGCAGGCAGCATACCTCAGAGACAAGATAGCTGAGCTGAGAAAGGAAGGATGATTACATGGGAAATGAAACTACCGGAAATAATCAGATTGTCATAAAAGGGGCGAGGGAGCATAATCTCAAAAACATAGATGTAACTATTCCAAGAGATAAATTCGTTGTGTTTACAGGTCTTTCCGGCTCAGGAAAGTCTTCGCTTGCTTTTGACACGATATTTGCCGACGGTCAGAGAAGATATATAGAAAGCCTTTCATCATATGCGAGAATGTTCTTAGGTCAGATGGACAAGCCTGACGTTGACAGCATTGACGGTCTTTCCCCGGCTATCTCCATAGACCAGAAAACCACCTCCAACAATCCCCGTTCAACTGTTGGAACAGTCACCGAGATTTATGACTACTTAAGACTTCTTTATGCCAGAATCGGTGTTCCGCATTGTCCTGTCTGTGGAAGAGAGATAAAAAGGCAGTCTGTAGACCAGATTGTAGATAAGATAATGGAGCTTCCGGAGGGAACCAAGATTCAGCTTCTTGCTCCAATAGTAAGGGGAAGAAAGGGCGAATATGTCAAGGAACTTGAACAGCTCAAGAAGTCGGGCTATGTCCGAGTAAGAATCGACGGCATTATTTATGACCTTGCCGAGAAGATTAAGCTTGAAAAGAACAAGAAACACACTATTGAAGTTGTAGTAGATCGCCTTGTAATCAAGCCTGAAATCCGTTCAAGACTTTCAGGTAGTATTGAAATTGTCACTTCACTTTCTGGAGGTCTGGCAGTAGTCGACGTTATCGACGGAGAAGAAATGATGTTCTCGCAGAACTATGCCTGTCCGGAGCACGGCGTGTCTATTGAGGAACTATCACCGAGAATGTTCTCTTTCAATAATCCATATGGCGCATGTCCGGATTGTACAGGTCTCGGAATGTTTTTGCAGGTTGACCCAAACAAAGTCATTCCAAATGATGAGCTGACAATAAGACAAGGTGGAATAAGAGCCGACGGCTGGAATACCCTCAACGACGACTCATTTACCATGATTTACTATAATGCTATAAGCGAGAAATATGGAATATCCCTCGACACACCTATCAAAGATTTGCCTAAGGATGCAATCGATATTTTCCTGTATGGAACCCAAGGGCAGAAGCTTTCATTCAAACGACCCGACGAATGGGGCGGAGGATATTGGATTCAGCCGTTTGAGGGGGTCATAAACAACCTTGACAGACGTTACCGCTCATCTGAAAGCGACGCTACAAAAGCTAAAATCGAAGAATATATGAGCGAGGTAAAATGTAAGACCTGTCACGGTGACAGGCTTAAGAAAGAAGTTCTTGGAGTAACAGTAGGCGGTCTGAACATAGCCGAACTTTGCAAGCTCTCGATAAGCGATACTATAGATTTCTTCGATAACCTACAGCTCACTGAGCGCGAACTATTGATTGCATCCCAGATTCTTAAAGAAATAAAATCCAGATTGGGATTCCTTAAAAATGTCGGTCTTGATTATCTCTCGCTTTCCCGTTCCAGTTCAACGCTTTCCGGCGGAGAAAGCCAGCGCATAAGGCTTGCTACCCAGATCGGCTCTTCACTTGTCGGCGTACTGTATATCCTTGATGAACCTAGTATAGGTCTTCATCAGAGAGACAATGCAAAGCTGATAGCTTCTCTAAAGCGTCTCAGGGATTTAGGCAACACTTTGATAGTTGTTGAGCATGACGAAGAAACAATGCTTGCCGCTGACTATATCGTCGATGTCGGTCCCGGAGCAGGTGTTCACGGTGGTGAAATAGTCTGCACAGGAACGCCTCAGGATATCATGAATTGCGAACGTTCTATAACCGGTGCGTACCTTAGTGGAAGAAGAAAGATTCCGGTTCCGTCTGAACGCAGAAAAGGAAATGGTGCAAAGCTCCGGGTAATAGGTGCCGCAGAAAACAACCTACAAAAGATTAATGTAGATTTTCCGCTTGGCACATTTACTTGCGTAACCGGTGTATCTGGAAGTGGCAAGAGCTCTCTTGTAAATGAAATTCTCTATAAAGAACTCGCAGTCAAGCTTAACAGAGCAAAAATTGTTCCAGGAGCATTCAAAAAAATCGAGGGTCTCGAAAACCTCGATAAAGTAATAAATATTGACCAGTCTCCAATTGGAAGAACTCCAAGGTCTAATCCTGCTACCTATACGGGCGTATTCAACGACATTCGCGAACTGTTCGCAATGACAAACGACGCCAAAATGAGAGGGTATACTCAAGGCAGATTCTCTTTCAATGTGAGAGGCGGTAGATGCGAGGCTTGCGAGGGCGACGGTATCATCAAGATCGAAATGCACTTTCTTCCTGATGTCTATGTTCCATGCGAAGTCTGCCACGGATCACGATACAACAGGGAAACTCTCGAAGTCAAATACAAAGGGAAGAGTATAGCAGATGTTCTTGACATGACCATAGAAGAGGCTTGCTCTTTCTTCGAGAATATGCCGAAAATCTATAGGAAGATTAAGACTCTTCGCGATGTTGGTCTTGGTTATCTTAAGCTTGGACAGCCATCAACAACTCTTTCCGGTGGTGAGGCTCAGCGCGTCAAGCTTGCAACCGAGCTTTCGAGAAAGGCAACCGGAAGAACTATCTACATTCTGGATGAACCGACAACAGGACTTCATACCGATGATGTAGCTCGACTTATTGACATGCTGGAACAGCTCTGCGATAACGGAAATACTGTTGTTGTTATTGAACATAATCTGGATGTAATCAAGTGCGCAGACTACATTATTGATCTGGGACCGGAGGGCGGTTCCGGAGGAGGTACAGTAGTAGCAACCGGCACTCCTGAGGAGGTTGCTGAAAACTCTGCATCATTCACTGGGCAGTATCTCAAAAAAGCTCTCGAATGGAAGTAAAAATAATCCGTCGGTTTTTGCCGACGGATTCTTATGTATCAGTGCCGTTCATCAGAATCAAATGTCTCGCAGAACCTAGCTGCAAATGCAGGTTCCTCTCCAGCGACATACAAATGCGAGGTATCGCCGAACGCTGCCATTCTGAATGAAGCTATTCCTTGCTCACGCTCTTCGGTGTATAGTGTGGTAACAGAAGACGGAGCCGCACAGAAATTCTGCCCCAGAACAACAGGGGATATACTCAGAAGATGTCCTAAAAGCTGACACTCTATTCCAAAATGACAGAAAAGTACAATAGTATCTCTATTAGGCTCAATGGCATCGTAATAACTGCCGTTGCGCTTGTAACCATGCCTCTCTAAAAGCTCATCAAGCCCATCGGTTACTGCTTTGTAAAGAGCAGGGTAATTGCCTTTCTCCATGAAGTCAACATGCATAAACTTATCTTTATCGTAGAGGTCATCACAAGTGGTAAAGAATGACGGCATAAAGTCCCAGGTTATAACCGTTTCTCCCTCAGTAAGATACGGAGGTGTCACCTGGCAATAGTAGAATTCTTTCAGCCATTCGAGGGTTTCTGCTTCTCTCCCCATCTTCTTTAATGTCAGGGAAGCGGTGTCCTGAGCACGTCCGAGAGGCGAACAGTAAAAAGCCCTTACATCTAATTTTGACAATCTGTCACTCAGAAGCTCAGCCTCTCGCCATCCTTTTTCAGTGAGCGAATCTATGGAGTAATCCGGATCAGCATGTCTTACAATTAAAAGTCGCATATCAATTCTCCTTTGATATTTATCCTAGAGATTGTACCACACAATCCGAAATAATTCAAGCAAAAAAGAACCCCGAGAACAAATCTCAGGGCTCTTGAAAATCGAATCAGTAATTTTCTTTTCTTACTTCAAAGAAGCTTCCGGGATGAGCGCATACAGGGCAAACAGCAGGTGCTTTCTTGCCGATAACAAGGTGTCCGCAGTTGCGGCACTCCCACATGGTCTCTTCGCTCTTTTCAAATACTTTCTGCATCTCAACGTTGTCAAGAAGCTTTAAATATCTCTCTTCGTGAGCCTTTTCGATCTCGCCGACCATTCTGAACTGAGCAGCCAAAACCTTGAAGTCCTCTTCTTCTGCTTCCTTGGCAAAAGTAGCATACATGTCTGTCCATTCATAGTTTTCGCCCTCGGCAGCGGCTTTCAGGTTCTCAGGAGTAGAGCCAATTCCATCAAGTGCCTTGAACCAGAGCTTTGCGTGCTCTTTTTCGTTTTCAGCAGTCTTAAGGAAGATTTCAGCGATCTGCTCATAGCCTTCTTTCTTAGCGACAGAAGCAAAGTATGTATACTTATTTCTTGCCTGAGATTCGCCGGCAAATGCAGTCATAAGATTCTGTTCAGTTTTTGTTCCTTTAAGTTCCATTTTCGCGTTCTCCTTTAAAATTAAATTTTAGATTTATATTACACGACAGTCTTACAAGCTGTCGTCAGTAACCGTACTTTTTTGCTTGCAATCATCACAGATGTAATGAGCATTGACATCGTAATAGATAAGATTGACTCCAAGCCTCCCTGAAAGCTCTTCTCCTATATCATTGATAGGGAAGTCGTCAACTTTTCCACAGGAATTGCAGATAAGATGCCCATGTGGCTCAAAGGATTTATCATAGCAGTCCGAAAAACCACGAAGACTTATAAGTCTGATTTCCTTATCCTCGCAGAGCTTGCCTAAATTGCGATATACCGTCCCGAGAGCGATACTGGGCATACTCTTTCTCGCCTCGGAGAAGATTTCCTCGGCGGTGAGGTGACGGTCGGAGTTATAGATAATCTCCTTTATCAGTTTGCGCTGTTTTGTCATACTCATCACCAAAATTAAGAATGATTCTTGATTTATCATAACATATGAACTGAGTAATGTCAAGAGCTTTTCAAAATATTTTTGAGAAAATCTTTTCAGGGATAAGCAAATATTGTCGACAGAAAGCACTTGTAATATTGCTCGGGAAATGGTATAATCAATGCTATAGGCGTCAACCCGTTGAGGTGCATGGTTTTTAGGAGGTTAAGATGAGAAAATCAGTACTGCTCTTCACACTCATTTTCACTATTCTGACTCTCACATCCTGCACGCAGAGAACTATCGATGAGACGTCGATACAAGGATCGATAACCATAGAGACATATGCATCCGTCTCAACACAAACTACCACTTCCGACAGCGAAACTGCACCGGTATACTCGACAATCGAGACTTCCGATTCCACTGTTACCACTACGCCTGACAGCGACGCCGAAACAACAGCAGTCGTAGAAACCGAAGTATCTGCTGACTACACCATAACTGATTACGAAGCAACCATGTATGCCATTAACTCAGTAAATGTGCGGCAGTTTCCAGATGCCGATAGTGACAGAATCGGTCATCTTGATAAGGGCGACAGTGTCAACGTAACAGGGATCGTCTCAAATGGCTGGTATAGGATTGAATTCAAAGGCGGAGAATATTTTGTAAACGGCAGATATCTGTCTGACATTTATGAAGAGGATGAGGAAGTCACAACGACAGTAGCAACAACTACCGCAACTACAGCCGCCACAACGATAACAACGACTATTTCAACAGTTACCTCTACAGCTACAACAACAGCCAGTGATGAGGACGTTGATATTGACGACGAAGTGGATGTCGATGAAATAGTCTCGCAACTAGGTTCAAACAGCTACACTGCTCTCAACTATTCAACAGTAAAAGCCGTCTGGTTTGCATACTTGGATATAGACAATATGCTTGCAGGAGCGACTAAAGCAGAGTTTACTGAATCAGTTTCTGAAGCATTCTCCTATGTAGAATCCTTAGGTTTTAACACAGTATATGTCCATGTCAGGGCATTCGGCGATGCTTACTACTACTCAAACTATTATCCGTTCACATCTGCGTATTCTGGAACGGTAGGGGACAAGCCCTCTTATGACCCGCTTGAAATAATGATTGCCGAAGCCCATAAGCTTGGTCTCTCATTCCACGCATGGGTAAATCCTATGAGAACCACTACTAAGAAGAACTTTGAATCCATGAGTTCATCATACACCTTGAAACAGTGGTATTCTTCAAGCTCTACAAACGGGACATATCTCGTTTATGACAGTGACACCGGCTATTATTGGCTCAGTCCTGCTTATTCGGCGGTCAGGGAGCTTATATGTGCCGGAATCGCAGAGATTGTCTCAAATTACGATGTTGACGGCATACATATAGACGATTATTTCTATCCGACTACAGATGAGTCGTTTGATAAGCTTGCGTTCTCAGTTTCAGGAAGCAGTGACCTATCACAGTGGCGTAGAGATACAGTCAGCCAACTTGTCAAGGAAATCTACTCAACAGTCAAATCTTGCAATTCAAGCGTTCTGTTCGGAGTTTCTCCACAAGGAAATCTCGATAACAATCTGAACAAGCTCTATGCAGATGTTGAACTCTGGTGCTCAACTACTGGGTATCTCGACTATATAGTTCCTCAGATCTACTACGGGTATAATGGAAGCCTTCCTTTTGATACAACTGCAGTTCAGTGGGAAAACCTCGTTACAAGCTCGTCCGTCAAGCTTATTTGCGGAATTGCCGCATACAAAGTCGGAACTACCACCGAGTGGAGCTCCGGAAGCATGTTATCAAAGCAGACAGACTACATTTCAACGTTATCCGGATATTCCGGGTGTGCATATTACCGCTATAGTTCATTGGTCGCCAGCTCATCCGACACTCTCCTTGCAGGAGAAATCGCAGGTCTCATAAAATCTCTCGCCAGCTATTAGCTAAGCTTAGCCCAAAAAGGTGAATACATGAAAAAAACTCTTTCTGTTATATTATCTCTGGTGCTTCTTTTTACAACAGTCTTTCCGTACAGTGGAACGGCTTTGATTGTGTTTGCCGATGACAATGTTTCCGAGGAAGAAGCTGTTGAAAGTACAGAAAGCACCGAATTAATAACTGCTGCAACTGCTGAGGATGTCTTTTCATTTCCTGATGACATGCGTGCCACATACATCACTATTGGCTATGATTTCTTTACAGACATTGACCAGTCGGCAGATGTCACTTCGGAAGAAATAAACGAAATATTCTCGAACCTAGAGAGCTATGGTTTCAACACAATTATAATAAACACCAGCTATGACGGAATTATCTACTATGAAATTGATGCAAAGGTCTATCTGAATGGCTCCCCACTTGATATGCTCATCGAAGCTGCAAGAAGTCTGAATTATTATGTCTATATCACATTCGACCTTGGAGATGCAATAGAAGTAAACGAGCTCGAAACAGTAAGCGACAGAATTGATTATCTCTCACAGTGTGCACATAAGCTCACAAATAAATACCTCATCGATGGAATTCTCATTGACGGTTACTATGCCGATATCGATGAAAACAGCTACGAAAATTATCTTAAATATGGTTCCGGAATCGGATATGAGAACTGGCTCTTAGACAACAGCGAATACATATTCAAGCTTGTCAGTAATGCTATTCACTCAACAAGTAACACTGTTGCAGTCGGTCTTGCCGCCACAAATGCCTGGATGAATGACGAAAATAATCCTGATGGTTCCGACACAAAGGACGATTTCGAGGCTTTGGCAGACGGTTATTCAGATACCAGGGCTTACATTGAAAATGGCTATGCAGATTTCGTGGTTGTTACCTGCTATGGCGGCTTGGAATCTACAGAGCTTAACTTCACAAGTATCATTTCGTGGTGGAACGAGCTTGCCGAAGCTAACGGCATTCCCATGTTCATCAGTCATGCAAACGACAGAATAAGCACATCAGATACTTCATGGGCATCTGATCAGATTCTCAAGCAGCTTGAAGAGTGTGCCGACTACTCAGCATATCAAGGAAGCGTCTTCCGCTCATATGAGTCACTCTTAGAAAATGTCGGAAGCAGTACAGACGCTCTTGTCAAGTATTATGATGGTCTCATCGATACAGATTCTCTCTACACTCAGCTTGAAATGGTTCTTCCTACCAAGACCAACTATACTACGTATGAGACAACAGTCAAGTTCCAGGGCACCTACGACTCAAACTTTGACGTCTACTTTAACGGCGATATCATAACACTTAATGAAGCAGGAAACTTCTACTTCGAGGAGGAACTAGAAGTCGGTGTGAACACGTTCACATTCCAGAATAAAGCGAATACAGTCACCTACAAGATAACCCGAAAGGTCGATGTTATCCAGTCTGTTGAGCCCGAAGAGGGAACAACAATGTACGTTGAGGGCTCGACAAAGATTTCAGTAAGCGTTACTGCATACTCCGGTTCTACAGTTACTGCGACCTTGGATGGTGAAACTATCACACTAACTGAGCAGACCTCAGGCTCAGATGATCTCGACGAAAACTCCAGCTACGCTATATTCACCGGTTATCTTGAAGCACCCGAGGGAATTGTGGGCGAGGAGCAGGATTTAGGCTACATCTACATCAGCGGTAACTATAAGAGCCTGAGCTATGAAGATGTAACTGCCGCAAAGGTCATAGTAAACGCAATTTCTCCAACAGCAGAAGCAACTCAGCTGGTTGTGGTCAACGAGGATAACACCCTGGCATATGACTACTACACAACTGATGCAATAGCAATTCCGACTTCTCCGAGACTCCCTGCAGGAACAATAGATGTCCTCGTAAACGAAGTAACTTACAGCGTAACATCTGAGGGCGTGAGCCAGACTGTCAAGTACTATCTCACTGCTTCCGGTCTGAGATTAAAAGCTTCCGATTGCACACTTGTTGATGGCTATACGATAATCAGCAATACAATTGCCTCAACTTCATCCTACCAAAGCAGCGATGGGGATACGGTTCTTACATTCAATCTTGATTACCAGACGCCGTTTACTATTTCTTATTCGCCACTGACTTTTGGTACAGGAGTAAGCGGAACCTACTCAGTAGACAGCTTCGATCCGGATTACGTTATAATTACATTTGACTATGTTACAAGCTATACTGGACTCCCGACATTCAGTTCTGATTCGCTCTTCAGCAGTGCTGAGTGGCAGACTGTTGAGGTTGATGGAGAGACTAAGATACAGCTTAAGCTCAAACTACGTAAGAGCGGAGTATTCGCAGGATATTCAGCCGATTACGATGGTAACGGCAACCTGACGTTCACATTCAACGGCTATAACTCAAGCCTTTACGGCGCAGTTATAGTGGTTGACCCAGGTCATGGTTATAACACAAGTTCTACTACATTGGATCCTGGTGCTGTCGGTCATGTTGTAGAACGAGTTATAAATCTTGCGATCGCCAAGCTCCTGGTTTCAAAGCTTCAGGCTGCAGGTGCAACAGTTTATATGATCCCGAGTGATACCACTTATATCAGTGTTTATGATCGCTCCGAATATGCAAGACGATATAATCCCGACCTGTATATTTCGATTCACTGCAACAGTGTGACAAACGGAGAGGGGGTGCGAGGTGTTGAAGCCTACTACTTCACGCCATTCTCCGAACCTATCGCCACACTTGTGGCAGAGAAGATGGCAGAATACTATGAGGATTATGTCTATAAGGACGGCAAGAGCAGGAACAGGGGAGCTAAGTATAACTACTTCGCTGTAACTCTTGAGCAGGAGTTTCCGTCGATACTGGTTGAGTGCGGATTCGTAACAGACTACACAGAAGCCATGGCACTCAACGATTCTACAGTGCAAAGTGGTCTTACAGACGCTATCGTCGAAGCAATTGAAGAATACTTTGCCGCAAATCAGTGAAAAATACTTGAAATTATGCGATGTATGTTGTATAATAGCAGGTAATAAGGTTTCCAAAGGAGGACTAACCGTGTATAAAATTTTAGAAAAACGCGAGCTCAATGATTCAGTCACACTCATGGTGATAGACGCTCCGCTGATTGCCAAAAAGGTAAAAGCCGGACAGTTTATCATCTTCAGAACTGATGAAATGGGCGAAAGAATCCCGCTGACCGTAGCTGACTACGATCGCGAGAAGGGGACAATCACTATCATCTTCCAGAAGGTCGGAAAATCCACCTATCAGCTCGGCACAATGGAGCAGGGCGACAGCATTCTCGACGTAGTAGGACCTCTCGGTGTTGCATCCGAGTTTGGTGAAAACGTCAAGCACGCTTGTGTTATAGGTGGCGGCGTTGGTTGCGCTATCGCATATCCATCTGCAAAGGCTCTTCACAACATGGGAGTTAAGGTCGACATCATCGCTGGTTTCAGAAGCAAGGATATCGTTATTCTTGAAGATGAAATGAGAGCTGTATGCGACAATTATTACATCACAACCGATGACGGTACTTACGGCAAGAAAGGCTTCGTAACCAATCAGCTCCAGGAGCTCATCGATAACGGCGAGCAGTATGACCTCGTTATCGCAATCGGTCCTGTTCCGATGATGAAGTTTGTTTGTGGCGTTACTCGTCCTTACAATATCAAGACTATGGTTTCTCTCAATCCTATCATGATTGATGGTACCGGAATGTGCGGCGGATGCAGAGTTACTGTTGGTGGAAAGACCAAGTATGCTTGCGTCGACGGTCCTGACTTCGACGGTTTCGAAGTTGACTTCAACGAGCTTATGAGAAGAAATTCCGCTTACAGAGAGCAGGAAGCTCACGATAAAGAACATATTTGCAGATTAACAGGAGGAGTCAGACATGCCTAATATGCAAGCTCAGAAAACACCCATTACCGAGCAGGATCCCAAGGTAAGGGCTAGAAACTTTAAAGAAGTATGCTTAGGCTATACAGCCGAAGAAGCTATGAACGAGGCTGCAAGATGCCTTAACTGCAAGAACAGACCTTGCGTAAGTGGATGCCCCGTAAGCGTCAAGATTCCTGATTTTCTGGCTCAGGTCAAGGAAGGCAATTTTGAAGAAGCTTATAAGATAATCACCTCCACCAATGGTCTTCCCGCAGTCAGCGGACGTGTTTGCCCGCAGGAGAGCCAGTGCGAGGGCAAGTGCGTAAGAGGAATCAAGGGTGAGCCTGTTGCTATAGGCAAGCTTGAGAGATTCTGCGCAGACTATATGGCAGATAAGAAGCTTGAGCAGGAAAAAGCTGAGCCCAATGGCATTAAGGTTGCTGTTGTAGGTTCCGGACCCAGTGGTCTCACATGTGCTGCTGACCTTGCTAAGCTTGGCTACAGCGTAACCATTTTCGAAGCATTCCACACTGCTGGCGGCGTTCTGATGTATGGTATTCCTGAGTTCAGACTTCCTAAAGCAACTGTTCAGCATGAGGTAGACAACCTCAAGGCTCTCGGCGTTGAGATCAAGACCGATATGGTTATCGGCAAGATTCTCTCTATCGACGAGATTATGGAAATGGGCTACAAGGCTGTATTCGTCGGAACCGGTGCAGGTCTTCCTAACTTTATGAATATCCCTGGCGAATCACTCGTAGGTGTATTCTCTGCTAATGAGTACCTAACAAGAATCAACCTCATGAAAGGTTACCTCGAAGAGTACGATACACCTGTCCGCAAGTACAATTCTGTTGCAGTTGTCGGCGGCGGTAACGTTGCTATGGATGCTGCACGTTGCGCTATGCGTCTCGGTGCAGAGCATGTATACGTTATCTATCGTCGTTCTGAGACTGAAATGCCTGCAAGAAAAGAGGAAGTTCACCACGCCAAGGAAGAGGGAATCGAGTTCATGTTCCTCAATAATCCTGTTGAAATCCTCGGTGACGAAAATGGTGCTGTAAACGGTATCAAGTGCGTTAAGATGGAGCTTGGTGAGCCGGATGCAGGTGGAAGACGTTCTGTAAAGGCTATTCCTGATTCAGAGTATGTAATTCCTATCGGCGCTTGCATCATGGCCATCGGTACTTCTCCGAACCCGCTCATCCGTTCTACCACTACCGGTCTCGAAGCCAACAAGCACGGTTGCCTTGTTGTTAATGAGGACATGCTCACAACCAAGGAGGGCGTTTATGCCGGCGGTGACGCTGTTACAGGTGCTGCTACCGTTATCCTTGCTATGGGTGCTGGCAAGACCGCTGCTAAGGCAATGGACGAGTACATCAAGTCACTTTGATTTAATCTCAGGGACTACGAATTAACCCTTGGAGGAGGATAACATGTCTACAGCTACACTAATAACACTTCTTACGTCCGATACTTCGACTACTACCTCTACCGCTTATGGTTGGTCATCAATCATCTGGATGGTTTTAATCCTCGTTGTATTCTACTTTATCTTGATAAGACCTCAGCGCAAAAAGGACAAGCAGGATGCCGAGATGAGAAAGAACCTTCAGCTAGGTGATGAGGTTGTCACTGCTGGTGGTATCGTTGGTATCATCTGCAAGATCGAAGAGGAAACCGTCGTTATCGAGACCGGAGGCGACAGAAGCAGACTCAGAGTCAGACGCTGGGCTATCTCTCAGAATCTCGATGCTGAAAAGGAAGCGGCAGCTCAAAAGAATGCCAAGTCAGCTCCCGCAAAGGACAAGAAGAAAGACAAGAAGTCCGACAAGCAGGATGATTCAAAGTCTGGAAATTCTTCTTCCGATTCTGAGACAAAGAAGTAATTCGTTCGACTTCTAACTGATTATCCCTCCGAATACTGTTTATTAAGCAGTATTCGGAGGGTTTTCTTTATGCAATTTTATAAAAAAGGCATCATTACTGGATTTATCTCCTTAACAGCGTTTATCATAGTTTCTATACTTCTTTTTGGAACGATTATGACCCTTATAGACGTACCAGATGAAATAGTCAACATAGCTGGGACGCTAATTCTATCGACAGGATGTTTTATAGCAAGCTACACATCTACTCAAATAGTCAGAAATAATGGTCTTCTGCAGGGTCTGATAGTCGGCGGCATTATATCGACATTGCTTCTTATAATCGGTCTTATAGCTAACAAAACGCTCACCATATTCTGCTTTGAAAAGATTATCTCATGTACTCTTTTATCTGTCATTGGAAGTATCAAGGGAATAAACACCAAGCATTGCAAATGATGAGCATATCAGAGGATATTTCTTCATAGAATTGGACAGGCAATGAAAAAGGAGGCAAAAAAATGAATGGATTTAAAAGTGCGATTGAGCTCTTGCAGCCAAAGCTTCGCTTAATCTTTGAAAAGCTGTCTCAATCAGAAATAGAAACTATAAATGAAATCAGGCTTCGCCTGGGAAGACATATTTCGGTTTCTACAGTCTCTGGAAATCGATTTATAAATGAAGCCGGTAACCTCACTGAGGACAATTCCTTTGCACTTATAACAGAGCCATCGGATATAGAATATACTTTCAAAAACGCTTTCTCCTATTCGCTTCATAGCTACTCGAAAGAGCTATCTATGGGTTACATAACAGTTGGAAGCGGCAACAGAGTAGGAATTTGCGGAACAGCAGTTACCAACGTAAATGACTTCCAAACCGTCGATACGATTAAATACATTTCCTCCATAAATATCAGAATAGCCAGAGAAAAAAGAGGTTTCGCAGAAAAACTTATAAACACCTGTGAGGAACCAACGGGAATCCTTGTAGTAGGAGCACCAGCCTCAGGAAAAACCACTCTTCTGAGAGATACAACCAGACTCCTGGGTGCAAAGTACAGAGTTTCCCTGATAGATGAGCAGAATGAAATCTCAGCTACACGCAGAGACACTTCTCAGAACGACATTGGCGAACTCACAGACGTATTTGTTGGTTACCCAAAATATATCGGAATTTCAACGGCTGTAAGAGTTATGTCACCAGATATTATCGTTGTTGACGAAATAGGCTCAGAGGAAGAACTTAAGGCTCTTGAATTTGCACTCCATTCCGGTGTCACACTTATCACGGCAGTACACTCAGAAAGTCTTGAAGAAGCCATGAAAAAGCGAATAGTAAAATCCTTGCTAGCTGAAAATGCATTCCAATATGCGGCTGTTCTCAGAAAAAATTATGAATACGAGATTATAAAACTTGATTAGGCTTTTTCTGTACTCAGCTATTGTGGTTTCCTGCTTCCTGATTTCGATTGAAGAAATTAGACGTGAGAGAAGAAAAATTCAGATAGCGAAAGAGCTTGAAAGCATCATTTTTCAGATGCAAGCTCTTCTTAAGTATGGTTCCTACGATGTTTATCAGCTATGCGAGAGGTGCTTTTCGGATGTAGATACATTCAATGCAAGGAGCTTCACAGCAATTTCAGACTGCTTTTCAGAAAGCTTTGTAAAAGCCTGTGAAAAATCACTTGTGGATGCAGACAAAAGCACTGAATCCGCATTTATGAAAATTGCAGATTTTCTTGGAATGTATGAGTCAGAAACACAGATATCGGGACTTGAAAGCGTACTCGATGAAATCAAAAAAGGAAGAATTGAAATGGAAAATGAGCTTGTGGCTAAGAGAAAACTGTATCTATGCTTAGGAGCATTTTCCGGGATAGTTATATGTTTAATTTTAATGTGAGGTAAGCTTATGGATGTTGATCTGATATTCAAGATTGCAGGAGTGGGCATAATTGTAGCGGTGCTCAGTCAGTTAATGAAGCGTTCCGAACGTGATGAGCAGGCTCTGATGATAACTATAGCTGGATTGGTGGTTGTAATGCTTATGCTTGTGAGTGAAATAGCAGAGCTTTTCGACACTGTCAAAAGCACATTCGGATTCTGAGCTGGAAATGGACTACGGACGTGGATATTCTTGCTATAGCGGCACTATGCATAGTTACAGCCATAATCGCAAAAACAATTCAGCCTACGAATCAGGATATTGCAATTGTCATAACAATTGCCGGTGTGGCGGCAGTTGCATTCTCAATTATAGGTACTATATCTGATGTGCTATATGAGGTTAAGAACCTGACCGGAATTTCTGATGTCAGTGGCTCATATATCTCGATAGTATTCAGGGTATTGGGAATATGCTATGTCTGCGAGATATCATCCTCATGCTGCAGAGATTGCGGTGAAAGTGCTCTTGCAAGTGTCATTGATATAGCTGGAAGAGTAGCAGTATCTGTTATATGTATGCCACTTATAAAAAACTTTATAGAGACTGTTGAAAGTATATTGGAGTTGGGATAAAGCATGGGAAGAAAAATTATTCTGGTTGCACTTATGTCAATATTGCTTTCGCTGAATATTAGTGCAACCGATTACGAAACTGAGCTCGGGATAGACTTCAACGAAGTAGAAACTGGTAGTGCCAGAGATTTCCTGGAGGAGAATGGAGTTGATATGTCGGATCCTGAAACAGTTTCAAACATATCCGCAGGATCAATTCTTAACTATTTTGCGTCGACATTCAAATCTGCGCTCAAAAAGCCCGCAAAGGTCTTTATCTGTGTACTGGTCATATCTCTGATAAGCGAAGCTGTCATGTCAATATCTCAGCGTTCAGGTATTTATGGAGAGGTATTCACCCTCATATGCTTTTTATGCATCGCGCCAATGATAATCTCTTCATTCTCAGATATGCTGGGAGTTATGAAGTCTCAGGAAACATTCATGGCATCATACATACCGATTTTCGCCACTATAACGGCTGCATCGGGAAACATAGCAGGAGCTGGTTCCTATAAAGTACTTGTTCTTTATGCTTCAGAAGCAGTATCTCTGATCGCAGGTCAGGTTCTGAAGCCAATACTGGTTTGTATGCTGATAATGTCTTGCACTCAGGCAATAAATCCAGACCTTCCAAATCTGACAGGAACATTGAAGAGAGCTCTGACATATATCATCGGCGTCATTATGACGATATTTGTAGGAGTTATAGGGCTTCAGACGGTTGTCGGAAGAACAGGCAACAGTATTCTTCTGAGAGCTGGAAGATATCTTGTATCGAGCTTCGTCCCACTTATCGGGATGTCGTTGTCTGAATCCTATCAAGCAGTAAGACAAAGCTTAGGAACTCTTCGTTCAACAGTCGGTGCACTTGGCATTGTAATAGTTGTGCTGATTCTTGCGGTGCCGATTATAACCATGTGCGTTTACAGAGCTACTTTCATAATTCTTGACTGGACGTGCAGTATAACAGGCTCATACAGACTAAGTGCACTTATGAGAGGAATAGGTGATGTCTACTCGCTTGGAGTTACACTTTTGATTATATACGCTCTGATGTTTCTGATTTCAACGGGGATGATAATGCTTATAGGCAGTGAGGCATAATATGACAGCTGTAAAGAACATCACCTTGACAGTTTGTATATTGTCACTTGTGTATATGATTGTGATGATGCTGACACCTGATAGCTTTAGACAGAAGATGAAAACGGTAATCTCCATATTGACAGCACTCACTATTGCCGGTGCAATTCTAAACATAGATTTTTCTTTCGATGAAGATATAGATTCAGGTTTGCTTTATGAATCAGAATACAGCTACAACGAGCTGGTTCTCGGCGAGCTAGAGCAAAGACTCGCTGACAGTATACTTCTCATATACGAGGAGAACAATATTCCGATCGAAAAAATATCCGTTGAAACTAATATTGACGAGGATAGTAGCATATCTATTAGTAAAATAAGCCTGACAATCTCGGGGAGCAGTGAGGCTTATGAAAGCAAAATCCGCAAAGTAACTTCCGACAAAATCGGAGAGGTAACTCTTGAAATGAACTTTTCGGAGGACGTAGATGATTCTTGACAAATTTAAAGAAAAACTCAGGCTTACGAGTAAACAGCTTATATATTTATCAGTGGCTGTGCTGTCGGTTCTTCTTATCCTGACACTTAACAGCTTTGAAAGTGAGGATGAAGAGGTATCGGATTCGGAAACTATTCCGGATGTCAGTTCAGAGTATGCCGAAAAGCTTAAGCATGAGCTTGAAGAAATTATTTCAAAGATAGACGGCGTAGGTGACGTTACGGTCATGCTGACGATAGAGAGCTCGGCTTCCTATGTCTACACTCAAGACATTGAGAAAGACGAACTCGAAACTAAATCCGAAACAGTAATCATAGGAAACAAGGAGGCGTTGATAGAGAGAATAGATAACCCACAGGTAAGCGGAGTACTCATAGTCTGTACAGGAGGCGATAGAGCAGTAATTCAGGAACAGGTCATAAAAGCGGTTTCGACCGTTTTGGATATACCAACAAACAAGGTTTATGTAGCAAAAAGCAATTAAGGAGAGATTTCAATGGCAACTACAATGGTAAAAAATAATAAAAGGCTAAAATTTAATCCAAGAATTTCTAAAAGGCAAATAATCATCACATGCCTTGTACTTCTTCTCGGTATAGCCGTATACGCAAACTATCAGTTATCAAACACAGAGCTCAAAGCTACAGATGTCGTCACAAGTCTTGACATGAGTGACGTATACGGTGAAATCACATACGTAAATGGAACTGAGATAGTAGATTACTCATCAGATGATTACTTTGCTCAGGCAAGACTTGAAAAACTGACATCGAGGGACGATGCAGTCGAAACTCTCAAGATGATGCTTGACGGCGGAGACATTTCAGATGAAGAGCTCGCAGCTTATACGGAAGAAGCAGTCGCTCTTTCATCGCTCATTGAAAGCGAAACGATAATTGAAAATTTGGTCATAGCCGCCGGGTTTGAAGACTGCGTCTGCTATCTTGACGGCGATAATGCAAATATAGTTGTAAAGTCAGAGGGCTTGACAAGCGCACAGGCAGCACAAATCAAGGACATTTTGCTTTCAGAAGTGGATGTTGAGAATGAAAATATCAGAATTTTTGAGGTAAAGTAGTTGTTTCGGCGACCGATTTGTGCTATACTGTATTTGTGTATTTATGCGAAGTGGATTGAGTAGAGTTTGAAACCAGATCGACAATTGCGCTTTCGCATCCTAAGACGAATATAGGAGGACAAATTTAATGGAAGTCACAGAAAAGAAAAGAAAGGGAACTCTTAGAGTTTCTGAGAACGTTATCATCCAGATCGCCAAGAATGCAGCTCTGGAGGTCAGCGGCGTTTCAAAGATTTCAGTTCGCCCATTTGATATACTTAAAATGTTTTCGAGCAAGATGGATAACACTGCAATAAGAGTTACCATGCTCGACGGTGTCGCTAAAATATCTATCTCGATAATTGTATACAGCGGCTACAATGTAACTAACGTATGCACTCAGATTCAGGATAGAGTCAAAGCAGCAGTTCAGTCTATGACCGGAGTAACCGTATCAAAGGTTAATGTCTCTGTAGTGGATGTTGATTTTTCAGAGAGTCAGTACAAGTAAAACGGATACAACCAAGCTGATAAAACGGCTTGGTTTCCGTGCATTAAAAGGCAGGAAGTACAAATGAGCATTACTAGACACGATATAAGAGAATCGGAATTCATTTTCATCTTTGAAAAGTCATTCCGCGACGAATCGCCGGCAGAGCTGATTGAAATCTCCAAGGACAACGAAGCGGTGACAGTAAATGAAGAGGTTATAGAAACTGTTGAGGGCGTATTTGAGCACCTGGAGGAGCTTGATGCAGTAATATCTCAGTTCAGCACTAAAAGAAGCATAGATAGAATACCTAAGCTGAATCTCGCAGCACTCAGGCTGGCGATATATGAAATAAAAAACCTTTCGGACAGAATTCCGATAAAAGTTTCAATAAACGAAGCTGTAGGACTGGTCAACAAATACGCTCAGGAATCTGACGTCACATTTGTGAACGGAATCCTTGGCGCATATTCGAGAAGTCTCGAATCCACAAAAGCCTGACATGATTTACTTAGGTATTGACACCAGCAACTACACCACCTCTGCCGCTATTTACAATTCTGAAGCTCAATCAGTGCGCCAGAACAAAAAGCTTTTAAGCGTAAAATCCGGTGAAGTGGGACTAAGGCAGTCAGAAGCAGTTTTCCAGCATGTAAAACAGTTTCCTGATGTTACATATGGACTTGTCAGGAAAGGTGAAAAGATAGCTGCAATCGGGGTTTCTTCACGTCCGAGAAACATAGATGGCTCCTATATGCCTTGCTTTATGGTAGGGGAAACTGTTGCGAAAAGCATTTCATCGGTGGGGAACATTCCGGTTTATACCACCTCTCATCAGGTTGGACATGTCCTGGCGGCACTTTACTCCTGCCATAGGCTTGATCTTCTTGACGCTGAAAAGCCATTCATAGCCTTTCATGTCAGCGGAGGAACGACTGACTGCCTGCTCATAAGAGTAGACAAAGAAGAAGTTATCACTGCAACAGAGATCTCGTCCTCACTTGATTTAAAAGCAGGGCAACTCATAGACAGGGTTGGAGTGATGCTAGGGCTTGAATTCCCGTGCGGAAAAGAATTAGAGAAGCTTGCAGCGGAGTCAACTGCAAAATTCAAACCAAAAGCCACAATAAAAGATGGAAGCTGTTGCCTTTCAGGAGTAGAAAACCAGTGCAGAGATATGTTCAACAAAGGTGCAAATAAATGCGATATAGCCATGTTTGCACTCAGATCCATAGAATCTGCAATATACGAAATGACCGCATGTGCCACAGATAAATTCGGTTCTCTTCCTGTTGTATATGCTGGCGGTGTTATGTCGGACAAGCTTATAAGGGGAAGACTGGAAAACGATTTTGACTCATATTTTGCAGAGCCCGCTTTTTCACAGGATAATGCAGTCGGAGTAGCTCTCTTCTCAGCGATAAAGGATGGATGTACATTTTGAGCTCAATATTATCTGTTTCAGCACTCAATACTTATATTTCATTCAAGCTTAAAAATGATCCCAAGCTAAAAGGAATCGCTGTCAAAGGCGAGATTTCAGATATATCCATCAATCGCACATCAGGGCATATATTCTTCACTCTTACCGACGGAAGCTCAAACATAAGAGCTGTTATGTTCTCGCAAAATGCTTCCCGACTTAACTTTTATCCTGAGACAGGACAAGCAGTAGTAGCATTCGGCGGAGTAGATGTTTATGAAAGAAACGGCGTCTATCAACTCAATTGCACCCAGCTTGTCCCTGATGGAAAAGGGTCGGAATATATCGCACTCGCTCAACTTAAAGAGCAATTGTCCAAAGAGGGAATTTTCTCAAAGCCGAAAAAATTGCTTCCTAAATACCCTGTAAGAATCGCAGTTGTTACATCCCCATCCGGTGCAGCTATTCATGATGTTCAGAGTACAGTTGCAAGAAGATATCCTCTGGCAGAGGTTAAGCTGTTTCCGGCAACTGTTCAAGGCTTAGAAGCACCTGCAAGCATTTCAAACGCACTTTTACTTGCCGATAAGAGCGATTCAGACGTAATTATCCTCACACGAGGTGGCGGATCAGACGATGATTTATCCTGTTTCAATACGAGAGCCGTTGTCATGGCGATTTATAACTGCAAAACTCCCGTTGTATCCGCTGTAGGTCATGAAGTTGACCTGACTTTAAGTGACCTTGTTGCTGATGTAAGAGCCGCGACTCCAACTGCCGCCGCAGAGCTTTGCACCCCTGATATTTCTGCTATTTCCTCGGAAATAGCCAGGTACAAACAAGAGATTTCGAGACTTGCCGACAGAAAGCTATACGCTCTTTCAAGCTCTGTCTCAAATATAAAATCAATAATTGAAGCACTTTCACCCGAGAATAAGCTAGCAAAAACAGAGTATCAGCTCAGTTCCATGCAGGAATCGATGAAGAGTTCAATTTCTCACAGGCTGAGACTATGCGAAGCTCAGATTTCAGGGTTCAGAAACATTTTATCAGGTGCTGACCCGATGAATATTTTAGGAAAAGGCTATGCTTTGATCTACAAGGGTTCGCATCTTGTGACTGAAAGCTCAGAACTAAGCGGAAGAATTCAGATTGTAATGAAAGATGGACAAGCCGAGGCAGAAATAATAGAAAATAGCGAGGGCAATGTATGAACTTTGATGAATCTATAAAGAGACTAAAAGAGATATGTGCAAAACTGGACGATGATAAAACGACTCTCGAAGATACAGTTGCACTCTACAAAGAGGGTATGGCTCTCTCTGAAGAGTGTCTGAAGCGAATTAACGATATCAGAAGCGAATTGAAAGAAAGTGGGGAAGAAATCGGTGAAGCCTGAATTCCAAGCTACTTTTCAGCATGATGTAGAAGCAGTTGATCAATATCTCTACAGTAATGGTTACATATCAAAATCGGATGACGAGGAACAGAAAGTAGTTGATGCTGAGTACTACGCTCTTACAGCAGGCGGGAAGCGGATAAGACCGGTTTTGTGCATTGAGTTTTATAAGCTTTTCGGCGGAAAAGGCGATGTAACTGAAATTGCCTCTTGCCTGGAGCTTATGCACACATTCTCTCTTATACATGACGACATGCCTGAAATGGACAATGACGATATGCGCCGCGGCAAACCGTCAGTGCATTGTGCATATGGAGTAGACACTGCACTTCTGGCAGGAGACGGGCTTGCAATACTGCCGTTTGAGATTATCTCAGATAAAGCTTTGAGTGGTGACATTTCTCCTGAAACAGCCATGAAGCTTATAAATTGCCTTTCAAAAGCAGCAGGAAACCAGGGAATGATTATGGGGCAACAGCTCGATCTCATTTCAGAGGGCAGACAGGTTGATCTTAAGTTTTTGAAAAGAATGTCATCCTTGAAAACTGGCTGCATTCTCAGCGCATCCGCTCAGTTCGGAGCAATACTCGTTGGTACAGATGAAGAAAACGTAAAAAAAGCCGCAGAATACGCAGAAAATATCGGTCTTGCTTTCCAGATAGTCGATGATATACTAGACATCACAGGTTCGGAAAATGAGTTTGGAAAGCCAATCGGAAGCGACGAAAAGCGAAGTAAGGACACCTACGCCACTATTATGGGTATAGATTCCGCGTATAAGGAAGCAAAACGCTACACTGAATCGGCTGTTGCTGCAATTTCGAGCATAAATGGCTCTGAGCTACTATGTGAACTGGCTTACGACCTCCTCAACAGAAAACACTAACACATGAAAAGAGCGATAATTTTGAAAAGCAACCTACTTGAAACCCTTTCATTTCCGGAGGACTTGAAGAATCTGAACTTAGAAGAAGAAAAAGAGCTTTGTAAAGAAATAAGAGAAAAGATAATTACTACAGTATCTGAAAACGGTGGACATTTGTCGTCAAATTTAGGGGTTGTCGAGCTTACTGTGGCTATACATAAAGTTTTTGAATCTCCGAAAGATAAAATAATTTTCGATGTTGGGCATCAGTGCTACACCCACAAGCTTCTTACAGGCAGACTTGATAGATTCGATACCATCCGTCAGCAAGGTGGACTTTCAGGCTTTTCAGCTCCTGATGAATCGGTTCATGATCCTGTTATCAGCGGTCACAGCTCAACCTCGATTTCGTCAGCTCTTGGTATAGCTCAGGCTATGAAAATCAAAGGCGACAATCATCACGCTATTGCTGTTATCGGTGACGGAGCGATGACCGGCGGGCTTTCATATGAGGGGCTCAACAACGCTGGAAGAAGTGGTGCTAACATTATCGTTATACTGAACTATAACGAAATGTCTATTTCTAAGAGCATAGGAGGCTTAGCTGAATATCTTTCCAAGCTAAGAATCAAGAAATCATATCGCACGCTCAAGTCTACCACAAGGGGAATAATTTCGGCAGTGCCTTTGGTTGGCAAACCAGTATCTGACTTCCTGAGCGATTCCAAAGACGTTGTAAGAGAAAAAATGCTTCACAGCACAATGTTTGAAGACCTCGGATTTCAGTATGTAGGTCCTGTAGATGGGCACGATCTGAGTGATCTTGAAGATGCTCTTTCATATGCAAAATCTCTCGGTGGTCCAGTTTTGGTTCAGGTTAACACTCAAAAAGGCAAAGGCTACAAACCCGCTGAAAAAAATCCAGGAAACTTTCACGGAGTAGCTGGCTTTGATATCAAAACGGGTCTTCTACCCGAGCATAATTTCGATTTCACAGATGCATTCGGACAAGCACTCACCAAAATTGCCGATAGTGACGAAAGAGTCTGTGCCATAACTGCATCGATGAAGTACGGAACCGGTCTGCAATACTTCAAGAAAAAGCATCCTGAAAGATATTTCGACGTTGGAATTGCTGAGGGACACGCAGTTACATTCGCTGCAGGGCTTGCTGAAATGGGTATGATACCGGTATTCGCGGTATATTCATCATTCCTCCAGAGAAGCTACGACCAACTTATTCACGACGCCGCAATAGGCAATTTACATATCGTCATAGGTATTGATCATGCAGGAATCGTCGGTTCAGACGGCAGAACTCACCAGGGCACATTTGATATTCCATTCCTCACTACAATTCCGAATGTTACTATTTATTCACCGTCAAACTACAAGGAGCTGGAAAACTGCCTTGAAAAGGCTGTTTTCAACGACACAGGTATTGCAGTTGTCAGATATCCGAAATCAGGAGAAGCTTCTGACACCGTATGTGAAAGCGATTACCTGATCACTGACAGAAACAGTGATACCCTCATCATTTCATATGGTAGGGAAGCAGGGGAAGCTGAAAAAGCAGCAGAAAAGCTTAGTTGTGACTTTATGAAGCTCGTAAAGGTATTTCCGCTTACAGATGAACTTGGAGCTATAATTTCCAGGTACAACAAGGCTTACATTTTTGAAGAGTCCGAATATGAGGGCTCAATAGGGCAGAAGCTAAAATCTGTATGTCCCGGTCTTGAAGCTCACGCAATAAACGGCTTTGTGCCACATATGAAAGTGTGTGAAGCAATAGAGCTTTACGGACTATCAGAGAATCAGATAGAGCTTACCGTAAGAAAAGGACGCTCAGATGCCAAGACTTGATTACTATCTCACATCAAACGGTTATTTTTCAAGTCGGGAACGCGCGAAAGAGGCAATAAAAAAAGAGGAAATCTCGGTAAACGGAAAAGTATGCACAAAGCCCGCTCTTGAAGTCTCCGACGATGACTCGGTAACATACTCAGGCACTCAGCTAAAATATGTTGGTCGAGGTGGGCTGAAGCTCGAAGCAGCTGTTAACGCCTTTGAAATTACTTTGAACAGGTTGATTTGTGCTGACTTAGGAGCTTCGACAGGAGGATTTACCGACTGTATGCTTCAGAATGATGCCGCCAAAGTTTATTCTATAGATGTCGGTCATGGTCAGCTTGCTGAAAAGCTCCTTACAGACGCTAGAGTTGTAAATATCGAGGGTGTTAACGTCAAAGATGTCACTGTAGATACAATAGGAGAAGATGTAGATTTCGTTACTGCTGATTTATCATTCATATCCGTAAAATTCGCCATCTCTGCCGCTAAAAAAATATTGAAGCCTAACGGCAAGGCTGTCTTTCTCATAAAGCCTCAGTTTGAAGCAGGACGAAGTGCCATCAAAAAAGGCGGAATTGTCAGAGATAAATATGCTCACGTCAAGGTATTAGAGGACATTTACATCTACCTGATTTCAAGCGGCTTTAACGTTAAAGGAATTATCCCGTCACCGATAAAAGGTGGAGACGGAAATATAGAGTATCTAGCATACTGCGCTAAAGAACATGAGAATTGCCTGAAACCTGATTTTTCAGAAATCGTTAATAAAGCATTCTCATAAATACATCAAAGGACGGTCAGGGTTATGACAGTATTCATATATCCAAATCTTGAAAAACTCCACTCAGAGGAATGCACTGCCGAGGTCATAGAGATTCTGAAATCTCTTGGCGTCGCGGTTCTGATGACTCCCGACACAAATCAAGTATTCAATGGAAAAGCTGAAGAAGCTTCAACAATCGATCAAGCAGTTTCAAGCTGTGATATAGTCATAACCATCGGAGGAGACGGAACTATCCTCAAAATAGCTTCTCTTGCAGCAAAGCATCAAAAGAAGCTATTAGGAATCAACTGCGGCAGACTTGGGTTTATGGCTTCTCTTGAGCGAAGTGAGCTTGACTGTCTTAAAAACCTATGTACAGAGGAATATAAGACAGAAAAAAGAATGATGCTCGACGTGACTGTCAAGCCAGAAAAAGGCACTGCAATTACTAAAACCGTTCTGAACGATGTTGTATTCACCCACGACTTCAAGGAAAGTCTTAACGATTTCACTGTTCTGGCTGACGGGGTTGTAGTTTCACACCTCAGAGCTGATGGTATAATCTTTTCAACTCCGACAGGAGCATCCGCCTATGCCCTCTCCGCTGGAGGTCCGCTTATTGAACCGTCTATGGATTGCATAGAATTTACTCATATCTGCCCTCACTCGCTTTCCGCAAGGGCTATGATATTTGACCCTAACAAAATTATCGAGGTCAAAACCGAGGCAGCTGGTCACATTACTTTGCGCGCTGATGGCGGAGAGGCAATCTCAGTCACATCAGGAGACAGTATATACATCAAGAGGTCTTCGCTCAGCCTTTCGGTCATCGACATTCACGGCGACAACTATTTCAAATCCATTTCTACAAAACTGATGAACAACGCAAAGGAAGTCTACGAGGAGGCTGACGACAGATGAAAAACGACAGGAAGAAAGCCATCCTCGATATAGTTTCCACCTATGAAGTAGATACACAGGAAACGCTTCAGGCTTTACTCCTCGACAGAGGCTTCAACGTGACTCAGGCAACGGTTTCAAGAGACATAAAACAACTTGCGCTTCTGAAAACCATGAGTCCGAACGGAAGCTATAAATACACCATCCCGCCAAAGCCGCAGGAAACAAGTGCAAGGCTGTCTTTCAAATCGCTTTATGCAGATTCGGTTGTCTCAATTGACAGGGCTATAAATATCGTTGTCATCAAGTGTTACGCAGGTATGGCAAATGCAGTTTGCTCAAAGCTTGATGCTGCGGCTTACAGTGGCGTAGTCGGAACACTGGCAGGTGACGATACAATATTCGTCCTCATGCGTGAAGAAAGCGACGCAATTGCGCTGATGGAAGAGCTTAGCGATATGCAGTGATACATTATTATGGAAACAGCAACCGGAGGTGAAAATCGTTGCTATATGAACTTCATATTGAAAATCTCGCAGTGATCGAAAATGCAACGATTCGTTTCGGAGAGCATTTCAACGTATTTACCGGAGAAACCGGTGCAGGAAAATCAATCCTCATCGGCGGAATCAACGCAATACTCGGTCAACGTGTTTATAAGGACATAATAAGAGCGGGAACAGACAAAGCATATGTCAGTGCTGTGTTCGTAGGTTGTCCAAAATCCGTTTCAGATAAACTAAACGAGCTTGGATTTAACTGCGAGAACGAGCTGATTATCTCAAGAGAAATTAGCTCCGACGGCAGAAGCACTGCCAGAATTAATTCCCGACCGGTTACAATATCAGCTCTCCACGAAATAGGCGATCTGCTCGTAAACATCCATGGTCAGCATGATAGTCAGAACCTCCTGGATCAGACAAAGCACTTAGGTATTCTAGACAACTATGCCCGCTCTGATGATCTTATTTCAAGCTACCAGAAGTCTTTCCGGGAGCTACAGTCAACTGCACGAGAGCTGAACAGACTGAAGACAGAAAAAAATCAGAATATAAAGCGTGAAGACTACCTAGCAGAAATAATTGAAGATATAGGCTCACTTAATATAACAGTCGGCGAGGATGAAAAGATAGAAGAGAGATTCAGGCTTCTTGAAAATGCAGTATCACTCAAAAACGCTCTGACAGCTGCGACTTCCTGTCTTTCCGAAACAGAATCGGAAGAAAGCGCAGGAGATCTGATTTCTCAGGCATATAGTGAGCTTGAATCGAACGAGGATATTCTTCCTGTGTTGAAGCCACTTAATGAGAGGCTTTCCGCCATAGGGATCGAGCTTGAAGACATCGCCACAGAGCTTTCCAAGCTTCGCGATAGTCTCGAAATCGACGATAGCGAGTATGCAACACTTACTCAGAGAAGAAACGATCTGAAGCGAATCAAACGCAGGTATGGGACCACTCTTGACGAAGTTATAAAGGTCTATGAAGACGCCTTGCAGGAATCGCAGGGACTTGCCTCGTTTGATGATAAGATCCTGGAGCTTGAAGAAAAGAAGTCTCAGCTTCTCATCGAGGTCACAAAGAAAGCAGAAGCACTATCCATGCATCGCGAAGAAGCGTCGGAAAGGTTCTCTAAACAGGTCGCTGATGAGCTTTCGTTCCTCAATATGCCTGATGTCAGGCTTGAAGTCAGGAGAACCAAGGGCAAGCTTACCCTCAGCGGAATGGACTCAATTGAGTTTCTGATTTCAGCCAACAAAGGTGAATCTCCAAAGCCTCTTGCCAAGATTGCTTCCGGCGGTGAGCTCTCAAGAATCATGCTCGCTCTGAAGACCGTTCTCGCCGACAGAGACTCTATACCGACCCTCATATTCGATGAAATCGATTCAGGTGTCAGCGGCAGGGCAGCTCAGAAGATTGGAATAAAGTTAAAAGAAATATCCCGCAAACATCAGGTCATATGCGTAACTCACCTGGCACAGATTGCAATTATGGCAGATGATCATATGCTGATAGAAAAGCATGATTCGGGCGATCGAACAGTCACAGACGTTACTCATCTTGATTTTGATGAACGTAAATACGAAATAGCGCGAATATTGGGCGGCGACAATATTACCGAAACAGTGCTTATGGACGCCGAAGAACAACTTAAAAATGCTACGAAAGGTGAATACTCATGATACTTTGTTTTCTTGCAGACGGTTTTGAAGAAGTAGAGGCTCTCACTCCGATTGATTGCCTCAGAAGATGCAAAAAGAATGTTAAAACTATTGGAATAGGCGGAAAGACTCAGATACATGGCTCACATGCCATCACAATAAAGGCAGATATCGCTGACATTGACTACTATTTATCTGATGATATCGAAATGATAATACTCCCAGGCGGAAAGACAGGAACTGACAACCTTGAGAAGAGCGTTCTTGTCAGTCAGGCGATAGATATTTGCATGACTAAAAATCTACCAATTGCCGCAATATGCGCAGCTCCATCAATCCTTGGACATAAAGGACTTTTGAAAGGAAAGAAAGCTGTCTGCTATACAGGCTTTGAAAAAGAGCTTATCGGTGCAGAGGTGCTTGACACTGCCGTTGCGGTTGACGGAAATATTATCACCGGCTGTGGAATGGGCGCAGCACTTGAATTTTCATATGCAATAGTCGAAAAGCTTATCTCCAAGGAAAAAGCTGACGAGCTGATGGATTCACTCAACGTAAGGCAAAGAAAGATAGATATCCAGTTTTAACAGGCGTAAATTTCGACATAAAGGTGAAATATGAGCGATAAAAATAACTATAACAATATAGACGAACTTCTTTCATCGATATTAAATGATTCTCGTTCAGTACAATCAGGTGGTGATTCTGCTGAGCAGGTCACCGCACGGGAAGCTGTGAAAGCTGAGCCGGATGATGTATCGAAAACGTCAGTGATAAGCACCGCAGTTCGCCTTGATAATGAGATCGATGAAGATGATGTTTCCGGTCAGACAAATGTGTTCAACTTCGGCACATTCCAGTCTCATAACGGTCATACTGTAGCTGTTTCCTATGATAAGGAAGATGAAGAGTCATCCGTTCAAGAGGAAAAGCAGCCCCGCAAAAAGAAAAAGAAAAAACGCAGAAAAAAGAACTACACAGCATTTGGCGGTATAGTTCTGGCTACATTTGTCCTTTGTGCTTCAATACTGATATCTCTTTTCATAATAGTTGTCATAAGAGATGTATTGGGAATTGAAAACAACGACAATGAGTTTACAATTTACATCGAAGAGGGCTCTTCAACATGGGATATTGCCGACCAGCTTTATGACGAAGGTGTTATCCAATATAAGGAGGTATTTGTGGTCTTTGCAAGAATTATGGGTGCCGATGGAAACATGTACCCTGGGGATCTCGATGTAGCTTACAATATGAGCTATGCCGACATAATAGACGACCTTATGGAGGCACGAGAGTCAAAGGAAACAGTAACAATCACATTTATTGAGGGCATAACGCTTTATGAGGCTGCACAGCTGCTCGATAATAACGGCGTTTGTGATGCAGATGAATTTATCTATACGTTCAATTCAACCACTTTCGGCTACGACTATGAACAGTATGTATCGTCTGAAAGCCTGAAGCTATATAAGTATGAGGGCTTCCTGTTCCCGGACACCTATGAGTTCTATGTAGGAGACACTGCATATAACGTGGCAAAGAAGATAAGAGAAAGAACCGATGATATCCTTACTTCAGACGTTATTGCACGTGCTGAGGAGATAGGATATTCACTGGAAGATGTTATAATCCTGGCTTCGATAGTTCAGAAAGAAGCGGGAAGCACAGATGATATGGCTTCTGTTGCCTCTGTTTTCATAAACAGACTCAATAATCCCGAGCAATATCCAAGGCTTCAGTCTGATGCGACCACAGCATATATCGACAATATCATAACCCAGGTAATGACTGTATCATCACAAAGCATGTGCGATGCTTACGACACATACACTTGCCTCGGGCTTCCTGTCGGAGCTATATGCAATCCAGGAGAAGATGCTATAAATGCTGTACTGTATGCAGATGAGACCGATTACTATTACTTCTGCACCGCCCCCGAGACTGGTGTAGCGTACTTCGCTTCAACTTATGACGAGCATGTCGCTAGCTGCGAACTCCTGGGAATTATGTGAGGTGAATGATTTGTCTGAACTTGAAATTCTTTCTCCTGCAGGAGACGAGGAGCGACTCGATGCAGCTTTACTTTTTGGCGCAGATGCAGTATATCTTGCTGGAAAAAGCTATGGTATGCGCGGCGCACCAGCCAACTTCACTCTCCCGCAGCTGAAAAAAGCATGTGACAAGGTACATGCTCTCGGCAAAAAGGTCTATCTGACTGTAAATATTCTTCCGAACAATTCTGAGGCAGACCAGCTTGAGGGCTACATCAAGGAAGCGTATGCCTGCGGAATTGATGCTGCGATAGTCAGCGATATAGGCTCATTTGCCCTTATAAAAAAAGCTATTCCGGATCTTGCACTTCATGTCTCAACACAGGCGGGAATTGTAAACTACCTGACAGCGAGAACTTTTTATGAAATGGGAGCCAAGAGAGTTGTCCTTGCAAGAGAATTATCACTGGATGAAATCGCAGAGATAAGAGCTAAGACTCCAAAAGACCTGGAAATAGAGTGCTTTGTTCATGGTGCTATGTGTGTATCGTTCTCTGGAAGATGTCTTCTGTCACAGTATCTGACAGGGAGAAATGCTAACAGGGGTGAATGTGCCCAGCCATGCCGCTGGAGCTACAGCCTTGTCGAGGAAACAAGACCTAACGAGTATTACTCCATTTCCGAAGACGAAAAGGGAAGCTATATTCTTAACGCCAAGGATCTGTGCATGATCGAACACTTGGACAAGCTTGCAAAAGCGGGTGTTACTAGCTTCAAGATCGAGGGCAGAGCTAAATCGGCATACTACGTTTCTGTTGTCACCAACGCTTATATGAAAGCTAAGGAGATTCTTCTTGAGAACCCGGATGATTACCAGCTTCCGGGATGGATTAAGGAAGAAGTCTTCAAAGTCTCACATCGTAAGTACTGCACCGGGTTCTACTTTGGTCATCCTAACGATTGCCAGTACTATCCCACAAGCGGATATGAGCGGATTTGCGACGTTGTGGCAATCGTCGAGAGCTACGATAACGGAATGCTAAGATGTTCCCAAAGAAACAGGTTCTTCGAGGGCGACCAGCTGGAGCTCCTGGTTCCGAACAGTGAGCCGATAAAATTCACTGCAAACGAGATTTACGATGAACTTGGGGAACGGGTTCAGAACGCAAACAAAGCTACTATGAAGCTTTCAATTCCATTTGAGCACGAAGTTCCCACAGGTTCAATTATAAGAAAAGAAATCACCTCAGAGAAAGCTGAGAAGATATAACTAAAGGAGTGTTTTTCATGACTAATTCTACTAGCTATTATCCACTTATACTCAAGGCTCCACTAAAAGACTACATCTGGGGTGGGACCAGACTTAAAAGCGATTTCGGATTTGAAAGTGATCTGGAAAAAGTTGCGGAAGCTTGGGTTGTTTCTTGCCATAAAGATGGACCCAGCGTTGTCTCAAACGGTCCTCTTAGTGGTAAAACCCTTGAAGAAGCTATAGAGATATTGGGAGCTGATGCATTGGGTGAAGCGTGCAAGGACTTTGACAGATTCCCAATTCTCGTCAAGCTTATAGACGCCAAGGACAGGCTCTCTATTCAGGTTCATCCGAGTGATGAGTACGCCAGAGCCAACGAGGGCGACAATGGCAAGACTGAAATGTGGTATGTCATTGACTGCGATGAGGGCGCACAGCTTGTCTACGGCTTCAAACACAGCATCGACAGTACTGAATTCAGGGAAAGGATTGAGTCAAACACCCTTGGTGAGGTTCTGAATTACGTTGATGTCCACAAGGGCGATATGTTCTATATCCCGTCAGGAACTGTTCATGCGATAGGAAAAGGAATACTTATTGCTGAGATTCAACAGAATTCAAACGTTACGTATCGTGTCTCGGACTACGGCAGACTCGGCGCAGATGGCAAGCCAAGACAGCTTCATGTTGAGAAAGCTATTGCTGTTTCTAATACAAATCCGCCGCTTGATCTCTACGGAAATGTGGGAAAGATCACAACTTATGACAACGCTACTGTTCGTAGCCTTGCAAAGTGCAAATACTTCGATGCAAAGCTTATAAATCTTGAGGGTAGCCTTGAAATCCATAATATTCAAAGCTTCGTCTCACTTGTTGTAATCGACGGGGAAGCCGCACTCGAATCTGAGCAGGGGAGTTATACCCTTAAAAAAGGGGAGAGCGTGTTTGTTCCTTGCGGAATTGAGTTCATTTTAAATGGCACCGCTCAGATTCTTTCTGCATCAGTCTGATTTCATGTTGTAACCCGAATAAGCTTTCCTCCATACTATGCTAAAAGTAAAAAGCAAATGGAGGTAACAGCTAATGGCTACTACTGATACTGAATTTAAAAAGACGTACTTCATGGGCTATTCGACGCCCAACGGTTTTGTAACTCATCTTAAAGATGGCATAGAATCGGGAGAATTCACTACTTATATCATCAAAGGTGGACCGGGTACAGGGAAATCTTCGATGATGAAAAAGATCGCATCCAAGCTTTCGGATTTGGATGAACCAGAGGTGTATTTCTGTTCATCCGACCCGAATTCTCTCGATGCGGTTTTATTTGATAACTTGAAAGTTATCATCGCAGATGGAACAGCTCCTCATGTCATTGAGCCGACATATCCAGGTGCAAGAGAAGTTTTGGTTGACCTCGGAGAGTGTTGGGATCTCGAATCGCTGTCTGCAAATAAGTATGATATCATCGATTCGACAAACAGGAACCAGAAATATCACTCGCTTGCAAAAAAATATCTCAGTGCAATAATATCCGTTAATGAAGACATCATGTCAATCGGGGATTCAGCCTTGGATAAAGTCAAACTTGATTCCTATTTTGAGAGGCTTTCTTCAAGAATTTTTCAAAAGAAAAAGAATTTTGAAAACAAAAGCAAGAGCAAATTCAGGCAGATGACTTCTTTTACTCCTGATGGAATAAAAACATTCACAAATCTGTTTGAAAATATGAATGTATATAGAATTGAAGACGACTGTTTTGCGGTAACAGATAATCTCCTGAAAAAGCTCGCTGAATGTGCTCAAAATAACGGATATGATACTCTGATAAGTAAAAATGTATTTTTATCAGGAACCGTCTATCAGCATATGATAATCCCCGAAATTGAGACAGCCTTTGTATCAGGAATTTCCGACGGGATATCTAATGCAACCAAGATAAATTCAATGCGATTCTATGATAGAGATATACTAAAGGATAAACATAAGCGGCTAATATTTGACGAGGGAATCGTAAAGGAGCTGACTGATGAGATGGTATCCGCTCTGAAAACTGCCAAAGATATACACGATGAACTCGAAAGCTACTATATAAAGGCTATGGATTTTGATAAGGTCAATGCAACCTGTCTGAAGCTCATTAACAGAATAAGAAGCAGTTGTTAGGAATACGGATACACAAAATAAGAAAACTGTGCAAGATTACAGCAAAATATCCCGCTTCTTTCACATTACTATACTTGATTTTCGCCTGAATTTAAGGTATAATAATATCAAGGCGATTTGCCGGACTTGATTTAATCAAGGACTATGTAAGAAAGGAGTGATCGGAATGCCCGGACCAGGTGGACCCGGAGGCGGTCGTGGACCAGGAGGACCAGGCGGTGGCTTCGGAGGTGGACCAAGAGGCGGCATGGGACCGAGAGGTGGCATGATGCCCCCACCGAGAAGGAGACCGATGCCCAGACGTGGCTGTAGCGGCGGCTGCTGTATGCCTTATGTTATGAGTGTTGTCGGTGCGATTACCGCTCTTACGTTAGGCACGGCAGTAGGCGTTAAATCAGCTGGAAAGAAAAAAGTGCAGAAATAATCTGCCTTAATTCACCAAACAAAAAAATCCTCAAGTTTAGTCACTTGGGGATTTTTCATATGCCTGCCTTGATTATATCTAAATATAATTAATTATTTTCAGGGGACTTGTCAGAGTCATCTGTCTGCTTATCAGATGAATCGTTATGATTTCCTGTAGCTTTCATGTCTGCAAGAGGCGAGCTCTCAATTGCGATTTTCCTGTCCTTATTCGATAAATGGGTGTAAATTTCAGTTGTGGAAACGCTGACATGTCCCAGAACATCCTTTAAGACTATCGGATCGACATTACCATACTCATACATGAGCGTTGCAGCTGTATGCCGGAGCTTATGCGGAGAAATTCCGAGGTTTCCAAGACCGGCATTGTTGAGTTGATCTTCAACTATTCGCTGAATTCTTCGATTCGACAGACGCCTGTGATCACTTCGATGCAGTGATAAGAATATGGCATCAGGATCGATTATAGACTTGGGTCTGACCTCCAGATATGCATTGAGCGCAGAAATACAAGCATCATTGAGATACACAATCCGCTCTTTCTGACCTTTGCCGAAAACTCTGAGCGTGCGTGCGCTTTCGCTGTAATCATCGAGATCAAGCCCCGCAAGCTCACTGAGACGCAAGCCACAGTTCAGGAATATCGTGAGTATGCAGTAATCTCTGAGATAATTCTCACTCTTAACATCGTTAAGCAATTCTTTGCTTTGGTCAAGCTCAAGATACTTAGGAAGTGTCTTTTCGGGTCTTGGAAGCTCAAGCTTTTCAAGAGGATTACTTTCAAGTCTGAATTGCTCCGGAGATCTGTACGAAGCAAGAAAATCATAAAACCTGCGAAGCGATGATGTCTTTCTTGCGCGAGTCTTATTTGAATTCTCACGCTCATTGATAAGGAAATTCATGTACTCGTAGGCATCCATCAGAGTGAATTCCTTGACGTAAGAAAAAGGAACATTCTTAATAGGAATCTTATCAAAGGAAGTTTCATCAAGATTGATATCGTTGTGCTTAACTGCAACCAAATATCTCAGAAAAGTGCGAATATCAACATAGTAAGCTTCAACAGTGCGCTCAGTACGACCGACAACTGAGCCAATATATGTAAGATAGCCGCTGAGATACATAGGGCAATCTTTTCTGTATTCTTCACGCATTTTAAACACCACGCCTTGCGAAACGGTCTATAGCCGAATTTCCTGTCCCCTGATGTGCGCTAAATTTTAATTTAGCGCACATCGCGATATATTATTTTCTGTTCTTCCTGGTGCTTCTCATTTAAGCTCAACAGCAGTGACTCCGTCCTCACCCTCACCATAGACGCCTTTTCTCATCGACTCAACTGATGGATGCTTCCTTAAGTGATTTCTGACGGCGGTTTTCAAAGCACCAGTACCTTTGCCATGGATTATCATAACTGTTTTGTTTCCACTCATGATAGCCTTGTCGATAAATGAATCAAGCTCGTAGAGTCCATCATCTACTGTGTAGCCTCTGATATCAAGCTCGGTTTCGGCTTTTCTTGTTGCCCTGCTCTCAGTAGAGTTAGATACACTTCCCTGCTGCTTTTTCTTTATCGATTTATTATTGAAAGTAATTTCTTTATCTGCAAGGCGCAAAAGCGAAACATGAACCTTTGTCTTCATGATCCCCATCTGAACGACGCAGTTTCCTGAAGCGTCAGGAAGCGACATAAGAATTCCGGTTTTGTTGCCGTCTCTTATGATGACATCGTCGCCTTTCTTGAAAGGTCTCGGAGGAACATAGTCCTCATCTGAAAGCTCACCAAGCTTAGATGCCTCATTATACATGCTGTCGATTTCAGATTTATATTTCTGCCTCTCCTGCTGAACTCTTTGAGAAAAATCTTCCTTGTCTTTTGACTTTTTAAGCTCTTCAAGCTCATTCATAAGTCTTCGTGACTGCATGTTGACTCGCTCAACGAGATCCCTCGCCTCTTTTTTAACTTTACTGAGCTCCTTATCCTTTTCTGATTGGTATTGCTCGTGTTCAGACCTGAGCTGATCGCGAAGTATGCGCACTTCCCCCTCGTACTTCTCAACCAGAGCTGATTTCTCTTCATATTCCTGACGCGCAGTTTCGAGGCGTTCAATTGTGTCCTCAAACTTCTGAGCTTCCAAAGACATAAGTCCCTCAGCTCTGGTGATGATTCCATCATCAATTCCCAAGCGCTTTGAAATAGCAAACGCATTTGATTTGCCCGGAGAGCCGATTATAAGTCTATACGTTGGCTGAAGAGTCTTGATATCAAATTCGCAGGAAGCGTTCTCAACGCCATCTGTTTCAAGAGCATATATCTTAAGCTCCTGATAGTGAGTGGTGGTAACCAGCTTCGCGCCGGTCATTTTGATTCTTTCGATAATAGCAACAGCAAGAGCTGCACCCTCGACAGGATCTGTTCCTGAACCGAGCTCATCTATAAGCACCAGTGAGCTATAGCTGACTCTATTCAGAATGTCGACAATATCAGTCATATGCGAAGAAAAAGTAGAAAGACTTTCCTCTATTGACTGCTTATCTCCAATATCAACCAAGACGTCGCTGAAAACGGTTATCTTGCTCCCGTCCGAAACAGGTATCAATAGCCCACACATCGTCATGAGCGTCAGAAGTCCGACTGTCTTAAGAATAACTGTCTTACCACCGGTGTTCGGACCGGTGATGATAAGTGCATCATAGCCGTTTCCTATAGAAAAATCAATCGGAACCACTCTGTCCTTATCAATCAGAGGATGGCGAGCTTTTCTGAGAATTACTTCTCCATCATCAGATATGCTTGGCATAGTAGCTGACATTTTCGCGCCTAAATTCGATTTTGCAAAGTACAAATCAAGAGTTACCGCGGCATTATAATCAGAAATCAGCTGTTCAGCAAAAGCCGCGCAATCGCTTGAAAGCTCAGCGATGATTCTGTTAATCTCATCCTGTTCCTTGCCTTTGAGTATTCTTATTTCATTATTTGCCTCTACGACAGCCATAGGCTCTATAAAATAGGTCTGACCGCTTGCAGAAGTGTCATGAACCAATCCGGGAACACTATTTTTGGCTTCGGATTTGACCGGCAACACGTATCTTCCATCGCGCATCGTTATCAAAGTATCCTGCAGATACGTCTGAGTGTCCGCAGAACGAATCATCCTGTCAAGTGTGTCGCGTATTTTTGACCCGGCAGACAGAATTTTTCTTCTTATCGAGGCAAGCTCCGGACTCGCGCTATCAGAAATCTCTTCCTCGCTGACAATTGCATTAGTTATCTTGTTATTGAGCTCCCTGTTCGAGAACAGGCACTCGAAAAGATAATCTAAGCTGAACTCCTCATCGGAAAACTGCTGTCTCCACGACAAAAGCATTTCTGTCTGCGACAGCATTCTGGAAACATCCAGAAGCTCTCTTAAAGAAAGTGTAGCACCGCTCTGAGCTCTTTTAGCAATCACAGAAACATCCGGAAATTTGATAAAAGTCGGGCTACCGAATCTTGTAGATGCATTAAAAGCATCGAAAGTTTTCTTTACCTCAGTCTTAACTATCTCCAAATCAGTCGATGGTTCAATTTCAAGAGCCATATTTCGCGAAGCATCATTTGAACACTCATCCGACAGCATTTCGAGAATTTTATGTAATTCAAGTGTTTTGTATTCTTCTCTCATTTATTCTCACCCATATTGATATTTTGAAGTGATTTATAAAAATCAAGTGTCTGAAAACTGTGTCCAAGCTGAAGCTCAGCATATCTCTCAGTTATTTTTGAAAGAACCGGAAGATAATCGTCCGGAATTCTGAAGCTGAAAATCTTTTCCTGCTCTGAAAGAGATATATGCCTTAAGGCATGAAGCAATGTCATGTCTACAATTTCACAGACACTCAGATCTCTTTTCCCACAACAATTTTCGCAATAGAGCTTTCCCTCGCTCATGTCAAACTGCATCTGAACGTCAGAATATTTGTAGCATTTACAACACCCGATAAGATTTGGAGTCAACCCTATCTCACAAAGGAGTCTCAGCTCAAATACAGATTTAATGAGGATTTCACTCTTTTCTCCCTTTGACAAAAAGTGCAGGGCGTTCAACATAAGCCTCAGCACTTCCCCACTTGGCTGTCCGCTAACACAGGTATAAAGAATCATCTCACAAAAGTAGCTAGCAAGAGAAAACCGCGAAACATCCAGCCGGATGTCATAAAACAGCCTTATAGGTTCTGCGGAATTAAGTATATATCCGCCGTTTTTGCCCTCAGAAAAACAGAAATTAGCGTAGCAAAAGGTCTGCGAAACAGAGGCGTTCCTGGCATTCTGCTTTTTGACGCCTCTGGCATATACATCGAGCAAACCATTCGAGTCAGTAAGTACACTCAAAAACTTGTCGTTATCTCCGTATGGTCGCTCTCTTATTACAAGACCTTTCACTGTCAGCATTCTTATTTCCGCCTTGCATTAATTTACGTTTATACACTAAGTAATCGGCAACCTTGCCGCTCGAATAAAATATCTGCCAAAGCTTGTCCATTCAATCACCTTCCGTTTGTCTTATGATTGACAAGCAGGCTGGATTTATGAATGGTAAAATCAGTCGCCAAGACCAAAGTTTTTGATCAAAGCGTCTCTGTTGCGCCAGTTTTCTTTGACCTTGACCCAAAGCTTGAGATTTGTCTTTATCATAAAGAATCTCTCAATATCCTCTCTTGCAAGCTGACCGACTTTCTTGAGCATTGCACCGTTTTTGCCTATGATTATACCCTTATGCGACTCTTTCTCACAATAAATTGTAGCACTTACGTCCATGATACTTTCACCTGAACGGGTATCTCTCTCCTGCAAGCTTTCAACACTGACTGCAATTCCATGAGGAACCTCATCAGATAAGAGTTCCAGAAGCTTTTCTCTTATCATTTCGGAAATTATAACTCGTTCCGGCTGATCGGTGAACTTGTCATCTGGGAAATAGTGTGGTCCTTTTACAGTGTGCTTAGAAATAGCGTCAAGAATTATATCAAGCCCATCTGAATTGATTGCGCTTATAGGAATAACGGAGTCAAAGTCACAAAGTGCAGCATACTCAGCAATAACCGGAATCAACGTCTCTTTATCCTCAAATAGATCGATCTTATTGATGACCAATATAATTGGCGTTTTTGAAGCCTGAAGAGACGAAATCAGTGTTTTCTCTGCTTCGCCAGCTTTCTTAGTGCAATCTACAACTAGAAGAGCACAATCCACCGAGCTTACAGAGCTGTCAATAGCCTTGAGCATGTATTCCGACAGTTTGTCCCTGGAACGGTGCATTCCCGGTGTGTCCATGAAGACATACTGAATATCGCCCCTTGTGAGAACGCCGGTAATTTTGGTTCTGGTTGTCTGAGGCTTTGAGCTTACTGCTGCTATCTTTTCGCCGACAAGAGCGTTTATAAGGGAAGACTTTCCGGCATTCGGTCTTCCGACGATTGTTACAAATGAATTTTCTGTCACTTGGCTTCTCCCTCCGCTGATTCTACGTCATCTTTTGAATGAACAGGATGCTTGAGTATTTCTCCGCTTTCATATCCTAATGAACGCATGATTTCTTTCTCTTTCAAGCGCATTTCCTTTGTTTGTGGTCCATCCTCATCTGGATGATCATATCCCAGAAGATGAAGCATTGAATGAACAACAAGAAAAGCAATCTCACGTTCAACAGAGTGATTATTATCAACAGCCTGTTCTGCCGCCTTTTCCGTGGAAATAATTATATCTCCAAGCATATAACAGTTACTGTCAGGATTCAGATCAAATTCGCAGTTATCAGCGAGCGGGAATGAAAGAACATCTGTAGGTGCATCAATATTCCTGTATTGAGCGTTGAGCTCTTTTATGACGTCATTCGTAACAAACGAAATGCTGATTTCACAATTCTCATCAAACTGAGCGCAGTAAAGAGAACATTTACAGCAAGAGCGCAAAAGCTTTCTGAATTCCTTTGTAATGGGTATATAATTCTGCTCGTTATTAAAAGCAACTCTAAGCCTTCTCACGGGTCTTTTTCATCCTTTCTCTGTTATACTGCTCATATGCCTTGACGATGTCCTGGACAAGCTTATGCCGCACTACATCCTTTTCAGAAAAGTATACAATACCAATATCAGGAACGTTCTTAAGAACCTTGACCGCCTCAATAAGTCCCGATTTTCTCGGATCAGGCAAGTCTATCTGAGTGACATCACCGGTAATGACCATCTTACTGTTGAAACCAAGACGAGTAAGAAACATTTTCATCTGCTCAGGCGACGTATTCTGGGCTTCATCAAGGATAACAAACGCCTCATCAAGGGTTCTTCCTCTCATATAAGCAAGCGGCGCAACCTCAATATTTCCCCGCTCCTGATACTTAGCAAACGACTCAGCCCCGAGCATTTCAAATAATGCGTCATAAAGCGGTCTTAAGTATGGGTCTACTTTCGTCTGCAAGTCTCCCGGCAAAAATCCAAGCTTCTCCCCTGCTTCAACAGCAGGACGAGTTAATATAATCTTGTTTATGCTATGTGATTTGAAAGCCCTTACAGCCATAGATACGGCGAGATAAGTTTTTCCAGTTCCTGCAGGACCAACTCCGAACGTGATTGTGTTAGAATCAATGGCGTCAATATATTTTTTCTGTCCGAGAGTTTTGGGCTTGATTGTTTTGCCCGTAGCAGTAACACATATCCCACCGTCAGAAAGCTTTGCGATTTCATCCGCCGATGTCTCATCTCCCATCGAAAGTACATATCTCACCTGCTGAGGGGAAATTTCATCGCCATTTTCTAGGATCTTAATCAGTGCTGTTACGCACTTGTAAGCTTTTTCGACTTCGTTATCAAGACCAATAATCTTGATGTTACCGCCTCTGGTAACGATATTTACTCCGAGCTCATCCTGAATCAGCCTTATATTCTCATCCTGACTTCCAAAAAGCCCTTGTATTAGACCGACATTCGTTACAGCCAAAGATTTCTCCATAAATCCACGTCCTTTCTTCAGGCTTATTCACATCCCTTTCCACCATTATTATACCAGATAAAGCGGGATATTTCAATATCCCGCCTCAATTATTTCGCAAATATAGGACTTTCTATACCAATATCGCCCTGCAATGTGTAGGTACAAGTAAGTACAACCAAGTTATCCGTCCTCTCTACAGTTACTTCTTTATCTAAAACCTCGTAATCACCTATCAGATTATCCTCATAATTTTCAAGCTTATCATACACTAGCTCCTCTGCCTCATCAAGGCTATAGATATTGAGCTTGTAGATTTGCTCGGTATATTCAGTTGTTGTGATTCCAATCGGAAGTTCAATTCCAAAAAGATTCAGACCGGTCGTGTACGTATTGGTAATATAGGTTCCGTCTAAAGCTGTGAAGCCAGGAATCGGGATTTCAATATCAAAGACACTCAGGCTCTTTGAATAGTATGTATCGCCATCTGTTACCAGTCTCTCGTATATACTTTGCTCAAATGTAACTGTACGCTCAAAAACAGCAGTAATATTGGCAATAGAATGATAATAATAAACCCTGCCATTGCCTCTTTCGACATATCCGCTCACAAGCAGATCGCCTTTCGCAACAGCATCACCAAGCAGCACTTCAAGATGACCGACAAGAACGTTAAGATCAACAATTTGCGCATCTTCGGTGGCAATTATATTGCACGGAATTCTCCCCTCATCGCTTTCAGCTTTCTCGGTAACAATTCTCAGATTAACGGTCACCACAGACCCGCTATTTCCGATTGATACCCATGATATATCGTCATCTATAGCAAATAACCTAGCCTGAAGCTTAAGGAAATTGAGATTAGGTATGAATGCACCTGCTTTCAAGCCCTCTTCTTCGAGAATTTCACTTACTTCGTAGACGATAGCTTCGTCATCAGTACCAACTATACTGACGCAGAAAACTATGTTTGACAGGTAGAGTGAAATAATGATTGAAACTAGAACGCCGACTACAAAGCCATATCTTTTTCGATATTTGAAAAGATGAAAGTAGATTCCCTTGCGAGACGTGATTTCCAGAACACAGTTATTTGCTGTGGCAATTTCTACTATCTTACTTTCGTAATAAAAAGGAAGAATAGCATAGGCAGTATCGTTCTTTGCGTTAAGTGATAATACTTTACATTCTTTTCTCAGAGAATTAATAACGACTCCAACATCAAAGCCATCAATTTTCACAGTGATAATACCTATCAATCGTATAAGAAACAGACTCATAGCATTCTTGCTCCTCCCTTTGAGATTTCTACCGATGATACCTTGCCTTCTAATGCAATCGAACGATCTGTATAAGCAGAAACTTTAAGATTTTCTCCCCAGATAACTATTTCATTTCCACCCGCCTTGACTCTCAGCATAATTTCATTTGTTTCAAGAATATCAGTGACATTTTCAATCAAGACTTCGTCGTCTCCAGATATGGTGACGTATGATTCGTAGTAAGCATATTTTCTTGCCTGACTTTTCAGCTCCGGCAAAATAGATTTAATATTCAATAGAATCACTCCCATTAATTATACTGCCGAAAAGTCAAGCATAGAATTGTAAGAGCAAAAAAAGGAGGGCAAGCTTATTGAAAAATAAAATTCAAGGATTGTTTACCATACTTGTAATAGCTGTTATGATAATGTCACTTATACATATTGATGAAGTCAAAGCCAGAGTGGTACAGGCTATAGAGAACTGCTTAATCGGCATAGTGCCATCACTGTTCCTTAATAGTGTGCTTTCAAGTGTGCTTATTAAATGCTCCGGAGCAATTAAACCAAGAAACATTTCACGTGGAAGCTATGGAACATTTCTTGCATTTATTCTCGGAAATATTTGCGGATATCCTATAGGTGCGAAAATAATCAGTGATCTCGTAAAGGAAAATGCCATTACGCAAGATCAAACTGAAATTGCAATCTGTTTTTTCATATGCCTCAGGACCAGCATATATTCTTGGAATAGTAAGTACATCTGTATTATGTGAAAAGCTTTTAGGCTTTACAGCATTTATCTCAATATTCTTATCAAACATGGTTTTATATATCATTTTCACAATCAAACTGAAATTTAAATCAGATGCCAGTATTTCATGTAAAGGCTTTTCACTTACAGATGCTGTAATGGACGCAATCTCCTCTTCAGCCGGTTCTATGATCTCGATATGTTCAGCGATAGTCTTCTTTTCTGCAATAATTGCACTTTTGCCATCGCTGAATCCAATTCTTTATGCAGTTCTGGAAATATCCAATATCACTTCACTTGAGGGTAGCGGAATGTTATTCTTTGTAATGGTTACTGTACTATTGTCCTTTGGTGGGCTTTGTGTGCATATGCAAATATTATGTATGTCAGGTGGCAGCTTTAGCTTCAAGCGTTTTTACCTTACAAGACCTATTCAGCTACTTTTAACTGCTGCTTTTTCTTCAATTGGATATCTGATTGTTCAGAATCATATAAGCATTGACGCAGATGCATCTAATAACATCGAATTCTCAAGCACGGGAAGTATTATTCCTTTTATTTGCGTTTGTGGAATGGTTTTAATAGCTCTTACGCATAAAAAAAGCGACCGCATGTAGCGATCGCTTTAGTGTTTATAGATTTTTATTCGTCAAGAAGCTTTAAGACTAACTCTTTCATAACAGCAGGATTAGCCTTGCCCTTTGAAGCTTTCATACACTGACCTACAAGGTAGCCTAATGCATTAGTTTTGCCATTCTTATAGTCATTGACCGATTTCTCATTCTGAGAAACAACCTCCGAAGCAATCTTTTCAAGGGATGAGACGTCTGAAATCTGCGATAGTGAATTCTTGTCTATAAACTCGTCAATACCAGCATCATCGCTCATTACAGCGTCAAAGACTTTCTTGCCAGCAGCTGTGGAAATCTTTCCGGAGTCAATATAATTGACAATTTTCGCAAGCTTCTCAGGAGTCAGATTCGTTTCACTGATATCTGTTCCGTCGTTCATAAGCTTTGAAATCTCTCCAAGAATCCAGTTTGAGAGAAGCTTGCCGGACTTGCAGCCAGCCTCAAGTGTCTTATCAAACAGTTCTGCCTTTTCAGGAACATCGACTATCATTGCGGCATCGTTATACGAAAGCCCACATGTATCGATATACCTCATGATTCTCGCATTTGGAAGCTCAGGAAGAGTGTCCTTGAGATACTGTACTTTCTCTTCGGAAACAACTATAGTTCCAAGGTCGGGCTCCGGGAAATATCTATAGTCCTGCGCATCCTCTTTAGAACGCATTGAGACACTTTCACCCTTGGCATCATCCCATCTTCTTGTCTCCTGAGTTATTGTACCACCAGCTTCGAGCACCTCGATCTGACGGTTAGCCTCGTAATCGATGCCATGAACCACTGCTGAGAAGCTATTGACATTCTTCATTTCACATCTGGTGCCAAGAGGCTCTCCCGGCTTGTGAGCAGAGACATTTACATCGCATCTTATTGAGCCCTCCTGCATCTTGCAGTCGGAAATGTCGATATATCTGAGTATTGAGCGGATGGTTTCGAGATATGCTTTTGCCTCATCAGAGCTCCTCATATCAGGTCTTGAAACAATCTCAATAAGCGGAACTCCGCAACGGTTAAAGTCAACCAAGGAGCCATCAAACTTATCAGAGTGAAGAAGCTTTCCTGCATCCTCTTCGATATGGATTCGCTCAATGCCGATTCTTTTTGTCTCATTATTAACGATAACATCGAGATAGCCGTCATGGCAAAGCGGAATATCAGCCTGAGAAATTTGATAGGATTTAGGGAGATCGGGATAGAAATAATTCTTTCTGTCCTGCTTGCAGATTCTGTTGATTCCACAGTTGAGAGCATGTCCCATCTTTATTGCATACTCCACAACTTTCTCATTGAGCGTAGGAAGCGTTCCCGGCATTCCAAGGCAGATAGGACAAACCTGAGTATTGACCTCAAGTCCGAATGAGTTTTTGCAGCTGCAATAAATCTTGGTTGCGGTGTTTAGCTCAGCATGAACCTCCAAGCCAACGACAACTTCATAGCCTTTTATCATAGCTCTACCTCCCCACAAGAAACTACAGGCGATCTGAACCCGCCAAAGTCAAGTTCATGAGCATATGCTGTATTCAATATTGTTCTCTCATCAAAGCTTCTTCCGATTATCTGCATTCCGTATGGCAAACCAGTTTCAGAATATCCACAAGGAATGCTGACAGCAGGAAGACCAGCAATATTCACAGTAACAGTGCAAATATCGGCAGAGTACATCGCAAGTGGGTCATCCATCTTGTCACCGAACTTGAAAGCTTCAAACGGTGAAGTAGGAGTTATTATGACGTCAACGTCGTTGAAAGCTGCATCAAATTCAGGACGAATTCTCTTCTGCAAAAGCTTTGCTTTTTTATAGTACGCGTCGTAATAACCGGAGCTTAAAACGAAAGTACCTAAGATTATTCTTCTCTTGACTTCTCTTCCAAAGCCCTCACTTCTTGTTCTCTCGTACATATCCATGAGATTTTCGGGATTTTCACAGCGGTAGCCATACTTAACACCATCAAATCTTGCAAGGTTTGATGAAGCCTCAGCACAAGCTATTATATAGTAAGCAGAAAGAGCATACTCAGTTGACGGAAGAGAAGCCTCTTTGACCGTGGCTCCCATGCGCTCAAGTGCCTTGACAGACTTCATTACTGCATCTTTAACTTCCGGCTTGATTCCGTCGCCGAAGTATTCTTTCGGAATGCCAATCCTGAGACCACGAACATCACCGTTAAGCTTTCCACTTATTGGAGCATAGTCTCTTCTTGCACTCGTCGCATCCATTGAATCATGACCACAGATGACGTCCTGAAGCATTGCAGCATCCTTGACACTTCTTGCAATCGGACCTATCTGATCCAAAGATGATGCAAAAGCAACCAGACCGTATCTCGAGACAGAGCCATATGTAGGCTTCAATCCAACAACTCCGCAAAGAGAAGACGGTTGCCTAATAGAGCCTCCGGTATCAGAACCAAGTGCCATAACAGCTTCCATCGAAGCTACAGCAGCTGCAGAGCCTCCCGACGAGCCGCCGGGAACGCATGAAGTATCAAACGGATTCTTAGTAGGCTGGAAGTAAGAGGTTTCAGTAGAAGAGCCCATAGCGAATTCGTCCATATTGAGCTTACCAGTGATAATCGCACCGGCATTCTTAAGCTTGGTAATAACTGTCGCATCAAAAACAGGAGTGTAATTTTCAAGCATTCTCGATGCACAAGTAGTTCTTATTCCGGCAGTCGAAATATTGTCCTTGATTCCTATTGGAATTCCAGCAAGTGGTGATAATTCGTCTCCGGATGCTCTTTTTAAATCGATTTTCTCAGCATCAAAAAGAGCTGATTCGCGATTTAGTGTCAGATATGCACCTATAGTGGGATCAGTCTTTTCAATTCTGTCAAAAACAGACTGAGTAAGTTCAACGGATGATATTTCACCGCTTTTCAGCATATCGCTGAGCTCGTATGCCTTATATTCATAAAGTTCCAAATTGCTTCCTCCCCTATTCAACAGTCTTCGGCACTACAACGCAACCTGCAACAACTTTTGGAGCGTTTTTGAGAATCTCATCACGGGAAATCTTACTATCAATAAGCTTGTCCTCACGTAAATCCATAACTCCATTCTCGTCAACCAAAAGCTCGTCATCAATCTCCGGCATTGCTTCAACCATTCTGATGATATTGTTCATTTCCTCTGAATACTTTGGAAGCTCATCGTCAGATATTTTTATTCTTGCAAGCTTCGCAACGTGTCTGATATCTATATTCGTACTATTCACCATGCTGTCCGCCTTTCTTTCGTCTATTGTTCTAAAAGTCCCATAAGACCATTTTCGTCTATAATTCTGACTCCGAGATTCTGCGCCTTAGTCAGCTTTGAACCGGCTTCCTCACCAGCCAGTACATAATCAGTCTTTTTGGAGACTGACGACCTGACTGTTCCGCCATTATCCTCGATTAGCTTCTTTGCCTCATCACGCGTGTAATTCGGAAGTGTTCCGGTTATTACAAAACTTAATCCCATAAGCTTCTGTGACTGAGCCGCAGTGGCATACTCAGTGTTAACACCATAGCCTTTCAAAAGCTCGATTGTAGCCCTCATATGTGGCTCTGCCAACGTTTCATAAACCGTTTCAGCAGTCAGAGTTCCGAAGCCATCAATAGCTTCTATCTCTTCAACTGTAGCTTCAAGAAGTCGGTCTATACTTCCGAATCGTTCACACAAAAGCTTACAAGAGGCAGATCCAACATTCCTGATTCCAAGTCCACACAGAAGTCGGTCTAGTGAGTTCGATTTCGACTTCTCAATCGCCAAAATAAGCTTTTCAGCTGAACGCTCCTTAAAGCCATCAAGAGTCATTATATCGAGAACTGTCAATGCATATATGTCAGGAATTCTCCTGACAAGACCACTGTCCAAAAGCTGCTGTGCAACTGCAGGACCCAATCCATCAATATTCATCGCAGGCTTCGACGCAAAGTAGATAAGCGACCTGAGAAGCTGCGCCGGACACTCGATATTGGGGCACCTGAGGACGCTCTTGTCATCCTCTCTTACAGCCTTGGTTCCACATACCGGACAATATTCGGGAAGCCTGAAGCTTCCAGTTCCATGCTTTTCGGAAACACTCAGAACCTCCGGTATGATATCTCCGGCTTTCCTCACAACTATCTCATCGCCAACAGAAATGCCACGCTCATCTATAAAATCCTGATTATGAAGCGTTGCCCTTGAGACACTTGTCCCGGCCAAAGTGACCGGTTCAAATACAGCGACCGGTGTTATAGCTCCAATTCGCCCGACGTTTACCTCGATATCAAGAAGCTTCGTCTTCTTCTCTTCCGGTGGAAATTTGTATGCCACAGCCCACTTGGGAACCTTTGAAGTGTAACCAATCGATTCTCTATCGGTAAGATTATCGAGCTTTATGACAACGCCGTCAATGTCGTATGAAAGCTTATATCTTCTTTCACCAAGTGAAGATATTGCATTTTCTATATCAGAATACTCACTTAATAGCTTATATTCAGGAATTGTCTTGAAGCCAAGCTCAGCTAGAGAATCAAGGGACTGCTTATGCGAAGTAAACTCTATTCCATCACATTGCTGAACGTTGAATACAAATATGTCGAGCTTTCTCTTGGCCGCAATCTGAGGGTCTTTCTGTCTAAGAGACCCTGCGGCAGCATTTCTTGGATTTTTGAAAGGCTGTTCTCCTGAAAGCTCCATTTCCATCGAAAGCTTTTCAAAAGAGGAATGAGGCATATAAGCCTCTCCCCTAACCTCCAAAAACGGAATACTTTTTGTGAGCCTCAAAGGTATCGAGCGAATTGTTTTAAGATTTGCCGTTACGTCCTCACCGACAAAACCATCGCCTCTTGTAGAGCCTCTTACAAGCTCGCCATTACGGTATTCAAGAGAAACAGACAAGCCGTCTATTTTCGGCTCAACAGTAAAACTCGAGTCCGGGATTTCTGCCTTAATCCTGTCAACAAAGTCCTTAACCTGGGAATATGAGAAAACGTCCTGCAGGCTTCCCATCTGCACAGTATGAGGAACTTTTTCAAATTCAGAGACAGGCGCACCGCCAACTCTCTGAGTGGGCGATGTCGGCTTGATAAGATCCGGAAAGTCTTTCTCAAGCAAAATCAGCTCCTCCATAAGAGCGTCAAACTCGTAGTCCTCTATTTCCGGATCATCATCAATATAATATTTTTTGCTATAATAATCGAGCAGACGACTTAGCTCCTCTATACGCTTTTCAGCATCAGATTTATTCATCTTTACTGCCCTTTCTATTTATCCAATATCGGCATATCCTGACGGAATATCGCCGACAATTATTGTCTGTGCTATTACAAAATCCCGCGTGAGAGTGAATCTTGCCATCCTTGGAGGAAGATATGCTTCTGTCTCAACAGTGATCCTTATTATAATGCGGTGCAAAACGGTATTTATACCCTCACTCTCGAATGATGAAATCATTTCAATAACCGGTACCGACGACTGCATTATCCTAAGTCTGAGGCTCAACCCTCTGCCACTAAGGTAAGTGTTGCCTGTGATGCTTCCTATTGGCACCTTGATTTTTGAGGCTCTGAGTTTTTCTAGGTGTGAAACCAAGCTATTACTCAAAGAAAGCTTAATCCTGTTTATCTCAGCGGAGTTATACTCCACTGCTGTTACAAAGCCAGATTTACTGAATGTGAGCTTAACCAGGTCAGAGTAACCAATGTCTTCATTTTCAAACAGCTCTCTGACTGCCTCGTCGACAGCTTTCGCTACCGACATCTTCCCATACGATTCAGCCATGTTCATAATAACCGGCTTGAGTGCTGAGTTTACAAATATGAGAATAACAATCAAAAACAGAATCAGTGTCGCGATTGCGCCTAAGTTGTTATCGCGTTTAGTTCTGTGTCTGCGTCTCTGCAAAATATCGCCTCCCGTCCCGATAAGACATACTATGCTCTCGGAACGGGAAACTGAATATTTCTTAAAAATTATTTGCTTCTTACTGCTTCCTTGACAGTTGCTACAATATTCTCGGAGCAAAGTCCGAATTCCTTGAGAAGCTGGACCGCGGGTCCTGAATAGCCGAATACATCGTTTACGCCAATCTTTACAACCTTGGTCGGGCAGTTGGCGGAAAGTGTGTCGCATACAGCAGAACCAAGTCCTCCGATAACGCTATGCTCCTCAGCAGTGACAACAAGTCCTGTTTCGCGAGCTGCCTTGACAATGATTTCTTCATCCAGAGGCTTGATGGTGTGGATATTGATGACCCTTGCACTGATGCCGTCGTTCTTGAGCTGCTCAGCGGCAACAAGTGCCTCGTAAACGAGAAGTCCGGTTGCGACTATTGTCACGTCGGTACCCTCAGTGAGCTGAACTCCCTTACCAAGCTCAAACTTGTAAGTTTCCTTGTCGTTGAAAACAGGAGTTGCAAGTCTGCCAAAGCGCATATAAACCGGTCCGACATACTGAATTGCTGCCTCAATAGCTGCTCTTGCTTCTACATCATCAGCAGGATTGATAACAGTCATTCCAGGAATTGTACGCATGAGAGCGATGTCCTCATTGCATTGATGGGTAGCACCGTCTTCACCTACTGAAATACCAGCATGGGTTGCGCCGATCTTGACATTGAGATGAGGATAACCGATGGAGTTTCTTACTATCTCAAAAGCTCTTCCAGCGGCGAACATAGCGAACGAAGAAGCGAATGGAATCTTTCCGGTTGCAGCAAGTCCAGCAGCAACTCCCATCATGTTTGCTTCCTGAATACCGCAATCAATATGTCTGTCAGGGAACTTTTTCTTGAATATACCTGTCTTAGTAGCAGCAGCTAAGTCTGCATCCAAAACATAAAGGTTCTCATACTTGTCACCGAGTTCAGCCAATGTTTCGCCATAGCTCTCTCGAGTTGCCTTTTTAATCAGTTCTGCCATTTCTTATTCCTCCTCCAACTCTTTGAGCTGAGCCTGAAGCTCACTCATAGCCTGTTCGTACTGTTCCTTATTGGGTGCAGTTCCGTGCCATGAAACCTGATTCTCCATGAACGAAACGCCCTTGCCTTTGACACTGGACATAACTATCATGACAGGCTGATTTACAACTGTTTCAGCTTCCTTGAAAGCGGCGTCAATGCTATCGAAATCATGAGCATCCATAGCGATTACATGCCAGCCAAATGCAGAGAACTTGTCGGTTATAGGATAAGGAGAGCAAACATCAGAAATCTTGCCATCGATCTGCAAACCGTTATTGTCAACTATAGCAGTGAGATTGTCAAGCTTCTGCTGTGCTGCAAACATAGCAGCTTCCCAGACCTGACCTTCTTCAATTTCTCCGTCGCCCAGGACGCAGTACACGTGGTAAGTGTCATTAGTAAGTTTTGCAGAAAGAGCCATACCACATGCGGCAGATATACCCTGTCCGAGAGAGCCTGAAGACATGTCAACGCCGGGAATATGCTTCATATCAGGGTGTCCCTGAAGCATAGAACCTATATGTCTTAGACCCTTAAGCTCTTCAACATCAAAATATCCTCTGTTAGCCAGTGTTGAATAAAGAGCAGGAGCGGTGTGTCCCTTGGAAAGGACAAAGCGATCTCTGTCAGGAAGGTCAGGCTTGTCGGGATAAACATTCATCTTTGCAAAATAAAGGTAGGTAAGAAGATCAGCGATAGACAAAGATCCCCCCGGGTGACCGCTTTTAGCGTTGTATACACCCTCGATAATGCCCATTCTTACCTTACAGGCAGTTATTCTGAGCTGTTTCTTTAGTAATTCGTCCATAGAAAAACCTCCAAATTATAATGTTGCCAGTATAGCTAATGCTTCCGCCATAGTATCCTCCGAGCAGGTGGATTTCAAGATGTAATCCGCCGCCTCTTTCACAGCTGGCTGTGAATCCGATGGGCAAAAGCTTATATCGGATGCAGTAAGCATCTCAATATCGTTGTCGTAATCTCCCGCGGAGATAATAAATTTGCTGTCAAGCTTAACGGCTTGACACATTTCATGCAGAGCACTCCCCTTTGAAACATTCTCCGGAAGAAGCTCCAAAAAGTAAGGACAGCTTCTCACAAACCTTACTCCCATTCCGTCAAACTTACTGACGTACTTCATAAGCTTATCGATTACCTCGACACAGTCCGCAAAGAGAAGTTTGCACCACGGTTCAATTACCTCATCGCCAGAAGCCTTTTTGATGTAACTGACCTGAAGTATCTCATGATGCCATTTTTCTGCATCATTTAAGTTAAGATAATACTGCCCCTCAAAGGTGAATATCTCAGGAGCAATGCCAGGAAAAGCCGAAAATATATCCTTTAGAATATCTCTTGCGCAATCAGGAAGATATGTTGCTGAAAGAATCTTGTCTCTCTGATGATCGTAAACAATACATCCATTATAGAGAATCAAAGGCAAATCTATATCCAGGATGCTGAGATATTTTCTCATGGTATGAATAGGTCTGCCAGTCGCGATTCCAAAGAGACCGCCAGCTTTTCTGTACTCAGAGATAGCTTGCAGGTTTCCCTGTGATACCGATTTATCCGGTGCAAGAAGCGTACCATCCATATCCGTTACAAATATTGTTTTGTCAAATGCTATCATATATTGTCTCTCATTTTCTCAAGTAGCTTAGAAAAGTATTCTGGAAGCTCGCTTGTAAATTCAAGATATTCCCCTGTCACAGGATGAACAAAGCCTATCTTTCGCGCATGGAGGCACTGCCCCTCACAGCCTTTATACGGCTTACCGTAAAAATCATCACCTAATATCGGATGCCCAATGTAAGCTGAATGGACTCTGATCTGATGCGTTCTACCCGTCTCCAATTGAAAATTCACATAAGAGCATATTCCAAGTGAACGCTCATGTAATTCCTCCAGAACCGTATAGTGAGTTACAGCGGATCTTGAATTAGTTTCTGTCACGCACATACGCTTGCGATTGTTCTTATCCCGACCTATGGGAGCGTTTATCGTACCTTTCGAATCCTTGAATCTTCCGCCGACACAAATAGCTTCATATTCACGTGTAAAGCTATGAGCCTTTATTTGCTCGGCAAGTCCTAAATGTGCCTTATCCGTTTTTGCTACAATCAACAGACCACTCGTATTCTTATCGATTCTATGAACTATTCCGGGGCGAACAACGCCGTTAATTCCGGAAAGCTCGCCCTTGCAATGCCAGAGTAGTGCATTTACGAGTGTTCCTTGATAGTTTCCCGCAGCAGGATGAACGACCATGCCTTTTGGCTTATTTACGACAAGCAAGTCACTGTCCTCGTAGACTATGTCAAGCGGAATATTCTCGGGCTCAACCGAAAGCCCTACAGGATCAGGAACAGTAATTATAATCTCATCACCAGTAAAAAGCTTGGTGCTCTTGGACGCAATTTTCCTGTTCACAAGAACATTGTTATCCTCAATCAGCTTTGCAGCAAAGGATCTCGTAATGTCAACTTCATCTTGTGACGCAAGATAGCTGTCAAGCCTTTTGCCTTCACAAGTTGCATCAACCACTAAATCGTATCTTGTCACTCCTGATCACCTTGCGGCAATTCGTCACTGCTGGTCTCTTCTGAATTGCTTTCAGCTTCCTTAGCGAGCTTCTTAGCCTTGGATTCTTTTGATTCCTGCCAGATATATATCAGGCATAAGCCGATTCCACCGACAACAACACACATATCTGCGAAGTTAAATACAGGGAAATCTATGAAATCAACAGCAATATAATCAACAACTCCTGTAAAATCAGAGTCTATAAGCATTCTGAACCTATCAACCAGGTTTCCGACACCGCCGCCGATTACTAAAGAAAGAGCCAAATACTCAAGAGTTCCAATTTTCTTACGCTTGATAACCATGTATACAAGAATGGCTATCAATACAACAGATGTAAAAGCAATCAGAAAAACAGTCTGACCGCCAAGAATGCTCCAACCTGCGCCATCATTTCGGATATGTGTAATACTGAAAATATCGAAAGAACCTATTGAAAAAGTCCAATATCTATGAATAACAGATGTACAAAGCTCAAAGTTACTCGAAATATACAGCTTCAGAAGCCGGTCAAGAACAACAAGCAGTCCAGCCAGGACTAACGAAAGAATCAGCAAGTAAACACTTCCTCAACTACAATGACCGGCTGCCGCTATCAGGCAGCAGCCGAGCATGTTATTTCACTTTACGACTCAGTTGACATCTGAGATACGGTCTCAGCACAACGCTTGCATAGTGTCGGATGTTCATGTGAGCATCCTACCTCATCGGAGTATATCCAACAACGTTCACACTTCTCTCCATCTGCCTTTCTGACAGTGAAGCCAAAACCGGTTGTCTCTCCAGTGTATTCGGAGGTTCCGTCTTTCTCTATCTTAACATTAGAAACGATGAGAACCGTGGGAAGAAGCTCCTTGACAGATTCAAGCTTATCATAGCTGTCACCTGCTGATATCGTAACGCTTGCTTCAAGAGAAGAACCGATTACTTTCTCAGCTCTCTTGAGCTCAAGAGCTTTCTTTGCGTCAACCCTGAGATTGTAGATATAATCCCACTTGGAAGTAAACTCTTCATCAAACTTAAGTCCTGAAACCTTTGGCATATCGTTAAGGAAGACGCTTTCCGGATTCTCGGATGAAGAATGCTTCATATAAGACCAGATTTCATCAGCAGTGAACGAAAGAATCGGAGCCAAAAGACGTGCCAAGGCAGATAGAATCATATACATAGCAGTCTGAGCTGAACGCCTTGCTTTTGAATCAACTGCTTCACAATAGAGCCTGTCCTTGATGATGTCGAGGTAGAAGTTACTCATATCGACAACGCAGAAGTTGTGGATAGAGTGGACGACAATGTGGAAATCAAAAGCGTTGTATGCTTCGTCAACCTTAGTGATAAGATTGTCAAGCTTCATAATAGCCCACTTGTCGATTTCTTCGAGATCGGAAAGCTTCACAGCCTGGGTATCGAAATCAAATCCGCCCTGATTGGAAATATTGCCTAAGATGAATCTTGCAGTATTTCTTATCTTCTTATAGGAGTCAGAAAGCTGACCTAAGATTTCCTTGGAGATTCTTATATCAGCGTGATAGTCGCTTGAAGCCGCCCAGAGTCTAAGGATATCAGCACCGTTCTTATCATAAATCTCATGAGGCTCAATACCGTTGCCGAGAGACTTATGCATTGCTTTGCCCTCACCGTCAACAACCCAGCCGTGTGTGCATACTGCTTTATACGGAGCCTTACCATTTACTACAACAGATGTGAGAAGTGAAGACTGGAACCAACCTCTGTACTGATCCGCACCCTCAAGATACAGATCGGCAGGAGAAGAAAGCCCCTCTCTTTGATCGAGAACTGCCGTGTGAGTTACGCCTGAGTCAAACCAGACATCCATGATATCGGTTTCCTTGATGAACTCGCCACATCCACACTCGCACTTGACGCTTGAGGGGATAAATTCACTCGCTTCGTGCTTATACCAGCCGTCTGAGCCCTCACGTCTGAACAGATCAGAAATAGCCTTTATTGTTTCATCATTTATAATCGGCTTGCCACAATCCTTGCAATAAACAATCGGTATTGGAACACCCCATGTACGCTGGCGGGAAATACACCAGTCAGACCGATCCATAACCATTCCTTTTATTCTGTCTTCGCCCCACGCAGGAATCCACTGAACATCCTCAATAGCCTTTATAGTTTCATCCTTATAATCCTCAACCGAACAGAACCACTGCTCAGTAGCTCTGAAGAGTATCGGAGACTTGCACCTCCAGCAGTGAGGATACTGGTGGACAATCTTGCTTGAAGCAAACATCGCACCAGTTTCAATAAGATGCTTGGAGATTACTTTATTAGCTTCGTCGGTAGTAAGTCCGGCAAACTGACCAGCTTCCTCAGTGAGGACGCCCTTGCCATCAACTGCAACAATTATTCCAACCTCATCATACTTCTTGGCAATCTCAAAGTCATCAACACCGTAGCCAGGAGCAGTATGAACGCATCCGGTACCGCTGTCAAGTGTTACATGGTCGCCAACAATGACGAGCGACAATCTGTCCATAAACGGATGCTGTGCTGTGCAATACTCTAACTCCTTACCGGTAAATGAACCAATAGTAGTGTAATCCGTGATTCCTGCCGCCGCAAGTGTGGGCTCAATGAGCTCACGAGCCATTACATAGTTCTCGCCATTCGCCTGAACTATTGTATATTCATATTCAGGACCCAGACAAATTGCAAGGTTGCCCGGCAATGTCCAGGTAGTGGTTGTCCAGATTACGAAATATGTGTTATCAAGGCTCAGACCAAGTGATGTGAAGAGTCCCTTGTCATCAACAACCTTAAACTTTACGTAAATAGATAGACACGGATCGTCCTGATACTCAATTTCAGCTTCTGCAAGAGCAGTCTGGCACTCAGGGCACCAATAAACTGGCTTCAATCCCTTATAGATATAGCCTTTCTTAGCCATTTCGCCGAAAACTTCGACCTGTCTTGCCTCAAATTCAGGCTTCAACGTGAGATACGGATCATAAAAATCTCCAAGAACTCCAAGCCTCTTGAATTGATCTCTCTGAGTTCCGACATAGGTCATAGCAAACTCACGGCAGTGCTTTCTGAGCTCAAGCGGAGGAATTGCACCATTCTCAACACCAATCTTCTTCATTGCCTTAAGCTCAATAGGAAGACCGTGTGTGTCCCAACCAGGTACATAGTTAGCACAATATCCGCTCATATTCTTCTGCTTCACAATGATGTCCTTGAGAACCTTGTTAAGAGCGGTTCCCAGGTGAATATCGCCATTCGCATACGGAGGTCCGTCATGTAGAATGTATGACGGGCGTCCCTCATTCTTTTTGAGTATCTTCTTGTATAAGCCTTCTTTATCCCAGTTCTCGACCATAGGCGGCTCCTTTGTAGCAAGATTACCGCGCATAGGATAGTCGGTCTCAGGAAGATTCAAGGTCTTGTTGTAGTCCATATCCTTTACCCCTTAATAGTGATTATTTCTTGTTAGGTGAATTATGACCGAATTTCAGTTCTTCGGACGTAAACTCCTGCTTCTTGTACATAGATTCATCAAATCCAAAAGCCCTACGCTTATCAGTTACCGGCTTGGTTTGCTGAGCAGGCTTCTCTACGGTTTCAGGAGCTGCAGGAGCAGTCTCAGCAGGCTTTTCAGCGGATTCAACAGAAGTTTCCTGAACTGCAGGCTTGACTTGTCCCGAAACAATCTTTGAGATTTCCTCATCCGTTAATTCTGGCAAGCTTGAAACAACCCTTATCTGCTCATTGAGAACGAGAAGAACCTTCTTCTTAAAGTCTGTAACCTCGATCTTGAGCTTATTGAGCTTATCAGTCTGCATCTCTGTCTGGGTCTTGGAAGCTGCAACAACTGCATTGAGCTTATCATTTTCTTCCTTAATAGCGACAGCGATCTTCTCAACCTCAGAACGCTTGAGTGCGTCACAATCGTTGGAAATATCAGCAAGAAGTGCGTCTCTCTGCGCCTGTGCCTCAGCAACTATCTTATCAGCTTCTGCACGAGCTTCAGCTATAATCTTGTTGCCTTGCTTCTGAGAAACCAGAATCGCATCGCGAATGGCGTCCTCATCTTCTCTGTATTCATTTATTCGCTCAACAAGCTTGATTATTTTTGCTTCACTCTCTTCTTTTTCCTTAATGGCATTGGAAAGAGCAATAGCAACATCTTTCAGGTACTCATCGACCTCCTCCGGCTTATAGCCGACGGTTGCTTTTGCAAACTTTTTCTGAGCGATGTCTTTAGCGTTCATACTAGTCCTCCTTATTTGTACTTATATATTGTAATGAAAATTCTGTCTTTCTTTGACATACCACCGACGTGCTTGAGCATAAACTTCCCTTTTCCACGCAGTGAAAAAACATCACCCTCATCAACTCTTTCACTCGGATCGAAAATCATGAGGTGATTCAAGAGCACGCCCTCAGAGCGAATGAGTGCCTGAGTTTTCTCTCGCGACAATCCTATAGCATCAGCTAAAACTGCATCAATTCTGAGAGATTTGACAGTCGTACTTAATGCATCAAATTTCTTTTCGGGGATATCTGACTCGGAAAAATCATGACTGATAGTCACTCCCACTCCACCGACCTTTGAAATTTCCTGAACAATCGGGAGAATGGAGTTCATGACAAAAACAACAACACGTTTCTCACCTACAAGGATATCTCCCAGCGTTTCTCGCTTGATGTCCAAAGACATAAGCGTGCCGAGAAAATCACGGTGAGAGAGTTTTCCGATGTCTCTTCCGATGAAAACAACCGGAGAAAATGGCACAGCATACCCATAGCCTTGGAAAACAACCACACGTCTTTCCGCTCCATCGTAACCACCCAATAGCTCATATTCAAGCGGATTGCCCTGTGAGCAATATTGTTCAAGTGACAAACAGCAAAGGGCAAGCTGCCTTTCATCCAAAAAGCAGCTGAACCTTGAACGTCCAGAAGTCTGGCTATTTCTACCGAGGTCAATGATATGACGAATCAATATCCTTTCATCATCATTTACAGACGACAAAAGCCTCAGCCTGTGGCTGTCATTCTCCATTGTCAGAAGCTATAGCCGCTATTCTCGATTTCACTCATCAGATCAACACCGCTGAAGCCGACATTCTTGGGCATAATAACAAATGTCTTCGTAGCGGTCATCTTAATTGTGGCACCGTTTGCATATGCAACTCCGGAAAGGAAATCCATAATGCGCTTTGCCTCATCAGCCTTTACTTTCTCAAGATTGAGCAAAACTGTTTTCTGATTGTTCAAGTCGTCTCCGATAGATTTGACCTCAGAATAGTCGGTAGGACAAGCGAGGACAATCTGCACGGTTGCAGTTGTGTTGAACTTAAACTCTCTGTTTCTTCTCTCCTGGGCGACATCGACTGTTTCTGCCTCGTTTTCTTCATCGACAAGGGGCTCGTAATCCTCGCCTTCCTCTTCTCCGATAAAGAAGCTCTTAATAGAATCTAACACACTCATAATGTACCTCCGCATTTATTTATATAGCGATAAAATAACAAATATCTATACTCCTCTATTATCATATATTTTGACGCAAATGTCAAGACAAAATATGAAAAAATGATACGAACAACTTGTTAATTATTGTCTTCATCCTCTTGACTGGTATCGTCTGCCTCAGAATCATCGCTTTCAGCAGAATTTTCAGTCGTGTCATCAGTGGTGCTCTGACCCTCGGTCGTTGCAACAGGGTCTAACAGAACGCTGTCATACAGGCTTAAGTAGCCATCCTCTGTTGTTACAGCAGATAAGACGTAATCATCGCCCTCATAGATTACATCTATAAGCCTGAATTCTGTCTGACCTCCGCTTACTACATACACACCCTTTTGTCCGTTCTGGAATCTGATCGCGCTTCTGGAAACCTTGATTCCTGAATATGTACCAAACAGGATTTCCACATCAACCACTCTCGAAGCGGCAACAGTCTCATCCATCTGATCACATGACAGAACGATTATAGCTTCGTTGCCGTTTCCGGTAGCGGTTATGGACTCAACCGTTACTGTGTATGTCTTTCCTACTGAAGTAAACGTCAGATCAAAGCTTTCATTAACAAAATACCTGTCATCAGTGTAAATTACACCCACCATCTGCCAGGTGTAGTCAGAAAAGAGCTTCCCGATAACGTTTGAGCTGATAGTTGTGTCCTTTTGAGGAGAAGCAATGATAGCATTTATGTCATCAACAGTCAGATCAGATATTCCATCTGTTGTCAGGTCAGATTCGTATCCATCCACAACTGATGTAAAGTAGCCGGATGAAGACGCAGTAACAGTTGCAACAGCATTGACAAGAGAAACCTCAAGCGAATTCAGTCTCTCAGTCAGAACACTGATTCTGTCGGTATAATCGCTTTCAACATTCGATGATACGTTGAGAATACACATGAGCTTCAGAAGCTCTACTCTTTCTGAATTCAGATCCTCAAAATCCTGATTTCTTATGTCGGCAATAAGCTCTTTATATTGCTCAGCAATCTGGGTGGAGATAAATTCCGGTTGGACATAGTCGGTCGTTCCGTTGTCCTGAGCCTTTTCAAGAGCCTCTATCTCCTCTTCCAGCTTCTCGATTTCATGCCTGTTATAAATCTGTGTATACGAATTATATACCTTTGCTATCGAAGAGCCATTCGATACGCGGCTGCCATCACCAATGTCATATGTGAGGACACCGTCACCGATATAGCTTGTGTACACCAGTGACTCGTCTCTGACGATTACCCCTGTAAAGCTCAATGTCTTGCTGGTTGTAAATAGAGCGGAATCCTCGGTATCTGAGTCAGAAGACAGAGTGAGATATATCTGCGACGCAACTATCGCAAATATACAGCCGAAGATTATAACGTATATCAAAAAGTCTCTCAGCCGCCTGAATCTCACCTGTGAATCCGCCTTTCATTATCCATCTAAAATTCCACTATCCTCTATTATCCTTGATGCGACTTCTGTTTCTTTCTCACCACTTGAAAGCAAATCCCTGTATATCCAATTGATTCTCCCATCGCGTCGAAACCATGTGAGTTGCCTTTTGGCATATCTTCTCGAATCCTGCTTAACGCTTTCTATGCATTCTTCAAGTGACTTTTCCCCGGAAAAGTATGGCTTGAATTCCTTGTAACCAATAGCCTGTCCGGCTGTGGCAACATTTTCGCGTGATAAAACCATTCTTGCTTCCTCAAGAAGTCCCATTTCAATCATCCTGTCAACTCTTTTATTTATTCTCGCATACAAAAGCTCTCTGTCGGAATAATTCAGTCCAATCATGACAGGATCATACGGGCTCTCTTTTTGTGAGATTCTGTTTGCCTCTGTCATCGTCACCCCGGAGATTTTGTAAACCTCGATAGCCCTGATTATTCTCATCAGATTATTCGGATGAAGCCTGTCTGCTGATTCCGGATCAAACTCGCGTAAGACACCAAGTAGGTATTCCCCACCTTTTTCTTCGGCAAGCTTGCTGAGTTCATCCCTTAGTTCTGTAGATGAACAGGTTTCATCAAATCTAATGCCGTTTATGAGTGACGAAATATAGAGCCCGGTGCCACCACATACAATAGGGATCTTCCCTGCCTCTGCAATGTAGCTTATACATTCGCCGGCAAGCCTCACATAATCAGCAACCGAAAACTCCTCCGAAAGATCGAGAATATCTATCATATGATGCTTTATTCCGTTCATTTCCTCAAGCGTAGGCTTTGCTGTAGCAACGCTTATATCCCTGTAAATCTGCATGGAATCCGCAGAAACAATCTCGCCATCAAAACGCTTCGCCAAAGCTACCGCAAGCTCTGTTTTTCCTGAAGCTGTGGGACCACATACAACAATCAACTTCTGTTTCATCAATTATAATGTTCTTCGGAACATTTTCTCGATTTCACGCTTGGAAAGCTTCACAAGAACAGGTCTTCCATGAGGGCAATAACGAATATCCTCTTCTGTTATAAGCTCCAGAAGACGTTCAAGCTCGACTATGCTTGTGTCGCTGTTAGCTTTCATAGCCGCTTTACAAGCAAAAGTGTGGTACAAATCGTCGAAAATATCTTCACCTTTATTTTTCTTGCCCTGAATAATACTGTCGGCAACCTGGATGACAACATCTATGGGATCCATATCCTGAGCCATCATAGGCGAACTGGTTATCACAATTTCAGGTGCATCAACAAACTTAATCCCGATTCCAAGTCTTTGGCAAACATCCTGATTCTCGTAAAGAGCATCATACTGATCATATGTAAGGGTAAATTTAACAGGGTTAAGAAGCATCTGCGAGTCAAGCTCAGTTCTCTTGCGCTTAAGATCCTCATAAATCAGTCTCTCATGTGCAGCATGTTTATCCACAAGAAGAATATCATCCCCGCATTGAGCTATGACGTAAGTCTTGAACGCTTCGCCTATTACTCTCATTTCAAGTGGCTCGGTATAGGAAACCTTTTCTGCTTCAACCGGTCTCACAAGGGATTGTTCGTTTATGTATGTATATGAGTTATCTGAGCTAACTGAATCTGAAGAAAGATCATCGCTGCCATCATCAATCAACTCAGGAGTCTTGTCTTCACTCTTCCTGGTCTTATATGGTGCTTTGTAATCTTTCATTATTGTACTCAAAAAATCACTTTTCAGTATAGTTGTTACGTGAGGTTCAGCTGACGGAGAACTAAATGATAACTGCTTATTTTCTTCAGATGATGAAGTAACACCTGAATATAACTGGCTATGAGTAATGGAGCTGTTTGCAGATACCCGTGAGCCATCAGCATTAATTTCCTCAGGAGAATCGAATTTCTGAAGCGCGTTCTGAACAGCAAAATAGATTGCATCATAAATTGTTTTAGTGCTCTGAAATCTTATTTCAAGCTTAGTTGGATGCGCATTGACATCTACAGTATAACCAGGCACAGAAAGGTTAAGAACACAACCAGGGTGCTTTCCAACCATCATCCTGTTGTTATAGGCTTCTTCGAGAGCAGTTGTCAGAGTTACATTCTTTATGTATCTCGAATTGACAAAGAAGTTCTGAAAGTGCCTCGTCGGCTTTGAAGCAAGAGGCTTTGTCACGTAGCCTGTAACAGTGACATACGAAGATTTATAATCTACCGGAATACATCCCTCATAAAAATCCTTACCAAGAATTGTGTATATTGCAGAGAGAAGCTTTCCATCACCTGAAGTAACAAATTCAACCCTATTGTCTCTGATGAATTTTATCGATATTTCAGGGTGAGAAAGTGCTATCTTCTGCACGATCGTTGCAATAGAATTTCCCTCTTTAGTGTCTTTCTCTAAAAACTTCTGTCTTGCCGGAGTGTTATAAAACAAATCTCTTACGATTATGGTTGTGCCATCAGGGCAGCCTGCAGATTCAGAGGAAATCTCTTCGCTACCCTCTATCTCGTACTTGAACCCAAGTTCGTCCTCACGCCTTTTTGTCAGAAGCTGAACTTTGGAAATAGTGCAAATAGATGCAAGTGCTTCCCCTCTGAAGCCGAGAGTCATGATTGAATCAAGGTCTTCCTTTGAAGTAATCTTACTTGTTGCATGGCTGACAAAAGCCAGAGGCACATCTTCTGAAGCAATTCCTGAGCCATTATCGGTAACTCTTATGTAGGTTTTTCCGCCGTTCTTGATTTCAACAACTATGTTATCAGCACCAGCATCAACTGAGTTCTCCAAAAGCTCCTTTACAACTGAAAATGGTTTTTCAATAACCTCTCCAGCGGAAATAAGCTCATATATCGATTTGTCCAAAAGATGAATTTTACTCATGATGCAACTTCCTAACTAAGGTTTTAGATGTAACGCAAAATATCTGAAATCAGCTCTCTTAGCTCCTTATCGGACAGTTCGTCGATATTGGTCTTTCTGAGCATATTTATTACAGCTTTCTCATTAATGCCCTCAAACGACACCTGGTCGCTTTCAGCCGGAATCTGAGTCACAGGCTTGACTTCAAGCTCTTTTAAAATCTCCCTGGAACGTCTTAAAATCGATTCTGGAAGACCAGCAAGCTTAGCTACTTCGATGCCGTAAGACTCATCAACTCCGCCCCTGACTATCTTTCTTAAGAACCTGATACCGTCTGAACCTTTCTTAACAGCCACACTGTAATTTTTGATTCCTGGCTTCTCGTTTTCAAGGGAAATAAGTTCATGATAATGAGTTGCGAAAAGTGTTTTGCACCCAACTTTTCTCGGATTAGCTATATACTCCGCAACACTCTTTGCAATGCTCAGACCGTCATAGGTTGAAGTTCCTCTTCCAACCTCATCAAGAATTACAAGACTATCGCGAGTGGCATTCCTGACTATATCCGCAACCTCGCTCATTTCAACCATGAAAGTGGACTGCCCGGCTGTAAGGTCATCAGATGCTCCAACCCTTGTGAATATCTGATCACATATTGAAATCTTTGCATAATCAGCCGGCACGAACGAACCTATCTGAGCCATGAGAGTTATCAGTGCAACCTGTCTCATATATGTAGACTTTCCGGACATATTGGGACCGGTTATTATGGACATGCGATTATCTGTCAGATCGAGATAAGCATCATTCGGCACGAAAAGCTCATCTTTAAGCATAAGCTCAACTACCGGATGTCTGCCGTTTCTTATATCTATTATTCCATCAATAGCAATTTCCGGCTTAGTATAGTTATTCTTTATTGCAACAGAAGCAAATGAAGCCAAAACATCAACGGAGGCAACCGCCACAGCAGTTTTCTGAACCTCAGAGAGCTTATTTGCGACATACTCCCTTACCTCATTGAATATTTCATTTTCAAGTGCCAGAATGCGTGCTGATGCGCCTGAAATCATATCTTCGGCATTCTTAAGCTCTTCTGTTATGTAACGCTCTGCATTCACAAGAGTCTGCTTTCTTATGAAGTAATCGGGAACCTGATCAGCAAACGAACGTGTAACTTCCATATAGTAGCCGTAAACATGGTTGTATCCTGATTTCAGATTTCTGATTCCAGTTTTTTCGCGTTCCTTAGCTACAATCTCTTCAATTACACTCTTACCATCAGAAGCAATCTTTCTTAAGTTATCAAGCTCGTCATTAAAGCCCTCCTTGATCATTCCACCGTTTTTAAACGTTGCAGGAAGATCATCAGGAATTGCATTGTCAATAAGATTTGCGATATCATCAAGAGTGGATATATCGTTATTGAGAGTTTTGATAAGTTCTGAATCAAGCTCGCCCAGAATTCTCTTAATCTCAGGGAGTCTTAGCGAAGTACTGGCAAGTGCCTTTAAATCCCTTGGGGTTGCTGTTTTATAGATGACTTTAGTCATAAGACGTTCAAGGTCATAAACGCCGCTTAGCTCATCCTCCAAACATGACAACAGTGCTGAATTGCGGTAAAGAGCTTCAACAGCGTCAAGTCTCCTGATTATTCTGGTAGGATTGCACAAAGGCTGCTCGATCCAGGATTTAAGCATTCGCTTGCCCATTGAAGTTTTGGTCATATCAAGAACCCAAAGAAGCGATCCTTTTTTCTCACCGCTTCTTATTGTTTTAGTGAGTTCAAGATTTGTCCTTGCAGTATAGCCAAGAGCCATAATCTGATCGTCCGAATGCCTTTCGATTGACGAGAATCTCGGGACACGTCCCCTCTGGGTGTCAGCAATATAGCAAAACAGTGCTGAAACAGCCTTGGCTTCAGCGTCTTTTTCAGAAAGCTCAAGCTGGCTGAACGAGTCATTTGAGAATTGATCCAGAATCAGCTGACAATTTTTTGAGAAATCAAACGATTCCTCTTCAAGAGTTCTGATTCCTGCTTTCAGCTTGTCAGATATAAACCTTGCAACATCGCTATCCATAGGAAACTTTTTCTGGCAAAGGATTTCAACAGGCGAGTACCTTGATAACTTATTGATCAGGAACGCCTGCAAATCGCCCTCAGATGATTTATAGATATGAGCTTCACCTGTTGACATGTCAGCAAAGCAAATAGCAACAGTCCCAGCTTCCAGATAAATTGAAGCAAGCCAGTTATTATTCCCCTCATCAAGCATACTGCTATCAGTAAGAGTTCCGGGAGTGACAATTCTTATAACATCGCGCTTGACTATGCCCTTAGCGGTTGCAGGATCCTCAAGCTGCTCACAGATGCAAACATTATAGCCCTTATCAATCAGCTTCTTGATATAAGAATCACACGCATGATGAGGAACTCCGCACATCGGAGCTCTTTCCGGAAGACCGCAGTCTTTAGAGGTCAAGGCAAGCTCAAGTTCTTTTGATGCTACCAATGCATCATCAAAGAACATTTCATAAAAATCTCCCAGCCTGAAGAAAAGGATGCTGTCCATATGCTCAAGCTTTATCTCAACATATTGTCTCATTCCCTTCGACAGAGAATTTATATCAACGTCCTTGAGTAAAAGCGGCATACTTTATTCATCCTTTCTTATGCTTTATTCTGAATTATTTAACTATTTTAGTGGCATCCACCACATGAAGCACAGTTTCCTGTGCAGCTGTAGTTCATATCACAGGTTTCCGGGTCTTCACCATTTGCAGACATACTGATTATTGTTGTAATCTGTCTGAGAAGATCGTCCATCTCACTCTTTGCATCGTTATAGGCAGTCATATGCTCGTTTTTCATAATTGTTGAGTAAAGCTCACCTACACTGTTTTTCAGAGATTCAATCTTTTCCTCATCCCTGCTTGCTTTTGAAACCTCGTTATTGAGAAGAGTTCTGCCTTTATTGAACTGATCTATCAGACTCTGGAGCTCAGTATCGTTGTCGTTAGCAACACGGGCTCTTACATAGTTTGAATACCTCTCATCAGCTTGGATAGCCTTTCCGAGTTCTCTTGTCAATTGGATAACGTCCATTATAAATTCTCCTTGTATATCATATTGTGTGATTCAAATTCAGCATGTGCAATGCTCAGACTGCACTTAGTTATTATACCACAATCCCTTGTAAAAAACAAGACGTTATGCTCAAATTACAGTATATATGCCTGAGAAAAATTTTCAAGGGAGTTTGCTTACAGACAAGAAAACGCCCCGACAATCGGGGCGTTTTCGTTACATACTTCTCGGATAAAGATTAGTGTTTCTTGGAAGCTACAACACCGGCAGCAGCAACTACCATAGGAAGTACGCAAAGTGCAATACCTGTGGTCGGGTTGGAATCGGTGGTCTCAGTCTCCTCAGCATCGGTATCCTCTACGTTGAGGGTCTCATCGTCAGTCTCAGTTTCGGTGTCAGTGTCCTCTGCGAATGCAGCGACAGTCATCATAGAAAGAACCATGACGAGGGAGAGAAGAAGTGCAACAATTTTTTTCATAAAGAAAAACCTCCTTTTTGTTAAGCAAACCGCTTAGTAGTTATATTATACATTATTCTTGCGAGATTTACTATTGCCAATTTATACAATCTTTTTCTTTCAAAAAGCTCCAAAATCGGCGTTATGCAAAAATCGCAAAAATATTGCACACCAAATGTAGCTATTTTATGAACTTATTCGCCATAAAATGAGTAAAAGCCAGGGAAATATTGTTGTTCTCCGTTAACCAGCATTATATCCGTATGGATTATTCTTTTGCCAGTTCCAGGAGTCACGGCACATATCATCAATGCCATAGACAGCTTTCCAGTGAAGCTCCTTTTCTGCAAGAGTCGGGTCTGAGTAATTCTCATCGAGGTCTCCGGCACGTCTCGGACCGATTACGTAGGGAATTTCCTTGCCGCAGGCTTTCTCGTATGCCTTAACGACATCTAGAACGGAATAGCCTATTCCAGTGCCTAAATTATATATGTAGACTCCGCCGTCTTTAGACTCATCTATCTTCTCAAGAGCTCTTACATGACCGTCCGCCAGATCGCAAACGTGAATATAATCACGGACACCGGTGCCATCATGGGTTTTATAATCATTTCCCCAGACGTTGAGGTGATCTCTTCTCCCGACAGCTACCTGCGCGATATATGGGACAAGATTGTTCGGAATTCCCTGCGGGTCTTCACCTATGAGTCCCGACGGATGCGCACCAATTGGGTTGAAGTATCTGAGTAAAACCACATTCCACTCGTTATCGGCAGTATGAATATCGGTCAAGATCTGCTCAATCATACTCTTTGTCCAGCCATAGGGATTCGTGCATGTACCTTTAGGGCAATCCTCAGTTATCGGAACTCTTTCGGGTGCACCATAAACAGTTGCAGATGAACTGAAAATTATATTCTTGACTCCGTGAGCTTTCATCGACTCAAGAAGCGTAAGGGTTCCACCAATGTTATTCTTATAGTACTCAAGTGGCTTTGCGACAGACTCTCCTACCGCCTTAAGACCTGCAAAGTGAATAAGAGCCGTAATATCAGGATTCTCATCCAGGATTTTATCCATCGCTGCACGATCAAGCATATCAGCTTTATAGAATTTTACCGACTTACCAGTTATCTTTTCAACCCTTTTCAAGGATTCCTCACTTGAATTTACAAGATTGTCGAATACAACAACATCATAGCCTTTCTCAAGCAAGGTTAAAACTGTATGTGAACCTATGTATCCGGCTCCTCCTGAAACTAAAATCGACATAGAAAAAAGACCTCCCTACTCGTAATTGTGCTTATATAATAGCACATTTCGAGCGGAAGGTCAATCATTATTCAAGAAAATTTTAGCTCTCCGATATTACAAAAGTTGTGATGCTGTAGGAGTCAAGAACATACCCAAAAGTATTTTCACTGTAACTGATATTGCCTATCCTTGCCAGACTTTGAGTTTTACTTGTCGTATATGCCTCAACATATCCTATATCAAACCCTAAATCGCTCAAGCTGAACTGCTGTTCATAGTCGTTCTCGGAATTATTGATTACAACTATGACTATCTGATCGTCGGTCTTGAATGCAGATACGCTCACACCATCTGCTGGCTCCTCGGTAGCATCAATTCTTACGTAACCTGGTCGGACATATTTAGAGAACTGTGCCATGCAATAGCCACGCTTGGTTACGTCCCCCTCTTCATCAATAGGGCCGTAGAATCTGCGGATATACCACCAGACATACGCCTGGAAATTGCCCTCCGTCAGTGCATCGGAAATATGTTCAGCAGTTTCCAAAGCCTCAGGCCACTTGTCTGCAACAGAAGTAGAGTTAGGATATATCATTTCAGTAACCCAGAGCTCCTTGCCCTCGCCAAGCTCCTCAAACAAAGAGTAACTGAAATCAGATACCTTTGTGCCATACAAGTGAGTTGCAAAGATGTCTATCTTCTCAAGAGCTTCTTCATTGTTGAGAATTTCATCATAGTACTCTTTGTCATAATTGAATGATTCTGGAGTCATCAGCATGCAATCTATTACATCTGAGTAGTTGAGAATAAAGTCCATAATCTCTTCAGTAGTCCAGGAAACCCAGCCGGAGTTGGACAAATCGGGCTCATTCTGGAATGAGATAGCATAGATATCAATGCCGTTTTCTTTCATAAAAGTGACGTAATCATTAAGATGCTCGGCATATTCAGCATACTTATCATGCTTGATTCTGATCGGATTATCCTCGCCAGCCTTTTCGTAGCTTTCCATCATATCGTCCGGAGCAGTCCATGGAGAAGCCATTATGATAGCTCCTGCATCCTGAGCAGCCTTGGCAGTGTCGAGGTCATCTGCCCACTTTTCGCTGTCAGGGTCTATGTGAAGTCTGAGAATTGTAAATCCAAGCTCATCATCACCGTTGCCGAATGCAGTCTGCCGTTCTTCCTCAGTCAGGTCACCGACCCAGGCAGGAAAGTTAGTGCCACCAAAGCCTATGATCGTCTGATATTCGGTACTCGCTGTAACCTCAATGATTCCTGATTCAACCGTGTCAGTGTAATCAGGGGTGAAAAGTTCATCATCACGTATCTTTGTGACTTCTTCCTCCGCCGTGCTGCTTCCGCAGGAAACAAGTGGCATAAGCATCAGAACTGCTAAAACCAAGCAGAGTGATTTTTTTAGAATTTGTCCCATAGTCATCCTCCATTTTTATTCAGAAATAACGAATGTTGTGACACTGTAAGCTCCAAGAATATATCTAAAGCTGTTACCGCTGTAAGATATGTTCTCTGTTTTCTCAAGGCTTACTTCTTCATCCGTTGTATATGCTTCGATAGAACCTATATCAAAGTCCAGATCACTGATATTGAATTTCTGCTTGTATTTTTCACCTGAATTATTGATGACAACTATAACCAGCTTTCCGTCATCCTTATATGCCGATACGCTCACACCCTCGGCAGGCTCCTCAGTTGCCTCAACTCTCACATAACCAGGGCGGACGAACTTGGAATACTGAGCCATGCAGTAGCCACGCTTGGTAATCTCGCCGTCCTCTCCAAGTGGTCCATAATATCTCTTTATGTACCACCAGAGATACGTCTGGAAATCACCCTTTGCATGAGCATTATGTATGCTCTCTGCAACACCTATAGCATATTCCCAGTCATTTGCGTCATACTGGTCGCCATTACTTCCAGACGGCTCTATTAGTTCTGTCATCCAGAGCTCCTGACCGGTACTCTTGAGTTCAAACAGCGAAAAACTGTAATCAGAAAGCGAAGTTCCATACAGATGTGTTGCAAAGATATCAATTCTGCTCAAAGCTTCGGAATCTTTTAAAATCGCATAGTACATTTCTTTATTGTACTGGAACGACTCAGGTGTCATCAACTTACAATCGATTGCGTCAGAATAGTTCACAATAAAATCAATGATCTCATCTGTCGTCCACCACACCCAGTCGTAGGCATAATCGGGTTCATTCTGGAATGAGACTGCATATATTTCGATTCCCTGTTCTGACATATACTCAACGAAATCGTTGATATACTCCGCATATTCGGCGTATGACGAATATTTTACTCTCACTGCATCTGAATCGCCTGATTTCTCAAAGCTTTCAAGCATACTGTCCGGCGCACTCCAGACAGAAGCAATAACCAGTGCTCCGCTATCATATGCTGCTTTTGCAGTTTCAATCTCCTGCGACCAGTTATCGCGGACAGGGTCAATGTGAATTCGCAGGATTGTGAATCCCAAGTCGTCTTCATCATTTCCGAAAACGGTTTCCCGTTCTGATTCGGTAAGGTCTCCGGCGGCATTCCAGGATGGAAAATTCATGCCGCCAAAGCCTATGATAGTCTGATATTCTGTACTTGCCACTATCTCTACAGTCTTTGCTTTCTCTGTACTTGTACAGGAACCCATCGAAAGCAGCATCAAAAAGGCAAGTATCAAGCATAATGTCCGTTTAAGAACATGAGTCATAAAGCATGTCTCCTATAATTCAGTATTCTGATATTACGAACGTTGTCACACTGTAGGTTCCGAGTACGTATGAAAAGCTATCGCCATCATACGCAATGTTTCCGGTTCTTTCAAGGCTTACATTTTCGTCTGTAGTATACGCCTCAATGTAGCCTATATCAAAGCCAAGACCATTAATGTCAAATGTCTGCGCATACTTCTTATTTGAATCGTTTATAACAACGATAACCAGCTTTCCATCATCTTTATAAGCTGACACGCTTACACCTGTGGCAGGCGTCTCAGTAGCAGAAACTCTGACATATCCTGGACGCACAAACTTCGAGTATTGAGCCATGCAATAACCGCGCTTTGTAATCTCACCATCTTCGCCCAAAGGTCCATAAAACCTCTTTATATACCACCAAAGGTATGCCTGGAAATTGCCCTTGACCAGCGAATTGTGCACACTTTCAGCAACACCTATAGCATATTCCCAATCATTAGCGTCATACTGATTTCCGCCAGTTCCGGATGGTTCAATGATTTCGGTCATCCAGAGCTCTTTTCCTGTTCCTTTGCTCTCGAAAAGCGAATACTTGTAGTTTGATAATGCCGTTCCATAAAGATGCGTTGCAACGATGTCTATTCTGCTGAGAGCAGCAGAATTATTGAGAATGGCGTTGTACATGCTTTTGTTGTACTGATATGTTTCCGGAGTCATCAGTTTGCAATCAATCACATCTGAGTAGTTGACTATAAAGTCTATTATTTCATCAGTTGTCCATGCGAGCCAGCCCTCAGCCCAATCCGGCTCATTGGAAAATGACAACGCATATATCTCAACACCTTTGCCAGACATATACTCCACAAAATCATTAAGATACTCTGCAAAGTCGGCATAAGAAGAATACTTGACCCTAATTGCTTCCTCTCCGGAAGAATTTGTAAATGTCTCCATCATGCTCTCAGGAGCAGTCCAGACAGACGCTACTACAAGAGCTCCACTATCGTAAGCATATTTCGCTGTGGCAACTTCTTTTGACCAGTTGTTTTTGTTGCCGTCAATATGTATTCTCAGTATAGTAAATCCAAGCTCATCTTCATCATTTCCAAATACAGTTTCACGTTCACTAGCATTAAGCTCAACTCCCCATGTAGGGTAATTCATCCCGCCGAATCCGATAATTGTCTGATATTCCTTGCTGGCAGAAATAGTGACGGTACCTGAAAGTGTTGCGCCGGACAGATTGGGAGTGTAGAGCTCTTCATCACGAATGTCATCACTTGAAGTGGACGCTGCTGTCGCAGCGGTGGTGGCAGCTGTAGTTGCGGCAGTTGTTACTGAGGTAGTGGTCGCTGTAGTAGCTGTGGTAGTTGTAGCAGCAGTGGTGGTAACAGGTTTTTCGGTTACAAGATAATTGTTACTGACAAACCCCTCTCCTCCCTCAAAGCTGATGCGGTACCAACCAGTCGATGCCAGACCGGTAACTGTTACCTCCTCACCCTCATCGAGGTGACCAATTCTGTCATAGTCGGTTGAAGGACCAGAGCGTACATTTACAGAAGCTTTGGCATACATCACGGCACTCATATCCTCAACCGTGTATGCCGCCGTCGTCTCTTCAGTAGTCGCTACAGTTGCCGTTGTAATTGTAGTTGCAGGAGAAGTTGTTGCTTCAGTCGTTGTCGTGACTTCGGCTGTTGTCAATTCTGTAGTTGTAACTTCTTCGGTTGTGGTCGCCTCAGTGACCTCTGATATAACTTCTGAATCAGAAGTAGCTATCGACGGCTCCGTGACTTCATCACTGCTCGCTGTATTAGCGCATCCGGCAAACATAGTTACGGTAAGAACCAACGCCGTGAGCAAAGCCACAAATCGATTGTAAAATTTCATAATATAGACTTGTCCTTTCAACTGACTTATGTTCATTTTAACATACCTCAAGCGTAAAGTAAATTGCAATGTTACCACTCATATATTTCTGACTATAAAAAATAAAGAAATAGCACGAGAGAAATTATGATAGAAGCATGGTTGATTTCGACCAAAAACCGTGTTATAATGTCAGTATCAAATCCAATGTCGAATGAGGTGTAAAAATGGCAGAAAAGGTATCTCTGAAGCTAAACAATTCTAAATGGAAAAGGTTCTTTTCTGTGCCGTGCGCACTTGTCGACGACTACATAAAGCTCTCAGATGAAGCTTCTCTGAAGCTACTACTGTATCTTATGTGTGATGAGTCAGATGAGTTTGATAAGGCGGAAGTCTGCAAAAAGCTGGGCATCAAAGAGGCTTCCTTTGATGATGCAGTAATCTTCTGGAACGAGATGGGCGTTATAGAATCCGAGAGTGTGACTCCAAGTCCGACAGTAGAAGCAAAATTCGCTGACGCCTCCCCTGTTTCTGCCTCAAACGCTAAAGTCCGTCTCACCTACACTCCAAAAACAATTTCCGATATGATTGACACAGATGAATCGATAAGAGAGCTTTTCTCTGAAGCTGAGAAAACCGTCGGACGGCTTCTGAAGCACACGGAGCAGGAGTTTTTGATCAATCTTCGAGACTACTACGGGTTTGATACCCAGTCCGTCATACTGATGTTGGAATACTGCCGTGATTGTGGGAAAGTTTCTGCAAAAGCTATTGAGAACTTTGCATCAGAACTTTTCCAGAACGGAATTACGGATTTCTTTGCTATTGACGCGGAAATCAAGCGCAAGACTGAGTACCATACTTTTGAAAATGAGGTAAGACGCGTTCTGTTTCTTGAAACCAAGCCCACCGCCAAACAGTCGCAATATATTTCATCCTGGCAGGATATGGGATTCAGCGTTGAAATGATTGGAGAAGCACGCGAAAGATGTGTAAACCAGACCAACAAACTCTCTTTCCCATACATAAATAAGATTTTGCAAACGTGGGCTGAGAAAAGAATATTCACGCTTGAGGCACTTGAGGCTGATGAAGCCAACAGAACAAAATCAACGTTTAGTAAAAACGAGAGAAATTCAAGTGACTGCTCGTTTGACCTGAATGAATTTGACAGCTTTACACTTTCACAGTCTCACTTGGATAAATAGTTGGAGGAAAGATCATGAAATATTCTCAAGAAGCAGTAAACGCCGCATATTCTGTTCTCGAAGCCAGGCGGCAGGATGCTTTGACCACATATGACGCTCATGTCAGAAACATCAAAGAGCATCATCCCGAAATATACGATATTTTTCTGGATATCTCCAAAACTTCATCGAGGCTTGCAAAGGTAGTCTTTTCAAAGGATCAGGATGGAAAGCCACTCGTGAATGTTTCTGAAGCAGTTCAGAAAATCAAGAATGAAAACCTTGAAAATCAGGAGAAGCTGAAAAACTCTCTTATTGCTTTTGGATATCCTGAAAACTATCTTACTGTAAACTACACCTGCCCCGTCTGTGGAGACACAGGCATTCACCTGGGAAACAGATGCAAGTGCGCCGAGGAACTTATGACTTCGTTCACAATATCAAAGCTAAACGAGCAATGCAAAATCAAGCTGCACAGCTTCTCGGAATTTCATTTAAGTTTCTACCCTGAAAAATACCAGTATAACGGGGCTACTTATAACTCAAGAAGCAAAATGGCTGAGATTTTTGACTTCTGCGTTGATTATGCAAACAGCTTTTCAGAACATTCTCAAAGTCTGTTTATGCTTGGAAAAACTGGGCTCGGAAAAACCTTTCTGTCATCATGCATTGCAAATGCTCTCATAAACAAGGGTGTGAATGTGGCTTTTGACTCCATCCAGAATTATCTCAGGTACATTGAGAATGAGCATTTCGGACGTGCTGATGGCGACACGCTGGAGCTTCTTCTGAATGCTGAACTGTTAATCTTAGACGACCTCGGCTGTGAGTTCAAGTCTTCGTTCAATTCTGCTACCATTTATAATCTCATAAATTCAAGATGCAATATGGGCAAGCCAACTATTGTATCGTCGAACCTGTCCATCAATGAGTTGTCCGAAAGATACGACGACAGAATTATTTCACGGCTCATAGGCAACTACCATACGCTCAGATTCATTGGCGAAGACATCCGTCAGATCAAAAGGCGCGAGGGAATTTTTAACTGACAAATTCCCCCCACTTTTCATTCAATGTGCATACAGCATTAGACAAGCTTCAGGGTTTGTCTAATGCTTTTTTGCATATGCAGTGCTATAATAAGGTATGCGAAAACAAAACAGACGTATTTACAAGTAGAGATGATACCTTGAAAAAGAGTACGAAAAAGATAATAATTGGAGCATCGGTCGCTGCCGCTTGCACTTTGGTCACTGCATCTGCTTATGTGATGCTTCAGGCAGTTACAGATACTGCTTTGAAGCGTGCAAAGCCAAAGCCGAGCAATATCACCAAGCGAAAAGCCGACGAGAACATCGAACAGTCGGTATTTGATAAGTTTGAAGAAGAAAAAAAGATTGCTGCTGAAAAGCTCAGGTCGCAAAATCTTGAAGAGGTAAGTATAACAAGTCGTGATGATTTAAGACTTTGCGGACATTGGTGGCAGTGTGAGAACGCAAAAGAACTGTAATTGCATTTCATGGCTGGCACGTAACCTGGGACCTTGACTTCGGAATTGAGTCTGATTTTCTTCACGACAATAACTGCAATATTCTCTTTGTGGAGCAGAGAGCCCATGGGAACAGCGAGGGCGAATATACAGGTTTCGGACTGCTTGAAAGATATGACTGCCTTAATTGGATTTCCTGGGTAAACGAGAAATGTGGAAGCGAGCTTCCAGTGTATCTCTACGGTTTATCTATGGGAGCCGCTACCGTTCTGATGGCGGCAGGTTCAAATCCTCCTCAAAATGTCAAGGGAGTTATCGCCGACAGTGCCTTTTCCTCTGCAAGAGAAATCTGGCAACACGTATTTGAGAAGAACTCACGAATTCCATATAGCAGAGTTGAAACAATATTCAATACAACAGCAGACAAAAAGCTTCATACAGACACGTCTTACACCGTATCGGAAGCTCTTGAGAGCTGTAATATTCCGGTTCTTCTGATACATGGAACTGAGGATGATATAGTTCCAATCGAAATGGCTTACGAGAACTACAACTCCTGCTCCGCTCTGAAAAAACTATATGCTGTCAATGGTGCAGGACACTGCATGAACTACTTCATGAATAAGACCGGCTATGAAGCAGAAATAAAGTCGTTCTGGGAACGCTGTGAATGACACTACACTAAAAAGCCGCCTCCGATTTACGGAGACGGCTATTATTGTGCCTGATTATTTCTTAACAAGCCTTACAACCTGCTTTTTGCCTCTCTTGAGAATTACTTCAGAAAAAAGGTCAACGTCAAGTGAAACATCAGTGACCTTCTCGTCATTGAGAGTAACTCCGCCTTGCTGGATGAGCCTTCTTGCCTCTCCTTTACTCGGCGCAAGCTTTGTCGCCACCATGGCATCGAGAATACCAATAAAATCAGTTTCAAACTCAAAAGTGGGCATGTTCTCATTGGAGCCAGAGCCACCAAACACCGCTCTCGCCGCGGCAAGAGCCTTGTCGGCTTCTTCCTCACCGTGAACAAGCTTTGTGAGCTCATATGCGAGAATCTCTTTTGCTTTGTTAAGCTCGCTTCCCTCCCACGAATCCATTACGTCGATTTGCTCAAGAGGCAGGAACGTAAGCATCCTTATGCACTTCATAACATCGGCATCGCCGACATTTCTCCAGTACTGGAAGAAGTCATAGGGAGAAGTCTTGTTAGGGTCGAGCCATACTGCACCGCTCTGGGTCTTGCCCATCTTCTTACCCTCTGAGTTCAGAAGAAGAGTTATTGTCATTGCGTAAGCATCTTTGCCAAGTTTCTTTCTTATAAGCTCTGTTCCGCCAAGCATATTCGACCACTGATCGTCGCCACCGAACTGCATGTTGCAGCCGTAATGCTGATAAAGATAGTAGAAGTCATATGACTGCATGATCATATAGTTGAATTCAAGGAATGAAAGTCCCTTTTCCATTCTCTGCTTATAGCACTCAGCTCTAAGCATGTTATTTACTGAGAAACATGAGCCAACTTCTCTTAAGAGCTCAATATAGTTAAGATTAAGAAGCCAGTCAGCGTTGTTGACCATGATAGCCTTGTCATCGCCGAACTCGATAAACCTCTCCATCTGCTTTTTGAAGCAGTCACAATTGTGCTGGATTGTTTCAGCTGTCATCATCGAACGCATATCTGTTCTTCCGGACGGATCGCCGATATATCCGGTTCCTCCACCGATAAGTACAACCGGACGATTTCCAGCCATCTGAAGCCTTTTCATAAGGCAAAGTGCCATGAAGTGTCCTACATGCAAGGAATCTGCTGTCGGGTCAAAACCGATATAGAAAGTTGCCTTACCATTGTTGATAAGCTCTCTAATTTCTTCCTCATCGGTAACCTGAGCTATCAATCCTCTTGCCTTGAGTTCTTCATAAATCTGCATTATAATTTCCTCGTTTCATCTCTTTGTGGTAGCTAAACTATCTTAACACGGGAAATTAAATTTGTCAAGTGCTAAACATTAGATTTTATCCTCGATAATGCACTTTTCTCTACTCTTGATACCTGTGCCTGAGAGATCCCGATTTCATTTGCAACTTCTACCTGAGTTTTACCCTGATAAAACCTGAGATACAGAATATTCTTTTCCCTGTCAGAAAGCATTTTGATAGCATCCCTCAACAACAGCTCATCAATCCATCCCTCATCGCTTGAACTGTCTCCAAGCTGATCCAAAACGTAAAGTGTATCGCCTGTGCTTGAATATACCGGTTCGTATATAGAAACAGGATCACTGATTGATTCAAGGGCAAATACAACTTCCGACTCTTTAACCCCTAATTCTTTTGAGATATCTCTTGGTGTCGGCTCGGTATCACTCGAAGCTGTCAGCCTCTCTTTTGCCTGCATAGCTTTGTAGGCTAAATCTCTTGTTGAACGGGATACCCTTATTGCATTATCATCACGAAGATATCTTCTCAGCTCGCCTGAAATCATAGGAACAGCATACGTCGAAAATCTCACATCCAGGTCGATATTGAAATTATCTATAGCCTTTATAAGACCTACAACACCAACCTGAAACAAATCATCAGGTGGAGTTCCTCTCGACATGAACTTCTGGATAACGCTCAATACAAGGCGAAGGTTGCCCTGAATCAGTTCGTCCCTCGCCTTTTTGTCACCCTGTTTTACTTTTACTAAAAGCTCCATTTTCTTGTCTTCACTTAAGACTTTCAAATCTCGCGTGTTGACACCACTTATCTCAACCTTACTGTATTGCATCATAAGTATACACTCCGAATAATGATTGATGCTTCCTTTTGGGAAATCTTATATCATTATTGCCGGAGTGCATGTTTGCTATTCAGGTAAACATTTCAGCATTATCTGGAAATTACATTCAGCATATGGCTTCCAATTCTTTCTTTAGCTCCTTTAGAATTCTTTTTTCAAGCCTCGAAATATACGACTGAGATATACCAACAATATCTGCAACCTCCTTTTGAGTCATTTCTCTGCCGCCATTCAAGCCAAATCGCATCTGCATAATCAGCTTTTCTCTGCCGCTGAGGGAATCTACTGCCTTAATGAGAAGCTGAACTTCGGTTTCACCCTCAATCTTTTGATAGACTTCATCCGGCTCTGTTCCGATAACATCTGACAATAAAAGTTCATTGCCGTCCCAATCAATATTGAGTGGTTCATCTATTGAAACCTCGTTCTTCTGCTGATTGGTCTTCCGCAGATACATCAGTATTTCATTCTCAATACACCTTGAAGCGTAGGTTGCGAGCTTGATATTCTTCTCCGGATTGAAAGTGTTTACAGCCTTGATAAGACCGATTGTACCTATGGAAATCAAATCCTCAATTCCTATACCGGTTGACTCAAATTTTTTGGATATGTACACAACCAGACGCAGATTATGGGTGATCAGGATCTCACGTGCCTTTTTCGGATTAGTTGTGAGCATTTCAAATACCCGTCTCTCTTCATCGCCTTTCAATGGAGGAGGAAGAGTATCTGAGCCATTGATATAGTCAATTGGCGATGCAAGTCCTAAAAGCTTCAGAATCTTTATCCTGATTCCTCTTAAAAATTTCGGAGTATCCATATTGCAGATCCTTTCATTCACGTAGTATTGCGGGGTTGAATACAGCTCTTCGTTCTCCGCTATCTGTAAATGCCAAAAGCGCATTAACGTTTTTTCTTCTTCCGGTTTCATCCTCTATATAGAGCTCATCAGGCGAAAAAGCGTATAAGAGCCCCTCCCCATCAATTGTTGAATATGGTACGGCACAGAAGCGTTCCATATCCGGTTTATCTTTTAAACCAGTACAAATTATGACTGGCTTACCGCTGAACAGATCAGTCACAGTATTCCCGGTATCTGCAACACCATCAAAGCTATAACGAGTTCCGCCATAATCAAACATCACACGATAAGCGTGATTCCGGTCGGCTTTTCTTTCAAGGAAACCGGATATTATCACTGTCAGAACGTAAATAACAGCCGTGAAGAATATAAGCGTTCCAAGAGATATATCAAAATAAAATGAAGCATTGTTTATGTAAATGATGTCCGTTCCTGTCAGCGACTGAAGAAGATACACTGCTCCTCCAAAGACTATGTTTATTCCAAGAAATACGGCACAGAGAATAAGGAACCTGAGCTTGCTCATGCCTTTTCTCAGAAATGCCACGGCTACTATCAGCACAAATGAAAGTATCTTCAGAAATATAACTCCTATACTTGCAGGAACCACAATTAAGAGTGCCAAAAAACCGCCTACAAAAGCACCTACAGCTATTCTTGCATGAGAAGAGTACTGATGCGAAAGCTTTGAAGTAAGGCTCAAAGTGAGCCACGTTATGTATGCGTTCACGATTACGAGAGTGTCAAGATAAATACTCATGTCTGTCACCAGCTTCATTTTATCTCTATGTGACAACAGATTTTGTCGAACAGGGTACAAGCGGTATAAAAATAAAAAGGCTTCACAATCATGTGAAGCCTTTACAGAATGCAAATAATCAGTTCTTGAAGAAGACTGCAAATCCCTTGTAAGCCATGTAAACATCAAGCTTCGCGGTGACCTCATAGGGAGAATGCATCGAAAGCACCGGAACACCGACATCGACAACATCAACGCCAAGATTTGCGACATACGCCGCAACTGTTCCGCCACCACCAAGGTCTACTCGACCGAGTTCACAAGTCTGCCAGATAACATCGTTTGAATCAAAGATGCTTCTGACGTGAGAAACGAATTCTGCATGAGCATCGTTACAGCCGCTCTTGCCACGTGAGCCAGTGAACTTGCACATAGCAACGCCATAGTTGCAGTAGGAAGCATTTCTTGAATCATTAACCTCCGGGAAAGTAGGATCAAATGCCGCAGATACATCAGCAGAGAGGCAGGATGAATGAGCCAAAACAGTAGGAGCATCAGTTCCTGCATTCTTCGCAATATGGAAGATGAAGTCTTCAAGATAATGGCTCTGAAGTCCAGTGTTGCCCATGCTTCCGATTTCCTCTTTATCGGTGAGAACGGTGACGCATGTGGTTTCCGGATTCTCGCAATCCAGGATTGCTTCCAAAGCAGTGTATGCACAGGATCTGTCATCCTGTCCATATGCGGCAATAAGACCTCTGTCGAGTCCAACGTCTCTTGCCTTGAACGTAGGTACAACCTCAAGCTCAGCTGAGATAAAGTCGTCCTCGACTATTCCGTACTTCTCAAAGAGTATTGAAAGAACATTGAGCTTTACTTTTTCAGAAACTTCATCGTCATTAAACGGGCGTGAGCCGATGAGGACATTCAGTTCCTCGCCTCTGATGCCGTCGCCGAGAGTCCTCTTGGACTGCTCCTGAGCAAGATGTGGAAGAAGGTCGGTAATTATGAAGATGGGATCGCTTTCGTCTTCACCGATTGTTACGTTTACTTTCTCGCCATTTGCCTTATAAATAACGCCGTGAAGAGCAAGCGGGATTGTTGGCCACTGATATTTTCTTATACCACCATAATAGTGAGTCTTAAGCAGACAAAGCTCATTTGACTCATAAACCGGGTGCTGCTTGAGGTCAAGTCTCGGAGAGTCGATGTGAGCAGCAGCTATTTTGACGCCATTCTCAAGGGGTTCGGTACCGAATACGCAGAGAACTATGCTCTTACCATGATTGTTCCAATAGACTTTCTCGCCTGCTGAATACGCTTTCTTGGAGTCATACTCTTTGAAACCTTTTTCTACTGCAAGCTTGACAGCGGTTTCTGTAGCTTCGCGCTCAGTTTTGGAGCTATCAAGGAAGCTCTTGTAGCCCTCACAGAAGCAATCTACTGCTTCCTTTTCCTGGTCGCTTATCTTGAGCATCCCATTTTTCTTCTGAGAAAAGAGCTTCTCCTGAAGTTCTTTACCCTGAGATTTTTCTTTTTCGTTTTTTACTTCTGACATGATAAAATCATCCTTTCGCTAAAATTTCTGTATATTTATCATATGCTTTCATTATCTTTCTTACGTAATGCCGGGTGTTGCTTCCCTCAAAATCAGCTATATCAGGATTATCAAGAGAAACAATTCCATCCTCTATCCAACCGTCAACCTCACCTATTCCTGAATGATATGCTGCGGCAGCAAGCTCATAGCTCCCATATCTGTCATACAGAAAAGCGAGCATATAGCAGCCATACATGATACTGTATTCTGGAGTAAACATATCACTATAGGTAAGTTCATCCTCGTCAAGCTTTGAACTTACCCAATCGAACGAGTCTTCAATAATCTGCATAAGCCCAATAGCTCCGGCATCAGAAACAGCACCTGGATCAAAATTTGACTCAGTCTTTATGACTGCAAATACAAACGCCTTGTCTATTCCGAATTCCTCACTGTATTTTTCAACCAATTCACTGTAATCAGTTCTATAGCTTTCCTGCCCGAACCAATATGGCATATAGCCGAACAGGAACGCTCCCAGGAATCCGACAAACAATATAAGAAGCAAAAATGCGGCTATTCTCTTAATCACAGTCATCAGCATACAACCGCCTTAATTCGTTGATAACGTAAGTAGTTTTTTCTCTGAGACTGTCGATATCAGAATCATTTACTATGACGTATTGAGACTTGCTCGTGAACAACTCATCTGACTTCTGCGAACCAAGCCTGGATTTTACCATTTCAACAGGTATGCCGTCACGCTCTAAAACTCTCTGTATTTTGAGCTCCAAGGGTGCTGTAACACTCACTATAGATGAACAGATATCGTCAAGCCCACTCTCAAAAAGCGTTGGAGCATCAAGGAGTACAAGACTTTCCCCTGCTCTTCTGTAAACTTCAATCTGCCGGAAAACCTCTCTTAGTATGTATGGAAAAATCACATCAGTATAAGCTTTAAGCTTCTCACCATTACAGAATACTATCCCAGCAAGCTTTTGTCTGTCAAGACCGCACAATGACACGCAATCCGGAAAAAGTTTACTAACTTCACTCACGAAGTCTTTACATAAGGACACTTTGTGAGAAATCTCATCAGCATCTATTGTCGGAAAACCCTCACCGGCAAAAATTCTGCTGACGGTAGACTTTCCCGCACCACTCTGACCGGTGAGCCCTATTATTCTTATATTATCCGATTCAAATAGTCCCATCGGTTAGTCTCCTATCACTATAGCTTAATCAGATTAAAACCTGCTGAACGAAGAATTCTGTTGTACACAGCAAGCCCTACTCCGGATTTCTCAGGGCACCTTGCATAGACACGTTCGGCACCCATTTCATCAAACTGCCTTAGCCGTTCAAACAGATTGTGAGCTTGTTCCATTGAGTCATCCCCATATGTGAGATATGGAACGCTTTCAATTGCTTCATTTTCATCAAAAAGAAGACAATATGTGTTTTCGGTCTTATTCTCGTTGACATACTTCCTGAAGCCCTCGATATCACTGTCAATAAGAATTACATCTGCTTTCGGGGAGTAATGCTTATACTTCATTCCCGGCGAACGTACAACAGTATCGCTTGAAAGCTTTGCGGTAACTCCCTCGTCGATTATTACGTTATTACAAACTTTCAGAAGATCCTCTCTGGATATTCCTCCCGGACGAAGAATTCTGATTCCGTCATTCTCGAACGTAATGACAGTCGATTCAACTCCGACATCAGATTCCCCACCATCTACAATAGCGGAAATCCTGCCAGACATGTCTTCGTATACCCTCTGAGCATTGGTAGGGCTCGGACTTCCGGAAAGATTGGCGGACGGAGCAGCAAGAGGAAGACCAGATTTTTCTATTATCCTTTGCGCTACAGGATTCGATGGGAATCTGATGCCAACAGTATCGAGTCCCCCACTTGTAACAAGTGGTATCGAATCTTTCTTAGGCATAATCATTGTAAGTGGTCCAGCCCAGAATAACTCTGCACATTTGTAAGCAAGCTCCGGGACACTTTCGGCGATATCATAAACCATATCAAAATTGCAGATATGCACTATAAGTGGGTTATCACATGGGCGGTTCTTGGCTGCAAATATCTTCCTGACAGCGTTTTCATCGAAAGCGTTTGCCGCAAGACCGTAAACCGTTTCAGTAGGTATTGCGACTACCTCTCCCTGTCTGATTAGCTCAGCCGCTTCTGAAATATCATTATCACTGGTACCCAGTAAAAGTGTTTCCATCATATTTCACCTGCTTGACTGGCAAGCTTCGCCGCCTGATCGGCTGTCGCAAGTGAGTCAATCAACTCGTCCAGATCACCATTAAGTATTGAATCAAGCTTGTACAAGGTCAATCCGATTCTGTGGTCGCTCACTCTGCCCTCAGGAAAGTTATAGGTTCTTATTCTCTCAGAACGGTCTCCTGTTCCTATCTGAGAACGACGTTCGCCTGCAATGGCTTTATCCTGCTCTTCCTGCTTCATTTCAAGAAGCCTAGAGCACAGTACTTTCATCGCCCTGTCTTTATTTTTCTGCTGGCTTCGCTCATCCTGACATTCAACAACCATGCCAGTCGGCAAATGCGTAATTCTCACCGCAGACTCTGTCTTATTTATATGCTGACCACCTGCGCCGGAAGCTCTGAATACGTCTATCTTCAAATCCTTATCGTCAATATTGAGCTCAACATTCTCGGCTTCAGGAAGCACAGCAACAGTCGCAGTCGAGGTCTGAATTCTACCCTGAGATTCAGTTTCAGGCACCCTCTGGACTCTGTGAACACCGCTTTCATACTTGAATCGGGAATACGCTCCCACACCCTCAACTGAGAATGAAACCTCCTTGAAACCTCCGAGTTCAGTTCTGTTTGCTCCCAAAACCTCAGTCTTCCACTTCTTTGTGTCAGAGTACATGGTATACATTCTGAAAAGCGAGCCTGCAAAAAGGGCAGCTTCCTCACCACCGGCACCAGCGCGGATTTCTATAATAACATTTCTCGAATCGTTTGGGTCTTTTGGCAGAAGAAGAAGCTTCAGCTCTTCTGTAGTTCTTGCAATCTCTTCTTTTGCTTCTCTTAGCTGTTCTTCAGCCATCAGCTTGAAATCCGGGTCGGATTCGTTTTTTATAAGCTCCTCCGCTTCGGATTTGGCTTCCTCGGCTCTTAAATATGCCTTATACATATCAATTATAGGCGTGAGCTGATTATATTCTTTCATTAAGTTCCTATATAGTTCGCCGCTTCCGGCAATTTCCGGTTGCATCAGACGCTCATTGATTTCGTTATATCTGTCGAGCAATGCGGCTAATTTTTCAAGCATTCATATCCATCCTTTATTGTTTATCGGGTGTCTCTCTTTCATCTGTGTTGATACTTTTCACGTTCTTTTCAGCTTTAGAACGGAGTATCATGAATTCATGTCCACAGCCCTCGCACTTAAGCTTAAAATCCATTCCGGAGCGGAGCACACGCATTTTATTAGAGCCACATGGATGCGGCTTTTTCATCGTAAGAACGTCGCCTTTTCTTATGTCCATACTCGTTCCTCCTGAACTCAAATGTATTATAGCACAGTATTCTCATATTCGCAATATTGAACTTTCGCTCTCAGGTCTATAAAAATCCAGATTGACATATTATTTAACAGTCGTATACCGATAGGGAAAGGAAGGCACACTAATGACAAAATTTCCGCCGGAGGGGCACCTGATAAAGAGCTCAGAAAATATAGAATACCTGAGTTCAACTGATAGTCTCAAAAAAGCAATGGATGAGGAAATCATCCTCGAGGCAAAAGCTGATATGTGTACATCAACTCACGATTTAGTAGTCAATCTTCCTTGCATGAATGCAATCATGCCAAGAGAAGAGTGCGCAGTAGGCATCAGTGAGGGAAAAACAAAAGATATTGCAATAATTTCAAGGGTCGGAAGACCGGTTATGTTCAATATAATCGGATTCACCGAGAATCAAGGCAAAACCACAGCACTTCTCTCGAGAAGAAAGGCACAGGAAAAATGTACAAAAGAGTATCTGTCTGAGCTTTCGTGCGGCGAGGTCATAGATGCCAGAGTCACTCATATTGAGCAATTCGGTTGCTTTGTAGATATAGGGTGTGGAATTCCGTCAATGATACCGATAGATGAGATTTCAGTTTCAAGAATATCTTCGCCAGCAGACAGATTCACTATTGGCGAATGTATAAAAGTGGTCTACAAAGGCACAGATGGCGACAAGTTCTACATATCGCATAAAGAGCTCCTGGGAACATGGGAAGAGAACGCAGATATGTTCTCAGCTGGCGAGACCGTCAGAGGAATTGTCAGAAGTGTTGAAAGCTATGGGATTTTTGTGGAGCTTGCACCAAACCTTGCTGGGTTGGCTGAACCGAAAAGCGGTGTCAGCGTCGGGCAGACTGCAAGCGTTTACATCAAGTCCATAAATCCGGAAAAAATGAAAATCAAGCTCATTATAGTTGACGCATCTGACACACCACTACGCTTTGAAAATCGATATTTCATAACTGATGGAATAATTGATCGCTGGCAATATTCACCTGACAGTTCATCCAGGCTCATAGAGACAATTTTTGAGTAAGGCTCTTATTTTTTGCCCTTTATCTTATCCCAGTACTCTTTAGCAGCTTGCTCGGTTTTATTATCACCGTAGGTATAATACTTCCTATCCTTAAGATTATCCGGCAGGTACTGCTGTTCTACCCATGAGTTCGGATAAGAATGAGGATACTTATAGCCCTGAGCTTTGCCAAGCGCAGCTGAACCGGCATAATGCCCATCCTGAAGATAGCTTGGAATGTCTCCTGAATCACCGGCTCTTATGTCTGCTATAGCTTCATCAATAGCACAGATTCCACTGTTTGATTTCGGAGCTGTAGCCAGAAGTATGACTGCTTCAGCAAGCGGAAGCCTTGCTTCGGGGAGCCCCAACTGCATTGCACTGTCAACGCAAGCTTTTACGATGGAGATAGCCTGCGGATAAGCAAGCCCCACATCCTCACATGCTATTACAAGTAGTCTTCTTGAAAGCGAGATTATATCTCCCGCCTCCATAAGCCTTGCAGCATAGTGCAATGCCGCATTTTCATCAGAGCCCCGAATTGACTTCTGAAGAGCTGACAGGATATTGTAGTGTTCGTCTCCGTCGCGATCATATCGCATATTGCTTCTTTGGGTAAGAAGCTTAGCGTTTTCTAGTGTTACTACAATACAGTCGTCTTTTGTATCGGCTGAAAGCACACATAGCTCAACTGTATTGATAGACTTTCTGACATCACCACCGCAGCCATGAGCTATATGCTCAATAACGCCGCTTTCAAGGCGAAGCTTCTTTCCCATTTCATCAGCACAAATCTGAAAAGCTCTCTTGATTGCCGGAGCTATCTCATCTGGAGGCACCGGAAGAAATTCAAATACAGTCGATCGACTAATTATCGCGTTGTAAACTGAAAAATAAGGATTTTCCGTAGTTGAAGATATAAGAGTTATCTTTCCGTTTTCAATGTACTCAAGAAGAGATTGTTGTTGCTTCTTATTGAGGTACTGAATCTCGTCAAGGTAGAGAAGTATTCCGTTATAGCCAAAAAGTGAATCAGCATCAGTGATTATGCCCTTGATATCCTGCACTGAGGCAGATGTGCCGTTTAGCTTGTACATACGCATATTTGCATTATCAGCTATAATTCTTGCTACTGTAGTCTTTCCGATTCCAGATGGACCGTAGAATATCATGTTGGGGATATGTCCGCTGTCGATGATTCTTCTTAATGGCTTGTTCTTGCCGAGTAGATGCGATTGACCAACTACATCATCAAGAGTTTTCGGTCTGATTTTATCAGCTAAAGGTGATCCCATCTCATATTCCCTTTCTACCATAGCCAAAAGTGGCGCATTTCCATGTTAACCGTGAAAGTGCGCCCTTATAATTTACTTCTTTTTGTCTGACGTAGACTTTCTAACTATTTCCGGATCCTTTCCCTCAGTTACACACTCGGGACCGATCACAATACTCTTAATACTTGGATCAGATGGAGCTTCAAACATCGACTTCATGAGAATTCCCTCGACTATCGAACGAAGTCCTCTTGCACCAGTTTTCTGTTCCAGAGCTTTCTTTGCAATCTCCACTTTCGCCTCGTCGGTTATCTCAAGCTCTATATCATCATAATCGAAGAGCTTTTTGTACTGCTTTTCGAGGGAATTCTTAGGCTCGGAGAGAATTGAAACGAGTGCATCCTCATCAAGAGGAGAAAGCACAGTCACAACCGGGAGTCTTCCGACAAGCTCGGGAATCATTCCGAATTTAACGAGATCCTGGGGAATTACCTTTCTCAGTACATCCTTTGTATCCAGTTTCTCACTTTGATTAAGCGTTCCGCCGAATCCGATCTTGGACGAATCGGTTCTTCTTCTTATGATAGTCTCAAGCCCATCGAATGCACCGCCGCATATAAACAGAATATTCTTAGTGTCAACCTGGATAAACTCCTGCGTCGGATGCTTTCTTCCTCCCTGCGGAGGCACATTTGAAAGTGTACCCTCAACAATCTTAAGGAGTGCCTGCTGTACGCCCTCACCGCTGACGTCTCTTGTGATAGACTTGTTCTCAGATTTTCTTGCTATCTTGTCAATCTCATCAATGTAGATAATTCCGTGCTCAGCAGCTTTAACATCAAAGTCAGATGCCTGAAGAAGCCTGAGAAGAATATTTTCAACATCATCACCGACATATCCAGCCTCGGTAAGAGTCGTCGCATCTGCAATTGCAAACGGGACATTGAGAGTTTTGGCAAGGGTCTGCGCCAGCAAGGTCTTTCCAACACCAGTAGGTCCCAGTAGCAGTACATTAGACTTCTGGATTTCAACATCATCGCCATTGTCAGTTGAAATCACTCTCTTGTAGTGATTATACACAGCGACAGACAAAGCAAGCTTTGCCTCATCCTGACCGATAACGTACTTATCAAGCTCTTTCTTTATTTCAATCGGCTTTGTAAGCGTAATATTGGAAGACTTCTGCAAACTACTGTCGACTAATTTTTTTTCTTCAAGTATGTCGTAGCAGAATAGGATGCAATCATCACAGATGTGTACATCACCGGCAGAAAACAGGCTTTTTACCTGGCTTTCCGGCTTTCCACAAAAATTGCATCTTCTCATACCACCTTCGGATCCCGGCATCCAGGATTCCTCCTTCTTAAAATGATACTGCCAAGCCGCTCGTGTCATTAAGCTTTAATGCCGAACGGTTCGGCAGTCTTACGTCTTCTACTGTCTTACCATTATCTTATCGATAAGACCGTACTCCAAAGCTTCCTCAGGAGTCATATAGTTGTCCCTTTCAGTATCGCGGGTTATCTCTTCAATCGGCTTGCCGGTGCACTCTGCGAGAATACGGTTGAGCTTCTCACGAGTCTTAACCATATGATCCGACTGAATCTTTATATCGGTGCACTGACCAGAAAGTCCGCCGCCACCGATAAGAGGCTGATGGATAAGAATCTCGCTGTTAGGAAGAGCGATTCTCTTACCTTTTGTTCCTCCTGCCAGGAGCACTGCTCCCATGGAAGCAGCCATGCCGACACAGATGGTGGAGACGTCGCACTTGACATACTGCATAGTGTCATAAATAGCCATTCCTGCAGTGATAGATCCTCCAGGGCTGTTGATATAGAGATAGATATCCTTATCAGCATCCTGTCCCTCGAGGAACAAAAGCTGTGCTACTACTATACTGGCGGTTGAGTCATCAACCTGGTCGGAAAGCACTATAATTCTATCGTTCAAAAGGCGTGAAAAGATATCGTAGAATCTTTCGCCATGACTTGTCTGTTCAATTACGTTTGGTACAAGAGCCATTATATAACCTCCTTACTTATTCAATGGTTCATAACGATTTACTGTTCTTAACGAGAATTTATCAATGAGAAAGATGATTATGGATATGCTCATCGTCCTCATCAGGCTCAGCTGTTACGGTTTCGATAACAGCATTATCCTTGACGAGTTCAGCAGCCTTGCCAACGCTTGCATCAGCCTTGATATCAGCAACGGGAATGTACTGCTTGACGGTGTCAACAGGCATTTCATAGTATGAAGCGATGTCAGCATACTCTTTCTCAACGTCTTCATCGGAAACTTCGATATTCTCAAGCTCTGCAATCTTCTCAAGAGCAAGCCTTAACTTAACCTGCTTCTCAGCCGGCTCCTTGTAGGTTTCTCTCAAGGATTCCTGGGTCATTCCAGTGTACTGGAGATACAGGTCAAGCGGAATGCCCTGCTGCTGGAGTCTTGCAGAGAGCTGGTCAATCATGTCATTGATCTTGTTCTCATACATAACCTCAGGGATTTCACCCTCAATCTTCTCAATGAGAGCATCCATAACGGCATCCTCAGCTTCAGCCTGAGCATGTTCTTCCATGTGCTCTTCAATCTGCTTCTTGACATCTGCCCTGAGCTCCTCAGCAGTATCAAAATCAGAAGTATCCTTTGCAAAGTCATCATCAAACTCGGGAAGCTCTTTCTTCTGAATCTCATGAAGCTTGATCTTGAAGACTGCATCTGCACCGGTGAGCTCTGCTGAATGATATTCCTCAGGGAACTTGACGTTGATATCAAATTCTTCATCGACGCTGTGACCGACAACCTGTTCCTCAAAGCCAGGGATGAACTGTCCGCTTCCAAGAGAAAGTGTAAAGTTTTCGTCCTTGCCGCCCTCGAAAGGAACGCCGTCCTTGAAGCCTTCATAATCAATAACGACATCATCGCCCATTTCACAAGGTCTTGAATCGATGCTGATCGTTCTCTCGTTCTTTTCGAGCATATGACCTATCTCATGCTCAACCTCATGCTCAGTTACAGGATGAAGTGTCTTTGTAGCCTTGATTCCAAGATAGTCCTTGATCTCAATGCTGGGCTTGACAATGCATGTAGCTTTCATCTTGATGCCTATTTCCTTAGAAATCTCGGTAATCTCAACATCAGGAGTTGCAACAAGCTCAAGCTCTGCTTCCTTGACAGCCTCTTCTACTGCCGGACCATAAAGCTCGTTTGCAGCGTCCTCGAAGAAGCAAGCCTCACCATATTCCTTTTCAATTACCTTTCTGGGAGCCTTACCAGGACGGAAACCGGCAACAGTGATTTTCGATTTATTCTTTAGATAAGCCCTCTGAAGTGCGTCCTCAAACGCCTCAGGCGAAACCTCTATTTCCAATTCGTACTTGCTTGTTTCAACTTGATTCTTTGTCTTTAACATACTGAACCTCCGATTTTTTATTGTATATGTAAAACTGCAAGCGCAATTTTTTGATGGCTCCTGCGTTTTTCATACGTCTTTTTATTATAGCACATATTGGCTTCCTTTGCACTACATAATAAAACGGCAAAATTATTTTTTGCAATTATGCACAATTTCTGTTATATTAAGAGGCATAAATTGTAAATAATCACTTGATATCAGCCTGAAATTTATACCGTATTTCTCACCATTTACTGCGAATCTATGAGTTTTTCCGTGAAGATGACCATAAAAGCAAAGCTTGACGTTATACTTTTTCAGGACATCAAGTATATCTCTGTTCTCTACATCTGCGTATACAGGAGGATAATGCATGAAAACTACAGGTGTAAGTCCCTCTGAAGTAGCACTCTGAAGTGACAATTCGAGTCTTATTACCTCTCTTGCTATAACTTTTGCATCTGCCGGCTCGCTGCCATCGTTTATCCAGCCTCTTGTTCCGCATATTCCGAAATCTTCATAACAGTAGTGGTTATTGTTAAGAAAGCTTATGTTAGTAATTCTGTTTTCTGCCAGGAACCTGTCAGCCTTGGTCTTTGTAGACCACCAGTAATCGTGATTACCCTTTAAAATTATCTTCTGACCGTTCAATTCGCTTATGAACCTGAAATCATCAAGTGAGCTCTCTAAATCCATTGCCCATGAAATATCACCAGGTATTACAACTGTGTCCTCCGGCTTGACGACATTCTGCCAATTCCTCCTGAGCCTTTCGACATAGTTATCCCAGCCGCTGAATATATCCATCGGCTTATCCGACGATAAAGAAAGATGAAGATCTGCGATAACAAACAAAGACATCTTAAGTGACCAATCCTTAAAAAGCAAGCTCAGATTTAGTTTCAGGCAGAATATAATCCAAACAAAGAGGAATAATACTTAAAGTCCGTCTTTGTATGGATTAATACTGTCCGAAAGGAATAATACAGATGGAAAATGATAAAATCTACGGTATCAAATGTGACGTTTCCGAATGCGTCTTCAACAGGGAAGCCAAGGAGTGTGTTGCAGGAAAGATTGACGTATGCTCCTGCGGATGCTCACATCCCAATTGCTCCGCTCAGACAGAGTGCAAAACCTTTAAGCCGAGAAGCTTTTAAGGTTATTCAGCATCAGACTGATTCAGTCTGATGCTGATTTTTATATTAGAACAGGAAACCGAGCACCGCATCGCTCATCTTGTCAGGAGCGACAGTATTCGTGAACCTAACAGTCTTATTCTTGATTGAAGCCAATGACTCAGGAGCAGGAACTCCGCATTTATTTTCAAGTAGCTTTACCATTTCAAATTCATTCGCTCCATCAGTCTCACTTCCGAGTGCATCGAGAACAGATGCAGAGAACTTATATGGGCTTGCAGTCGATGCGATAACAGTCTTGGTGGTATCGCCTGTCGCCTGAACATAGCTCTCATACACCTTGGAAGCAACTGCTGTATGAGTGTCCATGGTGTAGGAATACTTATCAAATACGCTCCTTATCTCAGCCTTAGTCTCATCATCGGAGCAATAGTCGGCGTAGAATATCTCATTGAGCTTTGACTTGATTTCGTCACTGACTTCAAATCTTCCTGTCTCCGAGAGATCCTTGTAGAGGCTTCTGATATACTCATCGTCTCCACCAGAAAGCAGGAACAGAAGTCTCTCAATATTTGAAGAAATAAGAATGTCCATGGACGGCGAAATAGTAGTGTAGAACTTTCTGTTTCTGTCATAAACACCGGTTCTGATAAAGTCAGTGAGAACGTTATTTGAGTTGGAGGCACAGATGAGCTTGCCAACAGGAATCCCCATCATCTTGGCGTAGTACGCAGCCAGAATGTTGCCGAAGTTACCGGTCGGGACGCAGAAATTAAGCTTGTCTCCCATATTGATTTCGCTGTCTTTGACGAGCTCCACATATGAAGATACATAGTAAACGATCTGAGGAACCAGTCTGCCCCAGTTTATGGAGTTAGCACTTGAGAACATCATTCCGCCATCGTTGAGCTTTTTCAGAACCTCGCTGTCGGTAAATATCTTCTTAACACCTGTCTGAGCGTCGTCGAAGTTACCGTCAATAGCACAGACGGAAACGTTACTTCCCTCCTGAGTGGTCATCTGAAGCTTCTGCATTGCACTTACTCCATGAGCAGGATAGAAGACCATTATGCTGGTTCCCTCAACATCCTTGAAGCCCTCAAGTGCCGCTTTTCCGGTGTCACCAGAAGTAGCAACGAGTATTACAACTTTCTTGTCGATTCCAAGCTTCCTGACAGAAACAGTCAGAAGATATGGCAGAATCTGAAGTGCCATGTCCTTGAATGCACAAGTAGGACCATGCCAGAGTTCAAGCATATACCTGCCGTCAAACAGATGAGCAAGCTCCATTATACTCTCATTGTCAAAATTCTTGGTGTTGTATGCACCCTCTGTGCAATATTTAAGCTCAGTTTCAGTGAAGTCAGTAAGATATTTTGACAGGACAAATGAAGCCTTTTCAGGATAGCTCATACTCTGAAGAGCCATGAGATCTGCTTCAGTAAGTGTCGGGATCTCAGACGGGATAAATAGTCCCCCGTCGGAAGAAATTCCTTGCGAAATCGCCTCAGCAGAACTTAAGTGAAGATTCTTGTTTCTGGTACTTTGATAGAACATATTTTCTCCTTTCGTGCCACTATGCAGTGAAAGCACGTTGAATGTATTTGAAGCCCGTGACTCTGGTTCCCGTCAACTCAACAACGGCAGCGTCGAATACGCACGAACAATCAATATTATAACGATTTATATAGAATTTTGCGGTTTTTATTATGTGCGCAATCTTTTCGGGACGAATGGCTTCTTCGCCAGTCTCGATAGGATCAGGCTTGCGAGTCTTGACCTCAACAAAGTGAACTATATCGCCTTTCCTTGCAACAATGTCAATCTCCCCGCCTCTTATGGTGAAATTCCGGCATAAGATTTTACAGCCATTCTTCTCTAAGTATTTTGCTGTGTAATCCTCGCCGATATTTCCGATTTCTCTAGTGGTCATTACTTCTCACTCAGATTCTTCAAAAAGCTCTTTCTGTGAACCGGGCTTATACCGTATTTTTTTATCATTTCATAGTGAAGCTTGGTTCCATAGCCTTTATGCTTTTCAAACTGATATTCAGGATATCTTACGGCAAGCTCTGTCATATATCTATCTCTCTGAACCTTTGCCAAGATAGATGCAGCAGCTATTGACTGTGAAAGTGCATCGCCATGGATTACAGTCGTACACCTGCAACTGAGATTTGGTGAGCGGTTGCCATCAACTAACGCTAGTACACTGTCAGACTCTAAACCAAGTCCATTATATGCTCTTCGCATCGCAAGCATTGCCGCTTCAAGGATATTAATCTCTTCTATCTCCTCAACAGATGCAGTTGCAATCGAATATTTCAATGCTTTCTCTGTTATTACATCGAAGAGTGCTTCCCTCTTTTTAGCTGAAAGCTTCTTAGAGTCGTTGATGCCATCTATCACTGTATCTCGGTCAAAAACCACCGCAGCAGCATAAACGTCTCCGGCAAGAGGTCCCCTACCAGCCTCGTCTATTCCGACTATAATTGAAGCCTCACTGTCAAACTGTCGGTCAAATTCATATAGTGTCATTTATGGCTCCTCAAGAGAAATTCTTCCGAGTTTTCCTGAACGAAATTCATCGAGAAGCATTATACCTGTTCTCTCAGTATCAATTTCGCCGCCAGAAACGAGAAATCCACGCTTTTTGCCGATAAGCTCCAATACCTCATAGTCGGTTAGATTCTCGGAAACAGAGATTTTATATCTGGTCTCTATAGGCGATGCACTGACAGTTCTCAGGGCACCGATAAAGTGCACTGCAAGTGATTCCATATCCATTATATCATCCTTGACTGCACCTGTAAACGCAAGTGCAAGCCCAACATTCTGATCCTCAAACTTCGGCCAGAGAACTCCTGGCATATCAAGAAGCTCAAAGTCTTTTGAATGAGTCACCCACTGCTTGCCTTTGGTGACGCCTGGACGGTCTTCAACCTTGGTGCTCTTCGTTCCGGAAAGACGGTTTATAAGAGACGATTTTCCGACATTAGGAATTCCGACAATCATGAGTCTTACTGCCCTGCCGGTCATTCCTTTCTGATTCCAACGCTCTATCGTATCTTTCAAAGTTTCACGAACCATGGGAAGCACTTTCGAGACGTTCTTTCCGCTTTTGCAATCGGTCGCAAGTGCTGGAATTCCAGACTGTTTATACTTCTGAATCCAGCGGCATGTTACCGTTTCATCGGCAGTATCGCATTTGTTGAGAAGAACTATTCTCGGCTTTCTTCCGACAAGCTCATCCATTTCCGGATTTCTGCTTGACATTGGAATTCTTGCATCGGTAACCTCAACAACAGCATCGACAAGTTTCAGACTATCAGTCATCAACCGTCGAGTTTTTGCCATGTGTCCCGGAAACCACTGAATTATTATATCTTTTTCAGCCACTTAAACCTCCGTTATCAGAAAACTGTTATGTTGGAGAACGGGTATAACCGGAGCACAACTTTTCCTAAAATATCTTCACGGTCAACAAGTCCTACAGATGCATCCCTTGAATCACGTGAACCCTGACGATTGTCTCCCATCACAAAATACTGTCCCTTTCCAACTGTGACCGGATAGGTGAAGCCACCCTCATCGTTGAGAGTGAGATTCCTGATATACGGTTCGTCGAGGAGCTCGCCATCCACATAGACGCTTCCTGTCTTAAAATCGATATCGACAGTCTGACCCTCTACAGCAATAATTCTCTTGACAATAACCTCGTCAAGTCCATCACAGTTTGCCGAAATAATATCACCCTGCTGAGGGGTATAGAAAAGACTCCAGAGTATCAGGAAATCTCCATCCTGCAAAGTGTCAGTCATAGAGCTACCGTTTACAACAGCTGTTCTCACGACAAATGTGAATAGCAGAACCACAACAGCAAAGGTTATACAAAGCGACCTGAGCCAATCAAGCACACTATCCAGAGTGCTGGTTTTCTTATTTGTTTCTTCCATCATCATGTCTCCCAAAAATAAGTATCTCTATTGTAGCAAGTTTTTCTTGAAAAAGCAAGGGTTCAGAAACGATTATTTGAAATTTGCGAGTCATAATAAGACTTTATCAAAATTCAAGCCCGAGATATGCTCTCGGGCTGATTGATAAACTTGAAGTCTCTACCCTACGGGATCCACCGGCAACGCAATGCGACCCTCAGAGTCGGTAACGCTGCTGTCGGACTCAGTAGTTTGTCCGGCTGTTGTAGCAGTCGTGGTGGTAGAGGTGGTAACAGAATTTGCGGCAGCGGTGACTGCTGGATAATAGCCTGATTCGGCTTCATCATCGATATCGACGGCATCCTCATCATCTACAAATACTGAGTCATCCGATTCGTCAAGAACTACTTCGTCAGAATTGCTTGTAGACGCTACAGATGTAGAAGCAGATGTAGATGTAGATGTAGCTGTAGCTGTCGCAGGCTTTTCAGTTATTGTCTGAGAAGAAGCAGAAGATTCAGGAATAGTCGTGACAGCAGGCTCTGTTGCTGATGCATTAGTTGTTGAAACTGGCTCGGAGGTTGACGGAGCAGTTGTGGTAGTGGCAGGATTCGTCTCTTCCTCAGTTTCCTGAGTTTGAGTTGTGACTGATTCAGACTCAGTCTCAGAAGATGAAGAAGATGATACAGAAACATCAATGCGTGTGCAGCCTGAAAGCAAGGCAATCACTGACAACAACACTAAGATAATGGTCAAGTTTTTGCATCTTCTCATGCTCTATCCCCTCCATAATTTTACCGCCAACTTGTATAATTGTTAGCCGCTATGCTGTAATAGTAAATAGCTTTACAGAGATCAGATAATGCAGTGCTGCTGTCAGATTTCTCTGTAATGTTCTTCACATATGACAGGACACTATACGTCGTGAAAGTCTCTCCATTCTTCTTGACAGTAAATGTCTCTACCATCCGTCTGGCAGGAACCGAGAATTCTACATAATATGAATAATTCTCATAATCCGTAGTATAAACTGTCAGGGTCTTTCCATCAACAGTGAACACATCACTTTCGCACGCGACATCTGAAGTCAGATAAACTCTGATTATAATTGAGCTTCCAAGAATCAGGCTCTTGCCTGTGCCTGATGTATCAGTGTCGCCGTATTCGCTTAAATTGACAGCCCACTCTTCCTGGACAGGATCATTCCAATCAGAAACGCTTGTGAGGCTACAGGTGCTTGTTCCGTAACAGTACGCAGAGGCATAGTCACCGTAATTGAGAATAGCTTTACAGAGATCAATTTCATTTTGATCGCTATTTTCATCCTCTATGGAATACATACAATACTCATACACTGAATACTCATAAACGTCAGTTGTGTTTGTGCCATCGGTCAGATAAGCAGAAACAGCGTCGTTGAATTGGTTTGGATTGACATAGACGGTGTAGCGATAATATTCGATACCATCATCAAGAGTTTTGGTTTCACCAGCAGTTACGCTTTTCTCCTCGCCGTCTTCCCCGATTGTTGTCATAAGAGTATATGCCTCAGGCTCGGAAACACCAGTCATATCATAATAGAAAGTAACTCCGGTCGCCCCATCAAGAGTCAACGCCACGCCATAAAGCTCAGGCAAGGTAACCTCCTCAGTACTTTCCGTTGCAACCACATAGCCATCATCAGTTTCGACAAAAGTAGATTCCGGAGCATACGAAGAAATGTCACTGCTATAATGTCCGGCAGTTATATCAACGCTGGTATACAGCATATTCGCAATATATACAGCTGCCGCATTACTACTGACATATGTATTCGGATTGGAGATTGTAAGCATAGCCTTACTATTACAATAAATTCCATAAGCTTCAGAACTGCTGCCTGAAGATGTTATCACAACTTTATCAGTGCCACTGATAGTAATTATGTCAGAATAGCTTGAGCCTGGCAGGTCATAGATAGCCGCTTTGCCTGTAGCTATAACTGTTCCACCGGTGATATACATGCTGCAATTACCACTATTATTCTTTGTATATATACCATAATAGCCACTGACAGTGCCACCCTCCATATACAAGGTTCCACCATTTGAGAACTTGATACCATATGAAGATGATGAAGTTGAAGTATTTATAACACTTCCTGTACCTTCACTGCTACTATCTTTCAAAGTAAGCGTGCCGCCATTGATCAAAATCGCCTGAGAACCGCTAAAGCTGATCTCATACCCGTTCAAATCAATAGCAACTTCTTCGCCAGAGCCAACTTGCAGCATGTTCTTTATAGTCACATCTGCCGTTAACTGGTATGTGCCGCTAGAAAGACTACCTCCACTAGTAGAAATCGACAGATATGTTACATCATCCGCAACTGCGACCACTCCTGCAAAATTGCTGAGGGACAGGCAGAAAGCCATCATCAAAGCAATAAAAATGCAACTAACTCTTTTAAGCATAATTACCTCCCACATCAGAAAACAAATGGTTTAACCGCGATTGGTTATATAAACTTTAGCCTATTTTAGCATAAAAATATGCATCTGTCAACATATTTTTTCAAAAAGTATTAAAGTTATTCCTCCGGATCCTCTTCATCCTCAACCTTTGCGAGGTAAACCAATACAGGTGAGAGAGATTTACTAGCCATGAAAGATTGGCGGGATTTCAAGGTGATCTGATTGTTTTTTGCGAGTGGAAGCTGGAAAGAAAACAGAAGACCAGCACCTGAACCCTCATCAACAATAATGTTTGTCTTCGCCTCGCGGCAGAACTTTCCAACAACAGCCAAGCCAGTATTTCGCTTTTCATCTAAAAGTCGTTTCTCGATTTCCTCAAGATCCGCACCATAGCCATTGTCAGAAACTACTATCGATGCTCTCCCGTTGAGCTTTGAAATTTTGATCTTGATTTCACCTAAGTCCTTATCAACATTCCGGATAGAGTTGACTATGAGATTCATCAGGCAAGAAGTAAGTCTGTCAGGGTCTGCATCTACGTAAATAATATCCTCAATATCGGTAGTAATTTTTATGTTGGATTTTCTCAATTTTGAACGGCAGACGTTAACCATGTCGTTGACCAGATCAGACAGGCAAAAGACAACAGGCTTGTATTCATCCAGTTTAACCATTTCCTCCGAATTGACGACGGCTGAAAGAACCTTATAGCAAGAGGACACAATCCTTTTTGCAGTTCCCATTTCCTCATATATTTCAGCATCCTCAAGAGCTAATTCAAGACGCTCGGCACAGTTAACTATTTCCATAAGGTTGCTTCTTATGATTGTACATTCGTGCTTGTTAAGTTTCAAAAGATCTTCCATATCGACACCATCCAAAAAAACGCACATAAAACACTACTATAACTGATTCATATTATACCACACGCATTCATGTTTGTAAAGACGATTTTCGACAATTATCGACACCTGAAAGTGTGGAAGCGTAATGCTCATGGTCACAAAATATCAGAAATATTATCTCTCATTCTCCTTAAAAAAACAGTGGAATTCAGGGCTTTTATATAAAAAACGCCGCCCTCAGAAAAGAGAACGACGTTTTTATCACAGCACAAAACAAAGCCTGATGTAATTATCTTCTTCCGATTTCGAGCTCAGCAGGACCAGCATTATCATGATCGATGATGTACTTTACGAGTTCATCAACCTGAGCGAAAGCAAGTCCGACATAGCTGTCAGCGCAGCCATAGTAGATAGCCATCTTGCCGGTCTCAGCATCCTGAAGTGTAGCACACGGGAAAGCAACGTTCGGAACGAAGCCTCTCTCCTCATACCACTCTTCGGGGGTGAGAAGATAAGTTGAGCAGCGATGAAGGACCTTGGAGGGCTCATTGATGTCGAGAATAGCACCGCCGATAGAATATACAAAACCATTGCAGGTGTTGGCAACACCATGATAGATAAGGAGCCAGCCCTCAGAGGTTTCAATCGGAACAGCACCTGCACCGATCTTGGTTCCCTCCCACCAGTTGTTGTAGGAGATTCCCATTACGTGGCGATGATGTCCCCAGTATTCCATATCATAGCTTTCGGAGAGGAAGATATCGCCGAAAGGAGTGTGACCAGAATCGCTCGGGCGGGAAAGAAGCATGTACTTGCCGTTGATCTTTCTCGGGAAGAGAACGCCATTTCTGTTGAACGGAAGGAAAGGATTCTCAATTCTTGTAAAGGTCTTGAAGTCGGTGGTCTTAGCGATACCGAGGGTTGCGCCGTAGCCATCCTGGCACCAGATCATGTAGAAAGTATCCTCAATCTTGAGAAGTCTGGGATCATACATATAAGACGGCATGAAAGGCTTGCCCTCTTCGTCTACGAAGTTGATTCTGTCTTTCTCAAACTCCCAGTGAATAGCGTCATCACTATAACCGAGATAGAGGAACGGTACACCGTTAATTGATTCAGCTCTGAATATGCCGACAAAACGTCCGCCATATGTAACTACTGAGCTGTTGAATATTCTTGCAATTCCCTCAATCGGATTTCTGCCGATAATGGGATTTTCTGTGTATCTCCAAACGGGGAGATTGTAGTTTTCCGGCTTGTCCTGCCAAGGAATATTGGGGAGATTTTCGCCGTTTATAATCTTTACCTTGTCCATTTTTTACTCTGTCCTTTCGGTCTGATTTCAGAATTTAATTCCCCTGCGGGGTTCTGCAAAATTATTATATCACAGCCCATTTAACATTGCAAGAGGTGATTATCATTTTCTTTTGAATCGTCATATAGCACACTGAAAGACTTGACTTTGAGGGCGATGTATGTTAAATTTGATGACAGCGTCGGAAAATATCGAAGTTCCCAAAAGGAGTTATATGAAATGAGCAGCAGAAAAAAGTTTATAGAAAGCTGTGAAACTGTCGAGCATAAATCTTACATGCTAGGCGGTTATGAGCAAAAGGTTCTGATAGAAGGAAGGAAGGCAAGCAATCCGTTTGTTGTATATCTGCACGGTGGACCCGGAAATCCTATTCCGTTTGGTGAGGGCTGTAGCGGTCTCTTCCCTGACCTCGAAGAAAAATGTACGATGGTATATTGGGATCAGCTTGGTTGCGGAATAAATGATACCGAGCTTGACGATTCCATCTGCATCGAAAGTTACGTCAACATGGCATTGGATCTTATAAAAGCTCTTCACGCTGATTATCCTGATCATAAAATCTGTCTTTTCGGTGTTTCATGGGGTTCCGTCCTTGCGGCAAGATGCGCAGTTGAAGTGCCTGAGCTTCTCGATAAGGTAATGGTCTATGGGCAGATAACTAAGGAGCTTTTCTTCAATGATGAAGTTTTCTCGGCACTTGAGAAAAACGTATCCGAAATGAGTAAAAACGAGCTTGAAGCTTACGACAGAGTCAAGAAAAGCACCGTTCCAAGAACTGATTCCGACATCGCGGATATGGGCAATCTCATAAAGAAATGCACTGATGGTTACCACAATCCGAACGGCGGCAAAACTCCTGTTGGGAAGTTTGTTGTCGGAATGCTCACCAGCCCTGATTATCACCTCAAGGATTTCAAAGCTGTTTTCGACAACGGAACCCACCGAAAGCCTATCATTATACGTCAGCTCATGGATGTCGATATGAGAGAAACCCTAGCAAAGATAAAGCTCCCCTACCTCATTGTGCAGGGAAGCTCCGACCTTGTTACGTCTACTAATACCATAAGGGATTACCTCAATGAATATCCGAATGAAAATATCAGATTTAAAGTCATTCCAAATTCAGGACACATGCCTAGTGGAGAAGCAATGCAGTATCTTATGGAAGAGGGCATGAACTTTTTATCGGAAGAAATTACTACCAGCCGTTAGATTTTTCAGGCTTGTTGCGAAGCTTCATTAGCGCGAGACTGCAGATTATCAGCACTATCGGGAAGACCATTGCAGCTGATAATCCAGATTTCAGGCTGTCGCCATTCAGTCCAGAAACAAAGCCCACCAGTGTTGGTCCACTTGTACATCCGACATCCCCTGCAAATGCCAGAAGTGCGAAAAGTGCAGTTCCACCTTTCGGAAACTTAGCAGAAGCAAGACTGAAGACTCCAGGCCACATGACACCGACGGATAATCCGCAAAGTGCACAGCCCAAAAGCGACAGAAGCGGTAACGGCGAAAGCACCGTGAGGAGATACGAAATTACGCAGAGAATCGCACTTCCTATCATAACTGGAAGTATATCGACTTTGTGAGAAATCTTTGAGTTTGCAACCCTCGCTATTCCCATGAGAACCGCGAAGAGGCACGGTCCGGCTAAGTCTCCCATCGCCTTTGAAACCCCCAGACCGTTCTCAGCAAACGCAGATGACCACTGGCTCATTGCAAGCTCGCTTGCTCCGGCACAGAGAATCATCACTATGAACAGAACGAAAATCTTTGACGAGAACAAATCACGGATTTTCATCGAGCTTCCATCTTCGGTGAGAGTTTCAATTGGAACATGAGTGAATAATATGGCGTTTACAGCAGGAAGTAATGCCCATATGCAGCTCATTATCCGCCAGTTTTCTATTCCGAAAACGCTGAAGAATACGGTAGAGACAAGTATAACCAGAACCGCTCCCCAGCAATAGAACAAGTGAAGAAGACTCATTGCAGACGCCTTATCATCTGTCGGACAGGCTTCTACGATCGGACTTATAAGAACCTCAATGAGTCCCCCGCCTACGGCATAGACTATAACCGATATAAGGAGACCAGCATAGGCACTTGGAAGAATTGTTGGCAAGAATGCAAGCATGACCAATCCAACCGCTGAGAAGATGTGTGCAGCAACTATGCAGACTCTGTAACCAAGCTTGTCAATAATCTTGGTGCTCAGTAAATCGACTATAAGCTGTGTAAGAAAGTTAAGCGTAGTTATAAGTGTTATCTGGCTGACTGATATGCCAAATTCTCCACTGAAAGTCACAAAAAGAAGCGGTGCAAAAAGATTTACGACCGCCTGAGTTATGTATCCGATGTATGAACAGTAAATTGTACTTTTGTAGCTTAGTTTCATAGTAATCTCCCTGTTTGTGTTCAAGCAAAGTTATGTCCCGTTTTGAAGCGGGACAGTTTTTTATAAATATTTGGATGAGGTCTTACCACTCAATACCCGTGATTCCATATTCAGCAGCAAAATTTTTGACCGCAGCGAAAGAAGCATCGCTGATATCATGTTCCATTTTGCAGGCGTCATTCTGAGCAGTTTCCTCGTCTACTCCGAGCTTGACCAGTATCTTTGTAAGAACTATGTGCCGCTCATAAATTTTCTCAGCAACTTCAAGACCGGCATCAGTAAGAGAAAGATAACCGTCCTTGTCGACAGTAATGTACATTCCATTTTTGAGAAGCCCTACTGCACGACTTACACTTGGCTTTGAAAAGCCCATATATTCAGCCACGTCCAGCGAACGGACATATCCTTTCTGGTGCGAGAGTATATATATAGTCTCAAGATACATTTCGCCTGACTCTGCAAGATGCATTTTTGACTCCTCCTTCGTAGAAATCGTAATAATTTATTCTTTACATATCTATAATAACATTGTAGAGCAAAAAATGCAAGAGTCAGATGACTTTTTGCGCCTTAAAAATTTTGCACAATTTTGTCATTAGCTTAAGCTAACCTCTTGTTAATCCTGCCGAATGTGAAAAAATCGAGAAAAAGATATTGACAAAAACTCGAAAATGAGCTATTCTATATAAGAATGGTTAGCTTGAGCTAACCTCTCGATCTCCGTTTCAGGCAGATATTTCAACAAGAGGTGACATATATGATTCCTTTGCCGATGGCAGATGTCGGAGAAGAATTAATAATAAAAAAATTAAACGGCGTTCCGGATGTCAAATCACATCTTGAGGATCTTGGATTTGTACCGGGTGCTGTAATATCGATTGTAACCTTAATGGGCGGCAACGTTATTGTGAACGTCAAGGACTCCAGAATTGCAATAAGCGAAGAGCTGGCTAGAAAAATCATGGTTTGAAATTAAATTCAAATATTATAAGGAGGTATGTCAGGTGAAAACGCTAAGAGATGTAAAAATCGGCGAAACCTGCACTGTTGTAAAGCTTCATGGCGAGGGCGCAATAAAGCGTCGCATAATGGATATGGGCATTACAAAAGGTGTGGAAATTTACGTCCGCAAGGTTGCTCCTCTCGGTGACCCAGTTGAAATAACCGTCAGAGGCTACGAGCTTTCTATAAGAAAAGCTGACGCTGAAACTATTGAGGTTCAGTAAAACATTTGGGGAGTACTTCCCCATTATTTAAATCACTCGATTAGCCTACGCTAATAAGCCTGAGCTAACTATCAGACTGAGGATATGCTAATCAGAGGAGAGGATTTAGCAATATGGATAAAGAAATAAGAATTGCCCTTGCAGGCAATCCAAACTGTGGTAAAACCACACTGTTCAACGCCTTGACAGGTTCCAACCAATTTGTTGGAAACTGGCCGGGCGTAACTGTCGAAAAGAAGGAAGGCAAGCTTAAAAAGCACGACGGCGTTATCGTCACAGACCTTCCCGGTATCTACTCACTTTCCCCCTACACACTTGAGGAAGTTGTAGTGAGAAACTATCTCATCGGTGAGCGTCCGGACGCCATTTTGAACCTGGTCGACGGAACAAACCTTGAAAGAAACCTTTACCTGACAACCCAGCTCACTGAGCTTGGAATTCCGGTTGTTGTTGCTGTCAACATGATGGATATTGTCAGAAAGAATGGTGACAAGATCAACCTTAACGAGCTTTCAAAGCAGCTTGGTTGCAAGGTGCTGGAAATGTCCGCTCTCAAAGGCGACGGTGTTATGGAGGCAGCTGAGGCAGCTCTGGATGCTGCAAAGAATGCAAAGACTGTTCCGATGCACACTTTCTCAGGTCCTGTTGAACATGCCATCGCTCATATCGAAGAGGCAGCTGTTCATAACCTCCCTGAAGAACAACAGTGTTGGTATGCGATCAAAATCTTTGAAAGAGACGAAAAGGTTCTGGAGCAGCTTAAACTCGATCCTGGCGTTCTTTCACACATCGAATCGGACATCGTTGCCGCTGAAAAAGAGCTTGATGATGATGCAGAGTCCATCATTACTAACGAAAGATACGTCTATATCGGTTCCATAATCAAATCCTGCCACGTTAAAAAGAACGCAGGAAGCCTTACTGTTTCGGATAAAATCGACAAGGTTGTCACCAATCGTTGGCTCGGTCTCCCGATATTCGCTGTCATCATGTTCCTGGTTTACTACATTTCGATGGTGACCGTCGGTTCTGCAGCTACAGACTGGGCTAATGATGGATTATTCGGCGACGGTTGGCACCTCTTCGGAATAGGAAGCTCAGCATATAACGAAGACGCTGAAGAATACGGAAACTCCCCTGACATCGTTCTCGCATTTGCAGACGAAGACAGCGACCTTGAAGATATTCTCGACACTGAAAGTGAAGACTTCAATGCCGCAGTTGCAAAGGCAGAAATAAATGCACTTATAGCCTCTGTAGACTCATCTGCTACTGCCGAATATGAAGTAGAGGATGAAGAGACGCTTGCAGTTGAAACCGAAATCGCTACATATGAAGATTTGGTTGCCGCGGCAGAGATACTCGAAAAGTATGAATACACTGAGCCAGATCCTGCTGATTATGGAATCTGGGTTCCCGGCATCCCAGTTCTCATAGAAAGCGGACTTGACGCAATTAATTGCGCCGATTGGCTCAAGGGTCTTATCCTCGACGGTATCGTTGCCGGTGTCGGAGCGGTTTTGGGATTTGTTCCCCAGATGCTCGTTCTGTTCTTACTCCTTGCATTCCTTGAAGCTTGCGGATATATGGCAAGAATCGCTTTCGTACTCGACAGAATCTTCCGCAGATTCGGTCTCTCGGGAAAGTCGTTCATACCGATTCTGATTGGTACCGGTTGCGGTATCCCTGGAATCATGGCATCGCGAACGATCGAAAACGAACGCGACAGACGTATGACAATCATGACAACTACATTCATCCCCTGTGGCGCAAAGATGCCGTTTATCTCGATGATGGCTGGTGCTATCTTCGGAGGCTCACCGGTAATCGCTGTTGGTGCATACTTCCTTGGCATGGCGGCAATAATCGTTTCCGGTATCATGCTCAAGAAAACCAAGATGTTTGCAGGAGATCCCGCCCCGTTCGTTATGGAACTCCCTGCTTACCATATGCCTACACTGGGAAATGTATTGAGATCCATGTGGGAGCGTGGCTGGTCGTTCATCAAGAAAGCTGGAACCATAATCCTCCTTTCAACAATCTTTATCTGGTTCACATCGTTCTTCGGATGGGCTCCCGATGGCTTCAGAATGCTCGCTGAGGAAGAAATGGAATACAGCATCCTAGCTAAGATTGGTTCCTTGGTTGCCTGGATATTCGCTCCTCTTGGATGGGGCAACTGGCAGGCGGCTGTCGCGGCTGTTACCGGTCTTGTTGCAAAGGAAAACATCGTCGCTACAATGGGCATTCTTTACGCTGGAGGAACATCTGCGTATGCTTCTATTGCAGAAGCGTTCACAACCGTTTCCGGACTCTCATTCCTTATCTTCAATCTTCTCTGCGCTCCTTGCTTCGCAGCTATGGGTGCAATCAAGCGCGAAATGAACAACACAAAGTGGTTCTGGTTTGCAATCGGATATGAGTGCGGATTCGCTTATGCCATTGCCCTCATCGTAAATCAGCTTGGGAACCTCTTTACTGGTGCACTGTTCGCCAGCGGCACTGTAATGGGCATTGTAAATGTAATTTCACTCATAGTTGCAGTTGCTCTTATTGTTCTCATGATTTACATGCTTGCAAAGCCCTACAAGCCGGCTGAAAAGCTCACTGTTGGAACAAAGTAATTAGTATAACGAGGTGTTTGTAATGGTCACATGGTTCGCTGAAAATATAGGAACAATAGTAGTGCTAATAGTTCTTATTGCGATTGTCGCCGGAATAGTTCTGGCTATGCGCAAGGACAAGAAAAGCGGCAAGCTCAGCTGTGGCGGAAACTGTGGCAGCTGCGGAGCCTGTGCCCATGCAACATCCTGTTCAGTCTGTCAGAAGAAAGGAAATTCACGATGACTGAAACTGTTCTTAAAATTGATGGTATGAGCTGTCCTATGTGCGAATCGCATGTAAACGACACCGTGAGAAGTAAGTTTAAAGTAAAAAAAGTCACTTCCTCACACAAGAAAGGTGAAACTGTTATAGTCTCTGAATCCAGTCTGCGTGCTGACGAACTCACGGAAGCGATAGACGCAACAGGATATAAAGTATTGTCAGTTGAAAGCCACCCATACGTCAAAAAAGGTCTGTTCTCAAGATAGTAAAAAAAGCCGCACCGATAACCGGTACGGCTTTTATCAACTTCAGCGGTTGTGCATTGCCGCCATCTCATATTTCCGTTTTGTGGCTTCCCCGCCTCTTATATGCCTTTCTTTCTTATTGATGTCAAGGACAACCTTGACCTCTTTGTAGAGTGACGGTTCTACTTTTTGTAAGCGTTCACTTACATCCTTATGCACCGTGGATTTACTGATTCCGAACTCTTTTGCCGCCTGTCGCACGGTCGCCCTGTTTTCAACTATATATTCGCCTAAAATTACAGGGCGTTCTCTGTCCATCGGTATTTCCGTCATAAGCTCACTCTCACTCCTAATGCGTTTTAGTAATATATATTACAAGCCAGGTCAAATTAGAAGTTCAAGTCTGACAAACGACAAATCTTTCTGCCTAAGCCCACGCAAGCAGTCTTTTATGTTGTCTTGGGAAGCCCTTAACGAAAAATTTTCCTGCAAACATCATCATTTTTCGGTCAAAGGTCTTGCAAACTGAGACAAAATGGTGTAGAATATAAGAGCATAAAAAACACTATTGGAGGTTTTTATATTATGTCTAAGTCTGTAAAAGTTGCGATTAACGGATTTGGTAGAATCGGACGTCTTGCTTTCCGCCAGATGTTCGGTGCTGAAGGATACGAAATCGTAGCAATCAATGATCTCACAAAGCCTGAGATGCTCGCTCATCTTCTCAAGTATGATACCGCTCAGGGCGGCTACTGCGGAAGAATCGGCGAGAACGCTCACACTGTTGACGTTAAGCCCGCTGTTTATGCTGAGGACGGCAAGACCGTTACAGTTCCCGGTGCTATCATCGTTGACGGCAAGGAAATCACCATTTATGCAAAGCCCAACGCTTCTGAGCTTCCTTGGGGTGAGCTCGGAGTTGATGTAGTTCTCGAGTGCACCGGCTTCTACTGCTCAAAGGCAAAGAGCCAGGCTCACATCGACGCTGGTGCTAAGAAAGTTGTTATCTCTGCTCCTGCAGGAAACGATCTTCCTACCATCGTTTACAGCGTCAACGAGAAAACCCTCACCGCTGAGGACACCATCATCTCTGCTGCTTCCTGCACCACAAACTGCTTGGCTCCTATGGCTAAGGCTCTTAACGACTATGCTCCTATCCAGAGCGGTATCATGTCCACCATTCATGCCTACACTGGCGATCAGATGATCCTCGATGGTCCTCACCGCAAGGGCGACCTCCGTCGTGCAAGAGCTGGTGCTGCTAACATCGTTCCTAACTCCACCGGTGCTGCAAAGGCTATCGGCTTGGTAATCCCTGAACTCAACGGCAAGCTCATTGGCTCCGCTCAGAGAGTTCCTGTTACCACCGGTTCCACTACTATCCTCACCGCTGTTGTCAAGGGCGAGAACATCACCAAGGATGGCATCAACGCTGCTATGAAAGCTGCTTCCTCTGAGTCGTTCGGTTACAACGAAGATCCTATCGTTTCTTCCGACGTTGTCGGCATGAGATATGGTTCTCTCTTCGATGCTACCCAGACCATGGTTGCTAAGCTCAGTGATGACCTCTATCAGGTACAGGTAGTTTCTTGGTATGACAACGAGAACTCCTACACCAGCCAGATGGTCAGAACTATCAAGTACTTCGCAGAGCTCGCATAATTTGAGTTTTTTGTGCGCAATGCACCGCCTGTTTATTCAGCGCGGTGCATTTTTTTGCAAAAAATCCCGGTTCCTGAATCTTAGTAACCGGGATTTGCTATCAATTCTGTTCTTCTACTTCAACATCCGCTGGAATCTTTTCCTCTCCAGGAGGCTCCGGCTCATACGGAAGCTCATCCATAGTGAGCTCAGCCTTATACAGGTCTCCATCGATTATGATATTGAAATCAACATTATTAAGTGCGCAGAGGCTCTTTGCAATCGAAAGTCCCAAGCCGCTGCCCTCAGTTGAACGGGAGGAGTCTCCCCTGACGAATCTTTCCATGAGCTCATCGCTTGAAATGTTGAGTTCGTATTTCGAGATATTCTTAAAGATTATCTGTATTTTACCGTCAATCTCTTCGGCAGAGACATAGACCCTTGTGTCTGGTTGAGCATATTTCACGATGTTCCCCATCAGGTTATCGAATACACGCCACATCAGTCTTCCGTCGACAAGAGCCATCAGCGGCTTTTCGGGGGTAGTGACGACGAGTTTGAGTCCGTTTGCTCCCAGTCTGTCCTCGTATTCGGCTGTGGCTTGCGTCAGGAGAATAGACATATCCGTCTTTTCGAGAGCCACTGGAATAGCTCCTGCCTGAGCCTTTGAGGCTTCAACCAAATCGTCAATAAGCTTCTTCATCCTCTGAGACTGCCTGACTAAAACATCTACATATTCTTTTGCAGAATCCGGTTGGATATCCTCTTTTGAGAGAATGTCGACATAGTTGACGATGGAAGTCAACGGCGTTTTCAAATCGTGGGAGACATTGGTTATAAGCTCTGTTTTCAGCCTTTCGGAGCGGAGGCTTTCGTCGACTGCCGCCTGAATCCCGTCATTGATATTGTTCAGGTGTCCAGCGAAGCTTCCGAGACCAAAATAGAGTCCGTCATTATCGACAACTGTTTCTGTTTTTCCCTCAGAAATATCCCGAGCCGCTTCTTCAAGCTTCCTGACACCCATAGCATATACAAGAGACGCAATAAGTACTGCAAGGTTTCCTATGACGAAAGTCAGAAGTCCCAGGAAAGCATCTACAAACAAGAGCATCAGGCACAGGAAATCGTATATCAGAACGCCTATGAAGATGAATTTAAGCTTCGTCGCATATTTGCGATTCCTGATGATCTTTCTGAAGAAGTTAAACAGCCATATCAGTGAACCGAATATGATTGTGTTCCTGAAGAACCTCCTTGCTTTGACTCTTGCAGAGCTGGTCATAAGAACAAACATAATCACTGCGGCTGAAACTCCCGCACAAAGTGCAAAAATCAGATATTGAAGAAGCCTTGACTCAAGGTCAATATAGATAGTCTCTGAAATTATATATAGAGAGCCGAAAAGAACAACACCAACCGGGAACAGATACAGTTCAAACGGAATTTTGTCCGCAAGTGTGAGATGTATACCATCATACTCCGGAAAATGTCCCGCAGTCGTCATCAAAACCACAAAGCAAACCAGTGCTATTACAGCAGTTATAACCATCATGGCTATAAAGTTATCCTTGTTGCTGAGGAGCGTGTTGATCTTTGTAAGCTTGATATAAACGTCATCACTAACTGTAAAATCGGTTAGATTGGCAGGAAGACTTACGGTTATAGTCAGAGTTTCGGACAGAACCTGGGAGAGCACAACATGGGTGCAATAGATTATCTCGCCATCCTCCTGATCAATCGAAATCTCAAAGCCTAATACTTTAACCAAGTCATCGAGTTCTGAAAACATGCAAAGGCAGTTTACGGCTTCTTCATAATCATAAGTGATAACCTCGATAACCATCGGGGCGCCCATAACGGTGACAGTGTAATCCTCAGATTCAGATGTTAAGTCGGTATCACTGTCATCTGTAGATGCTTGATTAGAGTATAGAGTTTCATCAATACTGTTGCTCACATCAATTCTGAAATTGCTTCTGCTTTCGGGATAGTAGATTTCGATATAATTACCGAAGCTTTCGAGGTCTTCTTCGGTAACCAAAGTCTCGGTTTCTGAATAGGAAACGTTGAAAATCTCTCTGAGCCACTCTATGGGAGTCTCGTCCTCGTAATAGTAGAAACCGAACAGAGGTGAAATATCTTCGTAATCGTCGTAGTTGATAGCGTAGTATTCGATAAATTCATCATCAAAGAGATAGCTATACCCAGTGGTAGCGTCATATTCCAATGTCGTTTCACGATCATACGAATCGTAGAAAACTGCCTCATCCAACGCCTCAGCGGAGTAGCCGAAAGGCTCATACCACGAAAGATATACCTCTGTGAGATTCTTCTTGAGCTCAGTTTCGTTGGAGATATAATCATCGAGAATTGTATAATTATCGAGATAGTAAGCGTCATAGTAATAGAGGATAATTGTGGCAAGCGCACTGCTTGCAAATATCATTACAGATAAGACAAGGCAGACGAATGCCGTTACTTTTATCCAGAGTCTTCCCCGCTTTCTTGTACCACTGGTCATAACTCAAGCCTCCTGTTCTCCAGTACGGGCGGGCAGTTAGCGAAGCTAACTGTATATCCAGCCCCTACAATTAGTTCTTTGGTCTTTCAAACTTATAGCCCTTTCCCCATACGACCTTTAAATATCTCGGAGCCGTTGGGTCAATCTCTATCTTCTCTCTTAAGTGACGCATATGTACTGCAACGGCATTGTTGACACCTATCGGGACATCGCCCCATACGGTGCGATAAATCTCAGGTGGTGAGAAGCACTCGCCCGGATGCTCCATAAGAAATCTTAAAATACTGTATTCCTTTGGAGTGAGAGAAACAACTTCGCCATCAACGGTCACCTGCTTGTCCTCATATCTTATCTGCACCCCGCCGATCTTAAGAGTGTCAGGACTTGCCGGTGCGCTTCCGAGAAGAGTGTATCTGCGAATCTGAGAGCGGATTCTGGCTGTAAGCTCGACAGCATTGAAAGGCTTTGTGACATAGTCATCAGCACCCAGGTTGAGTCCCAGAACTTTGTCAGTATCTTCTGATTTTGCAGTCAGAAAGATTACAGGAACATTCGAGAAACTTCTGAGCTCACTCAAAGTTTTGATTCCATCCATTTCCGGCATCATAATATCCATAAGAACGAGATCTATCTTTTCATCGTGGAGGATTCTCAATGCATCCTTGCCGTTACCCGCTGTAAAGAAGTCATAGTCCTCATTTTTAAGATATATTTTGAGAGCATTCACTATGTCAGGCTCATCGTCGCAGATAAGTACATTGTAGCTACCCATTTATTTTTCCTCTTTTCTTCTCCATCTTAAGTTGATACAGATATTGTACCACAAAAGAGATTAAGATGCCATACAAAAAGATATTAAGATTTTGACTGATTTCTTAATAATTGTTCGCCCACATTCACCTTTTTGGGACAAAGGGCTTGAAAATGAATGAAATATCGGTTATACTTAGTGTAAGGGCAAAATATACACCGACAAGGATGTGATTTGATGTTTCCATTGACAATACTTCCATTTGTTATCTTAGGATATCTTTCGGGCAGTGTACTCTTCGCACAGATATGGGCAAGAATATTCCGTAAGGGAGACATAATCGAAAAGGCAAAAGACCATAATCTCGGAGCAGCAAACGCTTTCACATACGGCGGGTTCTGGTGTGGCTTTCTCACACTCGTTTGCGACGTTCTTAAGGGCATAATTCCAATAAGACTGTTCCTGACATTTGGTACATACTCAGAGGCATCGCCCTGCACCGACGTTGCTTTCGCTCTTGTTCTGGCGGCACCTGTTATCGGTCATGCATTTTCTATTTTCAATAGCTTTAACGGCGGAAAAGGAATTGCAACCACGTTTGGCTGCCTTATCGGGATCATTCCTGTTTATCAGCCTATATTCTTCATGGCGATTTCGTTTATTTTCTTCTCCCTCATCTTAAAAATATCACCTCACCTTTACAGAACGGCAATATCATATTTGACTGCTCTGATCGCAATGTGTATCTTTGGACTCAGATCAGGTATGGTTGCTCTGCCGATTGGGTTTGCAATTATCACTGGCGCGGTCATATTCAGACTCCACAAGAGTCCGGAAGAACGAGAAGAAATTGAGGTTAATTTAGCATGGAAGCATTGATACTTTCTATGGGAACAGGCGGTGGGCATAATGCCGCAGCTCAAGCTATCAAGGAAGAGCTCGAAAGGCGCGGACACGTGACGGAATTTATAAATCCATACACTCTCGAAAGCAGCTTTTTGGCAAGGTTCGTTGACAACGCTTATATCAAAACTGTTACGTCCACGCCAAAGCTGTTTGGACTCGTTTACAAAATCGGCGATGCCGTGGCAAAACTCCCATGTCGTTCGCCGATATATTTTGCCAACCGCAAGCCGGCAAAGGCTCTGAAAAAGCATCTGGAAGAAAACCATTACGACGCAATCATCACTACCCACCTGTTTGCCGGCGAAATGCTTACAGCACTCAGAGACGATGGCACCAAGCTTCCAAAAACAATATTTATTGCAACAGACTATACGTGCATTCCGTTTGAAGCGGAAGTCAAAACAGATGCTATCATTGCACCGAGCAAAGAACACGTTTCTGAATTTGCTCGTAAAGGATTGTCACTTGACAGCATCTATGGATATGGAATTCCAACAAGCGCAAAATTCTCTGAAAAGGCTTCAAAAGAAGATTTGAAGAAAGAACTTGAACTTGATCCAGCTTTCAGATATCTTCTCGTCTGCGGTGGAAGTATGGGTGCAGGTCACCTCAAAAAAATAGTCCGAATTCTTGAGGAATGGTGTCACCATGAGGGACACACAAAGCTTATCGTCGTATGCGGAAATAATAACAAGCTTTTTGAACAGCTCTTCGCAATATATGGAAATGATATTATTCTCTATCGATTCACAGACAAGATGCCGGAGCTTTTCAAGCTTTGCGAAGTATGCTTTACAAAGCCCGGAGGGCTTTCGTCAACTGAAGCAGCCGCAGCAGGTATTCCGATAGCTCATATAACCCCTATTCCCGGGTGCGAGACAATAAATATGAATTACTTTTCGAGCAGGGGCATGAGCCTTAAGGTCGACCCTAACAAGAAAAGCATATACAGCACACTTGAGTATCTTGGCGACAGACAGCACCGACTTGATATGATAAAAAGACAGCACGAAATTATAAACCCCAATGCGGCGTCCGACATATGCAGCCTTGCCGAAAAACTGGTTGCATCATTGGACACCGAAAACCAAAACAATTAAGGAGATGTTTGATATGCCTGAAATGGACACTAAATACCGCGATTTTGCAAGAAAAAAGGCATGTGAATTGCTGGCAATCGATAGCCCATCCGGATATACAGAAAGAGCGGCTACATGGGTCAAGGATGAATTTGAGGGCTTGGGCTTTAAAGCTACAATCACCGAAAAAGGCGGAGTTATTGCCGATTTAGGTGGAATTGCAAAGGACGATGCACTGCTTTTAGAAGCCCACACCGACACCTTGGGAGGAATGGTCTGCGAGATTACAGGCTCAGGTCGACTTAAGATCACAAACTTAGGTGGCATGGAAGCAAACAACGCTGAAGCTGAGAATGTCAGAATTTACACTAGAGAGCAATTTGTTTACGAGGGAACGCTTCAGCTCTGCAACGCAAGCGTTCACGTCAACGGCGAGTATCATTCCACAAAGAGAAGCTTTGATACAATGGAAGTTGTCATCGACGAGAATGTAAGCTCAGCTGATGATGTAAGAAAATTAGGCATTGAGGTTGGTGACATTGTTTGCTTTGAGCCAAGAACAAGGCTCACCCAATCCGGCTACATCAAGTCAAGATTCTTAGACGACAAGCTTTCTGTCGGGATACTACTCGGCTTTGCAAAATATGTTGCCGACAATAACATCAAGCTTCCAAGAAAGACATATGTACATATCACTGTTTACGAGGAAGTCGGTCACGGAGGCTCAGGCTCTGTTCCGGATGGCGTTACAGAAGCCATCAGCGTTGACATGGGCTGTGTTGGAAACGGACTCACATGTACCGAAAGACAGGTCTCAATCTGTGCTAAAGACTCCGGAGGTCCTTATAGCTATCAGGTAGTTTCAAAGCTGATAGCAGCCGCTAAAAAAGAGGGTGCGGATTATGCAGTTGACGTCTATCCACACTATGGTTCCGACGTTGAAGCAACACTGAGAGCAGGCTATGACATTCGTCACGGTCTGATTGGTGCAGGAGTATATGCCAGCCATGGTTATGAAAGAAGCCATGTTGATGGCATAATGAACACCTTGAAAGTGCTGAAAGGCTATCTGAATGTATGACGCCATTTCGGGTTAGAAAAAATACGCATGAAAAAAAGCCGAAGGATTTATCCTACGGCTTTTGTTAATACCTAAACTGTTCTATCAGTCGGAAGAATAAGGCAGGAGTGCAACATATCTTGCTCTCTTTACAGCCTTGGTGAGTTCGCGCTGATGATATGCACAGGTACCGGTTACACGTCTGGGCAATATCTTGGAACGCTCAGTGAGGCACTTACGAAGCTTTGCAGTGTCTTTGTAATCAATGGTCTCTGCTCTGTCAACACAGAACATGCAAACCTTTTTTCTAGGTCTCTTTGTCGGTCTTGCACCGGCAGTATTTCTTTCCATGGTGAAATTCTCCTTTCAAAGATTATCGCATTCTGACTTAGTCAGAACGGAACGCCGTCGTCGCTAAGTATCTCTTCAAAATCGTCCATATTTCCAATGGCGATAGGATTAGACGTCGGCTCATTATAAGCGGGTTGCTGCTGGGTAGGCTGACGATAATTGGACTGATATGAGGATGAACCGCTGTTATCAGACGCTTTCTCGCCGGTGAACGATGCGTTGTCAACTATAACCTCAGTGACATAGTGCTTGGTTCCGTTCTTGTCATCATAGGTTCTTGATTGAAGACTTCCCTCGATGGCAATCATTCTGCCCTTGCCGAAATATTTGTTGATAAATTCGGCACGCTGATTGAACGCAACACAACTGATGAAATCAGACTGACGCTCTTCACCCTGTCTGACATAGTTCCTGTCGACAGCAACGGTGAAGTTAAGAATCGAAGTTCCGCTTGCAGACTGCTTGATTTCAAGGTCACGGGTTATTCTACCCATCAAAATTACTCTGTTAAGCATTACTCATTCCTCCAATCAGCTATTCTTAGCGATTACTAAGGAACGAAGTACGCCGTCGGTAATGTTGAGGACACGGTCAAACTCGGCTGGGAAGTCGGGCTTGGACTCGAAAGTATAAACTACATAGTAACCCTCAGTCTCGTAGTTAATAGCATAGGCAAGCTTGCGCTTTCCCCATTCGTCAACTTCGGCAAGAGTTCCGTTTGCTTCGATCATGTCCTTGAATTTTGCGACAAGCTCAGCTACTGCCTCGTCGCCCGCTTTGGTTGAGAAAACCACCATAGCTTCGTAGTTCTCAGATAATTTTGCCATAATTGCACCTCCTTCTGGATTCCGCCCGCCACTCACGACGGACAAGGATAACTAAAATAGTATACCAAAACAAATCGGATTTGTCAAGTAAAACTTTTGACAAATCCGAAATATTTCTTTTAAGCTTTTCTCACTAGGTCGATTCGCCGGATGCTACCATTACGAAAACAATCATAATCGCCAGGAATATAACCGTCAGTGCAACAACTGAGCCAATGGCATAAGCCATCGAGGTTCCGCCGCTAGTCATGAGCATTTCACGCTGAGAATTATACTCAACAACCTCTGACTTGATCCTGTCGAGGTCGGTTTTCGCTTTTTTATAGTAGATATAGTTTGCGAACAGCCCAGCAAAGATACTCAGAACATATGACAAAATGGAGCAAGCATTATAAATTACTGCAAATGATGTAGTGCTCACAATTGCCTCACCTATAATGCCATAGGCATATAGATAATAGATCAATGTTGGAACGGAAAACAAAGCCGTCAGGAATAGCATAACTATCCCCTCACGTATCATCTTTCTGTAGAAGAAATAAATATGCGGGAAGAAGAACGCAGAGAAGTTAAATGACCACTTCTTGCCTTTCTCAAATCTGACGAATTTAGGTATGAAATATGGACTGTTAGAACCGACATAATCTGAGTACTCTGCAACTGTGTGATTTCCTATCGCAAAATCAGCACTGTATGCTCCACTTCCGAAGAATGGGAATCCACTACCCATACCACCCATATATGGGTTGCCGTATGAACGACCGTAGCCGTTCTGATTCTGGTAGTTTCCATTCTGATAGCCACCATTCTGGTAACTGCCATTGCCATTCTGATTCTGGCTATATGTCCCTGTGTTTGTTCTCTGATATCCACCAGAGGCTTTTTCGATGTTGATTAGTGTGCCGCAGTTGCAGCAGAACGCTGCTTCAGAATCGTTTTCAGCACCGCAATTAGGACAAATGAGCTTCTCAGGTTTTTTCTCCTCTTGCTTTACTGTTGGCTGCCAGCTCTCGCCTGTTTCGTGGAGCTTTTGGTTGGTACACTTTCCTTCGCTTATATAGCAATCTCTATGATACGGAGAACCGCATTCCGGACAAACTACAATATCGTCTGTTTTAGTTAATATCCTGCCACATGATGAGCAGGGCTGACCTACATAAATTGGCATTGGCTCTCTCCTTTCAACATTCGTACTAATCTAAGTATAACACGTTTTTTTGAGAATGCAAACGAATTGATAAACTTTCATTTCGATTTCACCGAATATGCAAAATGAAATACGACTTTTTGTCACAGCTTTCGCAAGTTGAGATTGACTTGAAAAAATAAGTGATTCCAAGGTTTACACATCGGTCAAAATGTGCTATAATAGATGTCTGTGAATAATGATTACAGTAAGAAAGGTGTGGGCGGCAATGGACAACATTGAACAGGAAAACATAAGAAACTTTTGCATTATCGCGCACATAGACCACGGAAAGTCTACCCTTGCTGACAGAATTCTCGAATTGACAGAAACTGTTGCATTAAGAGATATGTCAGATCAGCTTCTTGACAATATGGATATAGAGCGCGAAAGAGGAATCACCATCAAGGCGCGCGCAGTTCGCCTCAACTATAAAGCAGACAACGGCAAGACCTACGTATTCAATCTTATCGATACTCCCGGTCATGTTGACTTCAACTATGAGGTTTCGCGTTCCCTGGCGGCTTGTGAGGGAGCAATACTGGTTGTGGATGCGTCCCAGGGAATTGAAGCGCAGACTCTTGCGAATACCTATCTGGCACTTGAACACGATCTCGAAATTCTGCCGGTCATCAACAAAATTGACCTGCCGAGTGCGAACCCGGAGGGTGCAATTGCAGAGATTGAGAACGTAATCGGGCTTCCAGCTGAGGATGCTCCGAGGATTTCTGCGAAATTAGGCATTAATATCCGGGAAGTATTAGAGAGAGTCATTACTGACTTCCCTGCCCCAAAAGGCGACCCGAATGCTCCTCTGCAGTGCCTGATTTTCGATAGCTACTATGATTCCTACAAAGGTGTTATCATATTTGTACGTGTCAAGCAAGGCACTCTTAATGTTGGCGACACTATCAAACTGATGGCAACTGGTTCTGAATTCCAGACCGTTGAAATCGGGTATATGGGTGCTACCGAGCTTATTCCATCGGGATGTCTCAAAGCTGGAGAAGTTGGATATATCGCAGCATCCATCAAGAGCATCCGTGACACCAAGGTCGGCGACACGGTTACTAACGCTTCTGATCCTTGCGACAAGCCTCTTCCCGGATACAGAAACGTTCAGTCGATGGTGTTCTCTGGAATATATCCGGCGGACGGTTCAAAATATGGCGATTTAAGAGACGCACTTGAGAAGCTTCAGCTTAACGATGCTTCGCTCACATTCGAGCCTGAAACTTCAGTTGCATTGGGATTCGGATTCAGATGCGGTTTCTTGGGTCTTCTTCACATGGACATCATTCAGGAAAGGCTTGAAAGAGAGTACAACCTGGATCTCATCACAACTGCACCATCGGTTATCTACAGAGTAACCATGATGAATGGCGAGGTCAGATATATCGACAACCCGACCAACTACCCCGATCCCTCACTAATCAAGCTTGCGGAAGAACCGATAATCAGTGCGCATATCTTCTCCCCAAGCGAATATGTCGGTAATATCATGGAGCTCTGCCAGGAACGCAGAGGAACTTTCAAGGATATGAAATATATCGACGATACGAGAGTGGACATCCACTATGTATTGCCTTTGAATGAGGTCATTTACGATTTCTTCGACACTCTCAAATCGAGAACTCGTGGGTATGCTTCATATGACTACGAACCTATCGGTTACCAGGAAAGTAAGCTTGTCAAGCTGGATCTTCTGCTGAATGGCGAGATTGTCGACGCGCTTTCGTTTATTGTCCACCAGGACAGAGCTTATCCGAGAGCCAGAAGACTATGTGAGAAGCTAAGGGATAACATCCCCCGCCAGCTCTTCGAGATTCCGATCCAGGCAGCTATCGGTGGAAAGATTATTGCCCGTGAGACTGTCAAGGCTTACAGAAAAGATGTCTTAGCAAAGTGCTACGGTGGCGACATCACCAGAAAGAAAAAGCTCCTCGAAAAGCAGAAAGAGGGCAAGAAGCGAATGAGACAGCTTGGCTCTGTTGAAGTCCCACAGGAGGCTTTCATGAGCGTTCTGAAGCTTGATTCCGACTGATCTTTGTTACAAATCAAATACAAATATCTCTGCTGGCTTGCATTTCTGACAGTTTGCAGTTATAATCTGTATATCCTCTGAGTGTTCTGAAAGGAGCGATGACAGCTTGGACAAACTCACTATTTCAAATAAATATGTACGGTTCGGCATTTCCTGCTTTAACCTCTTATATCTTCTCCTCATAAGCGTCTTGGCATTGTGGACATTTCTCTACACCATAGAACTGAAGAACGAAACTACGTTTTATGTCGTCTACATTGCATTGAATGTCATCTTCTTTATCCTTATGATGATGACGAGAAATCAGTTCTTTACAAGGATTGTTTCCTTGCTGCTGCTGATTCCGGTATTCATCCTGGTGTTATTCAGTTCTTCTGCACCGGCGTTGTTTATCCCGCCGTTTGTAGTAGGAGTCCTGATGTTCTTCATCTGCGGAGCTGGAGATACCCCGAAGATAATCTGGGGCTCATTCTATCTTATACTCTTCATTGTGGGAATAGTCGTGTTCTACATCATCAGCACGCTCTTTGGTGGCTCTGCAATTGAGACTATTCTTGATTCAAGCGTAACTGACACCGCAGTTACTGAGGAGTATGACATGGACAAGATCGCTGAGCTGAATGCAAACAGCGTCTCCCCTGACGGCAAATACCGCTACTACATCATCGACGTCCAGGACAATGACCGTGGCAAGGTTATCATAGTTGTCGAGCCAAATGACATGGATGTCAACTACCGATTCTTCACCCTTGTTGAAGAGGGCTATTCCGTGAGAATCGCGAAATACTCCACCAGAGGTGTTACTCCCGACATCGAATGGGTTGTAAACGAGGATTACAACGAATCCGGTGAAACAACAGCTGCTTCCTATAAGCTCCGCTACCGTTTCGGTGAAAATGCCGAGTGGAAAACCTCAACAATCACCATTCCAACCAGTAAGAACTATCTCACATTCCTGAATGTGGATTGATACTGATAACTAGCTTCCCCAAGGCTTCGGCTTTGGGGAGTTTTTTACAGAATAAATCCTAAAAACTTCTAAAATAGTCTTGACATTGCTTGCAAAAAGTGGTACTATAAAAGCAGAAAAGAAATAAGGCGAGGTAAAAATATGATTAAGAATATATTTTCACTTGCAATTCAAGGAATGAGGCGTAGAAAAAGGCAGTCTCTGTTGATTTTCTTCGTTTTACTCATTTCTTTTGCTTTTGCAATCATGCTTCTGAGTTATTCAAGCAGTATAGCATCAACCAATTCTCAGCTTTACTCGGATACTTTCGGTACATGGTATGCTTCATTCATTGCTGAGGATGAAGCGACTGACAAAGAATATCTTGAGTCAAACGACTGGCTTGAAGATATCGGCGTAAGTATTACATACGGAACCCTTTCCGAATACAATGAATATTATGAGTTTTACGGTATCAAAAATGATTCTCTTAATTTTGGCACCATCGATGATTCTCTTGAAGATATGGGAATCCAGATTCAAAGCGGACGTATGCCAAAAAACAGTGGCGAAATAGCAATTGAGTCATCCGTTCTTTCGAGACTGGGCTTCGGCTCTAATCTCAACCAGAAAGTCAGTCTTGTAGTCACGTTCACGGTTGATGACGAGGAATATGAAGTTGTCAAGGAGTTTACGCTTGTCGGAATTATCAGCTCATATACAAGTGTCTGGAATGTCAGCGGTGCACTTAACAACGCAATCGTCACCGAAGACTGCATAAAAGAACTTTGGGATGAGGCAACTTCAAGACTATATGAGGCATATCAGGAATCCTTAGAAATCCCAACTGATATTACAGTTTTCTTTACTGCCAAAGATGGCATGGATAAGAACGTTCAAAGCAATGTCAATTCCTATCTTTCAGCAAATCACACATCCACTGCTAACCGCAAGCTCTCTGTCAATACTGCCGTCGAACTCGATGAAGAAAATGCTGAGGTCAACACTTTCTATGTCTGGCTTATTCTTGCTGTAACACTATTGGCAGTTGTCATTATCTATGTTCTTCAGATGCAGGTCGAGGTCAGGCGGATTGTCAGAATGAGAAGCTTAGGCGGCTCTAAGGGACAACTGAGGCTTTTGATATTCGTTGAGACAATGATTCTATGCTTACCCGCCATGATTTTGGGAGCTTGTCTCGGCAGCCTTGGACTATGGGGACTACTGAGAATCAGCACATATACCGGTTCAACTTCAATAATCATAAGTATTCCGTGGAATTATCTTCTTATCTCTGCCGGCATCTGGATTGCAGGAGTTCTCGTGATAAGAATGATAACGTTCCAGATCGCGCTTGCCACTCCTCTTACAGGAAGAATGGTAATGCAAAGAGGCAAAACAAGGGTCTACCAAAAATTTCGTCAAGCTCTTGTTATGCTTATGTCGATTCTTCTTTGTGTTTCGGTTGTGTTCACCTCGTTCAACCTGGCAGGACCGCTATATAACTACAATGACTGGTCGTCAAGATGGGTATATTACCTGTGGGCGTCCTCTGACTTCAACTATGCCGTTGAAACTCCCGTCACCGATGAGCTTATTGCAACGATTACAAATGTTGAGGGCATAAGCGGTGTTACGGGTATAGAAACTTTTGTAGCCTGTGTCACTTTCGATGATTGCGAGCCTGTTTATCTTGAATTATGCGTTCTTGACTCTGATGAACTTGCAAACTTGGTTGACCTATCGAGCGTTGATACTGCCGCATACGATAATGGTGAAAGTGTCATAATTCAATATAGTGATAACGACTATTCTGTAGAATACTATAGTCCCAATATCACTACATCCTCTATAGTCGAAGCCGGACTATCGGATTCGCTCGAAATCGGATCAAACGTCACCATTTCCATAAGATATGGCAGTAACATAACCGGCGTTCCGTCATTAGACGATGTGAATGGCGATGATGTTATCAGTCTTGATGTCGCTATAGGCAATGTTGAAATAGTAGATGATTCTTATGGTCTGCGAAATTTAAACGATGATTTCAAGCGTGGTTCTGCAACTAATGTATACACTTCATTTGAATATGTACTGGCAAAATACGACTATTCAGTTATCCTTTGCTCACGTGCGTTTGTCGAAAGACTCATAGAGCAAATACCGGATAATTACTTCTGGTATCCATCAGTTACATCATATCGCTTGCGCAAGGGTGACAGCATGGAATACACAAGCGCATACATCTATTGCAATGCAGGTGCCAATTTCTATGCCACAGATGCTGCAATGACTAATATAGCTCATGACAATGTAGGTCTGTCACTTGTCAACCGCAGAGAGTATATAACATCGAATACGCAGGTATATCTCCAATCGATTATAACGCTTTTGGTAAGTGGAATCTGCATAGCAGCAGTGGTACTTCTGATACTGTTGACTACTCTCAGGCTTGAAGCTGAAAGTGAGAGACGGCATTATGGAATATTGCAGGCATTAGGCATGTCCAGGAGGCAAAGAAATCTTGAAATAATGCGAAAGTCAGCTGTAAGAGGAATTGTATCGGTTGCAGCATCGGTGGTCTGCTACCTGGCGTACTACCTGATAATCAACGCTTCTATGCTGGCTGATGGTACAAGTCCGATAACGGTTATCGAAACGCTGTTTGAATCGCTTGCTGTTTACAGGCTGACTACTCCGATGATTGCAATTATACTGCTTGCACTGTTCTTGGTTATATTCTTGATATGCTTAATTTCAAAGCTCGGGCTCAACAAACTCCATATCATGGACATGCTGAATACTGAAAGTTAAAACAAAAACCGGCGAAGATTTCTCCGCCGGTTTTGCTATTCTCAAATAAATTACATGAGGCTCTTGTAGAGCTCGGTGATTTCCTCGACACTGGTGTCTCTCGGGTTGCCGGGACGGCAAGCGTCTGCATAAGCGGACTCTGCGAGGAACTGAACGTCCTCTTCCTTGAGGATGCCCTTGAGGTTTTCAGGGATTCCAACATCGTGAGAAAGCTTCTTAACTTCTGCGATAGTTGCGAGAGCAGCTTCGTCATCGTCCATAGCGTCGATGCCGGCTACGCACATTGCCTTGCCGATGGCACGATATCTCTTTCCTGCAACAGGAAGATTATACTCAAGACCTGTGGGAAGAATGATTGCGCATGCAACACCGTGCGGGGTGTCATAGAGAGCTGAAAGACCGTGAGCCATGCTGTGAACTACACCCAAGCCAACGTTGGAGAAGCCCATGCCAGCGATATACTGACCAAGAGCCATGCCTTCCCTACCCTCAGGAGTGTTCTGAACAGCACCTCTTAAATTAGCAGAAATGAGTCTGATAGCTTCGAGATGGAACATGTCGCTGATGGTGCAGTGAGCCTTGGTGATGTAGCCCTCAATAGCGTGAGTGAGAGCGTCCATACCGGTGGCAGCTGTAAGACCCTTGGGCATGGTGGACATCATGTCGGGATCAACTACTGCAACCTCAGGGATGTCGTTGGTGTCAACGCAGACAAACTTGCGCTTCTTCTCAACATCGGTGATAACATAGTTGATGGTGACCTCTGCAGCAGTTCCAGCAGTAGTAGGAACAGCAATGGTGAATACAGCGTGATTCTTGGTGGGAGCAACGCCCTCAAGGCTTCTTACATCTGCAAATTCAGGATTCCTTGCTATGATGCCGATAGCCTTGGAGGTGTCCATTGCGGAACCACCGCCGATAGCGATGATGCTGTCTGCACCGGAAGCGTTGAAGACGCTTACACCGTGCTGAACGTTCTCGATGGTCGGGTTAGCCTTGATGTCACTATAGACTTCATACGGGAAGCCATCAGCATCAAGAAGAGCAGTTACCTTGCCTGTAACGCCAAACTTGATGAGGTCAGGGTCAGTGCAAACCAAAGCCTTGGTGCAGCCGTGAGACTTAAGCTCACCCAAGATGTTTTCGATTGCTCCGCGTCCATGATAGGAAACGGAATTCAGTACAATACGATCTGCCATAAATATAAACACTCCTTAAAATCTTTTTCGATGAGGCGCATTATACCCCACCATATAATATAATTATACACTGTTTTCGTCGCACAATCAACAGCTTTTCGTGAAACTTTTAGCATAAATGAGTAAAAAAATCGGCAGGATTTTATCCCACCGATATATTTTATGTCACCATTGACAATAGCGTCCGCTGAGCATGAGAAGTGCGAAGAAATAAAGGCAGTTGTCATAGTAGCGGCGATTGCCAGTTCGTAAAGGAGTATTCCAGAACTTAAGAACACATTTCTTGGCACGCTCTTTTACCTCATCGGAAGCACTTTCTTGCCATGATGCTAATGACGCGGCGGCATTTGAAGCAATTACTCCAACCGGGTGCATGGCTGTCTCGTCTAGAAGAGTGCCATCACGAAGCGGAACCTTATCCCAATTATCACCAAGACTCTCAAAGTAAACCTGAACTTTGGCGGCATTCTCGCACTGCCACGGATCTACAGCATTCCAGGACGTATCAAGAGCCATATTCATAACAGTTCTGTAGGAATCAGAGTAGTAGCGATAAAACGCCTGAGGATTCCAGAAAGGCTTATCCTCCGGGAATATCATCGGTTCGCCGGAGTATGCCGAATAGTCGGCACAGAGACCGGTCACCGGATGGCAGGCATGATGGAGATACTCTCTCGAAGCAGAAGCAGCTTTCTTCCAGAATTCACGGTCACGCTCGTCGCAGTTTTCGGCGAAGAGCTCATAAAAATGCGGCAAATGATAGGATGGATCGGTAAAGTCCACCTCAACGATAAACTTGATGAGGTGATTGTCTAAATCCCACATGGTCTGACCAGGCTTATCGCCATCGCCATTACGATGAATGCAGTCTCTGAGAATCTGACGAGCCCATTCAGAGTAGTTATATATTCCCTCCCCGTCTCCCCAACGGTGAGATGCAAAAATAAGTGCCATTGCGAAATATTCCTCGCCATCAGGTGCAGGACCATAGGCATTCTTTGTTCCGTCTGGAGCGCATGACCAGGCAAAATAGCCTTGACACCTGCCCTCAGATAGATACATATTCGTCATAGTCCAATTCCAGATGCGATCGAAGATGTCTTTGCGATCCATCTGAACAGCCATCATCATTCCATAAGACATGCCCTCAGTTCTGGCATCGATATTTCCAGTGTCTTCAATATAACCCATGCCATCGGTTGTCTCACGATAGATACTCACGTCATGCGGTGCGCAAAACATAGTTTCAAAGGTCTCATTGATTCTCTTTTCAATTTCAGTCTCAGAGATTCCGACCTCCGATAAAATATTGCGGTATTTCTTCATGTAATGTTCCTTTCAAATGTGCAGTCAGGAGTCCGATTGTTCCTTGCTTCTTTCGTACTCTCTGAGTTTAGACTCCAGAATTGCCCATTCCTCTTCAGCTTCAATTGGATGGAATGTAAGAGTCTTGTCATCAGGGTCGAAGATAGAGGCGAAGACCTCGATATCTCCGTTTTCGTCGTATGTATTCTCAGTGTAAACGATGTAACAACGATTGGTTGCAGTGTTCTTGAACGTAAACAAAACGTCGCAATCGATGATTTCGTTGTTCTCACCAAGTGCGGTTATAATAGCTCTGTCAGCCATAGCAACGCCTCCATTTCATAACGCATTAGGGTATATTTTAGCATATATTTTGCGAATGTCAAGGGTTTTGAAAGTTAAAAAATCACTTGACATCACAGCGGATATATTGTATAATACTTTTATCAAGTAGAAATCCAATATGAATTGAGGTTAGCATAATGAATTTTGAGTATGAAGAACCTAGTATGGAGATAATTAAGTTTGAAGACGACTGCTGGGTAATGGTAACATCAACAAACGGTTACAATGACACCGGTGTTCAAAAATACTCCGTTGCAGATGATTCTGATAACGTATACAGATAATATCACACATTCATGCCCTTTTGCATGTCTGATATTCTGACAATTGCAAGCCCCGATTTTTGGGTCTTTACTGCATATCCAAAAAAGCATGTCGAAAAATTTAAAATTCGACAATTTTCGACATGCTTTTTTGGGATTATGTGATATAATATCGAAAAAGGGCGAAGTAAGTAGCCTAATTACAGCAGGAGTGAGATTATATGACCAGTGAAATTATTTTTTCTGTATCGATTGATTCAGAAAAAATCAGTTTGTTTAAAGCCGCTCTCGAGAAATTCAGTCCTGATTTTGATGCAACTATTACTCAGGTTTCACTTGAGCACCTTGAACTTGAAGATGAAGATGAAGAGCACACATCCGATAATAAAGCATTGATTTGTTCGTATCTCTCTGAGCTCTTTGCAGAGTTTGGCATGTCTGCAAATCTCTGCGGCTACGAATATCTCAAAGAAGCAATATGTCTTGTATTAAAAAATCCAAGGTATCTTCATGGTAATGTCACATCTACGCTTTATCCTGAGATTGCAATCATGTTCGAAACAAAACCCGCTAACGTTGAGAGATCTATGCGTCACGCAATCGGCACTGTATTTGAAAGAGGAAATTATGAACTGCTATTGCAGGTTTTCAAGAATACAATTTCCGAATCAACTGGAAAGCCCACAAATTCGGGATTTATGGCCAGAATTTCTGAACTTGTAAAAAAAGACGTTTTGAGTAGCAAGTCAGAATCTGACAACTCAGACGAATAAGTAAAGCCCACTTAGCTGATCGTAAAGTGTTGAGGTGTTGGTGTACATATGGAAGCCGAAGATAAGCATCTGACGGACAAGGCTTCGCTTGAGATTCGGAAGAAACGCCGGGATAAAGCAGCTATTGTCATGGGAATGGTTTCTTTCTGTATCCTGTTCTTCGGCATGTTGTATGTATATAGAATTGGAAATAACGAAATCTCCGTGAACGATTTGCCGGCTGTATCCACAACTGAAAAAGCAGACGAGGCTGTCGTAACAACAGTAGCGGAAGTAACCGAACCAGTTATATATGAGACAACAGCTGAGTTTTCAGGATCAGTCGAAACAGAAGCCGACTATATACTGAACACAAGCACTAAGAAATTCCATTTTCCAAACTGTCGGTATGTCAATTCGATCAAAGATGAGAATAAAGCAGAATACACTGGCAGCAGGGATGATCTTATCGCACAGGGTTATTCTCCTTGCGGAACCTGTAATCCTTAAATATTTTATGCATGATCAAAGCCCGGGAGGTATATTCCCGGGCTTTTGATATGTCTATTTTATCTGTCTTCTCTCAGCATTTCCATGAGTTTATATTTATTCAGACTCATCTTTGTCCCAAAGCAGATTGCAAACGTAATCATGAACACTCCTGCGAGTATCGCTATCAGCACCGGTGCAGTCAACCCATACCCAGCAAGAGTCGTAAACATTGCTCCTAAAGCCGCAAGTGGGCTTGTCCCAGCGGCAATAGCCGAGATATTCATAGCGAGATAATAGCATAGATAGCTCATCACCGCCGCCACAATTGCAATAATGCTCCTTACAGCAGCTCTTCTACCAAGCTCGATATTTCTCTGCCGCCTGGACATTCCAATTGCCTGCAAAATTCCGTATCGCCTCTTTTCACTCTCTGTTTCGAGCCTTAAGGTGCTTACAAGAATCAGAAGAACTACAACGGCTATGCACACGCCACTTATGATGGTCATAATCATTGACTGCTGATAGACCTGTGCGTTCGAGTAATTTATTTCACGGAAGTTATAGAGCTTGAAATATGGGCTCTGTTCCATTTTGTAATCGGTAGTGTATGTATATACGATTTGCGAGAGGATTTTTGATACCGCAGTGTCTATGCCGAGCTCTTCTGCATTCATATTTGTAAAGAGGAATCCTTGGTTATATCCTACCTCCCGCTGACCTCTTAAGAATCTCTCATTTTCAATCCACCACTGAGTGCCCTCCGGAATTTGATCGACAATCTCCTGGAGTACAGGCAAAGCACAGATCACGAAGTAACTGTAATTTTCAAGGGAATATCTTTCGGAACGGTCATATTCAAGAAGCGATACAAGCAGTTTGTCACTCTCAACTAGCTGCAAAGAGCCGATGTTAACGTCAACACTGACAAGACCGGAGCTCAGAAGACTGGTTTCATCAAGCGTAGGACCGAGAATAGTTGAGACGGTCAAGCAGTCCCCATAGTCGCTGAAGTGATTATAATCAATAGATATTGTCAAATCAGAACTTTCTTCAGGAACAGCCGAAACAGGATCAACGTACCTGTTGGTTTCAAAAATAGCCAGTTCGCTTGCCACAGAGACATTATAATCATATCCATCAAGTCTGTCGCTTGCAATCTGCACGATTACACTTTCGCCACTTTCATACGCTTCTTTGTCCATTCCCGAAGTGTCGACATATTTCTTGATGTCATCCCAATCCATTGTGATAACAACGGCAGAATCTGTTCCCTCGTTATCAGAAGTTGAAGCCAGAGCATAAAAGTCATTGAATCCGACAAAATCGGTGACACCCTCAAGCGACAAAAACTGGTCTTCATAGAGGGATAAATCCGGGATTGAATAATCGCTGCGGACGTTGGTTCCGTCGTTTTCACTGATGTAATATGACCATCGTGACGCCCAATAACTATACTCGCCTGATGGCTCTGCAAGGTTGACTGTTGTGAATACTGCAGATACACACATAAGTGTTGCCATGAGCATGATAAGGGCTCTTCTGAACCCTCCAACAAGCTTTGATTTGCTTCTCTGCATACCTATCCTGCCGGTCATCGGCGTTGCGAGTGCCACCTGGAAAGTAATCATGCGCACCAGCAGTATACTCACAAGCCACAAAGCTAGTGCCATCAGAAGATAGTTCCACGGAATGCTGACAGCTATGTCAACCGAGCCGGAATATACGCTGACATTGAGAAGAAGCTTGACGCCTAAGAATCCTAAAAGTGTTCCCAATATGATTGCCGGAACTGCAAGCATAAGCGTTTCAATCAGGATAAGTAGACTCAGCTGACCTTTGGAGCCTCCGATGCTTCGGAATCTGACTATTCTTCTGACTTCGGACTGCATCTGGAGTATATAAATCATAACAACAGCCAATATCGTTATTGCTAAGATAAGTCCGAGATAGACCATATCGGTCTCGGACGTTTCGCTCTCCATTTCGAGAACTGAGTTTATGGTACATGTCCTGATCGTCGAGCCTGTACGGCTCTCAAAGAGATAGCTGTTGACTTCATCTTCAATACCGTCTTCCATTCCCGACTTTACAGTGAAAAAGTAGGTTGTCTCTGTGCCTGGGCTAGTGATTTCGCCGAGAGCATCAGTCGCCTCAGCGATTATGTCCGCCATAGCTTCTTCGGAAACAAATGCAGTGTTGAGCGCACAGTCAATATCCCAAAGACCGGTATATTCGCTGATAGCTCCGCAAATTTTAAAGGTTCTCTCGACTGTTGCCGTATCACCTACGTCACTACTGAATTCAAACTGCAAGGTGATTGTTCCGCCTACACCGTAACCGATTTCCGTTAGCGTTGCCGATTCTATCGCAATTTCGCCGGAATTCTCAGGGAAATCACCACTTTGAAGAAAGATTCCCATGTCGATAAGCGAGTCGTCAACGGTTCCAATGCCACCGAGTGAACCATACTCTACATCGCCGTTCTGCATATCCTTAACAATTATCGAAGCCGAACCATAGTTGACACTCGTTCCGATATCCTCAACCCATTCGGTGATTTCGAGATATTCAAGATCGCTATCGACACCATCGGTGATTGCCCCATACCATGAGCCGTATGTATCAAGCCTCAGCTGTGAGTTGGTTTCGACAATACTTGAAGTATAGCTCAGAAGTATTATCGCAAATGTGAACGAAATGAGCAGGACGAAGAAGATAAGAAGCGATTGCCTCTTTCTGCGTTTTATACCCTCAAAGGCAAGGGAAAATATAGTTTTCAGCATATTGGTTTTTCTCCTTTTTATCTTATAAGATAGAGCCCAATAGCATTATACCATATTTCTTCCAATATGTCAATCTATTTCTTCCTTTTCCTCATTCGCCGCCTTAACATAAAACTCCGACTGCTTGTCGAACATTTCAGTGTAGAGCCCACCCTGAGCATAAAGCTCCTTATGTGTTCCATAGCCGACTATATGTCCATCTTGGAATACTGCAACCTTGTCGGCGAGCTGAACTGCTGACAGACGGTGGGTTATAAGGACGGCACACTTGTCCTGAATCATCGAGTTGAACTGTGAATAGATTTCATACTCAATATTCGGGTCTAATGCCGCTGTGGGTTCATCAAGAAGGTAAATCTCGCCGCCGTGGTACAAGGCTCTTGAGATAGCAACTCTCTGACCCTCGCCGCCTGAAAGGTCGATTCCAGACTCGTCAACGTACTTGTTGACCTGAGTGTCATAGCCTTTCGGGAGCTTTCTTACCAAGTCGATGATTCCTGTCTTGTTGCAGACTTCGTCAAGAAGCTTCGGGTCTTCCTCATGCCCCAGAATTATATTTGCTTTCAGGCTGAGAGAATAAGTGGTGAAGTCCTGAAATACCGGCGAGAAAAGTCTCTGATACTTCTTGTAGTCGTACTCGTTGATGTTAATGCCGTTCAGGAGTATTTCGCCCTTGTCCGGGAAGTAAAGCCTTGTGAGAAGCTTGATAAACGTGGTCTTTCCGCTTCCATTTTCACCGACTATGCAGATTCTGTCACTGCCCTTGAATTTGAGGCTGAGATCCTTGATAACATAGTTTTCACTGCCGGGATACCTGAACCAGACGTTTCTGAACTCTATTGTGGAATCCTTTGTGAAAACAGGCTCCTTTGTGCCGGTCATATACTGCTTCGGTTCAAGGTTGAAGAAGGCTATCATCTCGTCGATATTAAGGCTTTTGCGAGAAAGTTCGAGATAGGTCGAGAAGACGTTTGTAAGTGCAGAAGCATATGACTCGGTTGTCGTTATGTAGATAGTCATCGAACCTACAGACAAGCCTCTGAAAAGTACATTGAAGATAAAGTAAGTATACAGAAGCGTTTTCTGAATCATAGCAGTTATTCCCTGCAAGAATCTCAGCGTCTGTGAATTTTTTCTCATTTTCAGCTCGACTTTGTTTGATTCACCCTTGCTCTCTTTCCAAAGACTCATGAAGTAGTCTTTAAGGTCAAAAAGACGCATTTCCTTGGCATTGGTGAAATTTGCAAGCATGAAAGGATAGAGCCACTGGATTCTGTCAAACTTGTGCATTATCTTGCTGAGTTCAAAAGCTATTCCATTTGCGTGCTTGGTCATCCTCGAATTTATCCAGATGATAACTGCGATTACAACGATGATCAAAGGGTTCAGGGTGCTGATAATAGCTGACAGCGTGACGATGCTGACAAGTGCCGACAGGAAGTTGCCGAAACGGTCAACAACGCTTACGATTGAACCAAGAGTTTCCTCAGCTCTTTCCTGCAAATTCTGAATTTCAGGGCTTTCGAGCGTTTCATAGTCCATTCTTGCAATGTGATTATATAGATACTCGTTTGTGCTGAAATCAAGTCGCTGTTCCGCCTTTTCCCTTTGATAGTACAATAGACTGTTGATTCCTGTATTTGCAAGCGGCAACAGCACCATCAGCGCAACATAGGTGATGATAACACTCATCCTGCACTCGCCGGTAAGCTCGTTGATAATCAGGCCTGGAAATATGATTGTTATATTCCACACAAGGGCATTAAGTATGCTTGTGAAGTAGTAAATCGAGATATACTGCTTCCCGCCGTCTTTGTGCCATATGAATGACAGTATGTACCATGTGGATTTGACGGTGTGCAGGAATCCCTGCTGGTCTTTTTTCTCTTTCTTTTCTTTCTTTTTAGACATATTATTGCTCCTTTCTGAACTCCGCCTAACATTATACCCCCTGAGAAATTTTGTCAAGCGTTTTTTGCAAAATTGGCAGATATTTTGTCAAGAAAACATCCAAATGCTAAGTTATTGCAAGTTATCTAAAACAGCCTCTGACAAGATTATGTACCACTAGTTTTTCATAAGTATTTCTCCTTTCACAATTGATATAATACAAGATGTGCAAAAGTAAAAAAAAGAAACCAGAGAAACGTATGTCTTTAGCTGGATACGCAACTCTTGCCATTAGAATCGCCCTCTTACTGCCATATTAAAATTATTTCATAACAGCATTATGGGTTGTTTCAGAAATCAATTCGGCGTAATATTCATTATCTTTTTGTGTAATTTGGAGTGTGAGTTCATAAACAAGCTCCTCTTCCATATCAGTAGATGAAATGAATACCGTGTAAGGGATGACCTCTGTTTCACTCGGAATGAAAATATAGTAGTTCTGACTGGGATCAATGGCTATCCCGACAATTTCATCAACGTATTCATTGAAATTGCCATGTGTAATAACAGAAATTGATGCAGGCGTATCTTTTGCTGTATTTTCGCAAGAAAACACAAAACCGAGAATACCCGAATTAGTTTCAAAATAGCTTACTGGGACGCTGACGCCTTGTTCCAGTTTTGTCGTTACTATATCTGCATTATCTGGAGAAATTGCGTATGCTGTTAAGACGAAAGGTAAAGTAGTTTCATCACCACTATCAATGTGAGATAGACCAATTCCTAACACAATGGCAATTACCAAAAAACAAGCGCAGGCTTTCATAAACGGCTTGCAGAATATTCGGGTATGCAGAGAAACTCTGCGAAACGCAATCGCTTCAGAAATCAATTCATCATCAAGGTACTGCATAGCCTCAACTATTCTTGGAATTCTCATATCTCGACACCTTCTTTCCTTAAATACTCTTTCAATTCATTACGAGTATGATACAGCATGGATTTGACTTTACTTTCCGTAAATGAGTATTTTTCAGCAATGTCGCTTACGGTATCAAAAAACCAATATTTGCGAATGAATACGGCACGAACGACCGGTCTTTTGATGCGTAGAAAATCACTTATCTTCTCTCCAATTTCTTGCTCATCCACATCAGACATAATTGTGTTGTCCGGCAAAACATCTTCAAGCTCGTGTAATGATACAACGGCAGTTGAAGTGCGTTTATGTGCTTTGTTATGTTCTAGCCTTTTCAGCGATAGATTTCTTGTTATCTTGCAGATAAAGACTGCAAAGTGATTAGGTCTGGTTGGCGGGATTGTATTCCACACGCCCAAATATGTATCGTTCACGCATTCCTCCGAATCTTCTTCGTTGCCCAAAACATTGATAGCGACACTAAAGCATAATCGTCCATATTTTGTGTCGGTTTCCTTAATCGCTTTTTCATCGCGTGCAAAATACAGCTCAATAATTGCCAAATCATCCATTTGTTTATCTCCTTTTTTGATTCATCAGAGACCTTTCCCTTTTATAAGTACGATTTTCTCGCTATAGGTTGCAAAAATATGATTTATTAGTTTCTGTTCCTGCACAAAGAAATACCCGCACCGCCGTTGTCGACGGTGTGAGTATTAAGTACTTCAAGTCAGTTTATTCGTTTATAAAATGCTCCTCTCCCCATTGATGCAACATAAATGTAT
>JAJQHJ010000038.1 GCA_021199795.1 Oscillospiraceae bacterium
CCAGGAATTTCAAGGAAATCTATGGAACGAGTATCGGTTCGTATATTCAAATCGTAAGAATCAGCAAAGCAAAAGAGCTGCTGAGATTCAGCTCTAAGACAGTCGAAGCCATCGGCTCCGAATGTGGCTATGACGACAAAAACTACTTCTCAAGGGTGTTCAAGAAAGTAGAGGGTTGTAGCCCAAGTGAGTTTCGGAAGAATTGGGTGAGCACTAACCCGAGGGGTCAGTAAAGCTTAATAAGTATCAATATATTGCAAAATTCTATAAGAAGTTAACGAATGTGCTCATATTTTGAAAGATAATCTATTGAAAAGCAATCTCTTTTGTGCTACAATATTACCATAGCGATTGGGAGTTTATGCCGCAAGGCTAAGTTTTTTAAACAATTTGGTGTGGTGATTTTGTATGCAGTTTGATGTCAACCGTCAATTTGGCGATACACTTCGTAAATTACGGGAAGGTCGATTCAAATCTCAGGAGGAGTTTGCGGAATTATGTGGGATCAGTCGCGCTTACTACGGTAGACTCGAAAGAGGCGAACATTTCGATGAGTCGTGCTCTTGGAAACAATCTTCAATCCGTAGGCAAGCAGGCAAATCTCTGGAAGACGCTCTATATGACTGTCGCCTTTGCTGCAATCTCATGATTTTATAATTCAAAATAGCCTGACAACTGTTCCCTGCCCGAGAGATTTTCCTGTGCAAGGTTCAGTTGCCGGGCTATTTTCGCTTAAAACAACTCTACATCTCCGAGAAGAAAATCAATAAGGTTGCAGTGGAAGAATCCGTTATCGTCATATAATCATTGCAACATACCTCCTGCTTAGTACGCTTGCGCCCTGAGTTTAAGATAAATATATCACAGCGTTGCAAAGAGTCAGCACAAAATCGAAAACTTAGGACGCATGTGTCCCAAGTATATTGTGTTTCAAAATGGAGAAAAGATAGCATTTCAGTTATCTATTATTATGACCACAAACCGCACCTGGAATCAAATCCAAGTGCGGTTTTGTCTTATGCAGGATGTTGTTATATGTGCCTATGTAGTCAGATACCCTGTGCCGAAAGAATCTCTTTCAACACTTTTGCCATCTGCGTGAGAATGAACTCCTCGGTCTCATTGCAATCCAGTAGCAGCCGATGCAATTCACTGTCCGCTGTTGACGCCGAGTGCTCCAAACAATCCACAAGAATATCATCAGCCGAAACTCCGAGCGAGTTTGCAATGTTCACGAGCGAATCTACCCCGAGTCTCGTCTTGTTATTTTCAATCATACTGATAAACTCTCGTGAGAGATTTGCCCTTTCCGCAAGCTCCTCCTGCGAAAACCCTTTCTGCCTCCGCAAATACCCGATACGATGTCCAAATGCTATACAAGCTGTCATAATTTTGCCTCCTTTAATTCATGCCCTGCATAAGCATTCTATTATAGCAAGCAGAAATGGTCTTACTGAATCTTTGCAAAGTTAAGTTCACAATTTTCGCCTCATGTGAAGTGAACTTCATAGCTAATTTGTCGAAAAAGCAGTAAAATAGGGTGAGAGGTGAGCGCAGTGGGTAGTTTAGATGATGCTATTAGAGATTATTTTGGACAGCCTGAGGTGATTGCGGAGCTTTTCAATCGCTTTGTATTAAATGTGGAATTGAATCCGTCAGAAATGACTCCAGTAGACGTTATACCTATCTTCAATAAGCTCAAAGATTACGGTAGTAAGCTGACCTTGGAGAAATTTCAACACATATACAGAAAGTTGTTTTTAATGAAGATCGAAAAGCTTTATTGCGCACTGTTGGTAGAAACGGAAATCAGTGATGCGTCGCCTATAAAGTTGTGTTTATTTGAAAACGGACTATATGCGACAGAGATAGAAACATGGGATTGCATAAATAATGGCGGGCTGTTGCCATGTTATACTGTTGCACTGTATCTAAGCCCAGAACATTGCCATCTTCGTGAGACGGCAAATGAGTCTCCATATGATTACAGTTTTTATATGATAGAGCCTGCAGAAATCAGTGATGGCACGATAGCTGAGCTATCTAAAGACCTGGGTGGAATTTTGTACTTCGTAAAGATTAGCGATGATGTGAGGAAGAGGCAGGAGTTTCTTTCAAGCGAAGCATATGCTCGGATGGGAGATTCAGTGAAAAAGCTTATTCACTGCTTTTCAGACTGTATGATTACACAATAATATTGTCTCTTGAAAAGTTCAGATGGTTCGATGCAAAAATTGAAAGCCACCCTTGATTATATCCCGAATTTGTGGTAAGCTAATAGTAGGTTATAAAACGCATCAGGAGGAATAGTCGTGAATCCCAAACTTCCAAGTGAACTTATGGACAAAATCACATCCGGCGAGTCGATAAATGTTGAATTCAAAAAGTCTGCAACAGACATCACGAAAGATGTTTACGAGACTGTATGCTCATTTTCAAACAGGCTTGGTGGCGACATTTTTCTTGGCGTAAAGGACGATGGTTCTATCATTGGCGTTCAGTCTGATAAGATTGAGAACATGAAGAAGGACTTTGTCAACACGGTAAACAATGGCAATAAGATTAATCCGCCACTGTATCTGATTCCAGAGCCATATGATATTGACGGAAGGACAATTATCTATATTCACGTTCCAGAAAGCCTGAGCGTAATCAGGTGTGGAGGACGAATCTTCGACAGAAATAACGACTCGGATATTGACATCACAGATAACCAGCACTTGGTGTACCAGCTTTATGCTCGCAAACAGAACACCTACTACGTGAACACAGTTTTTCCGGCACTTAAAGTTTCTGATTTGAGAAGAGATCTGATTGACCGTGCAAGACGGATGACGAGGGTGAGAACAGAGCATCATCCGTGGATGGACATGAACGATGAAGAGCTGTTGCGTAGTGCAAAGCTGATTCTTACAGACCCGGAGACGGGAAAAGAAGGATTAACTCTTGCATCAATTCTGCTTTTTGGCTCGGACAACCTGATTGTATCTACCCTTGCACACCATAAAACCGACGCCATTTTTCGTGTTTTCAACACTGACAGGTATGAGATCGAGATGTCATTGTGACTAACCTGTTAGATAGCTACGACAGGCTCATGGCTTTTGGGCGAAAGCACCTGAACGACATGTTCTCGATGGACGGCATAGTGAGCATAAGTGCAAGGGATAAAATCCTCAGAGAGATTGTCTCAAACCTGCTTGCACACCGTGACTATTCAAACGCGTATGTCGCAAAGTTCATAATTGAGAAAGACCGCATTTACACTGAAAACGCAAACCGTTCTCATGGGTTCGGTGCACTGAATGTGAAGGCGTTTAGCCCTTATCCAAAGAATCCTGTTATATCAAGTGTTTTCCGTGAGATAGGCTTGGCTGATGAACTTGGTTCCGGCATGAAGAACACATACAAGTATACCGCACTTTATTCAGGCGGGGTCCCAGAGTTCATCGAAGGCGACGTTTTCCACATGATAATTCCTCTGAATGAAGCGGCAACAGCAACCGTGGGCGCAGAAAATCCCATTTCCAGTGACGGAGTTAGTGGCGGAGCTGGTGGCGGAGTTACAGGCGGAGCTAGTGGCGAAGTCTCGCCACTGACAATCAAGCTTGATGCTGATAAAGCCAATGCGTTGATTGCGTTCTGCACAGAGGAAAGAACTAAGTCAGAGATGATGGAATTCTGTACCATCAGGTCTGATTATTACTTCAGAGAGAATATTCTGAAGCCATTACTTCAGCAAGGCATACTAAGACGAACCGTGCCTGAGAAGCCAAACAGCCCTAAGCAGAAATATATAAAAGCATAACAGTAGCAGCCCAGTAGGTGTTTTCTATCTCAGCATATGGAAACAACTGACTGGGCTGTTTTTATTTTTGTACAAAGTCAGAGAAAATACTATGATTTCGTGCAAATTCAGAAACGGTCATTTCTAAATTTGCTCGAAAGGATCGGAAATACGCTCCTTTCGATGATTTTTAAAAACGAAGTTTTGCTGAACATCCCCACAATTCCTTGTCCTATTTTTCTCAAAATATTGTGTACCTTATTTCCCACAAATGACTGGCTATTTCTCCGCAGTGACGGTAATATGGTGATACTCAAAGGGACAGAAGTCCCGTGGTGAAAGGGGATAGCGAGCAATGTTTTATTATTTGGCAATGTACTCATTTAGCATAAGCAAGCCCGTGACTGGACCATTTGCAACTAGAGATGAAGCGTGGACGGCGATGAGGAAGAATGTTGAGAACGAGCAAGCGGAATCAGAAGCACTTGGGTTGGAGACCGCTACCACATTTGATGAGGATAGCGGAGAGATCATACTTACCGAGAGTAGCGAAATTGAAGACAAATCAACTACGTGGATTTTGTTTGAGATAAAGGAAAGGAGCAAGGCATGAACAAGATAATATTCAACCCAAATGACTTGAAAGGGATGCGGATTCTCGTGAAGACCTGCGGAAATTCATCTGAACCGTTCTGTGGCGAAAACGGCGAGCCGGTAACAATTTCGGTTTTCTCAGATAGGATTATCGTTGTGACCACGCAAAGCAACGGGTGGAGCAGAATAAACACCTACTACAGCGATGGCACTGCGGAAGAAAGACAGTCGAAGCCATCGGCTCCGAGTGCGGCTACGATGACAAAAACTAATTCTCAAGGGTTTTCAAGAAAGTCGAGGGCTGCAGCCCAAGCGAATTCAGAAAACTCTGGACCAGCAAACAGTAAAATCAGCATTCCGAAAGATCTCCCTAAGCGTCTTTCTTTCGGAATGTTTTTTGCAAAAGTCAATATTGTGCTAATTTCAATCAACATAGTCCATCGAATCGGTGCCAGAATTAGTGTATCATACAATAATGTGTTGCTTGAAACACAACAGCAGCTGAAAAATGTGTGCAAAATAAGAATAGTATAGGAGAATGCAAATGAAAACCGCATTAATCACCGGAATCACTGGTCAGGACGGCTCATACTTAGCCGAGTTTCTTCTTGAAAAAGGCTACGATGTCCACGGCATAATCCGTCGTTCATCGGTTGACTACCGCGAGCGCATTGCTCATCTTGAGGGCAAGGAGCACTTCCACCTCCATTTCGGAGACTTGGGCGACTCGATGAGCCTTGTTTCCGTAATAGGAACAGCCCGTCCCGACGAAATATATAACTTAGCGGCTCAGAGCCATGTTCAGGTCAGTTTCGATGTTCCCGAATTCACAGCGGATGTCGATGCTACAGGCGTTTTAAGAGTTCTCGAGGCAGTTCGTCTTACAGGTCTTAAGGATACTTGTAGAATTTATCAGGCTTCGACTTCGGAACTTTATGGCAAGGTTGAGGAAGTTCCGCAAAGAGAAACAACACCTTTCCACCCCTACAGCCCTTATGCTGTTGCTAAGCAGTACGGCTTCTGGATCACAAAGGAATACAGAGAAGCCTACAACATGTTCTGCTGTTCGGGAATCCTTTTCAATCACGAGTCTGAGCGCAGAGGCGAGACCTTCGTCACGAGAAAGATAACTCTTGCGGCTTCAAGAATCGCACAGGGCAAGCAGGACAAACTCTACCTCGGCAATCTTTCCTCCCTCCGTGACTGGGGCTACGCCAAGGACTATGTCGAGTGCATGTGGCTCATCCTCCAGCATGAGACTCCCGAGGACTTCGTAATCGCAACCGGCGTTCAGCACTCTGTAAGGGAGTTTGCAACTCTCGCGTTCCACTATGCCGGAATCGAGCTCGAATGGCAGGGCGAGGGAATGGACGAAAAGGGAATTGACAAGGCAACCGGCAAGGTTTTGGTCGAGGTCAGTCCCGATTTCTATCGTCCGACAGATGTTGTAAACCTCTGGGGCGACCCGACAAAGGCAAAGACTGAGCTCGGCTGGAATCCTGTAAAGACCAGCTTTGAGGACTTAGTCAGAATCATGGTTGAGCACGACATGAAGAAAGTCGCAGTCGAGCGTGCCGAGGAGCATATCAAAACTAACTTGGAAGAATATCTTGAAAAGGGTGTTATAAAGTAATGATGGAGAAAAACGCAAAAATATATGTAGCCGGTCATCGTGGAATGGTCGGCTCTGCAATAGTCCGTGAGCTTAACCGCCAGGGCTACAACAACATGATCACAAGAACCCATAAGGAACTGGATCTGACCCGTCAGGATGCCGTTGAGGCTTTCTTCGCAGAGGAAAAGCCGGAATACGTTTTCCTGGCAGCTGCCAAGGTCGGCGGAATCGTCGCAAATGAGAGCGCGCTTGCCGACTTTATGTATGACAACATGATTCTGGAAATGAATGTCGTCCACTCTGCTTGGGAGAACGGCTGCAAGAAGCTTGAGTTCTTAGGCTCATCCTGCATCTATCCGAGAATGGCTCCTCAGCCGATGCCGGAAAGCTGTCTTCTGACAGGCGAGCTCGAAAAGACCAATGAGGCATATGCTCTTGCCAAGATTTCCGGACTTAAATACTGCGAGTTCCTGAACCGTCAGTATGGCACCGACTATATTTCAGTCATGCCGACCAACCTTTATGGACCTAATGATAACTACCACCCGACCCACAGCCATGTTCTTCCTGCACTCATCCGCCGCTTCCATGAAGCAAAAGTCGAGGGCAAGGAATATGTCACATGTTGGGGCGACGGTAGCCCGTTAAGAGAATTCCTCTATGTTGACGACCTTGCAAACCTTTGCGTGTTCCTGATGAACAACTACAGTGGCAACGAGACTGTCAATGCCGGAACCGGCAAGGAGCTCACCATCAAGGAGCTTACCGAGCTTGTCGCTAAAGTCATCGGTTATGAGGGCGAAATCCGCTGGGATCCGTCGAAGCCGAACGGTACTCCGAGAAAGCTTCTCGATGTCTCCAAGGCAACCGCTCTCGGCTGGACATACAAGACCGAGCTTGAGGATGGAATCAGACTGTCCTATGAGGACTTTCTCAACAACCCGATGAGGGCTGAAAGATGAATATAATCCTACTTTCAGGCGGATCAGGCAAACGTCTTTGGCCCCTGTCAAACGACATCCGCTCCAAGCAATTCATAAAGATTTTCAAAACCGACGATGGAAACTATGAATCGATGGTTCAGCGAGTATATCGCCAGATTAAATCTGTAGACCCTGACGCCACCGTCACCATAGCCACCTCCAAAACTCAGGTCTCCGCAATCCATAACCAGTTAGGCGAGGATGTCGGAGTATCCGTCGAGCCCTGCCGCCGCGACACTTTCCCGGCAATAGCCCTGGCAACCGCCTATCTTCATGATGTCATGAGAGTACCCCAGGATGAATCAGTCGTGGTATGCCCTGTAGACCCGTATGTCGAGGAAGACTACTTTGAAGCCATAAAGAAGCTCTGCGACCAGGCATCAAAGGGCGAAGCAAACCTGGTTCTGATGGGCATCGAGCCCACCTATCCCAGCGAAAAGTACGGCTATATAATTCCTAAATCTGATGCTGAGACAAGCGAAGTTGAATCATTCAAGGAAAAGCCGGACGCTAAAACAGCAGAAGAATATATTGCTAAGGGCGCGCTCTGGAACGGCGGAGTTTTTGCATACAAGCTGAGCTATGTTCTAAACAAGGCACATGAGCTCATCGACTTCACCGACTATCATGATCTTTTCTCGAAATATGAGACCCTTACGAAAATCAGCTTTGACTATGCCGTAGTCGAGAAAGAGCCGAAGATTCAGGTAATGCGCTTCTCAGGCGAATGGAAAGACCTCGGAACCTGGAATACCCTGACAGAGGCAATGGACGAGCCTACAATCGGCGATGCAATCCTGAACGACGCCTGCGAAAACGTGCATGTCTTGAATGAGCTGAACGTTCCCGTTATCTGCATGGGTTTAAAAGACGTTGTAGTTTCCACAAGCCCGGAGGGAATCCTGGTTTCAGACAAGGAGCAGTCGAGTTATATCAAGCCCTATGTCGACAAGATAGACCAGCAGATAATGTTCGCTGAGAAGTCGTGGGGAAGCTTCCGCGTTCTCGATGTTGAAGAACAGAGTCTAACTATCAAGGTGACCCTCAATCCCGGTCACGGAATGTACTACCACAGCCACCAGAGGCGAAATGAGATATGGAACGTTGTTTCCGGCGAGGGTGTTGTCACGATTGACGGTGAGAAGAGAACCGTCCGCACCGGCGACATCATAGAAATGAAAGCAGGAACCCGCCACACTGTCACCGCTGTAACCGAGCTCAAGATGATCGAGGTTCAGCTTGGCAGCGACATAAACGTGCACGACAAGCAAAAATTCGAGGAATAAGTAATTAAGGAGCACTTCATGACCCACTACACCACCCTATTTGAACAGCAATCCTACCGCGACGCTCTCGCAAACTACCTTGAAACACTCGAAAACCCCAAGCTACAGACTTGGGATTACGTCATCCTGACCGCCAGCAACGAGGCACAGGCTAAGGCGTATGAAATGCAGATTGAGCATCGTTTGAAGAGAAATCAGCTTCCCTCTGGGACTCACTATGCCGTGATTCCTGATCTCGACGGCAAGCGTGTTGGCAGCGGCGGAGCGACTTTCTCGTGCATAAAGTATGTTGCCGAAGATGTGGGTGCCGGCTCCGAAAACCCGTTTTTGGGCAAGAAAATTCTTGTAATTCATTCCGGAGGAGACAGCAAGCGCGTGCCACAGTATTCGGCATGTGGAAAGCTCTTTTCTCCTGTGCCGAGGCTTCTTCCGGACGGTCGCCGTTCAACGCTTTTTGATGAGTTCATGATTGGCATGAGCACCGTTGCAGGGAGAATTTCCGACGGTATGCTCGTCTGCTCCGGCGATGTTCTGCTTCTCTTTAACGCCTTGCAGATTGACTTCTATGGCGCAGGCGCGGCGGCTCTCTCAATAAAAGAGAATGTCGAAACAGGCAAGAATCATGGAGTTTACCTCAAGGACTCAGGCGGCAACGTGGGCAGATTCCTCCATAAGCAGACTGTAGAGACCCTGACAAACGTCGGTGCAGTCGATTCAAACGGCAAGGTCGACATCGACACCGGCGCAGTTATACTTACATCGGAAGTCCTGAGCGACTTGTATAGACTCATAGATACAGACGAAACCTATCACAAATTCGTGAACGAGGATGCCCGGCTCTCGTTCTATGCTGATTTCCTCTATCCGTTGGCTACAGGCTCAACTTTGGAGCAGTTCTATAAAGAAAAGCCCGAGGGCGATTTCACTGATGAACTGCATGAATGCAGAACTGTGCTTTGGAATACTCTCTCCTGCTATAATATGAAGCTCATCCGCCTTTCTCCTGCTTCGTTCATCCATTTCGGAACGACAAAGGAGCTTCGGCACCTTATGACCGATGGCATGGATGAGTATAGATTCCTGGATTGGTCTTCAACCATCAACAGTAACCTGTCTCCAAGAGATTTCGCTGTTTCAAATAGCTATGTCAGCAAGCGTGCAACAGTCAGCAAGGGTAGCTATATCGAGGACAGCCGTATTCACCGTTACTCAAAAGTAGGGGAGAAGTGCGTCATTTCGGGCGTGACTCTCACGGGAGAGACAGTTCCCAGTGGCACAGTTTTGCATGGCTTGAAGCTCGACGACGGTCGCTTCGTCTGCCGTATGTACGGCATTGACGATAACCCGAAAGAGAATACACTTTTCGGAAACGACATCGGCGAGCCACTCTGGACTGCTCCCATCTATCCTGTATGCAATACTATTGAGGAAGCCGTAAAGGCAACGCTTTCGCTTGATTTGCAGAGCGGCTGGAAGCCGGGAACTGCTTCCGAAACCATAAGTCTCAAGGACAGCTTCAACCGCGCTGACGTCACAGCGATTCTCCCGTGGCAGGAAAACCTCTATGAGCAGGTTGTCGCCGAAGCTATTCTTGAAAACATAGACAACGGCGTTTCAGCTGACGAGGTCAGAAAGTCCTACCCGAATATTGATAAGCACACTATAAAGTATCTCTTGGATAAGGCAAAAAAGCAGGACAACAGCGACCCAGCACAGTTCTCAAAGCTCATCCGGATTTACGCCTACCTCTGGAAGCTCACCGGCGAAAGCAAGTACGCAGATATGTGCTTTGCAACCATTTCTGATACCGTTCTCACAACAGCTGTAAAAGATACGTCATACAGAAGCAACGCAAAGATTGTTAAGGATGAGGTTCAGACCAGATTGCCCGTTCGCGTCAATTTCGGCGGAGGCTGGAGTGACACTCCGCCATATTGCATGGAGCATGGCGGAACGGTTCTCAATGCAGCAGTAAGCCTGAATGGTGAGCTCCCGATTGAGGTCACCCTACGCAGGCTTGATGAGAAAAAGATTGTCCTCTGCTCAACAGATATTGGAGCATATAAAGAATTTACGGGAGATTTAAGCGAGCTCCAGAGTTGCCGCAACCCGCAGGACGCTTTTGCCCTGCACAAGGCTGCCCTCATCGCAAGCGGTCTCATACCGTATCAGGAAGAGGGAACTGTGGAAGAAATCTGCGACCACCTCGGCGGCGGTTTGTATTTCAACACAAGGGTTATAAACATCCCCAAAGGCTCCGGTCTCGGGACAAGTTCAATTCTGGCAGGTGCCTGCATAAAGGGGCTCTATGAGCTCACCGGCACTGAAATCACTCATGATGAAATGTATAACAGAGTTCTCTGCATGGAACAGCTAATGTCGACAGGCGGAGGCTGGCAGGATCAGGTCGGAGGACTTGCGCCGGGCATAAAGATGGTCACATCCCGCCCCGGTCTCAAGCAGGAGATAGTCTGCACGCCTCTCAATATAAGCGACGAAACCCTCAATGAGCTCAACTCCCGTTTTGCACTCATCTACACCGGTCAGCGCAGACTTGCAAGAAATCTTCTTCGTGATGTTGTCGGTCGCTACGTTACCAACGATTCGACTTCGCTTGAAGCCCACTACAGCATCCAACGCCTCGCCGTTCTCATGCGTTTCGAGCTTGAAAAGGGCAATGTAGATGGCTTTGCGAAGCTTATGAGCGAGCACTGGGAAGAGAGCAAACGCCTGGATTCCGGCAGCACCAACACCTGCATAGACCAGATTTTCGCGTCGATTGACGACCTCATAGACGGCAGAATGATCTGCGGAGCCGGCGGAGGTGGCTTCCTGCAAGTGGTTCTCAAGAAGGGCGTAACAAAAGCCGACCTTTCGGAAAGACTCAACGAGGTATTCCAGGATAGCGGCGTTACAATTTATGGCTGCGAAATCCTGAAATAGCCTGCAATTGCTTCTCAACGTCAGGAATATTGAATATCAGAAAGCCCGGATGAGAATTCCGGGCTTTTTACGCATATCTTCGCTATCTGTCGCTTGCACCTCAGCCGAATTTGTACTATAATGGTATCAGTTTTTCTGAAAGCAAGGCGTTTTAATGGAATACTTCTGGTATGTTATAGCCGCTTTGGGAACGGCAAATTTACTTAAACTATTTCCATAAGGGTTAAGATATGAATTTTATTGGCAGCTGGATCACAACAAAAGACTTTATTTCAGAGAAGCCGGTCAACGTCTTCCACCGTGAACTGGATAACGTAGAAATCAGAAATTGCGGTCAAAAGGGCTACTATGCTCTTTTTCGTCGCAATTTTATGCTGGATTCGACCGAAAACACCGTTATCCGTATCTCCGCTGACGACTATTATAAGCTCTATATAAACGGCTCGTTCGTCTGCCAGGGACCGGCTCAGGCGTACTACTTCTCATATAATTATAATGAGGTCGACATTTCTCACTTTCTGAGAAGCGGTGAGAATGAAATCTCAGTTCTCGTCTTCTACCAGGGCGGAATCAACCGCGAGTGGTGCAGTGGCGACAACCGCCAGGGAATGATTGTGGACATTTTGCAGGACGGAAAACCCATACTTTGCACCGATTCCACCTGGGAATACTCTGTACTCCACAACAGAACCCATCAGGAAAACTCCTACGGCACCGTCACCTCCGAAAACATCGATTTCCGCATCTGCGACACTGCTTTCGAGAACGCATTCGTGGACACCACCGACGACCACATCTTCAAAGACACTCTTGCCGAGCTGATAGACATCTGTGAGCTCAAGCCAGCTGAAATCAGGAAGCTTGGGGCAGGGGAATACTTTATCGACATGGGAATCGAAGTTGCCGGCAGCCTTAAATTAACCGTTCAAGGCGAGCGAGGGCAGAAAGTCACTGTCATGTACGGCGAAGAAGCCGAAAACAATCAGGCGGCGTTTGACCTCCGCTGCAACTGCCGCTACCTCGATGAGCATATCCTTTCCGGAGGCATCGACACCCTCGACTACTTTACCTACAAGGCGTTTCGGTATATAAATGTCAGTACTGACATCGGCAATCTTGACCCGGACACTTTCTGCATCGTCGCAAGAAATCATCGTTTTCAAGAAAAAATCGCCCTTGAGAGCGATATAAAATCTCTTCCGGAGATATGGCGGATTTGCCGGAATGCCCTGAAAATCGGCATTCAGGAGGGCTTTCTTGACTGCCCGACCAGAGAAAAGGGTCAGTATCTCGGGGACTTCACCGTCAGCGGGCTATCGTATCTCTATTTGACAGGCGATGCCGGAATGTATCGCAAAACCCTCTTCGACTTCGCGGATTCGGCAAGAATTTGCCCCGGGCTCATGGCAGTAGCTCCATCAAGCTACATGCAGGAGATAGCCGACTTCTCGCTCCAGTATCCCTTGCAGGTTCTGAACTATTATAAGTACACCGGCGATGTGGATACTGCCCGCAAGCTCCTCCCGACAGTCAGAGGAGTTCTTGATTTCTTCCGCCGATATGAACGCCCCGACGGTCTTATCGAGGGAGAAATGGGGAAGTGGAACATAGTTGACTGGTCGCCCAATTTCCGCGACGGCTACACCCTCCCGAACGAGCGCGAGGGCTTCATCCCCTGCCACAATGTCATAAATGCCTTTTACATCGGCGCAATGCAGACTGAAAACGACCTTGCCGGAATTGTCGGGGAGCCTCCCCGTCACAACGTCGAGCCATACAAAGCTGCCTACATCAATGCTTTCTTTAGCCCCGAAACCGGTCTTTTCTGCGACCTTGAGGACAAAGCCCATTCCGCTCTCCATTCAAACGCTCTCCCCGCATTTTTCGGAATCCTCCCGGACGGCAACCGCATTGCGGAGTTCATCAAAGAAAAAGGGCTCGCCTGCGGCGTCCAGTTCTCCTATTTCGTCCTGAAAGCCCTTGCGAACCTCGGCGAGTATGAAGCCGAACTGAGCTTCCTGACAAACGAATCCGACCATTCCTGGGTCAATATGCTTAGGGATGGAGCCACCACCTGCTTTGAAGCCTGGGGCAAAGACCAGAAATGGAACACCAGCCTCTGCCACCCCTGGGCATCCGCCCCAATTATAGCCATAGTCGAAGACCTGGCACCGAGGTTTCCGGATAAGATCCGTATAGTGCCGCTTGACTGATATTTTTGCATAAGAATTCCCGCCACCGGTTCAATCCAGTAGCGGGATTTTTTTGACTAAAAATTATTCCCCACAATTCTCATGATTGGTTCTCCATCTTATTTTTCGTCTCTTCTGCTAATTGCTTTTTGCTTCTTTCAATCATTATTTGCCACGTTTCTTTCGGCATTACGTCTTCATATTCACTGATACTACCCCAACCTTCTTTATTCTTAAAGTCGTCGTAGGTTAATTTGCCGCTCAAAATTTTTTTAACATCTTCCGAGCTTAGTCCAAGGATGTCATCTTCAAATCTCCCCGAAAACCTTGATAAAAAGCATATCATTGTTTCTTTTATTCTTACAATACGTGTATTGTCTTTTTCATAGTACGTTTCCAAAAGATCCCTTAAATGCTTTTCTCCCATTATATTGTTTCCCCTCGTATAATGTATTTACAGGTAATTTAAAGAGAACCCGTATGAAACCTCGTTAGTATTATACAACAGCTTTCGCCCAATGTCAACCCATTCTTAATTATTAAGATTTCATTAAGATTCTTCGCAAACCATTGATATTTAACCACTTTTATGCTATACTTTCGTCGGAAAACTTTTAGCCCTCCGCACCATTCTCTCAGCAGTGAAAAAATAAAAAATTTTCCCCGGATGCAATAATCCCGCCTCTCAATTTGTATTACTTATAGAAAACAATCCGAAAGGAGAAATCATCATGAGAAAAATATTATCTTTGTTTTTAGCACTAACTTTAGCTGTACTCACAGCAACCCTTTGCTTCACCGCCTGCACCACCGGTGCCGTCGTCCATAAGATCTACTATAACGGCAACGAGTACTGGATTTGTGGAGCGGGAGATACGGGCGAGGGGAGTGTCCTCGAAGCCTGCGGTTTGCCCTCGGAGCTGACCGCCGACCTCTGCGGCGAATTTATCGGTTTTCTCGAATCTGCCGGCAACAGTGCTTATGAAGTTGTTGAATCAGAAACCGACATCCCTGTGTATAACTACGCCCCGCAGGAGACGGAGAATGTCTATATCGTAGAGATTGACGGCATCTACTACGCCGCTATCAGGCACGATGGCGAAATCTATGTGGGTATAAAGTAAATAAGTATAACTACGAAATAGTATGAATCAAGCCGCGGCAGGATATTGCCGCGGCTTGATTATTTGAAAGTGAGTAAAGAAACTATCTTCGTTATGCAGTTGAGTTATGTTACCTGTTACGTTGGTATACCGAATCATCGAGAGCCCATACAAATGTAGCTACCCAGCCGGCAAAAGTCCATCCTAGGAACACGTTTATAAGAATGATGGTAGTTTTACTTGAGTGGTTATTCTTTACGGCTATAATTGTGGGCGTAAAATACAGCGCAATGCAAGCTGCGATAAGTGCTATCAATATTATAATCAATATCAGAGTTCCTATGGCTTCTCCCATATTTAACACTCCTTTCAGAACAATCTCGATATGTGGTTAATTCTTCTCATGAGGGCATCGCCACTCGGTCTTCCTTGCTTCATTCCACAGTTTATTTTTCCTGCGAGAGCATACAAATCATCAGGGTAAACTCCACAGTGGCTTTCAATGTATGAGATAATCATATTTGCGGATTCTTCGCCATAAATTATCATGTCGTCAATACTATCGGAATCCATTGAGAAGCTGTTAAGCCTTAAGTTGCTATGCTGCAGATTTGGATATATAATGGGACAAGTTAATTTACTTTCTGCCTTGAAATCGACATAATTATCAAATTGGATGACGATAATTATATCGAGTGGGAAATTTTCGAGCGGAGAAATCGGCACATTGTCTATAATCGCTCCATCACAATAGTATGAATTATTGATAGGTATAGGCGTCATGAGACATGGAACCGAAATTCCTGCTTTCAGAAGTGCTTTTCTTTCACAAAAGGGGAGGCAGTCCATTCTCAAGTAGTCAGTTGTGTCCGTGGATACGTTCCGAAGAACACAAAAAAGAGGAGCGGCAAGCTTATCATCTTCATGGCAGAAGTCATCTATGCTGTCGTAAATTCCACCTTTACACAGAATATTCCCGAAGAAATCTCTGTAGCTTCTGGCGTTGATAGATTTCCATAATCTCGCTGCAGAATCAAGCTTACCACTGAGCAGAGCATAGGCATTCAGCATACCGACTGAAGCAGCAGAGACTGCACTTACCTCAAATCGTGGATGGGTCTTTATGGCTTTGCATACTCCAACCTGGTATGCGCCTTTAGCGAACCCGCCCGAAAAAACAATTCCTGTTTTTAGCCTCATTTTTTGTACCTGCGCCATTGTTAGCTACTTACTCTGGATTTTTAAGTGCCCAGACCAGAGCGGCAACCCAGCCTAAGAAGGACCATCCAAGGAAGATATCCACGCAAATTATCGCGACCTTGTTCGGGTGATCCCTCTTGACGGCAACAATTGTGGGGATAAAATAGACCACCAATCCAATCAGTATCAGGATAATACCAAAGATTCCAAGCCCTCCGAGAGCAGCTGCTTCTGACATACAATCAGCATCCTTTCCTTAGTGCAAAATCCGCTAAGAGTCTGCAAAATTTCACTCGCCTACAACGAGTCTGAGTACATTATAGCGGAAAATCCGCTAAATGTCAATAGTAAAATCGAAGAAATTGTATAATGATTTCAGAAAGTTACGCGAGAGGAGGGCTGAAGGTGTACAGCCGGATAAGAAATTTAAGAGAGGACGCCGACATGACACAAACGGAAATTGCGAAAATCCTGAATTGCAGCCAGCGCGTGTACAGCAATTATGAACGTGGCGATCTGGATATTCCGACTGACATTCTGATCAAGCTCGCCGATTTTCATGGAGTCTCCACCGACTACATTCTTGGCAGGACGGACATCAAAGAGACCAACCGTTAATCGATATTCTATCATCCCAAGCAGTCCCGCCCGTCAGGACTGCTTTTTTCAAATCTTTCTGTAAGATTTAGCCCCAAATCCATAGTGTATAAGTGAAAGGAGCTGATGCAATGCTTGAGGACAGCGAGATAATTGAGCTATTCTTTTCCCGCTCGGAGCAGGCGATTTCTGAGACGAGGGAGAAGTACGGCTCGGCTTGCCTGGCTATCTCCCGGAACATCCTGGGGAACAGCCTTGACGCCGAGGAGTGCCTGAGCGACGCTCTCCTGGCGGCGTGGAACAAGATCCCACCTGAGAAGCCGGAGCCGCTGAGGGCTTACATATTCCGAATTGTCCGGAATATCTCGATAGCGAAATATCACTCGAACACCGCCGGGAAGCGGAACAGCTTTTATGACGTGGCTCTTGACGAGCTTGAAGACTGCCTTGCGGGAATCTCGTCGGTCGAGCAGGAGATAACTGCGCGCGAGTTATCGATACTGATTGACCGGTTCTTAGAGACCCTTGACGAGGATTCGAGAATGCTCTTCGTCCGCCGATACTGGTATTCCGACAGCCTGAAAGACCTCGCCGAACGATTCGGGACAACCGAGAACAACCTGTCAGTCCGCCTTTCACGCACGCGGACAAAACTCCACAAATATCTACAGAAAGAAGGATATAAAGTATGAAGAAAAATTTGATTTCAGACGCAATTACAGACATCAACCCCGCCTATGTCGAGCAGGCATCGGATTACAAGCCAGTAGCACACAAGGCACGGCACACAAGGGTGCTTGCAATAGCAGTGGCGGCGATGGTCATGGTCCTCATGATGGGTGCAGGAGTTATCGTTGCAAACGGTGGAATTTCAGGTTGGTTCAGTGAAAGGTGGGAGATGACAACAGGAGAAACAATAACAGAGGAGCATCTGGAATTGGTCGACAGCTTCAGTCAGGCACTTGGGTTGAGCGAAACCTACGAAGGCGTAACAGTAACGGTCGATTCTGCGGCAGTTTCGGAAGACAGAATCTATCTTTTGCTGAAAGTTGACGGCGACCTCGACAGCGTTGTTACCGACTATTTTTACTCTTATCTCACATCAGATAGCATCGGCTTTACTGCCGGTGGATCCAGCTTTTACGGACAGGATGAAAGTGGAGCTACACGCTATCTGCTCGATTGTCATTATGATTATATCGGCGAAGAGGGTGATGACGAAATGCTTTGCACTCTCCGGGTTGGCGACATGAATAATAATGGTGATGTAGATGTTATTTGGATGTTTGAATTCACCCTCATCAGGAATGAAAACAGCCATATATCTCTGACCGAAGACGGAGAAATCATAACTGTTACAACGGAACAGCGGGACTATGACACCTATTATAATCCAATTTCAGTGGACGTAACCGTCGACATCACCGACATCGTACTCACCGAGTTCGGAGTGTCGTTCATCTGCGACAACACCACCGCTTCCGTTCCCTACGGAACATATACTGACTTATGTGATGTCCATGTATACATGAATAGCGGAAGTGAAGTTCAGGCGAACTTATATATTGAAGAAATCAGCGACGACGAAAGCATTGTCACAATGTACTACTATTGGACCGTTCCCGTCAATCTTGACGAGGTGGCTTCCATCAGAATCGGTGATACAACAATAGCAGTTTCGCAAGAATAAGAGACAAGCTAAAAAAGGCTCCCCGTGAGCCTTTTTTATACCTCAATTTGTGGTAGAGCCCACAAATACAACTACAAATAAACAATATTCAAAACAAATCAGATATAAGAAAAGCCCCGCAAACAAGCCAGTCTACGAGGTTTAAAAATATTGGTCTGAGTGACGGGACTTGAACCCACGGCCTCTACCACCCCAAGGTAGCGCTCTACCAAGCTGAGCTACACCCAGATTCACAACGCTTGATATTATATCACACCTGAACTGAAAAAGCAAGCCCTAATTTCAGTTTTTTGCGATTTTTTGGGAGAGGATTTGCAGTCATCCGATTCATCTTGTCAAACTGCAAAAGTTATGCTATACTTTAAACATCCGTGAATTTTATCTGACAGGGGGGTTCTTGCATGATAATATACGATAGAATAGCAACAGATTATCTGAATGGTCGGGACATCAGCATTCATCGTGATGAGTGGTATTTTACAAAGACCGAAACATCAAAGTTTAATGAAGGTGAGTTTCTCACTTTGCCTGATACAGATGCAGGGCAGTTGGAAAAAGCTCGGACAGTTTATGACGCTATCAGTGCCACGGCGCATAACTTTAACCCTGTAAACAGACGATTATGGGATTTGCTTTTTCCCGATTGGCAAAACTTACTGAAGAATACCTGTGTTGATTTGATAGTAGGATTTCCTGAGCCGTATGATGCGACAGTGGAACTTGACGAGCAGGGAGATTGCCACGTCATTTTTGACTTAATCTGCTGGACGAAATATGTTGGAAACTGCGATATTGGGGCAACTGCCCGAAACTTATTGTCGCATGAGTTCACTCATGTTTTGTTACATCATTACCGTCCCGAACTGACGGAGATAACTGATGATACTGATTATCTTACCCACTTGGATGCGATAACTTTCGACGAGGGATTTGCCCATCTGCTATCATATGAAAGTACGGAAATAGATGCAGTAAACTGGCAAAGCGAAAAGCTTTTGAATGTGTACGATCAGTGCAGAAAAAAGCTCGAAGATGCCATCGCTGAGAAAGACTCTGACAAACAGAATCGCCTTTTGTATGAGGCACTTTGCGGCAATTATTATGATAAGTTTGCCTGTATGTGTGGGATGCTGTATCTCGCAAATCTGTGGCTCAAAAGTGGAGATATGGCTCTCAAAGATGCGGTGGATTCTGGCTGTATTGGCTTTGCTAACAAGACAATAGGGAAATAAGATGAGAGCGACCGCTACAGTCGCTCTTTCTTTTTGAAAACAACCGCCAACCCCACGCAAGTGGCAATCCCAATTCCGTACGGAACAGCATATAGAAATGCTGTGCTTGGTGGTGCGCTATATCCTGCGTACTCCATTCCCCAGCGCATGGCACAGTAGTTATATGCCACAACAGCGCACATGATGTCGGACAGGATAACAGCCAGAACCTGAAAGATAACAGACAATTTTTTCATACGAATTACTCCTTTTATTTCCGCTTCGAGCCTTTAAGGAGCAGTATTGCGCCGACAACAATGGCAGCTATACAAGCGATCAGGAAAACACCATTCCCGTCTATGGAAATCGTTGACGATTCGCTGACCTGTTTTGATGCAGTCGGGCTGAGTATCGACAACAATCCCCATACAATCAGGCATATAACTCCACCTATGCAAGCGACAATTCCCAGAATCCATTGGGTACGGTTCACTGTCGGCGGAATTGGCTTTTCGTCTGTTGGCGACGGCTCATCGTCTTTCAACAAGTAATCCAACGAAACATTGAAGTAATTGCTGATTGCGACGAGCTTATCACTTTCGGGTATCGAGTTGCCCGACTCCCATTTTGAAATCGCTTGCCGGGACACATTAAGTTCCTCTGCAAGTTGCTCCTGTGAAAGACCACTCTTTTTACGAAGCGCATATAGTTTTTCTGATAAAGCCATACTTCCTCCTTTCACCCTAAGCATACCATCAAGCCGGGTAGAACTCTATACATCCTGATAAGCAATTCCGCAACCGCCGGTTGCAAATGGGATTTTAATTGTATATCTCAACCTTACCAAGCACTTTTATATTCCCACTATCAACTACAATCGCTCCCTCACCTAGATGTGTGGCATACACTGTTTTGCCACGCTCTTTTATTACTCTACGGATAGAAGCATCCTGTATATCTGAGCTTTCATAGTGGACTTCCAGATAAAAGTCATCGAGATAGCCAAGACCCTCGTGGTAGGAAAATTCGGGGTAATCATCATCGGGAGAAAGGTGATACTCCGAAAGCTGAATCAGAGCTCCGGCACTATATCCCATAATGGTGCCTTTATGGTTCACAATCGTATCATATAAATCAAGTTCCTTGATTCGCTCAAACATTCTGTCCGGCAAACCGCCGAGGAAGTACAGAATATCGGCATTTTCGATTTTTTGTTTTGCAGTTTCTTTACTGTCGGTAAAATAGTTTAAGAAATCGATGTTATCCTCGGAAATACCATATGCAGTCAAGCCACCAACGATACCGTCGTAATATTTACCGTTGTACTTGCCGTAGAGAGCATTCCAATCCTCCGGGCTCTTCACACGGTTATCCCGGTATGCAAGAGCGATAACCGCAATCTTGCAGCTCGGCTTGATATATGCTTTCAATTCATCAAACAACCACGGCGCACCAATGTCGTAGCCCTCAAGTAAAATGTTAATCATAGTATTTACGAATCCTTTTCAGTTTTTTGCGATTATTTTGGAAAGAGATTTCCGGGGAAACCTCATAACCTCCCAATCATCCCCGTCACACAATTCTGCCCCTCAACTCTCTCAAATCCTACAGCCTCCAGAACCGCAATTTCCGCTTCATTGTCGGCATCCACGAGGCACATCATCTTGTTCGGCAGATTCTGCCTGAGTGCATAGGACAGTAAGTCCGCTTCAATCATTTCGTTTTCGTGAGATTCTTTCACTTTGAAATCATACGGCTCATTTTCAGCGAAGCAATATGTCACATCGAGGTATCCTATAACCTCATCGCCCGAAAGCGCAACATATACCCGAAACCTGTCTTTCGCGGACAGCACCCTCTCCGCCGTCCAGTAAGTGTCCACAGTGTGCATCGAGCGGTACTGTTCTTCGTATTTTTCAGACAGCAATTCCGCTCTGTGCCTCGCCTGATAGGGCGATGGAGCTGTTGCCATCATTCTGACCTGCTCGGGATAGAGCAAGGCGTTATTCTTTATGAGAACCTCTTTGATTGCCTGATTTGCCGGATTGAAAACGAAATCCATCGTAAAACCGGCATACCCCTCTTTCATCATTCCAATCAATTCGCAATAGGCTTTCTCCTCTCTCGAAAACCCTATCAGCATTTCGGCATAGTTGTCTTCGGAGAGAATGAGCAAAACGAACAGCCCAATAATACTGTCTTCATCAAAAACGGCGTAAACACTGCGATCGCTTCTCTCTAAAGCAGTGTACAAAGTATCAGGTGAATAGGTAAAATGCGGGTCAGAGTATTCCGAATCAGTTTTGAAAGACTCGCAAAATCCGAGATACTCATCCAACTCAAAAACCTGCTTTATCATCAATCATCGCCCCTTATAACTCTTTCCCCACCATAACAAACTCATCCGTCCTGTATTCTTCCTTAAACCCGCATTTTTCAAACAGCCTTACAGCGAGATTACCGATAGCGATGTTGTCATAGACTTTCGTAATTCCGTTCAGTTTAGCTTCTTTGCACAGTTCGTCCAAGGCATACCAGCCTCTCCACCTGTCGTCGCCGAACTCAATAGCTCCGCCCCATCTTAAGTTGAACGACATGGTCTCCTCATCCGCTCTTACAATCACTTCCCCGCCAGCTCATGGCTCTCCCTGACACGCTGAAACAGCTCTTCGTCGGGGATTTCGTCATCTAAGATAACGGTGAACCAGCTTTTCTTGTTCATATGCCAGCCAGGGGTAGTAATGCTCACGACCGAGAAGCTCACCCATATTTTCCGACCGGACATGAAGGTCGATGATTTCAGCCATGTCCTCGGACGGCAGCCTGAGCTTGCTTTTCGGGATCGTCATGATAACAGCGTACCATTTTGCGGTGTCCTTTCTCCGCAATACTGCATAATCGTCATACTTCTCCCAAAGAAACTCGGGCTCGTCTCCGTAGGTTTCCGTGACGTGACTTAAAAGCCTGAGCGTCTGAGCACTTTTGAAAACAGAGGGTCGGCAGCATTTCAGGGAAATATCCGTAAGGACATCCGAAATGGCGCACCTGACATCTCCGATATAGCTGCCTGCCGCATTGGTCTTGTAGAGGGTGAACTCCTCGCCGGTATCTGTTTCGGTAAGACACGTGTCCACGCTTCCGTTTTCGCCGATAGTGACCTGCAACGAGAATTCTCCGTCCATAATGCCGGTACAGTAGAGATAATCTCCGCCGTTATCCGCAAATCCATACTCAATGAGCCGTTCGGGAATTATTATCTTTTTCCGGAATATTTCTTCAAACATAGGCACACCTCCGAAAATCCTGATTCTCTTCTGATTATACACCATCCCTCACCGATTTACAACCCAATTCCGATCCGAGTATTCACCTAAGTTCCCGATTTCTCATATACTGCAACAGGTACCAACCAAAGTAACAGCGTAGCTGTACGAAAGGACTGTTTTAGATTGAACATTCTGATTTTAGGCGGGGATGCCCGCCAGATATATTGCGCCGGTCGGCTGGCTTTAGAGCCGGGAGTGAGTGTACGTCGGGTTGCTCTCGGAACTGATGCATTTTCAGGAGAAACCGCTCCGTGCGACGTTCTCCTCCTGCCGTATAAGCCGGAGCAGGGAAGTGCAATTGTCGGCTCTGCGGATGCAAACGGCGAGGAAGTCAATCTCTCAGATGCCCTGAATCTTGTGAAAGACGGCGGGGCGGTCTTTGCAGGAAAGATGGACGATGAAACTGTAAAATCTCTTGAGGCGAGAAAAATAGCCGTCCATAACTGGTTCTCGGATGAAGCCCTCACTCTTGCAAATGCAAAGTTCACCGCCGAGGGAGCCTCCCAGATTATAACGAAAAATGCCCCGGGCGGAGTGAGCGGTTCGAAAATCCTTATCCTTGGGTGGGGAAGAGTGGCGAAAGCCTGCGCTGAACTCTTCGGAAAGATGGGTGCGAGAGTCTTGGTTGCTGCAAGACGCCGTGAAACGCTCACTGACTGCATCTACAATTACGCCGGATTCATCGATCCAGCTAAAATCTCCGAAGCCGACGTTATAGTGAACACCATTCCGGCAAGAGTTTTCAGTGAAGAGGAGCTGAAGCATGTCAAAAGAGGTGCTTTCTTGCTTGAATTAGCATCAGCACCATATGGAATCGATTTTGACAAAGCCAGAGAGCTTGGAATCCCGGCCATTTTAGCCTCCGGAGTCCCCGGAAAATACACTCCCGAGGAAGCCGGAAGAGCACTTGCCGAGGCAGTTCTCAGGCATCTGAAAGTAGGCGAGGCTCCATGAACGATAAACCCCGAATCGGCTTCGCCATGACCGGCTCGTTCTGTACTTTCAGGCAAGCGTTTGAGACCGCAGAAGCACTTGTCCAGGCGGGCTACGACCTCACTCCGATAATGTCTTTCAATGCCTATAATCTCTCAACCCGTTTCGGAACTGCCGAGGAGAACAGAGCGAAGATAGAGAGTATCACCGGACGCGAAATCATCCACACGATCGAGGAAGCGGAGCCAATAGGACCGAAAAGGCTTTTTGATCTTATAGTCATCTGCCCCTGCACCTCAAATACCATCGCAAAGCTCGCAAACGGAGTAAACGACACCCCGGTCACAATGGCAGTCAAGAGCCACCTCCGTAATCAGAGACCGGTAGTGATAGCCGTCTCCACAAACGATGCCCTGTCAAACGCCGCCAGAAATATAGGGCTACTTGAGTCGATGAAGCACTACTACTTCGTCCCCTACCGCCAGGATGATTATATCCTGAAGCCGTTCTCAATGGTCGCCGACTTCTCGAAAATGCAGAGAACAATAGAACTAGCCCTCTCCGAAATCCAAGCCCAGCCGATGATTGAGAATAGAGTAGAGAAATGAGACATATTCCCACTGACTTGGTGGGGATATGTTATTTTCTTACCCAAAACACCTCAAGTTCTCACGGAAATTACATCTTATTTCTATTTACAAGAATGATAGCCATGTGGTAAAATAAACATAGCTCAAAGGCTCACAGGGAGTCTGAGAGCTTAATAACAATATAACATGGAGGTCATATATAATGGCAAGATTTACTTTACCCCGTGATTTATATCACGGAAAAGGCTCACTCGAAACCCTTAAGACCCTCAAGGGCAAAAAGGCAATCATTGTTGTCGGCGGCGGCGCAATGAAGAGAAACGGATTCTTGCAGAGAGCTGAGGATTACCTCAAGGAAGCAGGAATGGAAGTCAAGGTTCTCGAGGGTGTTGAGCCGGATCCCTCTGTCACCACCGTTATGAACGGCGCACAGGTTATGCTCGACTTCGAGCCTGACTGGATCGTAGCAATGGGCGGCGGTTCACCTATCGACGCTGCAAAGGCTATGTGGATCAAGTATGAGTACCCCGAGTGCACTTTCGAGGATATGTGCAAGGTCTTCGGCATTCCCGAACTCCGCAAGAAAGCTCACTTCTGCGCTATTCCCTCAACCTCTGGTACTGCTACCGAGGTCACCGCATTCTCCATCATCACCGACTATGACAAGGGTATCAAGTATCCTATCGCTGACTTCGAGATCACTCCCGATGTCGCTATCGTAGACCCCGACCTGGCTGAGACCATGCCCAAGAAGCTTGTTGCTCACACTGGTATGGACGCTATGACCCACGCTATTGAGGCTTATGTCTCCACCGCTAACTGCGACTACACTGATCCGCTTGCTATCCATGCAATCGAAATGATCATGAAAGAACTCATCCCGTCCTACAACGGCGATATGGATTCCCGTGCTAAGATGCACAACGCTCAGTGCCTCGCTGGTATGGCATTCTCGAATGCACTCTTGGGTATCGTACATTCAATGGCTCATAAGACCGGAGCTGCTTTCGCTGACTACGGCGCACATATCATCCACGGTGCTGCAAACGCTATGTATCTTCCCAAGGTCATCGCTTACAATGCTAAGGATCCCACCGCTAAGAAGCGTTACGGCGTAATCGTTGACTACATGGGCTTGGGCGGCTCCAACGATGACGAAAAGGTCAAGCTCCTCATCGACTACCTCCGCGGAATGAATGATGAGCTCAACATTCCTCACTGCATCAAGAACTACGGTGCTGACAGCTATCCTTGCGAGCAGGGCTTCGTTCCCGAGGAAGTATTCCTTGAGAGACTTCCTGAAATCGCCAAGAACGCTATAGGCGACGCTTGCACCGGCTCCAATCCTCGTATTCCTACTCAGGAAGAGATGGAGAAGCTCCTCAAGTGCTGCTACTACGACACCGAAGTCGATTTCTGATCCAAGCTAATTCCATTTGACTCCTTTAGGTTCAACACAGGCTCCGGCTTGTGTTGAGCCATATATGGAGATTTTAAAGAAAAAAGGGGAATCCACTATGGAACTAAGAGATAAAAACGGTCTTACAGAAGCTGAATTTCTTGCAAGCTACAGCCCGAAAGACTATCCTCGCCCGTCTCTGACCGCAGATGCAGTAATCTTCACAGGCTCAAAGGATGCACTCAGGCTTCTTCTAATAAAGAGGGGAGGGCATCCGTATCTTGGCTGCTGCGCTCTTCCCGGCGGATTTGTCAACCCTGATGAAACGGTAGAGCAGGCTGCAAGGCGTGAACTGAATGAGGAAACCGGTCTTAATGAACCCAAGATGTCATTAGTAGGCGTCTACAGCAAGCCCGGTAGAGACCCTCGTACCTGGGTGGTCTCCACTGCATTCTACGCTAATTTGGAGAACGGAGTAAACCCCACCGCCGGCGATGATGCCTCCGATGCAAAGCTATTTTCTCTTGAATATAATCTTGAATCCGACACATGCGCATTTACACTCACAAACGGCGAAGATAAGCTCTCGGGAAAAGCAAAGTATTCTCCCGACGGTATGCCGACCGAAATCATAGAATCCCATGGTCTTGCTTTCGACCACGTCGCAATCATAGCGGACGCAATCAAAAAACTCGTGGCATAAAAAATCCCGTAGAAATCTCTACGGGATTTTTTTAATCGAGATGCTTCGGCGCAGCGGAAACCTGCTTGCCGATGTGCTCTTTTTCTTCAAGATAGATTCTGTCGGCGTATTCTCTGACCTTGTTGCAGATCCACATATAAGCGGTCGTGCCCTCCGAATAGTCCGCCTCGGCGTACATGTTTATCCTGCCGTCGTGGCGCATCTTTTCGACCTGGTTGAAAGCAGTGATGTTGCCTTTCGGATAGATTGCGAATGTTGAGCCGCCGTTTTTGTTTACAAGCGAGAATGCCGGAATGTCGCTCGGACCGTCGGCGATGTAAATCATGTTCTTGAACTTGACCCGGCGGTATTCTTCTGCAAGCGTACTGTTGACCTCAACTCCGTCCTGCTTCCCGACGCCCTTGTTAATCTCGAACAATGCTCTGGTCTTGGATGTGTTGTCTAAAGCACAGATAACCTCGCTGATGGCCGGCTTCCCCTCGGCGTTAGGAGCTTCAAGGAGCTCGCAGCCCCAGATGTCCTCGACATAGTCGTTCACAACCGAGCCACGGATCGTCTCGGCAGTTCCGGTGCTGACGATGTAGTGTTCAACCTTGATTCCGTATTCCTGATATTTCGGCTCTTTGGCAACCACATTTTTGATGCTGTCGAAAATCTCCGGCACACCGTTGTAGAACCTGAGCCTCTGCCCGTATTCGCGGAGCTTGGCGTTGGAAAGGTCTTTGAATCTCCCGTCTCGGGCATACTTTATAAGAAAGTTCAAGTAGCAAGTGTCCGCATTGACCCTGACTCCAGTTTTTTTTATATTCTCGGCGAACGCGTCTACCTCTTTCCAGAACTCGCTTCCATCCACTCCATTGTCCTCAAAAATCGGCGTCTGCATATACTCGCTTACGAGCGTCTTGTCAAAATCCCATATAACCGCAATAATATTAGCCATCTTAGTGTCTCCTGAATCTTAATAATGTACATCTTATAATATCACTTTTCGGAGGGAACTGCAAGACCCAACTTTTGCTCCCCATCAAAATCCAGCCACTCTCATTATTCGCAAAGTTCCGCCAGCCGGGACAGGGCAATCACAAACCAATGATAATCCTTTTCCTCCATCGGTGCCATCGACCAATGATTGAAGTATCGCCATTGAGAATAGATAGCGTTTCCAAGAGTCTGAATGTCAAATTGGTCTATCACACTTTGCAGTGCCTCGTTGTCGTTGAGTATGCCAACGCCCGGAAACGCTTCTTCAGCTGATTCCCCGCAATCCATGATAAAGCCCAGTTCAGAAAGACTTTCACCCATAAACTCAATGTTTTCAAAGAAATATCCTGGAATAGTAGAATGATGCTTATACATTTCGCACCACACCAAAGCAAAACGACATATTTTCTTCTTATCAGCAATGTCCATGCTGTCAACTCCTTTTAAGTTCATTATATACTGCCAGCAACGAATGGTCAAGACAAAAATAAACCTCAAGCCAGAAAGCCTGAGGTTTAAGTCTTTGGGGAAGATTATCTCTTCGAGAACTGCGGTGCTCTTCTTGCAGCCTTGAGACCGTACTTCTTTCTTTCCTTCATACGAGGATCTCTCGTGAGGAAGCCGGCTGCCTTGAGCTGGGGACGAAGCTCGGGGTTGTACTGGAGCAAAGCTCTTGAAATACCATGTCTGATGGCACCAGCCTGACCGGTAACTCCACCGCCGGAAACGGTGCATACAACGTCGAAGTTAGCTTCAGCTCCGACGAGCTTGAGAGGCTGACGGACGATGAGCTTGAGTGTCTCAAGACCGAAGTAATCGTCGATGTCTCTATCGTTGATGGTGACCTTGCCGGTACCCTGATAAAGTCTTACTCTTGCAACAGAACTCTTTCTTCTGCCAGTTCCATAGAAATAAGCTGATTTAGATTCGTACATGATTCATCCTCCTTTTAAAGCTCGATGGTTTCGGGCTGCTGAGCTGCATGAGGATGCTCCGAACCCTTGTAAACGCGAAGTCTCTTGGCGGAGTTGGCACCGATGGTGTTGTGGGGAAGCATACCCTCAACAGCTATCTTCATAGCTCTCTCCGGCTCTTTCTCCATCATGTCGGAATACTTGTATTCCTTGAGGTGTCCGATCCAACCGGTGTGCCATCTTAAGACTTTCTTGTTGACCTTGTTTCCAGTGAGAACTGCCTGTGCGCAGTTGATGATGATAACGTGGTCTCCGCAATCAACGTGAGGAGTGTAGGTGGGCTTATGCTTGCCATTAAGAATGGTAGCAGCTTTGGCAGCGACTCTTCCGAGGGGCTTGCCAGCAGCATCTATAACATACCACTTGCGCTCAACATTCTGCGGCTTTTCCATAAATGTTGACATTTAATTTCCTCCTATTGGAATTAATAAACCTTGCGCCTTGAAATGGGGCACAAAGCCTTGCTTTTCAAGCGACGTTCGCTATTATATTACTCTTTTTTTCGGTTGTCAAGCCCTTTTGAAAACTTTTTTTAAATATATCCCGTTTTCTTTCGATTTCTCTTGATTTCTTTCGATATTTCTTCGATTCTCGATTTTCATTTCAATTTTTGCAAGCCCTGTTTAAACCAGTTGATTTTTCCTCTCACTTGTGGTAAAATATCTTTCGGATAATAACCGCCACCCGGCGAGAATGATAATTTTAGGAGGAAAACACCATGGCAGAAGTAAGAACTGTGCCGAAAAGAAGCGAGGTTCCGGAGGAATTTACATGGAATCTCTGTGATTTATACGAAACCGACGACAAGTGGCTTGAAGCTTTGGAGGAGGCAAAATCCATCCCCGAAAAGCTAGCTTCATATGAGGGCAAAATTTCTCAGAGTGCTGAAACGTTGCTTGAGTATTTTAAGCTTGACGACGAAATCACTCTCAAGCTCAATCAGCTTGCCAATTACGCAATGCGCAAGTATGACCAGGACACCGCCGAGCCGAAGTATCAGGACTTCTACTCCAAAGTAATGATGCTCCTCCAGGATATCGGAGCCTCCTGCGCATATGCAGTTCCTGAGATTATCTCGATTCCGGATGAGACCCTTGAGGGCTTTTATAAGGCAACTCCTGATTTGGAACTCTACAGAATCTCGATTAACCGTATCAGAATTGAGAAAGACCATGTTCTCTCAGCAGCTGAAGAGGCAATCCTCGCCATGAGTCAGCAGGTAAGGGGCGTCCCAGACGATGTCTATGGCACTCTCGAAAGCACCGACCTGAAGTTCCCGTCGGCAGTTGACAGTGAGGGCAATGAGCATCCTCTCACAAACGGCACCTATGTCTCACTTGTCGAGAATCCCGACAGAGAGCTCCGTAAAGACGCATTCAAGAAGCTCTACGGTACCTATGAGCAGTTCAAGAACACATTCTCGTCCCTCTACTTCGGCGAAGTCAAGCAGTCGATGTTCATGGCAAGAGCCAAGAAGTACAATTCGACACTCGAGATGGCTTTAGCTGGCAACGAGGTTCCGACCTCCGTCTACCATAACTTGATAGATGCCGTCCACTCCAACATGGGATATATGCACAAGTACATGAGCCTCCGCAAGAAGCTTATGGGCGTAGACGAACTCCATATGTACGATTTATATACAACTCTTGTCCCCGATGCCGATTCAAAAGTCACCTATGAGGACTCGAAGAGAGATATTCTCGATGCAATGCAGATTTTAGGCGACGATTATGTCTCTATGCTCAAGGAGGGCTTCGACAACCGTTGGGTTGACGTCTATGAGAACGAGGGCAAGCGTTCCGGAGCATATTCCGCTGGTGCAAGACCTCATCCCTATGTCCTCATGAACCATAAGGATAATCTCGACAGCGAGTTCACCCTCGTCCACGAAATGGGTCACTCCCTCCACTCCTATCTCTCCCAGAAGAACCAGCCTGTCTGCTACAGCGACTATGTCATATTTGTAGCCGAGGTCGCCTCTACCTGCAATGAGGCTCTCCTCATGCAGTATCTTCTCTCGAAGACCACCGACAAGAAAGAGCGTGCATACCTTATAAACTACTTCCTTGAGCAGTTCAGAACGACACTCTATCGCCAGACAATGTTCGCTGAGTTTGAACTTCTCACAAAGGAAGCAGCCGAGAGGGGAGAGACCCTCAACGCCGACTACCTCTGCGATCTCTACTATAAGCTCAACAAGCAGTACTATGGCGACGACATCACCGTCGATCCGGAAATCGCTTTCGAGTGGGAGAGAATCCCTCACTTCTACTATAATTATTACGTTTATCAGTACGCAACCGGCTTCTCCGCCGCAATCGCTCTTTCACAGAAGATAATCCATGAGGGCGAGCCGGCAGTGAAGAACTACCTCAAGTTCCTCTCAAGCGGATCAATTACCGACCCAATTTCACTTCTCAAGATTGCCGGAGTCGACATGAATTCACCTGAACCGATCAATGAGGCTTTGAAGATGTTTGGCGACCTGATTGACGAACTCGACGAGCTTCTCGGATAAGACAGTAAACATACGCATTTGAATAGGAGTAACCTAAGAATGAAATATTATATTGGAATTGATCTCGGCGGCACCAACATTGTCGCTGGAGTCGTGAATGAAAACTACGAAATAATCGCAAGAGCCACCACGAGAACCAACTGCCCTCGTCCTGCCGAGGAAATCATCATGGATATGGCAAAGGTCTCCCGTGAAGCGGTCGAAAATGCCGGTCTTAGCTGGGACGATATCGAGTCGGTCGGCTTGGGCTCTCCCGGAACAATAGACAGCGACAGGGGAGTAATCGAGTATTCAAACAACCTCGATTTCTACGATATCCCTGTAGGTGATCTTCTTTATAAAGAACTCGGAAAGCCTATCTATGCCGAAAATGACGCCAACGCTGCGGCATACGGCGAATACGTCGCCGGAAGCGCGAAGAACGCTAACAGCGCAGTCTGCATCACTCTTGGAACCGGTGTCGGTGGAGGAGTAGTTATCGACGGCAAGATATATTCCGGCTTCAATTATGCCGGTGCCGAACTCGGTCACGCTGTCATCGAGGTCGATGGACCCTTGTGCACCTGCGGCAGACACGGCTGCTTTGAAGTATACTCATCCGCTACCGGTCTTATCCGCATGACCAAGGAAGCAATGGCGGCTCATCCTGAATCCAAAATGTATGAAATGATGGGCGACCACGTCTCCGGACGCCTTGCTTTCAACGCCATGAGAGCAGGCGACGAAGCGGCAAAAGAGGTTGTCGACAAATATATCAAGTACCTCGCAACCGGCATCGCAAATGTCATCAACATCTTCCAGCCGGAGGTTCTCTGCATCGGGGGAGGCGTCTGCAATGAGGGCGACGCACTTCTCATCCCTCTTAAAGAGCAGGTAGCGAACGAGGTCTACACCAAGCGCGGCTCTAAGAACACCCAGATAGTCCGTGCCACTCTCGGAAATGATGCCGGAATCATCGGTGCGGCATTCTTAGGCAGAAGCAGAAAGTAGGACTTAAGGACATGAAAATTCTCGCCGTTGACTATGGAGACTCAAGAACCGGTCTTGCCTCCTGCGACAAAAGCGAATCGATCGCCTCTCCCGTCGGGACTATCACTGAATGGAACCGTGAGCGGCTGCTTCAGAAGATTTCCGACAAGGCGCATGAACTAGGCACCGAGCTCATAGTCGTCGGTCTCCCTAAAAACATGAACGGCTCAGAGGGTGAACGTGCAGAAAAGTGCCGTGAATTCGCATTGGAGCTTTCGGAAGCCTCCGGCATCGAAACCACTCTCTGGGACGAACGCATCACGACGGTTGAAGCTATCGGCATCTTAAACGAAACCAACGTCCGTGGCAAAAAGCGCAAAGCCGTCATCGACACCGTCGCCGCCACCCTGATTCTTGAGAACTATCTTGAGTATAGGAAGAAAAAGGGGATGGCGAAATGATGGTTTACTATACAATGAATAAGTGGGGGTGTAATGAAATGCTTTTTAACTGGATAAAGAAGAAAAAAGCAATGCAACAAAATGCACGTCTTGCAGAACAGAAATATTTATATCAATTATATAATAAAGCAAAGAGCAAAGAGTCTGAGGGCGAATTCAATGAAATAAGAAAGCAATATCAACAAATTTACAGTGATTACATTCGGAACGAGAAAAGAACAGTATTAGAATTCACACTTTTTTATATTGGAAAACCGTTAGTTGGGGCAATGCCTTGGGAAACATTCGAAAATGAATCTAACGAAGTGTCTGAATTGTCTGCTGAATTTAACTTTCATCCTAACAGTTTGGACATAAATAAAGGTGCAGATGCGATGATTGCTACTGCAAAATTGTATGATAATGCCAACTTCAACATTGCGATGCAGAATAACCGCAGTGTATTAACCTTTTCGTATGTAAACAAACATTTTCATCAAATAAAAGAATCTTTAGAAACAGCTATAAAATGCGGAAATATTGATGCAGTTTGCGGTATGGGTTGGTATTATGAAAGATTGGGTTCGCATTACGGTCATGCCAAGTGTGCCGAGTGTATAGAAGAACCTAATCCGGAAGAAAAAATCATTTGCGAACAGTACAGCGAACTTGCTTTACCATATTATAAATTTGCGGCACGATTGGGTCACACATATGCATTATTCAAAGTCGCAATATATTATAGTGGTAGAAATAAAGAGATATATCATCAATGTTTAGCCAAGCTTGAAGAAATGGTTTTATAGTGATTGAAAAATAAATCTACTGAAAAATTCAAGTCCCATGAAGTGTTATCTGTTTGAATTGTGATAGAACTTCTTGAATTATTTTTGGAATCCAATAATACAAAACAGTAATACTAAGTGCCCATCGTTTTGACCCGCCCCATCAAGTAGACAGTACAAAAGAAAGTTTCGGTTTGTTTCCTACCTGCTGTGCATGGTCAAATATCCCATCAGCCCGAAACGCCATACGAAGTGGCTTCGTCCCGTCATGGGTCGAAATGACCGCAAAACCGGCAGAAATAGTAGACAACATGAATAAGGAGTAACCCTTGAACAAACATATATTGATTGCCATCGACGGCAGATGTTCTTCCGGCAAAACCACTCTTGCCGAAAAGCTCCGTGAGAAGCTGGGTTGCACCGTCATCCACATGGACGACTTCTTTCTCCACCCGGAGCAAAGGACGTCAGAGCGTTATCTCGTGCCTGGCGGAAATGTGGATTATGAGCGATTTCTGACGGAGGTCATGGAACCTCTGAAAGCAGGGAAGCCCTTTTCCTATCGCCCATACAGTTGCAAGCTGCAAGCACTCACCGAACCTATATCTGTAGAGCCAACCGAAGTTACTGTCATCGAGGGCTCCTACAGCTGCCATCCAGCTATCTGGGATTTCTATGACCTCCGGGTTTTCCTTGACATCGAGAAAAATGAGCAAATCAGGCGCATTGCCCTAAGAAACGGTGAGCAGGCTTTGACTACTTTCAATGAAAAGTGGATTCCACTTGAAGAACTCTATTTTGAAACATATAACATCTCGCAAAGATGCGATTTTTACTTTAAGACAGGAGTAATCACCAATGACAAAATACCGCCAAAACCTCATCAATCTCACCTTATCCGCAATGTTCTTAGCAATCGGACTCGTATTGCCGTTTCTGACCGGGCAGATTCCGCAGATAGGAAGTATGCTTCTCCCGATGCATATTCCAGTGCTTCTCTGTGGACTTATCTGCGGCTGGCAGTACGGACTTACAGTTGGCTTCATAACTCCACTTCTTCGGAGTCTTCTCTTTGGTATGCCTGTGCTCTATCCCGGAGCCATTGCAATGGCTTTTGAACTTGCAACCTATGGTGCGGTAATCGGCTTCCTCTATAATCATTCCAAGTGGAAGTGCATAATTTCACTTTATCGCAGCATGATAGCTGCCATGATTGCCGGCAGACTCGTCTGGGGAGTAGCTGAAATAATCCTCCTTGGCATCAAGGGTAACACATTCACCTGGACCGCCTTTATCTCTGGAGCATTTCTCAATGCCATCCCCGGCATCATCATCCAGCTCATCCTCATCCCCGCCATCATGGTCGCCCTGAACAAGACAGGACTTGTAAAGTTCACTAAAAAGGCGAACAAGACCCAACCGGCAGATTAACAGACACTAAAAATCATAAATAGCACGGCATTTCTCGCTTTATGTCGTGTTATTTTTCTGCCCGAAGTGCTATTCTTAGGGTCAGGAAAGGAGGGAAAACATGAATCAGAAGAAAATTGGCGAATTTTTAAAAGAGCTCCGAAAAGAAAAGGAGCTCACTCAAGAACAGCTTGCCGAGAAGTTCTATGTATCAAACAGGACGGTTTCGCGTTGGGAGACGGGAAGCAACCTGCCGGATATAAGTACACTTATCGAGCTTGCGGACTTTTATGACTGCGACATCCGTGAAATCATCAACGGAGAAAGGAAAAGCGAGAACATGAATGAAGAAGAGAAAAAGACATTAAAGGCAGTTGCCGAATATGCCGAAGAGGACAAGGCGACACTCTTAAAACGTGTCAGAACAACGAGTATAGTGGGCATTATTGCGGTTGTTCTGTGCTTTATAGTTATGGTGACTGACGACTCAGACCATCTTCCGGTCGTAGACTTCCTTATGGGAGCTTCGATGGGCTTGGCGTTCAGTGCTCTGCTGGTATCGCTTCTCTACACGATCGGGGTACTTCTGAAAGTAAAAGAGAGCAAGAAGCTTTCAAAGAAGATGGCGGCAATTATCATCACAATCTGTGCTATTATTGTCCTAGGATGCTTCATAGCGGCGATATTTGCTTCTATCTAAATTAAAATAAGTATAACAAAGCGGCTGGTACTATTTAAGTATCAGCCGTTTAATTTTTGGGGGCTTCCGCCTTGTCGCCACATGACGTATAAAACCCGCACGAAGCAGGTGGGTATCAGCCCGAGCGTTTCGTGCTCCCTTCGTCCTCAGCACTTGAACAGGGAAGCTGCCGAGGCAGCGACCGTGCGTACCTTGGGAGGTCTGCATCCCCGCGTCCGGAGCGAGATTCCCGAATTATATGTGTTGGATTATAAAAACCATGCTTAATCGAGCAAGGCAGAATGAATTTTGATTTCAGAGAGTAGTATAACTCAGATGAGCTATATTATTCCTCATGATGATGACAGCAGCAATCTTCGTCATCGCAGTCGCAGTCGTCATCGTCGCAGTCGCACTCTTCGTCCCAGTTGTCGAATCTGTCGATGAAGATCTGTCCGAGTCTGTCATACTCCTCTTCGCTCTCAATGGAAACAAGAGTGATTTCGTCGCCAGTGTCCTCAACTTTAAGAATGATGAACTCGCCGTTGTCATTGACCAGGTCTTCAGGATTCTCGTAGTAGGGAGCAAGTGCATAGTAGGTGTTGTCACCCTCATCATAAATGTCTATAAGCTCATAATTGCCAACGTTGCCCTCTTCGTCCTCAAGGGTATAGATTTCAGGCATATATTCGTTTTCATCCATTTGAGTTATCTCCTTTATAAATAGGTATGCTTCTATTATAGTGAAAACAATCCGTTTTGTCAATGGTACTTTTGTGTAGAAACCGCTCAAATTCATATTCAAAAGATAACACTTGGCATTCATAAAAATTCCACAAAAAAATTTGAAAAAAGTTTGAAAAACCTATTGACATTTCAATCCGGGTGTGTTATAATACAATCACAGAAGAGAGATAAATAAAAAAAGTCACTGAAAACTAAAAGGGAGAGGGTTCCGATGAAGAGGTAAGAAAGCCTCAGGATAACTTCGACAGCGAAGACTTGCCGCATAGTTAGCAAGCCGCTACAGCATAAAAGCTGGAAAAGAACTGAGGAGCTATCAGAAACCAATGACAAGCAAATAACACCGCGTCTTAAAAGCAAAGGAGCGATTGTTATGAAAGTATTAGCAAAGGCAAGAAACGGAACTTGCGAATAAAATAAACTGAAAGAGGTGAGTCCAGCAATCTATGCATAATTCTACCGACTCACAGAATCTGAGACGAAGCTAATCTTTAAACTTGACACATTACGAGATGTTCTCTTAGGTACGAAACCAATTTCTCAAGATAAAAGATATAAGCTATGAAATTGATTCTGTAACAGCAAGAAAATATCTTGCCCAACATAAATCAAGAAAATCCGAATCAAAAGGTTTAAAGCCCGAAAGGATTTGATGCACCATGAAACTGTTTCACAAGAAAGAAATCAAAATCTAGCAGTGAGAGGGTGAGTCCAACAAAGACTTTAAATTGGCTGTAGTCGCATCAGTGATACATAGTATCTGAAATGATACCAAGCTTTGACGATAACATAGTTCATACGTAAGGTTAATTTTAAGATCAGACCGTGATGAAGTAAGCTAAGTTAAAACCTGATACCAAGCGACAACGCGTCGAAGATACGTCGTAGATGCACAGCATATGGTGATAAATTGATATAATGAGGGAGCGGTTATCCGCTCCCTTTTTGGTGTGAAGAAATCTGCACACATAGGACGACTCCCGAATAATATAGACTAACGGCAGGACGGCTCACAAGTCAGTTTTAAAAGGGGAGAGAAGAGCCGAACCCCTGCCGATTAATATAACAGCCGCCGGAAATGGCGGCTTTTCGGGTTCGGCAATTTCAACGAGAGTGCCCTAAAAATAGTCGGTAATATTTTGCTTTTTAGTAACCGTTTTGTAACCAAAGATTGTTTGACAACTGGAGTGCAGTTGCTGTATAATGATGGTGGATAGATAGGTAGTATTTCGGAGGGAAGAAATGGAAACTAAGATTTCAGCATCAATTCTTTCGGCAGACTTCGGTCATCTTTCGGACGAGCTCTCAAGGGCGGAAAAATCCGGTTGTGACATGATACATTTCGACGTCATGGACGGTCACTTTGTCCCGAATATCAGCTACGGAGTCCCGGTTCTCAAATCGATCAGGAAATATTCAGGGCTCCCGTTCGATGTTCATCTGATGATAAGCGATCCGAATTCATATATAGAGCCATTCGCCAATGCCGGTGCAGACGGAATCACATTCCACCTCGAAGCCACAGCCAATCCGGTCGGAATTATAGACAAGATCCATTCTCTCGGGCTCAGGGCAGGCGTTTCAGTCAAGCCTAAAACCGACGTGAGCTTACTTTATCCTCTAGTCGGAATCATGGACATGGCACTTATAATGACAGTTGAACCCGGCTTCGGCGGTCAGGGCTTCATCCCGGAAACTCTTGGAAAGATAAAAGCACTGAGAGAATACGCTAAAGCCGCTAAAGCCGCCAAAGCCTTAGATATCGAGGTCGACGGCGGAATCTCCGACATAACAGCTCCACTCGTAAGAGAAGCGGGAGCCAATGTCCTGGTTTCCGGATCATACCTCTTCAAAGCCACAGACATGGCTTATAATTGCAAGCTTCTAAAAGATTAATTAAGGACGGTACACCACCATTTCAGACACAGCTATAGCATCAATCGGAAAAACTGAACGGCACAGATATGGTCGCCTCTGTTGCTTCTTGCTCGCTCTTTGCATATTGCCATATTACTACTATGGGCTCAGGGCTTGGTTTGTTGTTGCCATTTCTGTTGCCGCAAGCGTCCTCAGTGAATATATCTGCACCTCTCTTATACGCAGAAAGTACGACTGGCGCGATCCATCTCCCGTTGCAAACGGAATCATGCTGGCACTTCTCATGCCTGCGTCAGTTCCATATGGAGTCATGATTTTTGCAAGCGCATTCATGGGCTCAGTCATGAAATACCCGTTCGGTGGGCATCACAACAGAATCTTCCATCCGGTAGCGACAGCTTACCTATTCTCGGCACTCTGCTGGCCATCAAGTGTCTTGAGATATCCGACGCCGTCAATATTCGGCAGCCTTTCTCTTTCGTCGAGCATCGGTGACGCACTTGACCGTTCATTTACCCACTATGTCGACGTTTCAGTCAGCTCATCGAGCTGGCTTGATATCCTTTGGGGAAGACTTTCGGGACCGATGGGCACCAGCTGTGTCATACTTATTTTAATTTGCACCATTGCACTCTATTGCTTCCGGGACATCCCGGCACCGGTTCTTTTCTCTTCGGTTGCAACTGAGGTTTTACTCTTCACCTGCTTCCCGATTTCGGCAACCGGCTGGCAAGCGGCACTCTACTCAATAGCCACCGGCTCGTTCATGTATGTTCTCGCATTTATGGTCTGCGACCCGTGCTTCACCCCGTCAAACGGCTTCGGACAGACGCTCTATGGCATTGCATATGCGCTGACAGCATTTCTCTTAAGAAAATTCTCCGGCTATGAAGACAGCTCCGTTCTGGCACTCATGATAGTCTCAATATTCCCGACCGAGTTCGACAGATTCGCAATATTTGTTATCGATAGCTTAAGCAGGTTCGGAGACTACTTAGTAACAACAATACGTGAACGTCAGATATACCGCAGATTCAGAAAATATGAGAATCTTCCGGACAGCACTGAACCGGAATCTGTGGAAGAGCCTCAGGAAAAGGACGGTGACCAGGATGAAACTTAAAGGCTTCAAGTTCCCGGAGCGCAAGCCTGCAACCGTCTCCGACATAAGCGAGATCTCCAGTCTGATTTCATCCCAGGCGAGCACTGCAAGCAGGGAAGCGGTCTTAACGTCAAATGCACTACTCTCAAGTGGCTCGATAATAGCCCCGGCAGTAGTGGTTGCAACCAGCTTTCAGAGTGCACTTGCACTTTGCATAGTATTCAGCCTTGTGACTTTCATAACGGTTTTCATCTGCTCATTTGTCCCGAGAAAGCTTGTGTATACCGTCAGAATAATAGTCTACACTCTTGTGGCTTCCCTGGTGTATGTGCCTGTGGCAATACTGATGGAAAACATTATGCCGGTGCAGTTTTCAGCACTTGGAATTTACGCGCCGCTACTGATAACAAACTCATTTATAACAATGAAGACAGAATCCAAGTTCTATCGCCTCAAGCGCGGCTATATGACCGAGCTTTGCGGATTCTATATCATCGGCTATGACCTGGCACTTCTATTCTTCGGCTTCATGCGTGAGCTGCTTACAAACGGCGGTCTCTTCGGAAACCAGTTCCTGCCACTGAGTATTCCATCAACAGGAACGGTCTATGGCGGATTCATACTCTTAGCATTAACGGCGGCAACATTCCGCTGGCTCTTAAGCTTCTCAACGAGAAAAAAGACCTGAATTCATAAATCACAGGGAAAGGATGTGTAGTAATGGCAGTATTTTTCGAGACAATCGGAGCCGCGATGCTCGCCATTATCGTTGAAAACGTAATATTTACAACTGCGTTCGGAACGAGCACTCTCATCAGCCTTTCCAAGCGCGACGGTCAGATTTTCTTCTGCGGACTTTTTATAACTGAATTCTCCGTTCTTTCAAGCATGATTGCATATGCCTTTGAGGGACTTATGCTCAGCAACACTGTTTCGGCAAGATTCATGCCAACTTTGTATATAATATCTCTTGGGCTGGTTTATATCGCGACACTCTTGATCATCTGGTTCGCCTCAAAAAAGGCGTTCAAGAGATTCAAGAAATACATTCACCTTTCAGCATTCAATTGCACCGTTTTAAGTGTACTTTTCAATAACACACTCACCGGCGGCACTTTAGGCGAGAGAGTTTTATTCGGACTCGAAGTGGGTTTAGGCTTCACACTCGCCGCATACATTCTTTCTGTCAATTACGAAAAGCTCAATTCGGATGAGGTTCCCGCCTCGTTCTCAGGCTTTCCGATATACGTACTCTATATAGGTATCGTCTCCATGGTGGTCTATGCACTGGGAAGATAGGAGAAACTCATGGCAAACCAGAGAAAATACAAGGTAAAACATAAATCCAAGCCGATGTTCAAGCAAAAGCGCAAAAAGGGCAATTCGGTCTTGGGAATAATATTCATGATAATACTTCTTGCGGCACTCGTCTTTGTTGGATACAGCGTCGGCAAGCCGATTGTTGAGTTCTTCTCGGGAGAAAGAAGCTCCCCGACAGCTACTACAGACGCTTCAACCGGCAGTTCTGATTCAGCCGGAACGGAAGCAACGACAACTGCCCTGGCATCCGAAACAACCGAAGCCACAACTTCTGAGCCGGAGCCAACAGTAGCCGTCGGCACCAACATCTACTATATATCATATAGCAGCGACACTGCCGACTATGAGACCTATGTCTATTCAGGTGTCAACTATGCCGCCGAAAACGGCTATGTCGGAGTCTGCGTCGAGCTCATAGCCGAGGGCGGAGCCATAACCTATTCCTCCGCCAACACCACTGCCACCGAGTCGGGAGCAGTCATATCAGGAAGCATTTCAGACCTGGGCGACCTTGTCTCAACCATAAATGATCTGGGGCTTACTGCATATGCCAGAATCTCGACACTGTCCGACAATATAGCCTCAACCTACGACAAAACCCTCGCCTATATGATTTCCGGCACCGACACCCGTTGGTATGATGACAACACCGCAAACGGCGGCAAGCCGTGGATTTCTCCCTACAGCTCGACAGCCACCGAGTATATCACAGACCTTGTCTCCGAGATTTCCGACGCAGGCTTCGTAGGTCTGATAGCCGGCGAGATAGAATTCCCGCCGTTCAGGAGCTCCGATATCCGAAACTACTTTGCAGACACAGATGTCGCATCTTCAACCAGATATGAAACCCTTATCTCATTTGCTGAGACGGTCTACAATAGCTTCGGCTCTGCAAAGGAATTCTATATCGAGGTCAACGCTGAGGATATAATCTCAGGCGACGCCGAAATCCTAACAGATGCGGATTCTCTCTGCACAAGTGTAATCTACGTAAACTTCAATCCCGACAATATCGGAACCAGAGTATCAAGAGCCGACGGCACGGAGGTATCTTTTGAGGGACTCAACACCGCCTATCTTTTCAGAACCGTTTTCAATCTGGTTGAAGAGTCCTTGGAGGGAACGGGAGTGACGATAATCCCGAAGATAACCGGCTGTGAGATAACCGATGATCTTCTCTCAGCAATCGAGCTTATGGGCTACGATTCAAGCGTGATAATAGAGGAATAAAACAAAACCCACCGATTTAAATTCGGTGGGTATTTTTGCGTCATACCAGCAAGCAGATAAGCCCTGAGCATCCCTCATTTACTATCCGCTCGACAGCTTCCCTCAGCTTCTCTCTTGCATCGTCAGGAAGCCTTGCAAGCTTCTGCTCAAGTCCCTCCTCAACAAGCTCAGAAACCGACTTTCCAAAAATATTCGTCTCCCATATCTTGAGCGGGGCTGTTTCGTAGTCGCTCATGAGATACTGTATCAGCTCCTCCGACTGCTTCTCCGTCCCGACAATTGGAGCCACCTCCGCGGCGATGTCCGCCTTGATAAGGTGAATCGACGGCGCACTCGCCGTGAACCGGACGCCATACTTTCCTCCCTGCCTGATTATCTCCGGCTCAAAGGCTGTCAGTTCACTTTCGGTCGGCATCACGATTCCATAGCCTGTCTGCTCGACCTCAGTCAATGCCTCCGAGAACTTTTCGAGCCGATTTTTAAAGTTCACAAGCTCCAGGATTTTAGGCATCAGTTCGTCCTCGGAGCTGAGCTCCAAGCCTGTCTCTTCACTTAGAATCCTATAGAACAGCCGGTTATCAAGCGTCACCCCAAGCCTGGCAGTGCCGTTTCCAAGATCCACTTTCGTAATCTCAGAGCTCAATACGTCGTCGCAGCACCCGACCGCTTCCGAAAGCTTCTTTATATCCCTGATATACCTAAGCTCCGGGGCGGCTTTTCTTATTGAGTCGTAGAGCTCAGTCTTGAGCCAGTGACCCTTTTTGAGGGAGCTGACCCACTTCGGCATGACGACATTAATCTCCTTGACCGGAAAAGCATACAAAAGCTCGGTGAGAATGCTCTCGATGTCTTCTTTGGTCATCGTCAGAACATTGATGGGCATAACCGGCACGCCATACTTCTCGCTCATTTCAGAGCAGAGTGAAACTGCCTCCTCGCTCACTTCGTTCTGAGTATTCATAAGAACTACAAACGACTTCCCAAGGTCACATAGCTCGCTTATGACCCTTTCCTCGCACTCCTCATATTCATCCCTCGGAAGATCAGATACGCTGCCGTCGGAGGTTATGACAATCCCGACAGTTGAATGTTCGGTGATTACTTTCTGCGTCCCGATTTCCGCCGCCATATTAAATGGTATCTCCGACTCAAACCAAGGTGTTCTGACCATCCTTGGCGAGTCGTTTTCAATATACCCAAGCGCGCTTGGAATCACATATCCGACGCAGTCAATCATCCTAAGACTCACACTGGCAACGTCTCCGAGAGTTACCTGCACAGCCTCCTCCGGGATGAATTTCGGCTCGGTGGTCATTATCATCTTTCCTTGGGATGCCTGCGGAAGCTCGTCAATAGTTCTGTCTTTTAAGTACCCCTCCTTTATGTTCGGGATAACCAGGCTCTCCATAAATCTGCGGATAAATGTGGATTTTCCACTTCTCACCGGCCCGACGACACCGATGTAGATGTCGCCGTTCGTTCTTTCTGCCATACTTTGATAAAGTTTATCGGTAGTCATCATATTCTCCTAATCTACAATCGGTATGAGTATCATCTTGGGTTCACTCAACGTCTCCTCGCCCAGGTCGTTTTCATCTGTAATCGCCGTGAGAGTTGTGTGCGTTCTCTTGGCAATGTCCCATGGCTCTTCGCCCTTTTCGGCATAGTAGAGCTTCATCGCGATGTCGCAGTCCCGGTCAAGTGGGCTTGCCTCGTCAACCGTGATACCGCTTATGAACCTATGGGATTTGCAGCCGAAGAGATATCCCGAAAGCCTTATGTCGGCGGAAATCTCCATGGCATTTGATGAAGTCAGTTTATAAGCCGTCTGCGCAACCGTCGCATGGGCGTCAATTGAACAGCTTGAAGCTGTTTCGGGCAGCTTCTTTTCAAATTCGTCCGTTCCCTCAAGGTAAATGGGCTTCCCGGATTCGTTCTCAGCATATGCAAAATAGGTTATCCTGCCTCTTACCGAAACGCTTCCGTCTGATCCTGTCACAGCATCCAGCTTCCCGACCTCCGCACCTGCACACATAACGGAAACAATCTCGCCGTCATAGTAGGTGAGCGATGCCTTTGTCTTGCAGCTCTCCGAAATCTCCTGCGGCACACACTCGATATCCTCTTCGCACATTTCAAGGCTCGATTCAAACATTGTCGAGTAGGCATCGGTGACGATAAGAACGCTCTCGAACCTCATCGCCAGGCAGTTTATCTCTATATTCAGCTCGCAGCTGACCGAATTGTTGCCGCTCTTCCCGGACGGCTTTATCTCGCAATCTGAGACACTCGCTGAAATCATCACATCGTATCTTTCATCCAAGCCCTCAACATCCGAAATCTGCGAGAACGGCACCGCAAACCGAATGCTTTCCGCCTTGTTTGAGCTGTCCTCCGGGACATAGAGCAGCGAAACCTCAGCCTCTCCCTTTGTCAGGAGCTTTCCGGAAAGTATCTTCTTATCAGCCGTGATAACTGCGGCATCCGCCCGGATAACAGTCTTCACCGCCGGCTTGGAAGCCCCGAGCTCAACATCATCCACAACCGTGATTCGTTTTGTAACAGCAATTCTCTTTGACGGATATGTGATGAGCGATTTCCTGAGCTGCAATCCGTCTCCCGCAGCTTCAGAAACCGCCTGTCGAGCCTCATCCGCAGTAGCCGTGACCGAAACGGAAACGATTCCTCTTATGTCTGCTCTTCTCTTTCCCGAAACCCGGCAGCTTGCACTCTCGGTATATGGCATAATGCTTATTTTCGGCGACTTTGCCGATGCCGTCAGCTCCGCCGAGCGATTATAAGTCAACACCTGTTCCGCCGCACACATTTCTCCCGATTCGGAAACATAGGTGAGCCGTATTTTTGCTGAGAGTTCATAGTCAAGTCTGGTGCCCGAAAGCGTCCTTGACGGAATGCTTGGCAGTATTCTGACATTCAAAACCCTGAAAATTTCGGGATAGTAGTCCGGCAGTATGTAGTCAAGCTCCACCGACTGCTGCGTAACTCCTCCGCCTAAGCGACTCGGCACGGTGAAGTTTTCTTTTGTAACTTTGTAATCCATAATCTCCTCCTGAGCGGGCACCGATTCCCCCGAAAGTCCCCGCATATTGAAATGCTACGTACCTTGTACGTTCGCTATATCATATTCAGCTTGTTCCGGTTTCATGCCTTGCGGGTGGATTTTTGGTGTGGTATAATATAAGAAAACGAAGTCAGGAGGTTTTGTTATGAACAGGAAAACAGTTGGAAAAATAATAAGTTCACAACGTCAAAAGTGCAAAATGTCACTCAGTGATTTGTGTGCAGGAATTTGTAATAAATCCACACTTATGAGAATAGAAGCAGGCGAAATGAACGCTAATACTGATATTCTTTCACGCTTGCTTGAACGGCTCGGAACTCATGTTGATTTTGATGATGAGAGTAATTTTGACGATGTTCTTGTAAGGCAAATAATAAGAAATGCAAATCAAGCCGACGTAACCGGATGCCGTGAAGAAGCGCATAGGCTCCTTGACACGATAGCTGGCAGTTACGACAGCTTTTCATTGCAAAACAGGCAGAGATATGATGTTTTAGACACTATGTTGCTTTACAAAGATGGTCGCATAAGTGCAGAAACTAGGCTTCGTAATCTCGAAATGTCAATGCGATTGACACAGCCAAATTATAGCCGTGAAAATTTGCCACTTGTTATGACTGATATGGAAGCCCAAATACTCAGGTATATTGCAACCACTTACGGCATATTGGAAGACTATGAAAGTGCGATAATGTTCTATTCTCATTTGAAGAACTATATAGAAAATGATTTGGATAAGGTTGGATCAGCAAAGAAATTAGCGAGTATATGCTATAATCTTTCAAAAAGCCTTGGGCTTGTAGGGAGATACGATGAGAGCATAGCAATTGCAGAAGAAAGCATAAAATATAGTGAGTTTATTAACGATATTCGTGTGCTTCCTAGTTGCATCTATAATTGTGCCAGAGTCCTGGCATATCGAAACAATAATGGAGACAAGAGCAAAGCTAAAGAACTAGTCGAAGAAGCCCTATCCTTGCGTACACCGAGAACTTGGAATATTGAAGAATTATCAGAGCTTCTCGAAAAATTGAGAGATGAATTAAACAATCAATAATCTCCATCTAACTCATCTAACCACGACTCATCACAATTCGGACTACAATCGGGTTCTTTTTCCTCATCCCTGCGTTCGGTAATTTCCGTATTGTTATCTGGAGGAAAATCCAGAGTATCAGCGATGCCGCTGGCGACAATCGAAGCTGTCATCACAAGTGACAATAATACTGCTAAGATGCTGTTCAATGTTTTTTTCATGAGTAAAACCTCTTTCGGTATAGGATTTCGTATTATTTGCAATTTGCAAACAATCACGATTACTTTACTATATCATATTCCATCAATTTTGTCTACCTTTCAAGCGTTGCGTCCCACGCAACGACCTTGGTTGACAATTTAAAAGGAATTTGATACGATATTCTTACAGACCATCAACGAGACTTTCCGCTGTCGGTGCACAGATTAGCGGGATGGGGCGGGGTGGCTGAAAAATAGTATGAAAGGGTGTTTATAAATAATGAACAAAAAGAGAATATGTCAAATTTTTACCTCATTGCTGATGGCAATATCATTTTTCGTAACATATTCAACATCATTGCCAGTGACCTATGCAACAGAATATTCTGAGTCCGAGACATGGTCTATAGAGACAGATGTGGATATTTCAGAAGATATAATTGGTGAAGTTGTTACGGTAGAAAGCGACGCCATTAACGCTGCGAATAGCCCAGAGATTGTATGGACGATTCCCAGCGGTTCAGCAATGGTGTTGGATGAAAAATATTTCATGTCAGAGGGTGATACCGTCAATTTTAATCTGTCTTACACATTAGCTTCGGTGTCGATCAGAGTAGGAATGTACAGTGCGACTTCTGGTTACGAATACAAAGTAGCTTCAAACGGAATATTTACCGAAACCTTAACAATTGACAAAGCAGGTGTTAAATACCTGCGAATTTTAAATACATCCAGTACTGATGTACAGGTTATCGGCACATATACGGTTAATACGACTTCGCCATTCGTTTATATGTTTAAATCGCCTTATTATGCGTCTTATCTATCAAGTTTATACGGTGAATCACGTTCTGGCGGTAATCACTATGCGATAGATATAACAACTGGTGTACCCGGTCAAATAAAAGGATACCCCGTTTATAATACGTGTGAGGGCACTGTAATTTTCGCAAATGTATTTTCTGATGAAGAAACAACATGTGTGGCTGTGAAACATAGCAATGGTTTTACTAGTAGATTCCTACATATGGATATTTCGAGTAGTATTTCATCTAAAATGGAACTTGATCCAGGAGAGCTGATAGGGACAGTTAGCGATAACGGAAGTACTAATGCATACCACTTGCATTATGACTTAAACACGCTAAATAATTATTATGGTACATTTAATACATCTAATACGATTGACCCAACATATGTTTTTCCTGATGTAACTTTTACATCTTCGTGAGGAGGTTCTTGCAATGAAAAAAGCACTTGTATTACTGTTATCTGTGGTATTAGTTATAAACATATTTGCTGCCTGCGGCAGCACATTAAATAGTAGTGATGATATTTCAACGTCCGGTGAAATCGTTGTGGACAATGATATTCAGGCAGTAGAAGATGATGAACCAATTAAAAAAGAGGTTGAATCTGAATCTATAGAAGAATCGCTTGAAATTGCCGAAGATGAAGAATGGAACGGTACTTACAATGTTATGCCCGAACCTTTTGGAAATACTTCTGGTGGTGAACATTATCAGTTCTATTCAACGACTAATATAAAAATTGGAGCTATAGACGTTGAATTTTATAATTTGGAGTATATTGGTTGGGATGTTTTCAAGGAATGGCTTCATAGTCACTCCTCCAAAAATTCAGATTACACATCAATTTCTGAAGCAGCGAATTTGTATTCGATGATTAAGTATTTTGACATTCCCGAGGAGACAGTTAGAGAGATACTTGCAAAAGTGCGCACAGGTCGTGAAGATGAACTGTCTGAGGATGAAATCAAAATGTTATTTAGCGACGATTATGAAGCGGTAGCCGAGTGTTTTGCTTCTGACACTGCAATTCGCAAGGAAGACAATCTTTATTCTTTGTATTGGGTATATGAGCATTCCATTGAGGATTACATCGAAGCAGGAATTACCACCGATGATATTTCCGGAGTTTTAGCGGCATATGACGAAGTTGGACTTACTTCTGCCGCAAAATCAGCCATAACCGCTAAGCTTAACGACTATATCAACGGCAACTATGAGGTTGCTGAATAGTCAGAACAAGGGAGAAATACTTTCCCTCCGGAATCTATTACCCCGGAGGGCAAAAAATATCAAAAATTTTTTGCAAGAGTGCAATAATCCGTCATCCTGAAGTGTGTTACTAGTATCAAGCAATTTTTTATTGCAAAATTAAGGAGGAAATCACATGAAAAAATTATTGGCAACTGTTTTGTGCGTGGTTTTGTTGGCTGGGCTGTGCGTGATTCCTGTGTTTGCTTACGGTAGCGATGCGACAACTCTGGGAGAATTTCTTTCAGAGTATGACTATACTGCTGAAGAACTGAGCTATGAAATTAGCACCTGGTTCTATCAGAACACCAACAGCAGCTTTTATGACCTGAGAAGCGACAATGCCGAGGCTCAGCTTGAGGGAACCTATTATGCCGTTTCGGATATTTCCGGGGTTATAGAGATACTTCTTGAGGATTCGGAATCCGAGTTTGAGGATGTCTACCATCGCGACGATAACGGTGATGTAACCGTTGTCGAGCAGTCTGAGGATTACTACTCCTGGGGAAGCGAACGCATTCTCATAAGAACCACTGATGGCTCTCTGCCAAGGCTCATAATTTTCCTTGATTCCTCCGGCGGTTCATACCTTTTCTGCTGGGAGACCGGTAAGGGGTGTAAGCTTTCCGATAGTGCATATTATAGCATAAAAGAGGTCTTAGGCATAGATAATTTGTCTGGAGAAGACGCCATGACCTATTCTTATTATCCTCTTCCCGAGGGCTCTGATGATTATGTTGATGTAGAAAGTGAGGGCATAGATATTGATACGACCGAAAACGAAGATTGGTTTTCAGGAGACAATGACGAGAATGGCGAATTATTAGATATTGACACTTCGATTTATGATGAAGACACGGATGTGGCTGTCTGGGATGAAAGCGAAGAGAATTCCAATCCTGAAACTGGTATAATTCTTCCTGCACTCTATATAACTTTAGCTATAGGTTCGCTTGCTTTTTCTAAAAAGCGCAATTAAAAAAATAATAGACCTTGCCCTCCGGAATCTATTACCCTGGAGGGCAAAAAATATCAAAAAATTTTTGCCATGATGCAATAATATGCCCTCTCAATGTGTTTTATAGGTATAGAATATATTTCGAGGAGGAATTCACATGAAAAAATTACTCGCAATGCTTTTAGTAGGACTTATGCTTATTTCTATGATGTCAACGGCAGCTTTCGCACTTGATCTGCCCGACATTTCGGAATACGCCCCCGAGGACGGCGTCACATTCTATGCACTCGTCATTGATACAACCATAGGCAAGACCGGCAACTACGGTCTCCAGCTATGTGCCCTGAACATCAACGATATCAACCATCGTGGTCTTTACACTGCCACGGTAAAGTCTGACACAGAGCTTCTCAACGCCGATGGTGAAATCACAGCGGAAGACATATCCATGGGAGACATAATCGCTCTGACGTACTCAGGCGAGGTTGAGGAGAGCTATCCGGGCAATGTTCTGGGTGTCACAAGAGTTTATGTTGTAGATCATGTCGAAACTTTGGGCGAGATTGAATCTCTCATTCCCGATTGGTGCGATGACAACGGCGATTACTTCCCGTCATGGAACGTCTTTGCCAGCATCCCCGAAAGCCTCGATTATTCCGTTTCCGACGGCAAGGTAACTCTTTCCTGGCGTAATACCTCTGACGAAACCTACACCGTCTACTGGAAACGTTCGTCTTCCGATGAATGGAAAGTCGCCGGCACAACTTCCAAGCACAAAGTCAATATCACTGGGCTTAAGAATGGCATCAGCTATGATTTCAAGGTCGAAATTCTGGGTCAGGATTCTGAGATTGTGACAGCCACACCGACTGATGATATTGACTTCATGGCTCTCCCAGCTGTCGATTGCTTCGGAAACGGCATCGCTTATGACAACAGGGGAGTTGTAGCTGTAAGTGCTTCCGATATTACAAATACGCAGCTCACGGTAACGCTGACAAATAACGGTGATGTGGATGTCAATTTCGATGGAACCTATCTCCTCCAGGAGTATAAAGACGGCGAGTGGAGCTTTGTCCACACCGATTATACTTCGCTTGACAGCACTTTAGAGCTTTTCACTGCCACAGCAAATGGCGGCTCTACTTCAACTTTGGACAGATGGACCACTCTCTATGGTGAGCTCCCTGCTGGTCACTACCGCTTGATACAGTATTACTACTATGAAACCGCCGACGGTAAAGCCAATGCCTATGGCGTCTGCGGCTTCGATATTCAATAAAGTCAGACAAAAGGAGAAATATCTATACATATTTGTCCTCCGTGCTCTCGTAGTACGGAGGACAAGCTTTCTACAAATGTGGACTAATGAGTATTGACAGAAACCTAGGTTAAGGGTATAATAATCATATAAGCAATATTTGTATCTTGATTTCACCAAAAAGGAGATTTGATCATATGAAATGTACAAATTGTGGAAACGAAATCCCCGAGGGCGCATCTTTCTGCTCGTCTTGCGGAGAAAAGGTTCATAATGAATATGTAGTTCAGGACGAAGAGTCAAATAATAATCGGGGCAATAACGGCGGCTATCGCCAGAATCCTCCGGTGAACGACATGCTCGGCTCGGGCAACGGCTTGGCTATCGCCTCAATGGTGACCGGTATCTGTTCGCTCGTGTTCTCATGCTGCGCCAGCACCCTTTCTCTTATCCTGGCACTGGTGAGCGTTGTTCTCGGAATCTACGTCCTTGTCAAGAATAAAGGAAGCAAGGGAATGGCAATCGCCGGAATCGCATGTTCAGCAGTTGCGATCTTCGCTTCTGTCATTATATCCATTCTCTACGGGCTATTTTCATTCTATGAATACGGCTACGGCTGGTACTGATGATGACTCCATTTGCGCATAAATATCAGAGGATATTTTACATTCTGTCGCTGGCAGCACTCCTGCTGTCGGCGACAGTCTGTTTAGTGTGCTATTTTCTGGGAGTCAACCCCTTGGATTACGTTCATCCCTGCCTTTTCAACCAGCTCACCGGCTACTATTGCCCCGGCTGTGGAGGCACAAGGGCAGTCCTGAGCCTCTTACACCTGAACCTCATCCAGAGCTTCATCTACCACCCGTTCGTCCCCTATGTAGCAATAATCGCCGCAATATTCATAGTGAGCTACACAGTCTCGCTCATATCAAAAGGCAGACTAAGCTACTTCAAGCTCCGCCCGATATACTTCTATATCTCAATAGTCCTGATACTCGGAAACTTCGTCGTGAAGAACATACTCATTTACAACGGAATTTGGATAGAATAAAAAATGTCGGCACAAAGCCGACATTTTTTATTCCCATTTAGCCCAAACATCCGGGCAATACCCAACCGTCGCAAGCTTCCCATTTCTCACAACGGGACTTTTTATGAGGCTTGGATTCTCAAGTAGCTTATCAATCTTGTCTTCATCCCGGGCAAGATACTTCAGCAAAACCGCATCCTGCGACTTGTTCTTGTCGTCGATAAGAGCATCCAGCGACCCGACAGCCTTGAGCACATTTGTGAGCTCGCCTCTGCTCATGCCTTTCTGATTGAGGTCAATCATCTGCGCCTTGATGCCGCGTTCCTTGAACCATCTTTCGGCTTTTTTGGAATCAAAGCACTTGGATTTATAGAAAATCTGAATATTCATCCGGAAGCCTCCCTATAAAACAATCGTGAACGGTCCGTCATTTTCGAGATTCACGGTCATGTGCGCCCCGAATACTCCCGTCTCAACTTTGATTCCTCTCAAACGCAGCTCTTCATTGAACTTCTCGTAAAGCCGGTTCGCCTCATCCGGCTTTGCCGCCCCGATAAAGCTCGGTCTGTTCCCGTGGGAGCAATCCGCAAGAAGCGTAAACTGCGACACCGAGAGAATATCTCCTCTGACATCTTTGATGGAAAGATTCGTCTTCCCGTTCTCATCCTCAAAAATCCGAAGCTTCGAGATTTTCTCAGCGAGCTTCACGCAATCATCGTCAGTATCTGTGGGCTCCGCGCCGAAAAGCACAAGAAACCCTCTTTCAATCTTCCCAACAACGTTCCCGTCAACCGTAACCGAAGCCCGGTTGACTCTCTGAATAACCGTTTTCATAATACTTCCTCGCCTTTACATATCAGTGCAATATAGTGCATATATTTTACAAAATTATTTATGTATGTATTTGTTCAACCAGCTTGGCATATTCGGGTCGTTAATATCCCATGAATCTACGATTTCTTTGCTTTCATTCCATTCACTCTCGTCACCATTAAAAGTCTTTTGCCTGTGACATTTGTATTTCTCGACTGTGCTATCTTCTAGCCAATACTCATTACTGTAGTAGTTCTGCTTACCGTAGCCTTTCCGTTCATTTGTTGCGTAAATTTTAGCTTTCATATTAAAATCCTCACTTTCCTTGTTTGTACGTAATATGAGACATGTATTATGATAGCATAAAACATTTGAATTTGCAATACTAAAAAGAATTTATACTGTTTCGAGGGTGCAACGCTACCAAGAATATTTGAAGTAAGTATTGAATTGGAGACTGTTTTGTGATATAATGTAGGTATAACAAAATTGTTAATTCAAGCCAGGTTGTATATTTGAAATAATTTGTACTCTTGTAGATAGGGTCAGGTATTTCAAAGAATCAGAAGGAGGTATCACTCAGATGTGCAAGTTAATGGAGGATATGAGAAATGAGGCGACAATTTTAGGAGCCGTTGAGACTTTGAGAGACCTTGCGTTTTCCGAAACCGAAATCAAGAATAGAATAATGGTAAAATATAACCTCACCGAGTCCGAGGCTAATAATTATCTGCTCAAAAAATCCGCATAATCTACTAAAAGCATCCCACGGGATGCTTTTTTGCGTAAAAAGGCAGTCCCACTCCGGAACTGCCTTTTCGTATTCTATGCTTCAACAATTATTCTCAAACTGACTGCATAAGGGAGTAATCACTTGTTTGCTGCAGCTTGCTTTGCCATCATTTCCTCAAAAGCACAGATCGCTCCTCCATCATAGAGGATGTCCACGCCATCAAGATAACTGCACTCATCGCTAACCATGAAAGCCATCATCTTTGCAATTTCTTCCGGCTCGCCGAGTCTTCCCATAGCTCCGGCTTTTGCAAACGAAGCGACTTCTTCTCCCTCAACATCTCCCATGGGAGTTTTGAAAGTTCCGGGAGAGATGGAGACGACACGGATTCCTTTCTTTCCGTAGCGGAGAGCCATTTTCTTTGTGTACCACTGTACAAAATTCTTTGAGACGGTATAGCCCATTCCGGTCTGCTGTTCTGCCGGGATAGAATCTATCATCTGATTTGCAGCAGCCTTGAAAGCATCCTCGTTTGAAAGACTCAGCTGGTAGAGCTGATAAGGAGCTTTGTCTGCAGGGAGCATGTAACCAGACATGGAGGATACATTCAGAATGCAGCTTCCTGCCTCCATAACCTCAGCCATTTCTTCATCGATATTGATTGTGCCGCAGGCGTTGATTTCAAAAATCTTCTTGCCGTCAGCCATATGAGGAGATACTCCCGCGGAGTGAATAACAGCTTTTACAGTACCCAATGTTTTTGCGTATTCTGCCAATGCCTTTACCGATTCGCGATTTCCTGCATCAGCCGGATATGCTTCAGCGTCGATTCCCAAAGTCTTAAGTTCCTGAATTGCATTCTCAAGCTTGGAGACTGTGCGTCCAACAAGAATCACTTTTCCGTTTTTGCCGACAATCTTTGCAGCTTCCAGACCCATTCCACTACCGCCGCCGGTGATTACATAAACATTGCTCATAAGAGACACCTCTTTCTATTTTTCGATAGCCAAAGCTAACGTGACGCACCCATTATAGCATTAAGCAATAGGTAAGTCAACAACAGAAAAAGGCGGTTTTGTATCAAAACCGCCTTTTATTATATCTTTTTCAGCCTAAATCAGTAAGCCACGCCCTGCCACTTCATAGCGTCAGCAACCTTGAGGAATCCTGCGATATTCGCACCCATAACGAGATTGCCCTCGTGGTCATATTCCTTGGAAGCGTTATAAGCATTGTGGAAGATGTTGACCATGATGTCGTGGAGCTTGCCGTCGACTTCCTCGAATGTCCAGCTGAGTCTCTCAGAGTTCTGGGACATTTCAAGACCGGAAACAGCAACGCCACCGGCATTAGCAGCCTTAGCAGGACCAAACATAACGCCAGCTGCCTGGAGCTTTGCAATAGCCTCAGGAGTTGAGGGCATGTTGGCACCCTCAGCAACAGCGATTACGCCATTTGCAATAAGAGCATCTGCGCTCTCGCCGTCGAGCTCGTTCTGAGTAGCGCAGGGAAGAGCAATGTCGCACTTGACAGTCCAGATTCCGTGGCAGCCCTCAGTGTAGGTAGCACCCTCGACTCTCTCAACATACTCCTTGATTCTGCCTCTCTCGACTTCCTTGATCTGCTTTACAACATCGAGCTTGATACCGTCAGGATCAACGATATAGCCGTTAGAGTCGCTCATAGCAACAACCTTGCCGCCGAGCTCGGTTGCTTTCTTGCAAGCATAGATAGCAACGTTTCCGGAACCGGAAATAACAACGGTCTTGCCCTCGAAAGATTCGCCTTTCATGCACTTAAGCATTTCCTGGGTGAAGTAGCAAAGACCAAAGCCTGTAGCCTCGGTTCTTGCCAAGGATCCGCCGTAGCTGAGTCCCTTGCCGGTGAGTACGCCTGTGAACTCGTTGCGGAGTCTCTTGTACTGACCGAACATGAAGCCGATTTCTCTTGCACCAACTCCGATGTCGCCAGCGGGAACGTCGGTGTCAGCACCGATGTGCTTTGAAAGCTCAGTCATGAAGCTCTGGCAGAAACGCATAACCTCTGCATCAGACTTGCCCTTGGGGTCGAAGTCGGAGCCGCCCTTGCCGCCGCCCATGGGAAGACCGGTAAGGCTGTTCTTGAAAATCTGCTCGAAGCCCAAGAACTTGATAACGGAAGCGTTTACGGACGGGTGAAGTCTTAATCCTCCCTTATAAGGACCGATTGCGGAGTTGAACTGGATTCTGAAACCACGGTTAACTCTGACTTTTCCTGAATCGTCAACCCACGGAACACGGAAGATAATCTGTCTTTCGGGCTCAACAATTCTGTCGATGATTCCCGCCTCTACGATGTCGGGTCTGCGCTCTACAACGGGCTCGAGGCTCTCAAGAACCTCGCCGACAGCCTGCAAGAATTCCTTTTCATTAGGATTTCTCTTGCAAACGTCCTCATAGACACGGGCTAAATATTCGCTTTTAAATGTCATTAAATATGCCTCCTGACGGTAATAAGATTTGCACAAGTTACAGTATATCACATTATGCGGATTTTGCAAGTCCAGATTTCAGAAATTTCAAAATAAATCATCATCACCCCGATTTTTGAGGAATCTTTTATAGATTTTGACTAAAGCGGAGGGGTTGAAGCGTCAGGATTGCCAAGCTTGAAAAACAGCCCCGACTATGTTATAATATCAGAAATTAATTCATATGGAAAAAGGAGCTTAAAATGACCATAGGAGAAATAATCAGAAACCGCAGAGAGGAGCTTTCGGCAAGCCGGAAGGATATCTGCCAAGGAATTTGCACCGAATCTATGCTCTACAAAGTTGAGGGAGGTACAAAGTCGTTCAAACCCGAAACCCTTGCACTTATTTTGGAGAGACTCGGAATGCACAACGTCTTTGACGGAGAACTGATAACCACTAACGATTATCGCTATGTTCAGACTATCAGGCAGGTGAACGTACTCAGAATCAGCGGGGATACGGACAAAGCCGCAGAGTTACTCTCAACAATCGAGGAATATTATGAGGAATTCTCTGTGTCAACAAAACAGCGTTTTGACATGTGCGAAACATTGCTTACTGAAAAGACAGTCGGCATGAGCCGTGAGCAAAAGCTCGATAGCTTTGAACAGATAATCCGATATACCATAAAGGATTTCAGCCCAATGAAATTGCCACTATACTTTACCCATGTGGAGCGTTTAGTTATAAATGTGATAGCTAATTGCTACTATTTCATAGGCGATTTCGAGACTGCAATACATATTCATAGTCACATAAAAAAGTGTTTGGAAGATGTAATGTTGGACAAAACAGCAGCAGCTCGAAGTTTGTTATTGACTTGCAATAACTTAGCAGAAGTATTAGTTGCTTGCGGTGAATACAAAGAAGCCCTAAAGACTGCACGAGAGGGTCTTGAGTGGGCAAAATATATGAATGTTATTAATGAAACAGCTTCAAGCTGTATGTATAACGTTGCTGTTTGCTTGCTGAAGATAGGCAACAAAGAGGACTACGAAGAGGCAAAGCAAATGGCGTATGATGCATACAACACGAGTAGAGTGTTTAATGTGCGTTCGGAATTTACGAAGCTGTATAAAGAATTCCTTAACGAGAATTTTAATTAGTATTTTAATAGGACCGTTGGTCCTACCGACGATTTGCTTTTCTTTTGGGGCGATGCTATAATGGGAGTGACTAAAAAAGAAATAAGGTGAAATCAAAATGAAAAATCTAAAATCCACCCTCGGAAACATCGTCTGGATCTGCAAGCCGTTCTGGAAGTATGGGAAGCTCTATATCATCCTTTCGGTCTGCATTTCCGCTATCTACACGCCGATTGACGACTTGATTTATGTTAAGTTCCCGGAGATTATCATCAATATGCTGAACGCCGGGCGGGCATTTTCGGCTATTGCGGTTGTTGCCGCTCTAATCTGCGGAGCATCATTTCTAAATAATGCCGTCAGGAAGCTTGCAAGGGCTTATTTCAACAAGAGAAAAGCCGGAGTCGAGGTTCAGGCAAATCGGGAAATCTATCGCAAGGCGATGAAGCTTGACTACCGCTATATCGACTCTCCTGAGTATTACGACAACTACGCTTGGGCGGTCGATGAGTATTCAAACCAGATGGAATCCGCACGTCAGCTTCTTATCGACTTTTTCCAGTGTGTCCTCAGCCTTGTAGTTCTCGTTTCGATAATCGCAACGCTTGGACCGTGGATTCTCCTTGCCGAAATTTTGGAAATGTTCCTTATCTCAAGAATCAATGTCCTGGCAAACAAGATGCAGATTCGTGAGAAAGACGAACTTATCCCCATTGAGCGAAGACTCGGTTATTTCCACAGGCTTTTCTATATGAAAGACTATGCCGCCGATGTCAAGTCAACACCTCTTGGAGAAAAAGTTCTCGCCGAGCACCGCAAAACTGGCGGGAATAAAGTCAGTATCGTCGGCTCCTACGCCTGGAAAATAGAAATGCTCTATAACTGTCAGGAGCTGGTTTTCTCCGTCACCGAGCTTATAGTCGTTCTGTACATCGTTAAAAGTATCATTTCCGGCAGAATCGCCGAGGTCGGCATGTACATGACCCTGATGCTCTCGTTCTACCGTCTTGATACCCGAATCCACAACCTCACATTCGTTCTGAGCGATGCCAACGTCCTCTCGATGAACGTAGAGAAAATCCGCAACTTCTTCAATATGAAGTCGGAAATAGAAGTTCAGGACGAGGAAAAGTCAAAGCCCGAAACCGGCATTTTCTCTGTCGAACTTAAAGATGTCGGCTTCTCTTATGAAAATTCGGAGTTTGCGCTTTCCGGCTTGAATCTTAAGATCAATCCCGGCGAAAAGATAGCCATAGTCGGCGAAAACGGAGCGGGGAAGTCCACCTTTGTCAAGCTTCTTCTGAGGCTCTATGACGTTAAGAACGGCGAAATCCTCATAAACGGCAAGCCGATCAAGGATTATGACATCCATGCCCTCCGGCAACAGATAGGCGTTGCATTCCAGAACACCAATATCTATGCCATGAGCCTTGCCGACAATATCTCGCTTTACGGGAATATTTCCGGGAAGTCGATGATAGAGACCGCCGAAAAGCTTGGGCTTGATGAAGTAACAAAGAAGAACAAGACCGACTATAACGCCGAGCTCACCCGTGAGTTTTATGAGGACGGAATCCTCCTCTCCGGTGGTGAAGCCCAGAAAGTCGCCCTTGCCAGAGTTATGAGCCGTGATTTCAGCCTGCTTCTTCTGGATGAGCCATCCTCCGCCCTTGGCCCGATTGCCGAGTACAGGATGAGCGAAGCCATCCTCAGTGCCGCCAACAAGTCGACCACAGTCATCATTGCCCACCGCCTCTCGACCATCCGTGATGCCGACAGGATATACGTCTTTGACCACGGTAAAATAGTAGAATCCGGCACCCATGACGAGCTGATGGCAAAGAACGGTCACTACCACGAAATGTTCACCAAACAGGCGGAGAATTACGTCAGAGAATGATTTACATACAATAACAAAGAGCGACCCTCACCCGGTCGCTCTCGGATATTACTATGTTAAGCTCGACGTTCCATTCTCAGTAGACGCTCCGTTGTTCCTTCCTCGAACTGCCAGATGTCTGTAAGTTCAAAGCCGTGACGACTGTAGAAAGCAATCGCTCGCATATTTTTCTCCAAGACCCACAAATATCGGACATCAAATTTTTCTATTGCAAAATCTAAAAGCTTTCCGCCTATTCCCTCATTTGTGAAGAAGCTGTCTACATATAGTTTTTTAACCTCTTGACCGCAGATTTGGATAAGCCCTTTAACAAAGCCATCCTCATACACCCACGTTTCTTCAAGAGGATTTTTATTTGCAAGATATTCATTTGCAACAGATAACACTTGCAATTCGCCAAACGAGTAGCTGTCATCCTGAAAAATTGGGCGGTAATTCAATCTATTGGAATAAACAAGGATTTCTGCAATTCTTGATACATCCTCTTTCTTTGCCTGTCTTATTTCAGCCATTGCAACTCTTCACGCCCTTTCAAGAGACAGTATATCATTTCAGAACAAGAAAAGCAAGCACCCAGCCACAAAAAGAGCGACCCTTGGAAAGGTCGCTCTTAACATTATTTCTTCATTTCGAGGTAAGGCAGCTCCCCATATCCCATTTTCCTATACAGATGCACAGCCGCCTCATTCTCCCTTTCAACTTCCAGCCGGAAGATGACGTCCTGGTCTGCATACTGCTCTTCAAGATAGTCAAAAAATCGGCTGCCGATGCCCAAGCCTCTCTCAGCTTCTTTCAGGTACAAATCCTCCACCCAGATGCAAGGCTTCCCGAATTCAGTTGAAAAGCTCTTTGCAATCATGGAATACCCGCATACTTCTCCGTCCGACAAAAAGATGTATCCCTCTAAGAAAGGGCAGTCGCTGACGCAGTTGTCGAAATCGCTCGCGAAAATCTCCTCCGACCCATCCGTATACACCGCCGCCGACCGGTAAAATACCCGCATCATCCCGAGCACTTCGTCCCTGTCGCTATATTCCATTTTTCTGAAAAGAATGTTCATACACGTTTCCTCCGCTGTATATATCGAGCAAAATCGGGTTCTGTGCTAGTATACCACATAAGGATAACGAAATCAAGCTGACAGGCAGAAAAAGAGTGATCCCATAGGAGTCACTCTTTTTTGCAAGCTTAATTTAGCTTAAAAGACGATTTCACCATCAGTGTTGATGTAATGATGATTAGAATCTGCTGTTGTAACGTATGCCATGCCCTCGCTGAAATCTTCGCCATCCTTAAGAACAAGGTCAAAAGCTTCTTCACCATAGATGTTTAGATACCCGACGTCTTTTACCCAATAATAACCGCATTTTAATTCACCATGGTCTACGCCTCTTTTTGGTGAAAACATTTCATTTCCGCTTGTGTCAATTACTACATAGTATCCTGAGCCTTGATCGTTTGTTATGTCAATTAGTGAATAACCGTCATTGAACTGTTGAATGTCCCAAATGCAGACATCAGGTATATTATATTTGGATAGGTCTATTACTAGTTGTCCGTCTATATCATAGTATCCGTTTTTGGTGTCACTGTAGTAAACGCCATGTTCAATATAGTACTCGCAATAGTCACCGACCTGATATATCAGACCATTATGTCTCTCTGTGATGTATTCTCTAGCCCAATAGTCAACGCTGATATCATAATAAAGCGGAACTTCCATTTCTTCATTTGTAAGTATGTTATACAAGCGATATTTTGAAGAAGTGTATATGCAATACTCATAATATCCTATGTTAGGCATTACTCCAGGTTCACTCCACCAGTTACCCTCACTATCGATAATCCCATAGTAAGTACCCGTCTGTTCAAAAGTGTCAATACTTATAGATACTCTGGTATATCCAAAGTAATCCTCATCTTCACCTAAGCCGATAATTTTTACCGAGGTAACACTATCAGAGCCCCAACGTGCTTCGCCATATTCATACCCATCTTCCGGCGACCAGACTACATTTCCAGCTTTGTCAACAACGGCGGTGATTTCGCCCAGTAACGTGCCAACAATAGCTACTTCATTTGCAAAGTATGACATTGGAACCTGGTTATTGTCTAAAACGAACAATATATTGCCTTCCTTGTCACAACAACTCCATTCCAGGTTCCCTGTTCTCACCCAAGCAACTCCGTCGTGATAGTCCTGACCTTCAATAATTCTTATAAGATCATCAACTTCAAATTCATGAGAGGTTTCAATTACTTCATATCCATTTTGGGCAAAGAAGTTCTCGTCATACTGTGCCGTAACTACAACAGTATCTCCGTTTTGCAATTCGCTATAGCTAGTTTCAAGAGAAAAGACAACATTGTCTTGTACAAAGGCAGAACATTCAGACGTTGATATTTCTGTAACTTTACCGAACCCATTCCAACCATCGCAAACCACTTCCACTGATTCAAAGACATTTATTGGTTCTAAATCAGCAATAATTTCTTGTTCGTCTTCTTCCGCTGATTCTGTAGAGACGCTATATTCCTCTTTAGCTTCCGTGGAAGTATCGTATTTACGCTCGCTTTCAGTTGTAGAGCTTGTGATGTTGCTTGTTTCGCTTGCTTTTCCACAGCCAACAAAGAGCGATACGACCACTAATACCGAAAGTACTAATGCCAATAACTTTTTCATAAACATCATCCTTTTAAATATATTTTTACGCAATAAAAAATGCGTCCCAATAAGAGACGCACGAAAAAGTGAATCCCTCATTGTTGCCACACAATCTCATAGCGTATAAACTGGAATGAGTAAAGAGAGACATCACCTTTTGCCAAAGGTGGCATCCCAATTTATACGCAGACTATTAGATTATGTGGCACTTCCATCATATCATAAAGAATTGTTTTTGTAAAGGCTTTTTGGAAAAATCACATAAAAAGAGCGACCCTCACCCGGTCGCTCTGTTTTTTACATTAGTGGAGAAAACACCTTCAGCACCGCCTGTAGTAGTTTATACGGTGCACCACGTTTATTGAGCCATTCAACAGTGACCTCTTCGCTCTTGTTCATAGTCTCAATAAAGTCCGCCTCGGCATCCTTGACACAGCTCGATTTATAGGTCAAAACGCAGTTCTCAAAGTGGAGGTAGAAACTTCTGAAGTCGAAGTTGGCAGTGCCTACAACACACATTTTACCATCTGCACAGACGGTTTTCGCGTGGATGAAGCCGGGGGTGTATTCGTAGATTCTGACTCCGGAATCAAGAAGCGTGCGGTAGTTGGAACGGGTGACCGCAAATACAAGCTTCTTGTCGGGAATCTTCGGAGTGATGATTCTGACGTCGACACCGCTCTTTGCGGCATGGCACAAAGCCGTCGTCATTTCGCCGTCCAGGATGAGATAAGGCGTCATGACATAGAGGTTCTTTGTGGCGCAGTTTATCATGCCCATGTAGCAGAGTTCAACCGTCAGGTCATCAGAAGACGGTCCGTCCGCAAACGGCTGGACATAGCCATCCGATTCGCATTTTTCGGTGCTCTGATAGTCAGCATAGTCGACAGCCGATTCGCCACGTGAGTAGTGCCAGAGCTGCAGGAACGTCTCGGTCATCTTGGTGACAGCGTCGCCCTTTATCATGATTCCGGTGTCTTTCCAGTGTCCGAACCGCTGCACCTCGTTGATGTATTCGTCGGCAAGGTTGATGCCGCCCGTGAAAGCCGTGTTCCCGTCGATTACGACAATTTTTCTGTGATCACGGTAGTTTAAAAACGTGTCCGGAGACGGTCTTATACGATTGAAGACCGAAACGCTGAACCCGAGCGACTGGAGATACTTCTCATAGTCCTTGGGAATCTTTGAAGCCGCCCCGAAATCGTCATACATGAATCTGACCTCAACACCCTCGGAAACCTTTTCTTTCAGGATGTCGATGACCGAATTCAGCATCTTTCCCGGCTCGATGATGAAATACTCGATAAATATGAACCTCTCCGCCTTGTTGAGCTCGCGGAGAAGCTGGGTATAGTACTCTTCACCTACTGAAAAGTATTTCGTGGATGTATTTTTATAGACCGGCGCAAAAGCCGTTTTCTCGATGTATCTGAGATTTTTTGCAATCTCCGGGTCTTCTTCGGCGATTTCGGCGATGTTGTCTTCCTCGGATGGCATCGCGTATCTCATCATTTCCCGGTAGTTCTTGAACCGTTTTCCGATTCGCCGGCTGTTTCTTGACTTTGAGAATATGAGATACAAAGGAGTTCCAATGATAGGAAAGATGAGCACCGTTATCATCCACGCCAGTTTGAATGACGTATTCATATTCGAGTTTGTAATGTCAAGAGCCGCTATGGCTGCAATCACAATCGACAGCGCGTAGTACCAGACAAACTTATTCGCAAGGTAGTTGACAAAGAACAGAATGACAGCCAGCTGCAAAAGAACCAACAGCCCGGCAACAACTATCTTGGATTGAAAGAATTTTGCGAACTTCTTCAATGAGTTCACCCCTTTGTAAAAAAGCTTATCGATTATTATACACCATAATATTATAAATTTCAACCCCTGCGGGTGGGACAATAATCCTGAGCTGTGTTCAAATAGTTACAAGTCGGTTACAACTGAGTGACAGTTTTAAAAACCTCATTGACAAGAAGAGTTTCTGTTGGTAAAATAATATCATGTATCATGATGGACTCGTATAAGAGCCTGAAAGGAACGAATCAATTAATGAGTGAGTATAAAACACTGTGCATGGGCTGTATGGAGCCTTTGATGGAGGGTCAGGATGTCTGTCCGAATTGCGGACTGAGCGTCAATGCTGGAAATCTGCCCTCATATCTTCAGCCCAAGACAGTTTTGGATTCGAGATATATTGTAGGAAAGCTCATCAGGAGCAACGGTGAGTCCGCCGTTTATATTGGCTATGACAACACCGAGTCGGCTAAGGTCACTATAAAGGAATACATGCCTGACGTTCTTTGCAGTCGTGCAAAGGGCAGTTCTGAGCTTATTGTCGACCAGAATTATGTCGTTCAGTATAAGAACTATATGTCCGAGTTTGCCGAGCTGAATAAGTCCTTGGCAAGGCTCAGAACCATGTCCCATATCGTCGCGCCGACGGATATGTTCACCGCTAATAACACCGTTTATGCCGTCTTCCCGGATATTGAGGGGATAACGCTCAGGCAGTATCTTCAGGATAATGCAGGTGAGCTCACCTGGGATCAGGTCAAAAAGCTCTTCCCACCGCTCTTAACAACTTTGGCGTGCATACATAACGCCGGAATTCTCCACAGAGGAATCTGCCTCGATAACATCATCGTCACCGACCGGAATGAGCTGATGCTCACTGGCTTTGCCATCCCCGAGATACGTACCGTTAACACCGACCTGGCACCAGAGCTCTATGATGGCTTCTCCGCGCCTGAGCAGTACTCTGCAAGCGAGTGGGAGGGAACATGGACGGATGTGTATGCAGTTGCCGCAGTGATGTACAGAATCCTGACCGGCTGTATGCCTCCCGAGCCGATGTCCCGAATCGGCAACGACTCCCTGATGGAGCCAAACAAGATCAATCCTCACGTTCCTGCCAATGTTTCAAAGGTCATAACCCAGGCTATGCGCCTTTCCTGCGAGCAGAGAATACAGACCATAACCGATTTCGTGACAAAGCTCTTCGACCAGCCGAGCTATATGACCCAGCTTCCGAGAGGTGCCACCCAGACTATCCCGATTTCCGAAACTTCAAAGGAGAACCGTTCCACTAAGACCGGCTCCAAAAAGAAGAAGAAAAAGGGTAACGGCGGAAATGTTGCGATGATAATCGGTGCAGTATTTCTTGTGGCGATTGTAGTTGTGACTTTCCTGGCTCTTATTTCCATGCTTCTTCCCAAAAGCTCGGACGACACTGAGACGACAACTGCATCCACTACAACCGCAGCTCCCATAACAACAGCTGCTACAACTGAAGCAACAACCGAGTCAACCGAGACGACAACCGTCTCGTCAGATGAAACCGAAACCACAACGGCAACAAGCGGAACACTCTTCGTAATGCCCAATCTCGTTGGCAAGAAATACACATCCGTTGCCGAGAGCGACACATGGAAAGGCAGACTCGAATTCGAGGTAATCTATGACTACTCCGATGAATACGAGCGTGGAATCATCTATGACCAGGATATCCCCGAGGGAACCGACCTCTATCCCGTCACGACCGTCAAGCTCTATGTCAGCCAGGGTCTTGCGGTTGTCGAAATCCCCGATTATATGAACGATGACGGAACGAGAATGACCAAGGAGGAGTATGTAGCACTCCTGGATGAACTCAACATCAAGTATGAGTGCCGTGATGTCGAGACTCCCGACACGCTTTCCGGATATGTCATGGATGTTTACTGTGCACAGACAGGCGAGGGCGTCGGCGGCGAGATAAATGTCAAGGAGGGCAACACTCTCTATGTTGATATATCGGTATTTTCACCTTTGGCTGATGCCGTGGGTTAGTGACTGAATCTGACCACAAACCAGCCGAGAAATGTGAAGAAAAATCCCGTGATATTCCCGCATGAAATATGATTTTGTACAGAATATCGGCTGAATACGCACCTTTTTTTGGTGCGTATTTTGGCGCAAAATGATTGACATCTGGCTCGTAAAATGCTATTCTATAAGGTAACAGCACAGTTTGAGGCTTAATAACTGTGTGTTTGCATCCAGGCAGTTGAATGGCATATGTGTTATTTTCCGAAAATCTTGTGATTATATAAATATTTTCGCCGATTTTCGCTCATGATGCCACAGCTGGATTGCTCAGTATAAAATTTGCTTTGAATTGTTTTGGAGGTACTTGTATGTCAAGAACAATCGGAATACTTACAAGCGGAGGAGACGCTCCGGGAATGAACGCCGCTATCAGAGCGGTAGTAAGAGCTTCTATAGCCAAGGGCTTCAGGGCCGTCGGCATCAGAAGAGGATATCAGGGCCTTATCGAGGGCGATATGTATGAAATGAATGCAAGAGACGTTTCGGATATCGTCCAGAGAGGCGGCACTATTCTTTACACTGCAAGAAGCAAGAAGTTCGTGACCGAGGAAGGTCTTGATATAGCTAAGGCAAACTGCGACAAGTTCGGAATCGACAGCCTTGTCTGCATCGGCGGTGACGGAACTTTCAGAGGTGCATTGGATCTTTCCAAGAAAGGCGTAAAGTGCATCGGAATCCCCGGCACAATCGACAACGATATCGCTTGCACCGATTACACCATAGGCTTCGACACTGCTCTCAACACCGCACTTGGCATGATCGACAAGATAAAGGACACCGAAATGTCCCACAGCCGCTGCTCAGTAGTTGAGGTTATGGGTCGTAGAGCTGGTCACATCGCAGTAAACGTAGGCGTTGCTACCGGTGCTACCGAGGTCATCACTGTCGAAAAGGAATTCAATCTTGCTGAGACTTGCGCTAAGATGCTTGAGCAGAAGAAGACCGGCAAGCGTCACTTTGAGATAGTCGTAGCTGAGGGTGTCGGACATTCCGAGGACATCGGTGCCTACATCCAGGAGCACACCGGAATCGAGACAAGAGTAACTATACTCGGACATGTTCAGAGAGGCGGCGCACCTACCTGCACCGACAGAGTCATGGCTGCAAGAATGGGCTGCTATGCTGTTGACCTCCTTGCAAACGGTCTTACCAACAGAGTCGTTGCTCTCAAGAACGGTCACCTCGTCGATTATGATATAGTCGAGGCTCTTGGAATGAGAAAGAACTACGACGAGCATCTACATATGCTTCTCAGCGACCTCTCACTCTGATCGCACATTCACCATCAACCCCAAAAGAGTAGGAAACCGAGCGTTATAGTGCCACAGGAACGGGGAGTTGTCCTGCGGACGAAATGGCGTAGCCCTGCGGTTCGGTTTTCGCATCCCGCTTATTTGTGCAAACAAGTTCGCAAGCGAACTTGGCAAGTTCATAAATGAACTTGCGCTTCGCAAGCAAAGCTGGATAAGTTCACAAGCGAACTTGACAGTGTTGCAGACGAACCTAAGGAATCGCAAAAACACTAATCCTTCTGCACTTGTAAGTAAAAAAGTGTAGGAGGATTTTATTATGAAAGGATTTTTCAACCTGTTCGTCCGCTCTGCGAAAGAGCTCAAAAGTGTCCGTAATTTGTGTGTCATAGCTATGCTTATAGCTTTGGATCTCGTTCTGAAGCTCACAGTCAGCATCAAGATCTCAAACTATATGACCATTTCGTTTGCGTTTATAGCGATGGCGGCAATAGGAATGCTCTATGGACCGACAGTCGGCTTCACCGCCGGAATGATAACCGACATTTTAGGCTACATCATCAAGCCAGACGGCGCATTCGACATTCGGTTCACCCTTATAGAAGCTCTCGGCGGGCTCCTTTATGGACTCTTCCTCTATAACGCCAGAAACGACAAGTGGCTTGTAGTCAGAATAGTCTCAGCAAAGGCGACGGTAGTAGTGATATGTAACCTGCTTCTCACAAACTGGGCAATCTCCGCCCTCTATGGAAGCGGATTCATGGCGATCTTGCCGGCAAGAATCATAAAGAACCTGGCTCAGTTCCCGGTTGACGTAATACTTCTGTCAATCTTCCTGCCGCTTGTTCTCAAAGCCTACACAAGCGTTTTCAAGGGCGCGAGAACAGTCGAAAATGGCATTTTCAGCGACGAGACTTTCATGCATGGCATGACTTATGTCATGGTTTTGCTGCTTCTACTTATAGGCTGCACTGGAATTGCCGCACAGTATCTGAAGAACAAGTATGATGACCTTAGCGACACAGTAGAAGCCCAGCAGGAGGAGATCGATTACCTCTACGATATTCTCGAAATTGAAAAGCAAACCGCAGTGGAATAAAAAAATCGTCGGGTTCATCGCCCGACGAAATTATTTAATCAGAATTCATCAACCTCATACGCATATTCGCCATTCTCGAATTTGTGGAGATAAATCTTCCTCGCTATGATATATGTGAGAACACATAGCACAACCCACAGAATGCTTCCGAGAAGTGCATACACCTCCAGCTTTTCGCTGACAAAAGTCAGCCAGTAGCTTGTGAAGTAGAGCTGAGTGATGGCTTCAATCGCAAGCTCCTCTTTCAGATATCCCGCAACCACAGCCGGAATGTAGTAGATAATCCCGGTCACGAGCATTACACATGTAACAAATATCGGTCTGTAGTTACGGTAGGCTGTGTGCCGTTTTGCATCGTCCGCGAAAAGTGCTATAAACATTATTGCCGGAATAATGCAGGATATAAGGCTCAGAAGCTCTTCGTTGTCATAAAGCCTTAGCCTTGGGATAAGCGTCCCGACAACTCCTAAAACGGCAGTCCTGCCCATTATAACTCCAAAAATTGTGATTGCCCAGAACAGCCCGAACCGGCTGAGGCAGTATAATAAATCCTTTACGGAATCTCTTTGCATATAACATCCTCCTCAGAGAGTGACATAATTCTCATACCTATATTATCCTCTATTTTGATCCTTTTGTCAAGAGATTTGGAATAGCAAAAACGCCCCGCTTAGAAAAACGAGGCGTTTTTTCAGTTCGTCCTCAGACGAACTGTGTTAGCATCCACAGCTGTTGCAGCTTGAGCAGCTATCGCAGCTGGAGCATCCGCAGTTGCCATTGAAAGCAAAGAGGATGATGAGAATGAGGATGATAATCCACCAGTATCCACTGAAGCAAGATGAGCAGTTCATGAATATGTCTCCTTTAAGAAGTATTAAAGCAATCGACTTGCTTATAGTTCAGTTTATTCGGAACCTGGAAATGTGTTACTGTTTATTGTCCCACGGGCATATCTTTAAAATGTCGGTTCTGTATTCGCGGTGTAAAACTGTCTGGCACTGCGAATCGCCGACGCCGAATGAATAACTTATGGAAAACTGTCAAAGCTTGAAATGTAAATATCAGTGATAGTGAGGCAAATTACAGTGACCAATTTTGATAAGATATACCCCTCATCCGACTATACCGATGAATCAATAAACTCAATAAAGCAGGCTGTGAAAATAGCTTCCGACCTCGGTCACACCTATGTCGGCACCGAGCATATTCTTTTATCCTTTCTAAAAGACAGCCCGGCATATGCCGCAAGCGAGATTCTTTCAGGCTATGGCGTCAGCTACCAGGCTGTCAACAAGAAAATATGCGAAATGGTGGGCAAGGGAACAAAGCGCACTTCCCTTGACGTCGATTCATTCACTCCCGCCGCAAAGAGAAGCCTTAGATTTGCAAAGAAAACAGCAAATGATCATGGAATTTCAAAGGTGGGCACCGAACACATCCTGTATGCCATCTTAGGTCAGCAGAACTCCAACGCCGGCTGCATTCTGGGAGAGCTCACCGGTAACTCCTCCCGCATCTTTGCTAAATGCGCCGAAATGATAGAATCAGGCTCCAAAAGCCAGTTGCAGTCGTCCTATCGCAGCCAGCCAAAGTCTCCGAACCTAGAAAAATTCGGAATCGAAATGGTCAGAAAAGCAAGCCTTGGTGAATACGACCCGTGCGTGATGCGCGAAGCTGAAATCGAAAGGATTATAGGTATCCTCCTCCGCCGCCAGAAAAACAACCCCTGCCTGGTGGGAGAAGCAGGAGTCGGGAAAACAGCCGTAGTTGAAGCACTTGCCGGAAGAATCGCAGATGGAAATGTCCCCGAACAGCTCCTGAATACGAGAATATATTCCTTAAGCCTCACCCAGCTTTTAGCCGGTGCCAAATATCGCGGAGATTTTGAGGAACGCCTGAAATACTGCATCGATGAAGCCGCCACCATCGACAGCATAATCCTATTCATCGATGAAATCCATATGCTTATCGGTGCCGGAGCGGCAGAGGGTGCAATAGACGCCGCAAATATCCTTAAGCCCATACTTGCCCGAGGCGAAATCCGTGTAATCGGAGCCACAACCTATGACGAATATCGCAAGACAATAGAAAAAGACAAAGCACTCGATCGAAGATTCTCTCTGGTTCGCATCAATGAGCCGGATGAGGAAACAGCAATCAGAATGCTCATGCGTCTTAAGCCTAAATACGAATCCCACCATTCGGTCAGAATCACAGACGAAGCCATAAGAAAGGCGGTAGAGCTATCCAGCCACTCCATTCCAGACAGATACCTCCCCGATAAAGCGATAGATGTTCTGGATGAAGCGTGTTCATCTGTAAAGCTAGCTGCATTTACAAAAAGCCAGAATATGAAGAAGCTCAGTTCAAATCTGACCGGAATAACCGCAGAGGGACTGACTGAGCGATATCTTGATGAACTTAGCAGCAGGGTATATAAGCCCACTGTGACCGGTTCAGATATAGCAAGGTGCATAGCTTTACAGACATCAGTTCCCAGTGAGCAGGATCTGGTGCGCAATATCTCCTATATAGAAAACACCTTGAAGTCCCGCGTAATCGGTCAGGACGAAGCCATTTCCGAAATAGTCAATGCCCTCCGTCGCTCAGGTTCAGGACTCAGGGACAAAAACCGTCCTATTGCCACTTTACTCTTCTCAGGACCCACAGGAGTAGGGAAGACCTCGCTTGCAAAAGCAGTTTCAGAAGCTCTATTCGGAAGTGAAGAAAAGCTCATCCGCCTTGACATGTCTGAATTTTCCGAGAAATATTCGCTTTCCCGCCTTATAGGTTCTCCTCCCGGCTATGTCGGAAGCGAAAATGGCGGAGAGCTGACCGAGCGTGTCCGCAAATCTCCATATAGCGTCGTTCTCTTTGACGAGCTCGAAAAGGCGGACAGGGATGTTATCTCAATTTTGCTTCAAATCTGTGACAACGGCAACCTCACCGACTCCCAGGGTCGTCACGTCTCATTCCGAAATACCGTAGTCATCATGACAACCAATGTCACCTGCTCAAAATCCACCTCCTGTGGCTTTGTCCCATCTGAATATGAATCTTCCGACCGTTCAGCCCTCTCAAGACAGTTTTCAAGCGAGCTCATAAACCGGATAGATGCCGTCTGCAGCTTAAATCGCCTTTCAGAAGAATCCAGCCTTGAACTGACAAGGCAGATGCTTTTACAGCTTTCAAAGCGTGCTTTGACTGCCGGAGTCAGGCTCAACTATTCCGACGGCATTGAGAACTACATCCTCTCAAAGTCAAACACCTCCGAATTTGGCGCACGGGAGATACAACGCGTAATTGCGTCGGAAATTGAAAACCCTCTTGCCTATGAACTCTCAATCGGCAGAAGAGGGGAACTGATGTGTGAAATAAGTAACGGCAAGGTTCTGTTCAGAAGAAGCCTCGCCGTCTCTGCATAAAAATCTTAGTCTAACGCCACGCTGAAAGCCTGTCTCAGATTCGAGACCGGCACAATCTGAATCTTGTGTCCGCCCTGAATGCCGCTCATCCCGCTTCTCGGAACAATGCATTTTTCAAATCCAAGCCTTTCAGCTTCTTTTATCCTCTGCTCGAGGTGGGAAACGCTTCTCAATTCTCCTCCGAGCCCGATCTCTCCGAAAGCGATGACGTCGTCTCCGATGGGCTTGTCCTTAAGGGAAGAATAGAGAGCCAACGCCACCGGCAAATCCGCCGCCGGCTCATTGATCCTGAGCCCTCCGACGATGTTGACATAAATATCGAGATTTCCGAAATAGAACCCGATCCGCTTCTCGAGGACAGCCGTGATAAGCCACACTCTGTTATAGTCAAACCCCGATGCCGACCTCCTCGGAACCTGAAGCCCCGATTTAGTCACAAGTGCCTGAACCTCTGCCAGGATAGGACGTGAGCCCTCCATGACACAGGCAACACAGCATCCGGAAACACCAGTCGGTCTTCCCTCAAGAAGCATCTGCGAGGGATTCTTGACCTCAACAAGCCCTGAATTCTGCATGTCGAACATTCCTATTTCATTAGTAGAACCGAATCTGTTCTTTGCGGCTCTCAGGATGCGATAGGAAAGCGTCCTTTCGCCCTCAAAATAGAGAACGGCATCGACAATATGCTCCATGACCTTAGGACCAGCGATAGCACCGTCCTTGTTGACATGCCCGACTATAAAGAAAGGAATCTCCTCCGATTTCGCTGTCCTCATGAATAGCGATGTGCACTCTCTCACCTGTGTGACAGAGCCAGCCGACGAGTTCAGGTCATTTATAGACATGGTCTGAATCGAATCTATGATAACGATATCCGGCTTGTTTTTTGAGATAGTTTCGCAGATGGATCTAGCATCCGACTCAGCCAGAAGATAGAGATTTTCCGTGGTAACTCCAAGTCTTGAAGCCCTAAGCTTAATCTGCCTTACGGATTCCTCACCGGAAACATACAAAATCTCTTTGTCCCGTCCCAAGTATTCGCATATCTGTAGCAAGAGGGTCGACTTTCCTATTCCCGGCTCACCGCCGATAAGCACAACCGAACCCTTAACAAGCCCTCCGCCTAAGACCCTGTCAAGCTCCGAAATCCCAGTGTGATACCTTGTCTCGTTTTCCTTATCGATGGGGTCACTGAGATTCACAATCTTGTCGGCTAAATCAACTCCACCAGAGCTCTTAGATGAAAAGCCGGATGACTTTACAGCTGGTTGGAGTGTGACCTCCTCAAGAGAATTCCAGGCTCCGCAATTCGGGCATTTTCCGTTCCATTTCGGAGTTTCTGCGCCGCACTCGCGGCAGACATAGGCTGTACTTGATTTAGCCAATTCAAACATCCCTTTCGTTCCCGGAACTATATTCCATAGTCTGAGAAGATATATTCACAGATTCCCGAGAACAAGGTGAAAGCCACCTCGCTCTGGTATTCGTCAGTTTCTAGCTTATCCGCTTCCTCCTGATTCGAGAGGAAACCACATTCCGCCATAACGGCAGGACAATTTGCAAAGTGCAGAAGATATATCTCGCTTCCGACAGGCTTTGTCTCACGTTCGTTGTCAGGCTGAAGATACTTCACAAAGCTGCTTTGCAGAATATCCGCCAGCTTCGCACTTTCTGAGCTTTCAGCAGTATAAAACATCTGCGCACCAGAATATTGCGAGTCAGTATAAGTATTCTGATGAACAGAGATGAAAATCGCATTGTCTATAGAATTCACAATCGCAAGACGGTTCTCCATGTCAGACTTCTTCTGGTTTCCTAAGCCTGTAACACCCGAATCGTGAATAGAAGTATCGGTAGATCTTGTGACGATGGTGTCAAACCCTGCCGCTTCGAGCATTCCCTGGAGCTTGAGCATAATGCTTAAATTTATGTCTTTCTCCTCAACTCCATTTATGCTCACACATCCGCTATCGATTCCGCCGTGACCGGCATCTAAGATTATAGTCGGGTAAATGCTATCTGCCTCAGCATCCACAGGAATAACAGCAATCGGCTCATCCGCCGTACTCACAAATCCAAAAACCAGAAGAAACGCACAAAGCATCAGAATGAGTGCACCGACACGGTTAGTCCAAAGTCTTTTCAACATAAGAAAACCTCCGAAATCTGTTTTTACAAAACTTGTTTGTACAAACTATGAGGTTGTCTTATGAAATATTCCGGACGGATTACTTCCCGTACACTATCTTTGACTTCATATCGTAGTTCTTATATCCGACATAGAAAGCAATATAGCAGGTAGCAAGGAAAACAAGCGGCAGAATCGTGATGATTGCAAGCCCATACCACGGCAAATCTACCGCTGCCACAGTGGTGCTCACCCCATCAACAATCGTATTCGGAGCAAATAAATATGTCCAGGGCATGAAGTAGAACGCGAGCGTCTTATACCACGGATAGAAGTCGTATGAAACAACTCCGAATTTTGAGAGATAAACAAGTATCACAAAGATATAGTTGATCGCAGTCGGAATCAGTCCCATGAAAAATCCGAAGTAGGAGTTATCCACGCCATCAAGCCTTGCATCCTTGATTCCGGCTTTTCTTCCCGCTTTCGAGCAGAAATCGCCGTAAAGGCAGATGCACGCACCGGTCGAGCATATCCCGAATACAACGCTCATGCCAACTCCGATGCTCTGATAAGCCATCGGGAAGAACATGACTATTACAAATGCGGCAAGCTCACACACGATAAGGTAGAGTGCCGATTGAACCAAAAGCTTAGGTTTATTCATAATGGTATCATCACCCTTGATAGAAATTCGTATAACCATTATATATCATTTTCGGGAAAAGCACAATCCACAAATATAATTTTTCTGTCCGAAATGAGCATAATAATTCAAGAAAAGGAGGCTCAAAGCATGAAGAAAATCAAAAAAGGCGACAAGGTAAGAATCTACAGACCAAAGGGCGAGGTAATCCCTGTCTTCAAAGAAAACACGATAGTGGACAACTACACAGCAGAAAACGGCAGGGTGTATAATCGCTCTGAGGAGAATATACTTCTCGCCCGTGATGAAGTGGACGCAAATAAAAAGTGATTGCAAACGAGACGCCAAAGTAGTATAATCACAGTAACGCATTCTGACAAATCCGCATACTTTAGCACTAACTAAAAGTGTACGGAGGAGTCAGAATGGTACTTATAAAATTAGCAATAGGTCTTGCATTTGTGCTTGCGGTTTTCCTGGCGGTAGAACTCATCAATGAGCATTTCTGCCGAAATGAAACAAACCTGAAACCCCAGGCGGAGATAAGGATATACTATGAATCAGAGTGCGAGTGCTTCGAGTGGCTGGTTGAGAGAATGAAAGAGTCAAAAGCCGTCCGGGACTGCAAGGCAAGGCTGATAGTCGTGGATTCGGTCAGGACAGAAGAAAGCCGCAAGTGGCTAGAAAGCCTGCAAAAGAAAATGAATGGTGCATTCGATATTGAATGACTGAGGGAGTGAGAAAATGGCAAAGTCTGATGAAGTGAAGATTTCAGGTACTGTCGACAGTGTTACCTATCGCAATGACAGTAATGGCTTTGCCGTCATCACTCTCGACCTTGGCGACGAGCTTTTGACGGTTGTCGGCGACCTCGGAAACGTCGATGAGGGAGAAGAGCTGGAACTCACCGGCTCTTTCTCCGAGCACCCGAAATTCGGTCACCAGTTCAAGGCGGCTAGCTGTGTCCGCTCACTTCCTGTCGAGGTCTCGGCAATCCAGCGTTATCTTGCCAGCGGAGTAGTCAAGGGCATAGGACCAGTAACCGCAAAAGCTCTCGTCAAGAAGTTCGGTGAAGAGACCCTTGATATCCTTGAGAATCACCCCGAACGCCTGACAGAAGTGAACGGCGTAACCGAAGCAAAAGCCAAGAAATACTCAGAAGAATTCTTAAAAGTAATCGGCTTCCGGAACGTAATCGGCTATTTCTCGAAGCTTGGAACCCCAACAATGTATGGCGTCAGAGCCTGGAAGAGATATGGCGACAAGACGATTTCCCTCATCGAGCATAATCCCTATATACTCTGCGGCACAGGAGTTGAGATTCCGTTCATGACCGCCGAGGAAATAGCAAAGGATAAAGGCATAGCCCCCGACAATTATCTCAGACTTTCTGCTGGGATAAGATACGTCCTGAATGAAAACGCATTCTCCGGACACACCTGCCTCCCCAAGGACAAGCTCATCGATATAGCATCAGGCTTCCTGAATTGCGACAAGGAGCTTATAAACAAGACGATAGTATCCGATGCCGAGAACGAAAACCTCTACATCTACATAAAGAACGGCAAGCAGTATGTCATGCTGAAAGAATATTTCACCGCTGAGGACTATATTTCCCGCCGCCTTTCCATCATGAATTCCCTTGCATTCGACACAGGAATCAACTATGATGAGGTAATAGACCTCGCTGAGGAAGAATTTGATATAACATATGAGGAAAAACAACGCCTCGCCATCAATACAGCTCTCTCAAAAGGCTTCATGATCTTAACAGGTGGTCCTGGAACAGGTAAAACAACAACTTTAAACGCAATAATCTCACTTCTTGAGCAGCAGGGTCAGGAGGTCTTTATCTGTGCGCCGACCGGCAGAGCTGCGAAAAGGGCATCCGAACTCACCGGCAGGGAAGCCATGACCATTCACAGGCTCCTGGGCGTAATCCCGTCCGATGGCGATCAGTTCCGCTTTGAGCATGATGAGGATAATCTCCTCGACTGCGACGCCCTTGTAATAGACGAAATGTCTATGGTTGATGTTCTCCTGTTTGAATCGCTCCTCAGAGCAATCAAGATAAACTGCAAGCTCATAATGGTGGGTGATAGCGACCAGCTTCCGAGCGTTGGAGCAGGAAATCTCCTCCACGATATCATAAAGAGCGGCACAGTCCCTGTAATCGCTTTAACTGAGATATTCCGCCAGGCAAGCGAAAGTGCGATAGTAACGAATGCCCACAAGATAGTCCGGGGCGAAATGCCAGACCTAAGCCGCAATAACAGCGATTTCTTCTTCATGCAACGCCTTGATTTTGAGTCCTGTGCCGAGCTGACGGTAGATTTGTGCCTGAACAGGCTTCCCAAAACCTATGGCTTCTCGCCTATAGATGACATCCAGGTTTTGACCCCAACAAGAAAAGGACCGCTTGGGACGGTGGAGCTCAACAAGCTTCTCCAAGCCCGGCTGAACCCACCCTCATATGAGAAGTCGGAGATAAAAACCCCGCAGTACACTTTCCGCCTCGGCGACAAGGTCATGCAGGTCAAAAACGACTATGAGCTTGAGTGGAAAAAGGGCAAGGAGGAGGGCTCCGGAATTTATAACGGCGATATCGGGGTCATCACAAAATTAAACGGCATATTGGGCATCATGGAAATAGACTTCGACGGAAGAGTCTGCAAGTACGATACAAAAAACCTAGACAACCTTGAGCTTTCCTATGCCGCAACCGTACATAAAAGCCAGGGCTGTGAATTTGATGCAGTCATAATCCCAATACTCGGCGGCTATGACCAGCTTTATTTCAGGAATCTTCTCTACACAGCCGTAACCCGTGCCAAGAAGCTCCTGGTAATTGTAGGCTCCGCAAAGCGTCTTGAATTCATGATAAATAACAACAGAAGAATGAACCGCTACACCTGCCTTGAGGACATGCTCCGCAAAGACAGCTACAAAGATACAGAGGATAGTCCCAATGAATAAAGCATTTAGCAGGCTTCTTAGCTTTGTCTATCCGAACCGCTGTGGCTTTTGCGGTGCGATCATCCAGCATGATAAACTGGTCTGCTTTAGGTGCGCCGATCGTGTCAATAAGGAAATCGAACGCTCCAGAACCCAGTTTCCTTTGTATCTCAGTGTCGGCGAGGTCAATTTCTCCGGCTGTTCAGCTGCCGGCAGTTATGATGGAGCAATCAGAGATGGAGTCCTTAGGCTTAAGTATCACTATGGTGATAATGCCGCAAAGTATCTCATTCCTGAGCTTCGGGACAATCTCCTGAGATCCGGCATCGTCTCCCAGTGCGACATGATAACATTCGTTCCGATGACCCGCACACGCAAGAATAAATACGGCTACAACCAAGCGGAAATAATTGCCAAGCTTCTTTCAAGAGAACTCGGAATCCCGGTTGTTAAGAATCTCATCAAAAAGAAGCACACCAGAAAAGCTCAACATGAGCAGTCGCTTGAACAGCGCAAAATTCTCGCATCAAAAGTATACAAAGCCGGCAGGAATAAGAAAGATATAACCGGCAAAACAATTCTCCTCTGCGACGACATAATCACAAGTGGAAGCACCTTGAGCGAGTGTGCGAAGGTGCTCAAGGACAGAGGAGTAGAAAAAGTCTACTGCGCCGTCCTGGCTCAGCTGGCAGAATGAAAATAATGCTTTCAGATTAACAAGGAGGTGCCTTTGTGTCGAGGCTTGATCTTGGAATAGACCTTGGTACAGCAAATATAATAATCATGACCGGCGGCAGGGCAGTCCTCAACGAGCCGACGGTAATCGCATTCAACCGCAACACCGAGGAAGTAGTTGCATTCGGCGAGGAAGCCTACAGAATGATAGGCAGGAATCCTCCTCATATTGCCGTAATCCGCCCTCTCAAAGACGGCGTAATTTCGAATAACGACATGGCGCAGGAGCTCATCCGCCTCTGCATCCTGAAAGTAATCGGCAGACGCCTTATAAATCCCCGAATCGTCATGTGCGTCCCAACCGGAATAACTACGGTTGAGAGAAAAGCCGTCGTCGAAAGTGCCGTCTCAGCCGGAGCAAGAACAGTGTACCTGATAGAAGAGCCGGTAGCAGCACTTTTAGGAGCAGGCGCAGATATATTGAAACCCTATGGTCAGATGGTAGTTGACATCGGCGGCGGTACAACAGATATTGCAGTCACCTCTCTCGGAGGAGTAGTAGCCTCCGCCTCAGTAAAGTGTGCGGGAAACACCCTCGATAAGTCGATCGCAAAGTATATCTCCGACAAATACCGCCTGTCAATAGGAGAAAAGACTGCGGAAGAGCTGAAAATCAGCTCAGCAAATGTCTTCTGGCCATCTGATGAACCCACAGCAACTGTCACCGGCAGAAGCCTTATAACCGGTCTTCCGGCATCAGCAAAAGTCAGCGAGCAGGATATCACGATGGCAATCCAGGAAAACATCGACACGATAATTACAGCGATAATGTCCGTTTTCGAAAAGACCCCTCCCGAGCTTGCCGGCGATATTATGGAGAGTGGAATTATCCTGACAGGCGGAGGCTCCCTCATCAAAGGCTTGGATTTATACATAACCCGTGAAACCGGTGTCCAGTGTCGTATAGCCGAAGACCCTCTTGGCTGCGTCGCAAGGGGAACCTATCGTGTGTTCTCGATTCAGGACAAACTCCGCAACGGCTTTGAAAAAGTATCTGTATTCTGACCTGCTGACCGGCAGGTCATTTTTTGTGAATATTCATACCAATTCCTGCCAATAATCCTCCCAGAAAGGCGGGATAACACCACTATGAACAAAATCACCGTAAGCATACTTCTGGCACTGGTACTAAGCCTTATAACCCGCGGAATAACAGGTGCCGTCGAAGTCGAAAACACCACCTCAAAGCTCATCCGTCTCCATGTCGTCGCCAATTCCGACAGCACTGAAGACCAGGCGGAAAAGCTCGAAGTCCGTGACGCAGTTTTAGAATATGTCTCAGTGCTGACAGCAGACGCCACATCAAAATCCGAAGCTGTAGAACTAATAATCTCCCATATCCCTGAGATCACAGAGGTTGCCGGGTCGATAACATCCAAAACTGTCTCCGTCTCCTACGAAACAGTTCTGGTCGACAAGCGTGAATACGACGACTTCACCCTCCCCGAGGGCTACTATGACGCCCTATGTGTCCTGATAGGAGAAGCAAGCGGCAAAAACTGGTGGTGCGTCCTTTATCCATCCCTCTGCGTCTCAGGAGCAATTTCGATTGATGAGAATTTAGACGAAGAAGACCTGGTAATCATCCAGCACCCAGAAAAAGTCCAGTATAAACTCTTCTGCTATGAACTCTGGCAGAAATTGAAAAGCCTCTTTACTGAAAGCAAAAGCCTTGTCGGAACATAGTGATTTGGATTGACTTTACTTCACTTCTGCTGTAAAATAAATATGATACCGAAAGGAGCGAGAGCAATGCTACGAATAGTAACCGGTGAATATCCGGACGAAAAAATGGTCATGTACGGGCGTGAAATCAAGTCACTATTGCAGGATGGCAAGAGTGTTTTATGCGTCATTCCCGACCAGTTCTCGTTCCAGTTTGACAAGATGCTCTATAACGAGCTGGGAGCAAAGGATTTCAACAGGGTGGAGGTCAAGAGCTTCCTCAGGCTCTCGGATGAGATTCTCTCGCACAGCCCACAAGCCGGCGGATCACTCATGAAATCTGAAGAGAAAATCCCGATAATCTACCTGACTCTGAAAGAAGTCCGCCGCAAAAAGATTCTGAAAGCCCTGACAAGATTCCTCGACAAGCCCGCGTTTATAGCCGAAATCGGGACAGTCTTAGACTCACTCATCCGTTCCGAAACAACAGTCGAGCAGCTATACCAGGGAGCCGAGCGCATAGAGGAAACGGCAGGCGACAAGCTTTTTGATATCGCAGTAATATTTGAAGAATACCTAGGTAAGCTCGAAGAACGTGGTCTCAGGGACGAAAGCTCCGTAATTTCCGCTGGAGCAGTATCCGCCGACGAAGAAAGCATTTTCAAAGATAAATACATCTATATTGATAGATTCAATAATTTCTCCCAGGACGAGCTCTCAATGCTTAAGTGCATGGTTCGCGATGCCAGTGAAGTAAGCGTGTCAGTTACTCTCCCTGCGGGGGAAAAGAACACCCCCACATCAGTGTATTCCCAGTCATTCGAGACTATGGACAGCCTTATAAGCCTCTGCAAATCGATTGACAGAGTTTATCGCTACGCCTCCTGCACAAGCAAGCCTGTAAAGCAAAGAGGCATTACAGACCTTGCAGACTGCATCGCTGAAAAAAACCGTATTTATTCCGAGCCGGACGGCAGCGTTAAGATCTATTCCTGCCGCTCAATCTATGACGAAGCCGATTTCGTCGCTGCAAGCATACGTGAACTCGTATCGAGCGGAAAATATACATATAACGACATATCCGTCATAGCAAGCGATATTTCCAAATATGAAGATGCAGTAGAGGCGTCCTTTGAGAAGTACGACGTCCCATATTTCCTCGACCAGAAGCACAAGGCTTCCGACATGTCTGTAATGCTCTTTGCCTTTGCACTTATCGATGCCGCCTCAACTCGCAAGCCTGACACTGACAGAATTATGAAGTATGTCCGTTCACCGTTCTCTGAATTCGACGAGTATGAAACCTCCCTCATCGAGGACTACACCGTCCGCTGGAATGTCGACGGCGAAATGTGGCTTGATGACTTCACAGTCGGCGAGGAAAAAGAGCTTGCAAACCTCAATTCGCTCAGACTCAAGATAATTGAGCCGCTCCGGAAGCTTCATGATGCTTGCAAATCAGCCAATGCAAAAACTGTAGCTACTGCATTCAGCGACTGCCTTGAAGAAAGCCACATTACAAAGCGTGCCCGGGACATTATCGACAGCTACTACGATGAGGATGAAAAGCTTGAAGCCGCAAGGCAATTCAAGCAGCTCTGGAATGCACTGATGAACTCAGTCGCTGCAATTTATAATACAATCGGTGACGACAAAATCACCCTGAAAGAATTCGGCGAGCTCTTAAAGCTATCGCTTTCCGACAGCGGAATTTCAAACCCGCCTCAGAAGCTTTCCTGCGTCGTGGTTTCAGACCTCGCACGCTCAGTTATAACCTCGCCCAAAGTTGCATTCACCATGGGCGCAAACGACGGCATCTTTCCGAACGACTCAAAGAAAACCGGCATTTTCAGCGGTCGCGATGCTGAGCTTCTGGAAAGAGAGGGGCTCAGATTCGAGATAACCGATAACTGCCGCCTTTCCGGCAACAGATTTGACTGCTTTTCAGTACTTACCTGCCCGAGTGATCTCCAGGTAATCTCCTACACCGTATCCGATACCACCGGCAGACACCTCCGCCCGTCGCTCACAGTGACCAGGGCAATCAAGCGGCTTGGAATAGAACCTGTAAAGGCAGGCAGCTTGCTACTATCGTTCTACTGCTCCGCACCCGAAGCTGCATTCTATCGCTACTGCATAGGTGAATCCAGCAGCGAAGGTGTGCTTGAAGCAATAAGAAAATCCTTGCAATCGATACCCGAATTCCGCGACCGGCTCACACGCCTCGATTATGCCAAGAATCCCCATGGACACCGCCTCTCGCCAACAGTAGCAAAGTCTGTTTTCGCGTCCCACGACATCAATGTCACTGCTTCGAGAATAGATACATATAACCACTGCCCGTTCAACTACTTCATCCGCTATGGCTTAGGAATAGAGCCGGTTGAGCCGATGACAATAGACCCCGCCAATCGCGGCTCGGTCATGCACTTTGTGTTTGAAAATGTTCTTGAGCGTTTCGGAGACGGATTCGACAAGGCAACCGATGAAGAAATTGAATCCGCAGTTTCGGAGCTTCTGAAAGTATACGAGCAGGAGAACTTAGGTGGCGATTTCGGCAAGAATTATAAGTTCAAAGCTGACTATGACCGCCTGGCATCCGCATGTTGTGAAATCCTCTTCAATATCAGAGAAGAATACCAGGTGTCAAGGTTCCGACCTGTACGGTTTGAATACGACCTCTCCCGTGAAAACGGCGAAAGCGTCCTTTCAATCCCAATAAATCAGAATCTCAAAGTCAATATCCGAGGCATAGTCGACCGTATCGACGCCTATGAGTCGGAGGATGGCAGAAAATACATCCGTGTAGTCGACTACAAAACCGGAACCAAGGCATTCAGATTCGAGGACATCTATAACGGTCTCAATCTCCAGCTGCTTCTCTATATGGTCGCACTGACAGAGGGAACAGATGAGAGCTTCAGGGAATGCACTCCTGCCGGAATCTTCTATATGAAAGCGGGCTTCCTTGAGTGCGCAGACGACTATTCGCCACTGTCAGACAGTGCAGAGGACCGCCTGAAACGTCGTGCCGAGCAGCTGAAGCGTTCCGGGCTGATAGTGGATAATGATGAAGCAGTCGCCGCTATGGACGAAAGTATTTCCGGGAAATACGTCCCCGTAAAGAAAAATATAAATGGCAGCTACGCTAAGCAGTCCTGCCTTATTTCTGAGGAGAGCTTCAAGCTCTTGCGTGATTTTGCCAAGAGCAAGACCGTTCAGTTTGGAAACGACCTACTGAACGGCAAGATAGACGCCCTCCCGGCAGGCACCGATGCCCAACACGTGAGGTGCTCCCACTGCGGCTATGAATCAGTCTGTGCCCGGGCAGGGTACATATATAAGCCTGTGACCGCCGAGGATGGCGATAAACTGAAACTTGAGATACACTACGGAGGCGAACCTGATGCCGAACTGGACGAATGAACAGCTTGAAGCGATAAATGCAATAAACGAGCCGGTTATAGTCTCCGCGGCAGCAGGCTCCGGCAAGACCGCAGTCCTGGTCGAGCGCACAATCCGACTCCTCTGTGATGAGGAAAAGCACATCCCAGCCGACAAGCTTCTTGCAGTGACGTTTACGAACGACGCTGCCTCCCAGATGCGGGAAAAGCTTTCCGATGCCCTCGAAAAGAAAGCAACGGAAGAGCCCGACAATGCCTGGATTCAGAAACAGCAGTCTCTTCTCAAGTTTGCCGACATCTGCACCATCAATTCATTCTGCTTTGACATGGTTCGTAACCACCTCGAAGAAACCGACTTCCAAAGCGGAGTCAGGATCATGGAGGAAAACGAGTCGGGAATGCTCACTGAACGTGCCCTGACAGCTGTTTTGGAGAATGCCTATCGCGACCGTCACGAGGAAACCGAACGCCTGATATCCCTGTTCTGCAAGGAAAACGACGCTACTCTCAGAGGCATGATCCTCAAGCTCTATAGCTTCTTAAGGACGCTCCCGTTCAAGGATATCTGGTCAGACAGAATTTTGACTTCATTCAGAGACGGCACCGCAGTCAGAAATGTTATCGCCGACAGAACCGAAGACGCAATAAAGCTTTGTAAGAACTTAAAAACTGTCAGCTTAAGGCTCCGTAACCTCGCCGAAAGCCTTTCCTGCCATAAATCCGCTCAGGAAATCTTTCTTATTGCCTGCGACCAGGCGGATTCACTCTGCACCATTCCAAAGGGTAATGCCTGGGACGAATGCCGGGAAATTTTCTCAGGGGTTTCATGGAAAAGCCTCCAATCCGCCCGTCAGACTAAAGCCGAAAAGGCTGAGAGCACAGCTGCCGAGGACGAGTTCTACCAGTCCGCTAAAGACTGTTACACTCGCCTCAAGGAAGTAGCCGCTGAAATCTCCGGAATCTATTTCTGCACCACCCAAGACGCCGAAAAGGACGCAGAGCAGACTGCCGATTGCTTTGAATCTCTCATGCGGCTCACAAACGAGCTCTGGGACGAGGTCTTCCGCCAAAAAGTCGAGAAAAACGCCGTCGACTTTGCCGACACAGAACTTATAACCGTTCGCCTGCTTGCAGAGTGTGACCCGAACGGCAAACTTCACCGCACCAGACTTTCGGAAGAGATCAGAAACAGCGGCAGATATGCTTTGATTCTTATTGATGAGTTCCAGGATGTCAACAACCTCCAGGAGGTCATCTTCAAGTCGATTTCAGACACCAATAACCTGGGCGAAATCGGCTCCAATGTCTTTGCCGTAGGCGACGTGAAGCAGGCTATCTATCGCTTCCGCCAGGCAAACCCGATGATTTTCATGAATACGAGACTCCAGGGCAAATCCCCCGACAGTCCTGTGAGAGAAATCATACTATCTAAAAACTTCCGAAGCCGTGCCTCTGTTCTTGACTTCTCAAACTATATTTTCTCGTCCCTTATGACCAACGATTTGGGAGAAGTGGAATACACCCATGAAGAGGAGCTCGTCCCGGGCGCAGAGTACCAGGGCGAAGACCAGCCCTGCACCATCATAGAGGTCGACTGCGAGGGCAAAAACTCCGCCGAGACAGAAGAGCTCGAATACACCGCTATATCCCGTCGTATTCGCAAGATGATAAACGATGGAGTAACCGTCACCGATGGGGGAGTGCAGAGACCATGCCGTGCAGGCGACTTCTGCGTACTGTCCCGCAATAATCCCGATGGTGAACTTGCTGTAGAATGCTTTGAAGCTGAGGGCTTGAAGATAGCCTCCACCAGTGTTTCCGGCTACTTGGGCTCCCGCGAAATTTCGCTTCTTATAAATCTATTGTCAATCACAGTAAGCCCCATGCGAGATATCCCTATGTCAAGCATCATGCTTTCTCCGATAATGGGATTTTCGGATGATGAGCTTGCTCGGGTCAAGCTTTATGGTAAGAAGCGTAGGCTTTATCGCAACATGCTTGATATTTCGGAAGACAAATCCGATCCGATTTTACAGGCTAAATGCCAGGCGGCAGTCTCGCTTGTAAAAAAGCTTCGCCTCTATTCGTCGAGCATGACTTTAACCCGCCTCATCAAGAAGATATACGATATATCAGACCTTATAAGCCTTGCTGCATCCTATGAAGACGGCGACAAGAAGATCGCTAACCTTTACCTTATGCTGGAATATGCCAAGAGCTATGAGGAATCATCAAAGGACGGCTTGAACGGCTTCCTCAGATACATAGACTATATCTCCCAGAACGGCGGCGACTTTAACGAAGCGGTCACCGTCACCGAATCTACTGATGCCGTCAGCTTCAAGACCATCCACAAATCAAAGGGTCTTGAATACCCGTTTGTATTCATCTGCCGTCTTTCAAAGCAGTTCAACAAGACCGACCTCTATGGCAGACTTCTCCTCAATACCGACGCCGGCATCGGAATGAGCTTTTTAGACTACGGAACCCTCACCAAGCGCAAAACCATATTCTCTAAATATGTTGAGTCGAAAAATCTTTCGGAAATGCTCTCGGAAGAGCTCCGGCTTCTCTATGTCGCCGTGACAAGAGCAAAAGAGCAGCTTTTCATCGTTTACGATATTGACGAGAATACCGCCAGTCGTGCTGCTCAGTTTTCCTATGAGATTGACAGCCAGAAGATTCCGTCTTCACTTTCCAGCCGTGCTCAATCTATGCAGGACTGGCTCACCATGGCTCTCTGCAAGCACCCCGGGTTCAGGCTTCTTCGTGAAGCTCTGCCAGAGGATGCCTATTCGGACACTTCGCATGTCCCCGATATTTCCGAGGAAATGCCGCTTGAATTGAGCCAGCTCGAAACTTCTGAAAGACTTACTGACGAGATTAAGCCTGATGAGAACCTTATGCAGAAGCTTCTCCACTCATTTGAATTTAAGAACGACCCTGTTCTGACTTCAACCGAGGCTAAGGTCACCGTTTCCGAGCTTGCTTCAGACGATCCGGTCAGCTTCTTCCCGAAAGTTCCGAGGCTCAAGGAAACCGTCACCGAGCTTACAGCCGCTCAAAAGGGAACACTCATGCACAGATTTATGCAATGTGCAGACTATTCTCTTGCTGCCAGTGATGTTTCAGGGGAAATCCGCAGGCTCACAGATTCCGGCATTTTCAGCGAGCACGAGGCAAAGTCCCTCGACATAAATTCGCTTTCTCAGTTCTTTGAAAGCGGCATCTATCGCAGAATGAGCCTGAGCCCGAATGTCAGCCGTGAAAGAAGCTTCATCGTCAGGTTTTCTGACATAGATGAGCCGGAGGACATAAAAGCCATCTACGGCAACACCGACGGCATGATGCAGGGAATCGCCGACTGCATTTTCGAGGAACCGGACGGATACGTCATCGTCGACTACAAGACGGACAGAGTGCAGACGATAGACGAGCTTGTAGCGCGATACTCGATGCAGTTGTCGCTCTATAAGGCGGCATTCGACGTGCTCCTCGATAAGCCGGTCAAGTCCTGCTATATCTACTCACTGAGGCTTGCCGAGGGCTCAGAAATCCCGATGTAAAAATTTTTTCAAAAAAGTGCTTGACAAACCGACACTCACGGTATATAATGTCAACCGTAAAGAAAGTAGCAACGTTTACGTTCTCGCCTCAAGCATTTGTGAAGAGGTCAATATGGATTGTTTTCGGCTGGGATGCCCTTGCCGTGAGTGATTTTGTGAGCGTAAACTATGTGTTTGCGCTTTTTTGTTGGGCTTAGACCATATTATTTTTCGGAGGTGTTGCGCCATAGCCAACGTAGCTCATCAGATCAATGAAGAAATCCGTGACAAAGAAATTCGAGTAATCGATTCAGACGGCACACAATTAGGGATCATCTCCTCGAAAGAGGCACAGAAAATTGCCAACTCAAAGGAGCTTGACCTTGTTAAGATTGCGCCCACGGCGAATCCGCCCGTATGCAAAATCATGGATTACGGCAAGTACTGCTTCGAGCAGTCCAAGCGTGAAAAGGAAGCCAGAAAGAACCAGAAAGTCGTTGAAATCAAGGAAGTCAGAATGACATCTAAAATTGATGGTGGCGACTTCAACACCAAGGTAAATCAGGCTATAAAGTTCCTGAAAGGTGGAGACAAGGTCAAGGTTTCCGTCCGGCTTCAGTTCCGTAAGGGAGTCCCGCTTCATTCAGAGCTCAGCGACAAGCTCCTCGACGAATTCAAAGAGAAAGTCGCAGAATATGGCACATTCGATAAGCCCAGCAAGATCGAGGGCAGAAACATCACACTGATGATTTCCCCGAAAGCATCCAAGTAAATATTTCATTAAGGAGGACATTCCAAAATGGCAAAGAATAAGATCAAGACCCATTCCGGAACCAAGAAGCGTTTCAGCCTGACAGGAACCGGCAAGGTAAAGTTCCAGCACGCAAACAAGAGACATCGTCTCGTTTCCAAGGATCACAAGGCTAAGAGAATTGCAAGAGGCACCGCTTACGCATCAAGCGCAAACGTCGAGGCACTCAAGAAGACAATTCCATACAAATAATAGGGGAGGTAAAAGAATATGGCTCGTGTAAAGGGCGCAATGATGACCCGTAAGAGAAGAAACGCAACCTTAAAGCTCGCCAAGGGCTACTGGGGTTCAAAGAGCACACACTTCAAGATGGCTAAGCAGGCTGTCATGAAGAGCGGCAACTATGCATATATCGGCAGAAAGCAGAAGAAGCGTCAGTTCAGACAACTCTGGATTGCAAGAATCTCTGCTGCTGCAAAGGCAAACGGAATGAACTATTCAACACTTATGAATGGTCTCAAGAAAGCAGGCATCACAATCAATCGTAAGATGCTTTCCGAAATCGCAATCAATGATCCTGCCGGCTTCACCGCTATCACCGAAAAGGCAAAGGCAGCACTTAACTAATTAAAAATCTATAACCACGCTCCCACGCGGGCGTGGTTATATTTGCTTTTAGCAAAGTAACTGAGGAAAAACGGAGAAATAATCACAAAGATGGAATTCAAGTTTATAACAAGCAGGGATAACCCCTTAATAAAGGATTATATTAAGCTTCGGGACAACAAGAAATATCGCACTTCTGAGCATAAATTCGTCCTTGAGGGCGCAAGGCTCACCCTTGATGCCGCAAAGTCCGGAGTAAAGCTTTCCGGCGTCTTCATGACTGAAGAAGCACTGGAAAAGTATTTTGAAGATATTGAACTGCTCAAGCAGATCTCAGGTGAGAGAATATATCTTATTTCAGACAAGGCTGCAGGAGCTATTGAGGACACAAAAAACTCCCAAGGAATATTTTCTGTCGCAACAATGCTTGACAAAAAGCTCAGCGTTGGTAAAATAAAGACAGGAAGACGATTTGCAGTTTTGGATGGACTCCAGGATCCCGGAAACGTCGGAACGATACTTCGGGTAGCCGACGCAGTCGGTCTTGATGGAGTTTTCCTCTGTAACTGCTGTGATGTATATAACCCCAAGACCATCCGCTCAACAATGGGCTCAATCTTCAGAGTTCCGTTTATAGATGACTTAAGCTTTCCTGAGGCAGTGCAGCTTCTTCATGACTGCGGAGTCGTTCTCTATGCCACAGTGGTTGATCAGGACGCCGAAAGCATCCGCGAGACTATCTTCTGCGGTAGCTCCTGCGTTGTAATTGGCAATGAGGGAAACGGTCTGAGTGAAGAGGATATAGCTCTTTGCAACAAGCAGATAACAATCAAAATGAATGGCAGCATCGAATCCCTCAACGCGGCAACAGCCGCTGCAATAACACTCTGGGAAATGACAAAATAAGACAAAATCCGGGAGGAGAATTCACGATGACGGAATCTACAAAATACTGGCTCTGGCTTACATTGGTTTACGGACCTGCAAATTCAAGAAAGTGGAATCTCATGTCCCACTATGATTCTGTCGCGGAAGCAGATGAGCACATTTCCTCCGGTGATTTCACCAACGTCCTCCCTCAGGATAAAAAGGCGTTTGAACTCGCCACCATGGACAAGGTAAACGACATAATCTCGGAATGTGAGAAGCAGAGAATCACAATCTACTCCTATGACGATCCTGAATTTCCCGACAGACTTCGCGAAATCTACAATCCGCCGTCGGTGTTGTTTACACTTGGCAGACTCGATCAGATAGATGAAACAGTAATCATAACTGCAGTCGGAACAAGAAAACCTGACGACTATTCAAGAGCTATTTCTTCCCGCCTCATAGGTGAGCTTGCTCAGGCTGGAGTCACAATTGCAAGCGGATGCGCATCGGGTCTTGATTCAGTGTCATTGGTATCCGCAATAAAGGGCGGTGGCAGGGTATATACTGTCATGCCCTGCGGACTTCTCTGTGATTACCCGAAGAATTCTGCCGCCATGAAGAAAGCGGTTTCCGCACATGGCGCAGTCATAAGCGAATATCTCCCACATTCCGGCTCAACTGCCCTCAATTTCAGGATGAGAAACAGAATTCTCTCCGCAATCGGCTTGGGAACCCTTATTCTGCAAGCAGGTTCATCCAGTGGCTCACTCAGCACAGCCGCATTCGCGCTTTCCCAGGGCAAAGACATTTTCTGCGTCCCGCCGCATAACCTGTATGATGACTCCTATGCCGGTGTCGTCTCGCTTCTCCGCGATGGCGCAATCCCGGTGTTCGATTCAAGAGACATCCTGAATGAGTACTACAGCGTCTATGCGCACCGCCTCAATTATAGTGCGGACATATTCTCCCAGAGGAGCGAATCGGGGATTTTCTCTAAGAACAGAAATCAGGAGCCAGAACCCATAAGATCACCTCGCAGACAGTCCCGCCCTGTATCCCACCGTGACGAGCCAGCGGAAAAGCCGATAGAGCGAAGACCAGCACCTGACCTGTCAGGGCTTCCAGACGACAGGCGCAAGATAGTTGAATATATCTTAAGTAACGGAATCGTTCTGTTTGACGAGATAGCCGAAAATGTCGAGGAAATCAGTGACCTCGAAACGGTCTTGACAGAGCTTGAGCTCGACGGAATTATCCGTTCGCTCTCCGGAAATCGTTACACAGTTTGAAATATATCCGGGCTTCATCCCGGTTTGATAGAAGAAAGGCAACTAAATGTCAGATTTAATTATAGTAGAGTCGCCCTCGAAGATCCACACAGTCAAGGGAACCTTGGGAAGCGGCTATGATGTGGTTGCATGTGTCGGTCATGTAAGAGACCTCCCCAAGTCCAAGCTTGGTGTAGACATAGAGCACGGCTTCGAGCCAACCTATGTCGACATCAAAGGCAAGGAGAAAGTCATCGACGACATCAAAAAGCGTGCCAAAAAGGCTGACCATGTCTATTTTGCAACCGACCCTGACCGTGAGGGTGAAGCAATTTCGTGGCACTTAGCCACCCTCTTAGGCTTCGACCTGAGTGAGAAAAACAGAATCACATTCAATGAGATAACAAAAACCGGTGTTGAGGCAGGAATCGCCAAGCCCCGGCAGATAGATATGAATATAGTAAACGCCCAGCAGACAAGGCGAATACTTGACCGTATAGTCGGCTATAAGCTCTCACCGTTCCTTTGGAGAAAGGTTCGTAAAGGTCTCTCCGCCGGACGTGTCCAGTCTGTCGCCGTTCGGATGATAGTCGACAGGGAAGAAGAAATAAAGAAGTTCGTTCCCGAGGAATACTGGACAGTGGAGGCAAAGCTCTTAGGCAAGTCTTCAAGAAAGGCGTTCACAGCCCGCCTGACAGCAGTTGATGGCAAGAAAGCTGAACTGAAAACCAAGGACGAAACCGACGCAGTCCTTTCAAAAATTGATGGCGGCGATTTTGTCGTAACTGCACTGAGAAAGGGCACACGTTCCAAGGCACCAGCCGCCCCGTTCTCAACTGCTTCACTTCTCCAAGACACTGCACAGCGTTATGGCTTCAGCTCAAGAAGAACCATGAGTGTAGCCCAGGAGCTTTATGAGGGAGTAGAAATAGAGGGCTTGGGTGCAGTCGGTCTTATCACTTATATGCGTACCGACTCGCTTAGAATCTCTGACGAGGCGAAAGCATCCGCCAAGCAGTTTATAACAGATAACTTCGGCACTCAGTATCTCCCCGAAAAGCCCCGTAACTACCGTTCCGGCGGCAACAATGTCCAGGATGCCCATGAAGCAATACGACCCACTATGATTGAGCTCACCCCCGAAAAGGCAAAGCCAAATCTTACAAATGACCAATATAAGCTCTATAAGCTCATCTGGTCGAGATTCCTAGCTAGCCAGATGGCGGACTGCCTGATGGACACCCAGAGCGTCACTATCGACGTAAACAACTGCACATTCAAGGCTTCCGGATTTGCTGTCAAGTTCGACGGCTTCACCGTTCTGTACGAGGAATCCAAAGACGACGACTCAGAGAAAATCCCGATTTTAGCAAAAGGCGACATTCTCAAAGTCAAGTCCGTTGATGGACTCCAACACTTCACCCAGCCTCCGGCAAGATACACCGAGGCAACTCTCATCAAAGCGTTCAAGGAGTACGGCATAGCCCGTCCGTCAACCTATGCCGCAACAATCACAACTATCCTCCAGCGTTCCTATGTCGAACGTGAGGGCAAACAGCTCAAGCCAACCCCTCTTGGAGAGGTTACAACTGAGCTTATGAAAGACCACTTCGAGGACATAGTAGACGTGGATTTCACCGCCCAGATGGAGTCAAATCTCGACGATATCGAGGTTGGCAAAGCCGACTGGCGGGAAACCTTGAAAACATTCTACGACGGCTTCGACAAAGACCTACAGCAGGCTGAAAAGGATCTCGACGGCAAACGAGTCAAAGTCCCCGATGAACCTACAGATCAGATCTGTGAACTCTGCGGCAAGCCGATGGTGATCAAAATCGGCAAATACGGCAAATTCCTTGCATGTTCCGGCTTCCCGGAATGCACCAATACAAAGACGATCGTGATAGAAGCCCCCGGCAAGTGCCCCTACTGCGGCAAAAAGCTTCTCCAGAAGAAGACCCAGAAAGGCAAGAAATACTTCGGCTGTGAGGATAACCCCACCTGCGAATTCATGACCTGGGACACCCCGACAGCTGAAATCTGCCCAAAGTGCGGCTCAACCCTCTTCCAGAAAGGCTCCGCAAAGACGGGCAAGCTCATCTGCCACCAGAAAAACTGCGACTACGAAAAGGATTTGAGCGGTGAATAACGTAACAGTAATAGGTGCCGGACTCGCCGGCTGTGAAGCTGCATGGACACTCGGCAATATGGGAATTCATGTTAAGCTTTACGATATGAAGCCGGGAAAATTCACACCTGCACATAAATATACTGGACTCTGCGAACTGGTCTGCTCAAATTCCCTCAAGGCGGAAAGACCGGATTCAGCGGCAGGGCTATTGAAGCTTGAAATGCGCCGCTTAGGCTCAGTTACAATGCCTGTGGCCGACGAAACCCGGGTTCCTGCGGGAGGAGCTTTGGCAGTCTCAAGAAAAGACTTTTCCGATAAGGTAACTGAAAAGATTCTCGGGCATCAGAATATAGAATTCATTTCAGGCGAGATAACCGAAATTCCCGATGGCTACGTGATAATCGCTACAGGACCGCTTACAAGCGATGCACTGTCAGACAGCATCAAAGCTCTGATAGGTGAGGATTATCTCTATTTCCACGACGCCGCGGCACCGATAGTGACCCGCGACAGCCTTGACATGTCCAAGGTTTTCGAAGCTTCAAGATACGATAAAGGCGAAGCTGACTACCTCAATTGCCCGATGAACAAGGAAGAGTATCTGGCTTTCTATCAGGAGCTCATAAACGCCGAAACCGCACCTCTTCATGAGTTTGAAAAGTCTGGCTCGGATAACTACAAAGTCTATGAGGGCTGTATGCCGATTGAAGCACTGGCAAAACGCGGCGAGGACACAATGCGTTTCGGACCCTTGAAGCCGGTAGGTCTCATCGACCCAAACACCGGCAGAAGACCCTATGCAGTAGTCCAGTTGAGAAAAGAAAACGTCCAGGGCACAATGTTCAACCTCGTCGGCTTCCAGACAAACCTTAAGTTCGGCGAGCAGAAGCGGGTATTTTCAATGATTCCGGGACTTAAGGACGCCGAATTCATGCGCTACGGCGTAATGCATAGAAATACCTACCTGAACTCCCCGATGCTCCTCGACAAGCACTTCTGTCTGAAAAAGGAGCCGAGAATCTACTTTGCCGGTCAGATGACCGGAGTTGAGGGCTACACCGAATCTGCGGCAAGCGGAATCTATGCCGCAATGAGCCTTGGAAGAAAGCTCTTAGGGCTCCCCGAGATAACTCTTCCAGTGGAAACAATGATCGGAGCACTTTCAAATTACGTTGAAACAGGTTCACCCTCCGGCTTCCAGCCTATGGGCGCGAATATGGGAATTCTGCCGGAACTTCCGGATAAGATAAGGAATAAACAACTGAAATATCAGGCACTTTCCGAACGCGCAATGAACGCTTTGGAACAGGCACTGACCGAGAACAAGGAGGCTTAAAATGGCTGATAAAATTCGTGTAATAGTTGACGCTTTCGGCGGGGATAATGCCCCTCTCGAAGTAATCAAGGGCGCAATCAGGGCGGTAGATGAACTGGGCGTCGACATAACTTTGGTCGGCGATGAGGAGAAAATCCGCAAGTGTGCCGCAGGTAACCAGCTTGATATATCAAGGATAGCCATTCACCATGCACCTTTAGTCATGGCGGTCGAAACCGAGCCTACAAAGATTCTCAAGGAATATCAGGAAAGCTCAATGGCAGTCGGACTTAAGATGCTTCACGACGGCGAGGGCGATGCTTTCGTCTCAGGCGGATCAACCGGAGCTCTCACAGTCGGTGCCACATTCATAGTCAAGCGCATGAAAGGAATCAAGAGGTGCGCTATCGGCATGGTTCTCCCGACCACGAAACAGCCATGTATGGTTCTCGACATCGGCGCAAACTCCGAATGCCGCCCCGATATGCTCGTCCAGTTCGCAATAATGGGTTCAGCTTATATGAACAAGCTCCAGGGAGTTGAGAATCCCCGCACAGCTCTCATAAATATCGGCGCAGAGCCAACCAAGGGCAGAGACCAGGAGGTCGAAACCTACAAACAGCTCGGAAACGCTCCCGTCAACTTCATAGGAAATATCGAGGCAAGAGAGATTCCTCTTGGCGGTGCAGATGTAGCCATAACAGACGGCTTCTCGGGAAACCTTGTACTTAAAACCTATGAAGGCATGGGCAAGCTTATCTCGGCATATGTGAAGGATGTATTCAGCGGTGTAACCGGAAAAATTGCAGGGCTCTTTGTGCTTAAGAGAATCAATTCGATGAGAAAGAAGCTTGACTACGCTGAGTATGGCGGAGCACCGCTCTTGGGTGCCGCCAAGCCGGTAATCAAGGCCCACGGCTCGTCGAATGCAACAGCATTCTATAACGCAATCAGACAAGCAAAGCTGTATATTGAAAACCACGTCACCGAAGAAATCGCAGCAGCTCTTGAAGAGATGAAAGCGAAAACCACTGAGGAAGTGCAAAATGGATAGATTAGAAGAATTTGAAGAAAAATTAGGCTATACTTTCAAAGATAAGGATCTGCTGACCGAGGCTCTGACCCATTCGTCATATGCTAACGAATCCCATCACACGAGAAATTCAAACGAACGCCTCGAATTCCTGGGCGATTCCGTTCTGTCGATAGTCGTCTCAGAATACCTCTTTGAAGAGTGCCAGGACTACCCCGAGGGTGAACTGAGTAAGACCAGGGCTACACTTGTATGCGAGAAATCTCTGGCAAAGTTCGCCGAGCAGATAGACCTGAATGAGTATATATACCTCGGCAAGGGTGAGCTCTCAAACGGCGGCAAATACCGTCCATCGATAATCTCAGATGCATTCGAGGCGGTTATAGCAGCAGTTTACCTTGATGGTGGCTTCGAAGCAGCTAAGAAGTATGTTTTAAGATTTATACCTGAGAATGTCGAGGAAGTAGCCGCCAAGGAGTATGACGACTATAAGACAGTCCTGCAGGAGATAATCCAGAAGAACCCCGAGGAATCGGTCGAATACGAGCTTGTCTCCGAGTCGGGACCTGCGCACAGAAGAACGTTCACAGTTGATGTCATGCTCAATTCAAACGTGATAGGAACAGGCACCGCCAGCTCCAAGAAGCGTGCAGAACAGCTTGCCGCAAAGGAAGCCCTTAAGCTTATGGGAGCATTGCCCGATGAGCACTGACAAAAGAGCAGGCAAACATGCGAATTTAAGCATCTTTGTCCCGCATATCGGTTGCCCGCATAAGTGCTCATTCTGCAACCAGAACACCATAACCGGTCAGACCTTTATTCCCCGTGCTCAGGACGTCAAAGACACCTGTGAGAAAGCAATTGCCGACGGGATAGACATGGGTAACACCGAAATCGCATTTTTCGGCGGAAGCTTCACAGCAGTCCCACTTAACTACATGATAGAGCTTCTTGAGACGGCTAGAAGATATGTGACCAAGGGCTTTCGTGGAATCAGAATCTCAACAAGACCAGATGCAATAGATGGCAGGATTCTTGAAATCCTCTACAGACACGGAGTAACTACAATTGAGCTCGGTGCTCAGTCGATGTTTGATGATGTTCTCGAATTAAACGAGCGTGGACACACTTCCCAGGATGTCGTGAACGCTTCAAGATTGATAAAGCAGTACAGCTTCAATCTTGGACTACAGATGATGCTCGGTTTATATGGCTCCACACTTGAAAAAGACTATGAAACCGCCCTTAAGATAGCAGATTTAGAGCCGAAAGAAGTCCGGATTTACCCGACAGTAGTCCTGAAAGATACCAGGCTTGGCGAGCTCTACACCGAGGGAAAATATAAAACCTACGAATTGTCCGAAGCAGTTGAGCTTTCGGCTAGACTTCTAGACCTGTTTGAAAGCAGGGGAATAAACGTCATCAAGCTTGGTCTTCACTCGTCAACCGATGTTGAGGAATCGATGCTGGGAGGAATCTATCACCCGGCATTCCGTGAACTCTGCGAGAGTGTTCGTGCAAGAAACACCATGGAAAAGCTTATGGGAAACGGTGCATCATATACTTTCACCGTCCGCCCAGACTATCTTTCAAAAGCACTAGGGCATAAGAAAAGCAACATAGAATATTTCCGTGGGAAAGGCATAGAAGTTACCATCAAGCCGGAGCCATCCCAGACGGAAAATATTCTTATTAAGGAATGATAACGTGTATTTGAAATCTATTGAGCTTCACGGCTTCAAATCCTTTCCCGACAAGGTCAAGCTTGAATTCGGAAAAGGCTTGACAGCCGTTGTAGGTCCCAACGGAAGCGGAAAAAGCAATATAGGCGATGCCGTCAGATGGGTTTTGGGGGAGCAGTCCTCCAAGACTCTTCGTGGTGGAAAAATGGAGGACGTAATTTTCGGCGGAACCGAGAAAAGAAGCCCAATGAGCTTTGCAAGTGTTACATTGAATATATCAAACGAAGACCGCACTCTCGAAATAGATTCCGATGAAGTCAGCGTCATGCGCCGCCTCTGGAGAAGCGGCGAGAGCGAGTACCTGATAAACGGAGCCCAGGTCAGGCTCAAGGATGTCCTCGAGCTCTTCATGGACACAGGCTTAGGTCGTGATGGCTATTCGATAATCGGTCAGGGTAAGGTTGCTGACATAGTGAGCTCCAAATCGGGAGATCGCAGAGAAATCTTCGACGAAGCCGCCGGAATCTCGAAGTTCCGTTATAAAAAAGCTGAATCCGAGCGCAGACTAGCCTCAGCTGAAGAAAATATCCTAAGATTAAAGGACATTCTTTCTGAGCTTGAGGGCAGGGTAGAGCCCTTGAGAATCCAGTCGGAAAAAGCGAAAAAGTATCTCAAGCTGGCAGATGAAAGAAAGCACCTGGAAATCTCCGTCTGGACAAACAGATTAGAAGAGCTTCGGGCGAGCGAAACCGAAACCGGGAATCTACTATTGTCATCGCAGGGCGAATATGAGCACCTGACCAACGAAATCACTCAATGTGAAGCTGAAATAGAAAACCTTGCCGCAAAGCGCAGACAGTCAGCCGCGGCGGCAGAGGAATACAGAGCCAAAATAGCAGAACTCAACTCCCGCAGTGCAGAAGCGGCATCAGACATTGCCGTATATAAGAACAACATCATGCACTATCAGGGCGAGATTGAGGAGGCTGAAAGAAAGCGTCAGGAGCTCCTTGATGCCGAAAAAGAGGTCGAGAAGAGCATTTCCGACAAGCTCGCAGAATCTGACCGAATCAGGCAGGAGCTAGGCAAGCTTAATGATGAAGTATCTTCACTTGAGCAGGAGCTCACCGGCTTGAATTTAGAAGAAAACGAGCACGAAAGCGATTTGAACTCCTCCCGCGAAAAGCTCAACCGAGCCTATGTAGAGCGTTCTGAGCTCAAATTTGCGATCGCAAATGCCTTACGTGACAAGAACGATGCCGAAAACGAAATCAAGGACGCTTCAGCCCAGATTGATACCCTTAAACTCCAGATAACCAAGACCGAAAACGACGAGCAGTCGGCTCTCGACGGCGTTACAGACATCCTCAAGCAGATTTCCGAGCACCAGAACCGCCTGTCCGGCTTCAACATGCTCTATCAGAAGAAAACCGAGCAGCAAAAGAAGCTTTCTAACGAGTATAACGACGCCGAACTCAACAAGCGATCTCTTGAATCCCGCAGACAGATGCTCATTGATTTGGAGAACAGCATGGAGGGCTTCGCCGGAAGCGTCAAGAGCGTTGTAAAAGCTGGCAAGTCGGGAAGACTTCAGGGCGTCAGGGGAACCGTTTCCCAACTCGTTTCGGCAGATGCAAAATACAGTCTCGCGATAGAGACCGCTCTTGGCGGTGCTATGCAGAACGTCGTTGTCTCGAATGAAGAGTCCGCAAAAGCCTGCATCCGTTACTTGAAGGAAACCAACGGCGGCAGAGCAACATTCCTGCCGATAACATCAGTCAAAGGAAACGTCCTGAATGAACGTGGTCTTGACATGGAAGAGGGCTTCGTCGCGATGGCTTATGAGCTCCTTGACTGCGACGAGGAATATTCTGGCATCATAAAGTCTCTTCTGGGAAGAACTGCCGTTGCCGAGAACATCGACCTTGCGGCAAATATAGCCAAAAAACACGGTTATAGATTCAAGATAGTAACCCTCGACGGTCAGGTCATCAATTCCGGAGGCTCTTTCACAGGAGGAAGCTCATCAAGGAATTCAGGCGTCCTCTCAAGAAAGAATGAAATCTCAAAGCTTGGCAATCAGCTTGACAAGCTCGAATCCAACCTGTCAAGGCTCAGAGAAAGGCTACAGACTACCAACGCCGAAGCCGAAAAGCTTGGCTTTGACCTTGATGGTGAGCGGGAGACAATCTCCTCGATGGAGTCAGACAAGATTAGATTTGAGACAGAGGCAGAAAGGCTGAGGCTTTCATCTGAACAGCTCAAGGAACGAGTCTCGGATATCGAGAAATCTGTACTCTGGAACAAGAATAAAATTGCGGCATCTGAAGAAACCAAGTCTTCATCAGAACTCAGACTTGCCGAGCTTGAAGCTGAAATCTCCGTAGTCGAGGGCAAGATAAGTGCCGCCGGTGAGGAAAGTGCCACACTCAAGAACCGCCGCGAGGAGATTTCAAACAACATTTCTGCAAAGCGTCTTCACGCGACCGAGCTTGCAAAGGACATCGAGGCGGCAAACCAGTTCATAGAACAGCTTAAGTCCGGCATTGAAAGCTCACGTGCCTCTGCCGGCGAGTATTTTGACAGGAAAGCAGAGCTTGAACGCCAGATTGCATCCGAGAACGAAAATATTCTTGAGCACGAACGTGAAGCTGCTGAATCAAAGCTTACGGCAGAAAGATACAGTGAACACATCCGTCAGGAAACCGACAGCTCACTTGAATTTGAACGTCAGGAAAATCAGGCAAGAGCAAAATCTAAAGAGACTTCGTCGCTGAAAGAGTCTGTAATGAGCGAAATATCGAGGCTTTCTGAACGCCTTGAAACCATCCGCCGCGACAGCTCAGATATAATCGGAAGCCTCTGGGAATCCTATTCGATGACTGCCGAGGAAGCCGCAGCTCAGGCTGAAAAGCTCACCGACGTCAATGACGCCAACAAGCACTTAACCGAAATCAGGAACAAGATTCGCGCCTTGGGCTCAGTAAATACCGACGCAGTTGACGAGTATAAGGAGGTATCGGAAAGATATGAGTTCCTCTCTAAGCAGCTTGCCGATGTGACCAAATCGAAAACCGAGCTTGAAAGCCTCATTGACGACCTCACTGTCAACATGAAGAGAATGTTCTCCGAGAGCTTTGAAAAGATCAATGAAAACTTCAAGCTCACTTTCTCAGAGCTATTCGGAGGAGGACGAGGCGAGCTCATTCTCACTGATCCCGACAACATTCTTGAATCAGGTATTGAGATAAATGTCGCACCTCCCGGAAAGGTCATCAAGAACCTTTCACTTCTTTCGGGCGGCGAGCAGGCTTTCGTCGCGATCGCCATCTACTTTGCAATTCTCATGCTTCGCCCGTCGCCGTTCTGTATCCTCGATGAGATAGAAGCGGCACTCGACGACGTGAATGTCACAAAGTATGCGCAATACCTCAGACACTTCACTGATACTACGCAATTTATACTTATCACCCACCGTCGCGGCACAATGGAGGAAGCAGATGTCCTCTATGGCGTAACCATGCAGGAAAAGGGAGTTTCAAAGCTTCTCAAGATGGATGTAAGCGACGTAAGCTTCAGTGACGAGATTAACTAATAAAGGAGAATAATATGGGCTTTTTTGATAAACTGAAAGCAGGACTAACAAAAACCAAATCTGGTCTTATGAGCGGAATCAACAGGCTATTTTCGGGAGGAAACCTAGACGACGACTTCTACGACGAACTCGAAGAGCTTCTTATCCTTTCCGATTTAGGAGGCAAGACCTCCGAGGAGATCGTTGAATCCCTCAAAGACAGGGTAAAAGAGAATAAAATCAAAGACCCAGGCGAAGCGAGACAGGCTCTCAAGGACATAATCACCGAAATGCTAGGAGAAGACGTGCCGCTGAATCTCTCAACCAAGCCGTCGGTAATCCTGGTAATCGGCGTAAATGGAGCAGGCAAGACCACCACCATTGGCAAGCTCTCGAACCAGCTCAAGAATGAGGGCAAAAAAGTTTTAGTAGCGGCGGCAGACACGTTCAGAGCCGCAGCAGTCGACCAACTGGAGGTCTGGTGCAACCGTGCCGGAGTAGATATGATAAAGCACGCTGAGGGAAGTGACCCAGCAGCAGTAGTATTTGACGCAATGGACGCCGCCAAGGCAAGAAATGTCGACGTAGTCATAGTCGACACAGCCGGAAGACTTCAGACCAAGAAAAATCTGATGGCGGAGCTCTCGAAGATTTCAAGAATCGTCCACACCAAGGCTGAGGATTGTGCCCTTGAAGTTCTCATAGCTCTCGATGCCACCACCGGTCAGAACGCTGTAAATCAGGCAAGAGAATTCAACGAAGCCGCCGATATAACCGGAATAATCCTGACAAAGCTCGACAGCACCGCCAAGGGCGGAATCGTAATTCCGATAGTAAATGAGCTGAAAGTCCCTGTAAAGCTGGTGACCGTCGGCGAGAAGATTGACGACATCCAGCCGTTTGTTGCAAAGGACTTTGTCGATGCACTCTTTGACGAGGGAGGGGAGTCATAATGAAGATGATACTAGCCTCCAACAACTCCGAAAAGCTCCGCGAAATCAAGGAAATTTTAGAGCCATACGGAATCGCAGTTATTTCACAATCAGAAGCCGGAATCAAACTCGAAGTCGAGGAAACCGGCACAACCTTTGCCGAGAACTCTGAGCTCAAAGCAAGAGCAGTTTACGATTTGACACATATGCCTGTAATCGCTGATGACTCCGGAATCGCAGTTGACGCCTTGAATGGCGAACCCGGAATCTATTCCGCAAGATACGGCGGCGAGGGTATTAACGATGTAGACCGTTGCCACCTGCTTTTAAAGAACATGGAGGGCGTTCCGGATGACAAGAGAACTGCCCGTTTCGTCTGTGTGATAACCTATTTCGACGAAAACGGCGCAAAGCACCAGTTCGACGGCAAAATCGAGGGCAAAATCGGCTATGAAATGATAGGCTCTAATGGCTTTGGCTATGACCCACTCTTCATGGTTGGTTCGCGTTCCCTTGCTCAGTATACAGACGAAGAAAAGAACAGCGTCAGCCACCGTGGCAACGCATTAAGAAAGTTGGAATCATATTTGAAAGAAACCCAAGATAAGAAGAAAGCACCAACCCTCAATTCAAAGCAGCGTTCATACTTAAAAGCCTATGCTGCAAATATTGAGCCCACATTTCAGATTGGCAAAGGCGGAATAAGCGAATCACAGGTAAAGTCAATTGACGACTATCTCACAGCTCACGAGATAGTCAAGGTCAAGTGCCTTGAAAACAGTCTTTATACAGCCAGAGAAGCAGCAGAGGAGCTTGCAGATAAAACCAATTCCGAAGTAGTGATCACCATCGGCTCCAAGGCAGTTCTGTATCGCAGGAATCCGAAGAAGCCTGTAATCGATTTCAAATCATGAAGATAGCGATATTTGGGGGCACATTCAACCCCATTCATAACGGACATCTGAATGTAATAGAAAACACTAAGAAAGCCCTGAGTCCAGACAAGCTGATTCTCATGCCGACTCATATTCCCCCTCATAAGGCTGTGAAAGACCTCGCATCCGACGAAGCAAGGCTTGAAATGTGCCGGCTGGTAGCAAATCTCTACGAAAATGTCGAAGTCAGCGACTTTGAGCTGAAGTCCGAGGGCAAGAGCTACACCGTCACTACTATGGAGCATCTTAAAAGCCTCTATCCCGACGATGATCTCTATTTCGTCATGGGAAGCGACATGCTTGATACTTTCCTGACGTGGTACATGCCGGAAAGAATCATGGAGCTATGCACATTGGTTTGCGTCTGCCGTTCGGAGGATGACAGGAAGCAATCAGAAACCAAGGCTGAAGAGATTCGCAAAGCTGGCGGCAACTGCATCCTCATAGACTGCGGAGCTGTCGAGGCGTCCTCAACCGAAATCCGGGCTGACCTGATAGCCTATAACACCTCTTTCGGACGAATTCCCGAAAGTGTTGAGCAGTATATTCTGGAAAATGGGCTTTATAATTTCGATAAAACGAAGTATAATAGCTACAGGGAATATTTAGAGGGGATTCTTTCCGAAAAGAGGTTCAATCACTCTCTTAATGTTGCAGACGAAGCCTTGAAATTGGCAGTACTCAACGATTGCGACCGTGAGAAAGCCTATTTTGCGGGACTTGTCCACGACATCTGCAAGGAGATTCCGACCAACGAGCAGTACGCACTTACCTTGAGAAGTCCACTCAATGTCACCGATGTTGAGCTTAATGCACCGAAAACCTATCACGGCATCGCCGGCTCGGTATTTCTGAAAGAGCATTTCGGAATCACCGATCCGGACATCCTTTCAGCCGTCAGATACCACACAGTTGCCAAAGGCGGGATGAATCTCCTCGAGAAGATAATCTACATGGCGGATTTAATCTCAAAAGAGCGTCACTATCAGGATGTTGAGTACTATCGTGATGTCACCCATAAGGACTTGAACTTAGGGCTTTATGAGGCGATGAAGTTCTCGATTGAGGATTCAATCTCGAAAACCCGTACAATCCCGACACTGACGCTTGACGCCTACAACGAATACACCCTCTATAAACTGAGCCTCCAGGGCGAGACGAAAAATTAGGAACCAAAGGATTCAACGCCCTTTTGTGAGCAAACATGAAAGAGCAATTGAAAAAAATCCTGTCTAAGCTTGAAAGAGAAGAACGCCCGAGAATCAGATTCCGCCGCGGGGACAAGCTTCCCATGATGATGGCTGTATCCTGCATCATAACGGCAACTGCAACCTACATGGTCTTAAGCGGCACTGCGGCATATGCAAGGAAGCTTTCAGCACTGAGAGCCATAACGCCGGAAATTCAGGACTATGAACTCGGGGACTACTCATATGAACCTGTCACCACAAAGAGAAATATTCTTCTTTCCGTAACAGACGAGGACGGACTGTGCCGTGTTCATGTCTTCACTTTCGATGAGGACAAGCACACCCTCGAAATCTCAGACATCCCACCAGACACTCTTGTCTCCTGCGGAGGCTTTGAGGGAACGCTTTCTGAGGCTTACGAAACCGAAGTCTACCCTGAAATAGTTTCTATGGCACTCAGCCTCCATCTTGATGGAAGTATGGCAATGGACACCGAAACTGTCTCCGACTGCATAAATCTTCTCGGAGGAGTGGAATTAACACTTGACAAAGAGCTGAAAATCGGCGACAATATATTAAGTAAGGGTAAAAGAACTGTAATGGGAAGCGTAGCGAAGGTTATCTTCTCGGACAGGGAATCGTACTCAGACGGCGATACAGACAGGATAACTGCCTATCACCGGCTTCTCATATCCTTTATATCAACTCTCAAGGAAAAAGGCGCAGTAGAGTGGGTCAGCCTGACTCTGAACCTTATTGTAAACAGAGTCGAAACCGATATGACCGTCAGCGAGACTATAGAGCTTATAAATCTCCTGAACGAGACACAAACAGAGGACATTAATATCAATTTGATAACAACAGAAAATTCAAAGTAAAGGAGACCGAAATGACAGAATTAGAAAAGATTACGACAATCGTAAAAGCACTCGACTCAAAGAAAGCGGAGGACATCCGGGTAATCAAGATAACCGACCTGACAATAATAGCCGACTACTTCGTTATCGCCGGCGGCACCTCCACAACCCATACCAAGGCTCTTGCAGATGAGACAGAATTCAAGCTTGGCGAGCTTGGAATCAAGCCCGACCACATCGAGGGAGTCGATGGTGCAAGCTGGATAGCGATGGACTTCGGCGACATCATCGTTCACGTATTCTGCAAGGATACCAGAGCGCAATATTCGCTTGAAAAGCTCTGGAGCGACGGCGAGGCTATTGACATATCGGGAATGCTGTGCTAAAATACAGTAGATTGACAAAAGGGTCACCCAAGTAAATTATAAGGATTGATGTGTAATGAAATATGATTTTGCAGCCGTCGAGAAAAAATGGCAGGATTACTGGGAAGAAAACCACACTTTCGATGCGAAAATAGACCACTCTAAGAAGAAGTTTTATGCTCTCGTTGAGTTCCCGTACCCCTCAGGAGCCGGACTTCACGTTGGACACGTAAAGGCATTCTCCGGACTCGAAGTAGTCTGCCGCAAGAAGAGACTTGAGGGCTATAATGTCCTCTTCCCGATAGGCTTTGACGCATTCGGACTTCCGGCAGAGAACTATGCCATCAAAACCGGCGTCCATCCGAGAATCTCCACCGATCAGAACATCCACCACTTCTCTGAGCAGTTAAAGAAAGTAGGCTTCTCGTTCGACTGGTCAAGAACCGTCGATACAACTGATGAAGATTATTACAAGTGGACACAGTGGATATTCCTCAAGATGTTCGAGCACGGTCTTGCATTTAGAGACAAGACGTTAGTCAACTATTGCCCCAGCTGTAAAGTCGTACTGTCGAATGAAGATTCCCAGGGCGGCAAGTGTGACGTCTGCCACAGCGACGTAATCCAGAAGCCAAAGGATGTATGGTACTTAAGAATCACCGACTACTGTGACAAGCTCCTTGAGGGCTTGGAGGAAGTAGATTACCTCCCGAATATCAAGCTCCAGCAGCAGAATTGGATCGGTAAATCCACCGGTGCATTCGTCAACTTTGAATTGAAAAATATCCCCGAAAAGCTCAGAATCTATACCACCCGTCCCGACACTCTCTATGGCGTTACATTCATGGTAATGGCACCTGAGCATCCGATTATTGACAAATATGCAGATAAGATCACCAATTTTGAAGCAGTCAAGGCATATCGCGATGAATGCGCCAAGAAGACTGAGTTTGAAAGAACCCAGCTTGTCAAGGATAAGACTGGCGTCAGACTCGAGGGCATAAGTGCAATCAATCCTGTAAACGGAACCGAAATTCCCGTCTACATATCCGATTATGTAATGATGGGCTACGGCACCGGTGCCATCATGGCAGTTCCAGCACATGACCAGAGAGACTATGAGTTTGCCAAGAAATTCGGCATCGATATAATTGAAGTCATCAAGGGCGGCGATATCTCAAAGGAAGCCTACACCGGCGATGGCGAAATGGTCAACTCCGGCGAGCTCAACGGTCTCACAAACAAGAAAGATTCCATCGAAAAGATGATAGAAGTCCTCGAAGCCAAGGGAGTAGGCGAAAAGGGCGTTCAGTACAAGATGAAAGACTGGGCGTTCAACCGCCAGCGTTACTGGGGCGAGCCCATTCCGATAATCTATTGTGACCATTGCGGAATGGTAGCTGTTCCGTATGATGAACTGCCTTTGAAGCTTCCGGAAGTTGAAAACTTCGTCCCCGGCTCAGACGGCGAAAGCCCACTTGCCAAGATCGACAGCTTTGTAAACTGCACTTGTCCTAAGTGCGGCAGACCCGCCAAGAGAGAAACCGACACCATGCCCCAGTGGGCTGGCTCATCCTGGTACTATCTCAGATACTGCGACCCGCACAACACCGAGGCACTTGCTTCCAGGGAAGCACTCGATTACTGGATGCCTGTTGACTGGTACAACGGCGGCATGGAGCATGTCACCCGCCACCTCATCTATTCGAGATTCTGGCATAAATTCCTTTACGATATCGGAGCCGTCAACACTTCCGAGCCTTACATCAAGAGAACCGCACAGGGACTCGTTTTAGGACTCGATGGCGAGAAGATGAGTAAGTCAAAGGGCAATGTAGTTGACCCACTTGATGTAATCAATGAGTACGGCGCAGACGTCTTAAGAGTCTACACCCTCTTCATGGGCGACTATGAAAAGGCAGCTCCCTGGAGCGAATCAAGCGTCCGTGGTTGCAAGAGATTCCTTGAAAGAGTCTGGGCACTTCAGGACACCCTCATCGATGGCGACACCTACAGACCTGAGTTTACATCAAAGATGCATAAGCTCATCAAGAAAGTCAGTGGCGACATCGACACGATGAAGTACAACACTGCAATTGCTGCAATGATGACAATCCTTAACGACTTTGCAGCCGCAGGCTCAATCAACCGTGCTGAGCTCAGGGACTTTCTCATCATGCTCTATCCGTTTGCCCCTCATATCACTGAGGAAATGTACACAGCTTGTGGCTTCGGCGGATATATCCACGATGCCAAGTGGTGCACCTATGATGAAGCTCTCTGCAAGGATTCGGAAGTCGAGATTGCAGTACAGATAAACGGCAAAATCAAGGACAAGGCAATGGTTCAGACCGAAGCCACATCCGATGAGGTTCTCGCTCAGGTAAAGAGCATGGACAAGATAGCAAATGAGCTTTCCGGCAAGACAATTGTCAAGGAAATCTACGTCAAGGGCAAGCTTGTTAACATCGTAGCAAAATAATTTCAGAAAGTTGCAAATTTCTCTTGACTTACTCGGGCAATTGTTCTATAATGTAGTCAGTAGCATTGTGCGAAAACGCAATGTAAAGCGTTAGAGACTTAATGTTTCTTTCGCATATCCTCAGCCAGTGGTAGGCTTGCTGTCTGCCCCAGTGGCAAAGGGAGGGAACATCAAATGGCAGAAATACACGTCGGTAAAAACGAATCTTTGGACACCGCTCTGAAACGCTTCAAGAGATCATGCGCTCGTGACGGTGTTATCGCCGAGGTACGTAAAAGAGAACACTACGAAAAGCCTTCTGTAAAGCGTAAGAAGAAGTCGGAAGCTGCTCGTAAGCGTAAGTACTGATAAGTAAGAAAATCAAGGGCGAGCGGAAGCCGATGTCATCTTTTGATGACACATCGCATCTGCCCGCTTTTGTTTTTGGAGGAAAAATGCTTTTCAAGCCGAAATACGTATTCAACACCATTGCCGATATCGATATCGGTTTTTTGAAGCAGGAAAATATCAAAGCACTTATCCTGGATCTCGATAACACCCTAACCACTCACAACAACCCAATTCCAAACGAAAAGATAGGGAAGTGGCTTGAGGGCATGAAAGCGGAGGGGCTTCCGATGCTCATCATGTCGAATAACCACTATGAGCGTGTGAAGCCGTTTTCAGAGTCACTGGGACTGGATTTTGTCTGTGACGCCGGAAAACCGTTAGGAAAAGGCTATCGCGAGGCAGTTGAACGCTTGGGACTCAGTAAAAAAGAAGTCGCCACAGTAGGAGACCAGATTTATACAGATGTCCTCGGTTCAAATCTCCATGGAATCCGTTGCATTTTCACATTTCCAATAGTCTATGAAACCGGCTTTTGGTTCAGAGTAAAAAGAACCCTTGAAAAGCCGCTGTTACCTAAGAAAGCAAAGCTTTCTTATAGAAAGAGAGGGCACTGAAATGAATGCACTTTTCGGACCAGCCGGCAGCTCGGAAGCTTTTTCAAAGATATACAAAAAGTCATCCGACATGCCGAAATACCTGAATGAAATGGGTCTCGATGCCTTTGAATACCAGTGCGGACAGGGAGTAAGAGTTACCGAGGCTACCGGGCTTGCCCTTAAATCCGAAGCTGAAAAGTGGGGAATCAGGCTTTCACTCCATTCGCCCTATTTTATCTCGCTTTCAAGCATTGAGCCTGAGAAGCGTGACAAGAGCATCGACTATATACTCCAGTCCTGCCGTGCGGCAAAGCTGATTGGAGCGGACAGAATAGTCATCCATTCCGGCTCCTGTGCCAAGATAACCCGCGAATATGCCCTGGAGCTCGCCTGCGAAACCCTTTCCCGTGCAAGACAGGCTGCAATAGCCGAGGGATTTGAAGACATCCACTTCTGCCCGGAAACGATGGGCAAAGTGAACCAGCTTGGCACCCTTGACGAGGTTCTGACTCTCTGTAAGCTTGATGATACGTTCTTGCCTACGGTCGATTTCGGACATCTGAATGCAAGGACGTTTGGAGCCGTCAATTCGAGTGAAGCGTTCTCAGAAATCTTAGATAAGATAGAAAACGAGCTCGGAAGCGATCGCTTAAAGGTCTTCCATTCTCACTTCTCAAAGATCGAGTACACCACTCCTGGAGGCGAGAAAAGGCACCTTACGTTCGAGGACACCACCTATGGTCCCGAATGCGAGCCGCTTATGGAGCTCATAGCAAAGAAAGGTCTGACTCCCACGTTCATTTGCGAAAGCGCAGGAACGCAGGATGTCGATGCACTTACAATGAAACAAGTCTACAATAATTATTTATCGGGAGGAAAATAAACATGAGCAAATTTGAAAAGCTGTATGAAGTATTGCCTGATGGTATCGACTGCGCACTCATAACCGCAGACGTCAACCGCAGATACTTCACAGGCATGAAGTCATCCGCAGGAACTATAGTCGCATTCAAGGACAAGGCTTACCTCATCATCGATTCAAGATACTTTGAGGTAGCAAGCCTCACCGTTAAGGATGCAGAAGTAATCCTGCAAGGCAAGCTCTTTGAGCAGATCAATGAGCTGCTAACAAAGCACGGTGCAAAGACCGTTGCCATCGAGAGCGATTATGTAACGGTGTCCCAGCTCAACAGCTTCAAGGAGAAAATCACCGCCGCAGAGGTCGTCTCTTCTAACGACTTGAGCAAGGCAATCAGCGAGCTCAGAATTGTCAAGACCCAGGATGAAATCGACAAGATGATCAAGGCTCAGAGAATAGCTGAAAAGGCTTTCGACAATGTCCTCAACTTCATCAAGGTCGGTGTCACTGAAAGAGAAATCGGTCTCTGCCTCGACTACTTCATGCTGAATAACGGCGCAGAAGACCTTTCGTTTGAGACAATTGCCCTGTCAGGCGCGAATACCTCCCGTCCCCACGGCGTAGGCGGCGACACCAAGGTCACTGAGCACAGCTTTGTCCTCATGGACTACGGCGCAACCTTTGACGGCTATCACAGCGATATGACCCGTACCGTCTGCGTAGGCACTCCTACCGACAAGATGGCAGAGGTTTATGACGTCGTCCTCAAGACTCAGCTTGAAGCGATGAAGCATATCAAGGCAGGAGTCAACGCAAGCGACGTTGACAAAGTCGCCCGTGATATAATCACCGAAGCTGGCTATGGCGATAAATTCGGACACAGCCTCGGACATGGCGTAGGTCTTGAAATCCACGAAGCACCAGCAGCAGCCCCGTCGAGTAAGTATGTCCTCAAGGAGAACATGATCGTAACCGACGAGCCCGGAATCTATCTTCCCGGAGAGTTCGGAGTCAGAATTGAAGACTTTGTAATAGTCAAGAATGACGGCTGCATAGACATGACAGAGGCGAAAAAGTCGCTTATAGTGCTGTAAAAGCGAAAAAATGGCAAAAAAATAATCGTAATAATGCACAATTTTCATTCTGGCTCTTGCATTATCGGCGATTATCGGTTAAAATAGAATTACTAAAGACAGAACTATCCTTTGGACATTTTATGTGATGTCCGAAAGAATTGGAGGAAATTTTAAATGATATCAGCAGGTGAATTCAGAAACGGCGTAACCTTTGAGGAAGACGGCAACGTCATGCAGGTCATCGAGTTCCAGCATGTAAAGCCCGGCAAGGGAGCCGCTTTCGTAAGAACCAAGACCAAGAATGTACTTACAGGAGCAGTAGTCGAGAAGTCCTACAACCCTACAGCTAAGTTCCCGACAGCGTATATCGAGAGAAGAGACATGGAATATTCCTACTCCGATGGCGAGCTATATTACTTCATGGATTCCGAAACCTATGAGCAGATCCCCGTCAGCCCTAGCGACGTTGGCGATAACTTCAAGTTCGTCAAGGAGAACATGGTCTGCACCATCCTTAGCTATAAGGGCAAGGTCTTTGGCGTAGAGCCCCCGTTCTTTGTAGACCTCGTTGTAACCCAGACCGATCCTGGCTTTGCAGGCAATACAGCTACAAATGCACAGAAGCCGGCAACCCTTGAAACCGGTGCAGAAATCAAGGTTCCTCTCTTCATCAATGAGGGCGAAACCATCAGAATCGACACCAGAACCGGCGAATACATGGGTCGTGCATAAAAACACATCCGTATTTCAACACTAAAATTTAAATCAGAGGAGGATTTGTTATGAACTTATCAGAAAAGGTACAGTATCTGAGCGGTCTCATGGACGGCTTGGGAATCGACGATTCAACCGACACCGGCAAGATGCTGCTTGCTATGAAAGACATTTTGGACGAAGTGTGCGAGGCTGTCGACGAAATTGACAGTGATGTTGACGATATTGTCGACTTCTGCAACGCCATGGATGAGGATTTACACCATGTTGAGGAGGCTGTCTTCGATGATGATCATGACGAGCCGCCTCATGGCCCACATCACGGTCCTCATGGACCTCATGATCCGCATGATCATCATGGGCACTGCTGCCACCACCATCCGCCGATGGGGGATGATCTCCCTTTTATTGACGATTTCCCGTTTGATGACGATGAATCGGGTTGGCTGGATGACGACGAGCCGGATTTCTTTGGCGATCCAGAATCTGAAGATGAAGCTCCCGAGGAAAGCGGCGAGACCGAAACTGAGGAGTAATCCTCAAGGCAATTCAACAGGAAATGAGCTCTCCCGTAGGATCACTTACGGGGGAGCACAGTATTGCATTCAAGACTTTAGTCTTTCAACACAAACAATCATAACGGAACATTATATTTAAGGAAAGAATATAGGTGACATATGTCCACACAATCAACCAATAGACAAATCGACACAAAGAAGCTTGTTTTGGCGGCACTGTTTTCCGCACTTGCTTACCTTATTTCATTAGTATTCAGAATTCCATTTGTCCCGGCAGTCAGCTTCCTAAAGTATGACGCTAAGGATGTTATTATAGCCCTTGAGGGCTTCATTTTAGGACCGTGGTATTCGGTCGCAACATCAGTTATCGTTTCGCTTATCGAAATGGTGACATTCAGCTCAACCGGAATCATCGGAGCAGTCATGAACGTGCTTTCAACGCTTTCGTTCGTGGTTCCTGCAACAGTAATCTATAAGTATAACCGCAAGGTATCTGGCGCAGTTATGGGACTCGCAGTTGGTGTTCTCGCAATGACCGGCTGTATGCTCCTCTGGAACTACTTCATCACGCCGCTCTATATGGGTGTTTCGAGAGAAGCAGTTGCGGCACTTCTCTTGCCTGCATTCTTCCCGTTCAACTTCATCAAGGGCTTGATAAATGCCTGCCTCACATTCATTCTCTATAAGCCGATAATGACAGCTTTAAGACACGCAAAAGTCCTGCCCAAATCCTCCGGAAGCGCGCCCAATAAGGGAACAGCAATTGCAATAAATATTGCAATGGTAGCAGTTCTCGCAATCGCTCTCGGAATTGCAATCTGGCTAAGTACTCGTTGAGTACTTATGTATTCGATGAGTACTTATGTACACGAGTACTTATAGTACCAGAAGTTAAGGAGATAATAATGCCCAATTGGCTCAATAACGCAATTTTTTATGAGATATACCCCCAGTCGTTCAAAGACACGAATGGTGACGGAATCGGCGATTTTAACGGCATAATTTCAAAACTAACATACATAAAAGACCTCGGCTGTAACGCAATCTGGATAAATCCATGCTTCAAATCCCCGCTCGGCGATGCCGGCTATGATGTCTCCGACTATTACGAGGTCGCACCCAGATACGGCACTAACGATGACTTAACGCATCTGTTTGAAGAAGCTCACAAGCTCGACATGCATGTGCTCCTTGACTTAGTTCCCGGGCACACATCCTGGGATCACGAGTGGTTCAAGCGTTCATGCGAGCCTGAGCATAACGAGTATTCAGACAGATACATCTGGACAGATTCCATCTGGGAACAGCCGACAGGTCTTGCCTGTCTTGCCGGAATCGCACCCAGAGACGGCTGCTGTGCCGTCAACTTCTTCAGTCATCAGCCGGCACTTAACTACGGTTACGAAGAGATAACCCGCCCATGGCAGCAGCCAACCGACGCTGAGGGACCGAAAGCGACCCTCGAAGAAATGAAGAATATCATGCGCTTCTGGCTCAATATGGGCTGTGACGGCTTCCGTGTCGATATGGCAGGATCTTTAGTCAAGAACGACCCCGAGGGCAAGGGCACAATCCGCCTCTGGCAGAATGTAAGAGGATTTTTGGATAAGGAATTTCCGGAAGCTGCACTTATTTCCGAGTGGGGCGATCCGGACAAGTCGCTTGCCGGCGGCTTCCATATGGACTTTCTCCTCCACTTTGGACCCATGAAATACTGGGAGCTCTTCCGGAGCGAAAAGGCATTCTTCTCCGGCAAGGGAGATATTTCCGAATTCTGCGACAGATATATGGAGAGCTACAATAAAGCTCACGGCAAGGGACTCATCTGCATCCCATCCGGCAATCACGACATGCAGAGAATCTCCCACGATTTAACCGAGGACGAAATCAAGCTTGCTTTCTCGTTTATCCTCAGTATGCCAGGTGCGCCGTTCATTTACTATGGCGACGAAATTGGCATGAGAAATCTCGATGGATTAGTATCTGTTGAGGGCGGCTATGGCAGAACTGCGGCACGTTCACCTATGCAGTGGGATGAATCTAAGAACGCCGGCTTCAGCACAGCTCCTGCGTATAAGCTCTACATAACGATAGACCCGGGCGAGAATCGCCCGACTGTCTCGAAGCAGGAAACTGATGAGAATTCTATCCTGAATGAAGTCAAACGTCTCACATCAGTCCGCAGGGCTCATCCGGCACTAAGTTCTGAATCTGATTTTGAGCTCGTCTATGTCGAAAAGAACGACCCGGTCATAGCGTATACCCGCAGCTGTGACTCTGAAAAGCTGCTGATAGTCATAAACACATCGGATAAGCCCGAGACCATCACTTGCAATTATCTTCCGGAGGATACAGTATACATGCAAGGCGATCCCGCCAGGTTTGATGGCAAAAAATTACTTGTACAAGCTAAATCATGCGGCTTTTACCGCATTTAAATCAACAAAAAGGACAGATGAAAATGCTTACTCTTGATAAGTTTGAAGAAGCCTCAGAAGTAGTAAAACAGGCGACCCAGGAAACCAAGCTGGTCTATAGCCCCTACTTCAGTGAAAGAACCGGCAACAAGGTCTACCTGAAACCCGAAAATATGCAGGTCACAGGTGCCTATAAAGTCAGAGGTGCCTACTACAAAATCAGCACCCTCACACAGGAGGAGAGAGCCAAAGGCTTGATAACCGCCTCCGCCGGCAACCATGCCCAGGGCGTAGCCTATGCAGCAAAAGCCTACGGCTGTAAAGCGGTCATAGTAATGCCGACAACCACCCCGCTTATCAAGGTGAATAGAACCAAGAGCTATGGTGCAGAGGTAGTCCTATATGGCAATGTCTATGACGAAGCCTGCGACTATGCACTTAAGCTTGCCGAAGAAAAAGGCTATACTTTCATTCATCCATTCGATGACCTCACAGTTGCAACTGGACAGGGTACAATCGCGATGGAGATAGTTAAAGAGCTTCCCTTGGTAGACTGTATTCTCGTCCCAATAGGTGGAGGAGGACTCGCAACCGGTGTTTCTACCCTTGCAAAGCTCCTAAACCCGAATATCCATGTAATTGGTGTCGAACCCGCCGGAGCAGCCTGCCTGACAGCCTCATTCAAGGCTGGCGAAGTAGTAACTCTCCCGACAGTCAGCACAATAGCCGACGGCACCGCTGTCAAGACCCCTGGCAAAGAGATATTCCCGTATCTGCAGAAGAACCTCGACGACATCATCACCGTAGAGGATGACGAGCTCATAGTAGCATTCCTTGACATGGTTGAAAACCACAAGATGATAGTCGAGAACTCTGGCTTACTTTCAGTAGCCGCACTTAATCACCTTGATTTCAAGGGCAAGAAAGTTGTCTCCGTCCTGAGCGGTGGCAATATGGACGTCATCACGATGAGTTCAGTCGTCCAGCACGGACTGATTCAGAGAGACCGAATCTTTACTGTTTCCGTACTTCTTCCGGATAGAGCAGGAGAGCTCGTCCGTGTTGCGACAGTAATTGCCAACGAACAGGGCAATGTCATCAAGCTCGATCATAACCAGTTTGTCAGCACCAACAGAAACGCAGCCGTTGAGCTCAAGATAACAATGGAAGCTTTCGGCTCCGACCATAAGGCAAGAATAGTAAAAGCCCTCGAAGATGGCGGCTTTAATCCGAAAGTCATCACTCCAAACCTGTAATTTTAGTCAAACTAATGAGTTTGTCCATCCGCAGGGACTTGACAAGCTACAGCTTGACTGCTATAATCAAAACATAATAAAAACCCTTATCAAGAGCGGCGGAGGAATCTGGTCCTGAGAAGCCCGGCAACCTGTTTTCAAGGTGCTAAATCCAGCGGTTTAACCGAAAGATGAGGAAAGTCTTGTTAATGCTTCCGCACTCGGTTATCCGGGTGCGGTTTTTGTTGAAAATTGTAATTTAAAAATCCACGAAAGGACAATTGTAATGAGAAGTTTATTCACTTCCGAATCAGTTACCGAGGGACATCCCGACAAGGTCTGTGACCAGATTTCCGATGCCGTCCTCGACGAGTGCTTAAAGCAGGATCCTGAGTCAAAAGTCGCCTGCGAAACCACATGTGCTTCAAGCCTGGTTATGTGCGTAGGCGAGATAACCACAAATGCTACAATCGACATCCAGAGCATTGCCTGCGATGTCATCAAGGATATTGGATACGATAAGCCGGAATACGGCTTTGATTCCGAGGGCTGCACAATCTTAACCTCCATCCGCAAACAGTCCCCCGACATAGCGATGGGAGTAGACAATTCTCTTGAGGGAAGAGATACCGCAGATTCAGATATCGGAGCAGGAGATCAGGGCATGATGTTTGGCTATGCCTGCGATGAAACGCCGGTATTAATGCCAATGCCTATCTACTACGCCCACAAGCTCACCCGTAAGCTTGCAGACTTAAGAAAGTCAGGAGAGCTCAGCTACTTAAGACCAGACGGCAAGAGCCAGGTCACGGTTGAGTACGAAGATGGGAGACCGGTAAGAATCCACACAGTCGTCATCTCCACTCAGCATGACCCGGATGTATCTCAGGAGCAGATTCACTCCGATATAATCGAAAAGTGCATCAAGGCTGTAATCCCAGCAGAGCTAATGGACGATAAAACTGTGTTCTATGTCAACCCGACCGGCAGATTTGTAATCGGCGGACCATGCGGAGACAGCGGACTCACCGGCAGAAAGATTATAGTCGACACCTACGGCGGCTACTCCCGCCATGGAGGCGGCTGCTTCAGCGGCAAAGACCCGACCAAGGTAGACCGCAGTGCCGCATATGCAGCAAGATACGCCGCCAAGAACGTTGTTGCGGCAGGCTTGGCATCGAAGTGCGAAATCCAGCTTGCCTATGCGATAGGAGTAGCCAAACCCGTTTCACTTCTTGTGGATACATTCGGCACAGGCAAACTGAGCGACGATATCCTTGCAAAAGCTATAGGCGAGGTATTTGACTTCCGCCCGTCGCATATCATCAGCGACCTTGACCTCAGGAAGCCGATTTATCGTAGCATTTCCGCCTATGGTCATATGGGCAGAGAGGATCTGGATTTGCCTTGGGAAAGAACAGACAAAACCGAAGCACTTCTTCAGGCACTGAAGTAGTAGACTTAAGCGTAAATTCGCCGGAAGAGGACAGGACGCTCAAGCTTCGCGAGAAGATATTCCTGGTGGTCATACTGATAATTGTTCTCGTATCGATAATCGGGATTTTTGCAGTAAGAATCAGTAGTTCCGGCTCATTCAGCCTGCTTCTGGCAGAGGAGACCGAGCAGTATGACTTAAGCGTCATCAACTCCGCCACAGTGGATGACTTCATGGAGGTAAACGGAATAGGCGAGGTGAGAGCAAACGCTATAGTCAACTTCCGGGAATCCATCGGCGGCTTCACCGACATAAACCAGCTGACCTATATCGACGGCATTTCTGATTCGATTTTAGAAAGTGTCATCGAGTATTTCTACGGCGAAAGCCAGGAAACAGAATAAAAGCATAACAAAAATCGCTCTTTCAGAAATTGAAAGGGCGATTTTGCAATGCTTAGGAGACTCTTCAAGATAAAAAAGTGGAGCTGATACCCAGATTTGAACTGGGGACCTCATCCTTACCAAGGATGCGCTCTACCGACTGAGCTATATCAGCACCATCTGACACGATTCATCCGTGCCACGATTTGATATTATAGACTATTCGAGCCGGTTTGTCAAGACCTTTTTTGAAATTTTTTTGAGAAACCTTATATTAACTTTTACTCCTCACCTGAAACTTCTTTTTCATCGGTTATGGTTTCGCTCATAGCTTCTTCCTTTGAAACCTCAACAGCCGGAATAATGGTGCTGTTTTCTCCTATGTTCACCCCAGCCATCGAGTAGTACGACGTTTCCGTCGGCATGTTCTTTCTTGTCAGATTTCTTCTTACAATCGCCGAAAGGAGGTCGAATACAACTGCAAACAGAGGAACTCCTATAATCATTCCGACAATTCCGAAGAGATTTCCGCATACTATGATAGAGATAAGAACCCAGAATGACGAAATGCCAATGCTGTTGCCAAGAATTTTCGGACCTATAACGTTACCATCGATTTGCTGGAGAACCAGTATAAATATCAGGAACCAGATCACTTTTCTCGGCTCTGCGATGAGAACAAGTAACGCCGAGGGGATAGCTCCGATGAACGGACCGAATATCGGGATGATGTTCGTGATTCCGATTATGATAGAAATGATCATTCCATAAGGCATCTGGAGAATCAGCATACCGACTGCGCAAAGGCATCCTATTATGATGGAATCAAGAATCTTGCCATAGATAAACCCTAGCAATGCGTGATTGGTGCTTGAGGTGAATGTAAAGATAGGATGATATATCTTCTCAGGAAACAGACCAACGATAAGCTTCTTAGCCTGAGACTGCAAGAGTTCCTTACTCGCAAGGAAGTAGATAGCGACGAAGAATCCCAGGATGAAGTTCTTGACCGAGTCTGCAAAGCTGAGCAGGCTTGTCAGTAGAGTTGACAGCTGGGAAGCCAGGTTCGACACGAATGAACTCAAGTAGGATGCGATATTGTCAAGCTCATTGCTGACAACCGAGGCAATGCTCGGATAGTCGTCTAGGAGCTTAGTGAGCCAAGCTTCAACAGCTGGATAGACCTCGTTTACAAGACCGTCATAAATTCCCGGGATGCTCGAAATAATCTGCGGGATTACCGCCATTATAACTAGGACTATGACAGCAATTATGATAATTGACGCCACCAGTATTCCGATTGCCCTCGAAGCTTTCGGGTGAGGCTTTTTGCGGAAGATGGTTTTTCCGAGGATAATCTCTGTCCGTTTCACCATCGAATTCATGATGAATGCGATTACGAGTCCCCATATAACCGGCTCAAGAACGCTCAGTATATTCCCAAAAAACGATCTCACCGTGTCCCATTGGAACAGGAAGAGTACCACCAGAAGTACAAAAGTGATAAAGGCAAAGCAGTAGCCGAATATCTTGTTGTATTTTTTATTGTCAAAGAATCTCAATCGAATACCCCCAAATATCAGGTAGAGCGGGTTAAAGTGTCGGCTTTAACCTTAGCAAATGCAGTACATTTGCTTATAGTATACACTATGTAGATGTTAAATGTCCATACCCAAAAGTGAAATTTTTAGAAAAAGATAAAAATCGTCTCGCCGGTATTTCCTTTTTCGATTGTTTGTGGTATACTTGACTGGTGCAGATTTAAGACACGGAGGAAAGAAAGTGGCAGATAAATTTACTGAGCTAAAAAGAAAAGCTCTTACAAAATATTTTTCAAATCTCAATGACATGCAGCGTGAAGCTGTATTCACAGTTGACGGACCGGTTCTCATTTTAGCCGGAGCCGGAAGCGGCAAGACAACAGTTCTTGTAAACCGTGTTGCCAACATGATCTATTTCGGCAACGCGTATAACGACACCTACAGATATTCGGGAGTGACCCCTGATGACGAGAAGTTCCTTGAAGACTTTGCCGACGGAAAAACCGACGACTCTGAACGCTTAAGAACAATCACCGCCGTCAATTGCGTCAATCCATGGAACATCCTGGCGATCACATTTACAAACAAAGCAGCAGGCGAGCTCAAGGACAGACTTCACCAGATGCTTGGCTCTGTTGCCGACGGCATAACAGCAGCGACTTTTCACTCGGCATGTGTCCGGATATTAAGACGTGAGATTGATAAGCTCGGCTATTCAAGCAGCTTCACAATTTATGACACCGACGACACCCAAAGAGTTATAAAGGATTGCCTCAAGGACTATAATATCTCAGATAAGCGATTCCCGCCAAAAGAGATTATGCGTGAGATTTCCTCAGCTAAGGAGTCCCAGGTCGACGAAAACGAGTATGCAAAGCTCTCAATGGGCGACTATCGCAAGCAGACCATCGCAAAAATCTATTCTGAATACCAACATAGATTACGTAATGCAAATGCCCTCGACTTTGACGACATAATTCTTCTCACAGTCAAGCTTTTCGAGGACTTCCCGGACGTTCTCGATCACTACCAGAATCTCTATAAATACATATTAGTAGACGAGTACCAGGACACCAACATGGTTCAATATCGTCTGATATCCATGCTCAGCGCAAAGCGGAAGAACCTCTGCGTGGTAGGAGACGACGATCAGTCAATCTACAAATTCAGGGGTGCAACAATCGAGAATATACTCTCATTTGAACACCAATATGAGAACGCAAAAGTAATCCGCCTTGAGCAGAACTACCGCTCAACCCAGAATATCCTGACATGTGCCAATGAGGTTATAAAGAATAACCGCAGCCGTAAGGGCAAAAAGCTCTGGACCTCTGCCGGTGACGGCGAAAAGGTAACCGTCTATGGTGCTTCCAATGAGTCGAGCGAGTCGAAATACGTCGCTGAAACAATCCTGGGCTACATCAAGAACGGCGGCAAGTATTCAGACAATGCAGTTTTATACCGCATGAACGCCCAGTCAAACTCAATCGAGAATGCATTCATGCGAAGCGGAATCCCATATAAAGTCATAGGGGGATTAAAGTTCTTTGATCGTAAGGAAGTCAAAGATATCGTTGCCTACCTGTCAGTACTGAATAATGAAAACGACCTCCTCAGGCTCAAACGCATCATCAACGAGCCGAAACGTGGCATAGGAGCCGCAACGGTCGATGCACTCGAAAGCATTTCAAGAGACCTGGGAGAATCGCCATTGCAGGTAATGAGGATGGCTCGCGATTATCCGATTCTGTCACGCTCAGCTCCAAAGCTTATGATGCTTGCTGACATGTTCGATGAGCTGAGGGAACATGCCGATCTGATTCCACTTCCAGATCTCCTGGATGAACTGATGGACAAATCCGGCTACCGTGCATACTTAGAAACCCAGGGCGATGAGGGACTGACCCGACTTGAAAACATCAATGAACTTAAATCCTCGATGGTAAACTACATCGATGAAGCCGATGAGCCCTCACTTTCCGGATTCCTTGAAGACGTAGCCCTGATTTCGGATATAGACTCAATGGATGAGTCGGACAGTGTCACCCTTATGACCGTCCACTCTGCAAAGGGGCTCGAATTCAACAATGTGTTCGTTGTGGGCTTGGAGGAGAATATCTTCCCGTCTTCTCGCAGTATGGATTCAGAAGAGGATGTCGAAGAGGAACGCCGCTTGGCATATGTGGCAATAACCCGTGCAAGAAAGCATCTTAGCCTCAGCTATGCCCGCCAGAGGCTGCTGTTTGGTTCAACCAACTTCAACCGTCCGTCAAGGTTTATTTCAGAGCTTCCTGAGGGAGCAGTCGAAAAGCAAACGGAAAGAACCTCCGACGACTACCAGAGAAGAACTGTTCCACAAAACCACACATCAACCGCCACGTCATATCTCCAGAATGCCACAAAGAAGCCCCAGACCCAGAAGTCAGCAGATATCGATTTCTCAATCGGCGACAGGGTTCACCACAACGTATTTGGAGACGGAACAGTCCTGAAAGTCACCAGGATGTCGAATGACAGCCTCCTTGAAGTTGCTTTCGACAGTGTTGGCACCAAGAAGATAATGGCAGCATTCGCAAAAATATCTAAAATATAGAGGTACACAATGGCATACACATATGAAGATTACTTGACAGAGGACATGTTAAGCCTCCATGACGAGATGGCGGTGAAGATACTGATTTGCTATTTCTTAAGGCAGATTAACCGCCCGATAACTCCCGTTCAGCTAGCGGAGATAGCGACGACCGACGGGATAGTGAACTATTTCACCTACTCGTCAGTGGTGGAAAACATGCTCGAAAGCGGAATGCTCACGCTCAGACAGGAAGGTGATGAGGAGTACTATGTCCTCTCAGAGACAGCAAGAGCCGGAGCCGAGAGCTTCAAGCAACAGGTACCGCAGAGATTCCGCAACAAGATATTATCAGCCGGACTCAAGTTCTTCGCGCGTCTCAAGAATGAGAACGATGTCAATATCTATGTCGAGCCGCAGGAAAAGGGCTACCTTGTAGAAGTCACCTGTACCGATATGGGAACCACACTCATGGACTTAAAGATTTACGCTCCCGATGAGGAGCAGGCGAATCTCCTTGCAGAGAAAATAAGACTCAACCCGACAGACTTCTATGCGAAAGTAATAGATTTCGCAACCGAGAATGAGGAGTATCAGCCGGAAGTAAAGGAGGTCGACGATCTTTGACTGAAAACAACAGCTTCTTCGCACTTACTTCCCGAATGAAGTACATAAACCGTTGGGGACTGATGCGCAATACCCGCAATGAAAATATCGCCGAGCACTCTTTGGACACGGCAATCATAGCGCATCTTCTGTGCGTCCTCCGCAATGATCGCTTCGGCGGAAATGTCGACCCTGACAGAGCCGCAGTACTCGCCATCTTCCATGATACAACCGAAATAATAACCGGAGATTTGCCAACCCCGGTCAAATACCTGAATCCTGAGATAAGAACCGCCTATAAGGACGTAGAAGCCGCCGCAGTTGAAAAGCTTTTAGGCTGTATCCCTGAGGACATCAGGGGAGAATACGACGGAATATTCAAGTCGGAGGACAAAGAGCTTCATAGCCTCGTCAAAGCCGCCGACAAAATCTCTGCACTCATAAAGTGCATCGAGGAAAGAAAGTCCGGAAACCGTGACTTCGAGGAAGCGGAAAAGCAAACAATCGAATCAATCAGGGCTATGGCAATTCCCGAGGCTGACATGTTTCTCGATGAATTCCTGCCCGCATATGAGCTTACTCTCGACGAGCAGGCTTAAACATCACAAAGGGTGATTTTATTGCTAAAAAGGCTTTTTATCAAGGACTATCAAAATACATCCGACCCGGAAGTGCGGATAAGATATGGCACCGTCGCCGGAGTTTTCGGACTGCTGACAAATGTAGTTCTCTTCCTCTTCAAGCTCCTGGTGGGTCTCATGTCGCACAGTATCACTGTCATTGCAGATGCTGTAAACAATCTGTCCGATGCGTGCTCATCAGTGCTCACTATGATTGGTTTCAAGCTCTCAAGCCGCCCCGCCGACAAGGATCACCCTTACGGTCATGCAAGATACGAGGAGATAACCGCCCTCATTGTGGCACTTTTGGTTCTCTGTGTCGGAGTCCTCTTTGCAAAGAGCTCTATTGACAAGATAATCACACCGACTGAGCTTGAAATCAGCGTTGTAACCTACGTAATCCTGGTAGCAGCTGTTGTTGTCAAGCTCTGGCAGTACTTTACATACCTCGACTTCTCGAAAGCCATAGACTCCGATGCCCTGAAAGCTGATGCGGTCGATTCAAGAAACGATATCATAACAACCGGTTCTGTAATTCTCAGTATGGCGGTCATGCAGGTATTCAAGGTCAACCTCGACGGTTGGTTCGGACTCATAATCTCAGTTTTCGTGATAATCTCCGCTGTGAGAACCCTTTCCGAGGTCATCAGCCCGATGCTTGGCGAGCATCCTGATGAGAAGCTGGTCGAATCTATCTACTCGCTTGTTTCCGGCAGGGAAAACATTGTCGGCTACCACGACCTCATCATCCATAGCTACGGAGCAGGGAAGTGCTATGCATCCTTGCATGTAGAGGTCGACGCTTCGCAGGACATCTTCTTACTTCACGACATGATCGACACCATCGAGCGCGAGGCAAACGAGAAGCTCGGAATTCTCCTGACAATCCATATGGATCCGGTCGACATGAAAGACCCACTCAGGGCAAAACTACATGACATCACTATAGAAGCTCTTCACGATGAATTCGGAAGCGACCTTGGAATCCACGATTTCAGGATAGTTGCCGGACCCACCCACACCAATATTTTATTTGACATTGTAGAGCCGTTCGGAGAACACTATGACTTAACCCGCATCGAAACCCTTTTGACGGAGAAGTATCTTGAGGCACACGACCCCACACAATACTATTTCGTCATCAACGTTGATAAGAAGATGGACTGATGAAAAACCGTAAACTCAAAAAGTCCGACATTGCCCTCATAGCCGTTTTTGTCCTGGCGATTCTGTTCAACATAATCGCCCGGCTGTCGGTCACTATCTCTGATTTCTATGTCCAGAAAATTTACCCCATAATCTCAACTCCGTTCATCTGGCTTTCAGGACTTTTCCCGTTCTCTGTGGGCGAGGTTATGATAGCACTCGCCGTGCTTCTCGTCATTATCGGATTGCCGGTCTTCATTATCTTCATGATAGTGAAGCGCAAGGATAAGAAGCTCACTTCAAAGGTCAGCCACTTTTCTCTCCGGTTTGTTGCATGGATAGTGGCGTATGTCCTCATGACCGAAACCCTGAACTGCTTCGTTATGTACCAGTGCACACCGTTCTCGGAACGCTATTTTGAGGAAACGGAACACACCGAAGAGCTTTTGATAGAAACAATAGGTGCAGTAGCCGACGGCTTGGCAGAACTCTACACAGAATTTGACAGGGGAGAAGACGGCTACATAGAGCTCGACGATGACTACATTGACGAGTGCAAGGAAGCCTTGCAAGCTATTTCCGAGGACTATTCCCAGCTTTCCGGTTATTATCCTAACCCGAAAGGCATCTTCTTCTCGTTCTTCATGTCCCAGGAGAGCATTATCGGCTTGTATATCCCGTTTGCATTCGAAGCCACATACAACCGCGATCCTCAGGATATCTCCAAGCCCGCAACCATCTGCCATGAGCTTGCCCACCTCAAGGGCATAATCCAGGAGGATGAAGCCAGCTTTGTTGCAATGGTCGCCTGCTTTAACAGTGACTCTGCCGCCGTCCGCTATAGCGGTCTCTTAGATGCGTTCTATTATCTCTATTCCGACGCCAAGGAACTGATCGGCACCTCATATGAAGACGCTTTCCGTGAAGCCATCGCCAATGTCCCATCAGAAGCCTGGGACTACGACCTTTATTCGTTCAAGTCCACCTATTGGGAGGAGAACGAGGATAAGGAAATAATCCCGACCGAAACCGTTCAGGCAGTCTCGGAAGCACTGACAGATGCAAACCTCAAGTTCAACGAGGTTGAAGAGGGAATTGAGATATATTATGAAGTCACCGAGCTTCTCATGGACTATTACGCCGCGGGAGGCACCATCTGATCAAGATATACGGAGGAACATTATAATGAAACCGAAAAGAATACTTTCCGCAGTCATAGCGTTTGCCATATCGGTAACGGCTTTGACCTCCTGCGGAAGCACTTCTCATCCTGACCTGTACGCCTATGACGAGGACGCACCGTCTCTCTACGAAGCCTTTTCGCAGTGGTTCAAGGTAGGAACAGCCATGAACACCAGCGACCTGGTAGAGGGCTCAGAGGAAATGGAAATTCTCATCAAGCAGTACAACGTTTTCACCCTTGAAAACGAGTCGAAGCCGGACGCTATGCACCCGTCGGAAGATGTCTACAACTTCGATGCCCTGGACAAGCTGGTCGAATTCGCAAATGAATATGACAAAACTGTCCGTGGACATGTTCTCGTATGGCACTCCCAGTGCCCCGACTGGTTCTTCTATGACGATGACGGCAATACCGTTTCGGCAGATGTTCTTGTCGAACGCATGAAAGAGCACATCACGACAATAGTCAGCCACTATAAGGGCGAAGTCGACGTCTGGGACGTTGTTAATGAAACCCTCGGCGACAACGGCGGACTCCGTGATTCAATGTGGTATCAGATCATCGGCGACTATGACGGCGACGGCGACAAGTATGACTACATAGAAATCGCTTTCACCACAGCTCATGAAGCCGATCCCGACGCCCGGCTCATCATCAACGACTACAACCTTGAATGGTCGGAAGACCGCACCATCACCATGTACATGATGGTCAAGAGTATGCTCGAAGAGGGCATCCCGATTGACGGCATAGGCTTGCAGATGCATATTGACATCGATTTCGACGTCGAGACCTGCAAAAATAACGTTGAAATCCTCATGAAACTGAAAGAAATCGACCCCGATTTCGTCATCGAAATAACCGAGCTCGACCTCAGCTGTTTCTCCTGGAGCGACCAATCAACCGAAGTGGAGCTGACTGATGAGTTCGTAGAAATGTTTGATAGCCTTTATTCAGATATCTTTGAAATGTTCATCGAATTCTCCGAAGCCGGCTATCTCGACTCAGTAGTCATGTGGGGCTATAATGACGGTTCAACCTGGCTCAACAGCTACCCCGTCTCCGGCAGAACCAATCACCCTTTGCTGATTGATGAGGATTACAAACTAAAATCCGCCTATTGGAGCCTCATAGACCTGGCTCAAGCGAAATCGTCATAATTCCAATCTCTGTTTCAAAAATTAACACTCCTCCCGCCTTTACAAAAGTTTTCACAAAACTTTTCTCAAAAAAAGTGGGAAATATGATTGACAAATCCGCCTTTTGGTGTTATCATATATGTGGTTTTACACCAAAATATATTTTGGAGGAATTCAAATGAAGAAATTTTTGTCAATCGCTTTGGCAGTAGTCATGGTTCTTTCCGTGTCTGTCTGCGCATTTGCTGATGATGCTCTCGTTAGTGAGACCACCATGTTCTGGTCAAACGGCAACTGGAATGATTACACTCTCGACGAGATCACCATGCCTGAGCTCATCGAAGCTCTTCAGACTGAGGGTGCTTGCCTCTGCGTTACCAGAGACACTGAGACTCACATTTCGTTCGCTGACGGCGGCTATGAGAAGTTCAACATTCTCGACTCCTGGTGGAGTGGCACTGTTGAATCAACTGGCTATCAGTGGGTTGTTCTTGGCACTGCTGGACACACCGATGCTGACGAGCCCGATTCCGGTATCATCGACTGCGTTTACGATGATGGCGTAACCGTTATGTGGGATGGTGCTACTGTTGCACAGGCTTTGATCGACGGCGGCTTCAATTCTGAGGGCGGCGTTACCATGATCATCAATAGCTCTGATGATGGTGCTTACAAGGTTTCCAGCGTTTCAGTTGTAATCTCTGAATATGCTACTTCTACTTCTTCTGCTGAGGAAGAGACCACTGAAGAGACTTCTGAAGAGACCACTGAAGAGGCTGAGGATGCTTCCGATGCTACTGAAGAGACCACTGAGACCACTGAGTCTTCTTCCTCTTCTTCATCTTCATCTTCTCCTGACACCGGTGTTGCACTTGCTCTCGTTCCGATGGCAATCGCTGGCATCGCTGTAGTTTCTTCTAAGAGAAGATAATCTCACAACATTAACTGATTAAGACCGTGAGCATCCGCTTGCGGTCTTTTTCTTTATATTGCTATTGCAAAGGTTTGAATTTTGTGATATAATACTACCAAGCGGGAACCTATACAAACTATAGGCGGTGGAATGGTGAAAGTATATTTGGATTGTTGCTGTTACTGTCGCAGATACGATATTTCAGATCAAAAACAGGTAATAGCAGAAGTTGACGCGATTTCGGCTATATATTGTATGCATGAATTTGGATTTATATCAATCGCAGGCAGTGAAGCATTGAATGATGAGATTAGTTGCATAAGTGACCCTGTCAAAAGGAAAAAGGTTCTTAGCGATTACTACAATGTTGATGAAATAATAGGGCTTAGCGATAGCATAAATTTACGTTCAATTCAGATTCAGGAGCGGTCGAATATTCGTATGTACGACAGCTTACACATTGCATCTGCTGAAGAAGCTTGCGCAGCAGTTATGCTGACAACAGACTATAAACTTATAAAGATGGCATCAAGAATAGATTTAAAAGTAAAAGTCATGAATCCAAGGAGTTTTATTTTTCAGTATATGAATGGAGGAGATATTTGATGGTACGAGTGAATGTTAATAATGACGTAAATGTACGAATCGCTGGTCATGCTGCCTTGAGAGAAGCTCTTGGAGTTGATAATTCTGTTCGCTTTATGCAACAGTTTTGGTACCGTTCCGGCGATTACACCAAAGAGAAGTATGAAAAACCTGAGCCGTCTCGCGAAGAAGTCATAGCAAGAATTATGGCGAACAGAGCCCAGAAAGCGGGCTGATTTCACTATTTTCGGAGGTGAAATTTATGATTGAAGTGAATTACAACGACCCGATAGAGCTTATGGGCGTAGGCTATGAGGTTTTGGTAAATGCCCTCGGTGAAGAAAACGCAATGGCTTTCCTTAAACAGCTTGAGGAAGATGGAACGGTTAACGGAAAGCCTAAACTCACCGTTGAAGAGGCGATGGCTATGGTTGAAGAGTACAGAAAGAGAAAATCCGCCACCTGAACCGCAGTTACCCCTCAAAAAACTTTTTAAAATTCTCGCATAATCCTTGACAAATCTTTACGCTTAAATTTCGTTTTTCCAGTTGACAAACTCAAGATACAGTGGTATGATAGAAGAGGTTTTAAACCAAAATATATTTTGGAGGATTTGAAATGAAGAAATTCTTATCAATCGCTGTCGCACTTGTAATGGTTCTCTCCCTGAGCGTCGTTGCTTTTGCTGACACCACAGTTGCTACCCAGGAAATGACTGCTTCCGGAACCATCACCATCCTTAACGGTGTAGATTTCACTGACGAGAGCCTCTATCTCTACGTTTACTTCACCGCTAATGATTCTGATCACAATGATTGGGGTGCAGCTGCTCTCAATGATTCCGGCTGGAATAATGTCGTAAGCATTAACATTAACGAAGACGGCTATGTTGCTTTTGCACTTACCGATATCGCAGCTGCATTCACTGAAGCTGGTTATGATGTTGCTGATGGTGTCGTCCTTAACTGGTGGGCTGATTATGCAGTTCCTACTAGTGTTGTTCTCGTTTCCGCTTCTGCTGATGCTGCTGAGGACACTTCTGCTGACGATGAGGCAGAGGAGACCGTTGAGGCTACTGATGTTGCTGATGATTCCGCTGAGGAAGAGACCACTACCGCTGCTTCTCCGTCTACCGGTGTAGCACTTGCTCTCGTTCCGATGGCAATCGCTGGCATCGCAGTAGTAAGCTCTAAGAGAAGATAATCACTTTTCTGTCATAGATTAAGACCGTAGGCTTCGGCTTGCGGTCTTTTTCTTTGTAGGGGCTGTATCATCCGCCGTTGTTGTATCGGTGTCAGATCCCGGGCGGATGATATCCGCCCCATACAGCTTACTTTTCCAAAAAATACGCCTTGTCCCTTGACAATCCACCTGAAAAGGTTTATCATTAACAGAGCACAATTTTAATAAAGGGGACGTATGCCATGTCAAATGCCACGCCAAAACTTCTGATTGACGAGATATATAAGAGTGTGAAAGGGCTTTTGCCGAATGAGGATGCCGCCGATGGCGCAACCGTGACTGTCGAGGGCTGGATGAGAACCAATCGCTCGAATAACAATATCGGCTTCATCGCTCTCAACGATGGCTCCTGCTTCACCAATTGCCAGGTTGTCTATGAGGCTGAGAAGCTAGAAAACTATGCCGAAATTTCAAAGCTCCTGACCGGCTGTGCCATAAGCGTAACCGGAAAGCTTATCCATACTCCCGAGGCTAAGCAGCCTTTTGAGATAAATGCAAGCGAAATCACACTTCTCGGAGCTTGTGATTCGAGTTATCCTCTACAGAAGAAGCGTCATAGCCTTGAATTCTTAAGAGAGATTCCGCATTTAAGACCCAGAACCAATACTTTTATGGCAGTCTTCAAGGTTCGCTCAATCGTCTCTCAGTCGATTCACCAGTTCTTCCGCGAGAACGGTTTCAGCTATATCCACACGCCTCTCATCACCGGCAACGACGCCGAGGGTGCAGGCGAGACATTCACAGTCACAACCCGTGAAGATGGCGACTATCAGAACGATTTCTTCGGCAAACATGCCTGCCTGACAGTTTCCGGTCAGCTCCATGTTGAGCCGTTCGCGCTGGCTCTTGGCAAGGTCTACACTTTCGGACCCACTTTCCGCGCTGAAAACTCCAACACCCCTTATCACCTGAACGAATTCTGGATGATCGAGCCTGAAATGGCTTTCTGCGATCTTAATGGTGACATGGCTGTCATGGAGGCTCTCGTCAAGTATATCATCAAGGATGTTCTCGAAAGCTGCCCCGACGAAATGAAGTTCCTGAATGATTTTGTTTCCGAAAAGCACGATCTTATAGATAAGCTTGAGCATGTCATGAATTCCGACTTCAAGGTCATCACCTATACAGAGGCTGTCGACTACCTCAAGAATGCACCTGTCAAGTTTGAGAACCCCGTTGAGTGGGGAATGGACTTCTTCAAGGAACACGAGGTTTACCTCTGTGATCAGGTTGCAAAGGGACCTGTATTCCTTATCGACTTTCCGAAAGACATCAAGGCGTTCTATATGAAGCTCAATCCTGATGGCAAGACAGTTGCCGCTTGTGACCTGCTTGCACCTGGAGTAGGCGAACTGATGGGCGGTTCCCAGCGTGAGGAGAACTATGATGTACTTGTCAAGAAGATGGAAGACATGCATATGGACAGAAGCACCCTTGAGTGGTACCTGGATCTTCGTAAATACGGCGGGGTGGTTCACTCCGGCTTCGGTCTTGGACTTGAAAGAATCCTTATGTATATAACCGGCGTCGCAAATATTCGTGACGTCATCCCATACGCAAGAACACCAAAGAGCCTTAAATTCTAATCAAGGAGGAAACAATGGCACAGAGTTATAAAGTATTTTCAGACGTCACCTGTGATATAACCAAAGAGATGATTGAGGAACTCTCCGAAGTCACTTTTGTCCCTATGAATATCACAGTCGGCGATGAGGGCTATGTTTATAGTTATTCGGGCGATGGAACTATAACCATCGAGGAATTCTATCAGAAGCTCCGCTCCGGACTTTTCGCATCCACGTCCCAGATCAATCCGGAAGTTTATGAAGAGTATTTCGAGCCCGAGCTTCAGGCTGGCAATGATATCATCTACATAGGTCTCACATCCGGTCTTTCGCAGACCCTGAACTCTTCGAGAGTTGCAGCAAGGAATCTTCTCGAGCAGTACCCCGACAGAAGAATTGAGATAGTCGACCCGTTTGACGCATCCCTCGGTCAGGGCTTCCTCCTTTATGAAGCAATAAAGGAAATGAGAACCGGTTTGAGCATGGACGAGCTCCTCAATTGGATAGAGGAGCATAAGTATCACGTCTGCCACTGGTTCACCGTCGACACTTTCGAGCACCTGAAGCGTGGCGGAAGAGTTTCCGGCGCAACTGCCGCAATGGGCACAGTTCTTCAGGTAAAGCCGCTTCTTACACTTGACGACGATGGCAAGCTCCAGACGATAGCCAAGCCTCGTGGAAGAAAGCAGGCAACTGCCGCTCTCATAGAGGATGTCAAGAAGTCGATTCGACCCGACCTCGGCACATTCATCCTCATCGGTCATGCCGACAATCTGGCTGCCGCTGAGGAAATCCGTGATGAGCTGAAGCAGCTCTATCCGAATTCAACCATCGGAATCACTGACATAGGACCGGTAATCGGAGCCCATGTCGGTCCTGGAATGACAACCGTCGTTCACTGGGGAGACAGATAATCCTATAAAACAAAAGCGGAGTGGCAATCACTCCGCTGTTTTTATTTCGACTTGTTCCGCTTTTCTTCAATGAAGTTTGTCGCCTCAGCGTCAGCTATATTGAGAGCCTGCGCCAGAGGGTAATCTCTAAGAGCATTTCCAACAAGTCTTGTGTCTTCACCCATCGAGAATCCCATGTGCCATCTTATAGCCATAGCTTCGTCCCGGGTGAGCTTCATGAATCCGGAAACTATGTAAACAGATTTCTCACCGTGACCATAGGGCAGAGTGTCGTTGTAGTCATAATATGGCTTTTTCTCCCACACTCCTGTATTGTCGTTTTTGACGTTTCTGAAGCTGACAACATAGGTGTTGGTCTTGCAGACATCGTGCAAAAGTGCGACAATGGCAATCGATTCATCCGAGAACTGCAACCCGAAATCATTCTTAGCTCTGTCAGTCTCAAGATAGGATTTCAGGCACTCATAAACGTTGATAGAGTGCTCGCAGAGCCCTCCCTCAAAGGAATTATGAAACCGTGTTGAAGCCGGAGCTGAGAAGAAATCGCAGTTTTTCGACTGGAGATATTCGAGAAGCTTGTCAGAGCCCTCACGCTTGATATTTGTTTTGTAGATCTCTATGAATTTGTTCTTGTATTCCTGTGCAACTAAAGATAATGGCAACTTAGTTTTCCTCCCTTTATTTCGATACCCTAATTGTAGCATAAAAACCCGTGTAATGCAATCACGTGTTTCCAAAATGTAATCTAATTTCGCGTTCAAGACCTTGCACTAAACGGTAAAAGGTGCTATAATAACATAGATAGTAATTTAGAGTAGTCTGTCTACTTTAGAATAACGAAAAGAGGTAAACGCAATGCCGAGAAGCATGACTGGCTACGGCAGGTCAAAAAAAGTTTTTGGAAACCGTGAGATAACCGTAGAATTAAGAGCAGTCAACCACAGATTCTTTGAATTTTCAGCGAAATATCCGAGGCAATACGCTTTCATCGAGGACAAGCTGAAAGCCCTTTACGCTACCGAAATCAACCGAGGCAAGGTTGAAACCTACATAACGATAGTCACAACTGACGGTTCTGATATCAGTGTTGATGTCAATACTGAGCTTGCACGAAACTATATCAATGCGCTTCGCAAAGCAGGAACAGACCTAGAGCTCCGCGACGACCTTACCCTTTCTCAGCTTTTCAGAATTCCCGATATATTCACAGTGACGAAGCAGGAGGCTGACGAAGCTGAAATATGGCAGGAGGTTTCTGAAACTGCTTCTGAAGCATTAGCCGGCTTTGTAGCAATGAGGGAGGCTGAGGGTGCACGCCTGAAAACTGATATCCTAGCAAAGCTTGACCTCATCGAGTCGATGGTCTGCGAAATAGAAAAGCGTTCTCCAACGGTCACGGAAGAGTATCAGTCGAGGCTCTATCAGAAGCTTCAGGATCTTTTGGACGGCAAGAATGTTGACGAGGCAAGGATCCTGACTGAAACAGCGATATTTGCCGACAAAACAGCAGTTGACGAGGAGACAGTCCGCCTCCACAGTCATATCACCGCGTTCAGAGAGCTTCTGGATGAGAAAGAGCCGATAGGCAAGAAGCTTGACTTCCTTGTTCAGGAAATAAACCGCGAAATCAATACAACCGGCTCAAAGTGCTCCGACCTTGCTATAACAAAAATTGTTGTTGAGCTCAAGAGTGCGGTCGAAAAAATAAGAGAGCAGATTCAGAATATCGAATAGGAGAGTAAACCATGAATGTAGTTGACATCGGATATTCCTGCTACGTCTCGACAGATAAGATTGTAGCGGTGGCATCCCCCGACACTTCTCCGATAAAGAGAATCATTCAGGAGGCTAAAGACCGTGGCTCGCTTATCGACTGCACATTCGGCAAGAAGAACAAGTCGGTCATAATCACCGTCAGCGACCATGTCATACTCTCATCGAGGACAGCTGAATATATTTTGGGTACAGATAAAGGGGATAATATGGATGAATAAGGGAGTCTTATATGTTTTCTCCGCACCGTCAGGCTGCGGAAAGGGAACAGTGCTTACAGAGATAAGAAAGCGTCTGCCGAACTTAAAGTATTCCGTCTCGGCGACGACCCGTGCGCCAAGAGATGGCGAGATAGACGGAACTCATTATTATTTTGTTTCGAGAGAACGCTTTGACGAGCTTGTCGAGACCGGCGGAATGCTTGAGCACGCAACTTTCTGCGGCAATTCCTATGGAACACCCAAGGAAAAGGTTTTCGAGTGCCTTGATAACGGCATCGACGTAATCCTTGAGATAGAGACCAAGGGTGCGATGATGGTGAAAGAGTCCTATCCCGAAGCTGTGATGATATTCATGCTCCCTCCGTCGATTGAAGAGCTCAGGTCTCGCCTTGAAAACAGGCATTCCGAAACCGAAGAGGTAATTGCTGGCAGAGTTCATGAGGCGGCAAGGGAAATAGCCATGGCAGAAAACTACGACTATGTATTCGTAAATGACGACATTTCGGAAGCAGTTGATACTCTGTATCAGATAATGACAGCTTCCAAAAGCCTTACAAAGATAAATCAAGATCTCATAAAAGGAGTATTAGCAAAATGTTAAGACCATCAAGTTCACAGATTTTAAAGAACGGTGAGAGTGTATATTCTCTCGTAATTGCAGTTGCAAAGCGTGCAAGAGAAATTCTCGACGATGCTTACGAAAATAAGGAAGTAATCGACGTAAAGCCGGTCAAGACTGCCGTCGACCAGTTCGCAAACGGCGAATACAGACTGATAGAAGACCCGTCCCTCAAGAAAACTCTCAAGAGATGAATGGGGCATCAGTCCATGCGGCAAAGGTAGTGCTTTCCGGAGCCGATTATGGCTATGACAATGAGTACACCTATCGCTATCCAGACCTGCTTGTTGAGACACTACGTCCCGGAATGAGGGTTCTGGTGCCATTCGGCAGGGCGAACACAAGGCGCATAGGTCTTGTTACACGTGTCTATGAGAAGGAGCTGACCGAGGATGCAGTCATCAAGCCGATAACCAGCCTCATCGACCGCGAGCCTCTTATAAACGACGAGCTTCTTAACCTGGTTTTCTGGTTAAAGGAGCACACCTTTTGTACTTACTTTGAAGCTTACCGGACTATAGTCCCGGCAGGCTACACCGTTGTCCGCAGAAGCGTCTACACTCTTTCAAACCATAAGCCGGATGTAAGCCTTACCGATGAAGAGGATAAGCTCTACCAGGCTCTTCTGGGCGCACAATCCCAGAAAGAGTTCGACAGGATTTTGGATGGCAAGGAGCTGCTGATAAGCTCGCTTCTTGATAAAGGCGTACTCGAAGAAGAGGATGAGTTCAAGCGTCGCGTGGGCGATGAAACTGTTCGGATGGTCAGACTGGCTCCCGACTATCAGTCTGACGGCAAAGCTTTCACACAGAAGCAGCAGCTTGTAGTCGATTTCCTTGAGGAGAACGATTCAGCTTCCATAAAAGAGCTCTGCTATATTTTAAGCGTCACTCAGACAATAATCACTTCGATGCTGAAAAAAGGCATCCTTGAAGAATACAGATACGAGTCTTTGAGGACTCCAAAGAACATAACTGATAAGAAGCTTTCTTTAGATAGCGTAGTCCTTTCGGACGAGCAAAAGGAAGTCTATGACGGTATTTCAAAGCTACTAGATGAGGGCAAGCCAGCCGGTGCACTTCTGCACGGAGTAACAGGAAGCGGCAAAACCGCAGTATTTATAAAGCTCATAGAAAGAACGATAAAGTCCGGAAAGGGCTGTATGCTGCTTCTCCCCGAAATCTCGCTTACACCGCAGATGGTTTCAAAATTCTGTGCCTATTTTGGAGATACAGTAGCGGTCGTTCATTCGAGCCTGTCTTTGGGACAGAGAATGGACGAATTCAAGCGCATTTCCCGCGGCGATGCCAGGATTGTAATCGGAACCAGAAGCGCGGTTTTCGCGCCTATGCCGAATATCGGGCTCATAATAATGGACGAAGAGGGCGAGAGCAGCTATAAATCCGACGCCTCGCCAAGATATCATGCCCGTGATGTCGCAATCAAAAGATGCGGCAACCATAATGCACTTCTTCTCATGGCGTCCGCGACCCCGTCCCTCGAAAGCTACTACTATGCAAAAAGTGGAAGATATCACTTATTTGAATTGAACCACCGTTACAGCGGTTCAAAGCTCCCGCAGGTAGTTGTTGCCGATATGCTCACTGAAGCTGAGGAGGGAAACTCTGGCATATTCTGTTCCGACATGGTCAGAAGAATCTCGGAGGAAACGAAAAAGGGCAAGCAGACGATACTTCTTCTGAATCGCCGTGGCTTCAACACCAACGCCACCTGCCTTGATTGCAGAACGGCTGTCAAATGTCCTCGTTGTCAGGTTCCGCTTACTTATCATAAATCAAGCGGCAAGCTCATCTGCCATTATTGCGGCTACTACGCCACCTTTAACGGCAAATGTCCTGAATGTGGAAGCAATAGGGTAAGGCTCACAGGCTTGGGAACACAAAGGCTCGAAGAAGAGCTTGCGAATGCTTTTCCAGATGCCAGAATTCTTAGAATGGATGCCGACACCACCTATTCAAGATACGCCTATGAAGAAAAGTTTGCGGATTTTGAAGCCGGCAAGTACGACATAATGCTTGGCACCCAGATGATAGCAAAGGGCTTGGATTTTCCGAACGTAACAACCGTCGGGGTAATCTCACTTGATAATTCCCTCAACGCTGGAGATTATCGCAGCTATGAGAGAACGTTTTCGCTTTTAACTCAGGTCTGCGGCAGAGGCGGCAGGGGAGATTCGGAAGCAGTTGCCTACATACAGACATTCTTCCCCGACCACCATATAATCAAGCTTGCCTCGGAGCAGGACTATAAAGGCTTCTATGAGCAGGAGGTATCGCTGAGAAAAGAGCTCATCTATCCTCCTTTCTGCGACATCTGCACAGTTTCGTTCTCTTCAACAATAGAGTCAGACGCTCTGAGAGCTGCAAACGAATTCGTCTCGATGATGCGTCACAATCTTGAAACCGTCGATAAGAAGTTTCCGCTTCGGGTTTTAGGACCTGCAAAATCCGGCTACGGAAGAATAGGCGGCAAATACAAGTATGCGCTGACAATAAAATGTCGGCTCTCAAATGCTTTTAGAGCCTACATGGCAGAGCTTCTCAGGGAAACATATAAAAATAAAAGCTTTTCAAATGTAAAAGTCTACGCCGACATAAATGGCGACTGATAAAACATAGGAGGAATGCCACTTGGCACTCAGAAAAATAGTATTAGACGGCGACCCGGTACTCCTGAAAACCTGCAAGCCGGTAGAAAAATTCGACCAGCGTCTCTGGGATCTCTTGGACGATATGAAAGATACCATGTACAAAGCTGAGGGAGTAGGACTTGCAGCTCCACAAGTGGGCATAATAAGGCGTACAGTGGTCATAGATACCGGTGAGGGACTTTTTGAACTTGTAAATCCCGAGATAACCTATCGTTCGGAGGAGACTCAGCGTGGAGTTGAGGCATGTCTGTCATATCCCGACATTGCAGGATATGTTACAAGACCGAAAACCGTCAGATTTAAAGCTCAGGATCGCCACGGCGAATGGTATGAAAAAGAGGTAAGCGACCTGCTCGCAAGATGCGTTTGCCATGAACTGGACCATCTTGACGGCGTAACGCTCCCACAGAATATAGAAGAGATCTACGAAGAACCCGAGGAGGAATAATTCACCTTGAATATAGTTTTCATGGGAACGCCCACCTTTGCAATTCCATCGCTTGAAGCTTTGCTCAAGAATGGTCACACGGTTTCCGCAGTTTTCACCCAGACCGATAAGCCAAAGGGCAGGGGAAACAAGATAGCTTTTTCTCCGGTTAAGGAGTATGCACTTGCGCACAATATTCCCGTATACCAGCCGAATTCCCTTAAGAAAGAGGCGGAAGCATATCTTCCAATTCTAAAAGACCTGAATCCCGACATGATAGTCGTAGCGGCTTACGGCAAGATTCTGCCGGTTGAGATACTGGATCTCCCGAAGTACGGCTGCATCAATGTCCACGGTTCACTTCTACCAAAATACAGAGGAGCTGCACCGATTCAGTGGACAGTTCTTAATGGCGACGAATTCGGCGGAATAACCACCATGCAGATGGCAGAGGGTCTCGACACAGGCGACATGCTGCTGAGTGAAAAGGTAGCTGTCAAAGAAAACGAGACTGCATTGGAGCTCTACGACCGCCTTTCCTATGTCGGAGCATCGCTCCTGATAAAAACAATAGATGGGCTTGTGGCTGGCGAAATCACTCCGGTTAAGCAGAATGAGGAGAATGCCTCCTATGCTCCAATGCTCACAAAGGACATGTGCGGAATTGATTTCAGTCTCAAAGCAGCCGAGGTTCATCATAAAATCCTGGGTCTGTCCGATTCTCCCGGAGCCTGCTGCTATCTCGACGGCAAACGCCTGAAAGTATACAGAAGCGAGCTTGTAACTACAGAAAAGACAAATTCCGAACCGGGAACAATAATAGACGAACATGATTTCACCGTCTCATGTGGCTCGGGCTCAGTCAGATTCACAGAAATCCAGGCTGAGGGCTCAAAGCGTATGAACGTTTCCGACTACTTAAGAGGCAGACCGGTAAAAAAGGGAACCAAGCTCGCATCAAACCCATCATAGAAAGGATTTATAATGCCTTACTACTATTACGGCTACAATTTTTCATATATGATAGTGCTTCTCCCAGCACTTCTGTTTGGGCTTTACGCTCAGTTCAAAGTAAACTCCACCGTCAGGAAGTATTCTGAGGTGAGAAATGCCCGTGGTATTACTGGTGCGGAGGTAGCAAGAAGAATCCTCGACCACAACGGTCTATATAATATCCAGGTTGTCCACATTGCTGGCAACATGACCGATAATTATAACCCGAAAACAGGAGTGGTCTCACTTTCCGACACAACCTATGCGTCCACATCAGTAGCTGCAATCGGAATTGCGGCGCACGAATGCGGTCATGCAGTACAATATGCACAGGATTACACCCCGATAAGAATCCGCTCAATGCTGGTGCCTGTCACCAATATCGGCTCAACATTTGGCTTCATTGTCCTGGCAGTCGGACTCATATTCGGAAACTACTACATCGCCATGTTTGGCATTTTCCTATATTGCCTGATGGCAGTGTTCCAGGCTGTAACATTGCCAGTTGAATTCAATGCAAGTAACCGTGCTCTTCACACTCTTGAGAGCGAAGCAATTTTAACTCAGAATGAGCTTCCGATGGCGAAAAAGGTTCTTTCAGCTGCCGCAATGACTTATGTTGCATCACTGGTTTCAACCCTCGCTACAATCCTGAGACTTTTCCTGATAGTCGGCGGCAGGGGTTCAAGACGAAGATAAAAACTAACGAAAGTAGAAATATAAATGCAGACACCGAGAGAGATTTGTTTGGGACTACTTGTTAAAGTAGAAAAGAATTCGAGCTTTTCCGGGTTAGCCCTTGACAATACCTTATCAAAGAATCGTGACCTATCCGACATTGACCGCCGTTTTATTTCCGCACTTTATTACGGCGTTATTGAAAGGCGAATCACCCTTGACGCCGTGATTGGAAAGTACTCCAACAGACCTGTAGACAGGCTTAATCTCGAGATAAGAGAAATCCTCCGTATGGGAATCTATCAGCTTCTCTATATGGACTCAGTTCCCGACAGTGCCACGGTAGATGAGAGCGTCAAGCTTGCAAAGATCAATAATAGGTCGGCATCCGGATTCGTAAATGCAGTTCTTCGCAGCTTCATCCGCGACGGCAAAAAGCTTCCTGACAATAGCTTGTCCCTGAACTATTCCTGCCCCGAGTGGCTTGTGGACATGTGGCTTCGTGATTATGGTGAGGAAATCGCACTTTCGATCCTGAAATCCTCCCTTGGAAGACCGCCGACGACTGTTCGTTTTAATACCTGTAAATTTGAAACCAAAGACATTCTTTCCGAACTTGAAATAGACGGAATAGAAGCCGTCCCAAACGGGGTTATTCCTGGTTGCTATGACCTCAAAAACTGTGGCTCCGCTGAAAAGCTTTCTACATATAAAAAAGGCATGTTCCATGTCCAGGACGCCTCCTGTCAGCTGTGCGCTTATGAGCTTGGAGCCAAGGAGGGCGAAACTGTCCTTGACGTATGCTCCGCTCCTGGTGGAAAGGCTTTCACAACAGCTGAAATTATGAATGACAGAGGCAGAATTCTTGCGTTTGATCTTCATGAGAATAGGGCAAAACTTATAACAGAGGGAGCAAAAAGGCTGAACCTTGGAATTATCTCAGCATCCAAAAATAACGCAAAGGTCTATAATAGTGAATTACCTATGGCTGACAGAGTCCTCTGCGATGTCCCGTGTTCTGGCTTGGGAGTAATCGGTCGCAAGCCGGAAATCAAGTATAACTATGCCAGCGAAGACGACCTGGGTCAGTTTCCGATAGTCCAGTATGAAATCCTGAAAACATCTTCACAGTATGTGAAGCCTGGAGGAACGCTGGTCTATTCGACCTGTACTCTGAATCGAAATGAAAACGACAATATAGCCGAAAGATTCCTCCGGGAAAACCCTTACTTCGAGGGCTGTAAGCTATCCCAATTTGACGACTACAAGGCGACAATAACTCCTGCAACCTGCCAATTTGGCGGCGACGGATTCTTCATGGCAAAATTCTTAAGAATAGGATGAAAATCTTGACCGATATACTATCATTGAGTTTTGACGAGCTTTCGGAAAAGATGAAAGCCCTCGGCGAAAAGAGCTTCCGGGCGTCTCAGATTTATGAATGGCTACACAAAAAGCGCGTAACTGACTTTTCAGAAATGACAAACCTTTCGCTTTCGCTAAGGGAAAAGCTTTCAAATGAATTCTATATCGAAAAGCTCACATGCGTGAGAAACCTGAAATCCTCTTTAGATGAAACCGAGAAGTTTCTATTCGAGCTTTCTGACGGAAACCACATCGAAACAGTCCTGATGAGCTATGAGCACGGTGATTCTCTCTGTGTCTCAACTCAGGTCGGTTGCAAGATGGGCTGCAGATTCTGTGCTTCAACCATAGCCGGTTTCAAAAGAAGCTTAAAGCCCTCCGAAATTTTATTGCAGCTTTATGAAGCCGAAAGAATTTCCGGGCGAAAGGTCTCAAGCATAGTCCTGATGGGCATCGGCGAGCCGCTTGATAACTTTGACAACGTTGTTCGGTTTCTGGAGCTTTTGTCAAGCGAAAAGGGCACCAACATGAGCCTTAGGCACGTTTCCCTATCAACCTGTGGGCTTGTGGACAAGATTTACGAGCTTTCGGGGCTTGATTTTGGGCTTACCCTTTCAATCTCACTTCATGCGACAACCGATGAAAAGAGAAGTGAGCTCATGCCGGTCAACAAGCGATACCATATCGATGAGCTGATGAAAGCGTGCAGAGACTATTTTGCAAAAACCGGGCGAAGAATATCATTTGAATATGCCCTTATAGACGGCACCAACGACACTATGGATGACGCAAAAGCACTTGCTAAGCTGGTAAGCGGAATGCCGTCGCATATAAATATAATACCTGTAAACAAAATCAAGGAACGCGACTATCACTCGTCCCGGGCTGCTGCCGAAAGCTTCTGCAAAAAGCTATTGGGGCTTGGAGTAAATGCAACGGTGCGAAGAACGTTAGGCGCGGATATAGATGCCGCCTGTGGACAGCTCAGGCGGGAATACGAAATATAAAGGCTGGAGGTGATAATGTGTTTGCAGCAGGGAAAACTGATATAGGAAAACTCAGGGAAGAAAATCAGGATAAGTTCAGGATATGTGCTATCAATGATGAAACCGTCTTTTCTGTTGTCTGTGACGGTATGGGCGGTGCGGCGTCCGGCGGTCTTGCCAGTGAAATGACTTCAAACGCCGTTTATGAGCGGGTTCAGCTGAGCTATAGACCAGATATGGAGCCAAAGAGTGTCAAGTCGCTTCTCATAACCTCGGTTGAGGCGGCAAACTCAATTGTCTACAATAAGAGCCTCGAAGATGTTCACGATGCCGGAATGGGAACCACATGTGTTGCTGCACTGGTACATAAGAATCTCTTAAGTATAACGAGTGTCGGCGATTCAAGGGCATATCTCATGGATAATAAGGGAATAACCCAGATAACAAATGACCACACGATTGTCGAATATCTCTACTCAAACGGAATGATAAGTGAGGAAGAGATGAAAAGTCACAAGATGAAAAACGTCATCACACGTGCTGTGGGAGTGGAGAAAACGGTCGAGCCGGACTATTTTGAGATAGATCTCACCGGCGGTGAGTATATACTCATCTGCACTGACGGCTTGACAAACCACCTCACAAATGAGCAGATATACGAAATTTCTTATAAACAGCCTATAGAACACGCCGTCAACGAGCTCATCGACGCGGCAAACTCCCGGGGCGGCAAGGATAACATAACTGCCGTACTCATATCGGTTTAAAAGGAAAGGAGCAGGTTTTGAATGGATAAATTCATCGGTCTGAAGCTTGATGGAAGATACCAGATTACTGAGCTTATCGGCGTTGGCGGAATGTCTGATGTCTACAAGGGCGTAGACATAATGGAAAACAGAACCGTTGCCGTAAAGATACTTAAGCGGGAATTCTCCGAGAACGAGGAATTCGTCAGATATTTCAGAAATGAGAGCAGAGCCATTGCCGTTCTTTCTCATCCCAATATAGTAAAGATATTCGATGTCGGTTATGAGCATGACCTACAGTATATCGTAATGGAGTATATCAACGGCATCACTTTGAAAGAATGCATCGAGCAAAAGGGTATGCTCCAGTGGCGCGAATGTGTTCACTATACTATCCAGATTTTAAGAGCTCTGCAGCTTGCCCACGACAGGGGAATCATTCATCGCGACATAAAGCCTCAGAACGTAATGCTCCTGGCTGATGGTACCATCAAGGTGATGGACTTCGGAATTGCGTGCTTCTCGCGTCAGAATGCAGGAACTAATACTGAGCGTACCATGGGTTCTGTCCACTATGTCTCCCCCGAACAGGCAAGAGGCGAAAGAACAGACGAGCGTGGAGATATCTATTCTGTGGGCGTCATGATGTATGAAATGCTCACAGGCAGAAAGCCTTTCGACGGCGAAACTCCCGTCGCAGTAGCCTTGAAGCACATGAACGAAGAGCCGGTAAGACCGTCCGAGTATAATTCAAATATCTATAAAGGTCTTGAAGAGATAATTCTTCGGGCTATGGAAAAGGATCCGACAAAGAGATATCAGTCTGCATCCGAAATGATTCGGGATATCGAGGCATTCAAAAATGATCAGAGTGTCACTTTCGGCTATTTCGATGAACCGGTCAAGAAGCCGGAACAGCAGTCGGGGATCCTGGATGGACTTAAGACCTCTGTCACAAAGAAGCGTGCTTCAAAGCCTAAGGTCAAAAAGGAAAAGCCGCAGCCTGAGCCTGAGCTGGAGGAACCTGAGGAGATTCCAGATGAGGATGATGACGACGATGAGGACGAGCGTCCCCGTCACAACTATATCCTCCCGATTCTTGCAGCAATGACGGTAACAGCCATAATAGTTTCAACACTCTTTATGGCGAATGTTATCCTGGGTGCATTCCAGACGACCGCTTCATCATCAAATGACTATACTATGCCGAACCTGATAGGACTGAACTTCTATGAAGCAAGGTCTTTGTATCCGGAAATTCAGCTTGTAGCTTCAGAGGAATATAGCTCTGAATATGAGTCTGGTATTATAATGGAGCAGGAAAAGGCTGAGGGCAGAATCGTTAAGGTTGGTGACGCAATCAAGGTAACTGTAAGTAAAGGTACAAGAACCGTCACTATCCCTGATGTAGTCAACTACCACTATTCGTCGGCATATGCTGCACTCACCGGTGAATCACTGACAGTCCAGAGAGTTGAGATAGAAAGCGACGATATTTCCTCAGGATATGTCGTCAAGACCGACCCTGTAGCCTACTCAACAGTTGAGGAGGGCACAACTGTCAAGGTTTACGTAAGTATCGGTCCGTCCGTTGAGGATACCACCGTACCATCGCTTGTTGGATTGACAGTTTCTGAGGCGCAGAGTCTTCTTGAAGACAACTACCTCGTCGCAAAGACACAGTATGTAGAGTCGAGTGAGGAAGCGGGAACTGTTATTGACCAGAGCGTTGAGTCCGGCGAGACGGTAACAAGAAACACAACAGTCACAATTTATGTTTCTGACGGAACGGTTACCGAGGAAGAGGAAGTTGATGTTGCTGAAGAGGAAATCACCGATGATGATTCCACAACCACCACATATCCCGGAATAATCATCGACGGCGGAACCACTGATGATGACACCGATGATACCACAGCTTCCGGAAATACGGTCATTCTCAACATCGACATTCCGGCTAAGGCGACAAATACCTATTATGTAACCGTCTACAACAGTGCAAACGGTGAAGCACTGACAAATACCATATCGATGAACGGCGCAGAGTACGCTGGCGGAACATTATCGATATCTCTGACCGGTGAGGGCTCGATGACTATATATGTCATGGCAAAGAGCCCGAGAACAGGACTCCAGATGACATTCGCTGAGTACGAAATTGATTTCGATACCGGAACCTATTACCGCACGAACTACTGGACGACTGCGTTCTCAATTATTGATTCCTGATGATACTGGATGGAGTTATAATCAGTGCGTTCGGCACGGGCTATAAGGTTGCAACACTTGATGGCGAAATTTACACATGCAAGGCAAAGGGAATATTCCGCCAAAGGAATATCTCTCCTTGCTGTGGCGACAAAGTAACCGTTGAAATACTTGAAAGCACCGAGCCGCTTATCACAGAAATCAAGCCTCGTAAAAACGAGATTATAAGACCGCCGCTTGCAAATCTCGATCAGATGGTCTTCATAATGTCGACCTGTGAGCCGCCACCGAATCTTCTGATGCTTGACAAGTTTTCGGCAGTTGCTCAGTATAAGGGAATAGATTCTGTAATCGTCTTCACGAAGACAGACAAACAGCCTGCCGATGATTATGTGAAGATATATCAGGGGGTCTATCCTGTTTTTGAGGTAAATAACGAAACCGGCGAGGGCTGTGATAAGGTAAAAGAGGCTCTTCGGGGCAAGTTCTCTGCATTCTGCGGCAATTCTGGTTCAGGAAAATCCTCTACTATTAATAATATCTGTCCCAAGCTGGGTCTTGCAACAGCCGAGATAAGTAAAAGCCTAGGCAGAGGCAAGCACACCACCAGGCGAGTTGATATTTTTGAGCTTGATTGCGGCGGCTACATAGCAGACACCCCCGGTTTCTCGACCTTTGAGACTGGCAAGTACGACACTATATTCAAAGAGGAGCTTGCAGACTGCTTCCCGGAGTTTCAGGATTACCTCGGCGAGTGCCGCTTCCAAGATTGCTCCCACACAAAAGAGAACGGTTGTGCGATTTTAGAAGCTGTCAGGAACGGCAAAATCTCAGAGAGTCGCCACAAAAGCTACTGCGAAATGTACCGTGAAGCCTCCCTGATAAAGCCGTGGGAGCTCAAGGACAGGCAGAAGCGTTAGCAATTTTCCTTGAAAACGAATACTATGTAGAAATACATAGTAGGAGGGAACAGCATGAAAGTTGTAATAGTCAAGCCGTCAAAGCCGATAAGAGGCATTCTGAGGGCTATATTCGGAATCAAGAAAGAATCCGGCTGTTAGATTAATTTGTCCTCTGATAGCATCAGGGGACATTTTTCTTGAAAACCGATAATAGAATTCAGTATGCTAACACTCAGAATTCTGAAAACAGACTTACGAATAGGTTTTGGCTTCCTGCTGGTTACTGCCGTGAGCTTTCTTGAACCAAACGGCGTAACCGGCACTTGCCTTTTCTTTTGCTTCGTTCACGAACTCGGACATCTATTGGCGATGAAATTGTTTGGAGCAAGAGTCACTGCCATCCGCTTTTATGGCGGAGGAATCGGCATTTCAGCTGATACTGAAGAGCTTGGCAAACCGGCAAGGCTTCTCATCTATTTAGCCGGCTGTCTGACAAACTTCGCATTTGCACTGATTTTACGAGACCCGATAAACCTTGTAATCGCACTTTTCAATCTCATGCCCGTGAGCTATTTCGACGGTGGCATGATACTCCAGCTCATGTTCCCGAACAGTGAGAAGCTGCTTAATCTAGTATCCTTAGTGACGATATCAGTGATTATCGTTGCCTTTTTCGCAACAGCTCTGACCACACCGACAGGTATTTCAATATCTCAGCTTATGACATTGTTCGTAATAATCGCTTCTGAACTTATAGACAGGGAAGTGTAGACAAGATGTTGTGCAAGTTGCACATATATCGCAGATTCTCAGAACGTGATTTTTACGAATCTTACTATTGAAACGGTTCGCCTAATGTGATATAATATTTAAGCATTTGAATCCGTTGTGCTTTCCGGGCACAAATGGGGGTTAATGCCGGTTTTATAACATGACATTAAAGCGGATAGTCCTCTGACTTCGCCAGGCAACGGAAATCGTTGATAGAAGTGTATGAATGTCTGAAATTAACAGGAGGAGTTTTAAAGTGGACGCTTTAAAAACAATCGCTCAGTCGAGCATGAAATCAGAGGTTCCTCAGTTTTCTGTCGGTGATACTGTAAGAGTACACGTCAGAATCCAGGAGGGTGACAAGTCGAGAATTCAGGTCTTTGAAGGAACTGTAATCGCTCGCAAGCACGGTGGAATCAGTGAGACTTTCACAGTCCGCAGACTTTCCCATGGTTGTGGCGTTGAGAGAGTATTTCCTCTCCATTCTCCGGTCGTTGAAAAGGTTGAAGTCGTCAGACTCGCTAAGGTCAGAAGAGCTAAGCTCTATTACCTCAGAGACAGAGTTGGTAAGGCTGCCAAGACCAAGGACGCCATCAGATAATATCGACTCAAAGAGGAAGCCTTTAACCGGGCTTCCTTTTTTGCACCTTGGGAGAAAGCGGTATGCAAAAAGCAGCAGAAAGCCGAAAAATGTGTCGATTTTAATATAGGTATTACAGAGGCAAAATCCGGCTAAAAATTTCCTCGAATTTTTTGTAAAATACCCCTTGACAATGCTCCCGACATGTGGTATATTATTATCACTGTCCGCAAGGGAAACCTCACGGGCAGAAAAAATGCCCTGAATCAGGCTCCCGAAAAAATTTCAAAAAAAGTTTTAAAAAAGGGCTTGACAAACCGAAGAGGACATGATATAATAATCAAGTTCGCTCGGG
>JAJQHJ010000041.1:0-6876 GCA_021199795.1 Oscillospiraceae bacterium
ACATGGAACATTGCCGATGCGCTGGCACAGTAGATGTCACCGTTATTTTCAAATACCTTTATGCGCCAGCTTTCATCTGCCAGGAAGGACAGTACACGGGCTTCGATGGCGGAGAAGTCTGCCACGATGAATTTGTATCCCTCTTTCGGAACGAAAGCCGTGCGGATAAGCTCTGACAGGACTTCCGGCACAGAGTCATACAGAATGGACAGCATACTGTAATCGCCGGAGCGGACAAGATTCCTGGCATCCTCCAAATGTGCCATGTGGTTCTGCGGAAGGTTCTGAAGCTGGATCAGCCTGCCCGCCCAGCGGCCGCTGCGGTTTGCACCGTAAAACTGGAACATCCCTCTTGCACGCCCGTCCGCACATACCGCATTCTGCATCGCCTGATATTTTTTCACGGATGACTTCGCAAGCTGGCGGCGCAGTTCCAGTACCTCGGCGAGCTTCGGCGGTGCCGTTTTCAAAAGCTCCTTCACTGCCTTTTTGTCAAGGGAGTCTACTTCCAGACCATGTGCCGTGAGCCATTCCTTCATCTGCTGGACGGAGTTCGGATTTTCGAGGGATGTCAGTTCCTTCATTTTGGCGGACAGTTCCTCTCTGGAACGTTCGTCAATCGCAATCGCCTGGTTGACCAGCACCATATCAAGCTGTATCCCGCGGTCATTGATTTCCTGGTCGAGGTGATACTCATCCCACAAAAAATCCGGCACCGGGAATTTAGACAGCTTCTGCTGTATTGCCATTTCCACTTCAACGTCCCGTTTGTTATAGGCGATGAAGGTCGACCACTTTATGGGGTCATGCTCCGGCAGATTCCGGGTCCTGCCGCCGTTTGCTTTTGTCGGCTTGCATGGGACACAGAAATAACGGATGAGGGCTTTGCCTTCTGTCATTTTCTGATTGCCGAGCTTCAGAACTGCGCCGATTCCCTCCAGGGAAAGCGGCAGTCCCATATATGCTCCCCATACAAGTGAGCATCTCCATGCGCAGGGGTCAAGGTAATTTCCGACCGTATCCTCATCAATGCTGTACGATGAGAAATACTGCGGATGGTTCCGGCGCAGCCAGACGGACAGACATATCCGCTCAAAGGATGCATTGTATGCCCATTTGGTGACGGAATCATCGGAGAGAGCCTTTAAGATTTCCTCCGGGATGGTATCGCCGGAAACCAGGTCATACACGATGACATCTCCGCCGTCAACGGATACACCGAAGAGGAGGATTTCAAAATTAGGGGATTCGGCATATTTGTATACGCCGCATTTCTTCAAATCGACATCGGAATAGGTTTCGAGATCGATGGAAAGTGTTTTTATTGCCATATTGCCACCACCTTAAAAACAGGACGGCAGGACAGCTTATCTGCCGCCTGCCGCCCGCTGATATTATTCTTTGTCTGCCTGTGCCTTCTTTTCCCTGCGCTTTTTCCGCCAGGACTTCAAGCTGTCATAGATGCCGAAGATAATCTCTGCGATGAGGTATCCCCACCCGGCACACACGATGGCGCAGAAGGAAAAGAAAACGATAAGGATGTCCGCCTGTTTTGCCATTTCCATAAATTCTGTCATTGTCATTCACCTCGCTGCTTATTTTCTCTGTTGGACTCGGCGGCAAGCCACTCTTTGAACGGCTCCGTCGGGATAATGATTCGAGTTCCCACACGAATGGTAGGAAACCCAGGCTCTTTTACAAGCTCATATGCTTTCGGCAGGCTGATGCCCATCCGTAAAGACATCTCACGAACGCTCATTGCCATCTTTTCCATGCTGACCTCCTTCCCGAACGGAACCGATGCTGCCGCATTGACTGTTCTGTCGAATTTTGTCGCCGACGGCAGCAGAACTGCCGCCGGCATGGTTTGTCTGTTCATTCAGGATTACGAAAGGAAATCGTCATCGTCCTCAGTGGAGAAGTCATCCTCCGCACGGCTCTTGCCTCCCAGCGGGTCTCCGTCGGAAATCTTCTGTAAATTATTCAGCCCGCAGGCGATGCCGCGATTTCCGTTGCTGTTGAAAGCATAGAGGTTGATGCTTGCCCTGCCGTATACGCCGGAGTAAACCTCGGAACGCTCCAGGATGGGGTTCAGGTCGGCATCCACAATGCCGGGAGCGGTGGCGGAGTTCGCATTGATGAAGTACGCATTCGCATACACGGGATCATCGGGGCGCTCCGCATCGCCGTCACGCAGTGGGGTCTTGATGACCGAGAGTGCGGGTACGGACTTGCCGTTGCCCTTCAGCTTGGACTCGCCCTCCTCGTAGGCTGCCTGGATAGCCGCCTTGATGGCATCCACGGTCTTTTTGTCGGACTTCGGGATGATCAGGCTCACGCTGTACTTGGGCGTGCCGCCGTTGATGCTCTTCGGGTCCCACACATTTGCGTAGCTCCAGCGTGTACGGGGACCGGTGATAACCTTCGTCTTGTTTACAATCTTTGCCATGATAATTTTCCTCCTTAATTTTCTTTGAAATCGTTTATGGCTGTGTTCATTGCCGGGCGCTTATCGCTTTCCGGGACGAGCGCCAGTTTGCCGGGCGGCTTATAGACAAGACCGCCGAGCAGTTCTTCAAATTTCTTTTTGCCGAGCATCTGGCTCATTGCCGTGATGCCAAGCAGCTTCTGTTCATACGGACTGTACCCGGCATCCGATACCGCTTTAGCGGCGGCATCTTCATCGGTGTACTTCCTGTTGGAGCGGCCTTCAACTACCTTAAAGCCTGTAAACTTCGTGCCGGACAGGGCTTTCTGCAGGGCGTAATCCCTGACATCACCCGCCCAGGCGACAAGCTCGTCTGCTTTGGTAAGGATGGATGCTACCTCTTCATCGCTCAGAGCGGCGGGCATCTCAAAATCGTACCTGGCAAGCTCCAGATTGTACTCCGCACGTTTCCTGCAGTTCGCCTTTGCCTTGCAGAAACGGCAGTGGTCACCTGCCTTAAATTCGCCCTTGCCCTCATATGCCAGCTTGGCGGTCGGAGAAAGCACATTTTCCGCCCAGCCAAGAAGCTCGTCCCTGCTCATGGTGTATGTGCTGACGTTCTCCCTTCGGGGCTGGTAAATGGTAAGGCTGACCTCCGAAATATCGTAGATGCCGTCGAACAGGTCAAGCGCACCCAGCGCATAGCATGAAAGCTGGCTGTTCTTTTCCGCTGACACCAGGACGCCAAGACCGTGCTTGTAGTCGATAATGTGAAGCAGACCGTCCGAAACGATGACGCAGTCGCCTGTGCCGAAACTGCCCTCGATACCCACATAGCGTGAATAGTCAAGCCGCTGTTCCACCAGCACGAGCGGGTCAGCGCAGCGTTCTTTTGCTTTTTCGACCTGTTCCATAACAAAGGAGCAGTACCCTTCGGCGCAGTCCTCCATTTCGGAATTGTAGTAGGTCAGGTTCTCCGTAGGGTCTTTTGCGCTCCTGCCGAGAGCCTTTAATACCTTATAGGCGCAAAGCTCATGACAGTCCGTGCCCTCCTGCGCATACTCGCTGGGCTTGTCCTCATACTCCTCGCAGAGCCTTGCTGACGGCGGACAGTTCAGCCACCTGTGGCTTGCGGAAGCCGAAAGTAAGGAATGCTTAGCCATCGTTTCCATCCTCCGGCTTTCCGAGCGCATCCGCTTCCTTCAGCAGCCCTTCATATTGCGAAGGGTCGATGTCCGACAGCTTTTTCGCTCCGTACTTGGTGATGAGGGCTTTGACCTCCGCTGAAAATCCGGCCTGCGCAATCAGCGTCATGCGGTGCCGCACATCTTCAAATGACGGCGTTTTCGGCTTTTCCTTCGGAGAATCTTTCTCCTCCGCCTGGGATGTAAACATTTCGGTCAGCGCGTCGGCGATACCGATAATGGTTTCACCACAGGTCCGCAGTTCCTTAATCTGCGCATCCAGTTCGCTCATCCTGCCCATCAGGTTCTCCTCCTTCCTGCAGCTTCTTTGCCAGACGCTTTGCGACTACGCTGATGGCGATCAGCACATCGGAAAGCTCTTCGTCAAGCTGTCTGTCTCTGGTTGTCTCTGTGTTTTCCTGCATCTGCAGCACCTCCGTTTCCGAGTGACTTCATGTCCCTCTATCTCTGAAAGGACACAAAACGGATTTTTCAGCGGATAAAATTTCAGCCGCCCTGTTCCTCTCACTTCTGAAAGGACAAAGGCGGCTCTTTTTAGCGGTGATTTTCAAAAAAATTTATAGCTGCGGTCTGCATTTATATGGAAAGGATGCGGATTTTGTAAAAAGCCCTGTTTCCGTCCGCTGAAATCTTGGACTTCTGTCCTTTCAGAAGTAGAGGGGCACTGCCTGCTCAAAAAAGGACGGAGGTGAAAGCCGGTGGATATCGGGAAGTTCAATGCAGAGGGGTATTACGACCCAACGCCCTATGAAGCATTGAAGAATGACAGGAAGTATCGGCCGCTCGTGTATATCTGCTCCCCTTTTTCAGGGGATACGGAATATAACACGGAACGGGCAAGACGCTGCAGCCGATTTGCTGTGGATATGGGTGCTATCCCCATTGCGCCGCATCTGCTGTTTCCGCAGTTCTTATCGGAAAAGACGGAGCGGGAGCTGGCGCTGTTTATGGACATGGTGCTGCTGGGCAAGTGCGAACAGCTGTGGGTATTCGGCAGTGAAGTGTCAGACGGGATGCAGCGTGAAATTGCAAAGGCAAAAAAGAAAAATATGAAAATCCGTTATTTCACGGATGATTTTAAGGAGGAAGCGGAATGCAGATGACGATTTATGATGCCGCAACGGTGGGCAGCTCATCCAACTGCGTGTATCCCAACGCCGTAGCGGTGACGGATGCAGATACGATGAAGCGGGCGGCGGCATTCGACCATGTATGCGCGGCGTACAGGCAGAACTACCGCAGTGTACAGAATTTTATCAAAGCAGACTGCCTGCCGATGGACTGTGACAATGACCACTCGGATGACCCGGCGGAGTGGGTCACGCCATTTGATGCGGCGATGGCATTCCCCGGCGTGGGGATGATAGCTGTATACAGCAAAAGCAATATGAAGCAGAAAGGCAGCCACAGCCCAAGACCGAGGTTCCATGTATATTTTCCCTGCAGTGAGATAACGGATTCGGAAGCCTACCGTGAACTGAAAGAGCGGGTGCTTGCCGAGTTCCCATATTTTGACGGAGGGGCAAAAGACAGCGCCAGATTTCTCTTCGGTGTCAGGGATGCAGAGGTCGAGGTATATGAGGGCGATAAGAAAATTGACGCCTATTTTACGGACGGAGCCTTTGCGGACTGGGATGCGGCGCAGTCCAGGATATCGGAAGGCTCACGCAACAGCACCATGTCGCACTATGCGGGACGGATCATCAAGCGGCTGGGAAATACAGAGGAAGCTCACAGGCAGTTTCTGAAGGAAGCAGAAAAATGTACTCCTCCGCTGGAGGATGCGGAGCTTTCGGCTATCTGGGCAAGCGCAGTCAAGTTCGGAGCGAAAGTGTCGGCGCAGGAAGGATACATCCCGCCGGAGCAGTATAACCAGGACTTCCAGCTGATGCCGGAGGATTTCTCGGATGTCGGACAGGCCATCGTGCTGTCCCGTGAATATGAGGACAGGCTCCGCTATTCCCCTTCCACGGATTACCTCGTGTACAACGGTTCGTTCTGGGAAGAGTCCCAGCCCAATGCCCAGGGCATTGCACAGGAGCTTACTGCCAGACAGCTTGAAGAAGCGGAAACCGAAATCGAACGCTGTATGCAGGAACTGTCGAAAAACGGCGCATGGGCAATGCTGGCGGCGATGGGTCCAAAGAAAGCAATGGCGGCGTTCAATGAAACCCAGCAGAGGGCTTTCGACAAATATGAACGCGCAGAAACCTATCGGAAATATGCCATCCGGCGCAGGGATACCAAATACATCTCGGCGGCGCTGAAGGAAGCCCGTCCGATGATACAGATTGAACAGCGCACCCTGGATGCCGATGAGTTCCTGCTGAATATGCCGTCGGGAACCTGCAATCTGAAAACAGGAACTGTGCAGGAACATAGGGCGGCAGACTATATCACAAAGCAGACCGCTGTCGACCCATCCACAGACGGCATGGACATCTGGCTGGATGCGCTGGACACCTTCTTCCAGGGGGATACCGACCTTGTACGCTATGTGCAGGAAATCGTGGGGCTTGCCGCCATCGGCAAAGTCTACATTGAAGCCCTTGTTATCGCATACGGAGAGGGCAGAAACGGCAAGTCCACCTTCTGGAACACGATAGCCCGTGTGCTGGGAAGCTACTCCGGCAATATGTCAGCGGACACACTGACGGTCGGATGCAAGCGCAACGTCAAGCCGGAGCTTGCCGAGGCCAAAGGCAGACGGCTTATTATTGCCGCCGAGCTGGAGGAAGGAATGCGCCTGAACACATCCAATGTCAAGCAGCTCTGCTCCACGGATGAGATTTATGCGGAGAAAAAATACAAGGCGCCGTTCTCCTATGTGCCTACTCATACGCTGGTGCTGTATACCAACCATCTGCCAAGGGTCGGTGCAATCGACAAAGGGACATGGCGGCGGCTTATCGTCATCCCCTTCAACGCGAAAATCGAGGGCAAAGCGGATGTAAAGAATTACGCTGACCATCTTTTCAGGACTGCCGGAGGTGCCGTGCTTACCTGGATTATCGAGGGTGCAAGGCGGGTAATCGCCAACGATTATAAAATCGTCCAGCCGAAAATCGTGCAGGAGGCCATCCAGAAATACAAGGACAACAACGACTGGCTCCAGCATTTCCTGGACGACTGCTGCGAGGTCGACCCGTCCTATGAAGCGAAGTCCGGCGAGGTGTATAACACCTACCGCAATTACTGCGCCCAGATGGGCGAGTTCACCCGAAGCACCACAGATTTTTATAC
>JAJQHJ010000041.1:6976-8676 GCA_021199795.1 Oscillospiraceae bacterium
AAAGGCGGAATTGCACCCAAGTTCGTAAGTCCGGGCTTTGATGGGATGCCCGACCGTCTGGTCTTATTGCCGGATGGGAGGTGCGGCTTTGTGGAAGTCAAGGCACCAGGCAGAAAACCCCGCCCGCTGCAGAACGCACGGATACGGCTATTGATGGAGTTGGGCTTCCGGGTCTTTGTCCTGGATGATGAAAATCAAATCCCACACATACTTTCCGAGATTGGGGGCGGTGACGCATGAAGTTCATACCTCATGATTACCAGCAGTATGCCATCGACTACATCGAAAGCCACCCGATTGCAGCAGTTCTCCTGGACATGGGACTTGGCAAAACGGCAATCACGCTGACTGCGTTAAGCGACCTGCTGTTTGATTATTTTGAAATCAGCCGTGTCCTGGTGATTGCGCCGCTCCGTGTGGCAAGGAACACCTGGCCGCAGGAAATCGAAAAATGGGATCACCTAAAGGACATCCGCTATTCCGTGGCGGTCGGTACGGAAAAGGAGCGGCTGGCGGCATTCGAGAAGGATGCGGACATCTATATCATCAACCGGGAAAATGTCCAGTGGATGGTCGCTCATGTTCCATTCGAGTTCGATGCCATTGTGGTGGACGAGCTTTCGTCCTTCAAAAACTGGAACAGCAAGCGGTTCAAAAGCCTGATGCAGGTGCGGCCGAGGGCAAAGAGGGTCGTCGGTCTGACAGGTACCCCGTCCGGCAACGGACTGATGGATCTGTTCGCCGAGTACAAAGTCCTTGATATGGGACAGCGGCTGGGGCGGTTTATTACAAAATACCGCACGGCATATTTCCGTCCTGACCGTACCAACGGACAGGTTGTGTATTCCTATAAGCTGCTGCCGGGTGCGGAACAGCAGATATACGACAAAATATCCGACATCACCATTTCCATGAATGCGGCTGACCATCTGAAAATGCCGGAATTGGTAAACAGCGAGTGGCGGGTATACATGGAGCCGGGTGAACGGATTCTATACGACAATATGTGCGAAGACCTGACTGCGGAACTGAAAAACGGTGAGGTCACTGCGGCAAATGCAGGAGTGCTTTCCGGCAAGCTCTGCCAGATGGCAAACGGTGCAGTCTATACGGATGACGGAAATGTGGAGCGTATCCACAGCCGAAAGCTGGACGCATTGGAGGACATTATCGAGAGCATGAACGGCAGGCCGCTCCTGGTGGCTTACTGGTATAAGCATGACCTTGACCGAATCGAAGAACGGCTGCGGCTGAAAAAGATTGACTTTGCCAGACTGGACTCCGATGCCAGCATCCGCAGATGGAACAGCGGAGAAATCCCTGTCGCATTAATCCACCCCGCCTCTGCCGGGCACGGACTGAATTTGCAGTCCGGCGGCTCCACTCTCTGCTGGTTCGGCATCACCTGGAGTCTGGAATTATACCAGCAGACTGTTGCGAGGCTTTATCGGCAGGGGCAGAAATCGCAGACTGTTGTTGTCCAGCACATCATCACGGACGATACCATTGACGAGCGAATCATGAAAGCCCTCCTGCAGAAAGAGCGTACCCAGTCGGCGCTGATAGATGCCGTAAAAGCAAACCTGAGAAAATCATAGTCAATCCGAGGGATAAAAAATCCAATTCGGAGGTAGGTGTATGGAACCATATGAAAAATTGGCGAACGCCATTATATTGCAGGCAGTCAAGGATTACCGGGA
>JAJQHJ010000037.1 GCA_021199795.1 Oscillospiraceae bacterium
GTGCGGTCAATCAGGACTTCGACCTCATAGGCGGCTCGTTCCACAAGTGGGTTCGAGACGAGAGGGGAAAAATCGCAAAAATCGACCTTTATTCCGACAGTAAATCCGACATCTGAAGCTTTAGATGCTTGCGGCTTGGCTCCGCTGGGAAAATCTTCTTAAATTTCAACAAAATCTGCAACAATCATCTTTACAAATGTGGCTCTTCATGTTATAATGGGTTCAAACATTTTAACAATGAGGTGCCATCATGAAACAAGTCGAAAAGAAGCAATACGTCATCTACTCCCGAAAGTCCAAGTTTACCGGGAAGGGGAGAGTCCATCGAGAACCAGATTGAAATGTGCCGGCAGTACATTGCTATGCACCTTGGCGAGGAAGCGGCAGACAACGCCTTGCTTTTCCTATTCTGATATGCTATACTGATTGTCATACACGAGTACAAATCGGAAATGGGTGGCTTTATGGAAATACGAAAAATGGTTATGGATGATTATTCTGCGGTATATGAATTGTGGATGTCCTGTAAAGGTATGGGGTTAAATAACATAGATGATTCGAGGAAAGGAATAGAAACTTTTTTGAAAAGAAATCCAGAAACTTGTTTTGTGGCTACAGAACGAGGGCAGATTATAGGTGCTATAATGGCTGGTCATGATGGCAGACGAGGATATATTTATCACACGTCTGTGCTGCCTGCTTGCAGAAGAAAAGGCGTTGGCAAGGAGTTAGTGGATACGGTTACAAAAGCGTTGTATGAGTTGGGAATCATAAAAGTTGCATTGGTTGTTTTCAATAGAAATGAAGTTGGGAATGCTTTTTGGGAAAAACAAGGATTTACTGTACGTGACGATTTATCGTATAGAAATAAATCTTTGACAGAAATAGAACGGATAGACACCTGAAAGTTCCCGCCTATCGACCTGAACTAAACATATCAATATCCAAGAGCGACCCCGTCGCTCTTTTTGTACCCTCCGCCCCTCATCAACCCCACCCCGCCCGAATATACTTAACGGGGTGATTGCATGTTTTTAAGAATACTCTCAAATATTTTCAGCCGGCTGCTCTGGTTCGCTCTCCACATCGAGGACAAAAGCTCGTTTCCGAAGCCTTTGAGCCCTGCTGAGGAGGAGCAGCTTTTCAAGGCTTTTGCGGAGGGAGACACCGCCGCCCGGGATGCCTTAATCCTCCACAATCTCCGGCTCGTGGCGCACATCGTGAAGAAGTACTACGTCACCGGCGACGAGCAGGAGGAGCTGATTTCCATCGGCACGGTCGGGCTCATCAAGGCGGTGAACTCGTTCGACCCGAGCAAAGGAAACAGGTTTGCTGCGTTCGGGGCGAGGTGCATTGAAAATGCTATCAGTACATAACGGAATCAATATCTGAAAATGACTATCAGAATCATATTTTCGGCTCGATTTGGAAGCCTTTTTGGTATGTAAGAGACCATGGTTACATACTTGCTTCAAATATAACAGGACGGATTGAAGTCGCGCCGTTGATGGTTTTGCATCTATGAAGAGCACGACACCCGCCTTGGCACATCTTCCGGTAATCTCAGGAAGTGGGAGAGGGATGAGGTCAGGATGGTTAAGAGGACTTGGGAGAGGTATTTTAAGGAAGGTAATAGTGAGTAACACTAACCACATCGGCAAATTTTTAATTTTTTGCCGATATGGTTAGAAGTGTATGTGGGCGATAATTGGTGAAGTAATCAGCTCACATTTATAAAAACACATTTAAGTGAGAAAAAATCTCATTAGAGTGTTGACTTTTAAGAAAAAATGAGTATAATGGTATTACAATGATTAAGGAGGATGGTGGCATTATGCTTATACAATTCAACTTTAAGAATTTTAATTCATTCCGAGATGATACAACTTTAGATTTGTCTGCGGCAAAAATGACTGAGTTTTCAGAGAGAGTCGTGACTGTTGGTGATGAAAAAATATTACCGGTTGCAGCAATATATGGAGCAAATGCAAGCGGAAAATCCAATGTGTATTGTGCCTTTGAGTATATGAGCAAATATGTTGTTGATTCTTTTAAATATGGTGATGATGATAGAAGATTTGAAGATGTAAGACCGCACCCATTCCTGTTTGATGTGTCTTCTGAAAAAGGCGACACGAGTTTTGAAGTTTATTTTACAGTTCCGGGTGATAAGACAGAAAAGTCATACAATTATGGGTTCTGCATCGGCGAAGATGGCGTTACTGAAGAGCGGCTGAATTATAAAGCTCGCACTGCCAGAAAGTATTCTACTATTTTTTATCGAGACAAGGAAACGCTGGATCTTTCAGGAATTTCGAAAACAAACAGGAGGAATATTGAAGTAGCATTAGAAAAACAAGTTTTGATCGTATCTCTTGGAGCTAAGCTTAAGATTGCAAAATGCAAACTGGTCAGGGATTGGTTCCTAAATAACGAATTTGCTGACTTTGGAAATGCAGTGACAAACTTATTTATGTCAAGACTTCTTCCAAAAGGTTTTGTTAATGATGAAAGTGTGAGGGAGAAAGTAGTTGACTACTTTGCATCATTTGACGAAACAATCAAAGGATTTGAAGTTACAAAGATTCCACAGCAGGACGATGCAAAAGATGAAAGATACATGATTGATGCTCTGCATCAAAAGAGAGGCTCTGATGAAATGGCAAAAATACCATTGTCAGAAGAGTCGGCAGGAACGCTGAAAATGTTTGCTTTATACCCCGACTTGGAACGTGTGCTGAATAGTGGAGGCGTATTTTTCGTAGATGAACTAAACGCCAGATTACACCCATTGTTAGTGAGAAATATTATTTTGACATTTCTTAATCCAGATACAAATCGTAATCACGCGCAGTTGATTTTTACAACACATGATACATGGCAATTATCAAATCAACTTTTGCGGCGAGATGAGATTTGGTTTACAGAAAAGGATGATGCAGGAGTTTCAACGTTATATTCTCTTGCGGATTTTGTGGACGAAACAGGAGTCCGGATACGGAAAGATGAGAGTTATGAGAAAAATTACCTGCTCGGTAAATACGGAGCAATCCCATCTTTGAAAACGATACAGTTTCTGGAGGAGGAATGTTGAATGGCTCGAAAGGATAGAACCGGAAGCAGAAAGCCACGCAGTCAGCAAACGGCAAAACGAGTTCCAAAAATGGGATACTACCTGGTGGTGACAGATACCGAAGCAACGGAACGTTGTTACTTTACTGGTCTTCATGATAGCCTGCCTGAAGAAGTGAAGGAAAAACTGGTTATCAAGGTTGTTGAAACCAAGACACAAAATTTGATTCAAAAGTGTCTGGAAATGACCGCCTATGAAGCACAATATAGAATTCCATGGATTGTTTTTGACAGAGATCAGGTTCAGAATTTCGACCAGATTGTCAGAGATGCGGAGAAAGCAGGAATCAAAGTGGGATGGTCAAATCCGTGCTTTGAAATATGGATGTATGCTTATTTTGACAGTATGCCTGCGATTCAGGAATCGTGGGTGTGCTGTTCAAAGTTCGCAGAGTTGTATAAAACAAGAACAGGTCGGGTTTATTCTAAATCCGATGCTGAATTGTACGGAAGACTCTGTGAGTCTGGCAATGAAGACAAAGCACTGAAACTGGCGAAAGAAAAGTATGAACAGTGCATAAAGGGCGGAAAACAGTTGCCATCAGAGATGTTTCCTGCAACTACGGTTTATGAACTGGTCAGAGAAATTAAGAGGAAAGCTGTAACGAAAGGGAATATATAAACTTTGTGTGCAACTGATACAACAATCAGGGAAATTATATAAAAAAGTCGCTAACCATCAGGTTAAGCGGATAAGTAGGAGGAAAAATATAATGGGCTATGTAATACTAATTATAACTGCAATTCTGACGCAGTACATAATAGCGTGGGCAGGCGGTATGTCAAATCGTATTGGATTTTTTGAACGTAAGTATACAACGCTCAAGTTTTCTGATGATAGAAATTTACCAATGACAACAAATATACTGATGAATATTTTTATGCCGAATGTTATATTGGTATTCTTGTATTTGTTGGCACAGAAGTATTTTCCCGATATAGCAAATGAAAGACTGATGATTTATACTGTTTCTTATTATCTTTACAGACTTATTTTGATATGCGTAATATCAGAGCAGAAAGAATTATATTCACCGAAATATGAGTTCTGCTTAGCAGTGGTTGGAACAGCGATTTCGTTCGTTTTGTGCAAGTGGTTTTTGCTTCCGGAACATACAATTTTGTTGACAATGGACGAAATAAGAGTCGAGCTGTGGTTAGCGATAGCACTTATCGTATACAAATTTGGAAAGCAAGTGTTGGATAAAAAAGTGACGCAGAATGACATACTAAGTAAAAAACAGATTGAACAGTATATAATCCATAAGTTTGAAAAGTTCTACAAAAAGTATAGTGATCTGTTTCAACTCACAGCAGAAAATCGTTATCTGAACGCATTTACATTTGCTGTTATGATAATGGAGAATCGCAACAGAAGTGCATTGATCAGGTGTGCTGAAAATGTAAAGGTCAGATTTGGCATAGAGACAACTGTTGGAATCATGCAGTGGAAATCAAAAAAACCAATGTCAAATGAGGAAACTATCATTGCATTCCTTGGATGGGCTAATGAGAAATCTACTGGAAAGTATGATATATCAAAAGATGAAGAATTTGCAGTATACCATCTGGCGTGGAAGTACAACAATCGTAGTGAATATGCTGAAAACGTGTTATACATATACAACTATCTATGTGAATACATAGAAGCTAAGCCAAAATACAGAGAAGCTTTTCGTTGGAGAGATGATAACGATAACGGCACAGAAGATATAAACGAAAGAATAAAAGGACAGATGGAAGTCATTCAGTGGATGACAGATAATCCTAACGCTACGCCGGAGCAGGCAATGCAGGAGTTTGGAATTTGGGGATAGTTCTTATTCAACCGTATTCATACCACTGATTGTTGTCCACTAAAATTAAATCCTCCAGCATAATCATCATTGTTGAAATGAAATTTTATGCGGTACCTTTCACGCGACTCTAGATTATCGCCAAGCCTCGCTTCACAGGTGATAACAATCGGTACATACCAAGGATATTGAAGAAAAGTCTCCCTCGGAACAGTTGACAGAAGAATAGCCCCGTTATTCTTTTTGGTAAAGCGACACTCGCATCCTGCCACACCAAAGCCTTCTTTGACTTCTTCAGTGCTGGCGGAAAAAACGTACACAGGACTGGCGCAGCGATCGACCGTAGTGACGGTTTCATGTTCATCACGACTGAAGATAACGAAGCCATTTTCGAAAACCGCAACTGTGGCATCGAATATTTGCTCGGCTAGCAGAACTTCTGCACCAGACTTGCGTATTCTGCCTGCACGAGGAAGCCTGTGAATGTGTTTTGTGCTCCCAACTTTATTGAGTAAGTCTCCGAAGGTGTGTATAGTTGGATTGGATTTGGTGGTCATAATTTGTCCTTTTTACTTTTTCATATTTGGTATTCAGCTGAGCCTTTAGCTATTGATGATTTCAAAAAACTCGAAGGAATTGTAGTATAGTAAAAACAGCTGAATACAGTCCCTCTTTCTTACTCTTCGTGTAAGCATACCGTGTTGAAGAAAGTTTCTGTTTATCAGTCGGGTTGTTTCTTAAAATCCTTTGCATCTTCAAAAAAGACTCCAAGACAGGCAAACAAATTAACATAAGATAATGATATGAATAGCTTATTATCAATGTTTTGTTCTCTTTCAATTCTGTCTTTTATCTTTTTAATGGCAGTTGCTCCGACAGATCGTCGATTACGATTATCTCTATCTTCATTACGTTGCATCCGTATAAGTTTTGCGTCTAGCAGGGAAAATAGTAGCATTGCACATGGCTTATACTGTCGTGAACGATAAAGGGAAATTGCATCTTTCAAATCGCTATTCTTTACACCTTTAACTTCATACAAATATTCAAACAGCTTTTCTACGTCTCCCTTTGTACACCACCTTTTAGCCTCACTATTGGCACTTTCTAAATCAGCAGGAAAACTGTCAAAAGTTGTGATGTCTGCATGTGGCATCAAAGTCCATCCGTACTTGCCCCATGCTTTAAAACAAATTTGCAATTCGTCTTTTTTTCTTCACTGAAATCTGGAATTTGGATTTGTTCAACTATTGAGGATAGCTGAGAGGCGAAATCAGATAATATTTTTTGAACAAAGCTCGAAATATAATCAATTGGCTTCATTACTTGTTGAATAGAATTGTTGATCGTATTGACTATTGCAATTATTGATTCATTTGGGATGGTAGGTAAGCTACTGTCAATAGAGTTTAATGTATCTAGTATAGTACTGTATACCTCGTGTTCCTGATTGTTTGCACTCGAAACAACGCTTTTATCATTTTCATTGCTATTCACAGTTGTTATCCCTCCTGCACAGAATTTAGTGGAACATGGTTATTATATCATATCTTCATACGGCTTTCAATCTACATATTTCGATTGATAATTATTTCTCCTCGAATTTTGTAGTTGCTTGCTTCGTATGTGAGAATTCACAAGATATAAGTAATCGCAAGTTTTCTCTTGCAATCAGGGGGTATATCAAGTGAATCCGCCACGGATTTTTCAAGCTATCCGGTGCGGACGAGCCGTCTGAAGAAGAAATGCTCTCGAAACTTCTCCCACAGGGAATTGTTTGCGTGGAGTCTGCACTTTTTTGCCTACAAGTTTACAGCACAAATACAATCCTTTTTCACACATTTATACCGCTTTTGCGTATGCATTATCACACTTTTATGTGGTTGACTTTTGCCTTGAGAATAGTATAATATTTATAGGAGACGGAGAAAAATAAGAATGAATAACGGAGCGGAAACGAGGTGTTCACAATATGAAGCTATCCGATTTTATAGGCGAAACCACAGAATATGACAAGAAAGAAATGCTCGAAGAACGCAAGCCGAAAAGTTGGCTTAAAAGCGTAAGTGCGTTTGCAAACGGCGTAGGCGGTGCTTTGATTTTCGGAGTGTCCGATGATGAGACGCTCGTCGGTCTGGATGATGCCAAGGATGCCTCCGAAAAGATAAGCGAAGCCATCAAGACCAAGATGGATCCAATACCGGATATTGTTTTGAAAATCCATAAAGAGGATGGCAAGGAGTTTGTCGTTTTAGACGTTAAATCGGGAATGGAAACGCCTTATTACTACATTGGCGACGGAGGTCACATAGCCTTTGTAAGAGTTGGAAATGAAAGCATCCCCGCCGATGCCATTGCACTGAAAAGACTTGTTATGAAAGGCAGTAACATAACTTTTGATAGCATTTCAACAAGATATAACTTTAACGGATTTGCATTTACAAAACTCAGATCGGTTTATCGTCAACGAACAAAAAAGGAACTTTCTGAATCAGACTTTGCTTCCTTTGGATTAGTTGATGAGGATGGTATGCTTACAAATGCAGGTGCTTTACTTGCAGATGAGTCTCCCATACGGCACTCTCGGCTGTTCTGTACACGTTGGTATGGGCTGGATAAAGCCTCCGGTATTATGGAAGCTCTTGACGATAGAGAAGTCAGCGGAAGCCTTATCACGCTTTTGCAAGCGGGTGAGGAATTTGTCAATAACAACACAAAGAAGCGTTGGAAAAAGACAGGCAACGGTCGGATTGAAATGCCCGAATATCCCGAACGTGCGGTATTGGAATGTATCGTAAACGCTTTAATTCACCGTGATTATTTGATACTCGGTAGCGAGGTTCATATTGATATTTTTGACGACAGAATAGAAATTACATCTCCCGGCGGTATGCCTGACGGCTCAGCAGTTCAAAACCTGGACACCGACAATGTTATTTCCAAACGGCGCAATCCCGTGATTGCCGACGTGTTCAGCCGGATGAACTACATGGAGCGCCGTGGTAGCGGTTTCAAGAAAATCAAGGACGATTATCACTTTGCCGTTAATTACCGTCCCGAATTAGAGCCGAAGTTTTATTCTGATATTTCTACATTCAAGGTAACACTGTATAACCTCAATTACAATGTTCCGGTTGAAAAAGTAGCGTTTGACTCCGAAAAAGTAGCGTTTGACTCCGAAAAAGTAGCGTTTGAACCTGAAAAAGTGGCGTTTGAACGACACCTTTCTGAAGCATCCGCAAATGCCCCTACAAAAGAAAAAGCAAGAGCATTGTTTGACGACTATGGATATGAATATGCGTTTAGCCGTTCTGATATAGTGAGGATGTTCGACATAGCTTCTTCTTCGGCAGGTAAGGTTATAACGAAGCTGAAAGATATGGGAATGATCGAAGCTGTCAGCGGTCAAGGCAAAGGCAAATATAAATTTGTTATACCAAAAGAATAAAGTTTATGCCCGTTATCAGCCACCAAGACGATAACGGGCATTTCCTATTGACCCACTGACAACGTGTCAATATAAGTGGGCGGAAGTGGATACCCACCAAGAATCCATCACAACACCTTGCATTTTCATTCAAAATGATGTACAATATCAAAGATAGAAAAATTATATAACATACCTATCCAGGAGGTCCCCATGAAAAAGATAGACGGTTCGCCGAAGAGTCTGAAACAGCTTTTGCAGAATA
>JAJQHJ010000009.1 GCA_021199795.1 Oscillospiraceae bacterium
ATCTTCTTTTCAAGGTCGTCCCTGACTTTATTTGTTGTATTGTTGAAAAGCTCCATTTAGTTTGCCTCCGATGCTGTTCTCACTTCTGTACATAATGTGATGTCTTATTCCAAAATCCACTCTCCAAATTGACAAGGAAAGCTATCATTATATGCTTTGATAGCATAAATTTCCTTAAGCTTTGAGCTGTTTACTACGAATCTTTATTATATTATAATGATTACTACTGATAAGCGTTTTAGCTTCATATTATGCTCAACCAACCAGACCTGCTTACTTATTTCTATCTTTATATGCTTTCTTTATCTGTTCAAATTCTTCAGGGTTATCACTAAGCTCCTTGAGTTTTTCACGAAGAAACTGTAATGCGAAGTTTGAAAATTTATGCGTTTTACTATTTGCTGAAGTTGTGATCTCAAGATGATATTTTCTCGATTCTTTCATCTTAAAATACCAAATCAATGCATACAACTCTTGTGTTGTTATTCCTAACTTTTCTGCAAGTTGCTTCTGGATATAAGGATGTGTTTCATCTGGTATTCCTTCAGGTACTGGCACTTCCTCTGCGAGATCTATATTACCTGTCACTTTAAGTACAGGAATTCCCTCAGTCTCATTAAAACTTCCTTCTTTGATGAATTTCGCCTTTCTAAGAACTTGCGTTACAAGCTTTCGCTCAAAAGTCACATCAACGCCATATGGTGTAGACATTTTTCCATTGTTATAATTCACAATACCTAAATTGGCAGTTCCACTTTTACGAATAACCTCCATTAATTTCAGCAAGCTTTCCCTCTCTCGATCTATTCTGTCTTGGATAATTTTCGTAATCTCAGCGTATTTAATTTTCTCTGATCTCGCTTTGTAACGATAAAAAATATCTCCGGGAACAATCTTCTCTCCTTCATTACTTTTTTGAGCTACAACAGGCTTTTGCTCTGCTTCTTCAGCATATATCCATCCGACTTTTTTATCATCGACTATAATAGTTCCCATATCCCACTCTATTGAGGGCGCAAAGTAAGAATTAAGGACATCCGTAAACTTTTCCTGATTAAGATTATCAAAATTGTTATTTGTCAATCCAATAACATTTCTCGGACTATCTGTTACACCAAAAATTATGTAACCGTCGTGGTTATTAGCATAGGCAGACATTGTTTTAGCATATTTTACTCCGTTATTTCTATTGTATGACTGCTTAAATTCCACTGAAGAACTCTCTCGGTTCTTTAAAGTGCCGTTGGAATTTCGCTTTGAAAAAATACTTCGAACAACTTGTTCGTGGTTTATATCCTTCAATTTTAAATTTCTCCTGTTTTTTCAATTTGTATCTTTTCACTTGTTTCGAGCAATCCTGTATTCGACATTTAAATTGTCGACTTAGACCTATTCAATGATTATTATACCGTATTGTTTCAAATAAAGCAAGGGTTTGCAATCACAACAGTTGTCAAAACCTCTGGCAGTCAAAAACACACCTCTGTGACCATTTTAATGGAAACCAAAATCAAAACTTTTCAGTTTTGCAAAAGTCGAGGGAATGGGAACCCGAAATTCCCATCAAGATTTGCCTGTCGGAAATAACACATTTTGAGTTATTGTCTGACATAGGCGTATCTGGCTCTGAATTCTTCAAAAAACTTTTTCGAGAAAAACTAAAACAGCTTGTCGATAAGATATAACTGTCTGTGTAAGTGAAGGGATAAAAAAGTCCCTGAAACTCCATCAGAAAGGACTATCGTTTATTGAGCAGACGCAAGAAACTGATTAACAATTCCGGCATTCCAGAACGAGAAATTGAAATTATCGCACGGTGCATTTATCCGAACGTTGTAGCTTTCTTTGAAAGTGAGGAAGGGCAACGGGAATTTGCTGAATGGAAAGCCATGCGTGAAAAAGAAAATACAGAAATTAAAACAGGCAAGGTAGCATCCTAAACTACCTTGCCTGCTTTTTACTTATTCACTTTCTTCTTATGCGGTCCTCGCGGTTTCGATTCAGGTCGTTTGATAGCGCCGTTCGAGAAGTGAGTCTCCCTCATATCTATCGAAATAAACAAACAATCCGAAGCCGTCTCCTATTGGGAATGGGTTCGGATTATCTTGGTTTGGTGCACCTGACAGGACTTGAACCTGCACGCAAAAGCAATAGAACCTAAATCTATCGTGTCTGCCAATTCCACCACAGGTGCATTTTCCATGCGGGAATTCCCGCAGGAGATTATTATAGCACTAATGCCTTTAAATGTCAACGGAGGATTTCCAAGAAAAAATTTTTAATGTAGAACTACAATTTTTTCACTCATTTTCTCAAGAAAACAGTTGAAAAGCGGGCAAGTTTATTATATAATAGAGGTGCATGATTGCATACACGTTCTTTATGGGTTGCCTGAATGGCAATTTGTCTGCGACAATTCGCGTTCAGCAAGATAAAGAATGAAAATATTTATTTGGAGGTATAGTATGATAAACATTCCTGTTGTAAAGCTCGGTATTGTTGCCGTATCCCGTGACTGCTTCCCGATTCAGCTTTCGGAGAAGAGACGCGCTGCTATCGCTGCCGAGTGCAAGGCTAAGGGTCAGGATCTCTATGAGTGCCCGGTAACCGTTGAGAACGAGCTCGATATGCTTAAGGCAGTCGAGGACGTCAAGGCTGCAGGCTGCAACGCTCTGGTTGTATTCCTCGGTAACTTCGGTCCTGAGACTCCTGAAACTCTTATTGCAAAGAACTTTGATGGTCCCTGCATGTTCGTTGCTGCCGCTGAGGGCGACGGAGACATGATTAACGGAAGAGGCGACGCATATTGCGGTATGCTCAACTGCTCCTATAATCTCGGTCTTCGCAAGCTCAAGGGCTACATCCCTGAGTATCCTGTAGGCACTGCTGAGGACATCACCAAGATGATTGCTGAGTTCGTTCCGATCGCAAGAGTAGTCTTGGGTCTTAAGAACCTCAAGATAATCACTTTTGGTCCCCGTCCGCAGGACTTCTTCGCTTGCAACGCTCCTATCAACGGTCTTTATGAGTTAGGCGTTGAGATTGAGGAGAACAGCGAGCTCGACCTTTTGGTTTCCTACAAGGAGCACGCTGGTGATCCGAGAATTCCTGGAGTCTGCGCTGAAATGGCAGCTGAAATGGGCGAGGGCAAGTATTATCCCGACCTCAATGAGAGAATGGCTCAGTTTGAGCTCACTCTTCTTGACTGGGCTGAGAAGCACAAGGGTTCAAGACAGTATGTTGCATTCGCAGACAAGTGCTGGCCCGCTTTCCCGAGTCAGTTCGGCTTTGAACCCTGCTATGTAAACAGCCGTCTCTGCTCAAAAGGCATCCCCGTTTCCTGCGAGGTTGATATCTACGGTGCTCTCTCCGAGTACATCGGCATCTGCCTCACCGGCGACACCGTTACTCTTCTTGACATCAACAACAGCGTTCCTCAGTACATATATGATGAGGACAAGATTGCCGACCTCGGCTACAAGCTCACCGATACATTCATGGGCTTCCACTGCGGCAATACTCCTTCCTGCAAGATGTGCGACGACAGAGCCGTCAAGTATCAGCTCATCCAGCACAGAACTCTTGAGCCTGAAGGAAGCGACCCTGACTTCACAAGAGGAACCCTCGAGGGCGACATCGCTCCGTCCGACATCACATTCTATCGCCTCCAGTGCGACAGTGACGGCAAGCTTCACGCTTACATCGCTGAGGGTGAAATTCTTCCTGTTGCTACCCGTTCGTTCGGCGGTATCGCAGTATTCGGAATCCCTGAGATGGGCAGATTCTATCGCCACGTTCTCATCCAGAAGAGATATCCTCACCACGGTGCGGTTGCGTTCAGCCATTGCGGCAAGCTCATGTTCGAGGTTATGAAGTATCTCGGCATTGAGGACATTGCCTACAATCAGCCTGCTTCTCTTCCCTATCCGACTGAGAATCCTTTCGCCTGATTTGAAACTTATGCCCGCACGGGGAAACCTGTGCGGGCTAACACTTCAGATTGCCATGAATAACAAGCTTTCAAATAATTTGACGGCTTATTACTCTTGACAATCAAAGTTACTACAATATAAATTGGAGGAATCCGCTATGAGAAAGACAAAGATAATCTGTACCATTGGTCCCGCCTGCAGTGATGAAGCAACTCTTCGGGAAATGATGCTTTCTGGGATGAACGTAGCCAGGCTCAACTTCTCCCATGGAACACATGAAGACCACCTTGAAAAGATAAACCTTATCAAGAAGCTCAGGGCTGAACTCGACCTGCCGGTTGCTATCATGCTCGACACTAAGGGTCCTGAATACAGAATCCGCTCTTTCGAGAACGGAAAGATAACTCTTAATGAGGGCGACAAGTTCACTTTCACTACAGAGGATGTTGTTGGAAATCAGGAGAGAGTCACCGTCAACTACAAAGGCTTGGCTCATGACCTTGAAGAGGGCGACATAATCTTGCTTAACAACGGTCTTCTCAAGTTTACAGTCACCTCGGTTGACGACACAAACGTCTATACGGTTGTTAATGAGGGCGGAGAGCTCTCCAATAACAAGTCGATGAGCTTTCCGACTAAGCTTCTGAAGCAGGAATACCTGAGCGAACAGGACAAGTCCGATTTACTCTTCGGCATTGAAAATGGCGTTGATTTCGTCGCCTGCTCGTTCGTATCCTGCAAGCAGGATATGGTCGACATAAAGACGCTCTTAGATGCAAATGGCGGCGGAGATATCGACCTCATCGCCAAGATTGAAAATCAGGCTGGTATTGACAACATTGAGGAGATTTGTGAGGTTGCCGACGGAATCATGATTGGCAGAGGCGACATGGGCGTTGAGATCGCCTTTGAGAAGCTCCCGGCTATTCAGAAAGACCTCATCACCAAGTGCAGACTCCTTGGCAAGCGCGTTATCACTGCCACCGAAATGCTTGAGTCAATGATCCATAATCCGAGACCCACAAGAGCTGAGACCTCCGACGTTGCGAATGCTGTTTACGACGGAACAAGTGCTATCATGCTCTCTGGCGAGACCGCTGCGGGCAAATACCCTGTTCTCGCACTCCAGACTATGGCTAAGATTGCTGAGACTACTGAAAAGAGCATTGACTACAAGAAGCTTTTCAGAACAGCTGAATTCAAGATTCAGAACACTGTCGACGCTATCTCACACGCAACCTGCGGAATGGCTGTTGACGTAAATGCAAAGGCAATTGCTGTCTGCTCGCTTTCCGGCTCGACCGTAAGAATGGTTTCGAGATTCCGCTGCCCTGTTGACATACTGGGTCTTACAACCAACGTCAAGACCTGCTATAAGCTTGCCCTTTCCTGGGGCGTTACTCCCTACATGTGCGACACCTATGAATCGACCGACGTTCTCTTCTACACTGCGAAGAACACTTCTCTCAAGGTGTTCAATCTCCAGAGAGGCGACAAGATAGTTGTCACCGGCGGCATGACAAACGGACGCTCGGGAAATACGAACCTTATCAAGGTTGAAACCATCTGACACTATAAATAAAGGCAACAGTACCCGATTTGGTGCTGTTGCCTGATTTTTTTGAATACCAGCTATTTCAGCTTCTTCATTTCTCCGCGGAATCTGAATATGAGGACTCCGAAGCAAATCTGGACTGCCGCGCCAATTGCGCAATTGCAGAAACCGGATATTGAGCGTGATGCAAGGCTGGTTATTGCAGTGATTATGTTGATCACTCCGCCGATATAGCAGATGACGCCGATGAAAGCGGAGGCATTCTTGCCGGTATGTCTACCGGATTCCTCGCTTGCCGCTTTCTTTGCTGCGTTGAGGCTCTTCAGAATCATTGCAAGCCAGAAGATAATTACTCCGAAAACCACATCTATAATGAGAACGCTCACAAACGCCAGCATTGCATCCTCAGAGCTGGTCGAGGTGATGCTTGCAATAAGAAGTGCAACCATGCAGAGTGCAAGAAGTATGCACACAGCTACGAGCTCTATTACGTAGATGACCTTTATCATTGTGAGTCCTGAGGTGTTGAACGGCTTGTCCTTTTTGCTTGCGGCAGTAGCATAGGTCATCCAGAGACCGATGGCGATGAGAATTGATGGAACCTGCGAAATTATCGCAGTCACTAAGCTGAAGCTACCGAGATATCTTGAGGCTTCGTTCACTATGCTTGGATCGATGTTATTGAATATCTCGCTGTATATTCCCCAGAAATAGCTGGTGTCAAACATGACCAGTATATTTGAGAGAATCAGTGAGCAGAATGCAAAAGCTGTGAACCGGAAAAGTGCGGAACTGGCGACTTTTCTGAGAGCTTCAAGCGGAGACTGAGACGCCGGCTCGCTGTAGACAGTGGGCTCGGGATTTGCAGCTGGCGGCGGAGACTGATAGAAATTTTCCGTTCTTTCCTGAGACGGATTATTTAACGGCGAACCACAGCCCTGGCAGAAGTTTGCGTTGTCGGGGTTTCTGGTGCCACATTTTGAACAAAACACTATATTCCCTCCTGTTTAAAAAATCCGTTTTATTGATGATATCATATTTTTAATCATCCTGTCAATACCCGAATCTGTCGAAGTGGTAGAGTTTTCGGCGGATTTTAACGGTGTTCCCCGCTTTCAGCACAAATAGCGGGGCTAATCTCAAAAGAATTTCGGTGAAAATACCACTTGACTTTAGTACGCTGCTGTGGTAACATGGTAACGCAGTAACAAAAGGAGATTCCCAGATGGCAACTTATGAAGAAAACACCAAAGAGCTGTTTGAAGCAATACTAAAGCTCGAAACCGTAGAAGAGTGCCAGAGCTTCTTTAACGACCTGTGCACTGTCAAGGAGCTCAAGGAAATGAGCCAGCGGTTTGAGGTTGCAAGGCTTCTCAGTCAGGGGCTTGTCTATTCAGACATAGCCAGCAAAACCGGAGCCAGCACAACCACCATAAGTCGGGTCAATCGCAGTCTTATGTACGGCGAAAACGGCTACAAAACGGCAATCGAAAGGATGAATAAGAGTGAATAGTGCACTCAGAACAGATGAGGAAGCAATACTCAAGCTTCGGACTCTATATGAAAGTCGAGGCTATCAGGGCTACAAGATGAACGGCTTTGAAGAGTATGACATATATGCGCAGAATAAGGATTTCCTGGGCGGTGAAGCGGTTATAACTTTCACCGACACCGAGGGCAGGCTTATGGCTCTGAAACCGGATGTGACTATGTCAATTATCCGTTCAAGGACGGAGGAGGACGGCGTTACAGAAAAGCTCTATTATGATGAGAACGTCTGCCGGGTTTCGCATGATTCGCATCGGCTCAAGGAGATTTTGCAGTCAGGGCTTGAGTGCATAGGAAACATCGATTTATACAACACATGCGAAGTGGTCACCCTTGCCGCTGAGAGCCTTGGGCTGTTCGGGAGAAAATACATTCTCGACATTTCTCATATGGGGATCGTGACGGGACTTATAGATACTCTCCCGGTTTCTGAATCTCAGAGAAAAGAACTAACAAGGCTCATTGGCTCGAAGAATATTCACGGAATATCCGGTTTACTTTCCGGGATTTCGTGCGATGATGAGGCTAAAGAAAAGCTTTTAAAGCTGACGGAAATATCCGGTTCGCCAGATGAAGTTCTCCCCTCTCTCAGAGATATTTGCTCTAATACCCCTGCTGAAGACGGGCTCAGGGAGCTCAAAAGGGTTACAGAAACGCTCAGAGGCAGCGAGATTTTCGGAAGCCTGCGGTTTGATTTCTCGGTAGTTCAGGACATGAGCTACTATAACGGGATCGTTTTCCAGGGATTCATTGAGGGAATTCCGGAAAAGGTTCTGAGCGGAGGAAGATACGACCCATTACTTCGGAGAATCGGCAAGAACAAGGGTGCAATCGGGTTTGCATTGGATGTTGAGTCGCTTGAAAGGATTCTCGACACCAAGGATTCTCTTGATGCGGACATAGCTCTTGTGTATTCGGCTGAGGACGACGCCGCAGAAGTGGCTAAGCGTGCCGCAGAATTGTCTCAGAACGGTCAGCGGGTTCGGGTTCTCAACCAGATTCCGAAAAGAGCACGATTCGGCAAGGTAATCTATTTTAACGAAACTTGAGGAACGAAATATGATAAGTATAGCACTGCCCAAGGGACGTTTGGGCGAAAAAGCGTTGAAATTATTTCAGGAAGCCGGAATTATCCCGGATGGGGATATAGGATTCAGCTCAAGAAAACTGGTTCTTGAGCTTCCGGAATCGGGAGTCCGGTTCTTCTGGGTGAAGCCGTCGGACGTTGCGATATATGTTGAACGAGGAGCGGCGGACATTGGAATCGTCGGAAAGGATATATTGACCGAATCGAATCCGGATGTTTACGAGGTTTTGGATCTCGGAATGGGCAAATGCAGGATGTGTGTTGCCGCTAAAAAAGACTTCCGGGACAATCCGAACAGGACTTTAAGCGTTGCGACCAAGTTCCCCACTATTGCTTCCGAGTATTACGAGAGACAGTCACGAAGAATCGACGTTATCAAGCTGAACGGCTCGATTGAGCTGGCACCTATCTTAGGTCTTTCAGATGTAATCGTCGACATAGTCGAGACAGGAGACACTCTCAGAGAAAACGACCTTGAGGTTTTCGAGACTATATTTGAGATATCCGCAAGACTGATTCTCAACAAGTCGGCAGCGAAATTCAAAGCTGACGAAATCTCGGGAATCGTGTCGAAAATTTCGGAAATTATTGAGTCAGAGAGGTAGACAAAAGTATGATAAAGATATATAATTACACAGAAGCCAATGCATCTGAAATATTTAAGAAACCGGTGGACAGCATGTCTGTTGCCGACACCGTTTCGGATATTATCGCGAATGTTAAAGCAAACGGCGACAAGACTCTGAAAGCGTATTCGCTCAAGTTTGACAAGACTGAAATCAGCGATTTCAGAGTATCGGACGAAGAAATCGAGGAAGCCTATGCATCGGTTGAGCCGGAATTTGTTAGAATCCTCAATGAAGCGGCAGATAACATCCGCAACTTCCACAAGCACCAGCTGAGAAACTCGTTTGTCGTCTCTGAAAAGGACGGAATCGTCTGCGGGCAGAAGATTATACCGTTTGCTAAGGTTGGCTTATACGTTCCCGGAGGAACTGCGGCTTATCCGTCTACTGTTCTTATGGATGCTGTTCCCGCGAAGCTTGCCGGGTGCCGGGAAATAGTCATGGTCACTCCCCCGGTGAAAGATGGCGGAATAAACAAGTATATTTTAGCCGCCGCAAAGATCGCAGGTATAGACAAGATATATAAAGTCGGAGGAGCTCAGGCTGTTGCGGCACTTGCATACGGAACCGAATCAATATCGAGAGTCGACAAGATTGTCGGACCCGGAAATGCGTTTGTGGCTGAAGCAAAAAGGCAGGTTTACGGCGAGGTTGCAATTGACATGATTGCAGGTCCGAGCGACATTCTGGTCGTTGCGGACGATAAGAGCAATCCTAGATTCGTTGCGGCTGACCTCCTTTCACAGGCGGAGCACGACAGAATGGCGAGTGCAGTTCTGGTTACAGATTCAGAAGAGCTTGCAAAGTCGGTTCAGGCGGAGATAGAAGTACAGCTTGCGAGACTTCCAAGAGAAGAGATTGCAAGGGCTTCTATTGAAAGCAACGGAAAGATTATAATCACCAAGGATATTTCCGAGGCAATAGAGGTTGCGAACCTGATAGCACCTGAGCACATTGAGCTCTGCCTCGATAATCCGTTTGACGTCCTCGATAGAGTGAAGAATGCAGGCTCAATCTTTATGGGAAGATACTGCCCGGAGGCTTTGGGAGACTACCTGAGCGGAGCTAACCACACGCTTCCGACCAATGGTTCTGCAAGATTCTCCTCTCCCCTTTCTGTTGACGACTTTGTCAAGAAGTCGCAGTTCACCTACTACACAAAAGAGGCTTTCGAGAAAGTGTACGGCGACGTCGCCTACTTTGCGGAAAAAGAAGGCTTGCAGGCTCATGCGAAGAGTGCATTAATCAGATTTGAAGAGATTTGACGGGAGTTTTTATGAATAACTTTCTTATATCCAAATACAAAGACGTTGAGCCCTATGTTCCCGGCGAGCAGCCGAGGGATAAAAAGTACATAAAGTTCAACACAAACGAATCTCCATATCCTCCATCGGAGGCAGTTCTAAGGGCAGTCAAGGAATCAGCCAGGAGCCTGCAGCTCTATCCTGACCCGGCTTGCAGGGATTTGAAAGCCGCACTTGCCGGAAGCTTAGGACTTGAGCCTGAGAACATTCTCCCGACTAACGGCTCGGATGAGGTTTTGAGTCTCAGTTTCATGGCGTATGCCCACGACGAGAAACCAGCTTACTATGCGGATGTCACCTATGGCTTCTATGATGTTCTGAGCGGACTGTTTAATGTAAAGGCGAATCACTTTTCACTGTGTGATGACTTTACAATCGATATTGAGCAGTATTGCGAGCTGGATTCCGGGCTTATAGTGATTGCGAATCCGAATGCGCCTACCGGAATTGCTATCGGCGTTGATGAGATTGAGAAGATATGCAAAGAAAGCCCCAATTGCGTAGTTCTTATCGACGAGGCTTATGTTGAATTTGGTGCTGAGAGCTGCGTTGGGCTCGTTGCGAAATATCCGAATCTGATTGTTTCGAGGACTTATTCAAAGTCGATGTCCTTAGCAGGCGCAAGGCTTGGTTATGCAATTGCAAATAATGACAGGATAACTGAGCTTGAGACGCTAAAGTATACCTTGAATCCATATTCTGTTAACAGAACTGCACTTGCAGCTGGTGTTTCGACTATTGAGGACATAGAGTACTATAGAAATAACTGCAAACTTGTTGCGGACACAAGAGACAAGACAGCTGAGAAGCTGAGAAGCCTTGGATTTGAGCTTACTGATTCAAAAACCAACTTTGTATTTTGCAGGCATCCAGGCGTAGAAGCTTCGGAGCTTTCGGATAAGCTCCGTCAGGCTGGAATACTTGTCAGACACTTTACCGGTGAGAGAACCAACGACTGGCTCAGAATAAGCATCGGGACTCCGGAAGACATGTCGGCACTCACTGATACTCTTGAAAAAATACTGAACGGAGGCTAATTATGAGAGAAGCTACAATTGAAAGAAAGACCGCTGAGACGGACATCAAGCTGTATCTGAATATAGATGCACCTGGCGATTCTGAAATTGACACCGGCTGCGGATTTTTGGATCACATGCTGACATTACTTGCGAAGCACTCCGGATTCAGCCTCAAGGTTAAATGTAAAGGCGATGTGCTTGTCGACTATCACCACACGGTTGAGGATATCGGCATCTGCCTGGGACTTGCTTTAAAAGAAGCTCTCGGAGATATGGCTGGCATCACCCGCTACGGATGGGCTGTTATTCCTATGGATGAAGCGTTAGTCTTGACTTCTATAGACATTTCGGGAAGAGCATACCTGGCTTGTCAGCTGGATATTCCAACTCAGAAAGTCGGGGATTTCGACACTGAGCTCTGTGAGGAGTTTATGGCGGCTCTCTCAAGAAGTGCCGGGCTGACTCTTCACATAAGGCAATTAGATGGCAGAAACAGTCACCACATTATAGAGTGCACTTTCAAGTGTCTGGCAAAGAGTCTTAAAACGGCGGTTTCGATTGACCCCAAGTCTATGGGTGCGGTGCCGTCAACAAAGGGAGTAATTTAATTGGGAGCTAGTACAGTTATAATTGACTATGGCGTCGGAAACCTCTTTTCCCTGTCGATGGGGCTCAGGAAAATCGGAGAAAATGCTGAAATCACAGCTGATGTCGAAAAAATAAAAAATGCCACCCGGCTCATCCTCCCCGGCGTAGGGGCTTTTGAGGGTGCGGCGAATAAGCTTCGTGATACAGGGCTTGCAGATTTGATTAAATCAGAGACTGCGAACGGCAAGCCGCTCTTGGGCATATGCCTTGGGATGCAGCTGCTGTTTGATGAGAGCTATGAGTACGGTCTGCACAAGGGTCTCGGGCTGATCCCTGGCAAGGTTGTGCCGCTCAAGGGATACGTCGACGAAAGCCTCAAGATTCCGCACATCGGTTGGAATTCGCTTGAAATAACAAAGCCTGAGTGCCCCATCTTCAAGTATAGCGAGAATGGCGACCACGTTTACTTTGTCCATTCGTTCTATGCTACTGAGTGCGAAGCTGACACTGCTGCTATCACCGAATATTCGAGAACTGTTACGGCGACGGTATGGAAAGACAACGTCTATGGCTGCCAGTTCCATCCGGAAAAGAGCGGAGAAAAGGGGCTCAAAATTCTCAAGGCTTTCTGCGAGCTGAGTTAGAGAGGTTTTAGTATGAAGATTTATCCGGCTGTTGATATCCTGGGCGGTAAAGCTGTCCGGCTTTACAAGGGAGATTATTCGGAAAAGACGGACTATGGCGACCCGGTCGAGGCGGCTATGAGGCTTAAAGAGCTTGGTGCCGAATACCTCCACATCGTGGATCTCGACGGCGCAAAGAGTGGAGATACTCCGAATTTAGGCATCATTTCAGAGATTGCAAAGAAAACAGGAATATTTGTCGAGGTTGGCGGAGGAATCCGGTCGATGGAGACTGTGGAGAAATACCTAAGTCATGGGCTCAGCAGAGTTATAATTGGCACCGCAGCTGTTACCGACAGAGAGTTCTTATGTAAAGCTGTTTCACGTTACGGTGATAAAATTGCGGTCGGTGCTGATATACTGGATGGAAGCGTCAGGATTTCCGGATGGCTTTCTGACAGCGGCATTTCTATCAGCGATTTCATGAAAGATATGCAGAATGTTGGTGTAAAAACGGTCATCTGCACTGACATTTCTAAGGACGGTGCACTCAAAGGAACGAATATCGCCCTCTATGAAGAGCTATGCCGGAAGTTTCCGGATATAGAAATAGTGGCTTCCGGAGGAGTTACCAGAATTGAAGAGATTTCGGATTTGAAGAAAGCCGGAGCCTCGGGTGCTATCATCGGAAAAGCGTACTACACAGGACTTATCGACATTGCAAGAGCAATTGAGGTGGCAAGATGATTACGAAAAGAATTATCCCCTGCCTGGACGTCAAGAATGGCAGGGTTGTAAAAGGAACGAAATTTGAGGGGCTTGAGGACGTATCCGATCCGGTCTCGCTGGCTGAATTCTACTCAAGTTCCGGTGCTGACGAGCTGGTCTTCTATGACATTACGGCTTCGAGCGATGGCAGACGACTTATCTGGGATGTTCTCAGAAAGACTGCGGAGAATGTTTTCATTCCGCTGACTGTCGGCGGTGGCATCAACAGCATAGACGACTTCGACATGGCTCTTAAGTGCGGTGCGGACAAGGTAAGCGTAAATTCGGGTGCTATTGCGAATCCTGAGCTTATCCGTGAAGCCTCGGAGCTTTACGGGTCGCAGTGCGTGGTTCTGAGCATCGATGCGAAGAGAACGGAAAGCGGCTTCACCGTTTTCACCAAGGGAAACAGGGTGAGAACCGAGCTTGATGCGGTTGAGTGGGCTAAGTACGGCGAGAGCCTGGGTGCGGGAGAAATAGTCCTGAACTCTATTGACACTGATGGTGTAAAAGATGGATTCGATCTCGAAATGCTCAAAGCGGTTTCGGATGCTGTGAGCATACCTGTCATCGCTTCGGGCGGTGCCGGGAAGAAAGAGGACTTCCTTGAGCTGTTCAAAACACTTGACAAGGTCGATGCCGGACTGGCGGCTTCTGTATTCCACTTTGGGACGATTGATATCAAGGATTTAAAGAAATATCTTGCCGAAAACGGCGTAAATATGAGGATTTAGGAGATTATCATGCTTAATATAGACGAACTTAAATTTGACGAAAAGGGGCTTATCCCTGCAATTGTGGTGGATGCAAAGTCTGGCAAGGTGTTGACCTTGGCATACATGAACAGAGAAAGCCTTGGAATTTCAATGGAAAAAGGGCTCACCTGCTTCTGGTCACGTTCTCGGGCTGAGCTCTGGCTCAAGGGCGAGACAAGCGGAAATTATCAGCACATTGTGAGTATCACTGCCGACTGTGACAGGGACGCTTTGGTTGTCTCTGTTGAAAAGGACGGTCCTGCCTGCCATATGGGGACTGAGAGCTGCTTTAACGACAAGGTTTTCCAGTCAGAAACGCTCTCGGATTTCAGCTATTCTGAGCTTTATGACCAGATTTCAGGCAGAAAGGATTCCCCGAAAGAGGGCTCCTACACCACATACCTATTCGACAAAGGTCTTGACAAGATTTTAAAGAAAGTCGGCGAGGAGTGCACGGAGGTCATTATCGCAGGCAAGGCTGAGGACAAGAGGGAGACAGTCTACGAGATTTCCGACCTTATATATCACCTGTTCGTTCTGATGGTGGAGAGTGGAATCAGCCTGGATGACATCTGGGACGAGCTTTCCAGCCGCCACGTCAAGGACAGTCTGGTTGTCGACAAAAAGGTCAAGCAGGAGAAGATGGTATGACGTTCCCAAGGCAGAACCTACATACCCACTGCACTTTCTGTGACGGCAAGGACGAGCCGGAAGAGGGTGTGGAAGAGGCTCTTAGGCTCGGGATGACTTCGCTTGGATTCTCCTCACATAGTTTCACCGGGAATCCGAAAGTCGACGGCATGAGCGATGAGCGAGGGTATATCGACTGCATCAGGGCTCTGAAAGAGAAATATTGCGACCAAATCAAGATATACTTAGGTGTGGAGCGGGACTGCTTCACGGAGATTTCCGGGCTTGAGGGCGAATACGACTACAAAATCGGGTCGGTGCACTATCTCAAGATTGGCGATGAGTATGAAGCAGTCGACTGGTCTCGGGATAGGCTCAGGAACACCTGCGAGAAGTACTTTGATGGCGATATGACGAAGCTTTGCGAAGCTTATTTTGAGCTTGAAAGCAATGTAGTTAGTATGACCAACTGCCAGATTATCGGGCATTTTGATCTTGTGACGCTGTTCAGCGGTATCGATGACACCAATTCCGAAAACAGGAGATTTGTTGATGCCGAAATGTCGGCTCTGGATGAGCTTTTAAAAACCGATGCTATATTTGAAGTGAACACCGGCGCGATGGCGAGAGGGTACAGAAATATACCCTACCCGTCTGAAAGGTGTCTTAAGCGAATCAGAGAGAAGAACGGCAGAGTTATAATCTCGTCTGACTGCCACGACCGCTCGAAGCTTCTTTTCGGATTCGATATGGCGGCGGGGCTTCTCCAGAAATGCGGATTCAAGGAAGTATACATTCTGACTGACCAAGGGTTCAAGCCGGTCGGTCTTTCATAAGAAAGGAACCTTAAGTATGAGTAAATTTATTATTCCTGCGGACTACACCAGCAGTCTCACGCCTTATGAGACTCAGACGGCGATCGGGCTCATCAAGAGAAGCTTTGAGATAAGCCTTTGCCAGGCTCTTAACCTGAAACGTGCCTCAGCTCCACTGTTTGTCGACAACATGCGTGGTCTTAATGACGACCTCAATGGCGTTGAGAGACCGGTTTCGTTTGAAATCAAGGAGACCGGTGAGAATGCCGAGGTTGTTCATTCACTTGCAAAGTGGAAGAGGCTTGCCTTGAAAGAATATGGCTTCCACGAGGGCGAGGGCATCTATACCGACATGAACGCTATCAGGCGTGATGAGAAACTCGACAACCTCCACTCGGTCTATGTCGACCAGTGGGACTGGGAGAGAATTATAACCCGGGATGACAGAAATTTAGATTTTCTCAAAGGAATTGTCCAGAAGATTGTCGACTGCGTTGTCGACACCTCTGAAATTGTCACAAAGGTCTATCCGAATGTCCGGTGCCGTCTTTCAAGAAATGTCTCGTTTGTGACGGCTCAGGAGCTTGAGGACATGTTCCCGGAGCTCACTCCGAAAGAACGTGAAAATGAGTATCTGAAGATCCACAAGACTGCCTTTATCATCGGCATCGGCGACACATTGAAGTCAGGCACAAAGCACGACGGTAGAGCTCCCGACTATGACGACTGGAGCCTGAACGGCGACATTCTCATGTGGAACGAGGTTTTGGACTGTGCTTTCGAGCTCTCGTCGATGGGAATAAGAGTTGATGCGGATTCACTTAAGGCTCAGCTCAAGAAAGCCGGCTGCGAATGGCGGTCGGGACTCGAGTTCCACAAGATGCTTCTTAATAATGAGCTGCCACTCACCATCGGCGGAGGCATAGGTCAGTCAAGACTCTGTATGCTCCTCTTAGGCAAAGCCCACATCGGCGAGGTACAGGTTTCCATCTGGGACAAGGACAGCCTTGAAGCTGCCGAAAAAGCAGGTATCAAGCTGCTGTAAAATGCTAATTAAAATCCCGTCCAAATTAATGGGCGGGATTTTTGTTTGCTCCTTGGCGATTTGCCAGGCGGCTTTATTTCTCCTTTTCAGACTATGAGGCGGATGCTACATACTTCGTTACATCGTCAATGCCGGAAAGAATCTCATAATAATCCTCTTCCGATTCAACAGAGCTGTAGGCTTCAACCAGATTCTGAATATTGCGCTCGTACTCCCACTCGGCAATGGAACACACTATGTTATACTTGTACTCATTGTAGCATATCTTTGAAACAATTTCATCATGTATGTAGGTCTCACGCCAGACCTCTTCAAATTCGTAGACATCACTTTGAGTTACGTAATAATATCCGTCGATAATCAGAAAGTCCACATCCTCGCCATATCCGTCCGGCAAAGATGTACCGTCAGAACCTATTGCATACTCGGTACCGTCTGACAACACAAGAATATATTCATCTCCCCAATAATCGCCGTCAGGCACGACAGACCAGACAACGCTGGGAAGCTCGTCAATCTCCATTTCCTGGATTAATGCGACTATGCTTGCTGTTTGCTCCTCATCAAGAAGTGTCGGCTCGTCATAACCATAAAAGTCGTGTGTGACATAGACAGAACAGCCATCAAAATCTGCACCGATAAGCGGATTGGCAGGGCTCTCAATGGTATAGGTTGCGAACGGTTCAGGGACTGTCTGATATATTGAGGATTCGTCCTCGGAAACAATTCCCTCGGATATGGCTTCCGCCGCAATATCAGAAACATCCCCGGCGATAACCTCATCCTCCACCAAGCTTTCACCCGCACAGCCAGTTAAACTCAAAAATACAGCAAATATGGTGAGTATCAAAAGTGATCTTTTCATATGAATTCCTCCTTATTTTTGCAATAAAAATTGCTTTCTATAGGTAATACACTTTAAGATGGCGGATTATTGCATTGGGGAGAAAATATTTTTAAAATGATATCAATAAAAAGCCCGACTTTGCATCGGGCTTTTTGATATCAGTGCTGTAATTCTTTCTGCCGCTTCTGAACCTCTTCAAATGAGACGCCGAATTTTTCGTAGATACTTCTGGCGTAGCCGAATTCCTGCGGCTCGGCTCTCTGAATCTTGTAGAGACGGCGGTTGTCGGCGGTAGTGTCGACGGTTGTTACTATGCTCACAAGCTTGGTGTCGCCCTCTACCTCGGCGTTTAACTTGTCAAGGCTCCTTGCAAGCTCCAATAGGTGGGTGGCGTAGATGCCCCTGACACCGATGCAACGGAAGCACTTTGTTAGCTCGGTGGCAATATAGACGCATTCGGTAGGTGTTGTCGACTGGATGGACTCGTTCAGGAGAAGCAGACTATTAGAGGTGCAGTTGTCGATGGTTTCTTTAAACTGCTTGCACTCCTGAGTAAATCTCGAAGTATTGAGTCCGACCTCCTCCTCTTTCGGAAAGTGGGTATAGATGTAATCTACCGGGCTTATCTCACAACGGGTGCACGGGACGTAGAGACCAGCCTGAGCAAGAACTTGGATAATGCCGATGGCACGGGTATAGGTGGTCTTGCCGCCATTGTTGGCACCTGTTAAGACAAAGAATCTGCCGTCGTCATCCATAGTGCAGTCGTTAGTGATAATCTTCTGATCTAATTTACTCATCGGGTCTTCTGAGACCATCTGGACATAGAACGAAAGGTCAAAAGTGCCCTCAGCGACCATTCTTCTCTCACCCATCGGGAGATACTTCGGTCTTACCATGTCGAGACCTCTCGCCTTGACAGCTTCTATGAGCTTTTTCGCACCGATATAGAAGCTGAGCTGACTCTCGAATGTAAGGATGTCCTCGGTGCTCTTCTTGAAGTATGCCCTGATAGCACGGTCAAGGTGGGTGATGTATTCGCTGTTGACTTCTCTTAGTTCACGGAAAAGCGGAGCCTCAAGGTCGTTGGTACCGCCGTTTTCGTTATAGAGGGAATGGGTTCTGCCTATAGCACGGGTTCCCTCGCCGTCAAGGTGCTTGAAGAGCCAGTCGAAGCGGCTCTTTTTCTTTATCGGATCAGTCGAGACACTTAGAAGCATTGCTTCAATCGGGCGCATCATGTCGTCAAAATTGATGCCGACGGTGACGCTCTTGACGCCTTTTGCCAGGATTGCGAGGCACTCATCCGTCTCTTTCTTAACCTCGGCGAAATAGTCGGAGTTATATACGGAAGCGAAATAGTCTGCAACCTCGCAGAGGGCCGTCGATTTAAACGAGCCGCGGTACTTCGCACAGAATTCATGGCACTTGGTGATACACTCGATATAAGTCTTGAGCGAGTTGAGCCGGGTATTAAGGGCATAGAAGCTGTCGGCGAGACCAAGCTTCTGGATGTTTACATGCTCGTTTATATAGAGCTTGTGGACGTTTTCATAGAGGATAGCTTCGAGAGACGGGACGTTCAGGAAGTCTTCAAGGATGTCGAGGCGGTAGTTAAGCGTCTCTTCATCGGTCGAAAGCTGGGTGAATACGCGCATGGCATTCAGGGAATTCTCCGGGCAGATGAGACGCGAAAGAGTCTCAAGCTCCAAGTCCCGGACATAATCCTGAGGGAGCTTTGAAAGGTCTGCTCCCCTCTTCATGTGTTTCTGCTTCTTCTCTGCTGACGGATACAGTAAGTCTGCCAGGTGCAGTTCTTCGATATCCGAAACGGCTTCATCTTTTGGCATTGTTATTTCTCCTCTCAATCTGATTATCTGTTCTTATATTGTTCTATACCATCTTTCAGTCTCGCCATGCCGTCTTCGACAAGGCTTCTCGGGCAAGCGACATTGATTCTTAAGAAGTACTTGCCGTCGCCGCCGTATTTGGTTCCATCCGAGACATAGAGTCCAGTTTTCTCCCTTATGAAAGTTTCAAGTTCCAGAGAATCATCGGTTACTCCCGAGCAGTCGACCCACAAAAGATATGTTGCCTCGGCTTTGATGAGCTTGATGTCGGGAATATTCTTCTCAATATAGTCCTCGCAGTAGTGGCGGTTCTGGTCGATGTAGACGTTCAGTTCGTCGAGCCACTGCCCACCCTCATTGAACGCCGCCACAGCAGCAGTTACCGAGAATGTGTTCGGCTCGGCAACCTCGTCGGTATTGATAGCTCTGACAACGCGGTTTCTTATGCCCTCGTTGGGGATGACTATTGCAGAAGTCTGGATGCCCGGGATGCTGAAGCACTTTGTGGGGGCTATGCAGGTGACGCTTATGTCGCGGCAGATGTCGGAAGCGGATGCAAAGGGAACGTAGTGCTTGTCGGGCGCGGTTATGTCGCAGTGGATTTCGTCGGAAATGACTGTGACATGGTGCTTGTAGCAGAGCTCCCCTATTTTCGCAAGCTCCTCTTTCGTCCAGATTCTGCCGACTGGGTTATGAGGGTTGCAGACAATCATTAATGTTGTCTGAGGGTCGGAGAGCTTTTCTTCTAGATCCTCGAAATCGATATAGAACTCACCTGTTTCCTTGTTGTAGCCAAGTGGGCTGTCGATGATAACTCTGCCGTTATTCAGGGTGGAGTTAAAGAACATGTTGTAAACCGGCGACTGAATGAGAACCTTTTCGGCTGGAGAGCTGAGTTTGCGGACTGTGCTCGAAATTGTCGGAATAACACCTGCGCAGTAGACAAGCCAGTCTTTATTTATCTCAAAGTCGTGGCGGGACTTCCACCAGTTGATGTAGGCGTCGTACCACTCATCAGGCACTTCGCTGTAGCCATAGATGCCGTGTGCAGCACGCTTCTGGATGGCTTCTATAATTGATGGAGCAGTCGGGAAATCCATGTCCGCTATCCACATGGGAAGCTCATTTTCGCCTACGTCCCACTTGACGGAGTCGGAACCTCTGCGGTCGGTTATTTTGTCAAAATCGTAGTTCACTTTAGTCCTCCTGTTTATTGTTGATGATAATTACGGTCTTACTTGGATCAATCTTGTCCTTTTCCAGGATCAGTTCGTCGATATGGTCGGCTATGATTCTGCCGGAAGTCGGGTTGATAACGCTGTCGACTGAGCCTGTGATTTCGGCATCGACAGTTGAATACTCGAATGCAAGGGTTGTATTGATGAGCTTGCAGTTCACCATTTTAAGATTATCTATGTAACATAGACCCTGGAGGCTCTCTATCGTGCAGTCAACGAGTGTGAGATTCTTTGCGTTCCAGCCCAGGTATTCACCCGATATAAAGCAGTTTGTGACGGTGACATTGTCGCCATTCCAGAAAGCGTCCTTTGAAAGGAGCTTAGAGTTGCGGATATTCACATTCTTTGCACCATCGAATGAATAGTTGCCATAAAGCGTTAAGCCATCGATATCCATCCCGTCACAGTTCATAGCGAAATAGTCGCCCTTGGCGGTGATATTATTCATGGTGACCTGATTACATGCCCAAAGGGTTTCTTTTGCATCTGAGAAGCTGACGTTTTTGAGGCTCAGGTTATTGCAACGGCGGAAATTCTTCGGGGCTTCGATTGCGGAGTCGCTGACGGAAATGTTATCCGTATACCACACTCCTGCCCTTGCCATGTCGAACCAGACGCAGTTTTTAGCCTCAATGTCCTTGCAGTACCATAAGGGGTACTTCCACTTGAACATGCAGCCGTCGAGGGTGATGTTTCTTGATTCCTTGAGCGGCGATTCGCCGTCTGCAAATATTGTGTCCTTGATAGCGAGATCTCTGCTCATGAAAAGAGCTCTCTCGCCGGTTAAATATTGTCTGTCTACTGTTGTTGTCATTAATGTTGATACTCCCTGTTCTTTGCGTGAAATTGATACTTTTCTAATTTATAATGATAGCACATTTTGAAGATGATTGCAAGACCTCTTGAAAGTGATTTTTAGCACTGTGAAAATTAGAGTGTTAGCGCTTAACCAGATTGACTGCTAAATTTCACCGTTTCATAATCATTTCAACATCAAATAGTCACATATGAGGTCTATACTAATAATCGTTGAAAGGAACGAGAGCTCCTGGAGACAGAAATAAAAAGCAACGGCTCAAGCATAAAGCTTGAAAATAGCCGCAAAATAATAGAAAGATTTTTTAGGAGGAATTTATTATGTTAGTACCTTATGTAAGACCTTACGGAGTAAGGCGCAATGTTTCAGTTTTCGATCCGTTCAGAGAGATCGATGAAATGGAAAAGGCATTCTTTGGAGAGACTCCCGCATCGAGAGCAGCTTTCTCCACCGATATCAAGGAGACCGATGACGGTTACGTTCTCGAAGCTGATCTTCCCGGAGTAAAGAAAGAAGACATCAATCTTGAACTCACCGACAACGTCCTCACCATCACCGCTGAAAGACATTCAGAGTATGAGGAGAAAGACAAGAAAGGCAACTACGTCCGCTGCGAGCGTTCGTATGGCTCTTATCAGAGAAGCTTTGACACCACCGGAATTGACACCGAGCATATCGATGCTGAGTTCACCGACGGAGTTCTGAAGCTCACAATGCCGAAGATTCAGGAGGTAAAGTCGGAGACAAGAAAGCTCGAAATCCACTGATTGTCTTCCACAGGGAACGGGTAAAGCCCACCTGCCCTTTATCATAAATGAGAGGAACCGAAAACCCGGTTCCTCTCTTTGTTTTATGCAATTTTCAAGGATTACTTGTCAGATTTATCTGTCTTTTCGCTCTTCTTTGAGAGAACCAGGTTAACGATGATTCCGAGGATAAGAGCACAGGCAACACTTGTTATAGTGACTGAGCCGAATGTGAGCTCCATTCCGCCGATACCGCAAATCAGAATTACAGAAACTGTGAAGATGTTCTTGTTCTCGCCGAAGTCTACAGACTGGATCATCTTGAGTCCGGATACTGCGATGAAGCCGTAAAGCGTGATGCAGACGCCTCCCATTACGCAGGACGGGATAGTTGCAAGAAGTGTTACGAACGGAGCGAAGAATGAAATAGCCATTGCTATGATTGCAGTTGTGAAGATGGTGATGACTGAAGCGTTGCCGGTGATTGCTACGCAACCGACGCTCTCACCATAGGTGGTGTTCGGGCAGCCGCCGAATATTGCTCCTGCCATTGAACCGACACCGTCGCCAAGGAGGGTTCTCGAAAGTCCGGGATCCTCGAGGAGGTCATGACCGATGATGGTGGAGAGGTTCTTGTGGTCAGCGATATGCTCAGCAAATACAACCAGTGCAACAGGGACATAGGCAACTGCTATTGTGCCAAGATATGCTCCGATGCTTCCAACTTCTCCGAAATCATAGCTTCCGCTGAAAGCCTTGATGAATGTGAAGTCTGGGTACCACTGCATGTTTGAGAACTGCGAGAAGTCGATGATGAGAAGCTGCTCATTGCCGGTGGCGGTTCCGATTACGGTGAAGATTGCCGCTACAACATAGCCACAAGCGATGCCGATGATGAACGGGATGAGCTTAGCCATCTTCTTGCCATAGACCGAGCTTATAACAACTGCGAAGAGTGTTACCAAAGCGCAGATGAGGCAGATGGTGCTGTGAAGATTCATGTCGTATGTAGAATCGAGGGCATCGCTGACAGCGTTTCCGGCAAGGGAAAGTCCGATAATAGAAACTGTAGGACCGATTACGACTGCTGGCATGAGCTTTGAAATCCATCCGACTCCTGCAAACTTGACGATGATTGCGAGGGCAACATAGACGAGTCCTGCCATTACAGCACCGATGATGAGTCCTAAGTATCCGACCGACATAGAAACGCCGCCTGCGAATGCGGCTGTCATAGAGCCGATGAACGCAAACGACGATCCAACGAATACAGGGCTTTTAAATTTGGTGAAGAGTAGATAGACGATTGTTCCGACGCCTGCGTCAAAAAGAGCAGCTGACTGGGACATACCGTTGCCGACAATTGCAGGGACTGCGATAGTTGCGGCGAGTATTGCCAGAAGCTGCTGAAGTGCGAAGACGATGAGCTGACCGAATTTCGGCTTGTCTGAAATTCCATAGGTTAGATTCATGTTACTGCCTCCAATAGACACATTTTTCGAGTTTTATTATATAACACGTCCACGTGTCCTGTCAATACTAATTTGAAAATTTTCGACAAAAAAGCCCGTTTTCATTACGAAGACGGGCTTTGGTGGTTTCAGATTACTGTGCCGGAGCTGGTGTGAGCTCAGGAGTGGGATCACTCGGAGTTTCGGGTGCTAGATCATCCGGATTCATTCCCTGCATGAGAAGTGCGAACTGCTCGCCGGAGACTTTCTCGTGCTCATAGAGGAATCTGGCAACGGTATGAAGCTGCTCGATATGCTCGGTTAAGATAGCCTGAGCCTTGTCGTATGCTCCGTGGATGATGGAACGTACTTCTGAGTCAATCTCACTTGCGATAACCTCGGAATAAGCCTTGTTCGAGTTGTAGTCACGACCTAAGAAGACTTCGTCATCGTCTCTGCCGTAAACAACGGGACCGATCTTATCGCTGAAGCCATACTGGGTGACCATGCTTCTTGCAATGTTGGTGGCACGTTCGAGGTCGTTTGATGCGCCGGTTGAAATGTCGTCGAGGACAACCTTTTCGGCAGCTCTGCCTCCAAGGAGGGTGATGATCTCCTCGCTCATTTCTTTCTTGGTGGCATAAGCCTTGTCATGGTCGGGCAAAGCCATTGTGTAGCCGCCAGCCTGACCACGAGGAATAATCGAGATTTCCTGAACCTTATCTTGAGTCGGGCAATAATAGTGGCAAATTGCGTGACCGGACTCGTGATATGCTGTTATCTTCTTGTCGTTTTCGGTTACAACCTTTGACTTCTTCTCGGGTCCTGCGATAACCTTGATGGATGCGTCGTTAAGATCCTGAGCGGTGATAGCCTTTCTGCCAGACTTTACTGCCAGAAGTGCCGCCTCGTTGACGAGGTTAGCCAAATCAGCACCTGTGAAGCCTACTGTTGCGGCTGCTACTGTATGGAGGTCGACATCGGGAGCTAAAGGCTTATTTTTTGAGTGAACCCTAAGAATAGCTTCTCTTCCCTTGATGTCGGGATAGTTTACGTAAACCTGTCTGTCGAAACGTCCGGGTCTTAAGAGTGCCGGGTCGAGAACATCCTTACGGTTTGTTGCCGCCATGACTATGACGTTTGAATTGCCCTCGAAGCCGTCCATTTCAACTAACAGCTGGTTAAGGGTCTGCTCACGTTCGTCGTGTCCGCCGCCAAGTCCTGTTCCTCTGCGGCGTCCTACAGCATCAATCTCATCGATGAAGATGATAGACGGTGCGGCTTTCTTTGCCTGGTCGAAGAGGTCTCTTACTCTTGCGGCACCGACACCGACATACAATTCAAGGAAGTCGGAACCTGAAATTGAGAAGAACGGAACTCCTGCTTCGCCTGCAACAGCCTTTGCAAGGAGGGTTTTACCGTTACCAGGAGGTCCCACAAGGAGAACGCCTTTCGGAATCTTTGCGCCTATATCCTGATACTTCTTCGGGTCTTTAAGGAGCTCTACAATTTCCTGGAGCTCGGCTTTCTCTTCGTCAGCACCTGCAACGTCTTCAAACGTTACCTTTGTCTGACCGCCGTTTTCAACCTTGACGTTAGCCTTTCCGACTGAGCCAATCTTGCCGGCAGATGAAATGCTTCTTGACATCGATATCACTAGGAATATCATGACGCCTATCATCAGCAGGGTTGGAATAAGATTAAGCCAGAATGAGCTGTCAGTTGCGGCGACCAGGTCGTATTCAAGAGGCGTTGAGTGTGTCGCATTGTACTCATCGCGGTAGTTGCTGGTCTCATTGAACAGTTCGTTATAAAAAGCATTTACGCTTGGAACATCATATGTTATCGTCTCGCCTGAGTCCAGTGTCATTTCGAGCTCGCCGGAGCCGAGATTGAGGGAGAAATAGCTGACCTCATAATTGTCGAAATAGGACATTATTTCGGAATAGGAATAGGTCTCCCCGGTGGACGTCATGCTCTGGAAAGCAATTATCATAAACAAAAGGATTACTGCAGCGAATATAAAGTACGCTATCAGTCCTCTTGAGCGGTTGTTTCTATGGTTCAAGTGTTACTCCTCATTTCTTTGTTGGTATTTGGGGCAGTTCAGAGGATCACCTCTCCGATATAGTCGAGGTTTCTGTACTGCTCATCGTAGTCAAGACCGTAGCCCACTACAAATCTGTCCTCTATTGTAAAGCAACAATAGTCTGCTTCGATTTCGATAGTTCTTCTGGATGGCTTATCCATGAACGCGGCTATTTTTACATCCTTGGCACCACGGGCAAGCATAGTTTCCTTGAGTACACTCAGGGTTCTACCGGTGTCGAGGATATCTTCAACAAGAAGAATGCTCTTTCCGGTTACGTCAAGCTCGGTGTCCATATATACTTTGACTGCCCCAACCGACTGAGTTCCAACATAGCTCTTGGCACTGATGAAGTCGAGAGTTATGGGCAGGTCGATAGCTCTTATCAGGTCAGCCATGAATACGAATGAACCTTTGAGAACGCCGACAAGCTCGATTTCCTTATCCCTGTAGTCACAGGAAATCCTTGCGCCAAGCTTTTTGACAGCCTCGGCAATCTCTTCCTTAGTAATCATGACCTCAATATTATCTGAATATTCCATGTCAATCATCCTTTTTGTCAAATTTTTCTCTTACATTTATTTTCAAAGCGGAGGTAGTGTGCTCCCCGCATGAAACCCTTTCGGAGATGCCATACCCATTAACGAAAACCGCGCCCATATCGTCCGAAATAACCGGAACCATTTTGCGATTTTCAGCCGGAGTGCTGGCGAGAAGCTTTTTGACAGTGGATGTGAAGCCATTTCCCATTAGTTTTATCTTTTCGGAACCTTGATAAGGCCGGACAGTGAGACTGCCCTCAAGTCTATCTTTATCCATCAGCCATTTTAAACTTCTTTTGTTATAAGTCGATATATCAAATTGTGAAATCTCAGTGAATTCTATCACCATAGTCCCCCAGGTATAAACGCCTGTGTGGGATAGTTGAAGTGGTTCAGGAGCTTGCTCTCGCTCGCCAATAATCTTAAGCTTTCTGTTATTGCAGACGGCATAAACGCCTTTTTTAAGGTTTATCTTGCCGCCGGTTTTTACAAGGCTTTTAAGCTCGTCGATTTTCTGTTTAGAGGGCTCAATACCGTTTTTTCTCAGGATTTTGCCGAGGGCGTCTGCGAGAATGAACTCGTCGCAGTCTTCGGGAAAAGCATCTTCCGATGCTTCCAGAAGCTTTTCCGCTTCCCTGTCGATATAGTTTTCTGCATCCTCGAAATTTTCTAAGCTGGAACTATATGTCTTAAGCAAAGACGGATTGATTCTCTTGAGCTCGGGGATTACGTTAAGCCTGATTATATTGCGGGAGCAGTCGTCCTCAAGATTGGTGCTGTCGGTGACGAATGTCTGTCCTCTTGAATCCAAGAATTCGAGGATTTCGGCTCTTGAAGTGCCTATAAGAGGTCTTACTATATTGTCCCTGACGGGAGGAATTCCTGTCAAGCCGCCTATTCCGCAGCCCCTCACGAGATTGAACAGTGTTGTTTCAAAGCAGTCATCAAGATTGTGGGCGGTGGAAATTTTACAATTGTTTGCGTGCTTGCTGAGTGCTTCGTATCTCAAAATTCGGGCAGACTCTTCCGTAGATTTGCCGGTTTCAGAGCAGTAGCCGACTACATCGACATGCTCAATATAGCTGTCTACGCCCAGGCGTTCACATAGCTCCTTGCAAAAGGCTTCGTCACGGTCGCTTTCTTCGCCACGAAGATGGTGGTTCACATGAACGGCACTTACCTGATATCCTAGCTCCTTGAGAGCCAAGAGAAGCGAGACACTGTCTGCTCCGCCGGAAAGGGCAACCAATACCCTTTCCCCGGGAGAAAGCATGTTATATTTTCTTATGGTATCTGAAACTGAGTTAAGCATCGCCATTGTCCCTGGTTGTGCTTCTGAATAATGTATACTCGCCGATGAATGCAAGCGGAACTGTGCCAGTGGCACCATGACGGTTCTTTGAAACTATGCACTCGGTAGCCGCCTGATTTTCGGCTTCTTTATTGTAAACTCCCTCGCGGTAGATGAAGAGGATTATGTCGGCATCCTGCTCAATTGAGCCCGATTCACGGAGGTCGGACGGAAGCGGACGGTGATCCTGTCTACCCTCAACAGAACGGTTTAGCTGTGAAAGAAGCATGACCGGAACGTCGAGCTCCTTAGCCATGAGCTTTATCTGACGGGTTATCTCGGAAACCTCATTTACACGGCTGGCATGATTGCCTGTAGATTCCATCAACTGGAGATAGTCGATGATGACCAGTCCAAGATTCCTCATACGTCTCAGCTTTGCCTTGATCTGAGGAACGGTTATTCCTGCAGTGTCGTCAATGTAGATATTCATTTTCGAGAGGGATTCAGCAGCCCCCGCAAGCTTGATCCAGTCCTCGGGGGTTAACTTTCCGGAAGCCAGGTCGGTATTCGGAACAAGAGCCTCAGAGCTTAACATTCTTATTCCAAGCTGCTCCTTGCTCATTTCAAGGGAGAATGCGCAGATGGTTTTGTCGGGACTACGCTTAGCGACATTTGCCGCCACATTGAAAGCAAACGCTGATTTACCCATACCAGGTCTGGCTGCGACTATTATGAGATCCGACTTATTGAGTCCGGATATGTAGCTGTCAAGAAGCGAAAAGCCGCTGCTCAAGCCTTTATAGAGATCCTTATCGTCGCCAGAAAGCTTCTGGATATGGTCATAGGCGGAAACAACTATGTCGCTGAGTCTGGTCAGACCCTCAACTTCCCTGCCCTGGCGGATTTCGTAAATCTTCTGCTCAGCCATGTCGAGAAGCGTTTTCGAGTCCTCTGAGCCGTCCATTGCGGTGTCAAGAATTTCCCTTGATGCATTTATGAGCGAACGGGTCAGGTACTTATCCTCTACAATCTTGCAATACGATTCAATATTCGAGGTTGAGGGAACGCTGTCCATTATGCCTTTTAAGTAGACTTTAGCCATTTCAGGCGTCTCAAAGACTTTCTCATTCACAGCTTCGTTCATGACGGTTATGATATCAGAACGCTGACCGTTTGAGAACATCCGAAGTATTATCGAATAGAGCTCCCGGTGCTGGTCTCTGTAAAAGCTTTCCGGCTTCAGGTGGGCAATTGCTATAGGAAGCGCGTCCGGATTCAGAAGAAGTGCGCCCAAAACAGTTTGCTCGGCTTCGAGGCTATATGGAAGCTCTCTTCCACCAAGATCCATAGCGGAAAGGTTATTTACAGGCATGTTGTTCCCTCCTTTACTGGTTATTTTAGCTTTCTATTAGTCCTACGAGAACCATTCAGTCTTCTGGAACCACGCTTACTGTGAGCTTGGCATTGACTCCCTGAGTCATCTTTATCTCGACATCATAGTCGCCATAAGCCTTGATGTCGCCGTTAAGTGAAATCTTCTTTTTGTCGATAGAGACGCCGAACTGCTCCTTGATCTTTTCACTGATGATGCTTGTTGTGACAGAGCCGAAGAGCTTTCCATTCTGACCGGCTTTCGACTTGATGACAATTTTGCCGCCGTTAAGTGCCTTTGCAGCCGCTTCAGCCTCGGCTTTTGCAGTGTCAAGCTTGTATTGAGCGGATGCTTTCTTGCCCTCAAGGTCATTTATGTTCTTAGCGGTTGCCTCGATTGCAAGACCCTTTACTATGAGATAGTTTCTTGCATAGCCGTCGGCCACTTCAAGAACTGTTCCGGCTTTTCCGGAACCCTTTACGTCTTTTAAAAGAATTACTTTCATATGGAGTTATCCTTTCTTCTGGTGTTATGCTATTATAAAGTCCTCGATTGCGGACTTGATCCTGTCTACTGTCTCTTCGATGGATAAATCAAGCTGTGCGCCTGCCATTGTCTGGTGACCGCCGCCGCCCACTGATTCCATTATGAGCTGGACATTGAATGAACCTAAAGACCTTGCCGAAACACGGCATTGACCGTCAAGCCTATATACTACAAACGAAGCCTTGACGCCATTTATGCCTAAAAGCTCGTCGGCTGCCTGAGCAGCTGCCAGGATAAGCTCCGGCTTCTCTGAATCGGTTGTCGCAATGGCGCAGCCGTGGAAAAGCTCTGCCGCCTGGATGAGCTTGCTTCTTTCGCGATAGGTTTCAAGGCTGTCGTTGAAGAAGCCCTTGACCGTTACTGTGTCTGCTCCAAGCTTCTTTAAGTATGCGGCAGCTTCAAAGGTTCTGGTGCCAGCTCTCATTACAAAGTTCTTTGTGTCAAGGTTGATTCCAGCAAGGAGTGCCTCAGCATCGGCGACGGAAATTCTGCAATCGACTCCGAAATACTGGACAAGCTCGGTTGCCATTTCGCACGCGCTTGAAGCGAACGGCTCATGGAAGAAGATGACCGAGTTGTCGATGAAGTTGACCATCTTTCTGTGGTGGTCTATTACGACTACTGTCTTTGCCTTTTCGTAGAGCTCCTTTGAATCAAGGAAATTGGGATTATGAGTGTCACAGATTATCAGGAGCGATTCAGGTGTGATTTCACTTACAGCCTGCTCGCAGGACTTGAAATAGTCGCCCTCTCCGCTTGCGGATATGTAGTCTATCAGCTTTTTGGCGAGGTTCTTTTCGGGGTCTACTACCACGTAAGCCTCTTTGCCGACACTTCTGAATGCACCACATAAACCTATGCAGGAACCGACTGCGTCGAAATCAGCGAGATTGTGTCCCATGAGGTACACTGTTCCGCAGCTATCGGCAAGCTCCCGGAGAGCTGTTGCTATGATACGGGAGCGAACTCGGTTCGACTTCTCGACTGCCTTTGATATGCCGCCGAAGAACTCAAATCCACTTTCTGTCTTGACTGCTGCCTGATCGCCTCCGCGTCCTAGGCACATATCTAACGCCTGCTTCGCGTAGACTTCGCTTTCGGCAAGGGTCTTGGCACCTCTGCCGACGCCTATTGAAAGGGTCACGCAGGGTCTTCCACCGAGCTGGATTGAACGGATTTCATCGAGAATATCAAACTTGCCCTCGATGATCCGTGTCAAGTGTCTCTCCTCGATTATAGCGAAAAATCTGTCGTTCGAGATCTTGTGGAGAACGCCGTTAGTGTGCTCGATGAACTGTTCGAAAATCTGCTCTATCTGAGCCTGGACACTCGCCTTGTCGCTCTCCTTGGAGTTCTGGAAAGCGTCGTCGTAGTTGTCGACGGTCATGATGAGAACCGTCTTCTTCTGGGCATTATATTCCTCTTCGAGAAGAACTCTGTCGGTTACATCACTGAGCCTTATTATAGATAGTGGGCTGGTGTCAGACTTTTTGGCATAGACGTTATAGTAGCGGTCAAAAATCCTGACGCACGCACCCGTCTGGGAATAGACCTTGGCGGTGTTGTTGCCGACGAGATTTGTGAGCGGCAGACCGTATGCACGGTCATCATCGAAGAATTTCTCCTCGAAACGCTTGTTGTACCAGACTATCCTGTCCTCATCGTCGGTTATAACGATAGGCTCGGGGAAATCATAGAAAGCCTCGCGGTTGATGGCTTCGATAGACTTATCCATCTTTGTGACATATTTTGCAATGTCCTTGTTCATGATTGCAATCACGACGAACATCACAAGTGCGCACAGAAGCACCATTCCCGCCGCAACGCACATGGCGGTTCTGCCGTCGGCAAAGAGCACAACGCAGAGTGCCAGGGAAGTTATTCCTAAGAGCAACAATGCAACTGCCAATACCCACGATAAGCGTTTTTTCATAATACCCCACCTCTCATTAAATGATTTTGAGATTAAACCGGATTCTAGATATCCAGAACTGTTACTATTACAGTAGGTCTGCGCTTGGTCTTAGAGAAGACAAAGTCGCTTATTTCATCACGAAGCTTGTTCTTGACTGCCGTGAAGTCATGCCTGGTTGAGAGCTCCTGCTGGAGAACCTGGTGAGCTTTCTTCTTTACTTCTGCAAAGAGCTCCTCATTCGTCTTTTCGTATACAAAGCCCTTTGAAACTATCTCGGGACCGGAGAGAAGCTTTCTGTCAATCTTATCGATAGTCGCAGAAACAGAAATAACTCCGTCCTCTGCAAGGCGTTTTCTGTCTTTAAGGACAGCAGCACCTACGTCTCCGACGCCCAAGCCGTCAACCATGACCTTGCCGGCAGGAACACTGCCGTTAACTTTGATGCCGTTGGGTCTTAATTCTATAACATTTCCGACATCGGCTATGAGGATATTCTTTTCAGGGATGCCTATTTCACGCGCTGTTTCGGCGTGGCGTGTCAGATGCTTGTATTCGCCGTGAACAGGGATGAAATATTTAGGTCTTACAAGGCTTATAATGAGCTTCTGCTCCTCCTGGCAAGCGTGACCGGAAACGTGAACCTCATACATTTCTTCATAGACAACCTCTGCCCCGAGCTTGAGAAGCTGGTTGACAACCTTGCCGACAAACTTTTCGTTGCCGGGGATGGGTCGAGCAGAAATTATGATGAAGTCGTTTGAAGTGATGCTCACTTGTCTGTGGTCGTTGGTTGCCATTCTTGTAAGCGCACTCATCGGTTCGCCCTGGCTGCCGGTTGTTATAAGGACAATTTCACCGTCAGAATAGTTATGCATATCCGCGATATCTATCATGACGCCGGCAGGAGCCTTGAGATACCCAAGCTCGGTTGCAAGACCGATGACATTTATCATGCTTCTTCCAAAAACTGCGACCTTGCGGTTGTGCTTGGCGGCACAGTTGATAATCTGCTGGACACGGTGGATATTTGACGAGAATGTAGCGATTATGATTCTCTTGTCGCCGGCTTTGTTGAATAGCTTCTCAAAGCTCTCGCCCACTGTTCTTTCACTTGGAGTGAAGCCGCGGCGTTCGGAGTTGGTCGAGTCGCTCATCAGAGCCAACACGCCCTCGTCGCCAAGGCGCGCAAATTTCGGCAGATCGATAATTCCGCCCTCGATGGGGGTGTAGTCCACCTTGAAGTCGCCCATATGGACGATGGTTCCGGCAGGAGTGTGAAGAGCTATTGCAACTGCATCCGGAATAGAGTGATTTACCTTTATAAATTCTGCTGTGAATGCACCGAGCTGGACTTTGTCGTTCGGAGTTACAACATGGAGCATCGATTTTCCTAAGTTATGCTCCTTGAATTTGTTCTCGATAAGACCTATCGTAAGCCTTGTCGCATAGACAGGGACGTTTATTTTCTTCAAAAGATACGGGATTCCACCGATATGGTCTTCATGACCATGGGTGACTAAGACGCCTCTGACTCTGTCGGCGTTCTTCTCGACATAGGTGAAGTCTGGGATGACCATGTCCACTCCGGGCATTTCGCTGTCGGGGAAAGTCATTCCGCAGTCGATGATTACAATATCGTTGCCGTATTCGACGAGGGTCATATTCTCGCCTATTTCGCCGAGACCTCCGAGAGGAATTATTTTAAGCGGGGTTTTTGAATTTGGAACTACGGCGTTACTTACTATTTCCTGAGGCTTTGATGCCGGCTGTACTGCTACAGGTGCCTGTGTCTGGGCTCCTCTTTGAGGGAGCGATTCGGTTCTTTGGGGCTTTGATTTCTTGGTGCTGGACTGTGACTTTTTCCTTGATGGCTGTGAGCCTCTTGATTTCTGATACTGTGCCGCTTTCTTCGAGGGCTTGGGTGCGGATATTGCCGCAGCAATAGCGGCATCGAGCGCACTGTCCCTTGTCACAGCTCCGTCGCCTGACTTTGAGCGACTTTTTCTTGATGCTTTAATCTTCTTTTCTTCAGTTGTTGACATGAATTTCCTTTCTCAAAAAATTTTTATTTTTAGGGTTATATTTATTATGTAGACACGAGGCTCGGCTAAAGCCTCGCCTGTGTATAAGATTCCAGAATGAAAATAGAAATATAAATGATATGATACTACAAATCTTCGCAATTGTCAAGATTGATGTGCCCTAAGTCGCGATAATATATCATCACAAATTGCTGTTGCCGCTTCCTGGGACACAGATTCGACATACATTCTGAGTTCTTTTCCGCTTTTCAAGGGTCTCACATAAGCTCTTGCACCTGCTGTTTCAACAATAATGTCGGAACCGTGACGGTTTCCGGCAAATTCACGATTAAGAAGCTTCGGCAGACCGTCCCTGATTTTTGCAGTTCTGCGGTAGTAGCAGATATCAGGAAGCTCAGACAGGGCTACACTTGCGGAGATTTCTCTTTTTGCTAGATACCGGACAGCCTCGGCTATTAAAAATAGTGGATCCATTGCGAATGAGGAAAGCTCGCCATCGTCTGATGGAGATATCCGGAAAACCTCTCTTCCGGATTCCTTTGCATACTCATCACAGACAAGTGGGGCTTTCTCGGACAGGACGACATTTTCGCCATCGTAATAGTGCGAACGGCAGGACATCAGAAGCAGCTGCTCATAGGTTAATCTGCCACTCGGGAACTCGCACACGGTATCTTCAATACTTTTGCCAAGCGTGAACCTGAGATTGTCGCCGTCTGACCAGTCAAGACCGGATATGGCTTCCATAAAGATTTCCTTTTCACGTGGATCTTTGGATGAAAGCTGGATGCTTCCGGCAAAATGCTCTGGGAAAGCGCGCTTAAGTTCACTAAGATATAGCTTTCTTTCTGCGTCGGAATTGATTAAAGGTGCCGTCCCCAAGTCTTTAAGCTCGGCTCGATTATACTTTTCACAGAGCTTTCGCTCTTCGGAACGGGCAAGCTCGCAGTTGCCGCTCCGGAAAACCCGCACTTTTCCATCAGAAATATAGGCTGAGTATCGGGTCTTTAATCTGCGTGCTGTGAAAACGGTCTCGCCGAATGAGGCATTATTAAGATAGTACACAGCCGTTCCGCAGGAGCGAATGCCCAGTGACAGGGCTTCAAACATGCTTGCGCCAGGCTCAGAATATCCGACTGTTATGGCTTCCTGATTGAATGCACTGGCGATGGCTTTTCCCAGGGTCAGAAGATTCTCGGTTGTCAGGTCTATTCCGTCTGCACGTCCGCCCTCGCCCATTTCAAGGAGCTTATAGCCAGAGGGAGTGACATCGCGTCGGACTCTTATACCGGCGGGGATTTTTGAATTCGGGGAGATTTTTACACCCGGATCTATTGTAACGGCTGAGCCGATTACGCTTCCGCTTCCGACTGCTGAAAGCTCTCCGAAAGTAACTCCTCTTCCTATGGTGACGTCCTCGCAGATGACGCATTTACTAAGCTCACAGCCATCGCCCATGGAGGAGCCGTTCATTATTAATGATGACTGGATCCGGCAATTTCTGCCGACGGTTGCGCCCTGTTCTATGACGCTTCCTCCGGTGACAGTGGTTCCATCCCCCACCGATGCACCCTCGAAAATGAGGTAGTCCTTGTTTTCTTGATCCAGAAGAACCCTCTGACACGAAAGAAGTGAGGATATATCGCCGATGTCGAACCAGATTCCGGTTTCGGGGATGGTGAAAATTCTGCCGTGAGTCTTGAGAACCTCCGGGAAGACGTCAGAAGCAAAATCGACTTTCTCGTTTTCCGGGATTCTTGAATTAATGTCCTTTGAAATGATATAGGCTCCGGTGTTGGCGAGGTCTGTCAGGCAGGAGTCGTAGGCTGGTTTTTCCGAGAAGCCTATTACCCTGCCGGTTTCATCTGCTGTCACAAGACCGTATTCCCGAGGGTCGCTCACTTCATGGGAGACAATAGTCACGTCGGCATCGTTTCGCTCATGGAAATCAACAATCCCTGGAAGATCGAATTCGCAGACTCCGTCTCCGCTCAAGACCATCACATCGTCGCCATTCCAGGCTTTCCTGACGCAGCCGGCAGTGCCCAAGGGAACGTCCTCCCGGACATAGTTAAGTTTAATCCCGTTTGAGAAGCTGCCTAAAGCTTCCTCAAGCTTATCGGCAAGATAGAAGTCGGCGATGGTCGCCTCCTTAAAACCGCTTCGGAATAAAAGCGCCGTAAGCCGCTCAATGGCTGAAATTCCAAGAACTCTGACAAGAGGCTTGGGAGTGTCAGCGGTCAGCGGTCTGAGCCGCGTCCCCTCTCCTCCGGCAAGAATAATTATCTGCATAACATAGTTCCTTTCTTGTTTTGGTATATGTTAAGCAGGAATTTGGAAATTATGCAAAAGTGGACAGCTGTTAACTGTCCACTCTATAGTTTTCTACAGTATTACAAAGCTTGATATCTACAAGCACATCTGCTCTGATTCCGTCGGGGGTGTACTCCTCAGAATAAACTGTTCCGTCCTTTCTTATTTCAGAAAGTAGTCCGGCCTCGGTGTATGGGAGAAGTATTATCATCCGCCTTGCTGTTTCCGGGAGGGCTTTGGCTATGCCATCAAGAAGAGAATCCAAGCCTGCCGAGTTCTTCGCCGAAATCCGGATAATTGAATCGTCTGAGACGGATATTTCGGGAATCAAATCGCACTTGTTCAGCACTGTCAGGGTCGGGATTCCATCGCAGCCTAAATCATGGAGAAGCTCCTCGGTGACGTGCTTTTCCTCCTCATAATACTCGCTGGAAGCATCTATAAGATGGATGAGGAGGTCGGCACTGGCGGCTTCTTCGAGGGTTGACTTGAAAGCCTCTACAAGCTGGTGAGGGAGCCTCGAAATGAGACCTACCGTGTCTATGAGGGTTACGCTTCTGCCATCCGGGAGAAGAATTGCGCGGGAAGTGGTCTCGAGGGTGGCGAAAAGCTTGTCTTCGGAGAGGACTCCGGCATCGGTCAGGGCATTCAGAAGAGTTGACTTTCCGGCGTTTGTATAGCCGACTATGGCAGCAGTGAGAACGCCGTCTTTTTTGCGGCGTTTGCGGGTGATATCTCTGCGCTGCTCTACTTCCTTGAGATCTTTTTCAAGTGCCGTGATTCTTGAACGGATATGGCGGCGGTCGGTTTCAAGCTTGGTTTCACCTGGCCCACGGGTGCCAATTCCTCCGCCGAGACGGGAAAGCTTTATGCCCATTCCGGCAAGCCTTGTTAAACGGTATTTATTCTGTGCTAGCTCTACCTGGAGCTTGCCCTCACGGGTTGTGGCACGCTGGGCGAAAATGTCGAGTATAAGCATAGTGCGGTCTATTGTAAATGTGTCGGTAGCATCCTCGATGTTTCTTATCTGGGTGGCGGTGAGCTCTCTGTCAAAAATGAGCTGGTCTATCTCAAGAGCTTCGCACTGCTCGGCAAGCTCCGAAAGTCTTCCCGAACCTATGCAGGTTGCACCCTCAATTGAGGGTCTTTTCTGAATGACAGTTGCGACTACCTCCGCACCCGCTGTGTCACAAAGAGCGCAGAGCTCTTCCATACTGCGCTCTGCGTCAAATTCGCCGGTATCCACCGACACAAGTATTACTCTTGGTTTTTCCTGACTGTTATCTATCATAAAAAATTATAATACTCCTGTTAATTCATCAAGTCCCAGCATCAGGTTCATGCACTGGACTGCGGCTCCTGCTCCGCCCTTGCCGAGATTATCATATCTTGCAGCCAAAAGGCAGATGTCATTGTCGCCGAATACGAAAACCTGCATCTTGTTTGAGCCTGCCATACCGTTTGCCTCAAGGAAACCGTCAAGATTCCCGATGGATGTCTCAAAGTCCATGACATCTATAAGTGGCTCGTGCTCATAGGCTCTCGCCATATAGTCCCAGACCTGACGGGAATGGAGACGCTTTGCAAGTGATCTTAAGTGCAGCGGGACTGTTACAAGTGCTCCGCTGGGGTAGTCGTCTATAATCGGGCTGATTGCCGGCTTATAGGACAGTCCGCAGGCATGCATAAGCTCTTTCTGGAGCATCATTGTCTGTTCCAAAGCGTACATCCTTGCGGACGAGTAGCCATAGGGGCGGGATGAACTCTCATACATTGATATCATATTTGAACCGCCATTTGTGTAGCCGATGACGGAATTAATCATGAGGGTGTGGAAAGGAGGCATTACTTTAGCCTTGATAAGCGGCATTATGAGAAGAGCCGCGCCGGTTGCAATAGGATTCGGGAGGGCTACATATCTCGACTGAGATATCTTTCTGCGGTGATCGGGCGAAAGCTCCGGCAGACCGTATGCCCATTGGGGCGACATTCTGTAGGCGTTTGACGTGTCAAGCACCTTTGTATTTGTGTTGGAAATCAACGGCATCGTTTCAGTTACAGTCTTTGTGGACTGGCAGAGGATGACTATGTCGGCGGTGTTCAGAAGATTCAGCCTCTGATCCTCGGTGAACCTGGTTCTGTCCTCGAGGTGGATGACTTCAAGGTCGTCCCTGCCGCTGAGCATTGCATTTATATTAAGACTTACGGCTCCGTAGTGCCCATCAATTAGTACTCTGTTCAAAGATTACACTTCCCCGGATTTAGAGTTGCTCACAAACATAATCTCACATTTTTTGGGGTTTGTCAATACTTATAAGGCGAAAAAAGTCTTAATTTCACCGTTTTTTCGCAAATATCGTGAACATAGTTCCTACTGAAAGAAAAAATCTTGCCTATTCGCAGAAAATGGGTTTACTTTTCAAAAATTTCTGATAAAATATTTTGTATGGATGCAATAATCCGCCGCTCTGATGTGTATTAGTATTGAAAACATGATTCGGGAGCGATCACATATATGAAAGGAGTTCTTTGCCGCAAAGAATTTTTACACCGGTGAATTTCTCGCGGTAATTAAAAAAAGATCATGGCTGAAAAGGATGTAAATGCCTACATAACCTCCGTGATCGATAAATATTCGGATATGGTTTACAGGACGGCGTTCCACGCGCTGACCGACACCCACTATGCCGAAGATATCACGCAGGAGGTATTTCTGAAGCTATGCCGCTCACTCCCCGATTTTGATTCGGAGGAGCACGAAAAGGCATGGATTCTTAGGGTAACGATTAACATGTGCAAAAACTGCAACAGAAAAGCCTACACTCATCCGAGCGTCGAGCTGTCCGAGACGATTCCCGCGACAGACGAATACGCTCATGAGAGTTCGGTTCTTAGCGCGGTGAGAGAGCTTCCGGAGAAATACCGGACTCCTATCTACCTCTACTACTTTGAGGGATGCCCCACGCGTGAGATCGCTGAGATTACTGGTACCAATCAGAACACGGTGCTTTCTATTCTCATGCGCGGAAAAAAAAAACTCGCAGAAATGCTGAAAGGAGAGTTTGGCGAAGATGAAATTATCTGACGATTATAAAAACGAATTGAGCCGCCTTACTCTCAGCGATGATTTCAAGGCGAAGCTTAAAGAACAGTGCATTGCCGAGGCTGGACTTGACAAGGCAAGCGAAACTACAGAAGAAAAAGCACCTGAAATTCAGGAGACTAAGTCCGGAAAAATCTATAAGCAGATGAAAGTCTACCGCTATGTTGCGATTGCCGCATGTATCGTTGCCGCAGTGTCGATTGTGGGCGGAGCGTCTATCATGTCGAGTGTATTCTCAACTGTAACGAGGAGCACCGATTCAGCAAGCAATGAGGACATCATGGAAGAAGCGATGGACGAACTTTACGACACCGACACTGACTGGGAAGAGGATTCCGAAGACCTAGATGTCTACGATGAGCCGGTTGAAGATACCGCCACGGATGACGACGATCTCTCTGTTGAAGATGTAGACCTCGATACCCCGGAGGACACCGACACCGAGTATGAAGTTGACGCGGCAGAATCGGACACGCTTACAGCTTCACCGACTTCAGGAAGCTCGTATACTCCCGACGACTACGACGGCGACTACAACACTGAGGACTATGTCCTTGGCGGAAGCAACACGAGTGCTTCCAATACGGCAGACGTTTACGGCTCATTCTCTGCACTGGCGGCTGATGCCGGATATGTAACCTACAGCACCAGCGGCGGAGACGACGAAGAGCTGGTTGAAGACGCAGACGAACCGGTTGAAGATACTATGGTTGAAGATGATGACGAAATGATCGATGAAGCAGTTGAAAGTTCCTGGTATGATGAGCCGGTTGAAGATACGGCGGTCGATAATGATGAATCATACGAGTCATCGTCCGGTTCTTCCCTTCCCGATATTACCACCGATTACGGAACGGCATCGAACTTCTATGATGTTCTCTATAACCAGATGGGAGACGAATCTGAGACTATAGGCGTTAGCCTTGTATGGATTACGATTACGGGCACTCCCGATGCAAGCGGCGTTCCAGCACCATCCAGCGGCGGCTACACCTTATACAGTGCGAATATCAGCTACGACTACCTGAACGCTGTTTCCTGCGACATCGACATCTACGTCTGGATCAAGGGAACTGAGGACTACCAGGTCAAGGGTATGCCGACCTATGAAGCAGGCGACGACCTTATTGTCTCCCTCATCCTCGGTGAAAACGGCTGCATAACGGTTGTCGACGAGCTCATCTACGATGCTTACACCCTTAATGGTGTAGACATCGCATACCACAGGGTTTATGAGAACGTCAACCCGGGCAACACTGACATGGGCATTCTCGACAGCGAAAGAGAGTACTACACCACTACTTCAAACAATCCGGCTATATACGTTCACAAGGCGTCTGCAAGAGAGCTGACGAGATATATAAGACGTAAGGTAAACGGCGAAAACTACAATCTCGCCGACCTCGAAAAGGTTTCTCAGTACAGCATGGGACTTGCTTCCTACAGCGTATTTGCGACGACCTCGACTACAGACCATGCCGAGGAAGAGGAAACGGTAAGCCAGGCTAAGTCCACCCTCAGCATCAATGCCGGCTCCTCCACAAGCTATTTCAGTCTGACTGCGGCTGGAGAATCTATCTCTATGAATGACAGTTCATCCGCAGAAAGGCTTGGCGAGCTCTACCAGAGCTCCATGACCGGAACTTCCTCTGGTAACGGAACTTCCACTGCGATGTTCGTTGGCGGTCACCTGACATTCTCGTCTGACACTCCTTTCTCAGGAGGTGTCACCGAGATTGAGATCACAAGCTCCGGATGCCCGCTTGACATCCAGTTCAGAGGAATTTCCGTCGGCGATTCACTCGCCACGGTTAAGGATAAACTCTCGACCTCCTCTACCGATGTTGCCTCACAGAGCCTGACTGACGACTGCGTCATCACAATAAAGAGCGACTTCGGAACAGTGAAGCTCACTATTGAGTATGGTGTGCTCACAAAGATTGTGGTTAGTGGCTGATGTAGGGGCTGGATATACAGCCCTCTGCCCACGTATCAATGAAATTACGGGCGGATAATATCCGCCCCTACAAGAGACTCCCTTGACAGGGGAGTCTTTTTTGTGATATAATATCAACATATTGTGCTCAGTATACATTTTTGACGCAAGATTTGCGGAGGGATATAATGCCTAAAAAGGATTACGGAAATGAAGCGATTCGCTCCCTGAAAGGGGCGGACAGGGTCAGGAAAAGACCTGCTGTTATCTTTGGCTCGGATGGGCTGGAGGGGTGCAAGCACTCTGTTTTTGAGATTATTTCAAACTCCATAGACGAAGCAAGAGAGGGCTACGGCTCGAAGATTATCGTCACCAGGTATAACGACTTCTCGATCGAGGTTGAGGACATGGGCAGAGGCTGTCCTGTCAACTTCAACAAGAGTGAGAACCGCTACAACTGGGAGCTTGTCTATTGCGAGCTCTATGCCGGAGGAAAATATGACAACGTCTCCGGCGAAAACTATGAATATTCCCTGGGACTGAACGGCTTGGGAGCCTGCGCCACGCAGTATTCCTCCGAGTACATGGACGTCGAAGTCTTAAGAGACGGGTTCAGATATAATCTCCATTTTGAAAAGGGCGAGAATGTCGGAGGGCTTAAGAAAGAAAAGGTCTCGACAAGAAAAACCGGAACCAAAACAAGGTGGAAGCCTGACCTCGATGTCTTCACGGATGTCGCCATTGAAAAAGAGTACTTTGCCGATGTCTTAAAGAAGCAGTCGATAGTCAATCCAGGCATCACTTTTGTATTGAGATATCAGGACGAAGAGGGCGGATTCTCGGAGGAGAAATATCTCTACGAAAACGGAATTTTAGACTACGTTGCCGAGATTATCGGGGACGAAGCCTTAACCACTCCCCAGCTCTGGTCTGCTGAAAGAAAAGGCAAGGACAGAGAGGACATGAACGAGTACAAGGTCAAGTATAACTTTGCTTTCGTGTTCTCGAAAACCATAAAACAGGCTGAATACTTCCACAATTCGAGCTTTCTTGAATACGGCGGCTCCACCGAAAAGGCTGTCCGGCAAGCTTTCACCTCCTATATCGACACTTATCTCAAGGCTAACAACAAATACCTCAAGAACGAAGCCAAGATTCAGTTTACCGACATTGAGGACTGCCTCGTCATGGTTTCGAGTTCGTTCTCGACTCAGACTTCCTATGAGAACCAGACAAAGAAAGCTATCAATAACAGATTCATATACGATGCGGCTGTTGCATTCTTAAAGCACCAGCTTGAGGTTTACTTCATTGAGAAGCCGGACGATGCGCAGAAGATATGCGACCAGGTTCTTATCAACAAGCGTTCGCGCGAGAGTGCAGAGAAGACGAGAATCAACACTAAAAAGCTCTACACCGAAAAGCTGGACATGGCTAACATGGTCAAGAAGTTTGTCGATTGCAGAACCAAGGATATTTCGAGGCGTGAGCTCTATATCGTTGAGGGTGATTCGGCTTTAGGCTCTGTAAAGCTTGCGAGAAATGCGGAGTTCCAGGCGGTCATCCCTATCAGAGGAAAGATCTTGAACTGCTTAAAAGCCAGCTACAACAAAATTTTCGAGAGCGAGATTATCACCGACCTCATGAAAGTCCTGGGCTGCGGAGTTGAGATAAAGAGTGCCAAGAACAAGGAGCTGTCGTCATTTAACTTAAGCAATCTCAGATGGAATAAAGTTATCATCTGCACCGATGCCGATTATGACGGATTCCAGATCAGAACCCTTGTCCTCACAATGATTTACACCCTCTGCCCTACCCTTATCGAGAAAGGCTATGTTTTCATCGCGGAATCTCCTCTGTATGAAATCAATACGAAAGACAGAACCTATTTTGCTTACGACGAGAGTGAGCGTGCCGAGATAATGAACATGATAGGCGACCAGAAATTCACTATCCAGCGTTCAAAAGGACTTGGTGAAAACGAACCGGATATGATGTCATTAACCACCATGAATCCGGAAACAAGGCGGCTCATTCAGGTTTCGCCCGGTGAAGCGGAGCATACAAAGTTCATGTTTGACATGCTTTTAGGCGACAATTTAGCCGCAAGAAAAGAATTTATCAATAACAATGGTCATGATTATCTCGAAATGGCTGATATCAGCTAAAAACAGTTGTCCTACGGACAACTGCTGAAGTTCGGCAAAGCCGAACTTCACACACCCCATACAACTTAAACTTAGAAGGATGTGATATACTTGCCTAGGAAGAAAAAGCCGGTCGAGGACAAGCCGGTCAAGCTTACAGAAAGACAGCGAGACGCCTATATCGGAGGAGCCGGAACGGTTGTGGACGAACCTATAACCGTCACGCTTGAAAAGAACTACATGCCATATGCGATGAGCGTCATCGTTTCAAGAGCTTTCCCGGAAATTGACGGCTTCAAGCCCTCCCACCGGAAGCTTCTTTACACCATGTACAAGATGGGGCTTCTGACTGGTCCCCGAACCAAGTCTGCAAACATTGTCGGACAGACTATGAAGCTTAATCCACACGGCGACCAGGCTATTTATGAGACTATGGTCAGATTAGCGCGTGGCAACGAGGCACTTCTGCACCCGTATGTAGACTCAAAGGGCAACTTCGGCAAGGCGTATTCGAGCGACATGGCTTTTGCTGCACCGAGATATACCGAGGCGAAACTTGAGCCCATATGCAACGAGCTTTTCAGGGACATAGACAGGGACACCGTCAATTTCGTACCGAACTATGACAACACCATGATGGAGCCGGAACTTCTGCCGGTTACTTTCCCAAGTATACTCGTCAATTCAAACGTCGGTATCGGCGTTTCGATGGCGAGCTCTGTCTGCCCTTTCAATTTAAGAGAGCTCTGCGAGGCTACCATAAATATTATCAGAGATCCCGACTATGACGCCCTCGAAGTGATGAAAGGTCCCGACTTCCCCGGCGGCGGATATATGATAAATGAGCCTGAAAAGCTCAGGCAGATTTTCGACACAGGCAGAGGCTCTGTAAAAGTCAGGGCTAAGTATAACTTCGACAAAGAAGCCGGCTGCATCGAGATTACGGAAATTCCTCCTACGACTACTGTTGAAGCCATAATTGAAAAAGTAATAGATCTCGCCAAGAACGGCATGAAAGAAATAGCCTATATCCGAGACGAAACCGACCTGGACGGCTTGAAGATTGCCATTGATGTGAAGCGAGGAACCGACCCGGATCTTCTCATGAAGAAGCTATATGCGAAGACTCCCTTGCAGGACAACTACTCTGCTAACTTCAATATCCTGGTCAACGGCTACCCGAAAGTTTTGGGTGTCAATGACATTATAAGAGAATGGATCAAGTTCAGAGTAGAGTGCATCAAAAGAAGAACTGCTTTTGATCTTAAGAAAAAGAACGAGAGATTGCACCTACTCGAGGGGCTTGAAAAGATACTTCTTGACATCGACAAGGCTATCAAAATTGTAAGGGAGACCGAGGAGGAATCGGACGTTGTCCCGAACCTGATGATTGGGTTCTCTATCGATGAGATCCAGGCGGAATATGTCGCAGAGATTAAGCTCAGGCACTTAAATCGGGAGTTTATCTTAAACAGGTTAGCCGATGTTGAACAGCTTAAGGCTGAAATTGACGAGCTCAACAGCATATTGGGCTCTGAGAGAAAAGTGAAGCTCATAATCATTGACGAGCTCAAGAAAGTAGCCGAAAAGTATGGTCAGCCGAGAAGAACTGAGATTATCTATGTTTCCGACGAACCTCTTCCCAAGGAGGAGAAGACCGTATCCGATTATCCTTGCAGAGTGTTCTTGACACGTGAGGGCTACTTCAAGAAGATTACTCCGCAGTCCTTAAGAATGTCTGGCGAGCAGAAAGTGAAAGAGAACGACGTCATGATGCAGGAGTTCGACACGACGAATTCGGCTGAGCTTCTGTTCTTCACGAATACGCACAACGTCTACAAGGCTAAGGTGGCACAGTTTGGAGACTCTAAGGCAAGCTTACTTGGAGACTTTATTCCTGTTACGCTTAAGTTCTCTGAGGGCGAAACGGTTGTAAGGATGGCTGTGACCCAGAACTATAGCGGTTGCCTGCTGTTTGTTTACAAGAACGGCAAGGTTGCGAAAGTACCGCTTGAATCGTATCAGACGAAGACGAACAGAAAGATGCTCCAGAATGCCTATTCGGATAAAGAAGAGCTTGTCGAGATTCTCGATATCGGCGAGGGTGCGGATGTCATGCTTCGCTCAACCAACGGAAGAGCAATTCTCTTCAACACCGGAATGATTCTCCCGAAGACTACGAAGAACACCATCGGCGTCCAGGCTATGGCTCTCAAGGCTAAAGGAAGCTCAGTCGATTCGGCTGTTATCGTCACGGAAGATAAAGCCAAGGAGCTCTCCAAATACCGCACAAAGACGCTTCCCACCGCAGGACCATTCGCAAAAGACTTGGAAGATCCGAACCAATATACGCTATAACCCCGTCGCAATACTGAAAGGAATCCCCTGCTGATGTTCTCTCTCAATCACTTTATATGGATAGGAATCTCGGTCGCATTGATTACAATTGCAATCGTGCTATTGCATAAATACCGACCGACGCTGAAAAATGTGCTGACAGTCTGCTGCGTGATGGCGGTGCTTTCGGAGATAACTAAAATCTTAAGCATGGTGAAGCTTGTACCATCAAGCGACGGCTCGATGATGACTCCATATTTAGAGCTCAACCAGCTGCCGTTCAATCCCTGCTCGCTGCAGATTATATTCATATTCATTGCAAAGCTTACGAGTAATGAAAACCTAAGAAGAACAGCTCTCGGATTCATGTATCCCACCTGTCTTGGAGGAGCTGTAGGAGCTATCCTCCTGCCGACCATATTCGCCTACAGCATTGACGCCTCGCAGGCATTCACCCACCCGCTTGGGTATCAGTATTTCATCTACCACTCGATGCTGTTTACATTGGGAGTGTACATTCCGATGTCGAGGGAGGCTCACCTGGGGAGGAAGCAATATGCCACAACTATGGCACTCTTCTTCACTTTCGGGTTCTCATCTATCTACATCAATGCCCTCTGCGCTTCGCCTACATATGTCGATGGAGAGCTAATAAGCGTTGACTTTGCGACAAACTTCTTCTTCACAGGCAGCCAGAGCTGGCTGATGACGTTCACAGATATAAGTCAGTGGCGGCTCTATTTCCTGGCGATTGTAATCTTTGCAGCAGTTGGCATAACTGCGGTCTATGTGCCATACATAAGGAAACCGAAAAAGACTGAATAAAGAATAACTCACCCTTTCCTGAAATAAACTTGTACTAAGCTTATTCAAGGAAAGGGTGTTATTTTACGGGCAGGAAGACAGTACTTAAGGGTTCAATTGTACTTCTATGCTCTGTCGTTATCTCAAGGGCGGCAGGGCTTCTTTTAAAGATTCCGCTCACAAACTTACTTGGCGGCACAGGTATGGGCTACTATTCGGGTGCTTATGCCGTTTTCATGCCTCTTTATTCGCTGTGCGCAGGGAGCTTGTCTATAGCCGTGGCGCAGATGGTTTCAGAAAGCTCGGCTTTCGGGAACAGGAGGCGGATGCTGCTTATAAGGAAGCTTTCTGTCTGGTTTTTCGGGGCTATCGGGCTTGCTTTAACGCTTATTCCCCTGTTGTTCTCTGAATTCATAGCAAACAGGCTCATCGGGATTCCGGAAGCCAGGCTCTCAATTATGGCTATTTCGCCTTGCGTGTTCTTAGGAACCATCACTGCGATTCTCAGGGGATACTATGAGGGCTTGGGAGACATGACGCCGTCGTCCGTTTCGCAGACAGTTGATGCAATAGTCAAGCTCATAGTGGGACTCGGACTATCGATGGCTGTCAGGAGCTATGCCATAGGGCTATATGAAGCAGGGCAAGAGGTTTTCGGGGTGTACTGCTCAAATGAATCGGAGGCTGTTGAAATAGCTCTGCCGTTTATTGCCTGCGCAGCTGTTCTGGGAACAGTGGCGGCGGATTTGGCAGGAATGCTGAGCCTTGTTATATTCGGGAGGCTCAGAAGAGACAAGGGTGTCGTCTGCGAGAATCCGGAAAGAGCCGAGAGAGCCGAGATTATAAAGCGGCTTGTGAAGCTTTGCACGCCTATTTCGCTTGCATCAGTCGTTTCAAGTCTCTTAGGAACCATTGATTTGTCAACCATCGTCATGCTCATCGGAAACAATCTTCGTAACAATCCTGAGCTATATATCACTGAATATGCAACGGTTATTGAGAGCGGAGTGAGCCTTAAGGATTTGCCGAGCTTTCTCTACGGCTCTTTCACCGGGCTTTCGATGTCCATATTTACCCTTGCGCCGTCACTCTGCGCAGTTTTCGGGAGAAGTGCTTTCCCGTCTGTTTCAGAAAACAACGCAAGAGGAAACAAGGAAGCCGTTTCCAAGGAGATAAGAAGAGTCATCTGCCTGTCTCTCTACATAGCGATTCCGGCTGGAATGGGACTTTGCTTGTATTCGGAAAATATTCTTAAGCTTATATTCCCATCCAGAATGGCTGAGGTTTCAGTTTCCTCTGTTCCTCTGGCAATACTCGCAACTTCTACTGCCTTTATGACCGTTTCAGGCTCAGCCAGCTCAATGCTACAGGCTCTGGGTCGGACGGATATTCCCCTTAAAATCAACCTGGGCGGGGCAATTCTCAAGCTTGCTTTGAATATGGTGTTCATTCCTATGAGTTCATCCGGACTTTCGGGTGCTGCATTCGCGACAGTGGTTTCATATATAGTGACATGCATTGTGTCAGTAATCATCCTCTACCGGCTGACAGGCACTAAGCCGAGACTGCTTTACTCTGTTGCCATACCTGCTACTCTTGGCGCGATTTCCTGCATTTCCTCCTCTTATGTCTATAAGTATGCTATTATATATCTTTCAGAGGCAATTTCACTCATGGTTTCTGTTATTTTTGCTGTAATAACCTACATTTTGATGGTAGAATTATTGGACATAACCTACAAAAATCGAATCCGGTCGCAAATTTTTGAATAAAACTCTTGTATTTTTAAAAAAATCAGTGTAAGATAGGTATATCGATTTGTCGGTTATTACCGGCGCATTTGCGGCGTGAATGTAGCTTATGGATCTGCATTTACGTAGGCGAAATAATTACGGAGGAAGTCATCATGACAAAAGTAGAATTAGTAAACAAGGTTGCGGATAAGTCCGGTCTCTCAAAGAAAGATTCCGAGAAGGCTGTATCGGCAGTAGTTGCCGCAATCACCGAGGCTCTTTCCGAGGGTGAGAAGGTTTCTCTCATCGGTTTCGGAACGTTTGAAGTAAGAGAGCGTCAGGCTAAAGAGGGTATCAACCCCAGAACCGGCGAGAAGATTCAGATTCCCGCAAGAAAGGTTCCCGCTTTCAAGCCCGGTAAGGCTCTTAAAGAGTCTGTTTGATGATAAGACACGTCCTGTGTCCAGAAGCCGACCCTCCCGTCGGCTTTATTTTTTAGGAGGAAAAGAGAATTATGAGACTAGACAAATACTTAAAGGTCAGCCGCCTTATCAAGCGCAGAACGGTTGCGAATGAGGCTTGCGACGCAGGAAGAATCCTTGCAAATGGCAAGCCGGCAAGGGCTTCATATGAAGTCAAGGTCGGCGACATTATTGAGATTAAGCTCGGCAAGACACCTCTTAAGGTGAAAGTCCTCTCCGTTTCGGAGTATGCGACGAAAGAGACTGCCGCAGGACAATACGAGATTATCCCCTGATTTTATTACACATTTCCAGACCGAGGTCATTTCTTTGTGGCTTCGGTCTTTAAATTTTCCTCTGTTTTTTAAACATTCACCGAAATTTAAGGTAGATTTTAGGTTGGAATTGTATTATAATAGAAAGATGAACCTTAGGGAGGAATACGCATGAGACTTCTTTTAGCGGAGGACGAAAGGGCTTTATCAAAGGCATTGGTCGCAATACTTGAGAGAAACAACTACTCTGTTGACGCCGTCTATGACGGGCAGGAGGCACTTAACTATCTTGAAGCGGACAACTATGACGGAGTAATACTCGACATTATGATGCCTAAGGTGGATGGGTTCACTGTCCTTAAAGAGATGCGTAGAAAGGGCAATACAATTCCTGTTCTCATGCTCACTGCCCGCTCGGAGGTGAGCGACAAGGTTACGGGGCTTGATCTCGGCGCAAATGACTACCTCACAAAGCCGTTCAACTCGCAGGAACTTTTAGCAAGAATCCGTGCGATGACGAGAACATCCACCCAGCATCAGAGCTCACAGATAAAGTTCGGGAACGTCACCCTTGACAGGGCAACATTCGAGCTTTCAACCCCATCGGGAAGCTTAAGGCTTGCAAACAAGGAATTCCAGATGCTTGAATTTCTTATGAGCAATCCGCACACAATCATCCCGTCGGAAAGATTTTTGGAGAAAATCTGGGGCTATGACAGCGATTCGGAGATAAACGTTGTCTGGGTGTATATTTCGTACCTGAGAAAAAAGCTTGACGCTCTGAAAGCAAATATTCAGATCAAGGCTGTAAGGAACGCCGGCTACTCGTTGGAGGAGATTCCAGATGATTAATAATCTTCGCCTTAAGCTGATTGGCGCAACTATGCTCTCCCTTATCATAGTTCTCTCGGTTGTCGTGGGAGTTATCGCATATTCAACCTATCGTGGAATCGTTGACGACGCAGATATCGTTCTCATGCTTCTTGCTGACAACGGCGGAAGCTTTCCGGACAAGGTCGAAAGTCCTCCCGATGGCGACGGCATAGACCCGAGCGACGGAAATGGTGATGGCGGCAACAGAAGACAGAACACCATCCTCCAATCCCCCGAGCTCGAATATGAGACGAGATACTTCACCGTCACTTTCAATAATCGTTCGGGAAATCTCGTTTCCGTAAACACCGGCAAGATTGCAGCTGTAGACAGCTCGGCGGCCGTTGAATACGCTGAGAAAGTTCTGGCAAAAAGCAGTACAAAGGGATTTGTCGACGATTACCGGTACCTTGTCTACGATGGCGAAACTGAAAAGACGATTGTATTCCTGGATTGCGCAAGAAACATGTCAACATTCAGGACGGTTATCACCGCCAGCCTCGGCATTTCTGCCACAGGACTTGTGATGGTTCTGATTCTCCTGATTTTCCTTTCGGGAAGAATTGTCAAGCCATTCTGGGAAAACTATGAAAAGCAGCGCAGGTTCATCACCGACGCAGGTCACGACCTCAAGACTCCCCTGACCGTTATAGGTGCGGACGCTGAGGTTCTTGAAATGGACATCGGCGAAAACGAGTGGATTACCGACATCAGAAACCAGGTTACCAGGCTCACAGATATGACAAACAGTCTTATTATGCTGTCTAAAATGGAGGAGCCGGAGCCGCAGTATCAGATGATCGACTTCCCTCTTTCGGACATAGTTGAAGAGGTTCTGGATCAATACCGTTCGCTTGCAAAAACGCACGAGAAGAATCTTTCGGGCTCAATTCAGCCGATGATAAGCCTCAACGGCGACGAAAAGTCGATAAGAAGACTTCTAGGGGTGCTTCTTGACAACGCCATGAAGTATTCGGACGAGCACGGGACTATCACCCTCACCCTCGAACAGCAGAGAGGAACGATAAGGCTGTCGGTGTTCAACACATGCCCATACATGCCAAAGGAAAGCCTGCCGCACCTGTTTGACAGATTCTATCGGACAGATGAAAGCAGAAACTCGCAGACCGGCGGCTATGGCTTAGGACTTTCTATTGCGGCGGCTATCGTAACCGCGCACAAGGGAAAAATTTCAGCATCAACCACAGATGAGAAGTCGCTCTTAATCACCGTCACACTTCCATCATAAAACTTTGACCTTATTTTCACATTGATTTAAGGCAGACTTAAGGAACGTTAAGTATAATTTAAACATTCCCCGGGACACACCGTGCCATTCGTACCTTTCTGAACTCCTTTCGGAATCCGACATTCGCCCGTGAGTCCTGGGGAACCCCCCACTTTTAGTTTTATCGCAATACCCCGAAAACCATAGAGGAGGATCATAATGGACTACCAAGCTACATTCAAACGATATGAAGTAAAGTACATGCTGACACGTGCACAGAAGTACGCGATGCAGGAAACAATGCGACCATACATGGAGCTTGACAAATACGGAAGAACAACCATAAGGAATATATATTTTGATACAGAAAACTACCGACTTATAAGGCACTCCCTCGAAAGCCCGACCTACAAGGAAAAGCTGAGGCTACGCAGCTATCGTAAAGCAGGTCCTGAGGATCCGGCATTTGTGGAGCTCAAGAAGAAATATAAGTCGGTCGTTTACAAGAGAAGACTTGAAATGCCTGCCGGGGACGCAACTCTTTGCCTGCTGCATGGCATAGCTCTCCCGATTCACTCGCAGATTGCGAACGAAATTGAATACTTCAGAAACTACTATGGCGACTTAAGACCAGCGATGTTCATTTCCTACGAAAGAGAAGCCTATTATTCTGACGACGGCTCCGATTTCAGAGTGACGTTTGATGAAAACATTCTCTGCCGCCAGAGCGACTTCTCGCTCTCAAGTGACGCCTATGGGCTGTCAATTCTCCCGGAGGGCATGACACTCATGGAAATAAAGACCTCGGGAGGATATCCTCTCTGGATGAGCCACGAGCTCAATCGCCTCGGAATATTCAAAACCTCATTCTCAAAATACGGCACTGCTTACCGCAGAATGTTTGAGGAGCACAACTTAAGCCAGACACAGCCTGTCAACACAATTCAAGTAACAACCGGAGGACGTCTCTATGCTTAATAATATTTTCAAAGGAATTTTCGATTCGGACACCGTAGCAGCAATCGCCATTTCAGACTTTCTAGCCTGTGTGGTTTCCGCACTCGTCATAGGACTTATCCTCGCCTTATGCTACATGTATAAGACCAGATATACAAAGAGCTTTGTCGCTACTATCGCCCTTTTGCCGGCAGTTGTATGCGTTGTTATAATGATGGTAAACGGCAATATAGGCACTGCTGTTGCAGTTGCAGGAGCTTTCAGCTTGGTGAGATTCCGTTCTGCTGCCGGAACTGCAAAGGAGATAACAGCAATCTTCCTTGCGATGGGCACAGGACTTGTGGTCGGAATGGGCTACATAGGATTCGGTTTCCTGTGTGCCATTATCTTCGGAGCTGTCAGTATGCTCTACTCGACTCTCGACTTCGGAGTTAAGAAGAGAGCCCAGAAGTATAAGACGCTTCACATCACGATTCCTGAGGATCTCGACTACACCGGTGTCTTTGACGACCTCCTCAAGGAGTACACCTCAGAGTATGAGCTGACGCATGTCAAGACCACCAATATGGGAAGCCTTTACCGCCTTACTTACGACCTCGTTCTGAGAGACCCATCAAAGGAAAAGGAATTTGTTGACCAGCTTCGTTGCCGCAACGGCAATCTTGAGATTTCCATATCGAAGCAGGAAACCCAGGTAGCGGAGCTCTAGTTAAAGCTTTTGGCTTGGCTTAGTAGGAGAATAAGAAATATGAAACATAGGATAAAAAGAATTTTGTCGCTTATGACCTCGGCGGCTTTGTTCATTACATGCTTTTCCGGATGTTCATCTTCAGCTTCGGATGGCGACAATCCCCTTGTCTCGATAGATTCAAGTGAAATGTTCGCTGAGATAGTCGATTCCGAAATAGTTGAAGCAGACCCGGAAACGATGTTTGAGGACACAACTGTAGGAACCGATTCAAGCGAACTGTTCAGTGACGAGGATTACGAAATCGGCTATGACGAGGAAACAAGTGCTACTATAACCCTTTCTGGCACGTCCGCATCGAGCGACTCTTCATCTGTCACCATTTCCGGAAGCACGGTTACAATCACCGACGAGGGAACCTATATTATCAGCGGAACCCTGGATGACGGCATGATCATAGTCAGTGCCGACAGCAAGGACGATGTGCAGCTTGTTCTGAACGGAGTTACAATAACAAGCAAGACCTCTGCGGCGATATATGTTCTGAATGCGGACAAGGTCTATATCACGACCGCTTCGGGAACCTCGAATACCCTTTCAAATGGCGGAAGCTACGTTGCTATCGATGAGAACAGCATCGACGCGATCATCTACTCAAAAGACGACCTCACACTGAACGGCTCGGGAACTCTGACGATAAATGCGAGCGCAGGGCACGGCATAGTCTCGAAAGACGACCTGGTCATCACGAGCGGAACCTACAAGATAACCTCAGCAAGCCACGGTCTTAGTGGAAAGGATTGCGTCAATATTGCCGGCGGCACGTTCACAATTTCATCCGGCAAGGATGGCATCCACTCTGAAAATTCTGACGACACAAGCCTTGGTTACATCTACATCACCGGCGGCACCTTTGATATCACTTCTGATGACGATGGTATCAGTGCATCCAATAATGTCACTATAAAGGACGGTAGCTTCACAATATCAGCTGTTGACGAGGGAATCCAGGCAGACGGAGCTGTGATTATCACCGATTCGACTATTGATATAGACTCCGACAGCCACGGACTCTCTGGCTGCGAGAGCGTAAGAATTGCAGATGGAACAATAACGATTATCTCCGGCAAGGATGGAATCCATGCGGAAAGCTCGGAGGATTCGACTATCGGATTTGTTTATATCTCCGGCGGCTCGCTCGACATAAAGGCTGACGACGATGGAATCAGTGCGGCGACATATGTGACCATCGAGGGCGGAAATATCACCATCGACTCGGGGCTTGACAGCTCAAATACCAGCCTCAAGGGCATCAAGGCTGTCAGCTCAATAAAGGTTACAAGTGGAACCCTGACCATAGATTCAGCTGACGACGCTATCCATTCGGATGCAAGCGTTACGATTTCGGGCGGCACATTCACTCTTGACGCCACCGACGACGGAATCCATGCAGACACAACTCTTCAGATCACTTCCCTCTCCTCAGCTAAAATTACAGCCGGCGGACATGGGCTTTCGGCTGGAGAGAGCGTAAGAATTGCAAAGGGCAGCTTCACTATTTCATCCACCAAGGACGGAATCCACGCCGAGGATTCAACTGACACATCAGTAGGATTTGTCTATATCTCAGGCGGAACATTCAATATCACAGCAGATGGCGACGGAATCAGTGCCGCAACATATCTTCAGATTGAGGATGGAGACTTCGACATAACAACTGCCGACGGTGCGGGAGAGATTTCGACCTCCTATACTTCCGGCGGAGCTTTCAGCTGGGACGGCTGGAGTTCAGGCTCTTCCTCTGACGACTCTTCAAGCACAAAAGGCTTGAAAGGCGGAACCAGTGTCACTATTTCAGGAGGCACATTCCTGATAGATTCAGAGGACGACGGAGTTCACTCTAGCGGCGACGTCACAATCTCTGGCGGCTCATTCGATATCGCTACAGGCGATGACGGAATGCACGCTGATGAAGAGCTTAACATTTCGGGCGGAACCATCAATATCTCCCAGAGCTATGAGGGCTTGGAGGGAGAGACGGTAGTTATCTCAGGCGGAAACATAGATGTTGTTGCCAGCGACGACGGCATCAATGCGGCTGGCGGAGGCGACTCAAGCGGCTTTGGAGGCTTCGGCGGATTCGGAGGAGACTCATTCTCGTCAAGCAGCTCAAGTTCATCCATAACCATTTCCGGCGGCGTCATCTATGTCAAGGCAAGTGGTGACGGAATTGACTCGAACGGAATATTCACAATGTCCGGCGGCGAGCTGTATGTTTCAGGTCCTACTTCGTCAGCAGATGCTCCGGTTGACTGGGAATCATCGGCTACGATTACCGGTGGAATCCTCATTGCAGTCGGTGCATCAGGAATGCAAGAGAACTTCGGCTCAAGCTCGACTCAGGGCGCGATGCTCCTATCGGCAAGCGGCTCTTCCGGCGACACCATCACTCTTAAAGATTCAAGCGGAAACGTGCTTGTTTCATACACCTGCGAATCATCCTATTCGTGCATCCTTATAAGCTGTCCTGAACTGGAAACAGGTTCGACCTACACCATAACCTATGGCAGCAACAGCAGTTCTGTTACCCTCTCAAGCCTTATCTACAGTGAGTCCACAATGGGTGGAATGACCGGCGGAAACATGGGCGGCGGTAACATGGACATTGGCGGCGGCAGAGGTGACAACTTTGACAGCGGCATGACTGCTCCCGACTCCGGCAATATGGGCGGAGACATGGGCGGCAATATGGGCGGCGGTCGAAGTGGCGACATGGGTGGCAACCAGAGCGCAGGCACCAAAACTTAATTTCGGGTAAAACCCGCCCGGGTGAACATCCTCACATTCTCCACTAAGCGTTTCACCCTCACTTCCTGTTTTGTGTTCATTCGGGCGGGATTACCACATATAACGCCTTTGGCGTTATATGCTGAAGATGCTTGCGCATCTTCATAATTTAAAAACTCTCCTTCATATTAAAATACCCCAAAGAAAACCCGGGCAAGGATTAAGACCTTGTCCGGGCTTCTTATATACTTTTGTATTTTCTTATCTCTGAACTCTTCCAGATGCGTTTCCGCCGGCAAGAGATTCAACTTCTGCTACTGAGCAAAGGTTAAAGTCGTGTTCGATTGAGTGCTTCAGGCAGGAAGCTGCGACTGCAAAGTCGATCGCTTTCTGGGGCTCGTAATCATTCATGAGTGAATAGATGAGTCCGCCGCCAAAGCTGTCGCCACCACCGACACGGTCGACAATGTGCATGTGGTACTGCTTCGAGAAGTAGGCGTTGTCACCTGTGTAGAGCATACCTGCCCAGTCGTTGTCGTTTGCGGAGATTGAAGATCTAAGAGTGATTGCAACATGGCTGCAGCCGAATCTTTCGTGAAGCTGGCGAGCAACGCTGATGTAGCCCTCATGGTTGAGTTTTCCGGAGTCGATATCGGTGTTCTCAGCTTCGATTCCGAATACGTCCTTGGCGTCCTCCTCATTTGAAATGCAGACGTCGACATAAGGAACAATCTTACTCATGCACTCTCTAGCCTGGTCTCTAGTCCAGAGCTTCTTGCGGTAGTTGAGGTCACAGCTGACTGTTACGCCCTTAGCGTGAGCTGCCTTGACTGCGTCGAGGCAAATCTCCGGGAGCTCGCCGCCGAGTGCAGGAGTGATGCCGGTAAAGTGGAACCACTTGGCACCGTCGAATATCTTGTCCCAGTCGAATTCTTCCCTCTTTGCAAGGGAGATTGCGCTGTAGGCTCTGTCGTAGATGACCTTTGACGGTCTCTGCGACGCACCTTTCTCAGCAAAGTAGATTCCGACTCTGTCGCCGCCTCTCAGGATGTCACTTGTATCAACGCCATAGCGTCTTAATTCATTTACTGCCGCCTGACCTATTTCGTGCTTGGGGAGCTTGGTGACGAACGATGCATCTACGCCATAGTTAGCAAGAGACACTGCAACGTTGGCTTCTCCGCCGCCGAAAGTTGCCTCATAAGTGTTAGCCTGCAAAAATCTTAAATAGCCCTCCGGGTTAAGCCGAAGCATTATTTCACCGAAAGTTACTGCTTTATTTCCCATTATATTACCCTCCTATTACTTTTTCTGAACAAGATGAATTGCGAAGCCCATGAATTCGTCCTTGAAGTAAACCGCTCCTGTCGGAATAGTGGACTCGTCTGCGAATTCGTAGCCCTTTGATTTGAAGTAGGCAACTGCACGGGCTGTTGAGTTGGTTGCGATTGCGATGTGACCATACTTTCCGGGCTTCGGGGTCTTGCAGATTTCAATCTTTTTGTCAGCTGTGAAGACGGACGAATTGCCCTCGTTATAACTGAATCCGAACATCGTCTCAAGAAGCTTTGCTGCCTTTAATGCTTCCTCGGGAGCGTCGCAATTGATTCCCATATGGGCAAATTCAAGACCGAGCATTGCATGGACGGCTTCTTTTGTGAGTCTGGTGATTTCCGCCCAGTTTCCGGCGTCGATCAAGTCTTTCTTGACCATCCATGTGCCGCCGCAGGCGATAATCTTATTAAACTTGATGTAATCTACAAGATTAGTGGCATTTACTCCGCCTGTCGGGATGAATCTTAATTTCTGATAGGGTGCCGCGACCGCCTTTAGTTTTGCAAGACCGCCGTTCTGCTCAGCCGGGAAGAACTTGACAATGTCAAGACCCATACCCATGGCCTGCTCCATTTCGCCGGGAGTTGCTGTGCCGGGCATTATTACTGCACCTTTTGAGAGTGCATACTTAACTATTTCCGGATTGAAGCCGGGAGTTACTATGAATTCTACTCCGGCATCTAATGCGTCGTCGACCTGCTCTTTTGTAAGAACTGTTCCGGCTCCTACGAGCATTTCAGGAAGTTCTTTTCTTATTCTCATGATGGCTTCCTTGGCGCACGCTGTTCTGAATGTGATTTCAGCTGCGGGAAGACCGCCGTCACAAAGAGCCTTGGCAAGAGGAACAGCCTTGTCGGGATCCTCAATCGCAATTACGGGGAGGATTCCGAGATTATAAATTTTATCTGCAATAGCTTGATAAGACATCGCTTTATCCGCTCCTTTGAAATTTTATTACGTCTTAATTATAAAGACTTTATGTCTCATTGTCAATAATCCACAATTCAAATTTACAAAAAAGTCTATGCAATACCTAAAAAGGTCTTGAAAAGAGCCGGACAAAATGTTATTATTATTTTGTGAAATACTGAGCTTAAGTCTGCCTGGCAGAGTTAGACTCAAACTATATAATTGAAAGGCTGTGGTTATAGTGAAAATGACATTCAGATGGTTCGGGCATGACAGCGACAGTGTTACCCTTTCGCAGATCCGCCAGATTCCGAACGTAAGCGGACTTATGGGTGTGCTCGACTACAAGGCTGCTGGTGAAGTATGGACTGAAGAGGAAATCAAGACCTACATCGATGAGGTTCATGCTGCCGGACTTGAATGCGAGGTTATCGAGAGCGTAAACGTCCACGAAGATATCAAGTTAGGTCTTCCCACAAGGGACAAATATATAGAAAACTACTGCATCACGATAAGAAACCTTGCGAAGTATGGCGTCAAGTGCATTGTCTATAACTTCATGCCTGTTCTCGACTGGCTGAGAACCGACCTCGCCAAGCCGAATCCCGACGGTTCTACAAGCATGTACTATGATGAAGAAGAGCTTGGAAGCATGACTCCTCTTGAGATAGTCAAGAAAACTGCTGATGATTCAAACGGCTTCACCCTCCCCGGCTGGGAGCCTGAGAGACTTGCCGACCTCGAAAAGGTTCTTAAGCAGTATGAGAGTGTAGATGAAGAGCAGCTCCTCAAAAATTACAAGTACTTCCTCGAGGGAATTATTCCGACATGCGAGGAGTGCGGAGTTGTTATGGCTTGCCATCCGGACGATCCGGGATGGAAAATTTTCGGTCTTCCGAGACTTGCTCACACCCAAGCAGGCTATGACAAGATTGTAGGCTTAGTCGACAGCCCCTGTAACACCCTTTGCCTCTGCACCGGTTCCTTGGGTTCCAATACTGAGAACGACGTTGTTTCCATTATCCGCCACTTCGGCGAAATGGGCAAAATCGGCTGCATGCATGTAAGAAATATAAAGCACCTTGGGTCAGATCGCAGATTCTGCGAGACAAGCCACCTTTCAAGCGATGGCGAGCTCGACATGTATGAGATTATGAAAGCTATCTATGAGGTCTGCCCCGACACATATATCCGCCCCGACCACGGAAGAATGATCTGGGGAGAGACAGGAAGACCGGGTTATGGTCTTTACGACAGAGCATTGGGAGTATGCTACCTCAACGGTCTCTGGGAAGCTATTGACAAGAGTAAAAGGGAGTGCAAATAAAATGAAGCTTTGTTTGGATTCGCTCAAGAATACTTCCGCCTGGGGAGAGATTAAGCTCCCCCGGTATGATGTTGAAAAAGTAACTGAGAACACTCACAAGAACCCTGTCTGGCTGCACTTTGGTGCCGGAAACATTTTCAGAGGATTCATTGCAAGCTTGCAGCAGAATCTTCTTGACAATGGTCTTTCTGAAACCGGAATTATCGCTGCTGATACCTTTGACTATGAGATTATCGATAATATTTTCAAGGCTCACGACAACCTGACAGTAAGTGCAAGTCTTAAGCCGGACGGCTCGGTTGAAAGCGAGGTTATAGCTTCTGTCTGCGAGGCTCTGAAAGCTGACATCACCGACGAGGCAGAAATGGCTAGATTCCATGAAATCGCTAAGAGCCCGTCGCTGCAGATGATAAGCTTCACCATCACCGAAAAGGGCTATGCCGTCACGAACACTCAGGGTGAGCTCACTCCCCTTGTGACTGCTGACATAAAAGAGGGTCCCAAGCACGCAAGGCACGCTATGAGCTTCGTTACAGGGCTTATGCTTGAAAGATATCACTCAGGAAAGCTTCCTGTGGCACTCGTAAGCATGGACAACTGCTCCCACAACGGCGAGAAGCTGAAGAGCTCAGTTATGACTATAGCCAAAGGCTGGGTTGAGAATGGATTCGCAGATAAGGGCTTTATAGACTACCTTAACGACGAAAGCCTTGTTGCGTTCCCATGGAGCATGATTGATAAGATCACTCCCCGTCCGTCTGAAAAGGTTGAAGCAATCCTGACTAAAGCCGGACTCGAGGAAATGTCCCCCATCGTCACTTCAAAGAAGACCTTTATCGCTCCGTTTGTCAATGCTGAAAAGCCGCAGTACCTCGTTATTGAGGACAGCTTCCCGAATTCAAGACCTGCTCTTGAAAAAGCCGGTGTATACATGACCGACAGGGACACCGTCAACAATGTTGAGAGAATGAAAGTCACAACATGTCTGAATCCTCTGCACACGGCTCTTGCGGTTTATGGCTGCCTGCTCGGATATACACTCATCTGCGAAGAAATGAAAGATGAGGATTTAGTCAAGCTAGTAAGAAAGCTCGGCTATGATGAGGGCTTGCCGGTTGTCACTGACCCGGGAATTCTCTCGCCAAAGGCATTCATTGACGAGGTTATTAACGAAAGACTCCCGAATCCGTTCATGCCGGATGCCCCTCAGAGAATCGCCACCGACACTTCTCAGAAAGTTGGAATCAGATTTGGTGAGACCATCAATAGCTATGAAGCCAACGGAAATGTAAGTAAGCTCACGGCTGTTCCTCTTGCTATTGCAGGATGGCTGAGATATCTTCTGGGCATTGACGACAACGGTCAGCCGATGGAAATCTCTAGTGACCCGCTCAAGGACGAACTCAGGGCTCACATCGAGGGAATTGAGCTCGGTAAGCCGGAAACAGTTGGGTCGAAGCTTGACGTGATACTCTCGAATGCTCAGATTTTCGGAACAGACCTCGTCGCAAATGGTCTTTCCAAGAAGATTACCGAGATATTCTTGAAAGAAGTCTCCAGAACCGGTGCTGTAAGGGATACTCTGAAAGAGTATTTAGGTTAAAATGCTTAAAAGAATTTTTGCAACTACATTGGCAGTAGTGTTCCTTATGAGCACAGTTGCTTGCACAAGCCTCGTCGAGGAAAATCCCGACGAGGTGACTACTGCCGGGGAGGTTACCGAGGCTACAACTGCTGCCGCAGAAGCGACTACAGAAGCTACCACCGTAACCACCGAGGCTACCACGGTCACAACAGAAGAGCCAGAGCCGGACATAAGGACTGTGACACTTCTTTGTGCCGGGGACAATCTCATTCACTCGTCTATCTACAATCAGGCGCACAGAAGAGCCAAGGCTAACGGCGATGAGGACGGGTATGACTTTGACTACGTTTACGCTAGTATTGAAAGCTATCTTGAGGACGTGGACATCGCTATCCTGAACCAGGAGACCATTGTCACAGATGAACTTGAGCCGAGCGATTATCCCAACTTCTGCTCGCCGGGTGATTTGGGAAGAAAGATGGTTTCGCTAGGTTTCAACGTCATGTCGATAGGAAACAATCATGTTCTTGACAGGGGCGAAACGGGGCTACTTGCTACCTTAAACTTCTGGAAAGAGCAGGACGAAGTCATCTGCTATGGAGCTTACGAGAGCGAAGAGGATATGAACAATATCCGCACCATGGAAGTTGACGGCATCACGTTTGCTTTCTTAGGTTATACCGAGCACACAAACGGGCTTTATCTCCCGTCCAACACCGAGTGCTGGGTTATCAGGGTTACTGATGCGAATATGGACTTGATTGAAGAGCAGGTACGGTATGCCGACAGCATTGCGGATGTGGTGGTTGTGTCGGTGCACTATGGCACGGAAGTCTCGAATGAGCTGTCAACTTTGCAGAAGACATTCACCCCGAAGCTGGTTGAATGGGGAGCAGACCTCATCATCGGAACTCAGGCACACACTGTTGAAACTATGGAATACATAGACAAGCCGGACGGTGGGCAGGCATTTGTCTTCTACGGGCTGGGAAACCTGGTCTCTGCCATGGCTGACCCCCTCGCAATGGTCGGAATTTTAGGCAAGTTTGAAGTCACCAAGAATATGGACACAGGTGAAGTGACCATTGAGAATGTCAGGGCGATTCCCATCATCACTCAGTATGGCTACAACTACTCTAATATTCACATTGAGCCGTATGTGACTTACACCGATGACCTGCTGTCAGCGCACGGTTGCTCCGGATTCACACAGGACACGATAGACAAAGTGCTCAGTTACATTCCGGAAGAATATCTTTCGATAGAATAAACACCAAAATATATGAACATGAAAGGAAGATGCAAAAATGAAATTTGCAGACGGATATTGGCTTAATCAGGTCGGATATTCGGTCAACTATGCCTGCGAGGCTTATGAGGTTGACGAAATCCCCTGTGGCGTCAAAATCTTGGCTACGAACGCTAAAATCTGGAACCGAGGTCAGACCCTTGGCGGACCTACACTTGAGCTTGAGATAACCTCCACTATGGAGAACGTCATCAAGGTCTCGGTTGTCCACTACAAGGGAACTCTCGACGATTCACCGAAATTTGATCTTAATGAGGACACCGGCTTCAAGCCAGTTGTCGAGAACGGCGAAAAGTGCGCCACCATCACAAGCGGAAAGACCAAGGTCGTTATCAACAAGGAGAACTGGGGCATCGAATATTACTATGGCGACAAGCACCTGACCGGCGGCAGCTATAGAGCTTTAAGCTACATCACCGAGCAGAACAGCCACGCTGAGAAGAGGCTCGGGACTCACATCGACGACACATTCTGGGCTTATCCCGCAGACCCGCACACCTCCTACATCCGTGAGCAGCTGACTCTCGACGTCGGAGAATATGTCTACGGCTTCGGTGAGAAGTTCACCCCGTTTGTTAAGAACGGCCAGAATGTTCAGGTATGGAATTCCGACGGTGGAACCTGCTGCGACCAGTCATACAAATCGATTCCGTTCTATGTTTCCTCTAACAGCTATGGCGTATTCGTGAATTCCTCCGACAACGTTTCATTTGAGGTGGCTTCTGACACCGTTTCAAAGGTTTCCATAACTATTCCCGGCGAGAGCCTTGAGTACTTCGTTATAGGCGGCGAGAATCTTGAAGAGGTTCTTTCAAACTACACAACCCTCACCGGCAAGCCGGCACTCCCTCCTGCTTACACATTCGGTCTCTGGCTAACTACTTCGTTCACTACCCAGTATGACGAGGCAACTATAACCTCATTCATCGATGGCATGGCTGAGAGAGACATTCCGCTTTCAGTCTTCCACTTCGACTGCTTCTGGATGAAAGAGTATGAATGGTGCAATTTTGAGTGGGATCTGAAGCAATTCCCCGACCCTCCGGCTATGCTCAAGAGGCTTCATGACGACAAGGGTCTAAAGACCTGCGTATGGATCAACCCCTATATTTCCCAGCGTTCAAAGCTCTTTGACGAGGGCGTCGAGAACGACTACTTCATCCTTAATCCTGACGGCTCGGTATTCCAGTGCGACATGTGGCAGCCGGGAATGGCTATTGTGGACTTCACTAATCCTGCCGCATGTGAGTGGTATGCTTCTAAGCTAAGAACCCTTTGCGAAATGGGCGTTGACTGCTTCAAGACCGACTTCGGCGAGAGAATCCCAACTGAATGCGTCTACTACAACGGTGCAGATCCCATCAAGATGCACAACTACTACACTTATCTCTACAACAAGACTGTTTTCAATGTTCTTAAGGATTACTACGGCGAGAATAAAGCGTGCTTATTCGCAAGAAGCGCGACTGTTGGCTCGCAGCAGTTCCCTGTTCACTGGGGCGGCGACTGCTCGGCTGAATACAGCTCGATGGCTGAGACCTTAAGAGGCGGACTTTCACTTTCGCTCTCCGGCTTTGGCTTCTTCTCACACGACATTTCCGGATTTGAGCAGACCGCTACTCCCGACATCTACAAGCGTTGGTGCGCATTCGGACTTCTCTCGACACACTCAAGACTTCATGGCAACAGCTCCTACAGAGTTCCGTGGCTCTTTGACGACGAGGCTTGCGATGTCCTCGGATTCTTCACCAAGCTCAAGGGCAAGCTGATGCCATACATCTTCTCACAGGCTGTCAAGACTCACGTCAAAGGCGTTCCGATGATGAGAGCAATGGTCATGAGCTTCCCGGATGATCCGACCTGCAAGACCATTGACACTCAGTATATGCTGGGCGATAACCTCCTCTGCGCTCCTATCATGAATGACCGCAGTGAGGCACTCTGGTATCTGCCTGCCGGCAAGTGGACAGATGTCATCACCGGTAAGGTTTATGAGGGCGAAAAGTGGCACCGTGAAACCATGAACTACTTCAGAATGCCGGTTCTTGCTAGACCTAATTCCATCATCGTCTGGGGCGACTTCAAGAGAGACTTCGAGTATAACTACATGAAGAACGCTGAGGTCGTTATCTACGAGCTTGACGACGGCAAGACCGCTTCCGCAGTTGTTTACGACAAGGACGCTGTAAAGATCACTGAGATTACTGCTTCGAGAAGTGGCAATACCGTCACCGTCAGCTACGATAAGTGCGACTGCGACTTCACGGTCAAGCTGAGTGGAAGTGACAAGGCTGTCTCCTGCCCTGCCGGTTCGACTTCCGTTACTATCGGACTTTAATCATGTCAAGTTTCGATTTGATTTACGAGACCGTAAAGAAAATCCCAAAAGGAAAAGTGGCTACCTATGGACAGGTAGCCACTCTTTCGGGTAATCCGAAATGGTCTAGAGTTGTTGGTTATGCCCTCCACCGCAACCCAGAACCGGGAGTTATCCCCTGCCACAGAGTCGTCATGAAAGACGGCTCACTTTCGCCAGCGTTCGCCTTTGGCGGAGAGAATCGGCAGAGGGAGCTGTTGGAGAGTGAGGGTGTGGAGTTTTTGACGGATGGGAGGGTTGATATGGTTAAATGCCAGTGGCGACATTTGTAGGGGCGGATAATATCCGCCCCTACATTTTAGTCCCATTCACCACCACTTCCCTGAGCCTATCCCCCTCATACCTGAGCTTCAGCGAGAAGAACGGTTCGTTACTGTCCAATAGCTCAAAGAATATCTTATCTCCCTCCCAGATGGGGAGGGTTTTTATTTCAGACTTCTTGACCCATTCAAGGTCACCCTCGTTGCAGTCAAGGCTTAGTTCGCCCTCATAGTCGGTGCAGGTAAATAAATGCATTTGCTCGTCATAGTTGTCGTCCGTCACAAAAGTCACAATGCCGCGGTATCTCGGATTCACGAGGGTGACGCCGGTTTCTTCATAGGCTTCGCGCTTGACGCAGTCATAGGGAGATTCGCCAAATTCAAAGTGCCCGCCGATGCCGATCCACTTGTCGTGGTTGAGGTCATTTTTCTTCTTGACGCGGTGCATCATGAGGTATGAGTCGTCTTTTTCTATGTAGCAAAGAGTAGAATTGTCCATACAGTCCTCCATGTATATTTCCAAAAAATCTGTTAATACTTAGCTTTAAAGAACGCCCTTTGGGGCAGAAAGCGAGTGCAACTTGATGGATAATAACAGTAAAATCAAAAAGGCTATGGCGAAAAGCGGCGTGTACATTGCCTTGTGCGTGGGAATACTGGCTGTCGGGGTCGTTACGGCAGTTGGCTACCGGGCGGCGGTGGGATCTTTGACAGAGACGCTTATCCCGGACGTGAGCGACACGCTTGAGCTTCCCGACCTCGACAACTATCAGACTGTCGACTCAATTGTGACAGACGCTGAGAAAACAGACGATGCCGCGATAATTGAAGAAGACGCCTCCGCCGTGATTGAATCCGCAGACGTCACCGAAGAGCTTGAGACGCTTTTCTATGAGGAGGCTAAGGTTCTGCCGATATCAGGGGAGATTCTGAATGAATTCTCATGGGGAGAGCTGGTGAAGACCTCCGGAAGCGTTTGGAAAATCCATGACGGGATAGACATTGCAGCCGAGGAGGGCACCATGGTCAAGTCGATGACCTCGGGAACCGTTACGGATATCTATAGCGACACGCTCTGGGGCAACTGCGTCGTTATTGATCACGGCGACACGGTTATCGGGTACTATTGCGGACTTTCGGATGACGTTTCCGTCAGCATCGGCGACAAGGTCGCCTCTGGAACAGTTATCGGAACGGTCGGCAATACGGCAGATATTGAGTCTGACATGGCGTCGCACCTCCACTTTGCCCTCAAGTATGAGAACGCATGGATAGACCCTATCTCCTATATCGAGCCGGTCAAATAGCATGGATTCGCAAAAGCGCAGTATCTTGGGAGAAGATTACTGCGCTTTGGTTTTATCAGCCTTTAAGACCCTTTGCCTGACGAACCATGTCCTCGACAACTATGTCGTAGATTTCGCCAAGGGTTGAGCAGTACTCAAGCACTTTCCAGGGCTCATTTGTGTGGTAATGGATTTTGATGGTCTCCTCGTCGCCGTATGCCAACAGGCAGTCGCCCTTGAAATGTTCGACAAAGTAGTCGTCGATTTCGTCCTCGTCGAGATTTTCGCCGTCTATGAGGAGCTGGGTGTCATACCTGAACTCTATTTCTTCACTGTTGAGCTGTTCGTCCATTTGTGAACCTCCTATTTTACATTACAAGATTTATTATCAATCCGCTGAGTGACCCGATGAGGTACAGAAGCAGAAGGATTGCGATGTTTTCCTTGAGACGCTTGTTGGTCTTGAAAAGTACTACTATTCCTAGTCCCGCCCCGGTTGAGAGTCCTGCGACTACCGAGCCGAATGAAAGGCTTCCAGCAGCATACAGGTTAGTTAAAAGCACCGATGCGGCGCAGTTCGGAATGAGTCCGATAAGAGCCGCCAGGAACGGCTGGAATATGCTGTCGGTCATCAGGATGCTGCCGAGCCTGTCCTCTCCCAGAAGTTCCATTGCGAAGCCCAGTACAAGCGATGTTATGAACAGGAATATGAATATCTGTATTGTATGCTTTGCGGCGGAATAGACGACTCCGTGCTCCTCACAGCCACAGCCCTCGCAGAGATCGCGATATGGCTCCTCTTCCTCGTTACCTTTGCGATGGAAGAACCGAAGAATCGTGTCGATAAGCAGTCCGGCAAGAACGGCTATTATGAGCTTTGCGAGTATTAGCTTGCCGACGTCGGCGGCGTTTCCTCCGGAAAGAAGAATCGGAATAGCTTCATCGCTTGTGGCAATGTAGACGGCCATCAGCGTGCCGAGGCTGACAAGTCTGCCTGAAAACAGATTCGTCACCGCAACCGAAAATCCACACTGCGGAACACAGCCGATTATTGCTCCGCCTATGGGTCCGAAAGGTCCCATTTTGCGAAGAGAATTCGCCAGCTTGTCGCTAGCCTTATGCTCGAGAAACTCTATCAGTAAATACGCTCCAAACAGAAACGGCAGCATTTTTGCCGTGTCTATGAGGGCGTCAAGAAATACGTCTATAATTAAATCCATGCTACTCCCCTATTTTATTTTCTAACTTCTCCATTTTACATTAATTGAGTAGGGCTGTCAAGTTGATTTTCACAGATTTTTGTGCTACAATGATTGTAGAATGTAATTTGGAGGTCGATTTTGACATGAAATATATTTTGGCGTCGAGTTCACCACGTAGACACGAGCTTTTTGGGTATATCACAAAGGATTTTGAGGTTATTTCGCCCGATTGCGACGAGGTTTTGCCGGATGGAGTTGAGCCCTATTCCGTGCCTGAAATGTTGGCAGTCAGAAAAGCCATGAGTGTGGCTAAGATTCATCCTGATGAGCTGGTCGTTGGGTGCGATACGGTTGTAATCCTGGATGGCGTTATTTTCGGAAAGCCTAAGGATGAGACTGTCGCCTATGACATGCTGGGAACACTTTCCGGGAGGACGCACACCGTCGTCAGCGGCGTGTGCATCTGTTATAAAGGCAAGACGCTTTCGTTCTCGCAGGAGACGGATGTTGAGTTTTATCCCCTCTCGGATTCAGAGATAAGAAATTACATAGCAGAATTCAAGCCTTTTGACAAAGCCGGTTCCTATGGAGTTCAGGACGGCGGGGCACTCTTCATTAAAGGAATCAAGGGCGACTACTACAATGTAATGGGGCTTCCGATTGCTAAGCTCAAGCGTGAGATAGACAAGCTCGTCATGCTGGCAGGAGGCTGAAAGATGGGGCTTTTCAAGAAGAAAGACAAATATGCCCTCTCCCAGAAAGACTTAGCCAAGTTCAACGGCAAGTCGATTCAGTATGCCGTTGAGAGGATTGACGGGCAGGAAAAGGTCCTGGGCAAGGACGGTGGAATTATAATCCTCAGTGACGTTATCGTCGTTATGTGTGAAGCTCACGAGGTTTTCCGGTGCAGAATCAAGGATGCCACTATGGGCGAGCTCCTGAGTGGAAACGGCGTCGAGATAGTAGGATATGACGACTACACAGGCGAGAAGCGATTTGTCACCGCACACTATTCCTACTATAGAAAATAAAAAAATTCCCGGAAAATGAGAAGCGGAGGCGATCTCATGAATTCAAAAAGGCTGCTACTTATCTACAACCCGAATTCGGGCATGAAAACAATTGCAAAAAAGCTTTCCGACATTGTGGACGTCTTCACAAAAGGAGGCTACTCGGTCACCGTCCACCCGACGCAGAGGTGGCTTGACTGTCTTGAGACGGTCTCTGAAAATTGCAAAGGCGATTACGACAGAATTGTCATTGCCGGCGGCGACGGAACACTGAATGAGGCTGTAAACGGGTTTATGGCGGCTGACTTTTGGGGAAGCTTCGGCTATATTCCCTGCGGCTCGACAAACGATTTCTCAAAGTCGGTCGGTATTCCGACGAGGACTCTTGATGCGGCGAAGACAGCTCTTGATGGTGTGCCTTTTGTATGCGACTTGGGCAAGCTTAACGACAGGTATTTCACCTATGTTGCGGCTTTCGGGACGCTTGCGGAGGTCTCCTACAGTACTCCTCAAAATGCCAAGAACCAGCTCGGGTTCAGTGCGTATATTCTTGAGGGGCTGGCTTCAATTCCATCGATGACTTCCTATAAACTCAGCTTTGAGTCGGAGGAAAGAAGCGGCAAGGGAGACTATATCCTTGGGCTCATACTCAACACCGTCCACGTCGGAGGAATGAAGATAAGGGGTGTTGAAAACATCCGCCTCGACGACGGGCAGTTCGAGGTATTGCTTATCAGGAACCCTAAAAACACCACCGAGCTCAATCACATCATATCCTCTGTCATGAAGCTCGACTTTGACAATGAATACATGGACGGATTCAAGACCTCGAAAATAACTCTTCGGTGCCAGACACCAATCGCCTGGACGGTGGACGGAGAAAAAGGCGGAGAGTTCAAGGAGACGACTGTGGAGGTCAGGGAAAAGTCTTTGAGGGTGCTGGTGAAAGAGAAAGATAAAAGAAAACAGTGATGAAAATGCCGCCTCGAATGGTTCGGGGCGGTTTTGATTTTATATTCAGCAGGCACTATGCCACCAGATACTGATACAGTTCCGAAATGCTCATGTCTTGCATCATCTTCTTTAAGTATTCGAGTTCTTCGGATATCATTTCGTCTAAGACTCTCATTCCGAGAAGCTCGACGGGGGCTTTGTCGTCGGTGAGAATAAGATTGCTCTCCTCTACCTCGGTCATGCGATTGTAAACACGGGTCATGAATGTATTTACTGTTCCGTCAAGGGAATCAAGATTGCTTTCTAATTGTTCCTGGCAATCATAGCTGTTTGAGGCGAAGAGAACCATGTTCGACGCATTCGTCTCTACCGTGTAGACGCTGTTGAAGACCGACTTTATCGTTCCGCAAAGGTAGTCGTTGATGCTGTCCTCATCGCTGGTTGAGTACATGTTCATGTTGACGACCATGACTCCGCCATCATTTAAGTGCTCAGAGACTTCAGTGAAAAACTCAACGCTCGACATCTGGAACGGGATGGTTATATCCTGATAGGCGTCGACCATTATTACGTCATAGGTCTCGTCGGTGAGGTTGATGTAGGCTCTGCCGTCCTGGGTGTAGGTCGTGACGCAGTCGGAAAGGTCGAAGTACTCATATGCCAAATCTATAATCTTCTGGTCGATCTCGACACCGTCGATGTCTGTTATTCCGAAATAGTATTCACACTGAGTGGCAAAAGTTCCGGTGCCGAGTCCCAGGATAAGCACAGAAGTGTCTTCATTCTCCGCGGCTCCTGCCATTACAGGTGCGGCGAGTGCGTAGTCATAATACATTCCCGTGAGACCGGTTGTCTTCATCTTGACAGACTGAACGCCGAAGAGGACGTTTGTCGACAGGTAAATCGAGTCCTCGTCCTCTTCAACTCTTAAGTAGTTATAGATTGATTCGCCCTCATAGAGAATGTCAGTCTCCCAAAAAGCGACGCCAATGTTGTTTGAAAGGATTCCAAGAACAAGTATGACTGCCATTACAACGCCTTTGCCGACGAACTTCTTCTTTTTAAGAACCCAGTAGACAATGCAGACGATGTAGAGGATGCTCGCAAACAGGACGAAAGTCAGTGCTGTTCCGATATTCGGAATTGTGACGAATGTCGGCAGGAATGTGCCTATTATCGAACCTATAGTTCCGCAGGCTTCAATTCTTCCGGCAACACTTCCGCTCTCCTCAAGGCTGGATGTCGCATACTTGACGAGGTTTGGGGTTACCATTCCCAGAACCAGAAGCGGGGAAACAAAGACCAGTATGCAGGATACAAACGCCGCGACGATAAGGTAGTTCGTCGTCACGAACATTGCAAGAACCAGTGCGACTCCGGCGATGATGAACTTTCCGACAAGTGGAATGAGCATAGTCCAGGTTGCAGCTCCGAAAAGCCAACCGAAAAGGCGGTCGGGGTTGTTATATTTGTCCGCCATCTTGCCACCAAGAACGTTTCCTATCGCCATCGCAATCATTATGGTTCCGATGATTATCGTCCAGACTATCTGGCTTGATGAAAAGTAGGGTGCCATCAGCCTTGACGCACCGAGCTCTATTGCCATTACCGACAGTCCCGAGAAGAACGCCGTGGCGTAGAAAAGCCATTTGTTTTTCATTTGAACTCCTTTCTCAAATTTCAGGATTTACTTATAATTCTCTACCGCTGCCCTTTCTGCGGGAAGCATGTTCTCATATCTCTTCATGTAGCTCGAGAAACCGTCGATGTCGCTCTGTGCAGGTGACTCAGTTGTTGACTTCATATTGTCGCCGCAGAAGATATTACTTTCAAGACAGTCGGCAAGAGTCTCTCCGTCAGACTTGAGTGCCATATATTGAGCCAGGAGAGCCATTCCCCATGCGCCGCCCTCACCTGCTGTTTCCATGACGGAAACGGGGGTGTTCATTGCAGCTGCAAGGAGCTTCTGACCTACGCCTTTGGTCTTGAAATAGCCGCCATGACCGGTGATGCGGTCGATTTCCACTTTCTCGGATGCCAGGATATCCAGACCCATCTTGAGGGTTGCGAGTGCCGAGAAGAGGTTGTTTCTTATCAGGTTTGCAAGTGTGAAGTTGCCGTCGGGGACTCTGACCAAGAGTGGTCTGCCCTCATTAAGCCCCGTGATGCTTTCGCCCGAGAAATAGTTGCAGGAGCAGACACCGCCGCAATCGGGGTCGCCGGTCATAGCATGTGTGAGCAGGAGATCATAGAGGTCGGGCTTTCTCATCGGGTGACCCGAAAGGGTGGCGAACTCCATGAAAATCTTCATCCAGGCGTCAAGGTCTGAGGAGCAGTTGTTACAGTGAACCATCGCAACCGGCTTGCCGTCGGGGGTAGTGACCATGTCGATTTCGGGATAGTACTTCGAGAGTGGCTTGCCCAAGACAACCATTGCGAATACTGAGGTTCCTGCGGAGACGTTTCCGGTTTTCACTCTGACGCTGTTTGTCGCAGCCATTCCGGTTCCTGCGTCGCCCTCGGGAGGACAGAGAGGAATTCCGGACTGGAGTTTGCCGGTAGGGTCGAGGAATTTAGCTCCTGACTCGGTCAGAACTCCTGCATTCTCGCCTGCGGGGAGAATATCAGGGAATACTTCAGATAATGTCCAGCTGTAGCCATATGGCTTGACGAGTTCGTCAAATTTGGCGACCATTTCAGCATCGAACTTGCCGGTGTTTGAATCAATCGGGAACATTCCGGAAGCTTCTCCTACTCCCAAAACACGATTTCCGGTCAGCATATAGTGGATATATCCTGCGAGCGTGAGAACATGGGAAATGTCCTTAACATGCTCCTCACCGTTTAAGATTGCCTGGTAGAGGTGAGCTATCGACCAACGCTCGGGGATATTGAACTGGAAGAGCTCGGAAAGCTCCGATGCTGCCTGAGCGGTGATGGTGTTTCGCCAGGTTCTGAACGGAACCAGGAGTTTATCATCCTTGTCGAAAGCCATGTAGCCGTGCATCATCGCGCTGAAGCCCATTGCTCCCATAGTTGTGAGCGGCTCGCCGTACTTCGACTCAAAATCGCTTGCAAGTGAAGCATAGCAATCCTGCAGTCCGGTATGGATATCGTCTAAAGAATAAGTCCAGATGCCATTCTCAAGGCGGTTTTCCCAGTCGTGAGCACCCGAGGCGAGGACTTCACCGTGAGTGCCGGTTAAAATAGCCTTGATTCGGGTGGAGCCGAATTCTATTCCTAAGTAGGTTTTTGATTGATCTATACAGTTTTTCATAATATATAGTCCTCCAGAGTAAAATGTTACCTTTAATTATACCCTTAAAAGCGACAGTTGTCAATCATGATGTGAAAACTTTCGCACTTTGTTGCTCCATTATTTTTCGTCAATATGCACAATTCAGGGCTGAAATTGTAACAAAATTGTAATTGTAATTTCTGCCCAAGTGTGATACAATAGTATGGTGCAGGAGGACGGGCTGTCTCTGCAAGTGAAAAAAAGCCGCCTCCAAGCCTTAATAATTGCTATTTGCTCTTAGGAGATAAACATATATGGATCAGGAAAAATTAGTTATCAACGGCGGAAAGCCCCTTAAGGGCGACGTCTATATCAGCGGCGCGAAGAATGCAGCCGTAGCCATCGTTGCCGCCACAATTTTGTGTGACGAGCCAGTTACGCTTGAGAATGTCCCTGAAATCGGTGACATCGGAATCTGCGTCAAAATTCTCTATGAAATGGGCGCAAGTATCAAAATTATCGACAAAAATACAATAAGAATTGACACAAGAGGGATTTCTGACCCGGTTGTCCCCTATGAGCTTGCACGTTCAATAAGGGCTTCAAGCTACTTTATGGGTACACTTCTGGGAAGATTCAAGAAAGCCGATGTTCCGCTTCCCGGCGGATGCGACCTGGGTGACAGACCTATCGACCAGCATATCAAGGCATTCAACGCTCTGGGAGCTGAATATTCCCTCGAGGGCGGAATCGTAAGGCTGAGAGCTAAGGAGCTCATCGGAAGCCAGATTTTCTTTGACAAGCACACTGTCGGCGGAACTATCAACGCCATCTGCGCTGCTGTTAAGGCGAAAGGCTTGACGGTTATTGAGAATGCAAACAAGGAGCCGCACATCGTCGACCTTGCCAACTTCCTTAACTCTATGGGAGCTGACATAATGGGTGCCGGCACTGACGTCATAAAGATTCGTGGTGTTGACTACCTCAAGGGCATCACCTATTCTGTGATTCCAGACCAGATTGAAGCCGGAACCTACATGGTTGCAGCTGCTGCCACAAAGGGCGACGTGTGGATCAAGAATGTAATTCCGAAGCACCTTGAATCGATTACAGCTAAGCTGAGAAAAGTCGGTGCTACGGTTGAAGAGTATGACGAGTGCGTTCATGTTTTCGTAGACGGTCCGCTTCTCAAGACTACACTCAAGACTCTTCCCCACCCCGGTTTCCCCACAGATATGCAGCCGCAGTTCTCGACACTTCTGACAGTTGCCGAGGGGACAAGCGTCGTTACTGACGACATCTTCGACAACCGGTTCAGATATGCCAACGAGCTGAGAAGAATGGGTGCTGACATCACAGTTGAGGGCACTACCGCCGTCATCCAGGGCGTCCCGGAGCTCACCGGAGCCGCAGTCAGGGCTACCGACCTGAGAGCCGGAATAGCTCTTGTAATTGCCGGACTCATGGCAAACGGAACTACTGTCGTTGAGAACATCTACCACATCGAGCGTGGATATGAGAACATTGAGGACAAGCTCATGGGCTTGGGAGCCGATATTGTCAGAGTAAGAGAGTACGAAGCAGTAAAGAGAACAGGCTGATAAACATAAATGAATATAATATCCTGCGTATCTCCTTTGCGGGATGTACGCAGGGTTTCTTTTGTCTTGAAATCAGAAAAAGGACGTGTCAACTTGTCAAGAATATATCCGCTATTTTCGTCAAGCTCGGGAAATTCCTGCTTTATTGGAAATCCGAGTGAGGGAATTCTCATAGATGCTGGCTTGAACTGTCGGAGACTCAATCAGGCTTTGCTTCAAAACGATATCCCGATTGAAGCGATCAAGGCAGTTTTCATAACCCACGACCACACTGACCACATTGCGGCTCTGAAAGTGTTCAACAAGCACTATGACATTCCGGTTTACGCCTCGCCAAATACTATGGACTGGCTTATTGATGGCGGACACCTAAGTCGGGGATACCGCCAAAATGTAGGTGAAGAGGTTGTTATCGGGGATTTCTCCATCACTTCATTCAAAACGCCTCACGACGCCATTGAGAGTGTCGGATACAGAATCGGGATGCCGGACGGGAAAACCTGCGTCTACTGCACCGATCTGGGGCACGTGACCAAAGAGGTGGATGAGAATTTAAGACTTGCGGATCTCGTGTTCCTAGAATCGAATTATGATGAGAATATGCTGAGAACCGGTCCCTATCCGTTCCCATTGAAGCAGAGAATCGCTTCGCCGGATGGACATCTGTCGAACGGTGCCAGTGCAAAAGAGCTTCACAGCTTAATTGAAAATGGGCTCACAAAGATAATTCTCGGGCACCTCAGCCGGGAGAACAACACTCCTCATATCGCTGAGAATACGCTTATGCGAGAGCTCGGGGATGAGTTCCAGAGAAACAGGGACTATCTTCTCTACATAGCACCTATAGAAACCACCGGAATGGCGGTGACGTTCTGATGAATATTTCGATAATTGCCGTCGGTAAGCTGAAAGAGAATTACTGGAGGGAAGCTATAGCTGAGTACTCGAAAAGAATTTCCCGTTTCGCGCATTTTGAGATAGTTGAGCTGCCCGAGTCAAGGCTAGGCGACAATCCGTCGGATGCCGAGATTTTCTCGGGACTTGAGAATGAGGCAAAGCTCATGCAGCCTTATCTTGAAAAGAAAGGCTCCTGCAACATTGCGATGTGCATAGAGGGCAAGCTTATTTCGAGCGAAGAGCTAGCCAGTGAAATTGACTCCGCCGGAGTGAACGGCTATTCGACCGTCAATTTCTTCATAGGGAGCTCATTCGGGCTTTCTGACACTGTTAAGAAATCCTGCAAAATGAGAATTTCAATGTCTCGTATGACTTTGCCGCACCAGCTGGCGAGGGTTGTTCTGAGCGAACAGATTTATAGGGCATTGACGATTAATGCGGGTGTGAGATATCATAAATAAAAAGCCCCTGTAAGGGGCTTTTTATATCGAATCAGTTCAACTTTCCATCTCGCAGCAGCGAATGATATATCCTCTGACATCAGAGGGTTTGATGTTCAGGGCGAAGCCGAGTTCGCCATAGAGCATGTCTTCAGCTATCTTCATGTACCTGAGATCAACCGCCGGGACGTTCTTCTTTTCAGCGATAAGAGTCTTCTGCTTCTCGAAAACGTGCTTTATGATGCTGATGAGATTCTCACATTCGTGGGTCTTTACAAGACCTTTGTAGAATTCCATAGCAAGCTTTGAATCCCTTGGCACGTCGAGCACAGAGCTTATCTCGGTTATTCTTCCGATAAGCTCCTCCGCCATTTCCTTGGTTATTACCTTGCGCATAAGGATGGTTGAATCGACCGGTGTGTAGATTTTACCCTTTCTGTAAAATGGGACAAGAGTGTAATACTCTTTCTGCTTGTCCAATCCCGATATCGAGGGCTTGCCGATGTCCTCCACCTTGCAGACGCCTTCGTTGCCATAGACAACGTAATCATTCACGCAAAACATCATTACTACTTCTTTACTGTCTCAATTTCAATTACTATGAGTTAATTATAACACATTTCTCACCAAAATTCCAGAGGCAAATTGCACAAAACTCAAATTTTTATCGGACTTTTTGGGAATTTACAGATAGTATTATTCTTATCTCTTGCTTTTAGGGCTCCGGCATGTTATAATAGTTATAATTCAGGAGGTGTGCGCTATGTCAATGTGGGACGATGAATATGTCCGTCTTCTTAAAAAAATCAGAGCTGATGGAACAGAAGTTGAAAACCGCACCGGTGTCAGCTCAATTAAAATTCCATCCTGGCACTTTTCGCTTGACATTGGCGAGGAGTTCCCCATTCTCACTACGAAACAGCTCTTTATCCGGCAGGCAGTTCTCGAAATGCTCTGGATTTATCAGGCTCAGTCGAATGACGTGAGATGGCTGAAAGCTCGAAACGTCAACATCTGGAACGAATGGGAGATAGACGATGACGGATTCTGGACTGCTACGCAGATGGTTCCGGACGGCGAGGGCGGTCTTGTCAAAAAGGAGATCAAAAAAGAGTTCGGCAAGGAATGGGCGCACACTATCGGCACTGCCTACGGCTGGATTGTCCATAAATTCGGGCTTACCAACGAGCTTATAAGTAAGCTTAAAACCAATCAGACCGACCGGCGGATGGTGATGTCCCTATGGCAGAACGACTATCTTGAGACTGCTGTTCTCCCCTCCTGCGTGTGGAGCAGCGAGTGGGACGTAACTGATGGCAAGCTTAATGCCTGGGTTCACCAGAGAAGCTGCGACGTACCGCTTGGGCTTCCTTTCAATGTGACTCAGTATTCGGTTCTTCTTTGTATGCTTGCGCAGGTTACGGGCTTGAAGCCGGGCACAATTGACTGGTCAATAAAGGATGCACATATCTATGTCAACCAGGTTTCAGGCGTCGACGAACAGATAAGGCGTTATGACGAGAACGGCGGAGGATATCCTGCACCTAAGCTCTGGTTGAATCCGGATGTTGATGACTTCTACAAATTCGACAATTCGGCGGAGCTCAAGGATGTCAAGCTCATAGATTACCGGCACATGGGAAAGATTGCGTTTCCGATTGCACAGTGAGGAGACTTTGATATGATTAAAATTGTTGCAGCAATCGGCAAAAACCGTGAGCTCGGGCGGAACAATTCGCTTATATGGCATCTGCCTACAGATATGAAGCTCTTCAAAGCAGAAACCATGGGACAGACGATTGTCATGGGCAGGCTGACATATCTTTCTATTGGCAGACCGCTTCCGAAAAGGAGAAACATAGTTATTTCGAGGGACAAAAGCCTCAAGATAGATGGCGTTGAGATTGCCGGCTCGCTTGATGAAGCACTTGAGCTGTGTAAATGCGAATGCTGTGTCATCGGCGGAGCACAGGTGTACTCGCAGGCACTGGAGCTTGCAGACGAGCTTGTTCTGACGGAGATAGATGCCGAGTGCCCAGAGGCGGATGCATGGTTCCCAGAGTTTGATAAGGCAAAGTATGAGGCTGAGGTATCAGCTGAGGGAGAAGATGACGGGATCGGGTTCAGGCAGGTAAGGTACAAGAAAATATAAAACAATCCCTCCCGGAAAACCGGGAGGGATTGTTTTATGCATCATGTATCAGGGTTCATCCTTTGTCGCGGTCAGATCCATCTTTTTTATCCGAACGCTATTGAAGAGGACGGCGATGGTGGAGACGGCGAGGCATATGAGGCAGATAAATGCGTCGATTGTCTGGTTCTGAATAAACAGCGGCGAGAACGCCATTATCGGGACGGTTACGGCATTGAAAATCATTCCGAAAAGGAAATTCGAGGAGATTGTCTTCTTTGTCTCGGATGAGATTTTTACAGCGTTGGAGGCGTCGCGGAGGTCGTTCTTCAAGAGAATTATCTCGCTTGCTTCAAGTGCGACGTCGGAGCCATCTTTCATCGAGATCGCTACATCTGCGGCGGCAAGTGCAAGAGCATCGTTCGAGCTGTCCCCTATCATTGCAACGGTTCTTCCACCATAGCGGAGCTTTCGGATCATGTCGGCTTTCTGGGAGGGGGTTACGTTCTCAGCATGGTCATAAACACCAACCTCTTCAGCAACAGACTTTCCGGTTCCCTGGCTGTCGCCTGTAACCATTATGGTGCGGATTCCAAGCTTGGCGAGGCGTTCAACACCTGCTTTGCTCGTGGGCTTGAGCTTGTCCTGAAACGCGATTGCTCCGATTGGTGAACCGTTTCTGGTGACGGCGGCTATCGTTTTGCCCTCGTCGGTCAGGTGCTGGCAGACTGTGGCGTAGCCCTCATATTCTCCTATGAATATTGCATCTGCTCTTCCCACAGAAACGCTGTCTTCTTCTATAACACCCTTGACTCCGAAGCCCTCTACTGACTCGAACACGTCGCAGTCCATCGGCTCAATGTCATTCTTTTTGGCATAGTCAAGAACTGCCGAAGCTATCGGGTGGGTGGAGTGGGACTCAAGCGAAGCGGCTATAAGCATCACCTCCACAGCATCTGTTCCGAAAGGAATCACATCGGTGACAAACGGCTTGCCTACTGTTATGACTCCGGTCTTGTCCATGACGACAGTGTTTATCGATTCCATCTTTTCAAGTGCTACCGGGCTCTTGTAGACAACACCCTCGCGCTCGCCTCTTGAAACGGCGGCGTTCACTGCGAAAGGAATTGCAAACAGAGTGGCGCACGGACAGGATGTAAGAAGCATTCTTTCAAGTGCTTCAAGAGGTCTTCCGAAATCCTTTGAAGCCAACAGCCAGATGAAGAACACTAAAACTGCAATGCCAATAGCGCAGAGTGTGTATACTCTTTCATTTCTCTGAAGATGCGTATAAACCTTGGAATCGGTGCTTTTTATCGACTCAGCGTTTCTAGCTGCGGCTACCATCTTCCCGAGATTTGTGTCTTCGCCTGTGCTTTCGGCTTTAATTGTTATAAACCCGCTCCGGCAGACGGTTCCGGCAAAGATCGCATCGCCAGCCGTCTTCTCCACAGGAAGTGCTTCGCCGGTGAACAGGCTTTCGTCTACGCCTGCTCTTCCGGAAACTACAGTGCCGTCGCAGGGAAAGTTTTCGCCGGGCTGAACCAGAATCATATCTCTAGCAGAGATTTCCTGAATCGGGACAGTGTACTCGACGTTGTTCCTGACTACAGTGACGTTCTTCGGGAAAAGGTCATTGAGCTTGTCGGCAGTTGAACCTCTAGACTTGTTCATCTTCTCTTCGAGGTACTCGCCCACCATCATGAACAGAACGATAATCGCGCAAGCCTCGAAGTGGATTCTGTCGGCATAGTCCTCACGGCTGATTATAACCATGACAAGAGAATAAAACGAAGTTATTACAGCAAGCCCTGTCGCTACTGTTGCAAGGCTTTCTATATTCGGATTGAACTTGAGAATTCTTCCGAAGCCACGGATATACATTTCTTTTCCCAGAAACAGAATCGGTACAAAAAGTGCCAGACGAACTAGGGACATGATTGCAACGTTTTCATCCAAAAAGAACATCGGCAGCCCAAACGCCCTCACTCCCGCAAGATAGAGAAGCATAAGCGTGAGAACAGCTACTCCTGCAATACTCCCGGGAGTGACCGAGCGTTTTTCCTCTTCGGATTTTTCAGAAGAATTTGAGACGACCCTTTTTGTCGTTTCGATACTTTCCATAGTATCACCCCTTATTTCTATAAATTATACCACCTTCTCCGACATAAATCAACTTATTACGCCTAAAAACAAAGCCCCATTCCTGAAAAATTGAGTAATAAGGCTTGATTCTGTGTGATATTTTCATAAAAGCAGCTTAGTATGCTCCTGAATAGATTTCGGCTATCAGCTCTTCGAGCTCCTCGATCCTCTGCTTACATTCTGAAACGTAGGCTTCATATTCAGCCAGCTTTTCTCTATACTCTTCATCCTCTGCAAGCAGGGTTTCAGTGACCTCAGAAACGGTTGCGAACTCGCAGTCTTCATTCCCTGCATATGAAGACAGGGTGCTTAAGAGGCTTGTGACGAAGCTTTCGGTGAGAGTTCCTGATCGCATTGAATCCATATCCACGGCTACTATCATCGCGGAAAGGTTTGAATAGGAGGAGCTGAAACGGGTGTACGACGAGCTGTCAACCGTTAAAAAAGAATAGTCAAAGGTGATATAGCCGTCATCCGTTATTCCGGAGGTTGGGGTGGTGTTATAAACTGTGTATCCGGAAAATCCGTCCGAAATGAGCATTTCTACCGACGAATCAGAGTAGTAATCGCTCCTCAGAAGAAAGATATCGGAACACTCAATGCTGTTTCTTCTCATGTAGGAAAGAAGTGAAGTGACGGTCTCGTTTGTGTCAGACGTGAAGACAGACGCCGTCAGCATTATTTCATGACCTGTGCCTGATGCCAGAACTGACAGACTTTCAAGCTCACCGAGTTCATAGTTACAGTTAAGAAGCAGGACAGGTTCAAAGCCATATTCGTCCGCTTTCTCCTCAGCATACGCTATATCATCTTCGGACGAGATAACGAAACCGACAACAAACTGCGCTATGCCACTTGCATCAGACAGTAGTTCAGCCTGGGCTGATGAAATGCTTCTTCTGAGCTCATTGACCTCGTTCTCATAAGCCTCCGCCTCAGCCACTGCTGCTTCAAGCCTGGCTTTCTGCTCGGATGTATTCGCACTGTAGCTATACATCATGATGCCCAGCACTGCCAGCACTATAAGCGACAGCACAGCGAGTATCAGGTTTCTTCTGGCATGATTAGTCCCCATATTTCACTTTCCTTCTAGTCTATTTTCAGAATTCTTTTTACAACACGTTTGAGCTTGCTTTTTAGCATGAACCAGAACTTTCTTAAGGGATAGATAAAATTCCAGAACCGGACATAGCATTTATATGACCGGTCGTTGACAGATATCTCATGCGAATTCTCTTTCCCGCTTCTCCAGAATGATTTCGCCACGCCCTTGATACTGGAAACCGGGACTCTTTCAAGTGAATAAGTATTATCCCCACGAATCAGCGCGATATCACCGTCAAAGGAAATAATCCTGTGGAGCACCTGAGTTCCATCATCACGGACATAGAGAACTACGTCATTTATTTTTGGTCTGCCCTCAGGCTTCTCTATCAGAACATGCGACTTATAGCTATAGAGAAGTGGATTCATGCTGACGCCCTTTATCGGGATGACGATGAAACCGGAGCTTTCGAGTTCATCAAGTCTTGTCGTGCTTTCCATATCAGTCTTCTATGAATCCGGCTTCGCGCATTCTTTCGATCATAGTCTCAACGTCGTCGGAAATTCTCTTTCGGTCTTCATCTGTCTCGGCACCGTTTGCTCTTATCAGCTCATCGGTTATCTCATCGGGAGTCTTGCCCTTAGCCAGACCCTCCCAGATATCCTTGGCTGATTCGTTCAGCTTGACCATTCCGTGGAAGCTCTTGCTAGCCTCACCGGTGGCTACTACAACGTATTTCCCGGCAACCTTTCTTATGATAAAGCCGTCCTTGATTTTCATCCTGGCATCCTCCATTGCTTGTTTATTTCTTCTGAAGTTGTTTCCTTGTCCGACCTATGATACTTCTCACCTGTGAGGGCTTCAAAGCTTGTTTTCACCGCTTCTTCTGAGATATCGCACTCGAGAAGATACAGAGGGAGCCTCGAGAGAATCTCATCAAATAGGTCGAGCATGAGACCAGTTGCCTCCTCTTCATATGGGTGAAACATCTGCCGGAGCATGAGCGAAATTGCATCACCGGGATCTACCGGGCGGATAGTATTCTCTTCTCCTCTTCTTACAAAGCAGATTCCCGCCATATCGGCGTTTTTCATCTGATTCCAGCCCTCTTTGCCGCACCATGGAGTGTCGTAGGCTCTGATTGTACCGTCGGGCTTGACATGAAAGATTGGTTTATCGCCGTTTACGATTCCGACATCGTCGCCTAAGTATCTCTTCCAGAGACCGATATGGGTTGACTTTCCTGTTCCGCTTGCGGCGGTGAAGAGATACGCTTTGTCCTTATATGTTATACATGCACCGTGAAGTGCGACTCTGTCGTAGTATGGAAGCTTAGAAGCTATTGCCGAATAGATGGCATCCCGCTCAAGAAACTCATCCCGCATATCAGGACTGTACTCACGGAGTTCATCAAGCCTTGAGTCTTCGGCATAGACGGAGAAGTCGGGAGTCCTTGAATCTGTAAGATAATCGCGGCAGAACCAGCGGAGATAATCAAATCTGGACTTGATTTCAACAGTCAGATCTGCCAGCCTGACACTAAAAACGTCCATCCGTTCACTCCCTCCAAAAAAAGCATCCTGCAACCAATCCGACCGCAGGACGCCAAATAGTCAAACCAAGCTAAATATATTGTGCCATATCGCGAAGCATTTTTCAAGTGCTTTCGGGAAATTTTTTGGGATTATTATATCTGGATTTTCAGAAGATCAGCAAAAAGAATGCCAGCCACACTTGCCATCAAGATAAGAATATGATATAATAGCCTTGAAAGAGGTGATCTGATGCCGACAATTTGTGCGTTCAGAGGCATTAAAATCAGTATTTACTGGAATGACCATATGCCGCCGCATTTTCATGCGACATACGGCGGCTCTGAAGTTTTAGTCTCAATAGAAGAGCTTGAGGTTCTTGAGGGAACAATGCCATCAAAACAGCTTAAAATGCTTTTGGGCTGGGCGGCATTCCACCAGGAAGAGCTGAGAGAAAACTGGGAACTGGCAAGGCAGAAGCAAGGCTTATTCTCTATTGAGCCCTTGAAGTGATCATAGATTTGAGGTGAGGTTATGTCCAAAAGTGTTGAATATTACCTATCAAAAGGCTTTGACAAAAAATCCGCTGAGTACTTTGCAGCCGGAAGGAAAAAGATTACCGACGTTTCAGCCAACGACGATTTTACCTTGACAATACTCTTCGATAACGGAGAAAAAAGACTTCTGGATGCCAGAGTTGCTTTAGCAGGAGGCAATACTGCTGACATACTCACATCAAAAGAAGCGTTCAAAAGAGTATATCTCGACGACAGCAGGTGCATTTCATGGGATTTAGACCCGAGCGTAGACAGTAGCGAGGTCTGGGAAAACAAAATCGACCTCTGTCCTGACAGCTGCTATATTGACAGTATACCTATTTCCAGTAACTGAATAACATAAAGTCAACACCCCTGACGGAGGCTATCTCCATCAGGGGTGTTTACACACACTACTTATGAAAAGGATTTTGGTATTTCCTAGCTCGCTTTTGGGAACTCTATCGTGACCGTGGTGCCGACGTTTTCTTTGCTGTCAAGGGATATCCTGGCGTCGTGATAGATGGCTCCATGTTTGACTATTGAGAGACCCAAGCCGGTTCCGGGGATTTCGCTTGAACGGCTCTTGTCAACACGATAGAACCTCTCAAAGACTCTGTCGGTCTCCGACTGGGGGATTCCACAGCCGGTGTCGCTTACTTTCAGGATAACACTGTCTTCAGCATTGCGGACACTTATGGTTGCCTTGCCGCCATCATGATTATACTTCAAGGCGTTGTCGGCAAGATTATAGATCATTTCATCCAAGATTCTGAGGATTCCGAAAACACAAGCATTTTCGCCCTCAACCTTAAGCTCAACGCCTTTCTTTTCAGCTTCCGAGGAAAGACGCTCGCGGACACTTTCGGAAAGGGCTTTGAGGTCGACGTTCTCGCGTTCAAGTCCGCCTGCGTTGCCCTCGTCAAGCTCACTGAGCTTGATTATGTCGCCAATCAGGGCTATAAGCCGCTGGGCTTCATCATAGATGGACTTTGAGAAGTCCTTTGAAAGCTCCTCCGGGACATCGCCCGCCATCAGCATTTCGGCAAATCCGGATATCGAGGTTAACGGAGTTTTCAATTCATGTGAGACGTTTGAAGTGAATTCTCTGCGGAGCTGTTCTCGCTCCTGACTCTCGGTGACATCGAGAATTATGATTACTGCGCCGATTACGGCGTTTTCTTCATATACAGGGCTTGCTATGAGGCTGTAGCAGCGTCCGGATATCTCCATCGAGCTCTCCGCCTTTTCGCCTGAAAGTGCGGACTCGATGGCTGTTCTCAACCCCTTTGTGCGGTTGTATCTCAGGACACTTCCGGTAACAGGAGTGGTCAAGCCTAAAAGGCTCAAGGCTGCGCTATTGTATGTCAGAACGCAGAGATCCTTGTCAATGACCAGGAAGCCCTCGCTCATGTTTTCGGTGATAAGCTTAAACTCCGACTGCTGCTTTTCGGCACTCTTTATCTGCTCGGCTATCGTTCTTCTCTGAGCGGAAAGCTTGTTGAGAAGAGGTGTCAGCTCCTCATAGGTTTCATTCTTTTCAGGTGCGTCGAGATTGAGGTTGTTGATAGGCTCTACTATCGACTTTGAAGCCCTGAGTGAAAGAAGTAGTGACAAAACAAGCGCGATTGCAAGCACAACGAGAACTGGTCTTACAAGTCCCAATAGCACTGTAACAACTGTGTACTGAGTTGCAGCTACTCTCAAGACGCTTCCGTCATCAAGAAGAATTGCGTAGTAGATTGTCTTCTCTGTGAGGGTTTCCGAATAACGGGTGCTGGAGCCTGTGCCATTTGCGAATGCTTCAATTATCTCTTCACGGTCGGAATGGTTTTCAAGGGTTTCTGCATCTGCGGCTGTGTCATAAATGACTGTGCCGTCGGAGGCGATGATACTGATTCTCGATTCCTCGTCGCCATAGCCCTCTATCAGCTCTACGCCCTCTTTATTGATAGCATAGGCGATATATTCGGCTTTATCCTGGAGCTGGGACTCAAGGCTCGATTCAAAATAATCGAACAGAACCCCCATTATCAGGGCGATGCAGGCAACCAATACCAGCAGTGCGACTATTATTTCCGAATGAAATATTTTTTTACTTAGAGTGCTCATTTCAAAGCTCTCCTATTCTGTAACCAACTTTTTTGACAGTCTGAATAAGGCTGCCAGACTCGCCGAGCTTCTGGCGAAGCGTCCTTATATGGACGTCAAGAGTTCTCGACTCGCCATAGTATTCGCCCCAGATGTGGCTTAAGAGCTCTTCCCTGCCGACTACTTTTCCGTTAGCCTGCAGTAACATCAGGAGAATACTGTATTCCTTGAACGATAGCGAAACCTGCTCTTCTCCCACTCTTACAGTGTGCTTTTCTGAGTCGAGGTATATGTCGCCGACATGGTATTCCGAAGACTTCTCTATCGCTTTGCCGCTTCTGCGAAGAACTGCTCTGACGCGTGAGGAAAGCTCGGTCATGCCAAAAGGCTTTGTTATATAATCGTCGGCTCCCAGGTCAAGACCCGTTACCTTATCAAATTCCGAGCCCTTGGCTGTCAGCATGATGACAGGTGCGTCCGATTCGGCTCTGACTTTCTTCAGAATGGAAAGTCCGTCCTCCTCAGGAAGCATTATGTCAAGAAGTATCAGTTCAGGCTTTGATAGCCTGTACTCCTCCCAGAACTCAGAGGGAGTGGGAAACCCGACTATATCGTGACCCTCTTTTGAAAGGGCATAGCAGATGAGCTTTCTTATATTGTCGTCATCCTCGACCAAATAAATTCTCGCCAAGACCATCACTCCTAATATCGCTATAATTTGATTATAGCATACTTTGCGTCACCACGCAACCTACATTTGTGGTCTTTGTTTGTGTTCTCCGGTGACTGAATAGATTACCCATTCGGCAATGTTTACAGCATGGTCGCCGATTCTCTCAAAGTATTTTGCAATCATCAGAATGTCTATATAGAGCTCGCCTGTGCCGCTCTTGCTCTCAACTGCAGCGATAAGCTCGTTTTTGACGGCATCGAAAAGTCTGTCTACTACGTCGTCCATGGCGATAACTGCCTTTGCAGCGGCTACGTCCTTGGTTACGAACGAATTTACGCTTTCGGTTACCATTCTGACTGTTGCTTCAGCCATGTCGTAAATCTGGATATCTCCTCCCACCTTAAGGGGTGCTATATTCTTTGCAACATCGGAAATATCGAATGCCTGGTCTCCGATTCTCTCCATGTCGGAGGTCATCCGGAGTGCAGAGGATATTACACGGAGATCGGTTGCAACCGGCTGCTCACGGATTATGAGCTTCATGCAGAGATCTTCAATTTCACGCTCCTGGCGGTCGATCTGTCTTTCAGCTTCTGCGGCGTTCTCCAAAAGCTTTTGGTCAGCCGTCGAAAGATATTTTACTGCGGAGGCTATCGCGTCCTCGCAGAGTGCTCCCATTTCTATTAGTTCGTTATTCAAAAGCTCAAGCTGCCTTGAAAGATTTTCTCTCATCATCCGAACCTCCCCGTTATATATGCTTCTGTGCGGTCGTCAGAGGGACTTGAGAACATCTTGTTCGTGTCACCGTATTCGACCAGTTCACCCAGGAGGAAGAACGCCGTCTTGTCGGCGATTCTCGCTGCCTGCTGCATATTGTGTGTTACAATTACTATTGTATAGTGCTCAAGGAGCTCAAGTGCAAGCTCCTCTATTTTTGATGTGGAAATAGGATCGAGGGCTGATGTCGGCTCATCCATGAGGACTACCTCAGGCTCGACTGCAATTGTTCTTGCAATGCAGAGTCTCTGCTGCTGTCCTCCGGAAAGACCAAGAGCACTCTTTTTCAGTCTGTCCTTGCATTCATCCCAGATTGCAGCTTGCCTTAAAGATCTCTCAACTGCTTCGTCAAGCTGGACGCGTGATCTTACGCCCTGGACTCTCAAGCCATAGGCGACGTTGTCATAGATGCTCATCGGGAACGGGTTTGGCTTCTGGAAAACCATGCCGACACGTCTTCTTAAAACGGATACGTCTATATCTTTGTAGATATCGATTCCGCCGAGTGTCAGTTTACCCTCTATCTTGACGCCCTCTACAAGGTCATTCATACGGTTGAGGGACTTAAGGAATGTCGACTTGCCGCAACCGGATGGTCCAATAAGTGCTGTTATACGGTTCTGCGGGATTGCTATGCTCACGTCCTTTATAGCGTGGTTTTCACCATACCAGAGGTTCATGTGCCGGACATCTATCAGAGTTTCGCCCTCTGCGGGAGCTTTCGTGTTCTGAACTTCTCTTATTTCTTTATCGTCGTTTTCGACATTTGCGATTTCAATCTCAGCCTTCATTCTCCGTCCTCCTCTTTAGCTTCTTGCCGGCAATCTTGGCGGCTGTATTTATTATCAGTGTCAGAATAAGCAGTATGAATGCGATTGCGAACGCTGTTCCGGAATCGGCACGCTCTTTGGCGTAGACATAAAGTGCAACTGCCAGAGTGGAGCCGGAATGGTTCGGGGTTATAGCTTCAAGCGGTGTGTAGATGACGTCCGCCATGCCTGCTGTGAAGAGAAGTGCCGCACTCTCACCGACGATTCTTCCTATCGAAAGAATACATCCGGTGACGATACCGTCTATAGCTGAGGGAAGTACAACGGTTCTGACCATGTGCCACTTTCCTGAACCTAAAGCCAGTGAACCCTCACGGTAGCTGTTCGGAACAGTCTTTAAGCTCTCCTGAACGGTACGGACTATTGTCGGAAGAGTCATGATAACGAGTGTCAGGGATCCTGCAAGAAGACTTGTTTTAAGCTTGAAAGTCTGGACGAATATCAGCATACCGACCAAGCCATAGATGATTGACGGGATTCCGGCAAGGGTTTCAGTTGCAAACTCTATTACCGCTACTGCTTTCTTGTTTTTTGCATATTCATTCAAGTATATCGCAGCTCCCGTTCCGACCGGAAGAACGATTATAAGCGTCATTATTACCACATAGATGGTGTTTAAGATGTTCGGGAGGATTCCCGTGATGCCTTTTAAGTAGCTGACGCCGTTCGAGAGAAACTCCCAGCTTATATTCGGAAGTCCTCTTATTACTATTACCACTACTACAAACAGCACTGCGGCTATGATTACTACTGCCGAGAGATATACCAGTGTCTTTAAAATTGCTGTTTTGACTTTTCGGGAGGTCGAAATTCCCGGATTCTTTTTCATATCATTCATAAGCTATTTGTCCTTCTTGCGCTTTACCACAAGATTCAGTATAAGATTTACTATCATGATGAATACAAAGAGCACCAATGCTATGCTGAAAAGTGCCTGTCTCTGGAGTCCTGAGGAGTAAGCCATTTCACTTACAATTGCAGTTGTCAGGAATCTTACGCTCTTGAAGAGACCCGGCATATTCGCAACATTTCCTGCTACCATCATTACTGCTGTTGCCTCACCTATCGCTCTGCCTGTTCCTAAGACCAGTGAGGCGAGAATTCCGCTCTTTGCCGCGGGGATCGTTACATTGAAGATGGTTTCAGTTTTATTGGCTCCAAGTGCCAAGGAGGCTTCCTCATACTCTTTTGGAACTGCTCTTATAGCGGTTTCCGACATTGAGATTACTGACGGGAGAATCATGATTATGAGTACTACTATTGCAGAGAAGAGATTTGCTCCGTCGGGAAGATTGAACATTTCCCTTACTGCCGGGACTACATAAATCATTCCGACAAGTCCGAATACTACTGACGGGATTCCGCTCATCAGGTCTACTATCGAGCGCATGATTCCGGAAAAACGTTTGCCGGACATCTTTGCTATGCATACGGCGCAGAGAAGTCCAAGAGGAAATCCAATGAGCATTGCTCCGAACGTTCCTATGATACTCGTTAAAATAAACGGAAGTATTCCATAGGACGGATTATCCCCAGTTGACTTCCATACGGTTCCGAAGAGGAAGTTTCCAAGTCCTATTTCTTTTATTGCAGGTATGCCTGATACCACAAGGTATACCGTGATTACTACTACAAGTGCAACAGCGAGAAAGCCACAGATTATGAATATTGTATTCATTACTGTATCGAGAACGTGTGCTGTCTTTTTTACTTTTTCCAACTTGCCGCATCCTTTCCCGGTTTTGGGTTAAGCTTTATGCCGCTCTCCCCGGGAGGCGACCGAGGCAAGACCGCCTCCCGAAGATTCTAGCATATATCGGGTTTGAAACTATCTGGTTTAAATGGCTATCAGTTTACCGGTACGCAGCCTGCAGCTTCTATGTACTCATTTACAGCGGAGCTGGTGCAGTAATCATAGAATGCCTGAGCAGCGTCAGAGAGAGTAGCGTCTTTCTTGGTTACGAAGACGAAGTTTCTCTGGATCTGATATGAGCCGTCGAGAACGGTTTCGCTGGTGGGATAAACTCCCTCAACAGAGATTGCACTTACAGTGTCGTTGACAGATGCGAGTGAAACATATCCGATAGCGTTCGGGTTAGAGGAAACTGCGCTTACAACGTCACCGGTGGAGGTGAGTTCCTGAGAATATACGCAAGCGTCAGCAGTTCCGGTGATGGACTCAAAGCCGTCTCTGGTTCCGGAAGAAGCTTCACGACCGATGCAGACGATGGGGAGATCCTCGCCGCCTACTTCACTCCAGTTGGTGATTTCGCCGGTGAAGATTGCAGCAATCTGCTCAATGGTTAAATCAGATACAGTGTTCGAGGTGTTTACGATTACGGCAATACCGTCAATTGCAACTACTGTCTGTTCACAGGTCTCAAGCTCACTGTCCTTTAAGTTACGGCTTGCAAGACCGATGTCGCAGGTGCCGTCGATTACTGCCTGGATACCAGAACCGGAACCAGTCGGATTATAGGTGACGGTGATGTCGGGATTCTCCTCCATGAATGCTTCCATGAAGTAACCCATGACTTTCTCCATTGAGGTGGATCCGTCAGTAGAGACTGACTTAGCCTCAGTTTCGCCGCAAGCGGTGAGTGAGCCGAGTGCCAGAACAAGGCACATAATAAGCGCAAAAATCTTTGCTTTTTTCATTTCAAATAACATCCTTTCAGATTTTACATGTAGAGGGCGGTCTTTCTCTTCCCGTCCACGGCTCTAATATAGCGCAGCTAATGTTAAGTCTGAAAGCACTGTTATGTTAAATCTGTGTTAAATATCGCCTTAAAACGAAAAAATCCGCCACTTGGGCGGACTTTTGATGCGATATTGATTACTTATGGATACCTCTAAAGAAGAGTGCTATGGTTCCCGGTCCTGCATGACCGCCGGTTACGGGTTCGTACTGTTCTATCATGGCGTTACCGGTAAAGCCGATGGCTTTGAGTTGTTCGAGAAGTGTCATAGCTCCCGCTTCGTTGTCGGCATGGGCGATGCTTATATCTAAGGACATATCTGAGCAGAGCTTCTGGTATTTGTCGGCAAGGGTGGCTATAGCACGCTTCTCTCCCCTTGCGACGCCATTGAAGACGATGTGACCGGTGTTATCGCCCATGAGAATCGGCTTGACATTAAGAAGCGATCCGGCAAAGGCTACTGTTCCGGAAACTCTGCCGCCTTTCTTTAAGTATTTCATGTCATCCACTGTGAAGTACTGGCAAAGGTGATCACGTTTGTTATATAGCTCACTTACCACAACGTCGATTCTTTCGCCATTTTCTATGAGCTCAGCGGCGTCGAGAACGTGCATTCCCTCTCCCAAAGAGGCGGCATAGGAATCGAAAACTATTATTGCACGGTCGGGATAGGTTTCCTGGAGCTCGCTTGCGGCTATCTTGGCTGAGCTGATAGCTCCGCTGATTCCCCCTGCCATTCCGACATAGAGGACGTCGTCGCCATTCTGAAGTGCTGGCTCGAATGCTTTCATGTAGTCGACGATGTTTACCATCGATGTCTTTATGTCTGCGCCCTCGCGCATTGCTTTATAGAACGACTTGCCATCGAAGCCCTCAAGGGTGTTATATTCAACAACCTTGTCGTTTATGCTGTAGTGGAAGTGCACAAGCTCGATGTTGTGCTCCTTGAGAACCGCAGGGCTCAAGTTTGCCGAGGTGTCGGTGAATAGTCTTATCATTTACATGTCTCCTTAACGAGATAATTTCCGTCGAATATGATACCACTTTGGGCTGAAAATTTCAATCTTCCTGCGAAAATTTCGCCTCTACTCTTAAAAAATGAGCAGTAGAGCTCCACATTCTGGAATTCTACCGCCGATTTTTTACTTATTATCGTCTTTATTATGGTTCACATGATAGAGCCGGAAGCTCAGGACTACCAGTGCCTCCGCGGGAATCTCTATCAGAAAGAGCTGCCACCAGTTGTATTTTAAGAATATCACATAGAGCGTTCCAACGATGCTCAATACCAGAAGCGAGATTATTACAAAGTTGTATTTTCCCTCATGCCAGATTGAATTCAGAACCAACAGGTCTGTCAGAAGAACAGGCAGTGCATAGACGAATACCTGCCAGTATATCGAACCCCTGAGCCAGAAGATGATGAAGAGTATTGTCGCAACAGTCATGATTCCAACTGCGGTTATTCCCATTATAATTTTGTAGGGAATATTCGATTTGACAGAGTCGATTATACTGATGCTGATTTTCTCGTCAGGGTCATGAGGTCTCGCCAGGTAGTCAACTGTCACTCCAAAGATGTCGGCGATATTTCTCAGAACTATGACGTCCGGCAAAGCCTCAGCCCGCTCCCATTTGGAGACAGACTTATCGGAATAGTTGAGCTTTTCGGCAAGCTCAAGCTGGGTCATGCCCGCACGGGTTCTTAGCTCAATTATATTGCTTGCTATAGTGGTCTCAATCTCTTTCATGGGTACCTCTACTTCTCGAAGAATACTACTCCTATTGCTCCTGGTCCTATGTGTGTGCCTATCGTCGCACCTATTCTCATCACAGGAAGTTCATCTGTCTCAGACTCCCAGAGGCTTCTTGAATCCTCGACATATTTGTCAAGGTATCCCCTGCTGTTTCCGGTGTAGGCGAGAGAATATGGTTTCGAGAAATCGATTCCGTTGCTCTTATTGACGAGCTCGTTGAGGAGGTTATTGCCCTTTTTGGAGCCTCTTGCCTTTCCGACCATGATGACTTCGCCCTCTTCAACTCCGATAACCGGCTTGATCTGAAGAAGACTTCCTGCAAACTCGACTGCCGCAGAGATTCTTCCGCCCTTTCTTAAGTACTCAAGTGTATCTAAGAGTGCAAGTATTCTTATTTTGTGTCTTACTTCATTGAGGGTTTTCTCAAGCTCCTCTACTCCCATTCCATCACGGATGAGGGAGTCTGCATATCTTATGAATATGGCTTCGCCTAATGCGGCACTCAGGCTGTCGACCACTATTGGCTTAACCTCGCAGGCTTCAGCCGCTATGCAGGCGGACTGATAGGTTCCGGAAAGCTTTGAAGAGAGTGTGATTACAAAAGGCGTGTCGCCGTCGGCGGTAACTTCTTCAAAAGCATGCTCGTAGTCAGCTGGTGTGAGCTGGGATGTGTGAGGAAGGTCGTCCGACTCGACAAGCATATCATAGAATCTGTCGGGGGTGATGTCGACGCCGTCCCTGTACTCCGTGTCGCCAATTGTGACAGTCAGAGGAAGGAGATACCAGCCGTGCTCTTTTGCCTCTTCTACGGTTATGTCTGATGCTGAGTCGATTACAAGTCTTAGTGCCATTATGTGCTCCTTTACTTCTTAAAAACTTAATTCTTCTTTGTGAGATAATCTTCCAGGAACTTTACAGCCTCTATATAGCCATTGAAGCCGAGTCCCATATATGTTTTCACACATGCCTTGCCAGCATATGAAATCTGGCGGAAATCCTCGCGCTCGTTTACAGCCGATATATGAACCTCAACTGCCGGAATCGAGACTGCCTTGAGGGCATCCAGGATTGCAACGCTCGTGTGGGTGTAGGCGGCAGGATTGATGACGATTCCGTCGAAAACACCGTAGGCTTCCTGAATCCTGTCGACGATTGCTCCCTCGTGGTTTGACTGGAAGAATTCCACTTCAATTCCCCTGCTGTCGCAATAATCGGAAATAAGCTTCACTAGAGACGAATAGGTTTCTGAACCGTAGATTCCCGGCTCCCTGATTCCGAGCATATTTAAGTTCGGACCGTTTATTACAAGCAGCTTCATATTGAGCCCTCGATTCCTTTGATTATTTTGTCGACTGTTTCCCGCACTGTGCCGTTGTTGTCGACCCGGATGTCGGCGAATTTCTCGTACATGGGCTTGCGTTTGCGGTATAGCTCAGATAAATCCGACTTCTGGGAGATTGGTCTGCCGTCGGTCGGGAGCTTGGATGTGTCTCGCTCAAGCCAGACTATAATGCCATTCTGGTGGAGGAGGTTATAGTTTTCTTCCCTTGTGACAACTCCGCCTCCGGTGGAGATTATTCTCTCCGAAAGCTTGCCTGAGGCTTCCATTTCAGCTGTTTCAAGCCGACGGAACTCCTCTTCTCCGGAATTCTCAAATATCTCGGGGATAGTCATCCCGGCATCCTTTACGATTTCAGCGTCGGTTTCTATAACAGGTCTATGAAGCCTCTGACCGAGTGCCTGGGTTACAACCGATTTGCCGCTGCCGGGCATACCTATCAATATAATATTTTCGAGCTCTCTTGTCAATGAGTTTTCAATAAATGTAACCGAATCGTCACTAATTTCTTTTTTCTGAAAGTGCTCGGAGCTGTATTTTGCCTGGGCTACAAGCATGTGGAGCCCGCTCTTATATTTCAAGCCAAGACTTTCAGCTTGCAGAATAAGAGCCGTCCTCATCGGGTTATAGATTACATCCAGAACACACTCGCAGGACTTGATTCTTCTTAAATCCAAAGGAGATACGCCGTTTTTCGGGTACATTCCGACAGGGGTTGCATTTACAACGAGAACTGCGTCAGAATGCTTCTCGATATTATCGTAGTTATCTTCACCATGGCGACTTATCGGGACTACTTCTGCGCCCATTTCGCTCAGGACTTTCTGGACGGTGACTCCGGTGCCGCCTGTTCCTAAGACAAGAGCTTTCTTCCCGGATATGTCGACTCCGGTTTCAAGAACCATGCTTTTAAAGCCATAGTAGTCTGTATTGTAGCCGTAGATTTTGCCGTCGCGCCTGACAAGAGTATTAACGCTTCCAAGGCTTTTTGCGATATCCGAAAGCTCGTCACATAGGGAGGCGGCTACTTTTTTATATGGGATGGTGACATTCAAACCGTCCCAGTCGCCGTTTAAGATGAAGTCTTCGACCTTATCTTTGGGGACTTCATAGAGACGGTAGTCGTAATCACCTAAGTAAGCATGGATTCTCGGGGAGTAGCTATGCCCGAGAGTCTCTCCCAAAAGACCGCATTTAAGCGTCATGTTTACATTACCTCTCTGTAACTGCCTAAGTAGTTATATTCGCTGCAGATGTCGCCAAGTTCACTCATCAGCTGCAGGAACTGAGGAGAATAGACGGAGGTGTCAAGGTCGAAATAGAACATGAACTCAAAATCCTTGTCGGGAATCGGGCGGCTTTCGAGCTTAGAAAGGTTAATTCCGAAAGCATAGAGACGTGACAGGAATTTATAGAGCGAACCCGGCTTGTCTTCGAGGACGCACATAAGGCTGGTTCTGTCTGCACCGGGATAGATTTCGAGGTCTTTCGATATGCAGATGAAGCGGGTGTAGTTATTGTCGTTATCCTGAACTGTAGGCTTTATGCAATCCAAGCCGTAGAGCTTCTGGCACTCGCTTGAGGATAGGGTGGCAATGTCAGATCTCGAAGACTCTGCAACCATCTTTGCGGCAACTGCGGTGTTCTCGCATGGGATAACCTTGACTCCCTTGAGAGTGGACAAGAATTCGGCGCACTGACTGATAGCCTGCTGATGGGAATAGATTTCGGTTATGTCCTCAAGCTTGGTTCCTTTCTTTGCAAGAAGATTGTGTTCAACCTTGAGGCGGATGCTTCTTACGATATTGAAGCTGTGCTTGGTCATGAGGTCATAGACGGAATTTACCGAGCCGGCGGTGCTGTTCTCAAGCGGAATTACGCCATACTTGCAGAAGCCCTTTTCGATTGCAGTGAAGACGGCGTCGAAGTTTGAGAAATACATGATAGTAGGAGACTTGAAAAGCTTCTCTGCGGCTTTCTGGGAATATGCGCCCTCAACTCCCTGACATGCTACAACTGCACGCTCCGGGAAAAGCTGGGGTGTGTTCTCTATTGCCTGGGAAATATTTTTGCTCAGTTCACTTCCATGACCTATGAGTCTGTTCTGATAGCCGCGGCTGAGCTCAAGGATAAACGAATAGAGGAGCTCGGTGTATTCTTTCAGATCGTCGGGAGTTTTGTCGACAACGTCCTGAATCTTTTCGCGCTCACGGCGCATGTCAAGAACAGGGAGACTATGCTCCTTTTTAAAGGATGCCAGTCCTGCAGCGGTTTCCATTCTCTCGCCAAAAAGCTTGACTATTTCATTGTCTATCTCGTCGATCTTGTCGCGATAAACCTTTCTGCCATCGGAATTTGTGGTAATCTTCTCAGTTTCCATTATGTCATGTCCTTTCAAGTCTATTTTATATGTACTTCTTGTACTCCAGATATGCGTCGTAAACGGCGATTGCGGCGGCTGCTTCAACGCAGGGAACAGCTCTTGGCACTATGCACGGGTCGTGGCGACCCTTGACCACAAGTTCGCCCTCTGTTAATGTATCAAGCCTTACTGAGTGCTGCTTCTGCGAAATCGACGGTGTCGGCTTGAATGCAACTTTGAATACGACCGGCATTCCGGTTGTAATGCCACCAAGGATTCCTCCGCAGTTGTTGGTTGTGGTGACGACTTTGCCGTCCCTGACTTCAAACGGGTCGTTATTCTCGCTTCCACGGAGCTTTGAAGCCTCAAAGCCGATTCCGAACTCAATTCCCTTTACCGCCGGGATACCGAAAACGATGTTTGCAATTTTATTTTCCATTCCGTCGAACATCGGGTCTCCGAGTCCCACGGGAAGCCCAAGCACTTTACACTCGACTATTCCTCCGACCGAATCGCCCTCACTCTTGGCGGATGCAATGCACTCCTGCATTTTCTCTGCTTTCTCGTCGCTTACTGTTGGGAAAGGCTTCTGAGCAGTTGCTTCAAGAAGCTCGCCATCATCTGAAACATCGCCTATTGAAGCTATTCGGGATATAACTGTTATGCCCAGGCTGTCAAGAATCTGTAGGACTATTCCACCTGCTAAGCAGAGAGGAGCTGTAAGTCTTCCCGAGAAGTGCCCTCCTCCGGCATAGTCCTGATTGCCACCGTATTTTACTGATGCCGTGAAGTCGGCGTGACCGGGTCTTGGGAGAATTTTGAGCTCGCTATAGTCATTTGAGCGGGTGTCGGTGTTTCTTATGATTGCCGTGAGTGGTGCGCCGCAGGTAACTCCGTCTTTGATTCCGGATATAAACTCCGGCTTGTCTGCTTCCTTGCGGGCAGTTGAATATGCATTCTTACTGGGAGCGCGACGTGATGTAAAGGCTTCCAGCTTGTCAAAATCGATTTTTATTCCCGCCGGGAGCCCCTCAAGCGTCATTCCAATTGCCGCAGAGTGGGACTGACCGAATATGGTGAGCTTAATGTTACTGCCGATACTGCTTGCCATCCTGCACCGTCCTTTTTATGATTTTATATTGAGTGTCGCAAAATCCTCCCAGAAGTCTGGATAGGACTTTCTCACGCACATGCTGTCAAGTACTGTTACTTTACTGGTTGATGCACAAGCCGCAACTGCCGCGCTCATAGCGATTCTATGGTCGTTGCAGCTGTCAACTGTCCCTTCGGCGAGATTTTTTACACCGGTGATGATTATTCCATCGGAAAGCTCTTTAGCATTTCCGCCGAGATTGTTTATGAGTGCGCATGTCGATGCGATTCTGTCAGATTCCTTGATTCTCAGGCGTCCGGCATTGATTATATGGGTTTCACCCTCACAGACTGACGCAACCGCGCTTAAGGTCGGGATCAGATCGGGAATCTGGGAGGCGTCTATTGTTACGCCATGGAGCTCGCCTCTTCTTACGGTCACGGAAGTGCCATCTATGGTGACATCTGCTCCCATTTCCTTGAGAACTGAGATCACCGCTTTATCGCCCTGGGATGAATCAGGATTCAAGCCCATGACTGCGACTCCGTCACTGGATAGCGCACCCATGCAGAGGTAGAACGCGGCATTTGAATAGTCGCCCTCGACTGTAAAGCAGTCTCCCATGTCAGGCTTCTGGTTACCTTTTATACGGTAGGTATCGCCATGATGCGTGTATTCTATTCCAGACTTAAGAAGAAGCTCCTCAGTCATTGCGACATAGCCCTTTGACTGGAGGACTCCGGTCACACGGAGCGTTGAATCTCCATCCAGAAGTGGCAAAGCCAGAAGAAGCCCGGTTATATACTGGGATGAAACGTCACCCGGGATTTCATATTCGCCGGGAGTGAGCCTGCCGGAACACTTTATAGTGGTTTCGGTCTTAGTTATACTCATTCCGTGGCTTTTGAGGACTTCATCCAGAGGACTCAGAGGGCGGTCGATGAGGCGACCTTTAGGAATGAATTCTCCCTCAACTCCCAAAGCTCCAAAAACTGGTATGAGAAACCGAAGAGTCGAGCCGCTTTCGCCACACTCAAAAGTGTCTGAACGCTGAGTATGTCCGACGGGCGAGACATGTATTTTGTTGCCTGCAATCTCAATATTCGCCCCTGCTGAATTCATGCAGGAAGCTGTGGCGACAATGTCATTTGAAATGCCTTTACAGGTAATTTCAGCATCATGTCTACCGAGAGCTGCCAGGATAACTGCTCTGTGTGCCTGGGATTTCGAGGCAGGGATGACTATTTCGCCGGAGCGTTCGCCAGGGAGAAATTCTTTTGTCATATCAAAGCCAATCCTTAAGATCTGTTTTCGGGAGCTTTAAGAGCTCGCAGTGACCGATTTTTCTGGGGACTACTATTGTAATGGTGCCGCTCGTGGCTTTCTTGTCAGAAAGGGCAAGGGTGTACATTTCGTCCGCCGTGAATTCGGTCTCGGTCGGGAGACCGTATTTTTTGAGAAGCGCGATTATGCGGTTGCAATCCGCCTCGCTCAGGTAACCATACTTTACGGCGGAGCGCGAAATGGTCGCCATGCCTATGGCAACCGCCTGACCATGGAGGGTCTGGAAGCCGCTTAAGCCCTCGACTGCGTGACCGACGGTGTGACCGAGATTGAGAAGCATTCTCTCGCTGGTGTCGAACTCGTCGGCTTTGACGATATCCCGCTTCATGGTTACACATGTAGTGATCACGTTTTCAAGCTGATTTTTGGCAGGTGTCTCCTCAAGCTTGGTGAAGAATTCCTCACTGAAGAGGACTGCATACTTTATAACTTCGGCACAGCCGCAGAGGTATTCCTCCTCGGGGAGTGTAGAGAGCGTTTTCGGGTCACAGATTACAGAGGCAGGCTGATAGAATGAACCAACCTGGTTCTTGCCGCTCTCAAGGTTGACGGCAGTTTTTCCGCCTACCGACGAGTCGACCATTGCAAGAAGAGTTGTCGGAATCTGGACGAACTTGACTCCACGCTGATAGGTTGCAGCTGCAAAGCCGGTTAAGTCCCCCACCACTCCGCCTCCGAGGGCTACAAGAAGATCGCTTCTTGTTACTTTCATTTCAAAGAGGAATTCGAGGAGATTGATATAACAGCTCATGCTCTTTGAACGTTCGCCGTGCGGAACGACGAATTCATGGACTGTGAAGCCCTCGTTTTCAAGGCTCTTTGTAACCCTTTTGCCATAGATGGGATAGACGTTGTCGTCGGAAACTATTACGGCAGTTTTGCCTTTTACAAGAGGCTTGCAGAACTCGCCACACTTATCTAAAATCCCGTCAGAGACGGTTACATCATAATTACGGGATGCCGTGACATTTACAACACTCATCTTCCGTCAACCTCCGCTTTAATCTTTCTTCCATCATCTAAGAGCCGAACAAGCTCCTCTTTATCGTTTTCACGAATCGCAGTTCTGTATTGGTCGAGGTTTTCGACCAAGATATCCAGCTCTTTTATAAGATTGTCGCCGTTTTCAAGGAACAGCTCCGCCCACATTTCAGGGTTGAGCCAGGCGACTCGGGTCATGTCCTTATAGCTGCCTGCCGAAAAGCCCTTGTGTTCGCGAGCTGTCGGGCTCTTGATGTAGGCATTTGATACCACGTGGGCAAGCTGAGAGGTGAAAGCTATCATTTCGTCGTGCTTTTCGGCTGTGGTGACAGAAATGCTTCCGAAACCGGCGGGCTGGAGAAGCTCTTTCGTATGGCTTAGAAGCTTGATGCTCGGCTCGCCATTCGGAACGAGCACCATCGGTGCGCCCTTGTACATATCTGCTTTTGCGTACTTATAGCCGGAATTATGGGTTCCCGCCATCGGGTGACCTCCGACAAAGGTGAAGCCGTATTCATCGGCAAGCTTAAATCCAACCTCGGTGACCTTGCGCTTGGTTCCGCAGCAGTCTATCACAACCGGCTTTGAACCGAAATAGGGCGCGGCTTTCTCAAGATATTCTATGCAGGCATCCGGATAGACTGAGATTATGACTATGTCGCACTCATGAAGCCTGTCCATAGTAAGCTCATCATCGACGTCTCCTGCAAGCTTAAGATAGTCAAGAGCAGATTTACTCCTGTTCCAGCCGAGGACAGTGTGCCCAGCCTTTTTGTAAGCCTTGGCGAATGAGGCTCCTATGAGCCCCAAGCCCACGATTCCGGCAATCATCCGAGTGCAGCCTCCCTGACAGCAGTGATTTTCTTGGATAATGATGCATACTCCTCTGGTCTTAAGGATTGTGCGCCGTCGCAGAGAGCGTGCATCGGGTCGTTATGTACTTCAATGATAAGTCCGTCTGCTCCTGCTGCGGTTGCCGACATAGCCATAGGAGGAACGAGTCTTGCCATGCCAGTAGCGTGGCTCGGGTCAGCGATTACGGGGAGGTGAGAAAGCTCATGGAGCATAGGAATTGCAGAAATATCCATTGTGTTTCTGGTGTAGTCGCTGTAGGTTCTGATTCCTCTCTCGCAGAGCATGACTTTTTCGTTGCCGGAAGCCATGATGTATTCAGCACTCATGAGGAGCTCTTTAAGTGTATTTGCAAGACCACGCTTGAGTAAAATAGGCTTATCGGTCTTGCCGAGCTCCTTGAGCATTTCAAAGTTCTGCATATTTCTTGCGCCGACCTGGAGGACGTCTACATCCTCGAAGAGAGGCAGGTCGTTTATGCTCATGATTTCGGTTACAATAGGAAGACCGGTTTCCTCACGAGCAATCTTCAGAAGCTCCAAGCCCTTTGCATGGAGACCCTGGAAGTCATAGGGAGAGGTTCTCGGCTTGAATGCGCCGCCACGGAGCATATTTGCGCCAGCAGCCTTGACCGCCTTGGCAACCGCAACAATCTGCTCTTCAGTCTCAACTGAGCAGGGACCGGCTATCATGCAGAAGTTTCCTCCGCCGATTTTCACTCCCTTTACGTCTATAACAGTGTCATCAGGGTGGAATTTACGATTGCAGCACTTGAACGACTCGGTGACTCTGGCGACGGAATCGACGATATCAAGGCTCTCGATGAGATCCTTGTCGACCTTGGTTGTGTCGCCGATGAGACCCAAGACCGTTGTGAACTCACCCTCGGAAATATGAACCTTAATGCCCATTCCTCCGAGCCAATCGATAAGCTGATCGCGCTTTTCCTCTGGAACATTTTTCTTTAATGCTACTACCATAATAATTAGTCCTTTCTTTTTGTCGGAAAGAAGTCTGCCGGTTACTTTGGCAGTTTCACAAAAAAGCTGCACAAGTAACCTGTGCAGCTGATAAACAAAACTTTTTGTTGCAACACAAATCACTTTACCTTGGGGGATCAGCGCATGGTAAAGTAATAATAATATGCAAAGCAGAAAACATTGGCTGAGCCAACAGTTTGTTTTGACATCGTGCAACTCTCCGTAAAATACTTCATTTGAACGATTCCTCGTTCATCTTTTTAGATTATATACGACTGCAAACCGTTTGTCAAGAGTTTTTTTAGAATTTGTTGGTTTAAAATGTAGAACCGCATCTAATGGTCATTGAATTTGATAAATGTGTACAAAGGCGAAAGGGGGTTATCAGAAAATCTTCAAATCTTTGCCCGAACGTTTCACTTGGCTTTCCTCATGGCTTAATGCAGTTTTAAAAATCGATGAGTATAATGGGCTCATAAACTTCCTAAGGAGGAACGTTAATATGAAACTCAAAAGATTTTTGGCAATACTTATGAGCCTGTCTCTTATCGTTATGCTGGTAGGATGTACTTCCGGGGATGACGATACAGATGACGAAGCCGAAACCACAACAGCGGCAACCACAACAGAAGCAGAAGAAACCGAGGACGACGTTACTGTCGAGGATGAAAACACATCCAGCGAGGATGAAGAATCCACTGATGATGAAACATCTACCGACGACGGCACGGCAGAAGATACCGACGCCACCGAGGACTCTGAGGCTACTGAAGATGAAGAATCCACAGAAGACACTGAACCTGAAGAATCAGAAGACGAGGTAGCAACCGACACCGACAGTGAAGAGGAATCAACCACTGAGGATGCCGAAGCTGAGGATACAGAAGCCGAAGAGTCTGCGGATTCTGAAGAAACAGAAGAGTAAACCCCGGTAATTCTCCTATACTTAAACGAAGCCGCCTGCTCTTGTGAGTGGGCGGCTTTCATCTATCTTTCACAATATCCTTAAGCTACATTTAAGTTTCAGAGCGCAAAATATCAAAATAGAATTTACTTTTTTCTAAAAGGGTGATATAATGTATACAAAAATCAGTAAAATCGTCTCGTTGATCACATGCTTTGCCATGCTTCTGACGCTTGTCGGGTGCGGCAGCACATCCACTGATGTGGACACAGACTCAGATGCTGCCGAAGCCGAAGCGACCGAAAGCAGTGATGAAGCAGATGCTCAGGAGACATCATCGGAGGCTACTATTGTGTCGGACAAGGAATATATCGAATATACCCTGAATCTTGCGAACAATACCGACTATACCTGGACTTACCAGACTAACTCATGGGTTATGTCAATAGTTTCGGCTGTCGCTTATCCCGAGATTGAGGACGAAGAGGGCGTTTCCGTATGCGTTCCGGCGGCATATGTCACAGGAATTGACGCCGACGGAGACGGAGCTGCGGACATCACAGCTGACAACTACACTGAGCCGGTAAATGGCACTCTCGTTATTGACTATGATGCTGAAATAACCAGCACTAACGGACAGGTTTATACCGCCGCAACTGCTCCTGTTATCTTAAACACCGGTGCGGCTGGATACGGCAACGCCACAAACACTCTTGCTTCCTCGACTTATGCCGAGGAGGGCTACATCAACGTAGCCTGCGGCAACAGAGGAAAGCAGGACACTGCAACTGACGAGGACGGCAACACCTACTACACCGGCGACGCTCCCTCCTGCCTTGCAGACCAGAAAGCTGCGGCAAGATTCGTTAAGTACAACATACTTTTGGGCAATCTTCCCGGAAGCGTTGACTACTTCGTTTCAACAGGCGGTTCCGGAGGAGGGGCACATGCCACAATGTTCGCTGCAACCTCCAACAATTCTGACTTCTACCCATATCAGGAAGAGGTCGGAGCAGTCGGATGCTATCTCTGCGACGACGGAACCTACACTACTACTGTCACCATCGACGGTGAAGAGGTTTCACTTTCCGACGGTGCATGGGGATGCATAGCCTACAGTGCTATCACTTCCCTCTATGAAGCTGACATGGCACTTGCTTTTGAATACTACATGGACACCACATATGACTTCGGAAGCTCATTCCAGAAGCAGCTGGCGGCTTATCTCTCGGAAGCTTATATGGAATATATTAACGAGCAGAACCTGACTGTAGAGGAAAGCGCAGTTGGCTTTGACCTTGACGGCGACGGAGAGCTGAATTCGACAATCGCCCTTACTATTGAGTGCGATCCGGACGAATATCCGGAGACAAACGGCTATCACGGGACTTACCTAGACCTGTATCTTGCAGAGTTCACCGAAAACCTTGAATGGTATCTTGAGAATCTCGACTATGCCGACGGCTGGACATGGTTCGACGAAGACGGAAATGCACTTTCGGATGAAGAGGTTGCTGCAATGACTACGACTGACAAGGCAGAAGCTTTCATCGAGGGCAGGTACACCAAGTCGAGCTCAACCGGCTCCATGAGTGGAGATTTGCCGAGTGGAATGAACGGCGCGCTGGATTTTGTGGACAGGGATAGTACAGAAGAAAGAGGAGAAATTGGCGGCATGACCGGAGGTCGTGGAGACATTTCCGGCAACATCACCGATGGAGAGCTTCCTGACGGCGAAATGGGAGACTTCACAGCAAGTGATCTTCCAGATGGTGAAATTAGTGAAATCAGTGAAATTGGCACCGAGGGCTCGGGCGACTCTATGATAGTCGGAACCCCTGACGCAGGAACCACACAGTCCGCAACCGGCAGCACCGACTCAACAAACTACTCAACTTACGATGAAATGCTCGAAGCTTATGAGACTGATATCGAATCAATCCTCGCTGGCGACGAATATGGAAACAACATTGTTTCACTCTACAATCCTCTCAACTACATCGGCGATGATGATACAGAGAACCCGACATGGGTGAGAATCCTCTGCGGTGCTTCTGAGGGTGACATTTCAATGTTCAACTCACTCAACTTGCAGATTGCAATGCTGAATGCAGGTATCGACTGCAACATCGAGTGGCAGTGGGATGGCGGACATGTTCCGTCGGAGATACTCGGCGATTCGTTCGCGCTATATGTCGATGAAATGTATGGCGAATATGTGAGCGGAGTCACCACTGAGAAAGCTGAGGCAGAGGCTCAGACAACTAATGGAACCTCCACTTCCGCTACTGGAACAGACTTAAGCTCATGGGTTACTCTTAACGATGACGGAACAGTAACGTTTAGCCTGGCGAGTGCTGTAGCATACAGGACAAACGGTGCCAGCAAAGCTATGCCCGGATTCGACGTTATCGACTACGGTCAGGAGGACTACGTCTTCGGCAACACCGAGCAGGACGCAAGGCACTGGGACACCTATCTCCTCGAAATTCTTGAGGAGTACAGAGATGTTCTCGAACCGCTGTTCAACAGTGGCAATTAAGACATCACCTTCCTTCCACATTAAGCCCCGCCGGCAATCTCGTAAGAGCGCCGGCGGGGCTCTTTATAAAAAAATTTGATTTCAGTATTCCATTCTTTCGTGAAGTGTGCTATAATGAACCTATCACTATTTCGTGAAAGGACATACATATTATGAAAACTTCATTTAAAAGAATCCTTGCAATTTTCCTGTCGGCTTGCATGATGCTCTCGCTTGTCTCCTGTGGAGAAACCGAGGAAGCAAATGTCGACTATCTGACCGAGCTGACAGATCAGTCGCTCACCTACACTCTTGATGAGCTCTATGACCTCGAAACCGAGACTCTCTATGCCGCTGACTATGAGCTTCCGGCACTCTATAAGTATTTTGAGGGGCTCTGCAACATCGGCGTGGCGTTCACATCCGACCAGATTGTAGATTTGGAGGACGACATCACCAAGAGCATTCTGAAGCACTACAGAGTTTATACTCTTGGAAACGAGCTCAAGCCCGACCATGTCAACCCCTCCGAGGGCGAATATAACTTTGACGATGCTGACGCTTTCGTTGAATTTGGTCAGCTCACTGATGCCACTCTCCGTGGACATACTTTAGTCTGGCACTCTCAGGTTCCTGACTGGTGGTTCAAGGCAGACCCATCCGACACAAGCTCTTTGGCAGACTGCTATGCAAACGGAACTCTCGCTACGAGCGATCAGCTTATCGAGAGAATGCAGGAATATATCACAACTGTTGTTTCAAGATATGCAGATACTATTGATATCTGGGATGTCTGCAACGAGGTTCTCAATGACTCCGGAACCGGCGTAAGAGGCATAAACGACAGCTCATACTGGTCTTATATCATCGGCGACCTCGACGGAGACGGATATTCGGACGACTACATCCAGATTGCGTTTGAAGCCGCAAGAGCCGCAAACGAGGACGCTGTCCTGATGATCAACGACTACAACATGGAATGGTCGTCGGCTAAGTGCCAGCAGATGTATAACCTGGTTGTAAGAATGTTTGAAAAGGGCGTAAGAATCGACGGCGTCGGCTTCCAGTCACATATCGAGCTTGACTGCAATGTTGAAGCCTACAGATCAAACCTTGAACTTATCGCAAGCCTGAGTGACCTCTACGACGAATACTTCCCTGAGTATGCAGGAAACTTCAGAATCACTATCACCGAGCTTGATATGGACATGTTCATCGGCTCCAACTCTGACGGCGGATATTATATCTGGTCTGACGAGGAATATGAGCAGCAGGCTGAAAAGTATGCCGAGCTTATCGACATGTTCCTCGACTTTGCAGATGAGGGAATCATCGACACCATCATCTTCTGGGGAACAGACGACGAGAATTCCTGGCTCAACTCCACTCCTAAGATAAGAAGAAACGCTTCCCTCCTCTTTGACAGAGACCTCTCGGTCAAGCCCTGCTTCTATTCTGTTGCAGAGGCGGCATTGACCCACGTCTCAGACTAAAATTGCCATCTCCATCTCTCACCAACGGTGCGTCTTGGTTTCTACGGAAACCTTGGCGCACCTCCCTTTTTAAAATAAATTTTGAATAAGCGTGATATAACTATTGACATTTTCAGGCGGTCTGCTTATAATATAGAAGAGGTAGAGGCGCAGCAAGCCAAGAGTAGCATTGCCTATATGACCGCCAGGGTCGGCATTTGTGAAAGGGGCTGCTGCCGAGGACGCTTTACGGCAAAAAAGTGATCCGGCAATGCGGTTAATATCCGTTTTGCTGTCGCACGAAAAGTGCGGAGAGCTATCGACGTTTCATACTGCGCGGCTGTACGCGCTCATAATGAATCGGCGGCAGCTGCTCTTGCGGCTGTCTTTTTGTTTTAGCTATTACCTTAATTTTTGACACAAGAGGTTTTCATCATGAAGCACACTGTTTTTAAGGGAGCGGCAACCGCTCTTATAACTCCGTTCAAGGACGGGGCTATTGACTACGAAAGCTATGAAAGAATTTTAGAGCAGCAGATTTCCGGAGGAATCGCGGCTCTGGTAGTTGCCGGAACCACCGGCGAGGGCTCAACCCTCACAGATGAGGAGCACAAGAAAATAATCGAATTCACCGTCGAAAAGGTAAACCACCGCGTTCCCGTTGTAGCCGGAACCGGCTCTAACGACACTGCATATGCAGTAGAGCTTTCGAGATTTGCTACCCAGGCGGGAGCAGACGCTTTGCTTCTCGTTTCGCCATACTACAACAAGGCAACCCAGGAGGGACTTTACCAGAGCTTCAAGCTGGTTGCAGAGTCCTGCGGCGCGCCGTGCATTCTCTACAATGTTCCGTCGAGAACGGGATGTAACATTCTCCCCGCAACTGCGGCTCGGCTCGCTGAGATTGACAATATCGTCGCCATAAAAGAGGCTTCGGGAGATATCTCCCAGATTGCAGAGTTGGCGGCAATTGCAGGCGACAAGCTTGACATCTACTCAGGAAACGACAATCAGATCGTTCCGATTCTCTCGCTTGGCGGCTCGGGAGTTATTTCCGTACTCTCGAATGTCCTGCCACATGAGACCAACGAGATTTGCACCAAGTTCTTTGAGGGAGATATTGCCGGCTCACGCGAAATGCAGCTTAAGTATCTTCCGCTCATAGATGCACTCTTCAGCGAAGTCAACCCGATTCCCGCAAAGGCGGCTATGACTGCTATGGGATTCTGTGAGAATGAACTGAGGCTTCCGCTTACACCTATGGAAAAGCCGCATCTTGACAAGATGCTTGCAATTATGAAAAACGAAGGATTGATATAATTTATGGAGACCATCCTTACAGACAACGTTACTGTCCGCGACGGCGAGCTTTACTTCTCGGAGCAAAGCACGCTGTCGCTTGCAAAAAAATACGGCACTCCCCTGTACCTTATGGATGAGGGGAGAATCCGCCGCAATTGCCGTGAATACAAAGAAGCTTTAGATGAATTCTACGGGAACGGTTCAGAAGCCATCTATGCCGGAAAGGCTTGCTGCTTTAAGGCTATCTACAAGATTATAAATGAAGAGGGCTTGGGAGCGGATCTGGTCTCATGCGGTGAAATCCACACTGCGAAACTGGCTGGGTTTCCTCTTGAGAACGCCTACTTCCAGGGAAACAACAAGACGGATTCGGATATTGAATATGCTATCGATGCCGGCGCCGGCTATTTCGTCTGCGACAATGTTGAAGAAGTAGACGCGATTTCTGAGATTGCAGGTAAAAAAGGCGTCACACAGAAGATTCTTTTAAGACTCACTCCGGGCATAGACCCTCATACATATGATGAAGTGGCTACCGGCAAGGTTGATTCCAAGTTCGGAACTGCCATCGAGACAGGTCAGGCTGAGGAGATTGCGAAATACACCCTCTCGAAGCCAGGAATCACACTTTCCGGCTTCCATTGCCATGTAGGGTCGATGGTTTTTGACTCGGATACTTTTATAAGAAGTGCGGAGATCATGCTGGGCTTCTGCAAGCTGATGAACGAGAAGTATGGCTACGTCACCGAAATTCTTGACCTCGGCGGAGGGTACGGAGTCAGATACGTTGAATCCCAGCCGGTTATAAGCATCCGGGACAATATTAAAGAAGTTTCAGAGTTTATTAAGTCTGAGTGTTCGGAACTTGGCATCCCGCTTCCCTCTCTTAGATTGGAGCCGGGAAGAAGCATTGTTGCCGATGCAGGAATGACTCTCTACACTGTTGGAACTATCAAGAGGATTACCGGATATAAGAATTACGTTTCCATCGACGGCGGCATGACAGATAATCCGAGATATGCACTTTATCACTCGGCTTATACGGTTCTGACTGCGAATAAAGCAAGTGAAGAGAAAACATTGAAGTGTGATTTAGTAGGCAGATGCTGTGAGTCGGGAGATATCGTCCAGCCTGATGTCATGTTCCCGGAAAGCATCCAGAGAGGAGACACCGTTGCGGTTCTCACTACAGGAGCATACAACTACTCGATGGCATCGAACTACAACAGAATTGGCAGACCGCCAGTTGTTATGGTTGACGGCAAGAATGATTATCTGGCAGTAAGACGCGAAACTCTTGAAGATTTGACGGCTTGCGACCTTTGAAAGGACAAATTATGAAATTCACGAAGATGCACGGAGCAGGAAACGATTATATCTATTTCAACTGCTTCGAGGAGAAGATTGATGACCCGGAGGCTTTGTCAATTAAGCTTTCTGACCGGCATTTCTCGGTCGGAGGCGACGGAATTGTGCTTATAATGCCGTCAGAAGTTGCCGATTTCCGGATGAGAATGTTCAACACCGACGGCAGTGAGGGAAAGATGTGCGGCAACGCTTCACGGTGCATAGGAAAGTATGTCTATGAAAAAGGGCTTACAGACAAGACAACTGTCACCCTTGAAACCCTTGCCGGCATCAAGACGCTTAATCTTGATGTCAGGGGTGGAAAAGTTGAGAGCGTATGCGTCGATATGGGAAAAGCTGAGTTCAGGGCTCCTATTATACCTGTTGTTTCCGATAAGGACGAGGTTATCGATGAGCCGCTCACAGTTGGTGGCAAGGAATATCATATCACCTGCGTTTCGATGGGAAATCCGCATTGCGTCACGTTTGTCAATGAGGTCAAGAGCCTGGAGCTTGCGAAAATCGGCGTGCTTTTCGAGAACAATGAGATTTTCCCGGAGAGAGTCAACACCGAGTTTATCAGGGTTATCGATTCAAAAACGCTCGAAATGCGGGTCTGGGAACGCGGAAGCGGTGAAACCCTTGCCTGCGGAACCGGTGCTTGCGCCAGCGTTGCGGCGGCTGTCAGGAACGGAATCTGCAAGGCAGGAGAGGAAGTCACTGTAAAGCTTCTCGGAGGCGATTTGTTCATCACCTGCTCGGAGGACTACGATATCAAGATGCGTGGCGGAGCGGAGTTTGCATTCGACGGCGAGATAAAATAGGAGGATTCAGATGAAAGCGAACAAGAATTTTTACAAAATAGAGCAGGATTATCTCTTTGCGGAGGTTGCGGAGAGAACTGCGAAGTATTCAAAAGCGCACCCCGATGCGAAGATTATCAAGATGGGTATAGGAGACGTTACCCTGCCTCTTTGCGAAGCTGTTACTGATGCCATGCATAAGGCAGTTTCCGAAATGGGAGTCAAGGAGACTTTCAAGGGCTACGGCGAATACAGAGGCTATGATTTCCTCTGCGAGAGCATTGTAGGCTACTACAAGGGCTTCGGAGTTGACCTCGAAACCGAAGAGGTTTTCGTTTCTGAGGGTGCTAAGACTGATTTAGGCAACATCTTGGACCTGTTTGATTCAGACAACACAGTTCTGGTCACTGACCCTGTCTATCCCGTTTATGTTGACACCAACATTCTGGCAGGAAGAAAGATTGTCTACGCCGACGCCACTGAGGGAAACAACTTCCTGCCGATGCCGGACTATTCAGTCAATGCTGATATCATCTATCTCTGTTCGCCGAACAACCCGACAGGTGCGGCTTACACAAGGGCTCAGCTCAAGGAGTGGGTTGACTACGCACTTTCAAAGAATGCTGTAATCCTCCTCGATTCGGCTTATGAGGCGTTTATAACCGATCCCGATGTGCCGCATACTGCTTATGAAGTTGAGGATGCAAAGAAGTGCGTCATCGAAATCTGCTCGCTCTCTAAGACAGCTGGTTTCACCGGAACAAGATGCGGATATACCATCGTCCCGAAAGATCTACACTTTGATGAAAACCTCAACAAGCTCTGGCTGAGACGGCAGTCGACCAAGTTCAACGGCGTTTCCTACATCGTCCAGTGCGGTGCGAATGCAGTATTCACTCCCGAGGGTCAGAAAGGCGTTAAGGAGAACATCGCCTACTACCAGGAGAATGCAAAAATCATGATGGCGGCTTTGGATGATTGCGGAATCAAGTATTTCGGCGGCAAGAATTCGCCCTATATCTGGCTCAGGTGCCCAGGCGGGCTCGGCTCTTGGGAATTCTTTGACAAGCTTCTTGAAGAGGCTAACGTCGTCGGCACCCCTGGCGAGGGCTTCGGCAAGAACGGCAAGGGATATATCCGCCTCACCTCATTCTCAACCCACGAGAACACCGAGGAAGCTATGAAGCGGCTTAAGAAAATGCTCGGAAAATAAAATTAACGAACAGGAAGAAAGCAAATGGAAGCAGTTGAAAACATACTTAAAAGAAGAAGCATAAGAAAGTATACCGACAAAAAAATTGACGCTGAAACGATGCACAAGCTCCTCGAGTGCGGAATGGCTGGTCCCACATGCGTAAATGCAAGGGACTGGGCTTTTATCGTGGTTGACGACAAGGAGCTGTTGACGGAGCTTTCCCACTGCAACGGAAGAGCCGCTGGAATGCTCCCGGATGCTGCTGCGTCTATCATAGTCTGTGGTGACCTGAGCCGGGCATTCTCAAGAGCCAAGGACTACTGGATTGAGGACGCCTCGATCGCGACTCAGAATATAATTCTCGCGGCATCAGCTCTGGGACTCGGTGCTGTATGGCTAGGAACCTATCCGCAGGAGGACAAGGTCGGAAACGTTAAGGAGCTCATGAAGCTCCCCGACGAGATTGTTCCCCTCTCTGTAATAGCTCTTGGATATCCGGACGAAGTGAAAGACGACGACAAGATTACCTATGAGGAAAGCAGGGTGCATTATAACAAATGGTGAAACGGATTATTGCAATTCTTCTCAGCGTGTTGACGCTGACTATGGGGTTGACCGGTTGCGGAAGCAGCGAAAACGAAATTGAAATTGACGAGGATGTGCTCAGTGTGAACAGCTTTTTGCCGACAGAAAAATATGTGAAGAAGTTAGGACGTACCGAACAGGTTGATGAGGGTCTCTGGCTCGCCTATTCCGGCTCGGGTGCGGAATTTACTTTCAATGGCACCAAGGCAACTGTCACAATCCTCGGCGACGACACCATAAACTCTGAAGACTGGAACAGCGTCCCGAGAATCGCAATTTATGTGAACGATGAACTCGTTGTCGATGAAATGCTGATGGAGGAGTCGACCTCATTCACTGTTTTCGAGAGCGAAGAGGCTGAGGACTGCGTTATAAGAATAATCAAGCTCTCCGAAACTGGGAACTCTACCTGCGTTATCGGTTCAATCGAGGTTGAGGCTTTCGGCGCAATCAAGCCGACCGAGGACAAGGAATACACTATCGAATTTGTTGGCGACTCGATCACCTGCGGCTATGGCGTCGATGCTGAGGATCAGAACTCTTCTTTCTCGACCCGCACTGAAAATGCAAGCAAGTCCTATGCTTACTTGACAGCACAGCTTCTGGATGCCGATTATAGCCTCGTTTCAAAGAGTGGTCATGGAATCATTTCAGGCTATACCTCCGACGGAACTATTCAGTCGTGGGGAGTTATGTCGCAGTTCTATGAGTGCTTCGGCTCCGGCTCGGGAACGGTCAATGGCGTTACTCCCGATTCGGTTGAGTGGGATTTTAAGAACAATCCCGTTGACCTCGTTGTAATTAATCTCGGAACCAATGACTACAGTTACACCGGCTCTGATGCGGACAAACAGAATGAATATAAGACCGAGTATGTCGAATTCATAAAGCAGATCAGGGAGAACAACCCCGACGCCTATATTATTTGCGCATTAGGCATCATGGGAAATGAGCTCTATCCGATGGTTGAAGAGGCTGTCAGTGAATATGTCAATGAAACCGGAGACGAAAAGGTCACAAGCTTTGAATTTGATGTGCAGAGTTCATCTGATGGCTACGGTGCAGACTGGCACCCGAGTGCTGTGACACAGGAGAAGTCGGCAGAAGCTCTGGCGGAATTTATCAGAGAGTGGCTTGGATGGTAAAAAGCCGACCAAAAATCTTTGAAAATTCTCAAATAAAAATTTCCACTAATAAGACCCGCGGTTGCGCAAATAATATCCTTGCAAGCGAGAATTAAGTTTTTGTTTGTAAAATGCGTTGCTTTGCAAAAAGCGTTGGCGACGCAACCAAAAAAGGAGATATAATATGAAGGGTATTACAAGCGACCAGGGCAGACAGACTCTTGAAAAGTTCAAGATCGAAGCTGCCAACGAGGTCGGAGTTAATCTTAAGAACGGTTACAACGGCGACCTTACCTCTCGTGAGGCAGGTTCCGTCGGCGGTCAGATGGTCAAAAAGATGATCGACGCCTACAAGACCGGTTCTGTAAAGTAAGCTTTAAGCTTTATCTTTTTTGAACGAGAAATAACTCTCTTTAAAACGGCTGTCGCGGACTGAAATCTGCGGCAGCCGATTTTATGTCGAAAAATCTCGCAATATCTCAAAAAACGTCTTTATTTTTTCCGGGAAATGTGCTATCATATACATAAGCCTATTAGCAACTTGTTCCCAGCACCAGAGTGTACTCGGATCGGAAAGGATGGCACTACATGAAAAAAGGAAAAAGGATAGATTATCTTACATTCAAGAAGAAAGCCTCAAGGATAAGATTCGGCAATCTCGCCCTTATTCTGGCGATTCTCCTTATCATCATTGCGATTATCTGCGTCTCTTGCTCATCTGGCTCAAAAAAGAGCGATGAAAAGGACAACAACAATGACGGTACAACAGAAAACCAGGACAGCACCGTGACTGATATTATCGAGGATGAAGCTGACCCAGAATCCAGCACCACGACGGATCCGACCCAGCAGAGCTCATATCTCTTCATGTCTGTGATAGTATCCTCTGATGAAGTGGGCTCGGGACACCTGGTACTCGTCAACAACAATATCGCACTTCTCAATGAAGTGAATGAGGACGAGCTGGTCACCGTGAGAGAATATAAGAACAGCGCATACTGGGTAAAGGACTATAGCGTTCTGGTTCTGCCTGACACTATGGATGCCCTCAATGAAATGCTTCTTGCATTCTACAATGCAACCGGAAACGACAGCGTCATGGTTCGTAGCGGCTATCGCTCATTTGCCTATCAGCAGGAGCTCTATGAAGATGAGCTTTCTTCAACCGGAGAGGATTCTTCAGAACTCGTTGCAAAGGCTGGCTACAGCGAGCACCACACCGGATATGCTGTTGACTTCACCACCTACAACGGTAGCTCCTACAGCGACTTTGACGGAACAGGCGACTATGAGTGGATAATGGAGAACTGCTACAAATATGGCTTCATCAATCGTTATCCTGAGGGCAAGGAGTCTATAACCCTTATTGACAGCGAGCCCTGGCACTTCAGATATGTGGGAATTCCACACGCACAGGTTATGTATGAATACGACATGTGTCTTGAGGAATATATCTCGTATATCAAGAACTACACTATTGACACAGGCTTCCTGCTTGTGAACTCCTTTGACGGTGCGCAGTATATAATCTACTACGTCCCGATGTCTGATTCGGACACCACGACTATCTATGTCCCGCTCATGGAAGACGGCGTTACAGCTTATCCCTATGAGATTTCCGGAAACAATGTCGACGGTTTCATCGTGACAGTCACCCTCCAGGAAGGAACTGGAAACACTTCGACCGATGACACCACCGCCGAGGACGAGACAACCGAGGGCACAGAGGAAACCGAAAACAGCGAAAGCGAAGAATAATACTCAAAAAACATATCAATCGGAGGTAATTTATAATGGCGGAATGCAGTCACGATTGCTCGTCCTGCTCGCAGGACTGTTCTTCGAGAACGGCTCCACAGGACATGCACGTCTCGGCTAACGAATTCTCAAATGTTAAGAAAGTAATCGGAGTTGTAAGTGGAAAGGGTGGCGTCGGAAAATCGCTCGTCACTTCCCTCCTGGCTTCTGAATCGTCTAAAAAGGGCAATAAAACAGCAATTCTCGACGCTGATATCACCGGTCCCTCTATCCCAAGAGCGTTCGGAGTATCCAAGCAGCTCACCACAGACGGAAAGTACATCAATCCGTCTGTTTCCAAGGGCGGAATTAAGATAGTTTCTACTAATCTTCTCTTGGATGACGAGACCCAGCCGGTTGTCTGGCGTGGTCCTATCATTGCGGGAGCTGTCAAGCAGTTCTGGAATGAGGTCAACTGGGGCGAGGTCGACTACATGTTTGTTGACATGCCTCCGGGAGCTGGAGACGTCCCCTTGACTGTCTTCCAGTCTATAAGACTTGACGGAATTGTTATCGTCACTTCCCCGCAGGAATTAGTCAGTATGATAGTCTCAAAGGCTGTCAACATGGCTCAAATGATGGGTGTTCCGATTTTAGGAATCATCGAGAACATGAGCTACGTGAAGTGCCCATGCTGCGGAGAGGAGATAAAGGTATTTGGCGAAAGCCACACGGCTAAGATTGCAGAGGAAAACCACCTGGGGCTTCTTGCCAGGCTGCCATTCGACCCAGAGATTTCAAGCCTTTGCGACAAGGGAGAGATTGAAAGCTACGAGTGTGAGTCCATTAAGGCTGCTGCCGACATGATTTTCAAGGCAGTTGAAGATTAAATTTGCAATAAAAAGCACCGTCATTTCTGGCGGTGCTTTCTATTATGGATATTGAAAGAATCAGTCTTCCTGTCCCTCAACAACTACGTCGCCGTCTTTCTTCTTTCCGGAGAAGAATGTAACAACGATGTCGAGAACTGCCTGGACGATGAGCGAAATGCCGATGACCATCCAGATAGCGTCAGAAGCAGATATACTTACGATGATGACTGCGCAGGCGAGTGTTACGACTGCATCGAGAAGTGCCGGCTTCCAGCCGCTGTCCTTAAGTCTCATAAGATCAACAGACATTCCTAGCTTCGATACTCCGAGCAAAAGAATTGCCAAGGCGATTACAGTGTCGAATACTCCGACAACCCATCCTGTCTTGATGAGAATGAATGCGCCGATTGCTATTTCCATAAGTCCCTTGGTCATTCCCTGACCTAAGACACTTCCGACAGGGTCGCTTCTGAAATAACCGATGAGGGAAACAACACCCATAACTAAAAGTGCGATTCCGGCAATGATTACGACGGCTCTTGTAAGAGTGTCCGGGCTTATGAGCAGGAACAAGCCTACTACAATTTCAACCACCGCAAGTCCGATTCCTGATAATTTTTGTTTCATAAAAAATCCTCCCGTATTCAGGTTTTTGTCCAAAGAAAAGCCGTTGACTTTTCTTTCTGAGACAAGTATAATATACATGTGTTGATTTTACAAGGGACAGATTGAGGTACTTTGTCCCAAAACCAGCAATTCATAGGCTTTTTGTTTTAAATATAGACACTTTTAGCAAAGTGACCATTCCAAAGAAAGTGAGGATATAATGACCTACAAAACAAAAGGAAACCGTCGGGTACAAGTTACAAAGAAGCTTATAAGTGATGCTCTACTAAAGCTTCTCGAGACTAAGAACATAGAAAAGATAACCATTACAGAGCTCTGTGAAACAGCTCATGTCAACCGCTCTACATTCTATCACCACTACACCAGCCAGTATGACGTCCTGACGGAAATTGAAGACGAAAAGGTCGAGGACATCAAGGCGATGCTCGACAAAATGGATCCAAAAAGAAGCTTCACCATCCGTGAACAAATTGAAGCTATTCTTAACTACCTCAAGGAGAACAAATCCGCATTTTTACTGTTCATGAACAGCAAATATATACTCAAGGACTTTTCGGAAAAGCTGTTTGACGTAACGATGGAGAAAAATTTTGCCAAGGAATGTGCGCCGAAAGAGCTTTCCGACGAGCAGAAAGAGCTTTGGAATAACTTCTATCAGGGCGGCTTCTACTATCTCACATATTCATGGCTTTCAGGCAATTTCTCCGCTTCGCCGTCAGACGTTGCAGACCTTATCTGCAATCTCCTCCGCGCGACCTGCAAGTAAAAAATTCCCGACCGTAATTGGTCGGGATTTTTGTATGTATCACTTAAGCTTACGCTTACAGCTATCAGTTGTTCGAGGCTTCGATTAAATCCTGCATTGAGTACATCCCTGCCGGTTTTCCGGACAGGAACACTGCAGCGTTGACTGCTCCCACTGCAAAGACTTCCTTTGAAGCGGCTGAGTGAGAAAGAGTGATTACTTCGTCACGTCCGGCAAAGATTATCTCGTGCTCGCCTACTATCGTTCCGCCCCTTATCGAGTGGATTCCAATTTCAGTCTTGTCACGCTTCTTGCGCTGACTGTGGCGGTCGTATATGTAGTTATACCTCTCGTCCATGGCTTCATTGATGGAATCTGCAAGCATTAAAGCCGTTCCACTCGGAGCATCTATCTTCTGGTTGTGGTGCTTTTCAACTATTTCTATATCATAGCTGTCGCCAAGGATTGTGGCGGCTTTTTTTGCAAGCGCGCTTAAGAGATTGATTCCTATCGACATATTGGCGGTGAAGAATATCGGAACCTGGCTTGAACAAGACCTGATGTCAGCGATGTCCTGCTCGCTATAGCCGGTTGTGGCAAGAACCAACGCTGTGCCATTTGTCTTTGCATAGTCGAGAAGCCCTGGCAGTGCAGATGGGTGGGAAAAGTCGATTATTACATCCGGCTTGCATGTTAGATTCTTAATATCCGTTACAGTCTCAAAGCTTAGTTCACCCGGAGCGACCTTATCTATTCCGGCGACAGCTTCAATATCGTCTCTTTTTGAGATAACGTCTGCGACTACCTTGCCCATTTTTCCGAAGCAACCGCTTATTACCGCTTTTACCATTTGATCAATCCTCTCTAATTTGCTGAGACCAATCCGTGCGAAATCAAAATCTGTCTCAGTTTTTCTTTGTTCTCCGCTCCCATTTCACACAGCGGCAGTCTGCATCCTCCGACATTAAAGCCCATCATGTTCATAGCCGCTTTTATCGGAATGGGATTGACCTCGCTGAAAAGGGCATTCATGAGGTCGAGATACCTGAATGCGAGTTCACTAGCCTTGTCATAGTCTTTATCCAGACACAGCTTACAGATTTCATGAGTGGTCTCTGGCAGGATATTTGAAAGCACGGAAATTACTCCTTTGCCGCCTATCGCCATCATGGGAACTGTTATATCGTCGTTGCCGCTGTATAGAGGCATTTCATCGCCGCACTGGGCACGAATCTCCATTGCAAGAGCCATGTTGCCGCTTGCTTCCTTGGTTCCGACTATCTGAGGGTGCTTAGCGAGCTCCTTATAGGTGGAAATGCTGATATTGAAGCCGGTTCTGGACGGGACATTATAGACTATTGCGGGAAGCTTCGTCTTCGAGAGAATCCGCTCATAGTGTCTTATGAGCCCGCCTTGGGTGCACTTATTGTAATAGGGAGTGACCAGAAGAAGCCCGTCTGCGCCAGCTTCCTCGGCAGCCTGGGTGGTGCCGATGCAGTATTCGGTGTCATTAGAACCGGTCGAGCATATTACGGGAACTCTGCCATGGGCTGTTTCAACCGCGCACTTCATGAGTGCCCTATGTTCCTCGCCAGAAAGAACAGCATTCTCACCAGTGGTTCCGACTGCTACGATGGCATCTATACCCTCGGAAATCTGGAACTCGATCAGCTCACGGTACTTTTCGAGGTCTATCTCGCCATTTGGCTTGAATGGGGTTACAATTGCAGTGGCTGCGCCGGTGAATAGTAGGTGCTTCATGGTATCACCCTCCTCGTATAGTGTAGGGCTGGATATACAGCTAGCTTCGCTAGCTGCCCGCCCGCCCAACAGAGCAATCGAACCTTCGGGCGGATGATATCCGCCCCTACAATTTAATTCCTAATTCCGAATCCCGAATTAATCGAAATATCCCTTTGCCGCAAGAAGTTCTGCCATCAGGACTCCGCCGCCGGCGGCTCCACGGAGGGTGTTATGCGAAATGCAGACGAATTTGTAGTCATACTGAATGTCTTCACGGAGTCTGCCCATCGAGATTGCCATGCCGCCCTCGCGGTCTCTGTCAAGCTTGACCTGCGGACGGTCGGGCTCTTCAAAGTAGTTTAAGAACTGCTTGGGAGCAGATGGGAGCTCCAGCTCCTGCGGAACGCCGGAGAAAGTTCTCCAGGCTTCCAAAATCTCTTCCTTAGTGGGCTTGTTCTTAAATCTTACGAATACAGCGGCGGTGTGACCGTCTGAAACAGGGACTCTTAAGCACTGAGTTGTGATTGAGGGTGCATCTGCACAAACGATTTCATCGTCCTCGATATGTCCCCAGACCTTGAGCGGCTCCTGCTCGCTCTTTTCCTCCTCGCCGCCGATATAGGGGATGAGGTTGTCGACCATTTCAGTCCAGGTGTCGAATGTCTTTCCGGCTCCGGAGATCGCCTGATAGGTGCAGGCTAAAACTTCTGTGATGCCATACTTTCTGAGAGGAGTCAAAGCAGGAACATAGCTCTGGATGGAGCAGTTGGACTTGACAGCTATGAAGCCGCGCTTGGTGCCGAGACGCTTTCTCTGGGCGTCGATTATCTCAATGTGCTCGGGATTTACTTCCGGGATGACCATCGGGACATCAGGGGTGAAGCGGTTTGCGGAGTTATTGGAAACTACGGGGCATTCGAGCTTGGCATAAGCCTCCTCGAGAGCCTTTATCTCATCTTTTTTCATATCTACGGCACAGAAGACGAAATCGACCATAGAAGCAATTTTCTCTTTATCTGCTGTGGCGTCCATTACAACTATATCTTTGGCGCAATCGGGAATCGGGGTGGTCATCAGCCAACGGGAGCCCACAGCTTCACTATAGGGCTTTCCTGCCGACTTCGGGGATGCTGCTAAGACCTTGATTTCAAACCACGGGTGATTTGCTAAAAGAGTTATGAATCTCTGCCCTACCATGCCGGTGGCTCCGATTACTCCAACTTTATACTTTTTCATGACTATTACTCCTTAATCCTGCCGGCGAATCAAAATGGTATTGAAAAAATCGCCCGGTTGATATATAATGTCAAGTGCGGGATACATATTCATCCACTTTCCACTATCCATACTTATATATTATACCGCGGCAAGATGAATCCGTCAACCTTAAAATACACCAAATTTTATTTGAAAGAAGCACTGAAATCATGACAGTTGAAACCAATATGAAGACAAGCGATTTTAATTATGACCTGCCGGAGGAGCTTATCGCCCAGACTCCCGTCGAACCGAGGAATGCTTCCAGGCTGATGGTTATTGACCGCGAAACGGGCGACATCACGCACGACCACTTCTACAATCTATGTAAGTATTTACGAAAAGGTGACACCCTCATCGTCAACGATTCGAGAGTTCTTCCCGCCAGAATCTACGGTGAAAAGGCAGACAACGGCACATTTATAGAGTTTTTGCTCCTTGAGCAGAAAGAAAACATGGTCTGGGAGATTCTCTGCCGACCGGGCAAGAAAGCAAAGATAGGCACGAAGTTTATTTTCGGCGGAGGAAAGCTCACCGCCGAGATTATCGATGTTATGGATGACGGCAACCGTATTGCGAAATTTAGTTGCGATGGCAGCATCTACACAGTTCTCGATGAGATAGGTCAGATGCCGCTTCCTCCATACATCAAGGAGAAGCTTGAAAACAACGAGAGATACCAGACTGTATATTCAAACGAGGTCGGCTCCGCCGCTGCTCCTACTGCCGGGCTTCACTTCACCCAAGAACAGCTTGAAGAACTTCAAGCCGCTGGTATCAATATTGGTCGTGTCACCCTCCATGTCGGCTTAGGCACATTCCGACCGGTCAAGGAGGAGAACATAGCCGAACACAAGATGCATTCTGAGCACTACGACCTCCCACCGGAAACTGCGGAGCTTATAAACCGTACAAAGGCAAACGGCGGCAGGGTCATAGCCGTCGGGACAACCTCATGCAGGACTCTTGAAAGCGTTGCGACCAAGTTTAATGGCGAAATCAAGCCGGACGACGGAAACACCGACATATTCATCTACCCCGGCTATCAGTTCAAGGCAATAGACGGTCTCATCACCAACTTCCACCTCCCCGAGAGCACCCTAATCATGCTGGTCTCGGCGTTCTTAGGCAAGGACAAGACTATGGCAGCATATAAATGTGCTGTGGAGGAGAAGTATAGGTTCTTCAGCTTTGGGGATGCGATGATTATTATTGATGAGTGATTATTGACAGCTTGCATTTGTGATGGTATAATTATAGTAGAAGCATAAGAGAGGAACTTTTGGAATGCCTGTACTGAGCACTTTTTACGGTATTATCGTACGTATGTACAACGAAGTTGGCGGTAAGCACAACCTGCCACATATTCATGCTGAATACTCTGGCGAAGAAGTTGTTATGGCTCTCGACGGAACAGTAATCGAGGGTTCAATTCCGAAAAACAAGATGAAATTATTAGAAGCATGGGTGGAAATCCATAGAGAGGATCTTGAAGCTAACTGGCAGCTCTTATCAGGCGGCGAACAGCATTTCAGAATTGACCCTCTCAAGTGATTCGGAGGTGTTAAAAATGTTGCAACCTGCAATTACTAAAGTTGAGCCGATCAGGGATAATTTTTTAATTCTATCCTATGAGACTGGCGAAAGAAAGAGGTTTGATGTATCGCCTTACATCAAGGGCAGTTGGTTTGGAAAGCTCAAAGACTTTTCGTACTTTTCGACTGTACACCTGCTGCCGAACGGTTCGGGAATTGAATGGGCTGACGGACAGGACATTGCCCCACATGAGCTTTATGAAAACAGCGAGGAAATAGAATAAAAAAGGACAGCCGAGCGGCTGTCCTTTTTGTTATCCATTTACTCCAATCCCGCCATGAGACCGTTATAGTAGTCCAGGCAGTCTTCAAAGATTTCTAGGTTGGCTCTATCGAATAAGCCATAGGCTTCTGAGCCGGCGTCGATGTAGTTGTTGTCCCAGACGACACAGACCATGCCGCACTCCTTTGCTTTCGAGACGAAGTATTCCGCCCACGCTTCTCGGGCAGACTGGTTGTCCTTATTGGTACAGCCCATTTCGCCGATTATTACGTAGGTGCCGTTTGCGACGAACTTCTCATAGAGTGCATCGATGTAGTAGTCGATGTCCGACTCACAGGATTCGTCGAATTCGGTGTAGGCGTAGCTGTCGCTCATGGCTAGGTTATACGGTGTGTACATGTGGACCGTCATGAGGAGCTTGTTGCTCGGGGCGTTCGGGAGTTCAAAGTTATCAGACAGTGCCGCATCGGGAGAAGCCGCATAGGTCGAAACCATCAGGTATCTCGTCTCGTTATTGCCACCGGATGCTCTTACGGTGTCAACAAACGCCTGATTGCAGTCCATAATGGTCGTCAAAGCTTCCTGACATGTGTCAACCCATTCGGAATAGTACCACTCATAGTTGGTGCCAGTGGGTCTCGGCTCATTCATCGGTTCAAAGATGAGGTGCTGGTCATAGTCCTTGAAATACTCTGCGATCTGAGTCCATATCTTTGTGATATAGTTGACTGCCTCATCGTGATTTTCAGCTGAGGGATAATAGGCGTCGATATCGTGGTGGGAATTGAGGATGACGTACATGTCGTTCTCTAAAGCCCAGTCAACTACCTCCTGAACTCTTTCGAGCCAGTCCTCGTCGATATTGTAGTCATCGTCGCAGTGATAGCTCCATGAAACGGGAATTCGGATTGTCTTAAACCCTAGCTCTGCGATAGTGTCAATCATCTCTTCGGTCGTGTACGGATTGCCCCATGAAGTCTCGCTTGAACCGGTGGAGTCAAAGGTGTTGCCGAGGTTCCAGCCAAGCCCCATGTCGGTGATGAGGTCACTTGCTGAAATCGAAGTGGTTTCGGCGTTGTCGCCATAATGAACGTGACCGTCGGTTGAGGTGTCTCCGCAGGCAGTGAACACTGTGAGGCACATTACCAGTACAATCAGAATTGCCAGAAGTCTCTTGAATGAAAATTGCTTCATTTTGGTGTCTCCTTAAAAATATTATTCGTTAGTATCTATTGCACTGCGGTAAGCCCACAGATACTTTACTCCTGAAACTGCCGTCAGGATTGCTGCAATCCAGACGAGAATATTGTCGATAATGCTGACTGCTGTGCCACTGAGTCCGACTCCCACAGCTATAAGACCATGCAGGAAGAGGGTCACGACTACTGCGACCATTGTGAACGCGGTCTTGACCTTTCCTAGCCAGCCGGCTGCCACGACGGTTCCGTCACCGGACTTTACTACAAGCCGGAGAGCCGAAACCATGAATTCTCTGAAGAGAATCAGCATGACAGGCACTGAGCTGACCCAATTCTTGTCGACAAGCACGAGTAGTGCCGCCATCACAAGGGCTTTATCGGCAAGCGGATCGAGGAACTTTCCGAAGTTGGTGATTAAATTACGAGACCTGGCGATTTTTCCATCCAGCATGTCGGTTATTGAAGCGACTGCGAAAATCAGAAGTGCTATGAACAGGTTCACGTTTGAAAACTCCCACAGCGCAAAAAGTACGAAGAATGGGATCAAGATTACACGTAAAAGTGTCAGTTTATTTGGAAGATTCATGCTCTTTGCCTCCTCAGGTCGCAAGGATTACTTCGCCAATCGGGTCGTAGTCCATTGTGTCGGTGATCCTGACATACTGGTAGTCGCCGACTTTGAGTGGGATGGATGACGTAAAGAAGATCTTGCCGTCGATTTCTGGGACTTCGTTTTGGCTTCTTCCAAACCAGCACTCGGCATATCTGTCATAGCCCTCGACGACCACTTCATAGACCTTACCTAGCATTTCAGCTGTCATCTGGTCGCTCACAAGCATCTGCTCCTGGGTGATTATCTCGGCACGGCGATTCTTTTCATCCTCATCAAGCTGACCATCGAGCTTGGCGGCAGCAGTTCCCTCTTCCTGAGAATAGGCGAAGCAGCCGAGACGATCGAATCGCATTTCCTTGACGAATTCGCAGAGCTTCTCGAACTCCTCCTCGGTCTCACCCGGGAAACCGGTCATGATTGTCGTTCTGATGATGACATTTGGGATTCTGGCTCTCAGTTTCGCCACAAGCTCTCTTATTTCAGCCTCATTTGAGCGGCGATTCATTCTCTTCAAAACATTGTCGCAGCAGTGCTGAATCGGAATGTCAAAGTATTTGACGCACTTCGGTTCAGTTGCCACAACGTCTATGAGCTCATCTGTGATGCGCTCTGGGTAGCAATAGAGGGTTCTTATCCACTTTAAGCCGTCTATCTTGCAAAGCTCTTTTAAGAGCTCTGCAAGCTTCTGAGTGCCATAGAGGTCTTCGCCATAGCGTGAAGTGTCCTGAGCTATCAGAATAATCTCGCGGTAGCCGACTTTGGCAAGCCACTTTGCCTCGTCGATGATGCTTTCCATCGGGCGGGAGCGATATTTGCCCCTGATTCCGGGGATTGCACAGAAAGTACAGTGATTGCTGCAGCCCTCGGCTATTTTTATGTAGGCGTAGGTCTCGGTGGAAACAATTCTTCTGCCGCCGATTACAAGCGAATACTTGTCGCCGTACATTTCGATGCCGGTGTTGCTTTCGAGAACTTTTCTTATGGTCTCACCAAGAAGCTCGTTTGCACCTATGCCCAGGACGGCGTCGACCTCGGGAAGCTCTTTCAAAATCTCCTCGCGATATCTTTCAGCGAGGCAACCTGTAACTATGATAGCCTTGATTCGCTTTTCTTCTTTGAGGGCGACAAATTCGAGGATTGTTTCTATTGCCTCCTGCTTTGCCGACTCGATGAAGCCGCAGGTGTTGATAACCGCTACATCCGCAAGCGCGGCATCCGGCTGGAGCTCAAACCTCTCTTCTCTTAAATTATAAGCCATGTGCTCAGCATCGAGCATATTTTTGGCACAGCCCAAAGACACTATTCCGACAGTGACTGCCATTTACTCTTCTCCCTCTTTCATTTCGTATTCATATTCCGACAGGGCTTTATTGACCTCTGAAAAGGAGTAGCCCTGGCGGACTAAAGCCGCCTTGACTTTCTGAACGCCCTTTTCGTCGGTTAAGTACCTTGCATATTTCTTGTCAATAAGCTCAGCTATCCGCTCGGGGACTGTGTCCTCATATGGATAGAGAGCTTCCGTTATAAGTTCATTCGAGATTCCACGCTTGCGCATTTCCTCCCGGGCGCGACGAAGCCCAAAGCGTTTTGTCACACAATAGTGCTCCGCAAGACGCTCTGAGTATCTTCTGTCATTTATGCAGCCGATTGCCGAAAGGCGGTTGCAGACCTCAAGGCAGATGTCCTCCGGGTAGTTCCGCTCAAGCTTACGGTAGAGCTCGATATAGGAGTAGTCGCGCTCATCCAAAAGGTAGAGAGCACGCTCCTTGGCACGCCGGAAGTCGTTTGCATGGATTATCTCTTCGATTGCCGACTCCGGCAGAGTCATTTCTTTCTGTAAATGGTACTCGTTCAGAACGTCGACATTAATGAACAAAGGCTCGCCCTCGTCGAGATCGACTCTCATGGTGGAGCCTTTGTATTTTTCTATAGAAATTACCGTTGGCATGATTTACTCTGCGGGAGTGAATTCCTCGAAGTCCTCGTCGTCGGGTTCGACTATTACGGAGGTGGGCTTTGGGGATGGCGTATCTACAGCCTGGGCTGTGTCTGCGGCTTCTCTGAGGGCAGCTTCTTTCTTGTTCTTGCCGGAGAGCATGGAGACTTTGTTGCGCTCTTCCTTGATCTTGTCCTCGACTTCCTGCATGACATCTGGATGAGCAAGGAGATATTCCTTGGTCTTTTCTCTGCCCTGAGCTATCTTTTCGCCGTTGTAGCTGAACCATGCGCCGGCTTTGTGTATGATGTCGAGCTCGACTGCGACGTCGACAACCTCGCCTATGCGGGAGATTCCCTTGCCGAAAATCATGTCGAACTCAGCTTCCTTGAACGGGGGTGCGACCTTGTTCTTGACGACCTTGCATCTCGTTCTGTTTCCTATAACCTCGGAGCCGTTCTTGATGGCTTCGCCCTTTCTGACATCGATTCTGACGGAGGCATAGAACTTGAGCGCACGTCCGCCGGGGGTGGTTTCAGGGTTGCCATAGATGACACCAATCTTCTCACGGATCTGGTTGATGAATATTGCGACGCAGTTTGATTTTGAGATAACGGCTGTCAGCTTTCTCATCGCCTGAGACATAAGGCGGGCTAGCTGTCCCACGTGGGTGTCGCCCATTTCGCCGTCTATTTCGGCTTTGGTGACCATTGCAGCTACAGAGTCGAGAACGATTACATCAATTGCTCCTGAACGAACTAACGCTTCAGCAATTTCAAGAGCCTGCTCGCCGGAGTCCGGCTGAGATACCAGCATCGAATCTATATCTACGCCCAAAGCTGCCGCATAGGTCGGATCAAGTGCGTGCTCAACGTCTATAAACGCAACCTCGCCGCCAAGCTTCTGTGCCTCGGCAACAATCGAAAGCGCGACTGTTGTCTTGCCGGAGCTTTCAGGACCGAAAATCTCGACGATTCTTCCTCTCGGGACACCGCCGATTCCCAGAGCCAAGTCGAGAGTCATTGAACCTGTCGGTATAGCTTCGACGTTGAGAGTAGAGTTCTGCCCAAGACGCATGACTGCACCCGCACCGTAGGTCTTCTCAATCTGAGCTATTGCGGTTTCAAGAGCTTTCTTTTTCTCCTCCTGATTCTGCGGATCAGCGACAGTCTTCTTCTCAGCAGTCTTCTTCATTGCCATATCGTTTTCCTCGTTTCTATATGTTATTCAGCATTTATGCTGTAGGTACAATTGTACCGTTTTCTATATTATACACTATGAGAGTGAGTTTGTAAAGCCTTATCAGTACGGAAAATGGGACTTCAGAAAATTTTTGCTATAACCGTCCTGTCTTTCCCACACAAATCCCGAATAATTCTCACATCCTGATACCCTGCCGATTTAAGAATGCTCTTTACTGCTTCGCCTTGGCTTGCTCCTATCTCAAATGCTATATAGCCGCCTGGGCTAAGGGAGCTCTTCCAGATGGTCGGAATTGCTCTATAGAAATCAAGACCGTCATTGCCGCCGTAGAGGGCAGTTTCAGGCTCATGAGTGACTTCTTTTTGAAGACCTTGCATATCTTCGCTTGTGAGATATGGTGGGTTGCAGGTTATCAGGTCGAAACCGGTGAACTGCCCGGCTGAGGATTCATCCAGAACGTCCAGCTTATGCGGAATTACGCAGTTGCCATGCTCAGCTATATTCTTTTCAAGATAACTGTAGGCATCATCATAGAATTCGACAGCATGGACTTCAGAATCCGGGAGAAGCTCACTTAAAGTTATCGCTATACAACCGGTGCCGGAGCAGAGATCAATGATTTTTGGGCTCGGGATGTCTTTTACAAGCTTATATGCCGATTCAACAAGGGTTTCGGTGTCCTGTCTCGGGATGAGTACGCCCTCACCTACCGAGAATTCACTACGATAGAAGTCCCATCTGCCGACTATATACTGTAATGGTTCGCCGGAAAGGCGTCTATGGAGCATAGTATGAATGCTCATGGCTTCGGCTTCTGTCTCTTTTCGGTCAAGCTGACCAGTAAGAAGCTTAAGCTTAAAGTCCCTGCCAAAGACCTCTTCAAATATTACGTCTGCTTCAAATGAAGCATCTTCAATACCTCCTGATTCAAGGGAGGATAAAGCCTCGTTATACAGCGAGCTTACCATCTGTCGCGTTCTCTGTCCTCGGGAATGCAGGGCTTGAATGCCGCAATTGCGACTTCGATCTGGGAGTCGTCCGGCTCCTTTGTTGTTAGTCTCTGAATCCAGAGACCGGGAGCGGAGATTATCTTCGTCAAAATGTTGTCGTATTTGCCGGCGAGTCTGATGAGCTCATAGGCGATTGCAACTATTATCGGAAGAAGAATGATGTGGGCACCGACTCTCAGAAGAAGCGAATCCCACGGAACCTGGAATATCGAAAATACGAATATTGATATGAAGAGTACAAGGAATGTAAACGATGTGCCGCACCTTGGATGGAACCTCTTCTGCTTTCTGACGTTCTCGACGGTCAGGTCAAGTCCGTGCTCATAGCAGAAAATGGTCTTGTGCTCTGCACCGTGGTATTCGTATGTCCTGCGCATGTCTGAAAGAAGACTTGTCGCCCAAAGGTATACCACAAATATGCCAATTTTGATGATTCCCTCAATAAGATTCTTGACAAATGTCATTTCAGCAAGTGCCGGGATGAGGTATGAGACTCCTTTCGTTGCGAGTGCTGGAAGATACATGAACAAGAGAAGTGCTAAGAGTACTCCCAGAACTGTCGCAACAACCATGACTCCGTTCATAAGCTTGTCGCCGAACTTATCTGTCAGCCATTTTTCAAACTTCGATGGCTCCTCTTCCTCGATTCCCTCCATCGACTTGTCGGCTGACTTTGAGAGGCACTTGTAGCCGTCTACAAAACTGACGACCATGTTGACGCAGCCGCGGATGAACGGAACTTTTCGATACCATTTTGCCGGCTTTAATTCCCACGTTTCAAGGTCGATTTCACCGTTTGGGAGTCTGACTGCCATTGCCTCGGTGTCGACGCCACGCATCATTACTCCCTCTATGAGTGCCTGACCGCCGATTTTCGACTTGAATTCAGGCTCGTTTTTTGTTTCTGTTTCCTTTGTTTTACTCATTGGAACCTCCTGTTCAATTAAAATTGTTCCGTAATCGGCAGGGTTATTTGCACCGTTGTGCCCTTGCCGAGTTCGCTGTTGATGGTTAGGTTTCCGCCATGCATTTCGACAATTTCGTTGGCAACTGCCAAGCCTATGCCTGAGCCGCGGCGTGTGTGGTTTGCTTTATAGAATTTCGTCTTTACTTTCGGGAGATCCTGCGGGGCGATTCCCACGCCTGTGTCCGAAATTAGGACTACTATTTCCTTATTCTTTTCAAATGCCTCAACTGAGACTGTTCCGCCTTGATTTGTGTACTTCACGGCGTTGTCGATTATGTTTATGAACACCTGCCTGAGCCTTGCCCGGTCGCCATAGACGAATGGGAGCATTTCCGGCTCAAAGTATTCAAGCTTGATCCCTAAGGATTTAGCCCGCTCACCATAGATGAGCACAGCTTCGCCGAGTTCTGCCAGGATATCGCAGGTCTCACGGTTTAAGGTGAATCTGCCGTCCTCAATGCGAGAGAAGTCCAATAGCTCCTCGACCATGTCGGAAAGACGTTCGGTTTCACCGGTGATTACTTTCATTGCTTTCTGTATAGTTTCCGGGTCGTCGGACATTTCAAGTGCCGTCTCGCTCCAGCCTTTTATAGCAGTCAAAGGAGTCCTAAGTTCGTGCGATACTGAAGATATAAATTCGTTCTTGACTTTATCGGAGTTTTCGAGCTCGGTTGCCATATAGTTGATCGACTCGGCGAGCTCGCCTATTTCATCTGATGTTTTCGGGTCAATTCTTTCACGGAAGTCGCCCACAGCATATTTTTTTGAGATATCACACATCTGACGGACAGGAACCACTATTGAACGTACAAAAGAAAGTCCTGCAAACAGCATAAGAAGTATGATTGCCAGAAGTGACACGGTGAGCACGACGCCTATCCTGAAAATCTGCCTGTCTATGAGGTCTATTGACGTTAAAAGCATCAGTGCGCCATATTCGCTGCTGGTTGAAGACAGAATAACCGTATAGCACATGACCTTTTCGCCTGTGGATAGCTTCAGAGTTTCGCAGTATTCGCCGTCAGAAGAATCGAGTGCCTTTTCATAGCCGCTAAGATCCAACCACTCTGACGGTTCAAATCCGGAGCTCGAAAGGAGCACTTCTCCCGAAGAGCTGAGTGCCAGAAGCTCATACTTCTCTTTTTCGTCAAATTCTGTTACAGAGGATTCTATTTCGCTTTCGAGTCCTGAAACAGTCTGGTATCTCGAAAGTGGAGATATAACCGATTCAAGCTTTGCTGTCAGGTTCTGCTCGGCGGCGTTGGCATAATAATTGCTGAAAATGACAAGCGCAAGCACGTCAACCACGAGGAGCACCAAAAGTACAATGCCCATCGAGTTAACAAGCCATCTGCTGGTTATGCTCTGCCCTATTTTTCTTTTCAGCATCAACGCTCAACTCTCATTCGCCGGAGCTCCATTTGTAGCCATAACCCCAGATTGTGATTATGTACTTGGGATCAGAGGGCTCGTCCTCTATCTTCATTCTGATTCTGCGGATATTCACGTCCACTATCTTTTCTTCACCGTAGTAGTTGTCGCCCCATATCTGCTTTAGGATAGTAATTCTATCAAGTGCGGTGTTCTGGTTTTTTAAGAAGAACTCCATTATCTGGTATTCGACCTGGGTCAGGTCTACCGGCTTGCCGTTTTTGAGAAGAACACGGCTCTTTAAGTTGATTACAAACGGTCCTGAGGTTATCTCGTCGCCCTTGTCGACTTTAGTCGAATCCATAAGGCTGACTCTTCGGCAGATTGCATCCACTCTTGCCACCAGCTCGGATATCGAAAACGGCTTTGTGATATAATCGTCAGCACCCATCATTAAGGATGAGACCTTGTCCATCTCCTGCGACTTGGCAGAGAGCATGATTATTCCTATTTTCGCGCTTCTTTCGCGGAGGCATTTGCATACTGCGAAGCCGTCCATTCCAGGCATCATAATATCGAGCAAAGCCGCATCAAAATTGCCGCCGGCTTCATCGAAAGCTTTCACGGCATCCTCGCCGCAGTTAACGTCTACGACTTCATAGCCGCTTCTTCTGAGGTTGAGCACAACGAACTCTCTTATGGAATCCTCGTCCTCACAGACCAAAACTCGCTTCATGCATATTCTCCTTACTCTAATCTAGTCTAGTATATATAAGTTATCCGAAATTTCATCCTGGGTGAGTAACAACGGCTCGTCCTCGTCGGCAAGTCTTTTGTATAAGTATGCCGTGCTGTCGGTTTCCGCAATCAGGGTATAGCCGTCATCAAGATAAGTGTCAAGACTTCGGGAGCTGACTGAAATTATGCTTAAAAGCTGTTTCATTTCAGACAGGCTGTCGGCGGTTCTGTCATATTCTACAAACGTTATCTCGCCGGTGTCACTGTCACGGATTACTGAAACAAAGTTTGTCCATCTTGACGGAAGCTTGAAGATGTAGCTGTCAGAAAGGCTGTAGTATGCACTTGCCTCAGTTGTGAAGCCTGATTCCTCAGTGCTGTAGCTCAGCCAGTTGACCATATATTCGGCACCGCTTCCGGCAGAGTAGCCAGAGAAGAGCCCAAGCGTGGGAATTTCAACTGTCCCGTCGCCGTCGTAGTCCATCGAGAGGTATCCTCCCGTTCTTTCAGTTGTCCAGAGAAGCTCTGAATCCATTGATGAAAGGCAGATGAGTGTGTCTCCGACAAGATAAACCACTTCTGTGAGAAGATAGCCATCCTCATCGGTTACGTCGATAAAGAGCGCGCCGATTTCGTCGTAGAGTGTTCCGCAGACATAATTTGAAATAGCAGAAACGCTTGACGTGAGCATTCTTTCAGCTGTGACATAGCTCAGTCCATCGCTCGACTTGATGACTCCAACTGACACCGCTGTTCCCGACTTCTTGAAGAGAACTATCTCATCGGTGCCGCAGAGGTCGATATCCGCACTGATCATTTCTGTGTACCAGCCGTCATAGGTTGAACGCAGAACCCCGTTTTCGTATCTATAGATGCTCACAACCGATTCGTCGTGGACTGATGTGCCGTAGCCAATTACTATATCCGTGACTTCGCCATAGCTAAGGACTATCACTGTGTCTAAAGACGAGCCGCCTCCTGCAACCTCATACATCGCGTGCCAGTCGCCAGCTGAGTCCTTATCAAAAACTGCAACACGGACATTTTCGCCTGTGGCGGTTGCTGTCGCACTTGAAGCAGTGTAGAAGACGAGTGCTTCGTCATTATTGTCGCCGTCAAGATCTGTAATTACGAATGCAGAGCGATAGTCTCCCGACTGGGGATAGGCAAGAGTCACCGAGTGACCGACATTGTCATAAAGAGCCTGCTTGAGTGCCTCCTGGTCATCGGAAATGCTCGGAGCCACGAGAAGCTCGTCCACAGAGAAAGTGAACGCCTCGCAGCCGGTAAGCATCAGGCAAGCCAGGATGCAAAGAATTATTCTTTTCATCATGCCCGCCTCCTGCCGTAGTCACATATTCAGCCACAGTCTATTATACTCCAAATAAATGTGGGTTGCAAGAGGTAAATGAGGAACAAGTGCTTATTTTTGTGAAAGGACGAATTCCAAAAATAAAACCCAGCACAGGTGTTATTCTGCGCTGGGTGGAATTCTGAATATTTATGGCTGCTTGCCGATGTAGCCGAGGATGCCGCCGTCGACGTAGAGGATCTGACCATTTACGAAGTTGGAGGCGTCGGAAGCTAGGAATATTGCAGGTCCTGTCAGGTCTTCTGTCGTGCCCCAGCGATTGGCGGGGGTTCTTGAGCAGATGAACTGATCGAACGGGTGCTTCGAGCCGTCGGGCTGAGGCTCCCGGAGCGGTGCAGTCTGGGGAGTGGCGATATAGCCGGGACCGATACCGTTACACTGGATATTCTGCGAACCGAATTCGGAGGCAATATTCTTTGTAAGCATCTTTAACCCACCCTTTGCAGCCGCATAGGCGGAAACCGTTTCGCGCCCAAGTTCACTCATCATTGAGCAGATATTGATAATCTTTCCGTGACCCTTTTCTATCATACCAGGCAAAACGGCTTTCGATACAATAAACGGTGCGGTGAGGTCGACGTCGATGACCTCGCGGAACTCTTCAACTGACATTTCGCACATAGGGATTCTCTTTATCATTCCGGCATTATTGACTAAGATATCGATGACTCCAAGGTCTTCCCTGATTTTTCCAACCATTTCGTCAACATCGAATTCGTTTGTCACGTCACAAAGGTAGGTTTTAACGTCCAAGCCAAGTTTCCTGTATTCCTCCCCAGCTTTTTCAAGGCGTTCTTCATTATGCCCGTTGACGGCTACCTTAGCACCTGCTCTGGCATAAGCCGCGGCAATTTCAAAACCGATTCCGTATGTAGCACCGGTCACAAGGGCTACTTTTCCTTCAAGGGAGAAGCTTTTTAAAATATCATCCATCTTTTGCTCCTATCTCAAGTCGGTGATGGCGATACCATCCATATCGTCAAACGCCTGATTTTCGCCGCCCATTGCCCAGATGAAAGTGTAGTTACTGGTGCCTGCTCCGGCATGAATCGACCAGGACGGGTTGATGACAGCTTCCTCATTCTGCATGACTATATGACGGGTCTCAGTTGGTTCGCCCATCATGTGGAAGACGACGTTACCCTCGGGAATGTCGAAATATGTATATACTTCCATTCTGCGCTCGTGGGTATGCGCAGGCATTGTGTTCCAGACGCTTCCCGGCTCAAGTGCAGTCAGTCCCATAGAGAGCTGGCATGTAGGCAGAACTGACGGGTGGATGAACTGATATATTACACGCTTGTTGGAGGTTTCAGATGAACCCAGGGGACGCTTTGCAGCGTCGGTTATCTTTATAAGCCTTGTCTCATAGGAACAGTGCGCAGGTGCGGAAACCATGTAGAATTTCGCGGGAGAATTCGGGTCATCGCTTGAAAAGAGCACTTCCTTAGCACCTCTTGTGATATAGAGGCAGTCCTTGTTATCCATCGGATAGACTGTTCCGTCGACTGTGACTTTTCCGGAATTTCCGATGTTGAAGATGCCGATTTCGCGGCGTTCAAGGAAATATTCAGTCCCGAAGCAAGCCCAGACGTCCATGTCTTTCTCGATAGAAACAGCTTCACTGACAGGCATACAGCCGAGGGTGACCATTCTGTCAACGTGGCTGTAGACGGAAACAACCTTGTCGGGCTGATAGAGATTCTGAATGAGAAACTCAGACCGCAGTTCCTCTGTTGTATAACGCTTGAAATCGCGCTGATTTGCTGAATAACGAATGTCCATTTTGTTTACCTCCATTTATAAATAGCAGAATTCCGTTTCGATAACCTGTGTACCCTCATGAATCTCGTAGACCGACATCGGAATCATCGTCTTTGTGGCAATTAAATTTGTGTTCGGGTCGGGATAGAGAATCCGATTTTCTCCGTTGCCCTTAAGAGAAGTGGCAGTGCAATCGCCATTATTGGTAACTGCAAAACCGGTGTCATAAGCCTTGCAGGAGATTTCACTTACAATTTTATGTGTCCGAATATGACCTTTTTCGGTCGGGCGGATTTCGGTTTCCACCTTGATTCCACGCACCGGCGACCAGGTGCAGGTTATCCCCCTTTCGCTCATGGTGAAATCCTGCGTGACGCTCTTCGGATAATAGAATCCGTCGATTTCAAAGGTCAGTGTGCTGTCGGGGGCACATTCGTAAAGTGTCAGGGGCGACCGGGAAATACTGAAACCGAACTTCGAGGAATAGGCGAACTTCGCGTATTTCTCAAGGGTGTGGCTGTGACCGTCGGCAAATTTTCTTCCCGGAACGAGTGCAACTACATGACCACCGCCTCTTTGCATAAGCATTCCGGCATTTTCAAGATACATAAGGCTATTAAGCTCAGGCATAGGTGCAGGCTCAGCAGTCCAATAAGGGTGGTCGTCAGGAAGTCCCAGAAATGCAAACGCCATCATTGCCCAGTAGGGCGAACCGGGGGCATTGTAGCTCTCGGACATCTGTAAGTTAGGATAGGCATAGCCGATTGTGAGGATTCCGGCATTGTCACAGATTGGCTGGTTCAGCCACCATGTCAGGTGCCGGGTGATAATTCCTTTCAGAACTGGAACAGGAAGCACCTCGGTGCCACTGAGAAGTGCCATAGCCCAGAATGAGCACTGTGCAAAACGGTAAGTCATAGACCTGCCATAGGCTATCGATGCACCGTCATCCGAGAACCAGTACTGATAGTCCTGGGCAAAATCGATTGCCCTTTGGCGGAAAGTTTTGCATCTTTCCGGCTCCTCGTCCTCCATAAACATGGCATATATGAGTCCGAACGAAAGCATGACATATGGGTTATAGTAGTCCTTGTCGCCGTTATTTCCGTCACGATACCATCCTCCGGCGTCGTAATAGCCCTCCATCATCTTTAGTCCCGACTCGATCCGCTCTTTGCTGTAAGCCCTTCCACAAACTTTCAGCGCGAGATTTGTGAGAACTGCGAACCACTGCCAGTTGCAGGCGCAGCATTCATGCTCATTTATCTCCCAAAGCCATTTTGTGAGGTTGTCTTTTTCCTCTTCCGAAAGTGGTTCCCAGACCTTTTCGGGAGCTAAGAGCATCGCATATGCAAGCCCAGCCATTTCAACAAACTTCTGATCAAAATCATGGCACTTGTGCCAGTATTCTGAACCATTCGGATCTGTTCCGGAGGCAAAACCTTTCGGGTAGATTTTTTCAAATTCAGAGTCGCTTCCGCCGCCCATCCAGAACGGAGCAAGCCCCCAGAGCGGTCTGGTGAAAGCCTCCATCATGGCGGTTTCCTTGTCATAGTGGGCTGCCGTTGCACCGATTTCAAGGTGTGCGCAGTCGTCGCTATAGAAAGGCTTGAGAGGATTCAGGAGCCTTAAAAGTGTCTCCTGAGCCGCCTTTTTCGTTGTGAAATCATCCTGAGTATAGTGATATCTTCTCATATTATTTATCCTTCCTCTCCGGTGTGAAAACCGGCAGGTCTTTGCCTGTGAGCTTCAGCAGTGCTTCAATCAGGAAATAGTCGGCGTAGATAAGAGTCATCTGCTCACGATTGCTCCAGAAGCTGTCGGCACAGTTTGAGAGGAGATAATCCTTATCTTCATCCAGGCTGAGGCGATTTTCTACCAGGAATTCAAGCAGTCTGAGTGCCGCTTCAAGATACTTTTCGTCGAGTCTTCCAAGCTCTATAAGCCCACAAGCCGCTATTGCCGCCGCCGAAGAGTCCTCGCGCTTGCAGTCATGCGGCTGGTCGAAATCTATGGGGATGCCCATTTTGTCCCACTTCGACATCTGCAATATGAAATTATCAGCCACTTTCCTGGCAGTATCTGAATACTTCTCCTGCCCAGTGTAAAGTGCACTCAGAGTGAAGCCGTAAAGAGCCCACGCCTGTCCCCTTGTCCATGAGCTTCCGACGCCATAGCCCTGCCCGCCGTCTGAGCGTAAGAATTCACCTGTGTTCGGGTCAAATATTCCAATATGAATTGCCGAGCCGTTTTCTCTTATAAAGTATTTCTGTGCCATGTCAGCATGACGGGTAGCTACTTGCGAAAAACGGGGGTCGTGCGTAACATCCGAAGCCCAATAGAGGAGCGGCAGGTTCATCATGCAGTCGATGATTGCGGTGCCCGCTCTCGTGCCGTCGCCCGAATCGTTCCATGCGCGTATGAAGCTGCCATTAGGATTGAATCTCCCAGCCAGATTCTCAGCCGCAAGAATTCCGCGATTGAAAGATTTCTCATTCAAGTCGATTTTACAGTGTGCGACCGCCGTTGGAAGCCACTTGAATCCGCTGTCGTGATCCATTCCCCACGGAAGCATCAGGTTCTCGTCGAGCTTTTCCTCAATGTCGATGGCTAGCTCCATATAAAGTTCCTTACCGGTGTAGTGATACATCTGCCACATCATCCCGCCGAAAAAGCCGTTAGTCCACCAACATATACTACTTTTTGAGGTGTCGTCAAAGCGACCGTCATCAGTTGTGTATGGGATTATCCCCCGGCTTCTTCCGGCAACCTTATACAGCTTTTTCTCGATTGCGTCGACTGTTTTCTCTGCCCAAGCCTGCTCTTTCATACTTTTCCCCTTCTTTGCTTAAAATTTTCTGTATTTATTAATTATACACTATTGAACTTACTGCTGGTTTTGTTTCCACATTTTCTGCCAATGATGATACTGCGACATGTCTACATCTGTTCCCCTGCCATCACGATACAGCCTGGACAGAATTTCCATGCCTTTTACGTCTCCTACCTCGGCGGCTTTTTTTACCCAATAGAAGCCTTTTCGTGAATCCTTGGCAGTTCCATTGCCATTCAGATAGGATATTCCGAGATTGACATACGCCTCCTCGTAACCCGATTCGGCAAGCTTATAGCACCAGTAGAAATTCTTTTTATCATTTTTAGGTATGCCATCTTCTCCTGCCAAGTAAATGTTGTAAAGAACAATTTGGGCATCCATATCGCCGCTTTCACCCATTTTTTCAAGATAGTATACTGCTTTCTTTTTATCGACAGCCGTACCTATACCCTCATTATAACACCTGTATGCCTCACGCTGTGACTCTTTATCTCCGCCCTCAGCAAGCTTTTCCAGCCAATACAGAGCCTTTTTCTCGTCTTTACTTACAGTGTTGATTCCATACGTATAGAAAGTGTAAAGCATACCCTGTGAATCACTATATCCTGCCTCACCGGCTTGTTCAAACCAATACAATGCTATTTCCATTTGTTCAGTGGTCAGGTCTTCTGCTATTATAAGGTCGCCCATAGCATATTTTGCCGGGAGGTATCCTTTCAGACCAAGCTCGTTGAAAAGATAAAACGCCACATCTACATCTGCAGTGGTACCTATGCCAAATTCATAGCATGATGCAAGCTCGTACATGGCATCAATATGTCCGTTTTCAGAGGCCGTCCTGAACCAGTAAAATGCCTGTTTTTCATCTTTTTCTGTGCCTGTACCTTTTTTGTAGTACATACCCAGGTGGTATTGTGAATCGGTATCCCCTGCCTCAGCAGCTTTCCCGCGCCAGTAGAATGCCTTGGAAAGATTGGCGTCTGTTCCTAATCCCTCTTCGTAACATATGCTAAGATTTCTCATTGCATCTATATTGCCGTTTTCAGCACCATCTTTGTACAATTCAATTTCTATGTGTTCTTTCAATCTTTGGGCATCAGAGCTCAGTTTCTCGCTTTCAGATTTGCATATACTGTTCAAATAATCGATTGCTTCATCCGGAGTTATCTGATTGACGATGTTCTTGGAGACCTCGTGTCCGTCCTCGGCAGCTCTGAGATACCAGTAAAAAGCCATAGGTTTACTAACAGCGGTGCCCTCACCGTTTTCATAACACCTAGCCGTTTCATACATCGCTTCAAGATGTCCGTTTTCAGCCGCAGCCGTAAACCAACGAAGAGCCAGTCCTTTATCAACAGCAGTGCCTCTTCCCTCTCTGTTACATATGCCAAGGCTGTACTGTGATACAGCATAGCCTTTCAAAGCACCAGACAAATATCTATTGTATAACTCCTGTTTTCCCTCCTCAGTGTTATAGTAGTCATCCAGTTCCTTTTGCTTTTTCCTTGCTTCAGCTTCTTCCTTTGCTTTCTTTTCGGCTAATTTTTCAGCAAGTGCGGAATCATTTCTCGATTTCAGCTCTTCGACCTTTTGCTTAGCTTCGTCTCCTAAGCTTTCTTTATCGTTTTTCGCAACTTCATTGTACCAGTAGATTGCTTTCTCTATATCGACCTCAGTTCCTGCGCCCTGTTCATAGCACTTGGCGAGGGAAAACTTTGAGAGGATTCCTCCCAAATCGGCACCGGCTTTAAGCGCGTTGAACGCTTTTTCCTTATCAGCATCAGTCGCATCTCTGAGTCTCAGATAATAATCTCCGATTTCATAAAGTCCCAATTCAAGTCCACATTCGGCAGCTTTCAAAGCATACTCAAGTGCTTCTTCATAGTGTATTTCATAGTCAGGTGCATACTTGAAGTACTTCTCAAAAAGCTTATAGTAATCATAAGCATCTACATCAATTTTCGCACCTGATTCTGTTGTATCATTCTTTACCTCATTGTTTTTGTCAGCCGTTTTCTTGGCTGATTCTTTTTTATTCCTGTTAAAAAACATATACTTTCCCCTTTCTTTTCGGATATTTTCAACACCCGTAAATTCAATTAAAGTATAACACAGAATTGTACGTTCCGCAAGGCTTATCTCGACCTATAAACACAAAAATCCGAAAGAGATTTTTGGTTAAAGCTCTTTCGGAATGCGATTTTATTGTTTGGTTGTCCAGAGTTTTCTGAATTCGCTTGGGCTGTAGCCCTCTACTTTCTTGAACACTCTCGAAAAGTAGTTTTTGTCGTCATAGCCACATTCGGAGCCGATAGCTTCGATTGTCTTTGTGCTGAATCTCAGGAGCTCTTTTGCTTTGCCAATTCTCACGATTTGAATATACGAACCGATACTCGTTCCATAGATTTCCTTGAAATTCCTGG
>JAJQHJ010000034.1:0-118439 GCA_021199795.1 Oscillospiraceae bacterium
TCGCCTACGATACTTGGATGGCGACGTCCTGGGAAAATTGGTGTTGCCGACACTTACGAAATGAGAGCACATATTATTTATATTATGTGCTCTCGTTCGCATAAGACTTGAATTTATATTGCCTCTTAGCTCAGTCGGTAGAGCATCTGACTGTTAATCAGGGGGTCGTCGGTTCGAGCCCGACAGAGGCAGCCACAAAGCACTTGCAATTTGCAGGTGCTTTTTTTAAAAATCTTCATTTATCCTGCAATAATTCCGTTCCCGGATTTGTATTACTTATAGAAAAACTTTTTAAGGAGGCACTATCATGAAAAGATTTTTAGCACTGGTTTTAGTATTTGCAGTCGCCTTGACTATGGTCGGATGTGCGAAGAAGATTGTCACTTTCGACATCGACGGGGCAAGCAAGATTCTGCTTATGTCTGGCTCTTCCGGAGAGACTGTCGAAATCACGGACGAGGAGACCATCAAATACATCACCGACAACATAAATGGGATGACTTTCAATCAGGACATTTCAAGCCGCCATCACAACGGCTGGAGCTATTCTTTAAGATGGTATGATTCTGAGGATAACTTGATTGAGTATATCGTCGTCATGAGTGCGACCAGGACTGACTATGACAATTATTTCTATAATGAGATGGACGCTGACAGTGAGATTGATATCGAGTTTCTCAAGGAGCTTTCGGGTGAAAATCAGTGAATCGTTCTCTTCCTCATTATAAAATATCCACACCTGGGCTTGATTATAGAGCGGATTTGTGATACAATGTAAATGTAGAAAGTGGGGGACGATTCAGATGGGCAAGCCAGACACCGCTACAAGAGAATATATTAACGATTCACAGGTTTTTGCAGATGTGTTCAACTATTACGCTTTTGGTGGCAGAAAAGTAGTTGAGCCGAGCAAGCTTGAAGAACTTGATACATCGGCACTTCTCACCGTTTTTGGAAAAGACGGCGACGAGGATACGATTCAGAGATACAGAGACGCATTGAAAATAGCCACTTTGATGGCGGACGATAATGCCGCATATGTTATCTTTGGAATTGAGGCTCAGACTCATATCGACTATGGAATGCCGATTCGTACTTTCCTATATGATGGTCTTCAGTATGACAGTCAAGCGAGAAAAATAAAGACTGCTCATATGGGCGCAGGAGACAAATACAGCAAGGACGAGTTCGTGTCCGGACTATACAAGAGCGATAAGATTCTCCCAGTAGTTACGGTAGTAATCTACTTTGGTGCAAAGCCTTGGGACGGCGCGACAAAGCTGAGTGATTTGTACGAGTGCAAATACAGGGAACTCATCGACTTGGCACCCGACTACAATATGCACCTGATAGAACCCACAAGAATGACTGATGAGGATTTCGAGAAGTTCTCGACGAGCATGGGCAAGGTTCTGAAATTCATGAAGAACTCCGCAGACAAAGTTGGAATGCAAGAGTTGATGGAGACAGATGATGCTTACAAGAGCATTGATAGAAAAGCAGCCAGAGTGCTGAAAGAGTGTGCGAATATTTCGCTTGATATTGATTCCAATGAGGAGGTAATAGATATGTGTAAAGCATGGAGTGATGCTCAAAAGGATTCGGCGATCCTAGCTACGGTTGAAACGTTGAGAGATCTTAACTTTGTGGAGGCGGAAATCAAGGAAAAGATTATGGCTAAGTACAATCTTGCCGAAAATGAAGCTAGAGAGTATATGCTCAAAAAGAGTGCATGATATCTTTAGAGGTTGTCGATATGTGCAAAGCCTGAACAAAATCTCATAATCCACCCACCGCACCTGCACCCCACAGGTGCTTTTTTATACAGATACCGTCGAATATGTAGAGAAACCTGTGATTTTATCTTAACCTTATCACAAATAGTATAAAGAATTTCAAAAATTTCGGGAAAGTTATTGACATATTTCATGAATTATGATACAATCATATTATCTTTCGATATGAGTTAAAGCTTTGTCGAGGAGCATATTCATGCAATGATATTTGAGGAGGAAAATTTTCATGCGCAAAATTCAAAAGCTCTTAGCTATGGCAGCGGTTCTTGTGCTTGCCATCAGCTTAGTGTGTATTCCTGTTTCAGCTACTGCTTCAGGCAGTACTGTTACGATTGATGGAACTGACTATGACGTCGTTTTCTCGGATTCCACAGGCTATGTGTCGACAGGCAGCTGGTGGAATCAGTATGACGAAATTTGGGATTCAACCTTTATTAATGCGTTAAACACTGATAATGCAGTCTTGGTATTTGTCAGAGATACTGATGTATCGTCAACCACTGATGGTGCCGACACTCTTCAGTTAGTTGGTAGTTCATGGGCAGATACAAGTGGAGCATATCCTGGCACAATTATTCTTGGCACATGTCTCACAACAACAAAAACCGAGGACAGCACTGTAGCTTTGGACTGCCTTTCTGACGACGGTAAGGTTGTTATGTATGATGCAAAATCTGTTTATGCCTTGTGGACAGCAATGAGTTATGAGTCTTCAACTGTATCATTTATTGCTAGTAGCAATGCTTCATATAACATCACTAATGTTTATATTCTGACAGAGTCGGCAACTTCAACTCCATCTTACCTCGTATCTGTTGATTCAGTTACCGGTGGTACGGTTACATCAAGTGCAACCAAGGCTAAAGCGGACGAAACCGTCACCCTTACTGTTTCTTCTGACTCTTCTTCAAAGGCCGCTTACAGGATTGCTGACCTTACCGTTACTGATGAAAACGGAGCACCTGTTGAACTTACAAATAATTATGACGGCACCTATACTTTCACAATGCCGGCAAGCGGTGTGACTGTCACACCTGTGTTTGAGGAAAGCGGTTTCCGTTACTTCTATGTAAATGGCATCAAGATTCAGGATGTTTTGGATTACACAGTTAATTGTGGCAGTGGTACAGCTGTCTTTGATCCCACTACCAATACATTGACCCTCACCGATGCGACCATTACAACATTTTTAGGCTATTCCAGCACATATCCGTCAGGCATCTATGTTTCTGCTTTGTCCACCAGCGCAGTTCCGGATGGCTTGACCATTGAGATTGTCGGCGATAACTACATCACAGGCGATGGCGGATCCAAGGGCTATTGTATCTACAGCTCAAATGTCAGCACAAATATAGTTGGCGTTGATGGCGGAACATTGACATTGAGCAATACCGTTTATGGGCTTAACTTTGCCACTTCATCTGTCAGCTACAACGTTTCCGATTGCACAATTACAGCAACTTCGCTTACCAACAGTGCCATCAATGCAAGTGGCACAACCACCATTTCCAATTCGACAATCACCGTCAGCGATTCTGAAAGAGGAATTTACGCCACAGGTGCACTGACTATCGACGGTTGCGTAATTACAATGGATTGTACAGCAACCAGCGCGTATGGCGGTATCTACAGTACCAATACCAAAACAGGTCTCGCGATTATCGATTCCAATATCACCCTCAGTTCCGGTACTGGTTATAATTCTCTGTACGCCAGAATTCTGACTGTCAGCGGCGGCTCAACCGTTATTGCAAACGGCGGTTACAGCACCACTTCAACTACCGGCAACATCACCCTTAGCCCTGAATCAGGTTATGAGATGAGCGTTCTTGTTGGCACAAGTGAATCTGATGCTACAGCAAGCTTGACCGCCACCACAGATACAACTGTCTCGACCGGCTATACTGATTATTACTATAAAAATACCGGTTATACCTACTTTGCAATCATCGCAAACGGACCTTACGAGGTTACCGCTGAGAATACCGTAGGAGGAACCATCGATATCGGAACGGAGACAACGTACAAAACTGGCGATACCATAACTTTCACAATTACCCTTTCAAGTGGCTACAGCTTAGTGAGCGTTTCCGCTGTTGATGCAAGCGGAGCTGATGTCGCGGTCACCGATAATGGCGATGGCACATACAGCTTCACAATGCCCGCTTCCACTGTTACGTTATCTGCAACCTACAATTATTCTGGCAGTAACTCTTCAACTTCTTCCTCAATCAGCGGAATCATCTATGTCAATGAGCTTTACCACGGCATATTCATTGACGGCAACCTGGTTGTAATTGCACATACAGTCGACGCAGACGGTTACTGCACCGGATGTGGCGTTTATGTCGGAACAGAGACTGATGAGACTGAGGCTGAGGAAGAGGAAGCCGAGGTCACTGAGGAAACAGTCGACATTGCTGAGCCGGTTGAGGACACCGACACCGAGGCAGAGCCTGACGACGAGGAAGAGGAGGAAGTTCCCGAGGTCACCGAGACCACCGAAACCAATCCTACAACCGGAGCTATGCTCGCACTCCTGCCGATGACAATAGCTGGACTCGCAGCAGCAATTTCCAAGAGAAGATAACATAAAATTTCCCCAAATACAAGTACGCGAAAGCCGATGCCTGATTGCCAGGCGTCGGCTTTTGACAATGGCGACTATTTCTTTCTCAACACCATCACAATTTTTGACCACACAAACAGACCAATTGTCAAATCGCCTAAAATACCTTTGCTTTGAACAATTTTATTTTGGCAGAAGTTATTGACAAGCGGTCTCTTCTTTGATATAATAGAAAACGTTATAAGGTGATTTTGTGAAAGTCGTCATAAATGGCGGTGATTCCTGCCTGGTTTTGCCACTTTATGAGGAGATTCACAGAGGAATCATGCGGATATCTTTCTCTCTGAAAACGGATTTCGGGTTTTGTCCGCCACGGGGAGACTTACTCAAGCAAATGTCTTTTTCCGTACAAAAGTTCTGCTACAAAAAAGCTCGCTTTTGTTTCACAGGAATTTTTGCCTAGTTCGGAGAACTGTTCGACTGAATTGTGCAAAATTTCGGAAAAGGAATTTGCTTATAAGTGTTTGTAGAGGACGAAATAGTGAATTTGTGCAACATGCACAAATATCCGATTCTTCATTTCGGAGGACGCCGATGGAAACAATCATAGCAACGCACGGTCTGAGCAGAGACTTTCAGATCGGCGACGGAAGCGTGGTTCACGCGCTTCACGACATCAACATAACCGTTAACGAGGGCGGACTTACTATTTTAAAAGGTCGCTCCGGTTCCGGAAAAACAACGCTCATAAATCTCCTGGGTGCTCTTGACAGACCCACGGCGGGCGAGGTTTTCTTCGACGGAACCGACATCACAAAGCTCTCGGATTCAAAGCGGGATGAGCTGAGACGATACAAAATGGCATTCGTATTCCAGTCTGTTGCACTTATGTCGTCGATGACGGCATATGAGAACGTGGATTTCGGACTGAGGCTTTCAAAATTCCCGTTTGCACAGCGGGATGAGCGAGTGAAAAAGTGCCTTGAGGAGGTTGGTCTTGCCAAGAGAATGAATCATCGCCCCGGCGAGCTTTCAGGCGGCGAGCAGCAGAGAGTTGCAATCGCAAGAGCTCTCGCCCATGAGCCAAGAATAATCTTTGCCGACGAACCCACAGCCGAGCTTGACACCGCCACCAGCCACCATGTGGTTGAGCTGTTCAAAAGGCTTGTAATCACAGAAAAGATGACAATAGTCATGACAACTCATGACCCGAGCCTGCTGGAGATTGCCGACAAGGTTTACACTTTGGAGGACGGTGAGATAATTGACTGAGGAAGAGAAAATTACTGTCCTGGACGAAGAAAAGAAACCAAAAGAAAAGAAGCAAAAAGAGCCTAAAGAAAAGCAGCCGAAAGAAAAGAAACTTTCAAAAAAGAAGCAAAAAATTCTCGAGCACGAGCAGGAGATAACCGCTCCCACAACCGAGTATGCTATTGAATGCGAAAACCTCGTCAAAATCTACAAGACAGAGCAGATTGAGGTTGTAGCCCTCCAGGGTCTTGACCTGAAAGTCAAAAGGGGAGAGCTTGTCGCGATTGTAGGAACCTCCGGCTCAGGCAAGTCCACACTATTAAATATGCTTGGCGGACTCGACAAGCCGAGTGCAGGGTCACTCAATGTAAACGGCAGGAATCTTCTCAAATTCACAGAAGAGGACTATATGCTCTATAAAAGGAATATGGTCGGGTTTGTCTGGCAGAACAACGCAAGAAACCTGGTTCCATACTTAACAGCAGAGCAGAATGTCGAGCTTCCGATGCTCCTACAGGGGCAGAAGCAGAGGCGTGAGAGGGCACTTGAGCTGCTCGATGCAGTCGGGCTGTCACACAGAATCAATTCCCGGCTTGACCAGATGTCCGGAGGCGAGCAGCAGAGAGTCGCTATTGCAATTTCTCTTGCCAACAACCCGCAGATACTTTTGGCAGACGAGCCGACAGGTTCAGTTGACACAAGGACATCAGACCAGCTTTTGCAGGTCTTCAAGGACTTAAACCGCACAAGAGGCATAACGATAGTAATCGTAACCCACGACATGCGGCTTGCAAAACAGATAGACAGAGTAATTTCCATCAGGGACGGCAGAACGTCCACTGAAATAATAAAGAAATCGCACGCCGAGATTATGAGGGAATCCCAGAGCCTTGAGGAAATGGATGAGGAACTCACGAAATCGGTTACTGAGGGCGAACCAGACTTCGTTTCAGAGGAGCTTGTGGTCTTAGACCGCACAGGACGGCTCCAGCTTCCAAAGGAATACCTTGAGGAGCTTGGAATGAAAGGCGGAGACCGAGTCAAGGCTGACCTTGACAAGGAAGCTGAGCGGATCTACATCCGCAAGGCGGAATAAAAACTTTTTATAACCTGTAAGGAAGAATAGAAGCATTCGATTGAATCTTATCGGGAGCAATCGAAGCAATTTAGAAGAAAGGTGGATACCACAGTGAAAAACAAACTGTTCGGAGACAATAAGTCCGGGAATAGACTGTTCATGCGTTCGATCTCGCTTTTGCTTGCACTTGCGATGATGGTGCCGTTTGTCGGCACGGTTTATGCGGATGATAACACTTCGGAAGAAGAGTCAACTTCTACGACTACAGTCGCCGAAACATCTGCACAAGCCATCGATGATGCCAGTAGAGAGAACAGCTACTCGACTTTCTATGACAACCACGCTGACGATCCGAGACCGGATGCCGAGATAGAAATCGCAGGCTCCAGCTACTCTTATGTCAGCGATGAATCAGAGGCATATGTCGACACTATCGACGGTGTTGAGGCTCTGGTTCTTCCGGAAGAGGATGCGTACGTTGAGTTCACATTCACAGTCGAGGAAGCCGGCATCTACAACATCGAAATCATGTACTATGCTCTCGCAAGCACTGCAAACGACATCGAACTTGCCCTCTATGTTGACGGTGAGCTTCCCTACTCGACTGCAGAGAGAATCCTTTTGAGCAAGATCTGGGCTATTTCCGAGAGCTCCTACGAATATGACGAGGACGGCAATCGCAGCTTCAGAACCGACTCAACCGGCAACCAGGTTAGACCTACTCTTGAGGAGTCCCTGGGCTGGCAGACAACCTACTTTGAGGACACCGATGGTCTTTACAACGATCCTCTCGAATTCTACTTCACAGAGGGCGAGCACACCATCACAATCGAGTCTGACAAGGCGAGATTCGCTATTGCTTACTTAAAGGTCTGCAACAAGGAAGATTCAGTTTCTCTTACTGAGGTCGACACCGTTACTACCGACGAATCAGTAGCCTCCGAGTCCACCGGCATCTACATCCTCCTCGAGGGTGAAGATTGCACCAGCACTTCGGACATAACCATTTATCCTACTCAGGACCGTTCCACCTATCTCACATCTCCCGCTGCTTCTTCCAAGCAGGTTTACAACACCATCGGTTCTGAAACCTGGAAAGATTCGGGAATGAGCGTAACATGGACGTTCACGATGGAGGAAGCCGGATGGGTCAAGATCGGCATCCGTGCTATCCAGGATGAAATGAGAGGACTCTTCTCCAACCGTACTATCTACATAGACGGAGAGGTTCCCTGCTCAGAGGCTGAGGCTGTCAAGTTCTACTACTCCAACAGCTGGTCAGTAACAACTCCTACCGATGAGGACGGCGACACTCTCTACTTCTACCTTGAAGCAGGCGAGCACACCCTGACTCTTGAGGCTGTCCCTGGCGATATCGGCGAAATCATGCGTGAGCTCGACGACCTCGTCTACTACCTCAACAGCTACTACAGACAGATACTCATGATCACCGGTTCCGACCCTGATGAGTACACCGACTACATGGTCTACAAGCAGATTCCTGATTTGCTCGATGATTTCCAGACCTATGCTGATGAGCTCAGAGCTCTCAAGGCAAAGATTGAGGAAATAGCAGGAACCTCCGGTACTGAAGCTGTTTCACTCGAAACAATGGCTCAGTTACTCGACAAGATGATCTCCCGTCCTGACGACATCCCTGCAAAGCTCAGCCAGTACAAGGATGACGTTACCGCACTTTCTCAGTGGATGACCGACTACCGTAGCCAGTACCTTGAAGTCGATTTCATCGAAATCACTTCCGCTGATATTGAATTCACCAGCACCAAGGAAAGCTTCTTCAAGTCACTTTCGTTCAGCTGGGATCAGTTCATCGCTTCATTCTTTGAAGACTATAACAACCTTTCCGATGGCGGCGAAGATGCCCTTGAAGTCTGGGTTTCCCTCGGTCGTGACCAGGCTCAGATCGTTAAGGAACTTATCGACTCCTACTTCGTTGAGGAAACAGGCATTGCAGTAAATGTAAGCCTGGTACAGGGCGGTATCATTGAAGCCACCCTTGCCGGCAAAGGACCTGACGTCGCACTCTTCGTAAGCGGCGACCTGCCGCTCCAGCTCGCCATCCGTGACTGCCTGGTTGACGTTTCGCAGTTTGATGACTACGAGGAGGTAATCGAAAGATTCTCCGACAACATCATGACGCTTTATACATACGACGATGAGGTCTTCGGACTCCCGATTTCCCAGACATTCTCGATGATGTTCTATCGTACTGACGTACTTGCGTCGTTCGGCTTCGACGAGCCGCCGGAGACATGGGATGAACTCATCGACATGCTCCCGACTATCCAGCGCAGCTACATGAACGTCGGCTTCAACTTTGATGCATACGCGACATTCATGGTTCAGAACGGAATGGATTACTATAACGAGTCGAAAACTGCAACGACATTCAGCGATATCACCGCTGTTGAATGCTTTGAAACCTGGACAGAGTTCTACACTCTCTACAGCTTCGAGCAGACATTCGACCAGTTCTCAAGATTCCGTACCGGTGAGTACCCGATAATCATCACCGGCTACACCTTCTACAACCAGGTCTACACCGCGGCACCTGAAATCAGAGGTCTCTGGGACTTCGCTCTGGTTCCCGGAACGGTTCAGGAGGACGGAACAGTCAACCACGCAACCACATCCACCACAACAGGTGCTGTAATCTTCTCGAAGCTCTCTCAGGAGCAGCGTGAGGAAGCGTGGGAGCTCATCAAGTGGTTCACAGAGGCAGACATCCAGGCTCAGTACGGACGTTCACTCGAAGCCCTCTTAGGTCCTCTCGGACGTTTCGACACCGCAAACCAGGAAGCTCTTACACAGCTCTCATGGTCTAAGTCGGAATACTCACTCATCCTTGAGCAGATGAACTACACAACCGAGATAAGCCTTATCCCGGCAACATACATTGTTACACGTAACATAACCAACGCATTCAGAGAAGTCGTCAACAACTATGCTAACCCGAGAGACACGTTGCTCTGGTACAACAGAGACATCAACGATGAAATCACGAGAAAGTACGAGGAGTTGGGAATCGATATCTCAACACTTGAATAAAGGAGGGAGAAAGTTTCATGGCAAAGGCTAAAAAAGAGCAAACAGCCGTCAAGCCGATAAACACTGAGAGCAAAGCCGCCTATACATGGCACCTCATCAAGCAGAATAAAACTGTATACCTGATGATGCTTCCGTTCTTCATTCTGTTTACCATCTTTACACTGGTTCCTGTTATCATGACGCTTCCTCTGGGTCTTACGAACTTCAACCTCGTACAGACACCGAGGTACATCGGACTTCAGAACTTCTACTCGCTGTTTGTAAATGATGATGTATTCCTGACAGCTATCAAGAATACGCTCATATTCGCAGTATTCACCGGTCCGTTCTCCTATGTATTGAGCTTCTTACTCGCATGGCTCATCAACGAAATGAATCCGTTCTTCAAGGTATTCTTCACATTCGTATTCTACGCTCCGTCAATGACGCCGTCGGCATACGTAATCTGGCAGCTCATCTTCTCAGGTGACTCCTACGGATATCTGAACTCGATTCTTATGGACATGGGAATCATAAACAACGCCATACAATGGCTGACGGACACGAGCTATATGATGGGGGTTGTAATCGTCGTCCAGCTCTGGTCGTCAATGGGTGCAGGCTTCCTTGCTTTGCGAGCCGGCTTCCAGAATATCGATAACTCTCTCTATGAAGCGGGTGCTATCGAGGGCATTCAGAACAGATTCCAGGAGCTCTTCACCATCACAATTCCTGCGATGGGACCCTCACTTCTGTTCGCAGCAGTCTTGGCTATTTCCGGAGCTTTCACCTGCGGTACAGTAGGTTCAACGCTCTGCGGACTCCCCTCGACCGACTACGCAGTTCACACAATCATGAACCACGCTCAGGACTATGGTACGATTCGTTACGAAATGGGTTACTCAAGTGCGATATGCTTGGTGCTCTTCGCGGTAATGCTCTTAACGAACCACTTTATCCGTACGATCCTAAGCAAGTATACTGATGATTAAGGGGGTGGAAATGTATGGCATCTGATATAAGAGAAAATCAGGAAAAGCTCGCCAAGAAGCAGGCCAAAGAAGTAGAAAAGCTCAGGAAGAGACAGGCTAAGATAAAGATCGAGACCGTTCACGTCAAGAAGTCAAAGGGCAAGCACATCAACGGCTCCCTTGGCGGAGACATAATGATCTTCATCCTCCTGGCACTCCTCGGAATATTCATGATATTCCCGCTCTACTACTCTATCATCCAGTCTTTGAAGCCTATCAGTGAGCTCTTCATTTTCCCACCGAGACTTTATGTAATCAATCCGACGATGGAGAACTTCTCAAACCTCTTCAAGGTTGCTGGTAACCTCTGGGTTCCGTTCTCAAGATACGTTTTCAACTCGGTATTCATCACAGTTGTTATCTCGGTAATCCACGTTTTCGTAGTTTGCTGTGCAGCATATGGACTGTCGAAGTGCAAGTTCCCCGGATACAATGCCTTAAACCAGATCATTGTAACAGCACTTCTCTTCTCCTCGACAGCGACATGGATCATGCAGTACATAGTCATCGCAGCATTGGGACTCATCAACACCTACTGGGCATTGATCCTCCCGAATATTGCAACATCAATGGGTCTTTACCTCATGCGTCAGAGTATGTCAACCATCAACGACTCCATCATAGATGCAGCCAAGGTTGACGGTGCGGGACACTTCCGCATCTGCTGGCAGGTAATCATCCCGAACCAGAAGCCTGCAATCGCAACCCTTATCATCTACGTCTTCCAGGGCGCATGGAACATTCAGGGCGGTTCACTCGTTTATGAGGAGCAGTTAAAGACTCTTCCGACAATCATGAACCAGTTGGCAGCTTCCGGTATCTCGCGTCAGGGCATCATCTACGCTTCGGCTGTAGTACTTATGCTCCCTCCGCTTATCATCTTCCTTGTAGCACAGAGCAACGTTATGGAAACCATGGCAAGCTCAGGTATGAAGGATTAAGCCTACAGGCAAAGCCTGAGGCATGACTACTATAGAAAAGGAGACAGGTGATAAGCAGTGACACATATAAATATCAAAAAAGTGCTGTGTTTGTTCGTCGCGATAATGCTGACAGTCACAATGGCTGTGACAGCATTTGCCGACGACCCGTACACATCCTACAACTATAACGCGTGGAAAGAGGCGGTTCCCTCTCAGAACGGTTATCAGGTCACAGACACGATAACCGGCGCGGATATAGGTTTGGATCAGCTTTCTGATCCCGACAGCGAGTTCTTCATCAGTGAAGATGAACCGGCTACGCTGTCAGACGCCAAGGACTTCTTCCTCTGTGAAAGTACGGAGGAATGGTACATAGTTGACACCGGCAACAACCGTATAATCAAGACTGACCTCGAATTTAACCTCCTTGCTTGCTACAAGACCTTCACGGGAAGCTCGATGACAACCGAGACCACCCTTGAAGACGGCACGGTTGAAGTAACCGAGGCTAACACCTTAAAGAGCCCTTACGGAATCTATGTTGACGAAGACGGCATCATGTACATCGCCGACAGAGACAACCAGAGAGTTATAAAGTGCAATCAGGATTGCGAGATTATCATGGAATACACTCGCCCTGAATCAGAGCTCTACGATTCAGTATCGTTCTACTGCACCAAGGTTCTGGTTGACGCCGCAAAGAACGTCTACATCATTTGCCCGGCAGTAAACAGCGGTGCTATCATGTACTCAGCATCAGGATCTTTCCTTGGCTACTTCGGAGCCAACAAGGTTGAGGTTACAGCTACTGTTGTAATCAACAGGATGTGGAGAAGGATTGCAACCGAATCCCAGTCGGCAACACTTACCAAGGCAACTCCTGTTGAGTACGCTAACTTCGACATCGACGAGCAGGGCTTCATCTACACCGTAACCGAGGCTGCCAACACCACAACCGACGCGGTAAAGAAGCTGAACCCCGCAGGCGAGAATATCATTTCCCGTACTGAAAACGGTGCCGAGATAGTATTCGGTGACCAGACATCAGTAACCTACTCCGGAACGACATATTCCACCCGTCTTACCGATATCGCAATCGGCGACAACGGAATCGTCAATATCCTTGACTACACCTCAGGACGTATCTTCCAGTATGACCGTGAGTTCAACCTCCTGTTCATCTTCGGATGCGACCAGGAAGACCAGAACGGCGGCTTCGACAACCCGAACGCAATTGAGACATATGGCGACAAGGTTTACATCCTTGATGGACGTAACAACGACATAACCGTCTTCTCGGAAACACTCTTCGGCTCCTATGTTCACGAAGCCAATGAAATGTATAACGAGGGTCTTTACGAAGATTCACTTGCACTCTGGAAAGAAATCCTCAAGCGCGACGGTAACTACAACATGGCTTACGTCGCAATCGGTAGAGCACTTCTCAACCAGGATGAATATCAGGAAGCTATGAAGTACCTCAAGGCAGGTTTCGATGATGAGGACTACGATAAGGCGTTTGAGTATTATCGTAAAGATCTCATAAGAAACAACTTCACTGCGGCGATCATCGTTATCGCGGTTCTGATTGTTCTTTACCTCGTTGTGAAAATGCTTCAGAAGAGAGGCAAGATTCCCGATCATCTCTGGAAGAGGTTATTCAGACTTATCGGAAATGGCATAAAGACGCTTGCAAACAAGATTGTAGGCGCAGTAACAAAGAAGAAGGGAGGAGCAGCAAATGGTCTATGATATGACGCCAATTCAGTGGCTGAAGCACGTCATTTTCCACCCGACAGAGGGCTATGAGGATATGAGATGGAAGAAGCAAGGCTCCATGGTCATCACCGTAGTAATCGTGTTCTTCCTCCTCATTGCTCAGATAGTGAATCAGCGTATGGGCGGATTCGCATTCAACATGGCGGCGTATTCGGACGTATTCAACATCGTCCCGATAATCACCCAGAGTGTTATCATCTATATCACTTGGGTAGTAGCAAACTGGTCGTTCTGTACGCTTCTCGACGGCGAGGGCAACATGCGTAGAATCGCCATCTACACGGCATATGCATTGGTTCCCTACATCGTCTGCACGATCGTTTCAACACTCATGACCTACTTCCTGACTCTCGACGAGTCAATCTGGTCCAGCGCGATATTCTACGTTGGAATCGGATGGACAGCAGTCCTGTTAGTGACCGGAATGAAAGCGTGCCACCAGTATTCCTACACAAAAACATTCGTCTGCATAGTTCTGACACTTGTCGGTATGTTACTTATCCTTTGCTTGTTCGTACTGCTTCTGTCGCTCTTCCAGCAGGTATACGTCTTCTTCTACACCATTTATACAGAGCTTCTGTATAGAGTGAGAAGCTAGAGCAGAAAGGTGAGTGTAAACTGATATGAAGAAAACATTACTCAGATTAATCGCCGGACTGCTTGTAATCTCCATGCTCATGTCGATGACCGTCTTCTCGGTTGTGGCAGAGGATGAGGAAGAAGAAGCTACGGCAGTAAGTGAGGAGGTCAAAGAGACCGAATCAGAGGATGAAGATGCTGAGGCTGAAGCATCCGAGGAGGAAGAAGCAGAAGAGGAAGAAGAGGTAGAAGACCCCGGCGATGACCCGGATTCCGAAGAAGAGTCCGATGAAGAGGAAGCTTCTGAAGAAGAGGATTCCGATTCCGAAGAGGAAGAGGAAGAAGAGACTGTCGCCTACGTCACCGACGATGAAGAAATCGCCCGCTGCGAGGTAGTCGCAGAGAATGACGAAGCTATCATGTATCTCGACAGAGAGTATGAGAGAATCGGCATTTACGTCAAGTCTTCCGGCAAGGTCTGGTGGTCAAACTGCGTTAACGCACTTTTGGACGACGCAACAAGCAAGTCTTCACTCCAGCAGAACCGTTTGTCAAACATCGCTGTCAAGTATGGCAATGCAACCGACCTCATTATCTCGGCTTACATCTACTCCTACAGACAGTCGACAAGTGATGAAGACACCACATTCGAGCTCATCGACAACGGCGTCAAGGTCACTTACAACTTCTCCAGCGCAAAGTCTACAGTTCCGGTTTATTACGTTCTCGAAGACACTTATCTCTACTGCTACATCAACACCTCAGAGATAAATGAGAGAGCCGGCTATGTTGATGGCGAGGATGCCCAGGAATCCGATTCCGACGTTCTCATCCTGACAGAGCTTGCAATGAACCCCTACTTCGGTGCTGCTGACACCGAGGCAACCGGTTACATGCTCATCCCGGATGGCTCCGGTGCTAGAATCAACCTCAACAACGGCAAGTCGAACTACTCCAACATTTCGTCCTACATCTATGGCAGAGACACCACGGATATAAAGGACAATCAGCCTGACGAAACTGAACAGGTTTCACTTCCTGTTATGGCTATGGTTCAGGGAAGCGACGGTCTTGTAATGGTTGCAACCGATGGCGACACATTCGCTTCCATAAACGCAGCTGTTGCCTACAACTCGGACGACAACGCAGCTTATAACTACTGCTACTTCTCATTCACACTCCGTTCAACCGACACCTACAGCATGTCTGGCGACTCCTCTTCAATCATCATGTTTGAAAAGGGCGACGGAACAATAGCAGCTGATAAGCTCGGCGTAAGATACTACTGGGTAACCTCCGAAGAGGAAGAAGTAACCTACACCGAAATAGCTGACGTCTACAGAGACTACCTCATCGAAGAAGAGGGTCTCACACAGAAGACCGAATCCGACTATGCACCTCTCTTCGTAGAGTTCTATGGCGGAACACTCAAGTCTAAGTCAATCCTTGGTATCCCTGTTAACCTCAAGACCGCTTTCACCACCTTTGATCAGGCGGCTGAGATTCTTGAGCAGCTCGTAGAGCTCGGAGTTGACCAGTTTGTCGTAAACTACAACGACTGGACAACCGATTCGATGACAGACAAGCTTGACACGGCAGACAGCGTTGCATCAGTCCTCGGAGGCAAGAGCGATCTTGAAGACCTGATCGAGTATTGCGAGAGCATCAATGCTGAGTTCTATGCTTCGATCACCGACTACACGTTCTCAAGTAATGGCAACGGCTTCTGGACACTCTTCAACACAGCATACCGTGTATCCAAGTCTTATGCAAGACCTTACGAATACAATATAGCCTACGGCACACCGAATGACGGAGTTGCTTCCGCACTTCTCTCACCGAGATCTATATCGAAGCTTTCAAAGAAGGTAACGAAGAACCTAGCCAAGTATGACCTGCCCGGCGTCGGACTCGGAGCCTATGCTTACACTCTCTGGGGCGACTATTCAAACAAGAACAGAACCAACAGAGAAGACACAGCTCAGTACATCATCGACTACTACAAGTCGGTTGCAGAAGTTACCGACAGCATTATAGCGGACTCCCCGAACGCCTATCTGCTTGCTTATGTCGATGTAATCGAGAACCTGACGCTCCAGTCGAGCCAGTTCAAGATTGTCGATGAGGACGTACCGTTCGTACAGATTGTACTCCATGGCTACATTCCTTACTCCACCGAAGCCATCAACGGCTCAGCGGATTCACAGGAGCTCTTCTTAAGAGCGATTGCTTCCGGTTCTTACGTCAAGTACACGTTCATCTATGAGGAGACAACCGAGATCGAGGATACCGATTACATCAATCTCTACTATGCAAACTATGAAGGCTGGCTTGAACAGGCAGCTGCAGAGTATGAGCTGGCAAGTGAGATTCTCTCAACCGTTTCCGATTCCGTTATCACCGGATATGTGGTTGATGGTTCAGTTATAACAACAACCTATGAAAATGGCGTTGTGACAACAGTAAACCTTTCAACCGGAGAAATCACGGCGAACGGAAAGACCTATAACTATTCAGACTATGTTGACGAGGGAGGGATATTGAATGGCTGATAAAGTAGTAAATGAAGCCGCTGAGGTAGAGGTTCCTGCTGAGGAAACCGTAAACGAAACAGTTGAAGAGGCAGTAGTCGAAACCACAGGCAAGGCTTCAAAGAAATCCGCCAAGCCTCCGAAAGAGAAGAAAGTCAAGGGTATGAAAATCCCTTACGAGAGGCGTAAAGCGTTGTATGGCTACGGCTTCCTTGCCATCTGGATTGTAGGAACCATCTGGCTCTTCCTGAGACCGCTCATCACATCGCTTTGGTACTCTGTCAACACGACAGAGGTAACCGTAGGCGTCATGAAGACCACGTTTGTAGGACTCCAGAACTACATTGATGCGTTCACAGTCGACACCGATTACACAACCGCGCTTCTTAGTGTTCTTAGGGACACACTCTGGTCAACGCCGATAATCATCATCTTCTCGATGTTCGTAGCGGTAATACTCAATCAGAAGTTCCATGGAAGAACATTCGCCCGTGCAATCTTCTTCCTGCCGGTTATCATCGCAACCGGACCTGTTATGAGCATCATCAATGGTGATATGGATACTTCCGGATATTCCGGTGGTTCAGAAGCATTCTCGACAATGTTCGAGACGGATATGGCGGGTGAGCTCCTGTCATTCCTGGGAATTTACAGCATCAGCGACCAGATTACTGAAATGATAAGCCTGATTACTTCCGACGTATTCAATCTCGTCTGGAACTCAGGTATTCAGATCATCATCTTCCTCTCAGCCTTGCAGAACATTCCTGTTTCCGCAAGAGAGGCGGCATCCATCGAGGGTGCAACCTCATGGGAGTTCTTCTGGAAGATCACTCTTCCTTACATCAGCCCGATGATCGTTACAAACCTTGTTTATACGATTGTTGACTCGTTCATTGATACCGACAACGAAGTCATGACGCTGGTTCTATCCGAAGCGTCCGACTGGAACCACGGCTACTCTGCTGCACTCGCGTGGATTTACTTCCTGATTGTAATTGTAGTCCTTGGAATTGTACTCGCTATCATTAACAAGCATATTTACTACGAAGTATAAAGGGGGGGATCACAGTGGCTAAAGAAAAGAAAGATAAAGTCGTCAAGGTGGAGGAAGCCTTGGAGGAAACCGCAGCTGAAGAAACCGTAGTGGAAGAAGCAGTTACGGAAGAGCCCACAGAGGAAAAGTCCGCCAAGAAGAAGCCTGCGAAGGTCAAAGCCGCAAAGGAAAAGAAGCCTCGCAAGAAGAAAGAAATGAGTACCGAAAAGGCTGAAAAGCTCTTCCAAAAGGAGCGCAGACAGCATCTTAAAGAAAAAGAGAAGATGTACAAGGAAGCCAAGAAGAACGGCACTCTCGACGAACGTCAGCTCGATCCCAAATACCTGGGGTATCTCCGCAGGAGAAGAATTTTGGGAGTCGTCTGGCCGATAGCCAGATTCCTCATTCTCTTCGGACTCGGCTTCGTAATCCTCTATCCGCTCATCTACATGCTTTCGACCGCTTTCAGACCGAATGCACAGATGAACGACCCGTCAGTAGTATGGATCCCCAAGTCATTGACACTGTCTAACTTGCAGGATGTCTGGGACGTTATGGACTTCGGTGCAACGCTCCTCAACACCTTGAGACTCAACATAGTCTGCTCGCTTCTCTCAGTTGTAAGCTGCTGCCTGGCAGGATATGGCTTCGCGAGATTCAACTTCAAGGGCAAGGGAATCATGTTCGGAATCGTAATCATGCAGATTATCGTTCCTCCGCAGATCACGGTTATCCCTCTGTATCTCCAGTGGGCATACTTCAAGATGTTCGGTCTTGTAGAGGTTGCTGCAGGCGCAGGTGCAACGACGTTCCTTGGAATTGCCATCAACACGGCGTCGAACGGCTCGCACTACATATCGCTGATTGACCATCAGGTTGTAATGTACGTGCCGGCAATCCTGGCAAATGGTATACGTTCAGGACTCTTCATCTACATCTTCCGTCAGTTCTTCAGAGGACTCCCGATGGAGCTCGAAGATGCCGCATACCTCGACGGCTGCGGACCGTTCAAGACGTTCATCCGGGTAATGATCCCGAATGCATCGTCCGCATTCCTGACAGTATTCCTGTTCTCGATAGTCTGGTACTGGAACGACTACTACATTTCATCCACGTTCTTCATCAACAACCACACAGTCGCACTTCAGCTTCAAAAGCTGTCGGCAACGCTCGATGCCCAGCTGTTCAACAACGCACAGGTTGGAACCAGGCGAAAGATTGTTTGGCTCGAAGCCGGGTGCTTACTATCAATCACGCCTATTCTGGTCATGTACATCTTCTTACAGAAGTACTTCACCGAAGGCTTGGCGAGATCCGGTTTGGTTGGATAATTTCAAACAAAATAAGTTCTCTCGCAGATATCTGCGGGAGAGCTTTTTTGTATAAATATCTTTTTCCTACACAAACTATCTCCAAAAAGGAGTAGTGAGTATGAACCTATCCAACAAACAATATTCTGAACTGGCGAAAGATGCAGAGCAGCCGTCGAAAGCCTGGTTTAATGTCCCGAAAGCCTTTCTTATAGGTGGGCTTATCTGCCTTATAGGGCAGGGGATAAGCGATTTGTACAGGTATTTTGGCATGTCGGAGGACGAGACTGCGGCATTCACCTCGATAACCCTGGTGCTAATCTCGATAATCCTGACCGGTTTCGGACTATATCCCAAGGTTGCCAAGCATGGCGGAGCGGGAACTCTCGTCCCGATAACAGGGTTTGCGAACGCCGTAGCCTCCCCAGCGATAGAATTCAAGACCGAGGGCTGGGTCTTAGGCGTCGGAACAAAGATATTCACCATCGCAGGACCGGTTATCCTCTATGGAACAGCTGCCGGGGTGGTCTATGGGGTGATATATTTTATAGCGACGAGGCTATAAAGAAAAAGCCGGGTTCATGTGATCCCGGCTTTGTGTACATATTATGCTCAACTATTTTCGCTGAGGATTTCGTCACGGATCTTCATCCACAGCTTACCCATGTTGTTCTCACCGTCGCGATTCAATCCCCAGCCCCAATATGAATCTTTCGGGGAATCCTCGACGATGACATAGTCCTTAGCTTTAAGGAGCATTTCTTTGACGTATGGGTGCTGCCTGACCTTTTCGCGGAGAAGCTCTTCCATCACGACGACCTTTTCCGTGTCCCAGTCGGGACGCTTGCGGTCTTTATTCGCAAGAGAAATCTGCTTCGCTTCATATGGCGATTTAGCGTTTCGGATAAGCTCCACAACATCCTCGGCAACGCCCTTGAAAGCACTCGCCTGGTAAGCCTCCTCGACCGTCCCATAGACCCAGCCATCGTACTCAATCTTATTGGCACTGTAGTTGTCGAGGCAGTAAAACTCCCTCGGGAAGAAGCCGATAGCCCGGTCAAGCTGAATTCCCTCCGCCAACCATGGGTCGCGGTAGGCGGAGGGGCTTAAATCAATTCTGTTCATCAGTCGGAACTTCCGGAGAAGGAGCCGCTTCAGGCTGAGGTGCAGGTGCCGGCTGAGGATTTATCGGCTGACCGGTGTAGGGGTCGAAATTGTACGGAACTGACTGCTGGGGCATGGGCTGTGGCTGAGGCTGAGGCATAGGCTGCGGCTGAGGTGCTACGGGATGAGCGGCAGCGTACAGCGCATCCTCATAGAACTTAGCACTCACAAGACCGAAGAAGATCGGGCAGAATGCAGCTACTGCAATGATGAGGAGGAAGAGGATGATTCCGAACAAGCCGCCGATGAACGGGATTGCGGAGAATACACCCAAAATAATTGCGCAAACTGCGATTGCCGCAATTACGAGAGCCTGAGCTCCGAACATCTTGCCCTTGAATCCCTTGGAGAGTCTCTTTGACTCCTTGAGAGCGTCCATAGCCTCTATTTCAGGGCGGGTGATGAGGATGTAGGGAGTGAATGCGTACTCATAGGTCTTGATGACTGCGAAGATGCATCCGACAATCGGGATAAGTCCCCAGAGGAGAATCCAGAGCTCCATCCAGAGCATACCGCCAGCGACGTGAACCGCCTGCTTTGCGCTTGTGAAGCCGGAGAAGATGTTTTTGGTCTCAACGCCCTCGCCTCTTATGCCTTTAAGATAGAGGACAGAAAGGCTTGCCTGGAGAACAAGCGAAACCGGAACGGAAATAATCGCGACGCCCCCGCAAAGGGAAACGATGATGATAATGAAGTTACTAAGAAGCGACAGTCCCCAGAGGAGAATCGGCTTCTTCTTCAGAATCTCGAAAGCTGCATTGTAATTTTGTGTGATAGAACTCATGAAAAGTCCCCCTTACTTTTAATAATGTAATGATTATAGCATTTATTGGGGTAACTTGTCAACACACCAACCGATGTTGGCGCAAAAAATTAAGGAAAACTTAATGTTTTCAGAAGCATTTAAGAAAGTATATCACGATAAAAGCACCTACCCAAGATAGGTGCTTATCCGTCATATTATAGGTGCTTCCGTCAAATTGACGCTTGATGACGGAGAAGCTATACTGATGACGGAAATTCAGTTCAGACGGTAGTATTTGGTACCGCTGTTTATACCTTCTCGATTCAACTCGCCAAGTTCTACCAGCTTTCTTAATGAGCGTTCAATGGAGCTATCACTTATTGACGGGCACAGCTCTCTGATATCCTGCTTTGTGAACTTGCCGATTTTCTGTAACGTGGCTTTCCGTACCATCTCGATTGCTGGCTGTTTTTTCTCCACTATGGAGAATCTGTCTTCAAAATCTCTGTATGCTGCAAGAATCGTGCCTAAGAGATATTTTATGAACGGAGTTTTGTCCTCAGTTCCCTCGTGCCAGCCGTCTTGCGACTGACCCAAAGCGTCATAATAAAGGCTCTTATTATTAGCGATTTTTGCCTCTAAAGAGATGTATTTTCCGACATAAAAGCCGTTGCGATAAAGAAGCAGAGTCGTAAGAAGACGGCTCATTCTGCCGTTTCCGTCATTGAAAGGGTGTATGCAGAGAAAATCGTGAATAAAAGTGGGAATCGCAATCAAAGGCTCAACTTCAAGGTTTCCTATGACCCGATTGTATTCTTCGCAAATCCTGTCCAACGCTTCCGGCGTTTCATAAGGAGCAAGTGGCGTAAACAGCGTTTCCGAGTGACCGTCAGAATAGGTTGCACTGATATAGTTCTGAACATTTTTCGTCTGACCTGCCATAGGGTTGTTCATATGGCTGTACATGATTTTGTGGAGCTGGAGTATATAGTTCCGTGTAATCGGAATAGCGTCAAAGCTTTCGTGTATGATGTTCAAAACGTCTCTGTATCCCGCAATTTCCTGTTCATCACGGTTTCTCGGTGTAGTTTTCTCTTCCACCAACTGCTTGACTCTCGTGTTGGTAGTTACGATGCCCTCGATTGCGTTGGATGCCTCGGTACTCTGAATTTTTGCAATCTCAACGAGCTTTTCCAATTCGTCAGGACGCTGCTTCAGATATAGCTCTTGTTTTCCTGCTTCTTTATATATTGCCGCAATAAGTCCAAGTATCTCGGAATCCCATTTCTGATTCTTGATTTCGGAATAATTGAAGGGTCTCATTTCCTTAATCGCCTCACTTTCCCGTCAATTCTAGCATAAATGAAAGAAAAAGTCAATAGTTACGGAAAAATGACGGAGAGAAGCTTGTACATGAACTTATGAACAAGTATATCTGTAGACAGCAGAGTGAAAATTTCCCCTCTACCTATTGACTTTTTGCCTGGTTTTGGCTATACTAATAAAGTATCGCACCATAAGGTGCGGATTATGCCGTCTGAGCTGTCCGCCTTAGATTAGGATATTCAGTACAGCATTGACTAACAAATTATTCTAAGGAGGCAACAGAAGTGCGGCACATAAAAAAGCCTGTATTCTTTATTGTTGTTGCGCTGTTGGTGGTTTTCACGCTGCTTAACATCTTTGGTATCAGCACTTACTATGGCGACATCACTACGACTGTCATCAAGTCTGTAAGTGATATCCGCTGGGGTATTGATATCAGCGGCGGTGTTGAGGTTACATTCTCTCCCGCTGAGGACGTTGAAGCGACCCAGGATGAGCTCGATGCGGCAAAAACCGCTCTGGAGCTGAGACTTGTAAACCTCGGTATCACAGACTATGAGGTTTATGTTGACTACTCAAACAGTGACATTATTGTAAGATTCCCGTGGCAATCGGATGAGGAAGATTTCGACCCTGAGGAAGCAGTTCAGGAGCTCGGAGAAACCGCTGAGCTCACATTCCGCGAGGGCTATGAAACCGACGACTACGGCAACCCCTCGGGCACTACCGCAGACACCATCATCCTCACCGGTGACATGGTCACATCAGCCCAGGCTGTTTTCTGGGAGGACAGCGACGGAACCTATGAGTATGGAGTAGCATTAGTACTCAACGAAGAGGGAACCGAAGCGTTCGCAGAAGCAACCACCCGTCTTGCCGAGGAGGAGGGCATAATCTCCATCTGGATGGATAACACCTGCATCTCCTACCCGACAGTAAGCTCCGCCATCACCGACGGTGAGTGCCAGATCACTGGCGACTTCACCTATGAAGAGGCGAGCGAGCTTGCCGAAAAGATCAGCGCAGGTTCTCTGCCGTTTGCTCTTGAGGCATCCAACTTCCGCTCAATCTCAGCTTCAATGGGCGAGGGCGCGAAGAACACAATGCTTATAGCAGGCTTGGTTGCATTCATCATCATCTGCATCTACATTATAGTTTCCTATAAGCTCCCCGGCGTTGTTGCTTCAATCTGCCTGTTCGGACAGGTTGTCGGAACCGTTGCGTGTGTAACCGGATTCTTCGGAAATATCTCCGGCGTTACACTCACCATCCCCGGTATTGCAGGTATCATCCTTGCGGTCGGTATCGGCGTCGATGCAAACGTTGTTACGTTTGAAAGAGTCAAGGAAGAGCTTCGTAATGGAAAGACTCTTGACACAGCTTTAGATCACGGCTACCAGAAAGCATGGAGAGCAATCTTTGATGGTAATATCACAATCGTGTTCGTTGCAATCATACTTATGGGTGCTTTCGGACCGTCTGACAGCATCATCGCAACCATCATGAAGCCGCTTTACTTCATGTTCCCGACAACAATTGAGGGCACAATCTATTCGTTCGGTTACACCCTCCTTGTCGGCGTTATAATGAACTTCATATTCGGAGTTCTTTGCTCAAGACTTATGCTTGGCTCCCTTTCAAGATGGAAAGGCTTAAGAAATCCTGAACTGTACGGAGGTGTTAAGAATGACGAAAACCTTTGATGTAGTCGGGAAGAAAAAGTACTTCTATATCTTCTCTGTAGCAGTTATAGTTATAACCCTGCTTCTTGCGGTTATTCTTGGAGTAAACGTTGCAATCGAGTTCAAGGGCGGTACAATCATTACTTATTCCTACACAGGTGATGTTGACGGAAATGCTATAGCATCCGCCGCTCAGGAGATAACCGGTCTGTCCTGCGAGATTTCCTACGGTGAAAGCGTTTCCGACGGAAGCGAGACAATCTCTCTTAGCTTTGCAAATTCAACCGGTATGGACACCGAGATTCAGGCAGAACTCACCGATGCTCTTGAAGAGACCTATGCTTCAAGTTCATTGACACTCTACAGCTCCCAGGACGTTAACCCGTCAACCGGTAGCGGCTTCTTCGGAAAGTGCATGGTTGCAGTCTTGGTTTCGATGATAGTCATGATCGTCTACATCGGCTTCAGATTCAGAAAGATTGGCGGCTGGGTAGCAGGTATATGCGCAGTTGTTGCACTTATGCACGACATGTTCTTCGTATTTGCTTGCACAACTATTTTGAGATTCGACATCGACTCGAACTTCATAGCCGTTCTTCTCACAATCCTCGGCTACTCTGTCAACGCAACAATCATCATCTACGACAGAATCCGTGAGAACAGAAACCTCTACGGAACTGAAAAGAGCCTGGATGAGCTCGTAAACATGAGTGTAAGCCAGTCGTTCGGTCGTTCGGTTCACACAACCGTAACAACTGTTATAGCAGTTGCTTCAATCTGCGTAGTAGCTTTGTTCGCTAATGTCGATTCGATAGTAAGCTTTGCATTCCCGCTTCTCGTCGGACTTCTTTCGGGTGTATATTCATCCAACTGCATAGCTCCGACACTCTGGACCTCGTGGCAGGGTTATATCGACAGAAAGAACGCTGAAAAGGCTCTGGCTGAAAACGCTAATACGGCAGTTCCCAGCAAGAAAAAGTCTTCCAAGAAGTCAAAATAAGCCGGTTTTCCGGCACAACAAGCGGTGCAGGGAACTCTTGCACCGCTCATTTTTTCAGGAGGGATAGTAGTGCCAGTCACAGATACCAGTAAGAAAATAGAAGTAGGAGTTTCGGTGGCGTGCGGCTATCCCGAATATCCCGAGATAACTCTCAAAAGGCTTTTAGACCTCGGAGTCCGGCACGTTGAGATTTTCCTCAACACCCACTCTGAAACCAAGCCGGAGTATGTCCGTGAACTCAAGAAAATGATGGACGACTACGGCTGCACCTGCAAATCGGTTCACCCGTTCACAGCAGCAATCGATACATACATGCTCTACACTCCCTATGAGCGCAGAATCCAGGACTTCCTTGATTATCACAGAAGATATTTCGAGGCGATGGATATCTTAGGAGCTGAGTACCTCATCCTCCACGGCAACCAGGACAAAGGTCCCGACGAGGTAGTTATAGAGGGCTACCGCCGGCTCAACTCAGTTGCAAAAGAGTACGGCAAAACTGTGTTGCAGGAGAATGTCTACCGCTGCACAACCGGAGCTCTTGAGCAGCTTGTGGCTATGAAGAAAGCCCTGGGCGATGAAGTGAGCTTCGTTTTGGATACCAAGCAAGCCGTCCGCCGCGGCTACGACCCGTATGATTTCATAAAAGAACTTTCCCCTAACATCAAGCACATCCACTTTTCCGACCATAATTCTGAATCCACCTGCACCCTCCCCGGCAAAGGCGACATCGACACTAAAAGATTTATCCAAGCCCTCCGGGACGTTGGCTTCTCCGGCTCAATAATGCTGGAACTCTATAGAAGCTCGTTCGGGACGTTTGAGGAACTGGTGGGGGCGATGAAGTATGTGCAACAGTTCACCTGACGGCGAACTGGGGGTGTGGATAGTATATTGTGAACAATCTGTAAAATCTAATTTTTGTATTGCTATTGTGCGCACAAAAGAGTATAATAGAAGTATAAAATACTGAAAGGATGATTTCTAATGGCAGGAAAGTCGGCTAATTTATATGTTCGTATCGAACCAGAGGTAAAAGAGGAAGCAGAGCAGATTCTTTCTTCTCTCGGAGTGTCTTCTTCAAGCGCAATCAACATGTTCTATAAGCAGATTATCTTCTGCGGAGGTCTGCCTTTTGACGTCAAGCTCCCCGGTCCGCCACATCTTGATATGACTAAATGGACAGATGAGCAGTTTGCCGAAGAAATCGAAAAGGGATTTCAGGCTATTCGAGAGGGTAGATCGCAACCCGCAGAAGAAGTATTTAAAGAAATACGAGAGGAGTTCGGCTGGTGACTTATGAAGTAATAGTATCGGAGCCTGCAAAGGTAGATCTAAAAGAGATTGCTGCATATATTTGTGACTTGCACGCTCCTCAAGCCGCTTATAATCAGATATGCAGAATTGAAAAGCGTATTTATAGCCTTGACTTCATGCCTGAGAGGTACAGACTTTATGACAATGAGTCTTTCCGAGGAAGCAGTTTGAGAATGGTGCCTGTTGATAATTTCTGCATCTTCTATCATGTTGACGATGAATCTGAAACGGTAGAAATATCTCGAGTTGTGTATGGCAAGCGCGACATGGACACCCTCGACATAGATATACATTGGGGAGAGAACCGGAATGATAACACTTGATAAGTCCAAAATAAAATATATCCTCTACGACCTCGACGGGACTCTCACAGACTCGGCTCGGGGAATCGTCAATTCTCTTAAATACTGTCTCAATGAGCTCGGCATCGCCGGCTGGGACGACCAGGCACTTCTTAAGTTCGTTGGTCCGCCGCTTCGGGAATCGTTCGGGGTTTACCTTGGGATGGACGAAGCGGGAGTAGACAACGCTATAAAGATTTACAGAACCTACTACGCCGACAAGGGCATCTTCGAGAACAGCGTCTATGACGGCATCCCGGAAGCACTTGAAAGGCTCCGCCAGGCTGGCTATATCCAGGCGGTTGCCACCTCCAAGCCGGAGGTCTATGCAAAAAAGATACTCGAAAAGTTTGAGCTTTCCGAGTATTTTAAAGATATTTGCGGCATCCCGCTTGGCGATGAATCGATGACCAAAGCGCAGGTAATTGCCGAGTCGATGGAACGCCTGGGCATTTCTGATAAATCCCAGGTTGTAATGATTGGTGACCGAGATTATGACATCAAAGGTGCGCACTCGAATGGCATCCCATGTATAGGCGTAACCTATGGCTATGGATCGAGGGAAGAACTCGAATCGGCTGGGGCGGATGAAATTGTGGATTCACCTGCATTTATCATTCCTTAGTCTCAAACCAGCTTTTCCCCTCGTGCACATCTGCTGTCAGCGGCACTGCAAGTCTGACGGCGGATTCCATTTCTTCACGGAGGATTTTTGCGGCTCTCTCGGCGCAATCCTCACTTGCCTCAACAATCAGTTCATCATGAACCTGCAATATTAGTCTTGCGTCGAGATTTTCAGCCTTAAGGCGGTGGTAAACTTTTACCATCGCTATTTTTATTATGTCGGCGGCTGTTCCCTGAATCGGAGCGTTCATCGCAGCGCGCTTGCCGAAAGCCTGGACGTTCTTGTTAGCGTTCTTCAACTCGGGGATATATCTACGGCGATTGAACATAGTCACCGCATACCCGTTCTCTTTAGCAAACTCCACCGTCTCATTCATGAACCGGTCGACCTCGGAGAAGTTCGCGAGATAGGATTCAATATACTTCTTAGCCTCGGCAACAGAAACCCCGATGTCCTGCGAGAGGGAATAGGCACCGATTCCGTAGATTATTCCGAAATTGACCGCCTTTGCGGCTCTTCTCATGTCGCCGTCAACCATGTCCTCCGGGATTCCGAAGACCTGTGAAGCCGTCCGGGTGTGGATGTCAACTCCCGACAGGAACGTATCAATCATGTTCTTGTCCCCACACATTGCGGCAAGGACTCTTAGCTCGATCTGCGAGTAGTCGGCGTCGAGGAGGGTGTAGCCGTCGCTTGCAATAAAGAATTTCCGCATGTTCCTGCCGATTTCCTTTCGGACAGGAATGTTTTGTATATTCGGATTCGCGGAGGAAATTCGCCCCGTTCTCGTTTCAGTCTGCTTGAATTCGCTCCTGACCCTGCCGTCCGGATAGATGACCGAGAGGAGCCCGTCGACATAGGTCGACTTGAGTTTAGTAAGCGTCCGATATTCCAGAATCAGGTTTATAATCGGGTGATAGTTCCGGAGCCCCTCCAGGACATCCGCACTCGTTGAGTAGCTCTTGGATGCGGATTTCTTCTTGCCGGTGGGGAGCCCTAGCTCCTCAAACAGAACGACTCCAAGCTGTCTGGGCGAGGAGATATTGAATTCGTGCCCTGAGAGCATGTAAATGGTGGATTCGAGTTCCGAAATCTGTCCTGAAAGATTCTCACCGAATTCCTTGATTCCGTTTTCGTCGACCCTGACTCCCAGAACCTCCATGGAAGCCAGAACTTCACATAAAGGCAGCTCGATATCGTAATAAAGGCTCTTCATTTCGGTCTTCTCAAGTTCCCCAAGGAGCACTTTTTCAAGCCGCTCAAGCGAGAGAATGTCGCCGAACTTCTCGTCATCACTGTATGGAACTGAATATGCCGCACAGAGATTCTGAACGCTGTAGTCGCTTGACTGCGAATTGAGAAGATACCCCGCCAGGTCGGCTGAGAAAGTGAGATTTTTTAGCTCACTCCTATGCTCAAAGCAGTATTTATAGGCAGATTTCGCTTCAAAGGTTATCTTCTCGCCCTGAGATTCAAAGTATTTTAAGATGAGTTTTTCGTCATCGGTGACGTAAATATCGCCGCCATGCTTTATGGTCAGGCTGTTGCCTGAGAGGATGAAAGCCGACTTCTCGAAAGCTTCATTGCCTGTAAGTTCAGCTTCGGTATAGTCATCCGAAATTATTTCAGCCTCTTTAGTAACTTCAATATTCCCGAGCCCAAGCTTATCAATCATTTTGAACATTTCAAGCTGGTTGAGGAGATTTGCGGCGGCGGGGAGGTCGGTTTCTTTTCTATTATAATCTGAAAGATTTTGTGGAACAGGAGCATCGCGGACAATTGTCGCAAGCCACTTGCTGGTTTCTGCGGACTCCTTGCCATCAGCAAGCTTGCGCTTCACGGACGGCGTTGCTGTGATTGTGTCGATATTCTCATAAATCTCTTCTATAGACGGATACTGCGCCAGTAGAGCCATCGCCGTTTTCTCGCCGATGCCGGGAACGCCGGGGATGTTGTCCGAGCTGTCGCCCATAAGTGCTTTCAGATCTATTAAGTGTATAGGCTCAAAGCCGTAGACTTCCCTGAACTTTTCCGGAGTGTAGGGGGTGGTTTCCCTGGTTGTGACCAGCCGGACGGTCACATTCTCACCGACAAGCTGCAAGGTATCCCGGTCTCCCGAGAGAATCACGCACTCACTCGAATTGTCCGACATGAGCTTTGAGACCGAACCCAAAATATCGTCCGCCTCGAAGCCGGGAATCTCTATGATAGGCACGCCAAGGTCGGTCAAAAGCTCCTTGACTTTCGGCAGCTGCATTGCCAGCTCCTCCGGCATACCATGGCGGTTAGCCTTATAGAAAGCGCATTTCTGGTGCCGGAAAGTGGGAGCCTTGAGATCGAATGCGACCACGACAGCATCCGGCTTCACTTCATTGTATTCCCTTAAAAGCGTATTCATAAACCCGGTCACAGCGTTCGTATAGAACCCGTCCTTGGTGGTGAGCACCTTTATCCCGTAAAAAGCCCTATTGAGAATCGAGTTCCCGTCAATAGCAAGCAGTAGCATAGTTCCCTCCGAAAGAATTGTTACCTATAGTATACCACTGAAACGGAGAAAGAGCAAGAAAAAACTCTTTTCAAACGTCGCAAAGTGTGATATACTATCTGTGTACGACTATTTGCAACATGAGGGCTTATGATGGAGACTATAAAAATCGGGAATGTGGAGATTGAGAGGAGCTGCGCACTGTCGCCGATGGCGTCGGTGGCGGACAGAGCTTACCGGACTATCTGCAAGGAGTATGGCGCATGTTTACTCACAAGTGAAATGGTTTCGGCAAAGGGGCTTTGCTACTCATCCACCAAGACCGAGGAGCTCTGCTCTATCACGGATATTGAGCGACCATATGCTATCCAGCTTTTCGGCGAGGAGCCCTACTTCATGGCGAAAGCGGTCGGCATCATAAAAAAGTACAAGCCAGACCTCATAGATATTAACATGGGCTGCCCGGTTCCGAAAGTTGTGAACCCGGGCGGGGGAAGTGCATTGATGAAGACTCCCGAGCTTGCTTCGGACATAGTGAAAGCCATGTGCGACGAGTCTGACTGTCCGGTGACGGTCAAAATCCGTGCCGGCTGGGACGATGAGCACATCAACGCTGTCGAGTTTGCCGTCAAGATGGAGGAAGCCGGAGCCGCGGCAATTGCTGTCCATCCGAGAACCCGGCGGCAGATGTACACCGGTTTATCAGATTGGAGCATCATAAGAGACGTCAAGCAGGCTGTCAGCGTTCCTGTAATCGGAAACGGCGACATATGCGACTGTTTTGATGCTGAGAGGATGTATCAGGAAACCGGCTGCGACCTTGTTTCATTAGCCAGAGCCAGCAACGGCAGACCGTGGATTTTCAAAGAGATCAGAGATTATCTTAACGACGGCACTATCTATTATGAGCCGTCAGTAGAAGAGAGAATGGCTATAATGCTCCGCCATGTCGGGCTTTTGATCCAGTTCAAAGGCGAGGACACCGGCATCAGAGAAGCCAGAAAGAACGTCGGCTGGTACTTCAAAGGGCTCCGCGGTGCCTCCACATTCAGGCAAAGAGCGGGCTCGCTCAGGTCATTTGATGAGCTAAAGATGATGGCGGATGAATTTATCACGCTGTCAAAAGAGAGTGAAGATTGATGTTTTCATATGAGAGCCTGGGAGCAGGCTATAATGTCTGTATTTCGCAAGTGCACAGATTCGGAACTGACGCTTTCCTCTTAGCCAACTTTGCCGGTGCGCGGCACAAGGACAAAGTAGCCGATTTGTGCTCGGGTAACGGAATCATAGCACTTTTACTTTCGAGAGACTATCAGCCGGCGGGGATTTATGCTGTCGAGATACAGGAGACGGCTTACACTCAGCTTGAGAAGTCGATTGAGGCTTCTCCTGATGAGGCTAAGAAGATTATTCCTATAAGATCTGACCTGAAAGAGTGGACTGCGCCTGAGAAGTTAGATCTCATCACCTGCAATCCGCCATATAAAGCGGACGGTGCAGGAATCAGAAACGACTCCGAAGCTTCTGTAATCGCCCGGCATGAGACAGCTTGCACCATCTACGATGTCTGCGAGTGCGCAGCACGTTCACTTAAGTATGGCGGTCGGCTTTGCATCTGCAACCGTCCTGAAAGGCTTGCGGACGTCATCGAAGCGATGAGAAAGAATAAAATAGAGCCGAAAAGGCTCAGAACCGTTCATAAAGATAAGTCGAGCGAGCCTTGGCTTATCTTAGTTGAGGGTAGACTCGGAGGGTCGCCTTTCATGAGAATCGAAAAGCCCCTGCTCATCAAGGGCGAGAACGGCGAAAGCTATTCGGAAGAAATGAAGAGAATCTATAGACTATACGAATTCGAGCGGCAGGATTTGGAGGAAAAGTAATGTCAGAGCTTTTTGTGGTGGGAACGCCAATCGGAAATTTAGGCGACATAACATACCGGGCTGTTGAAGTCCTCCGGAGCGTTGATTTCATAGCCGCTGAGGACACAAGGGTCTCGGCAAAGCTGCTAAGCTACCTCGACATAAAAAAGCCGATGGTCAGCTATCACGAGCACAACCACAAGTACTCGGGCGAGAGCATCATCAGACGTATTCTTGATGGCGAAAGCTGCGCCGTCGTTACCGATGCCGGAATGCCCTGCATTTCCGACCCGGGAGAGGATCTGGTCAGGCTCTGCATCGAAAACAACGTCCCTGTAACTGTGGTTCCAGGACCTACTGCTCTTATCTCGGCACTGGCTGTGAGCGGGCTTGACACGTCAAGATTTGCATTCGAGGGCTTCCCGTCGGTCGCGAAGCGTTCGAGAAACGAGCTTTTCGCGGCATGTGCTCACGAAACCAGGACTCTTATCTTCTATGAAGCTCCCCACAAGCTGGTTGAAACGCTCGGAGATCTATATAAGTTTTTCGGAGACCGCAGGATAACCCTCTGCCGTGAGCTGACAAAAATTCACGAGGAAATCATCCGGACAACCCTTTCGGAAGCCGTGAATCTCTATAACGACGATGACAGAAAGCCGAGGGGTGAATATGTACTGATAGTTGAGGGGCTAAAAGAGGTTCCCGAGACGGTCACAAAAGAGGACGCCTTGGAAAAAGTCAAGGAGCTTGTCAGAAACGGCATGAGAGGTGCAGACGCCTGCCGGGAAATCGCAAAGACCACTCCATTCTCGAAAGCCGAGCTCTACACCATGCTCTTAAACGAAAAGGGCGAGGAAAAATGACCGTCCGTGAAATGGTTGAGAATGATATTCCGGCTGTCGTAAAGATTGAGCAGGAGTGCTTCACAGCGGAAGCCTGGAGCGAAGAAAGTTTCCGGTACCGCCTTGGCAAGCCCGGCTTTATCTCGCTTGTGGCTGTGGATAATGGAGAAGTTGTCGGCTATATTGCCGCATCTGAAATTTTAGATGAGCAGTACCTTGACAGTCTGGCTGTCAGGGCTGATTACCGGGGACAGGGCATCGCAACCTCACTTATGAAAGAAGCCTTTGATGAGGAAAAAACGGTTTACCTCGAGGTGAGAAAGTCGAACCTGCCGGCGATAGGTCTCTACAAAAAGCTTGGCTTCACCCAGTACGCCGAGAGGCGGGACTATTATGACAATCCAACCGAAAATGCAATATTAATGAGGAATGAGAACTTACGATGAAGATTTTAGGAATTGAAAGCTCCTGCGACGAAACTGCCGCGGCAGTAGTTGAGGACGGCGTCAATGTTCTTTCAAACGTCGTGGCTTCGCAGATTGATGAGCACAAGCTCTATGGCGGAGTTGTCCCGGAGATAGCCTCCCGCAGACATGCTGAAAACATCTGCGGAGTTGTGAGCGAGGCTCTTGAGTCGGCAAACGTTACGATGGACGACATCGACGCAGTAGCCGTGACCTATGCTCCCGGACTTATCGGGGCACTGTTGGTCGGCGTGAGCTATGCTAAGGGACTGTCATTTGCGACAGGAAAGCCGCTTGTGCCGGTTCACCACCTGGCAGGACACATTGCCGCAAACTATATTTCCCACCCGGAGCTTGAGCCGCCGTATTTATGCCTTGTAATCAGCGGCGGGCATTCGCACATAATCGAGGTCAAGGTCCACACCGAGTTCCATGTCATCGGGCGAACCCGTGACGATGCGGCAGGGGAGTGCTTCGATAAAGTGGCGAGAACTCTCGGCTTCCCATATCCCGGAGGAAAAGAGATCGACCATGCGGCACAGCTCGGAAACAGAAATGCTTTCAAGCTCCCGCACCCGAAGCTGACAGGCTGCGAGTATGACTACTCGTTCTCGGGACTGAAAACGGCAGTAATAAACCTCTGGCATAATGCCAGTCAGCGCGGCGAAACGCTCGACGTAAACGACCTTGCGGCTTCATTCCAGAAGACCGTTTCGGACATCCTGGCGGAAAAGCTTATGCTTGCGGCTGAAAACTTAGGATATAAGAAGATAGCCGTTGCCGGAGGGGTTTCTGCGAACACAGGTGTACGGGACAAGATCGCCCGGGAATGTAAGAAGCGTGGATATGAGCTCTACATGCCGAAATTCACCTACTGCGGCGACAACGGCGCGATGATAGGCTCGCAGGGATATTATGATTTCATTGCCGGAAAAACCGCCGGGACTGACCTGAACGCATATGCAACCATGCCGATTGACTACGCACCCTCTCAGTCAGCCTGCGGCTGACAGCTCCCCCAAAACGGGGGAGCCAGGATTTTGCGGTGGAGGAACACTATGAATTTTATACGCATACTTTCACTAATTCTATCTATGGCTCTGTTGCTCAGCCTCACCGCCTGCAGTGACATCACTCCGGAAGCGGTTGTGACGGAGGATGTCGTTATCGATGAGGCTCCGGTGAAGTCGGCTTACCCTGTGAGCTTCGGGACGGAGACATTTGAAGCGGCTCCAGAGACTGTTATATCTCTTTCTCCTGCTCTGACTGAAATCATGTATGAGCTGGGGCTAAGTGACAAGCTAATAGCAGTCAGCGACTATTGCAACAACTATAGTTCTCTTCCGACCGTCGGAAGCCCTGCAAACCCGGACATCGACCTGATAATTGAGCTTGCACCTGAGCTTCTCATAACCCAGTCGCCGCTTGCTTCCACAGATGAAGTGAAGCTCGACCAGGCAGGGGTCAGGGTTCTATATCTTGAACTCCCGACCGGGTTCTCTTATCTCTGTGAAGAGTATATTGAGCTTGCGATGATTTTCTATGGCTCGATAGATTCCGAGGCAGTGGCACTTGAAGCTCTCAGCGAGATTGACGACACCATGCTCCAAGCCCAGAATTCGGGAATAGATGTAAGCTTCATAATCATCTACTATTCGCTTGATGAGAGCTATGTGGCGTCATCTGGCGCGGATATAGCTTCGGACATGCTTTCCGTTTTCGGGACGAATGCACTTGAGCCTGAAGATGAAGAAAGCGAGATTATAACCGTCACCTATGATGAACTTGCGGAGCTTGATGTGGATGTAATATTCGCTGATGAATCGCTTTCAGGTGGGGATCTGGATGAGCTGGAGGCCGAAATAGTCTATCTTGACCTGAGCGAGTTTTCCAAGCCCACGGCGCAGCTTTCAAGCCTGATTTCAGACTGCATCTCAGCAATCAGCTGAGTAGCACTCAGCTGACAGGCGCAAAAAGTGAATAAATTGTAAAGATTCCGATTTAGGTTGACATACGGCAAAATAAACGTTATTATAATAGGAGCAACTTTCGCTGTTTCAAAGAAAAAGGAGATTACAAATGAGTAAAAGAATTCTATGCTTGATTTTAGCTTTCTGCATGTTGATGACTGTATTTTCAGGATGCGGAAAAGCCATTGACGATGAGCCGGTAACCACTACTGCTTCAACCGACTCTTCAGACACAACCGATGCAGATGTTACAGCTTCAACCGACAGTTCATCTGACGCGTCAGCTGTGACATCCGACTGGACTTACGACTTCGATTCGTCGTTCATCACAGAGAATGCACTTGAGTACATCTGGGAAAGAATCGACGAGGACACGAGAATCAATCTTGGCGAAATCATGAATGCCATCAGAAATGGCGAGGTTTACTGCTCACTTTCTGTCGGCTTCCCGGACGCTGAAAAGCAGGAGTTCCTGGAGTTCGTCTCCAACTGCTGCACATTCTACTGCTGGGTTGGAACATCGTTCACCGCCGCAGTTGACCAGAACACAGGAATGGTCAAGGGCGTCACCCTTAGCTACAGAGGAATCGACTATGAGACGGATATCCAGCCGCTCATGGATGAACTCGAATCGAGGCTTCAGGAAATAGTCGCGAGCATTCCGTCAGGTCTTTCCGAGTTTGAGACCCTCAAGTACCTCCACGACTATCTGATACTTAACTGCGACTACAGCGACACTGCCGGAACAAGCCCGTTCTCAGCCTATGGCGCACTTGTTGAGGGATACGCCACCTGCCAGGGCTATGCGGATGCTATGCATCTTCTTCTCGACAGAGCAGGCTTTGAGACCATGTTCGTAACCGGTATCGGAAGCGATGAGAGCGTCACCCACAAGTGGAACTACGTCATGTGCGAGGACGGTCACTGGTATATCATCGACCCGACCTGGGACGACCCGTCCGATATAACCGACCTCAACTTCGTCGGCTACTGCTACTTCTTAATCAGCGACGAGGAAATCTTAAAGGATCACGTCGCAAAGCATGAGAGCAACTACTACGAGACCCCATATGCAGACTCTATGGACTTAAACTTCTTCAATGTTATGGGTTACTATGTCACCTCTGCCGATGAGGCTTATGAGGTTCTCATGGAGCAGGCGGAGAGCACAATAGATTCGACAAGAAGATGTTTCTATCTTAAATTTGAGAGCTCAGAAGCGATGAGGGAGATTTACGAGACCCTAAGAAGCGAATCCAAGCTGTCAACAGTTATTCAGGCTGCAAATTCAGCCGCCGGAACAACCTATCAGACCACTTCATGGTCGAGAACGTTCAACGATGAAATGGGAATCCTGACCCTTACCTTAAAAGAGTCAGAATAATAAGTAAAGATTGAGGCGGCAGGGGCTTCCCAAACCGCCAATCCAGATAAACAAACCAATTACGGAGGAAAGAACATGAGTAAGTTTAAGAGATTTCTGTCGCTCATAATGGCAATGGTTCTCACGGTCACCATGCTTTCGGGCTGTGGCAGTGAGATTACTGAGACATTGACATCGGGCGATCCTGAGGTCACCGAGGTGCCTGAGGTAACCACTGAGGCTACAACAACGACCGAAGCAACCACAACCACAGCGGCTACAACCACCGAAGCCACAACAGTTGCCACAACCGAAGCCACCACTGAAGCGACAACAGCCGTAACAACTGCGTCCACCTCTTCAAGCGACTACACCGTCGAAGCCATGAGCGCGACCATGTATGCCACCTATTCGGTAAACGTAAGAAGCGGTCCATCGGTTGACTATGACAGAATAGGCGGCTATGCCCAGGGCGCAGAGGTCACAGTTACAGGACGTGCCTCCACCGGCTGGTATCAGGTTGACTATAAGGGCAAGACAGGATATGTTTCAAGCTCATATCTTTCCAGCGATCCGGTTGCTACAACCGCAACAACCACTGCGAATGATGACTCTGTAGACCTTGATGACGATTCCGCAACAACTACCAGCACAACAAGCTCATCCAGCTCAAGCTCCTCCTCTGTAATATCCGTTTCCGCAGGCGACTGGGCTGAGGATAACGGCTGGGAGACCATCATAAGCTACATGAAAGAAGACAGATTTGTATCTGTCCTCAATGAAATCATGACAGGCGTTCAGAACTTTGAGTCGGTCATCTACCTTGGCGACTATGTCACCGAGAGCGAGGCATATAACTTTGCAAACCTCATTCTTCCGATGGTATGCGTCGAATATTGCTATGTTTCCTCCATCGAAGCCTACACTGGCGGCGGATACATGAGCCGTTTCGTCATCAACTACAATGTCGATTCCGACACCGAGGGAACACAGATGGTCAGCGAGCTGAGAACAGTTGCAAACAAGGTTATTGCTAACCTTAAGAGCTCAATGTCCGATTACGAAAAGGTCAAGTACCTCACCGACTGGCTTGTCAAGAACTGCGCATATAACGGCGACACCTCCACCTGCAACACGGCATACGGTTCAGTGGTTGAGGGAGCTGCAAACTGCCAGGGCTATGCCAAGGGTCTCTTCTATCTTCTTGCAAAAGCCGGATTTGACGTCGTATTCTGCGAGGGTGTAGGCGATTCAGCCAAGCACCTCTGGGTCAAGGTAAAGGTAAATGGCACATGGACAAACATCGACCCGACGTGGTGTGACCCGAGAACTCCTACAACCGTCGACCCGACCTATGTTGACTATTCGTTCCTCTGTGTAAACGACGACTTCATGGCTGCTACCCATGCTGAAGTTTACGATATGGAATTCTATAGCGTTCCGTCAGCTACAAGCACCAAGTATGACTGGTATGTCCTCAACGGCTGCTATGCAACAAGCCTGAGCGAAGCTGTAAGCATCCTCGAGTCTGCAACCAAGACTGCAATAGCCGAGGGATCTGAGTATGTATATGTCAGAATCAAGGTTTCGTCCTCGAGCATATATGACGACCTCGCTTCCTCCTACAAGCAGTCGGGCTACAACAAGAAGATTCTTGCCAACATAACCTCGAAGTACACCTGCGACGGCGTTCTTCCGAGAGAGGCAGGTCTGTACAGAGTATACCGTCTTAAACTGAATTAACGGTCTATAATCTGACTTGTCAGTTTGAATAGATGTCCAAGAAAATATGTTTGATTGTGCAGGTTGTACAAAACTAACATTGGAATTTCGGCGAAATGCACATTTCATTTTCCGACGATATGTGTTATAATGTTTAGGTACTTGTAATCCGTGTGAAGCTGTTGTCACGCTTTCCATCGTTTACATAAGAAATCCCGTTGTGAAAATCACACTATTGAAAGGAAACATTTACTATGGCTAAAAGACTAATTGCGATCGCTATGGTTGCGCTGATGATAGTCGCTCTGGTTGGATGCGGAAGCTCCAAGCGTGAAATTGTCCAGCTCACCCTTTCGACCGAGGACTCCACTGCAATTCTTGCAGCGGCGGGCATCATGCTTCCCGACGCTGAGACAGCGGCCGGAGCCAACACCACCATCAAGTTCCACAAGTGGACTGACGACTTCCACAACTATTCCGAGGACGAAGTCATCAATACCGGTTACTGGACCTTCGTCAACAAGTACGGCGGAGAGGTAGATTGGATTGAGTGTACATACGAGAATCGTTTCGACGATCTTGCTAACCTCGTTCTTTCGAGTCAGTCGCCTGACTTCACCACCTGTTCTGTAACCACATTCCCTTACTACTGCCTGAAGGGCATCTTCGTACCTGTTGATGACTACATCGACTACACTGACGCTCTCTGGGAGGGAACAGCTGATTTCGCGGCCAACTACTTCTCAATCGGCGGACAGAACTATGCTATAGTCACCGATATCAAGGCTACCACTGTTATCGCTTATAACAGAAGAGTCATTGAGGAATGGGGCTATGACGATCCTGCAGAACTCTACTACAATGATGAGTGGACATGGGATGTATTCTATGAAATGTGCGTAGACTTCTCCGACCCCGACGAGGACAGATACGCTCTCGACGGCTGGTACTGGGAGCAGGCTATCATTGACTCAACCGGTGTAACAGTCATTGCTCTTGAAGATGGCGTATTCGTTTCCGACATCGACAATCCTCTTCTTGAAGAGGCTGAGGCTCTTATCTACGACCTCAACAAGAATGACTGCATCTACCCGAGATGGAACAATTCCTATCAGTGCCGTAACTCCAACACTGTTGGTGCTGGCGTCAAGGAAGGTCTGACACTCTTCTATCCTGTAGAGAAGTGGGGCTTCACCGATACAGTTGAGAATATCAGCGCAATCTGGGGCGACATCACCGAGGGCGAAGTCATGTTCTGCCCGATGCCTCGTGACGAAGACGGCGACGGCAACTACTACCTGGCTGCTCAGCCTGTAGGATATCACATCATTCAGGGTGCTGCAAATCCTGAAGCGGTTGTACTTCTCTCCGCTTGCGAGAGATTCAAGGTTCTTGACCCGACCGTTATCGACATCGACACCAAGCAGCTCAAGGAAACCTACTTGTGGACCGACGAAATGCTTGATATGCTCGATGAGACCTACACCCTCGTCAACAACTATCAGATCGTTAACTTCACCTCCGGATGCCAGTCGGCTCTTTCCGATGCTGTTGGAAACCTTATCGGCGGAACCCTTGGCAACAATCCTTCGACATGGGCACAGCTCAAGGAGACCTACTCTGAGAGAATTGCGTACTACGTTGAAGAGCTCAATGCGATGTTTGCCGGCGAAATTGAAGTAGACTAATCAAAGCAATCCTTATAAATTAGATTTCAAGAGTCCGCTCTCATATGAGGGCGGGCTTTTGCATATTCTGTACAAAAAAGAACTTTTGGAGGAATAGATATGAATACTAGTGACGCACCACTTAAAAAGCACAATCTGATTCTTGAGGACAGAGAGAAGCTTTCGCTTTCTGGGGTGACGGATGTTGAGAGCTTTGATGACACCGAGGTTTCGCTCTACACTTCTCAGGGCGAGCTGGTGATAAGGGGGAAGAATCTCCACGTGGACGAGATAAGCCTTGAAACCGGAGACCTGGAAATGTCGGGAGAAGTGAAGTCGCTTATCTATGGCGACAGGGACAGGACGAAAAAGCCGACACTGTGGAAGAAGATTACGAGGTGAATAGTATGACTTTCAACCCCGGTTCATTCACCGGAGTATCGGAAGAGCTGAAAATGCTTGGGCTGGCGGCGATTGTCGGGGCAGTCCTGGGTGCCGGGTATGATATCTTAAGAGTGTTCAGGATCACATTTCCGCACCGTGCCTGGATGGTGTTTATGGAGGATTTTCTGTTCACCGTCTTTTCGGGAATGGTCTTTTTCCTGTTCTCGGTGGAAATGCTTGAGGGGAAGCTAAGGCTCTACGTGCTTGCAGGAATGCTGGCGGGATTCACAGCGTATCTTCTGACCATCGGCAGAATTATCTCGGGATTCTTCAGACTTATGGCAAATATTCTCAGAAAAGCCACCCAATTTGCAGCCGAAAAGCTCAGAAAAGCGATTCCGGCAAAAAAATTTCCCGGAAAAATAAAAAAATCCTCCTAAATGACTTGCAAGATGCGCTCCGAATGTTGTATAATATACCTTGCATAACTATCTCAGATTGGAGGGTTGAAAATGTCTGCAAGAACGCAGGATGTCAGAAGCGACAGACCGCAGTCCAGAACACAGATGAAATCTGCACGTAAGCAGCCCCATAAAGCAGGACGCTTTGTTCAGCTTATCTTTTTCTCAACCCTTCTCGTCTATGCGGCGTCGGTAATCATCAACACGCAGGCGGAAATCGCTGAGCAGAAAGCTACCATCGAGAAGCTCGAAGCCGAAATCGTCGAGGCACAACAGGAAAACGATGAATACACAAGGCTTCTAAGCGACGACGATGAGTACGAATACATGCTCTCTGCCGCCATCGAGCGCGGGTATGCCTATCCGCGTGAAACCAGATACTACGCAAAGTCGGTTGAATGATCCTTGAGGACGGACTTTGTCTGCATAAACGAAAAATGTGGGGGGTTATGATAACGCAGCATTGGGCTTCCAACGCTGCAAATAAGTCATGAAAGAGGAAAAAGTAAATTTATGCAGCTTGAAGAGGGTAGCATTATCGAGGGCAGAGTCACCGGTATTCAGAAATTCGGCGCATTTATCGACATCGGCGGAGGCAAAAACGGAATGGTTCACATTTCGGAGGTCTCTCCTACATACGTTGCCGACATCAACGACTTCCTGAAAGTCGGGCAGATTGTTAAAGTCAAGGTCATTTCAATTGATGAGAGGGGCAAGGTCGCACTTTCCATAAAGAGGGCACTCCCTCCCAGGGAACCGGCTCCGCATCATCCGAGAAACGGGCAGCCTGGCGGGCACCCAGGAGGGCGTCAGGGTCATCCCGGAGGTAATCAGGGCGGACAGCCTGGCGGCAGAGACAATCGCGGCGGCTACAACCAGGGTCGCGACAATGGCATGTACGACAAAGACAAGGACAAGGATTCCCAGCCGGCAAGGCACTATTCGCAGAAAAAGCCTGTGAAAAAGGAGGAACCGAGCCTCGAATCACTCGAAAACGCCGAGTATGCCTATGAGCCGAGAAGCACCACTACCGATGCCAACTTTGAAGACATGCTCTCAAAGTTTAAGTCTTCAAGCGAAGACAGAATGTCCGACCTCAAACGCTCAATGGACGTCAAGAAGCGCGGGACGAGGAGAAGATAAGGGCAGACTGTTGGTCTTAGGATCAGAGTTCTGGCATATCACTGGCAATACATAGAGACGAAACCGTGCCGTTTCGCGCACGGTTCTCTTTTATGGGATTTGGAGGAACCATGGTGAAGTTGAAATCATTCGGTAAGAGGTTTATGGCTGTCATGACCGCGGCGGTTATCCTTATGAGCCTCAGTGCCTGCGGGGAGAGCGAGCCGGTAGCAGGCGAGGACTATATCCTGGCGGCTCGGGCTGAGTATGTTGAACTCGATTCCGCACGGGTTGACATCGTCAACGACGACACCGGAGAGTCGGAGCAGATATTCATCTATAAGTATGACGAGGTGGGTCTTATGACTTACTCCTACTATGCCGTTTCCGGCGACACGGTTATCGCCCAGTTCAACAACGGCTATGAACAGTACACCGAGGAAAACGGGGCAGTGACCTATCTTGACACCGGTGACGCCAGCTTTACCTCCTACACAAAGGACGTTCCCTACCCGATGGCGGATGAGGGCTTGATCCTCTTCTACAAGAAAGCTGTCAACACCGAGACCTCCTACATCGCGACAAACGAGCTTGCAATCGAGGTCTGCCACTACTACGACATTTCAAAGCTTGGCTCTGTCGACACTATCGACAACATGACCGGCTTCAAGGTGCTCTACTACTTCGACGGCGAAGGCAACTTCCTCTTCCTGAGAGAGGTCACCGAGGTCACGAACGATGACGGCAGCATCACCGAATATTCCTACTCTATTTATATAACCGAAAAGAATGAGGTCGGAACCGTTCCGAACTATATTGATATTTCGAAAGTTGATGAAGAGGTTGGGAAAGAAGTATGATTTGTGCACTCTGCACAAATCGCTGCCCCAAAATCCGCCAAATTTTCTACGTCAAAAAATCCACACAAATCGTGAAAAGTGCTTGCAATTGTATTTCAAAAGTGATATTATAATCACTGCGTGACTGCAAAAGATATGCGATGAAGCTGGAGGTTGCCGGCGGTATGCCGGGTAATTTCAGCCGAGTATGTCCGATTTTAAACCGGGCGACTGTAATAGCAACACGGTACTGTGGTACTTAGTGCTTGCCGGAAGCGAGCGCGAGGGTGTGCAAACTCCCAAGTGCAACTGCGAAAGGCGAAGCAGATTAAGGGCGATTTTGCGCTCTTGAGTCAGAAACCAAGCTCCGATGCGATTTATGTGTCCCGCCGAAAACAAGATTTTTCGGCTTTTTTCATGGGGATGCAGGAAACACACGGATTCGTGTTAAAAAACAGATGGGATAATCCCAGCCCCCAATAATCGTTAGCTTTAAGGAGGCGTTTTTAATGGCAGTCAATGAAAAAATCAGAATCAAGATCAAGGGCTACGAGCACACCAACGTCGATGCAGCAGCGGCTAAGATAGTCGAGGCAGCAAAGCGTTCCGGCGCACAGGTATCAGGTCCCATTCCTCTTCCCACTGAGAGAGAAATCGTAACCGTACTTCGCTCCGTATTCGTCAACAAGGACAGCCGTGAGCAGTTTGAGATGAGAATCCACAAGAGACTCATCGACGTGCTTCACCCCACCAACGACACAACTGCAGCTCTGCAGAATCTTGAGCTTCCCGCCGGTGTGGATATCGTAATGGAGATCAAGTAATCTCCCAAGGAAATCGAGAACGATTTCTCAGCGAGATCCCGCGACAGGTCAAGTCGGTAGAACCGACCAATAACCATTAGGAGGAAACAAAATGAAGAAAGGCATCATCGGAAAGAAGATCGGTATGACCCAGGTCTTCGACGATAAGGGAAGAGTTATTCCCGTATCGGTCATCGAGGCAGGTCCTTGCGTGGTAGTCCAGAAGAAGACTGCCGAGAACGACGGCTATGAAGCCGTGCAGCTCGGGTTCGGCGACACCACCGCAAAGAGCTTAAAGAAGCCTCTCACAGGTCATTTCAAGAAGGCTGACGTTGCCCTCAAGAAGACTCTCAAGGAATTCAGACTTGAGGATATCTCGGGAATGAACGTAGGCGACATCGTAAAGGCTGACATCTTCGCTGAGGGCGAGATCGTCGACGTTTGCGGCACCAGCAAGGGTAAAGGATTTTCCGGCACAATCAAGCGTTGGAACACCCACAGACTCAAGGAAACCCACGGTACAGGACCTGTTCACCGTGAGGCAGGTTCCATGAACGCTTGCTCCAGCCCGTCAAGAATCTACAAAGGAAAGAAAATGCCGGGTCACCTCGGTGCTGAGAGAGTTACAATCCAGAACCTCGAAGTCATCAAGGTTGACGCCGAGAACAACCTTATCGCTGTAAAGGGAGCTATCCCTGGTCCTAAGAACGGCATCGTAACCGTTTGCAACAGCGTTAAGAAAGCTTAGTGGAAGGAGGAAGTACAATGTCAAAGGTTTCCGTATACGATATTAAAGGCAATGTAGTTGCCGACACTGAGCTTAACGACAGCATCTGGGGAATCGAACCCAACACCGCTGTTATGCACACAATGGTTGTCAATTATCTCGCAAATCAGAGACTGGGCACTCAGTCCACACTCACTAGAACAGAGGTATCCGGCGGCGGTAAGAAGCCCTGGAGACAGAAAGGAACCGGTCATGCAAGACAGGGCTCCATCCGTTCTCCCCAGTGGACACACGGCGGAATCGCTCTTGGACCGAAGCCCCGCAGCTACAGATTCACAGTCAACAAGAAGACAAGAAGACTCGCTATGAAGTCAGCTCTCTCTTCAAAGCTCGCTGAGAACGAGGTAGTCGTAGTTGACAGCATCAGCTTCGACGAAATCAAGACAAAGAACGTCGTTTCGATGCTTTCCGCACTCGGAGCAGAGGGCAAGACCCTTATCGTTATGCCTGCATCCGACGAGAAAGTCATCAAGAGTGCAAGAAACATTCCTGGTGTCAAGACCACTCTTGTGAACACTCTGAATGTTTACGACATCCTTAACTGCAACAAGTTTGTAGTTGCCAAGGACGCCGTCACCAAGATCGAGGAGGTTTACTGCTGATGGAAAAGGTTGCTCAGGACATCATTCTGAAGCCGGTTATCACCGAAGCTTCTATGGAGGATCTTCAGGCTGGCAAGTACACTTTCAGAGTTGCAAAGACCGCCAATAAGATCGAAATAAAGGACGCCGTTGAGGAAATCTTCGGTGTCAAGGTTGCCAAGGTTCACACGATCAATGTTCGTGGACGCCATCGCAGGATGGGCAGAACTGAGGGCAAGACCTCAGACTGGAAAAAGGCAATCGTTACGCTTGCCGAGGGCTCAAAGACCATCGCTTTCTTTGATGGCATGATCTGATGCGACTGAAGTCGCACGGAGCCTGAGAGTGATTGAGACCACACGGGTCTGACAAGCTCTCACATTCCGGCAAGTAGAACGCCCGCAAGCGAGCGTTCTTGACACGCTCAAGCGTGGTAAGTATGGGAGCTAAGTTGACACGGCTCTCGCAAAACACTAATAAGGAGTGAAAAATTACATGGCTATAAAGAGCTACAAGCCGACTACCAACGGTCGCAGAGGTATGACCGTTACCGACTACAGCGGCTTGTCCAAGGTTAAGCCGGAGAGAAGTCTTCTCGAACCCAAGAAGAAGACCGCCGGCAGAAACAGCTATGGCAGAATCACCGTTCGTCATCACGGCGGCGGAGAAAGAAAAAAGTATCGTGTAATCGACTTCAAGAGAGACAAGACCGGCATGGATGCCACTGTTCTCACCCTTGAGCACGATCCTAACCGTTCCGCTCATATTGCTTTGGTTCAGTATGGGGACGGCGAGAAGAGATACATCATCGCACCGAACGGACTTAACGTCGGTGACACCGTAAGAGCAGGCGCAGACGCCGACATCAAGCCGGGCAACGCACTTCCTCTTATGAACATCCCCGTTGGTACGTTCATCCACAATATTGAGCTTTATCCCGGCAAGGGCGCACAGCTTGTCCGTTCCGCCGGAAACATGGCTCAGCTTATGGGACGTGAGAACGAAAAGGTTCTTATAAGACTTCCCTCCGGTGAAATGAGATATGTTCCTGCAAACTGCATGGCAACAATCGGTCAGGTCGGCAACATCGACCATGAGAACGTTCACCTCGGCAAGGCTGGTAGAAAGCGTCACATGGGCGTAAGACCCACAGTCCGTGGTTCTGTTATGAACCCGAATGACCACCCTCACGGCGGTGGCGAGGGCAAGTCTCCTGTTGGACGTCCCTCACCTGTTACACCTTGGGGCAAGCCTACTATGGGTTATAAGACTCGTAAGAAGAAGAACCGCACAGACAAGTTTATAGTCAAGCGTCGTAACGCCAAGTAATGCGAAGGGAGGCAGATGAATAATGGGCAGAAGCATTAAGAAGGGACCATTCGTACAGGAATCCCTCTATAAGAAAGTAGTTGCCATGAACGAGACCGGCGAGAAGAAAGCCATCAAGACATGGTCGAGAGCATCCGTTATCTTCCCCGAATTCGTGGGACACACATTTGCCGTCCACGATGGACGCAAGCATGTTCCGGTATATGTCACTGAGGACATGGTCGGACACAGACTTGGTGAGTTCGCACCGACGAGAACTTTCAAGGGTCACGCCGGTTCAAAGACTTCCAACAACGGCAAGTAAAGGAGGAGATTTAGATGGAAGCAAGAGCAGTATTAAAGACTGCACGCATTGCTCCTCGTAAGGTCGAAATTGTCCTCAACCTGATAAGAGGCAAGGACCTCGAGACAGCATTGGCAATCGTAAAGCATACTCCTAAGGCTGCCTGTGAGTATCTGGAGAAGCTCCTGAACTCGGCTGCGGCTAACGCAGAGAATAACTTCGGACTTGACAAGAAGTCTCTTTACGTCAAAGAGTGCTATGTCAATCCGGGACCGACCATGAAGAGAATGCAGCCTGTATCAAAGGGCAGAGGACACAAGATTCTCAAGAGAACCTCAAACATCACTGTGGTTCTCGGCGAAGCGGAATAAGGCGGCAGGAGGTAGACTATGGGACAAAAAGTAAACCCACACGGAATGCGTGTTGGAATAATCAAGGACTGGGATTCCCGCTGGTTTGCAGATAAGAGCACTTTCGGTGATACTCTTGTAGAGGACTACAACATCCGTAAGTACGTCAAGAAGACTCTGTATTCCGCCGGTGTTCCGAAGATTGAAATCGAAAGATTCGCCGACAAGGTGAAGATCAACATCTGGTGCGCTAAGCCCGGTATTGTTATCGGAAGAGGCGGCGAAGCTGTTGAAAAACTCAGACATGATATCGAGGCTAAGATCGGCAAGACCGTATCCCTCAATATCATCGAAGTCAAGTCTCCCGACCTCAACGCTCAGCTGGTAGCTGAAAAGATAGCTCTCGACCTTGAGAACAGAATCTCATTCAGAAGAGCTATGAAAGGTGCTATAAGCAGAGCAATGAAGCTCGGAGCTAAGGGTATCAAGGTCAAGGCAGGCGGCAGACTCGGCGGTGCTGAAATCGCTAGAAGTGAGAGCTACCACGAGGGTACCATCCCGCTTCAGACCATCAGAGCTGACATTGACTACGGCTTTGCTGAGGCTGCAACAACCTACGGCAAGATCGGTATCAAGGTCTGGATCTACAAGGGAGAAGTCCTCAAGGGCGAAATCTCCAAGACCGAGGAAAAGGCTCCTGATAACCGTAGAAACCGTAAGCCTAGGTCTGGCGACGACAGACGCCGTGGCGACAGAAACGGCAACTCAAGACCGAGACAGAATAGGGACGGCAATCGTAACTATGAAAATCGCGGCGAGAGATACAATCAGAACAAAGAAGGAGGTAATAAGTAATGTTACTTCCAAAGAGAGTCAAATATCGTAAGCAGCAGCGCGGACGCATGAAAGGCAAGGCTACAAGAGGCAACAAGGTTTCATACGGTGAGTATGGACTTCAGGCACTCGAGCCGGCATGGATCACCTCAGCTCAGATTGAGGCAGCCCGTATCGCAATGACACGTTACATCAAGCGTGGTGGACAGGTATGGATCAAGATTTTCCCTGACAAGCCTGTAACAACCAAGGCTTTGGGACTCCGAATGGGTTCCGGTAAAGGTACTCCTGAGTACTGGGTAGCAGTTGTCAAGCCGGGCAGAGTCATGTTTGAAATCGCAGGCGTGTCCGAAGATGTTGCAAGAGAGGCTATGCGTCTTGCAATGCACAAGCTGCCGATCAAGTGCAAGTTTGTTAAACGTGAAGAAGAAGCTTCAGAAACGGGTGGTGAGCAATAATGAAGGTCAGTGAGATAAGAGAAATGACTCCCGTCGAGATGGACAAGAAGCTCGACGATTTGAGAAAAGAGCTTTTCAACCTTCGCTTCCAGCACGCTGTAAATCAGCTCGACAACCCCATGAGAATCAAGGCTGTTAAGAAGGATATTGCTCGTATCAAGACTGTTATTCGCGAGCAAGAGCCCAAGTAAGCCGCGAAGAAGGAGGATTTACTGTGAGCGAAAGAAAGCTTAGAAAGACAAGGGTCGGCAAGGTTGTTTCCGACAAGATGGACAAGACAATTGTAGTCGCTATCGAGGACAACGTAAGACACCCTTTGTATGGCAAGATTATCAAGAGAACGGTCAAGTTCAAGGCTCATGACGAAGAGAACGTCGCACACACCGGCGACAAGGTCGAGATTATGGAAACAAGACCTTTGTCCAAGGACAAGAGATGGAGACTCGTCAGGGTTGTTGAGCAGGCTAAGTAATTGAGGGTTCCGGTGCGGCACGGTGAGCAACCGCCCGCAGGGTAATCCGAAGAGTAAACGAGGGTCGGTGAATAACGGATCCGGCACTCAGATTTCTTTAATACTGAAAGGAGGAACTTGCTGTGATACAAATGCAGACAAGACTCAAAGCCGCTGACAACACCGGAGCCAAGGAACTCCAGTGCATCAGAGTTTTGGGTGGCACCCGCAGAAGATATGCAAACATCGGCGACGTAGTCGTTGCTTCAGTCAAGAAAGCTGCACCCGGTGGCATGGTCAAGAAGGGTGACGTTGTAAAAGCAGTAATTGTTCGTTCAGCATCCGGTCTTCGTCGCGAGGACGGAACCTATATCCGTTTCGACGAGAACGCAGCTGTAATAATCAAGGAAGATAAGACACCAAGAGGTACGAGAATCTTCGGGCCAGTAGCCCGTGAGCTCAGAGATAATGACTATGTCAAGATCCTGTCTCTCGCACCCGAGGTACTGTAAGGAGGAGCCGACTAGATATGAATAAGATTCACGTTAAAACCGGTGACTCAGTAGTTGTTCTCTCTGGCAAGGACAAGGGCAAGAAAGGTAAAGTCTTGGCTGTATCCCCCAAGGAGGGCAAGGTAATAGTTGAGGGCATCAACATGGCTACAAAGTCAGTCAAGCCCCGTAGACAGGGTGAAGCTGGCGGCATCGTCAAGGCAGAAGCAGCTATGTACTCAAGCAAGGTTCAGCTCGTTTGCCCGAAGTGTGGCAGAGGAGTCAGAACCGGAGTCAAGTTTGGTTCTGATGGCGAAAAGCTCAGAGTTTGCAAGCGTTGCGGCGCAGAAATCAAGTAGGAGGTTAGATTATGGCAAGATTAAAAGATCAGTATGTCAATGAAATAGCTCCTGCACTTATGAAGAAGTTCGGCTACAAGAACGTTATGCAGATTCCTGAGCTCGACAAGGTTGTCATCAACGTAGCTTGCGGCGAGGCTAAGGAGAATTCCAAGGTCGTTGACGCAGTTATGAATGACCTTTCTCTCATCACCGGTCAGAAGCCCGTTGTTTGCAAGGCTAAGAAGAGTGTTGCAAACTTCAAGCTCCGTGAGGGTATGCCCATCGGAGTTAAGGTTACCTTGAGAAGTGATAAGATGTATGAGTTCATCGACAGACTTTTCAACGTCGCGTTCCCCAGAGTTCGTGACTTCAAGGGCATCAACCCGAATTCATTCGACGGCAGAGGAAACTACTCCACCGGTATCAAGGAGCAGCTCATCTTCCCCGAAATCGAATTCGACAAGGTTGACAAGGTTCGCGGTATGGATATCAACTTCATCACAACCGCTAAGACCGATGAAGAGGCAAAGGAGCTTCTGAGTATGCTCGGTGCTCCGTTTGCAAAGTAAGAGTGGAGGTAGATTATGGCTAAAAAAGCAATGGTTTTAAAGCAGCAGGCAAAGCCTAAGTATTCGACCCGCGCTTACAACAGATGCAAGATTTGCGGAAGACCTCACGGTTATCTGAGAAAGTACGGCATCTGCCGTATCTGCTTCAGAAAGCTTGCGCTTGAGGGACAGATCCCCGGCGTCAAGAAGTCGAGCTGGTAATTAGCGAAGGAGGCAAAAGTATGCAGATTACTGATACAATAGCTGATTTGCTGACCAGAATTCGCAATGCAAGCTCAGCAAAGCACGCTACAGTTGATATTCCCGCGTCGAATATGAAGAAGTCGATCGTTCAGATTTTGCAGGATGAGGGCTACATCAAGTCCTATCAGGTAATTGAAGACGGCAAGCAGGGAATCATCAGAGTTACACTTAAATATGACGAGAACAGAACACCGGTTATCTCCGGCATCAGAAGAGTTTCCAAGCCCGGTCTTAGAATCTATTCTAGCTGTGAGGATATGCCTAAGGTACTCAAGGGCTTGGGTATCGCTATCGTTTCCACTTCCAAGGGAATCGTTACCGATAAGAAAGCAAGAGAGCTTGGCGTAGGCGGCGAGATTCTCGCATTCGTCTGGTAAGGAGGGCTGAATTATGTCAAGAATAGGCTTAAAGCCAATCAGCGTTCCTGCCGGAGTTGAAGTATCCGTTGCAGATGGCAACGTGGTTACTGTAAAGGGTCCTAAGGGAACACTTACTCAGAAGTTCAATCCCACTCTTTCCATCACCGTTGAGGATGGAACCTTAAAGGTTGCACGTCCCGATGACGAGGACAGATCCAAGGCTCTTCACGGTCTTACAAGAACCTTAGTCAACAATATGGTTGAGGGCGTTGTAAATGGCTACTCTAAGACTCTCATCATCGAGGGTGTTGGTTACAGAGCTCAGAAGCAGGGCAAGGATGTTATCCTTAACCTTGGCTACTCACATCAGGTCACGATTTCCGAGACTGACGACATCAAGCTTGATGTTCCGCAGCCTAACCAGATTGTGGTCAAGGGAATCGACAAGCAGAAGGTAGGTCAGTTTGCCTGTGAAGTGCGCGCCAAGCGTCCTCCTGAGCCTTATAAGGGCAAGGGAATCCGCTACGACGGTGAAGTCATCCGCCGCAAGGAAGGCAAGGCCGGCAAGGGCGCAAAGAAGTAAATAAGGGAGTAAGAATCTATGGTAAAGACAATAGACAGAGCTAAGTCAAGAGCCAAGAGACATGCAAGAGTACGCGCTAAGGTCAGCGGTACCGCTTCGTGCCCGAGACTCAATGTCTTCCGCTCAGCGAAGCACATTTACGCTCAGGTGATTGATGACGTCACCGGAACAACTCTCTGCGCCGCTTCAAGTATGGATAAGGACTTTGGAGCAAACGGCGGCAACGTCGATGGTGCTAAGAAAGTCGGCGAGGCAATTGCCGAGAAATGCAAGGCAAACGGCATAGAGGAAGTTGTTTTCGACAGAGGCGGCTATCTCTATCACGGACGTGTCGCGGCTTTGGCAGAGGGTGCCCGTGAGGGCGGACTCAAATTCTGAGAGGAGGTAACGTATTTTGGCTATTATAGACGCTTCTCAAATGGAGCTTACCGAAAAGGTTGTAGCAATCAACCGTGTATCCAAGACGGTAAAGGGCGGACGTATCATGAAGTTCTCCGCATTAATCGTTGTAGGTGACGGCAATGGCACAGTCGGCTACGGTATCGGAAAGTCGGGAGAAGTTACCGACGCTATCAGAAAAGGAATCGCTGATGCGAAGAAGAATCTGATAAAAGTATCACTTAAGGGAACAACAATTCCTCACGAGGTTGTCGGTGTCTACGGCGCAGGCAGAGTTCTTATGAGACCTGCTGCAGAGGGTACCGGAGTTATCGCCGGAGGTCCTGTTCGTTCCGTAATCGAGGCTGCAGGCATCAAGGATATAAGAACCAAGTCCTTAAAGTCCAATAACCCCTGCAACGTCGTCAGAGCAACATTTGCAGGACTTGCTGAACTCAAGTCTGCCGAGGAAATGGCAGCCAAGAGAGGCAAGACCATCAAGGAAATAATCTGAGGAGGAAATGATCATGTCAGTAAAAATTGAGCTTGTAAAAAGTCTCAACGGCAGACTCAAGGATCAGATCGCAACTGCAAACTCCTTAGGTCTTAGAAAAATCGGTGACGTTACGGTTCAGCCCGATAACGCACAGACGCAAGGTAAAATAAATAAGATCGTTCACCTTATCAAAGTTACCGAAGCATAAGAATTAAGGAGGTGCGAATAAATTGAAATTGCACGATTTAGCACCTGCTGAGGGTTCCGTCAAGGACGTCAAGAGAATCGGAAGAGGACATGGCTCCGGACAGGGAAAAACAGCAGGAAAGGGACACAAGGGTCAGAATGCTCGTTCGGGCGGCGGTGTAAGACCGGGCTTTGAGGGCGGTCAGACCAGACTCGCGAGAAGAATCCCTAAGAGAGGCTTCAACAACAAATTTGCAGCTAAGTTAACGGCAATCAACGTCTCCGATCTCGAAAAGTTTGTCGACGGAACTGTCGTCGACACTGAGCTTCTTATCGCTGCCGGTATTGTCAAGAATGAGGGCAACGGAATCAAGGTACTCGGAAACGGCGAGCTCACCAAGAAGCTCACTGTCAAGGCAGCCGCTTACTCCGCTTCAGCTAAGGAGAAGATTGAGAAGGCAGGCGGAGAGGCAGAGGTGATCTAAGTGTTTGAGACTCTCAGAAACGCTTGGAAAGTGCCTGAGATAAGAAAGAAAGTTTTATACACATTTCTTATCTTCATCATCTACAGACTCGGCGGATATATCCCCGTCCCGTTCCTCGATTCAACCGCTATTGCAGAGATGATTGAGGGCTCGAACAATCTGTTCAGCTATCTGAACACTCTCTCCGGCGGCACTTTCTCAAGAGCAACACTTCTGTGTTTGTCGGTTTCACCGTACATCAACGCACAGATCATTATGCAGCTTTTAACATTCGCTATTCCCGCACTCGAAAGACTCGCCAAGGAGGGCGAAGAGGGCAGAAAGAAGATTGGCACCATAACCAAGATCTTGGCTCTCGTTATCGCACTCTTCCAGTCATGGGCTTACTATCTCACCCTTAAGAACGCAGGTGCTTTAACCTACACCACCGGCTTCTCAAAGGTTCTTTCAGAGATCATCATCATAGCCTGCTTCACAGCTGGTGCTATGCTCGTTATCTGGCTCGGTTCGCTCATCGACAAGAACGGAATCGGCAACGGCATGTCAATGCTCATCTTCGCCGGTATCGTGGCAGAGCTTCCGCAGTCGTTCGGAAACATCTTCGCAACACTCGCAAACACAGGCTCTGCAGGATATATCATCCTCATACCTATTATCATCATCATCTTCATCGCCATGATCATGTTCATCGTCTTCATGGACAACGCTGAAAGAAGAGTTCCTATCCAGTACGCAAAGCGCGTAGTTGGCAGAAAGATCTACGGCGGTCAGTCAACATATCTTCCGATCAAGGTTTCGATGGCAGGCGTTTTGCCGATAATCTTTGCGATGAGCTTCATGTCCATCCCGCAGACTATTGCAATGTTTACAGGTGAGCCGACACAGGGCACTGTATGGTATACCATCTACAACTGCTTCACAACGACTCATCCCGTTTACGCAACACTCTACTTCATCCTCATCATAGCATTCAGCTATTTCTACATTTCGATGCAGTATGATCCGGTCGAGATTGCAAATAATCTCCGCCAGAACAACGGCGGCATCCCGGGCATCCGTCCCGGCAAGCCCACCAGCGACTACATCACGAGAATTGTTCACAAACTCACTCTCGTCGGTGCACTGTTCCTTGGCGTTGTAGCTATCTTCCCGATCATCTTTGCTCAGATTACAGGCATTTCAAACCTGGCTCTCGGCGGTACTTCGATCCTCATCGTAGTAAGTGTTGCACTTGAGACAGTTCGTCAGCTTGAATCTCAGCTCATGATGCGTCACTACAAGGGATTTTTGGACTAAAATGATCGCAGGCGTTGTGCGTTTTTGCACAACGTCGGCATCAGCGTAGAAAGGAGATACCACATGAATATTATTTTGCTCGGCGCACCCGGTGCCGGAAAGGGCACCCAGGCGGAGGTAATCTGCAAGGCTAAGAGCATCCCTGCAATCTCGACTGGCAACATGTTGAGAGAGGCAGTAGCTCAGGGCACAGAGGCAGGACTTTCAGCCAAGACCTATATGGACAGAGGCGACCTCGTTCCTGATGAGGCAATAATTGCAATTCTCAAGGACAGAATCACACAGGACGACTGCAAGAATGGCTTCATTCTTGATGGCTTCCCGAGAACTGTTCCTCAGGCAGAGGCTCTTGAGACCATGGGCGTTAACATCGACAAGGTTATCGAGATTCACGTTCCTGACGAGAAGATAGTTGCAAGAATGTCTGGCAGGCGTGTCTGCGAAAAATGCGGCAACTCCTATCATGTAGACTATAAGCCGACCAAGGTGGAGGGCATATGCGATGCCTGCGGCGGCAGGGTGGTCATCCGCAAGGACGATGAGCCCGCTACCGTTCTTGACAGACTTAAAGTCTATCATGAGAAAACGGCACCTCTCAAGGACTTCTACGAGGCTAAGGGAAAACTCGTAACCGTAGAGGGTCAGGAAGAGGTTGCCGACACAACAAAGCTTACTCTTAAAGCTTTAGAGGCTTAAGATCGTGATAAACATAAAGTCATCTAAAGACTTACTCAAAATGCGCAAAGCGGGAGAGATAACAGGCGGTGCTTTGGTTGCCGCCGGAAAAGCTCTTCATGCAGGTATGACCACAAAAGAGCTTGACAAGGTTGTTCACTCATACATCACCTCCCGTGGCGCAAAACCCTCGTTTTTAGGGTATGGCGGATTTCCCGCCTCGGCGTGCATATCGGTCAATGACACCGTTATCCACGGAATACCCTCGTCGAAAGAGGTTATCAAAAACGGAGACATAGTTTCCGTTGATGTTGGTGCATATATCGACGGATTTCACGGCGACAGTGCGTATACTTTTAAGGTAGGAGAGATTGATCCCGCCGTTCAGGGCTTGCTAGATGCCACCGAGGAGAGCCTTATGCTTGCCATTTCGATGGCTAAGCCGGGCGTGAGAATCGGTGACCTGTCAGCTGCCATCCAGGAGTATACAGAGTCCCGTGGCTACGGAGTAGTCAGAGAATACGTCGGTCATGGAGTGGGGAGCAATCTTCATGAGGAGCCGGAGGTTCCGAATTTCGGGCGTGCCGGTCATGGACCAAGGCTTATGAGCGGAATGGTCATCGCAATTGAGCCGATGATAACGCTTGGAAGCCCGGCAGTAAAGGTCTTAGACGATGGCTGGACAGTCAAAACCAGAGACGGTAAAGCCGCTGCCCACTTTGAACACACAATAGCGATAACTCCCGACGGTGCCGTAATCTTAACGGCGCGCGAATAGGAGGGAACCCGTGAACGTCGTCAAGGGCTCGGTTGTGAGATCCACGGCTGGCCGAGATCGGGGCGGCTACTTCGTTGCTGTAGACGTTACCGACCGCTTCGTTACAATCGCTGACGGCAAGGAGCGAAAGCTCTCTAGTCCCAAGCGAAAGAACGTAAGACACATTTCACCGACAAGCCATGTGATTGAGCTATCCGGCATGACAGATAAAAAGCTTAAAAGGCTGCTTCGGGAATTTGAACCCGAAATTCGTGAAGAAGCCGTTACGACCGGACGAGAATAAGAAATGAGGAATTTTATTGTCCAAGGAAAATGTAATTGAACTTGAAGGCACCGTTCTGGAAGCACTGCCGGGAGCTAAGTTCCAGGTTGAGCTCGCAAACGGGCACAAGATTCTCGCCTATGTCTCCGGTAAGCTGGGGCTTAACCACATAAGAATAGTCCCGGGTGACCGCGTGACGGTCGAGATGTCGCCGTATGATTTGACTAAGGGAAGAATCACATGGCGGTCAAAATAAGGATCAGGAACCAGTAAACGTTGGCGGAAATAGTAGCAGCTGGGCAGGCGGATGCTTGTCAGGCAGTATGTAAGCCGCAATCAGTTTACTATATAAGAGGAGGTATTTCAATGAAAGTCAGACCTTCAGTAAAGCCTATGTGCGAAAAGTGCAAGGTTATAAAGCGCAAGGGCAAGGTAATGGTCATTTGCGAAAACCCCAAGCACAAGCAGCGTCAGGGATGAAGAAAGTTAATGGAGGTGCCACTAAAATATGGCTCGTATAGCAAGTATAGACCTTCCGAGAGATAAAAGAATTGAGGTTGCACTCACCTATATCTACGGAATCGGTCAGCCCACGGCGACAAAAATCTGCAAGGAAACCGGTGTAGATCCCGATGTTCGTGTCAAGGATATGAGTGAAGACGATGTAGCAAAGATCCGTGAATACATCGACCATAATCTCATTGTTGAGGGCGACAAGCGCAGAGAAGTCCAGCTCAACATCAAGAGACTTATCGAAGTCGGCTGCTACAGAGGAACCCGTCACCGCAAGGGTCTTCCCGTAAGAGGTCAGAGAACCAAGACCAATGCAAGAACTCGCAAGGGTCCTGTTAAGACAGTCGCTAACAAGAAGAAGTAAGGAGGGATAGAACATGGCTCAGAAACAGGCAAGCGGCAAGAAGACAGTCGTCCGTCGCCGCAGAGAAAGAAAGAATATAGAACAGGGACAGGTTCATATCCAGTCCACATTCAACAATACAATCGTAACCATCACCGATATGCAGGGCAATGCGATTTCATGGGCTTCCGCCGGAGGACTCGGCTTCAGAGGCTCAAAGAAGTCTACACCGTTCGCTGCTCAGACTGCTGCTGAAACAGCTGCCAGAGCTGCAAAGGAGCATGGACTAAAGACCGTTGAGGTTTACGTAAAGGGCCCCGGACAGGGAAGAGAAGCAGCAATCAGAGCACTCCAGGCTGAGGATTTGGAAGTAAGACTCATCAAGGATGTCACTCCTATTCCCCACAACGGATGCCGTCCTTCCAAACGTAGAAGAGTTTAGAATTTTTTGCAAGCAAAAAATTCGCAACTCTTCGCAAGAAGCTTCGCTTCTTGCAGTTAGCACGAGTACTTCACTTTGTGCGTTTAGTTGGGAGCCGAGTTTACCAAAGTTGACTCGGAGTCGGGATTCAGTCTCGATATTATTTAAAAACGGAGGATATAATTATGGCAGTAAATAAGGAGCCTATACTCAAAAAGTGTGCAGCTCTCGGAATCAGCCCGATGGTTATGGGTGTTGGCAAGGAAACCAAGCGCAACCCCAAGGCCAATGTAAGAAAGAAAGAATCAGAATACGCTAAGCAGCTCAAGGAAAAGCAGAAGCTCAAGTTTATCTATGGCGTTCTTGAAAAGCAGTTCAGACATATCTATGAAAGAGCTGAGAAGATGGAAGGTCAGGCAGGTGCTAACCTTATAACACTTCTCGAAGAGAGACTTGACAATGTCGTCTTCAGAATGGGTCTTGCAACCACCAGACGTGAAGCAAGACAGCTCGTTTCCCACGGTCATTTCAGTGTAAATGGCTCAAGAGTCGACATTCCTTCATACAGAGTTAAGGTCGGCGACGTTATTTCCCTGAGAGAGAACTCCAAGAAGAGCGAAAAGTTCAAGGAAATTGTCGAGGATACCGACAAGAGACTTGTTCCCTCATGGCTTGACAAGGACAAGGAAAACCTCACCGCAACTGTAGTCAGAGTTCCCGTCAAGGAAGATCTCGACTATGAGGTTGAGGAGCATATGATTGTCGAGTTGTACTCCAAATAATCGGTTCGAGATTATACATTGGATACCCTGTTCTGCTTGTGCGAATGTGTTGCGTATTATGCAACAGTTCGCATGATGGCAGTATCAGCGGGAGGGCAATAGATTTCGGTTGCGCTTCATGGGAGGACTTCTCTCAGAATCCACGCAGGCGGAATCACCGATAGTAAATGGAGGCTATAATGCTAGAAAAAATCGAGAAGCCGGATATAAATATAGTCGATCTCAAGAGCAACGGCACCTACGGCAAGTTTGTCCTTGAACCGTTGGAGCGTGGCTATGGTACGACTATCGGCAACAGTCTTAGACGTGTATTGCTTTCATCGCTTCCCGGCGTCGCCGTCACCTCAGTCAAGATAGACGGTGTACAGCACGAATTTTCCACAGTTCCTGGAGTCAAGGAGGATGTCGCAGAGATTATCCTTAACTTAAAGGGACTAACAGCCAAGCTTTACTGCGACGGTCCGAAGACCGTTTATGTTGAAGCCGAGGGCGAGCGCGAGGTAACAGCGGGCGACATCAAGACCGATTCTGAGGTTGAGATTTTGGTTCCCGACATGCACATCGCAACTCTTGGCGAGGGCGCAAAGCTGTATATGGAGATAACTCTCGACAGAGGCAGAGGCTACGTTTCAGCCGAAAAGAACAAGACCTATATGGTCAACGCCCCCATCGGCGTAATCGCAGTAGACAGTATTTACACACCGGTTCTCAAGGTCAACTACAGCGTTGAGAACACCCGTGTAGGACAGATAACCGACTTTGATAAGCTCACATTAGAGGTGTGGACCGACGGCGTCATTTCCGCAAAGGAAGCCGTTTCTATGGCAGCCAAACTCCTCAACGAGCATCTTAATCTGTTCGTCAACCTCTCGGAGGAGACAATAGTTGACGAGATCATGACAGAGAAAGAAAACAAGACAAAGGACAAGGTTCTTGAGATGACCATTGAGGAACTTGACTTGTCGGTACGTTCATTCAACTGCCTGAAGAGAGCAGGAATCAACACTGTCAGCGATCTGGCTGAGAAGACTGAGGAAGAAATGATGAAGGTCAGAAACCTCGGTAAGAAGTCGTTTGAGGAAGTCAAGACAAGGCTCGCTTCACTCGGCGTCGAAATGAACTCAAGCAACAACGAGGAATAACAAAGTAAGGAGTGAAATTCAATGCCGGCAAGAAAATTGGGCAGAACCACTGACCAGAGACGGGCAATGCTCAGAGCTATGGTAACATTTCTGCTTGAAAACGGTAAGATAGAGACCACAGTAACCAGAGCCAAGGAAGTTCAGAGCGTAGCTGAGAAGATGATTACTCTCGGCAAGGCTGGAGACCTCCACTCGAAGAGACAGATCTATGCATACATCACAAAAGAGGATGTTGCAAGAAAGCTGATTAACGAGATAGCTCCGAAGTATGCCGACCGCAACGGCGGCTACACCAGAATTATCAAGACCGGTCCCAGACGCGGCGACGCTGCTGAGATGGCTATAATTCAGTTGGTCTGATTCAGAGAATACACATACACGCATAACCAACACCCCGTCCGGACGAGAGTCCAGGCGGGGTTGTTTTGTCAGTTCTTGTTCTGTTTCTGTCGAGATGGGGAGTTACTGCGAAAGGCTTTCTGCCGGGGGCAGATTTCCAAGAGCTTTCATATACTCCATGACACCCCCAGACACCAATCTCTGCATCAGCTCGCTGATTTCTTCGGGGCTGATGTCTTTATTATTTTCATGCCAACGCTCCAGGAGTCCGAACATGGCAGAGTTGACGAATGCGATAAGGTAGTCGAAATTCTCAGAGTCCGGACGGACGGGGATGTACTTCGAAGCGAGAGGAATCAGCTCGGCTCTTACCCTCGACAGGAAGCTCGAGTCGCCATTCGGACCCAATAGAATATAAATTTCCTCGTTCATCGCGGAAAAGACCATCCGGAAGAATTCCGTTGGTGGTTTTTCATCCGATATGGATGTCTGAGCCACTTTTTTGACGTCCTCTATCAGCTTATTCTCGACATAGGACAATAAATCGTCGGTGTCCAAAAAGTATTCATAGAATGTGCTGCGGTTATATCCGGCAAGCCTGGTGAGCTCGCTAACAGCAATCTTTGAGACCGGCTTTTCCTTTGCCAGAGCCCAAAAGGCATCGACAAACTTTTGCCTTGTTCTATCAGTGATTTCCGGTTGTTTTTTCATCTAAAATCGCCTCTTTTAAATTATCCGACAGTTTCAAAGAAATTGGGGGTTGATAATGTCTCCGAACTGAGTATAATATATATTATACAACAGGCTGTTGGATAAAGTCAAGACAATTCTTCCGTATTTTTTTCAGAGAGGAGGGCGAGTGTGATGAGCGTTCGTATCCTGAAAGAATGGTTCAAGTGGCGTAATGACTGGGATTCCCTGTGTAATCGCTGCGGAAAGTGCTGTTACACCCGCTCTGTCGGCTCTGATGGCAAGGTTATTATTCACTATAACAACCCCTGCGAATATCTTGACACAAAGACAAACCTGTGCCGTGTATATGATGAGCGATTCAAGAAGTGCAACCACTGTGGGAAACTGACTTTATATACGGCACTGTTCAATACCACGCTGCCGGAGGATTGCCCGTATGTGACAACTTTCCGGCTGTGGGAATGTGGTCACGACCACAACGAAAACGATTAGGAGGCACAATTATGGCAACTTACGAACCAACACAGGAAGCAATGAAAAAGGCAATGTATGAAAGGCACACCGTCCGCAAGTACACGGGCGACAAGCTCCCGCAGGACATTGTTGAAAAGCTCAACGAAAGAATAGAGGAGAACAACAAAAAATATGCTCTGAACATCCAGCTTGTTACCGACAACAAGGAGGCTATGCCCGGAATCATGGCTGCAACCATGTCTAAAAACGTCCTGAACTACATGATTCTTGCCGGTTCCGACAAGATGTCGACCGACGAAACGCTTGGATATGTCAGTGCCGACCTCATGCTTTATGCTCAGACGTTGGGCTTAAACACCTGGTGGATAGGCGGAATGTACAGCAAGAAGAACGCAAGGAAGAATTCCAGCTCTCCCGAGGGCTCGAAGATTATAGGTGTTGTTGCCGTCGGCTACGGTATGGAGCAGGGCGTTCCGCATAAGTCGAAGCCCATGGATGAGGTTTCCTCCTATGATGGCGAAGCTCCCGATTGGTTCAAGGCTGGAGTTGAAGCAGCACTCTTAGCTCCCACAGGTATGAACCGTCAGGAATTCACCGTAAAGGGCTCCGGCAACGAGGTTACTATGACCGTTCCCGATGCATCTTTCGCAAAAGCCGACCTTGGAATCTGCAAGTACCACTTTGAACTCGGAGCGGGAAAGGAAAACTTCACCTGGAAGTAATTCAGTCATCAGTACCTCCACAGTCATATAGATAGCGCACCGCCCACCGAAGAAGCAACGATTTGGTGGGCTGGTGCTTGTAACCACGCCTGAAGATATGGAGATGATTTTATGAGATATGAGTCAAGTCAGTTGAGAGAAAACATGGACAAGAGCAGTAGGACAGTCGCGGTGACAGGTGCCGGAATTTCATATCTGTATGGTATGAGGCGGCTTAAGCAGAGTGTAGGACTGATGAATTCAAGGCAGGTTCTTTCACCCTCCTTTGTGAGAAGCAATCCGGATGAATTCTATAGAATTGTCAAAACCTCGTTTTTGGATGCGACATTCGTGAAGGGTCCAAGCAAGGTTCACAAGCAGCTAGCGACTCTTGAGAAATGTGGCTTGCTTTATGGGATAGTAACCCAGAACATGGACTGTCTGCACACTGTAGCCGGTTCAAAGAATGTTGTCGAGTTCCAGGGAAGCTTTGGAGACAATATCTGCCTGAACTGCGGCACAAGATATACTGATTATAAAATCTGGAATCAGGGACATGCGCCGGTCTGCGAAAAGTGCGGCTCACCCATTATGCCGACCACTTTCTGCCGGGACAACAAACTCAGCGAACAGATTTCAAAAGAGAGCATGAAAAAAGCACAAGAAATGATTTCCGAAGCGGACTTAGTGATAATTATCGGCACAACCGGGTTCAGGAGCGACGAATATCTCAAAAAGATGCGCAAGGGAACCACGCTTGTCCAGATAAATCCGTCGGAAACTCCTCTTGACTCGGTTGCCGACTGGAATATCCGTGCAGATGCAGGAGAGGTTCTGGATGAAGTAATGAATGGATGGGAGAAGTGCGAAGATGTTCTCTAAATCGGGCTTCGACGACAAGATACAGAGATTTTCAGAATATGTTGACAACAGCAACCACATAGTTGCAATCACCGGCGCAGGGATTTCTATTTCCGGCGGAGGAGTGAGCTACAGTCAGCTTTCCCGCACCATCAGACCGGGCGGCAGCTTTGAGAGCGAATCATTCCTTAAGTCCTATGTCAAAGCCATGCATCACTACAAGCCGAGCCTGAGCCATTATGCCTTGGCGGATCTGGAACGTGAGGGCAAGCTCATAGGGATTATCACGACGAACGAGGACTGTATGCACACCATTGCGGGTTCGCAAAACGTTGCCGAAATTCAGGGAAGCTTCCAGATCAACCGCTGTAAGGATTGCGGCAGGCACTATGACGGCTACGAGATATGGAACCAGGATGAGCTTCCGAAGTGCGATTCCTGCGGAGGGACAATTCTCCCGTGGGAGCTCTACAGCCACATCGGACTCTGGAACGACGGCGTCCGGGATGCACAGAAGTGGATTTCGGATGCAGACCTTATAATTGTAATCGGCACCAACGGCTACTATGGTGGTGCCTATTGGAGCTACCGGAGAAGCGATGCCGTGATTGTTCAGATAAATCCGGGTCACACAGCCTTTGACCGGGTTGCGGATCTGAATATTCGCGAAGAATGCGACGAGGTGTTCAAAGAACTGAAAGAAAGGCGGAGTAGAAATGCCTGATGAGAAGATGCAAGAGCTTGCCGAGAAGATGCGTGAAGCCGAAAACAAGGGCTTGACTGAAGAAGAGATCAAGGCTCGCGACGAAGAAAGAGAGAAGCGCAGGCTCGAAAACATCCGTATTCTTGAGGATACACTTGATATTCTTGAAAAAGGATGCTATCAAAAGGGCAGCTCTGAAATTAGTCTCGGATTCTCAATGGATGAGATGAAAGAGGCGAGAGTTTATCTCCCGGAAGATATCAGGGCTATCGAGAAGTCAGCACCTGTTGAAAGGTATTCTACAGACCGGGATATAAGCTGGATTTTCAGCTGCGAAAATGAGGACGCACTCGTTCTTGCAAGCAGAAGATACATCGAAATGAAAAATGCCGGGGACTTCTCGCCGAAAGTCATGGTTCTGAACCTTGCCAGTGCCACCGAGCCGGGAGGTCACACCCGCAAAGGCGCAGGTGCACAGGAGGAAGACTTGTGTAGGAGGTCGTCTTTGCTTATGTCTCTTGAGAGCGATAACGCAAAGAAGTATTACGACTATAACAACTCATCCAAGACACATATGGGCTCTGATGGAATCGTCATGTCACACAACGTCGAGGTTATAAAAAACCGAAGCTGCGAAACCCTTGTGAAGCCGTTTGAGATAACCGTTATGACCTGCTCGGCACCTATGATACGGATGGGGCTTGAGGGAATGTCGCAGGACGAGTATGAAGAAATGCTCGGAACACGTATTCGTGGAATGCTGACGGTCGCTGCAACTGAAAAATATCGCCATTTAATCTTAGGCGCATTCGGTTGCGGAGTGTATGGAAATGACGCTAAAACCGTTGCAAAGCTGTTCCATGAAGCGATTACCGCCTTTTCCTATGCCGGAAAGCCAGCAGAAGCACTCTTTGATTCGATTGACTTCGCCGTCATGTGCAAGCCAGAAAAGGATTATAATTACAATGAATTTTGCAAGTATTTTTCGTGATTAAACCGTAGCCGAATTATCCGACACTCCCCAAAAAATTGAGGGTTGACACCCGATTTTTGCTGAGTATAATACTAATCATACAACAGGTTGTTGGATAATGACAAGGAGGAATTTTATGCCGGTAATTTCTGTGGACCATTTGACAAAAGACTACGGTCATGGGCGTGGTGTGTTTGATGTGTCTATTCAAGTTGAAAAAGGCGAATGCTACGGCTTCCTAGGACCTAACGGTGCCGGGAAGACGACTACAATAAGGCATCTGATGGGCTTTTCAAAGCCCAAAAAAGGCAAAACTTCTATTTCTGATATGGACAGCTGGGAGCACTCGGCAGAATTAAAGAACACCGTCGGCTATCTTCCCGGAGAAGTAACCCTCCCGCAGGGGCTTTCCGGAACAGGCTTCCTTAAGATGATGGAGGGTATGCGCAATACCAAAAACGACGATTACTTAAAGATGCTTCTTGACAAGTTCGATCTCGACCCGAACATCAGCATCAAGCGAATGAGCCTTGGGGTCAAGCGTAAGCTCGCGGTTGTGACAGCTTTCATGCACGACCCGGATATTCTGATTTTAGACGAACCCACCTCCGGCTTGGATCCCGTAATGCAGGAGACGTTTATAGACTTTGTGAAAGAGGAAAAAGCCAGAGGCAAGACAATCTTTCTTTCGTCCCACATCTTCCACGAGGTCGATGCTTCCTGCGACAGGATCGCAATAATCCGTGACGGCAGCATCGTTTCGGAATTCAAGTCTAATGAGCTCAAGGCTAGCCATGACAGAATATATCGTGTTTCGTTCAAGGATGAAAGCTCATACCAGCGATTTATCGAGAAGCCGCTGCGGTTCACTTCAAAGAACCATGACAAATTAAGAGCAAGAGTCCAGATTGAGGCGGAAAGAGTCGGTGAGTTGATACAGTGCTTAGGAGATTATGAAATCGCCGACTTTGTTGAGATTCCGTTCACGCTTGAGGACTACTTCATGAGCTTCTACGACACAGGTCATCATTTCGAGGGGGTGAGCAGATGAGCGAATCGGTTATCTCAGTACAGCACCTGACAAAAGATTATGGGTATAATCGTGGTCTGTTCGATATCTCCCTCGACATAAAAAAGGGCGAGGTTTTCGGATACCTAGGAACCAACGGCTCCGGCAAAACCACGACCATCCGCCACATGATGGGCTTTATCAAGCCTGATTCAGGCGAGGTGGACGTCAACGGCATCAACCCTTGGAAGAATGCCCCCGAGGTCATGCGAAACGTAAGCTATATTCCGGGCGAAATTGCTTTCCCGGACGTCAAGACAGGCACCGACTTCTTCAGAGTACAGGCAGAGTTCTTAGGTGTCAAGGACTTTTCATACATGAATTATCTTATCGATAAGCTCGGGCTTGATCCATCTGCAAACTTGAAGCGGATGAGCAAGGGCATGAAGCAGAAGACCGCTATAGTTGCAGCCCTCATGGGCGACAAGGAAATCCTCATTATGGATGAGCCGACAACAGGTCTCGACCCGCTGATGCGTGAGACATTTCTTGAGCTTGTCCGCGAGGAGAAGAAAAAGGGCAGAACGATATTCATGTCCAGCCACATTTTCGAGGAAATTGAGGACGTCTGCGACCGTGTCGCAATCATCGGCAACGGCAAGATAGAAAGCGTTCTGAGCCTTTCAGAGCTGAGGCACGGCACCAAGCGAAACTACCGGATAGTTTTCGGAAATCCGCCATCAGCAAATAAATTTGCAGAGAGAATGCCTGAAGCGACTATGAACGGCAACGAGGCGAAAATAAGTCTTCTTGCAAACGAAACAGACAGAATGTTTAAAGCTCTCAGGAATCTGGAAGTGGTTTCGATTGATGAAAACCATGAGAACTTAGAGCAGTACTTCATGAATGTATATAGAGAGGAAACGAGAGAATGAAAGTAACAAAAGTATTTTCCGTACCGTTGTTCAAGCAGAGCCTCCGGGCAAACAGGGTTCTTCTGATAGCCTGCACGGTGGTTCTGTGCCTGATGACAGTGGTCACGACCTATGCCGGAAACCTCATCGCTGGAACGGAATCGACTGATTATACCGACGCCCAGACCGATTTCTACAGCCATCTGTACGTCCTGGCGGCATATAACGAAATGATTGGAACTGACTTAAGCTATGACGATTTCGCATCGACAGATGACACCACCATGTATGAGACTGTGTTCGAGATGATGTCAGCTCAGTCGGATGAGCTCGACTTGTCGGTTGAGAAGTTCGCTGAGTCGGCTGATCTTCTCAAGGAATCGGACGTGGGACTGGATGTCTATATCACAAACTTCGAGTATGTCTACGCCTTGGGTGCCACCGAGGGTGTATTCACAGGCAATACCCTGGACGTAAGTACCATGATGACAAACATGTTTGAAATGATGGGAATGTCTTCTGACATGCTCAACACGATGACTGAAATGGACCCCTCGGCTATGCTCAACCAGATGTACTTCACAATCATGTGTCTCTTACCAATTATACTATTCATCATCTTTGCCGGAAACGAACTTTTCGTCGACCAGGTCGACAAGGGCTCGATGGCTTATGTTTTATCCACCCCGACAAAGAGAAGTGCTGTGGTCATCACTCAGCTTATATACATGATAGTCACGCCTCTCATAATGGTCGGTTGCGGGCTTATAGTAAGGCTTTTGACGACAAGAGCATTCACCGGTGAGGTGGACGTAGTGAAATACCTGGCTCTCTATGGCGGAATATATCTGCTGGCTGAGGCTATGGCAAGCATCTGCTACCTTGCAAGCTGTGTATTCAACCTCAGCAGGAACGCACTTGGCTTGGGCGGTGGACTCAATGTATGGTTCTTCCTCTGCTCACTCTTAGGAATGTTCGGTTCCGAAACGATGGTCAGCATGGGAATTGGAGCAGAAATGCTCGGAGTCTTCAACAATCTGACTATTGTAGGGCTCTTTGATGCTGAAGCACTGGGAACCGTTGGTTCAGGTGCTGTTGATTATGCTTTCGTTCCGAAGCTTATAGCTTTGGCTGTTATAGCTGTGGTCTGCTACGCTATTGGCGCAGTCAGATTCCAGAAGAAAGATTTACCGTTATAAAAACATTTTGAAGCAAAAATTTTAAGGAGGAACGCCCATATATGCTTCATATTTTTGGGAATATGAAGACCAAGGACAGGTGGCTCGCACTTCTGTGCGTGCTGCTTGTTTGCGGTCAGGTTTATTTTGACTTGCGTCTGCCCGATTACACCGCTGAAATCACGGTTTTAATCAGCAGTGAGGTGACCGAGCTGTCGCAATATTTCGTTGCCGGAGGAAAGATGCTTGCCTGTGCATTGTGCAGTGCTTTGCTGACGGTCATAGTCGGATATCTGTCTGCAATGATCGCAGCTGACTTCTCTTACGACGTAAGAGCAAAGCTCTTTGACAAGGTCACTTCTTTCGGACCCGGTGAGATAAAGAAGTTCTCGACCGCAAGTTTAATCACCCGTACCACCAACGATATAACCCAGATTCAGATGATAATCTCGATGGGACTTCAGATGCTCATCCGTGCACCCATCATGGCTGTCTGGGCGATAATCAAGATAGTCGGCAAGAGCTGGGAGCTCTCGGTTGTAGTTGCCTCGGCAGTTGTTATAGTTGTCGGTGCACTGATAGTTCTCTTGGCGATTATGATTCCGAAATTCAGAATTGTCCAGAAGCAGATTGATGATGTCAACAGAATTACCGAAGAAAATCTTAATGGCATAAGAGTTGTCCGTGCTTTCAACGCCGAAGATTATCAGGAATCGAAATTCGACAAGGCGAATACAAACCTCATGAAAACCCAGCTGTTCACAGGCAGAGGAATGGCGGTTCTTTCGCCTATCATGATGTTCGTGCAGAGCGGCGTCAGCGTTGCAATCTACTATGTAGGCGCGATTCTCATCAACAATATTGAGGTTCCGCTGAGTGGAACTGCCGCTGAGATAGCGACTGCAATTTCGGAGAGGTCAACAATGCTCGGCGAGGTCGTTTCGTTCAGCTCGTATGCACTCTATGTCATCATGTCGTTCGTAATGTTACTCATGATATTCATGCTCCTTCCACGTGCACAGGTTTCCGCCCAGAGAATTAATGAGGTTCTGGATTCGGATATCGCCGTCAAAGAGGGCAACGAAACAGATTCAACCGAAACCGGAACTATCGAATTCAAGGATGTTTCATTCCGCTATCCTGATGCCTCTGAGGATTGCCTCAAGCACATCACATTCTCGGCTAAGAAAGGCGAGACGGTCGCATTCATAGGTGCCACCGGTTCAGGAAAATCGACACTCGGTGGGCTTGCCGCAAGGCTTTATGATGCCACTTCGGGAACGGTTCTTCTCGATGGCAAGGAAATCTCGAAATATGACTTTGAGACGCTCTATAAGAAAGTCGGATATATACCCCAGAAAGCAACTCTCTTTGCAGACACCGTTGAGGGCAACCTTAAGTTCGGCTCTACGAGAAACAACATAACCTATGAGGAAATGGAAAACGCCATGGATATCGCCCAGGCTTCCAACTTCGTCCACGCAATGGATGACGACGTGAATAGCAGAATTGCCGCAGGCGGCTCGAATGTATCAGGCGGTCAGAAGCAGCGTCTTTCCATCGCCAGAGCAGTTGCCGGAAAGCCGGAAATTCTCATCTTCGACGATTCATTCTCGGCTCTTGACTATAAGACCGATCGTGCACTCCGTCAGAGAATCAAGACCGACCTTAAAGACACAACCTGCCTCATCGTCGCCCAGAGAATCGGAACCATCCGCCATGCCGACAGGATTGTCGTCCTCGATGATGGCAAAATTGCAGGCATCGGCACTCATGACGAACTCATGAATAATTGTCCGGTTTATCAGCAGATAGCTTTGTCCCAGCTCTCGGAAGACGAGCTTGCGGCAAATGAATAAGGAGGTGACTGATTATGCCACAAAGTAATTCAAGACCTATGCGTGGACCCGGAGGCAGAGGTGCCCGTGACACAAGACGCGCCAAGGATACAAAAGGAGCACTTTTGGGGCTTCTCAAATACATCAGCAACAAGACGGGAATCATAGTTTTCGCACTCGTTCTTGCCACCGCAGGTGCGGTATTGACGATTATAGGACCCAACCAGATAAGCAGGCTGACGGACTATATCTATGACGGCTTGACGACTTCGATAGATATGGACGGAGTTTTAGGTGTTGCACTCCTGCTTTTGGGAATCTATCTTGCAAGTGCACTATTCAGCTTTTTGCAGCACTATATCATGCAGACTGTCACACAGAGAACTTCAAAGAGGCTCCGTGGGGATATCAGCACGAAGATTAACAGACTTCCGCTCAAGTACTTCTCGGGAAATGCCGCAGGCGACGTTCTCTCAAGGATGACAAACGACGTCGACATGATAGGTCAGGCTATGTCCAACAGCCTTTCAAATCTTGTCACAGCAATCGCCCAGTTCATCGGCTGCCTCATCATGATGTACTACACCAACTGGATTATGGCGACCACGACGGTTTTAGCGACTATCGTCGGACTTATCTGCATGGTTGTTGTCATGAGCCGGTCTCAGAAATACTTCACTGCAAGGCAGGAGAACCTCGGCATCCTCAACGGCTACATTGAAGAAATGTATACCGGTCACGATGTCATCAGAATCCTGAACGCCGAGGGCGAGGTCAAGGACACGTTCACTTCGATGAACAAGGCTGTCAAGAACGCCAACTTCCGCTCGCAGTTCCTCTCCGGACTCATGCAGCCCATCATGACGTTCATCGGCAACTTCAGCTATGTCGCTGTATGCGTTGTCGGTGCGGCTCAGATTATCAACGGCAACATCACTTTTGGCGTTATCACCGCTTTCCTCATCTACACAAGGCTCTTTGAGTCTCCTCTCCGCCAGATTTCTCAGGCTATGACTCAGGTTCAGTCCTGCGCCGCGGCTTCGGAAAGAGTATTTGAATTCCTGGCAGAGGACGAAATGGAGGACGAATCCTCGAAGACTGAGAAGATTGAGAACGTCAGGGGCGAAGTCGAGTTTAAGAATGTTAAGTTCGCTTACCCGAATGCTCCCGAAAAGGAGATTATCCATGATTTCAGTGTGAAAGTCGAGCCAGGGCAAAAGGTTGCAATCGTCGGACCCACGGGTGCCGGCAAGACGACTATGGTCAACCTGCTGATGCGCTTCTTCGAGCCCACCGGCGGCGAGATTCTAATAGATGGAGTTCCGACTCAGAATGTCCCGAGATCCAACGTCCACAGCCAGTTCGGAATGGTTTTGCAGGACACATGGCTGTTTGAGGGAACCGTAAGAGAGAACCTTCTCTACAACACCGAGGGCGCGTCTGATGAGCAGATGAAAGCGGCTTGCAAGGCTTGCGGAATCCACAGCTTTATCAAGGCACTTCCGAACGGCTACGATTCAGTTCTAAGTGATAACACGGCGATTTCCGCCGGTCAGAAGCAGCTTCTGACTATCGCCAGGGCAATGATCCAGAACAGCCCTATGCTCATCCTGGATGAAGCGACTTCGAGCGTTGACACCAAGACGGAAATGATCACCCAGGAAACGATGGATAAGCTGACCGACAAGAGAACGAGCTTCGTCATCGCCCACCGTCTGTCTACTATCAAGAATGCCGACATAATCCTCGTCATGCGTGACGGCGACATTGTCGAGCAAGGAACGCACGAGGAGCTTCTTAAGCAAGGCGGCTTTTATGCCGAGCTGTATAACAGCCAGTTTGAAGAGGTGGCATGAGACGGTAACAGAACTGTCACATACACACAACAAAAAAGAAGCACCCGAAAGGGTGCTTCTTTGGTAGCTCGCTTCGCGAGCTACTGCTACTGGTGCAGGTAACAGGACTTGAACCTGCATGAAATTGCTCTCACATGGACCTGAACCATGCGCGTCTGCCAATTCCGCCATACCTGCATATTTTGTGCGAAGCTCTCGCCTCAGCTCAACTATTTTACCACAACTGCGCCGATTTGTAAAGAGGTTTATGGACGAAATTTTTGTATAATGCACCTCTCGGACGGGTGTTTGTGAATTTTGCAAAAATATTTTGAACTGGTACTTGATTTGTTGTGAGGTTTATGATATAATAAAAAATGTGGCTTTAAAAGCTCCACATTTGGCAATGACGATTTCCATATCTGCCTTTGTCAGGAAAATTATTTTTGATAGTTTCGCACTTATTTTATTCTCTTAGGACTCCCTGATCTTTTTAGTCGTTTTGTCAGTCGGGGAGTCTGCCTTTTTTATGTTGCATTTTTGTGCAATTTGTGGTATAATGGTCTCGCACAAAACCGAAAGGCTTGATAAAAATGATAAAAGCTGTTCTTTTTGACCTTGATGGCACGCTTTGGGACGCTTCTGCGAGTGTCGCCGAAAGCTTTAATATAGCCCTTTCCCGGCTGGATTTGCCGAGAAGAATCACCCAGGACGAAATGATGCACGAAATGGGGAAGACTCTTGAAGAGATTGCGCACGTCTATTTTGACTGCATCGACCCCGAACGGGCTGTCGGCATCATGCGCTACTGCACAGCTTACGAGAATTCCTATATCGAGACCCACGGCGGCAACACTTATGACGGTCTTCGGGAGACCTTGGAGAAGCTTCGTGAAATGGGGCTGATGATTGCCTGCGTCTCAAACTGCCAGTCGGGATATATCGAGGCGTTCATGAAGTACCACGAGCTAGGCGACCTCTTCGATGACAAAGAATGTTGGGGCGACACAGGTCTTATGAAAGCCGATAATATTTCCCTCGTTGTAAAAAGAAACGGGCTCAAGCCCGAAGAATGCATATATGTTGGCGACACTATGGGCGACTATAACTCCGCCAAAGCCGCCGGAACGAACTTCATCCATAGTGCATATGGCTATGGCAATGTCCCTGACGGGACGGAGAGTATAGCCGCCATAACTGAGCTGCCGGAAAAGATAAAAAATTTTTGAATTTCCGCAATAATTTCTCCCTCAGATTTGTATTACTGATAGAATACTCTAAAAGGAGAGATTATCATGAAAAGACTTACAGCTTTACTTACGGCATTTGTTATGGGAGCAATGATGCTCTGCGGATGCGGAAACACTGCGGAGGAGGATCCAATTGTGAGCAACGATTCAGCGGTGACTTCTGCACCGGTTACGGAGCTGGAAGCAGAAACTACCGAAGCTACAACATCTGTTGCCGTGGACACAGCACCGGTTGACACAGAAGCAACGACAGAAGCCACCACAACGGCAGCGGAGGCTTCAACCACGCTTCCTGCCGACAGCGCAATCAATTACTCGTCTCATACCGACGATGAAGTCGTGCAGAAATTTGCTTTCAACATCTTCTCGGAAGTAGTGGAGGGCGGCGAAAACAGCGTATTCTCGCCCTTGTCGGCTTATTACGCCTTGGGAATGCTCTCTTTGGGAGCTACCGACGAATCGGCTGAGGAACTGCAGGGACTTTTTGGCATGACAGCTGAGGAAGCGGCAGCATGGTGCTCAGAAATCATGCAGGAGTATGCAGCACTTTCTGATGACTCGACAACAGTTTTGAGCGTATCGAACGGCGTATTTATCGACGACAGGATGGAACTTGTTGACGGCAGTGACTTCACTTTCTCGAATCTTGAGAAATATTATGAAGCCGAGTGCAAGACGATGCGCCTTTCGACCGATGCAACTCGCGAATACATCAACAGCTGGATTTCTTCGAGCACCGACGGCTTGATTCCGAGCCTTTTAAGCGAAAACTTGGACGACCAGACGGTGATGGTGCTTATCAATGCACTTCTCTTGGATGCTGAGTGGGCGAATCCGTTTGACTTCTTCGGAAGCTACTACACAACCGACTTCACCACTTCTTCGGGCGAGATTGTCCAGGCTGAGTACTTCGGAGACGAGAGAAACTTTGACTACATCAAGTACGACGGCGTGACCGGCATTATCATGGACTATGCCGATGGCAGGCTCAAATATGTGGCTCTCATGCCAGATGACGGCGATATTGACGGCTTTATTGATAGTTTGACCGCAGAGAGGTTCAACGAGCTTCTCAGTAACGTTCAGAACGGCTTGTGCAATATGCACATTCCGAGATATAAGATTGAAGCGGAAATGGAGCTCGACGAAGCATTGACGGCTCTTGGTCTGGGCGCAGTTTATTCCGGTGGCTTCGACAATTTCGGGGAGGGAATATTCTTAAGCAAGACCATCCAGAAAGCGGCTATTGAAGTTGATGTCTGGGGAACCAAGGCGGCGGCTGTCACGGCGGAGGTAATGTTCGGTGCGGCGTTAACCTATCCCGAGGTTATCGAGTTTAACCAAAGCTTCTTCTATGCCGTCTATGACAGCGAGACGGGAGTGCCGCTCTTTATGGGAGTGGTGGATAATCCCACAGAATAAGAGAAAATCGGAGGTACAATTTTTGGGAAGTTGGAACGCCGTTTTCATAAAATCCAAACAGAAAGGATGACGATTATGAAGATAATAACCGTTAGCAGAGAATTCGGCAGCGGCGGAAGAGAGGTCGGCAAGCGTCTTGCAGACGAGCTGGGCTTTGCCTACTATGACAGAGAGATTATAACGGCGATTGCCGAGAAGAGCTCTTTTGACGAGGAGTATGTCGAGAGAGCCGTTGAGGGCGGGATGAGGTTCAACTATCCCATGACCATTTCGCACACATTTTCCTATATTCCGTCTATCAGCACTGTAACTCCGAACCTTATCTCCCATCAGCATGAAGTGATTGAGGAGCTAGCCGCCAAGGGCAACTGCGTAATAGTCGGACGCGGTGCGGACGTTATCCTTGAGGATAAGAATCCGTTTAAGCTGTTTGTCTATGCCGAAATGAGCGAGAAGCTGGCTCGTTGCCGCTCCCGTGCCCACGCTGGTGAAGACATGAGCGACAAGGCACTTGAGCGTTCCATCAAGAAGATTGATAAGGATAGAGCTTCCAGCCACGGCGTCCTGGCGAAATACCCCTGGGGCGACAGAAGAGGCTACAACCTCTGCCTTAACACAACAGGCATAGATGTAGCCACAGCAATCCCGCATATCGCGGCGTATATTGAGAATTGGTTTGGGCATCAGGCGTAAACCCCTCAGTCACGCTTCGCGTGCCAGCTCCCCTTTCAGGGGAGCCTTTTTCTGCTCCTTTACAAGCTTTTGAGAGAACAAAAATAGCCTCCCCTGAAAGGGGAGGGGGACCGCCGACGAAGTCGGTGGTGGAGGGGTTTTAATTCCAGTTGTCACCACCGTGTAACTTATATCCCTCACCGAATACCTCGTTCGCAGTCGTCACGATCGTGAACGAGCTGTCGTCTTCTGCCTTTACAATCTTGAGAGCTTTCGACATTACTGACTTCTTGACTACGCAGATTATAACCCGCTTTGCGTTCTGGGAGTAGGCACCGCTACCCTCGAGGAGGGTGACGCCGACATCTAATTCCTGCATGAGGCGGGAGGTGATCTTCTCCGAAAAGTCGCTTATGACGATCAGGAGCTTCGCCTCGTTGGTGCCATTTAATATAAGATTCGTGACGACAGAGGAGATTATGATGCAGAGTGCCGCATATAGACCCTTGTCGATATTGCCGGTGGTGATGATTGCTAGGAGAACAACGGCACCATCAACCATCAGAAACAGTGAACCGCCGGAAAGGGCGGTGAATTTTTTGCTTAAAAGCTTCACGATGATGTCGGTTCCGCCGGTGGTCGCCCCCTGCATCATGACAAGCTGGAGTCCTATTGCCATCAGGCAGCCGCCTGCAACGCAGCATAAAAGAGGGTCTTCTGTCAGCGGTCCCAGGGGCTCTAAAATGTTCATCGCAACAGAGGAAAGTACGACCGAGAAGACTGTTGAGCCGAGGAACTTGACCCCGAACTTCCATATGCCTATTGCTAGTATCGGGATGTTGAGGATGAGCACAACAGTACCCGTCTGCACCGAGGGAATAAAGTGCCCGATAATCATGGCGATACCGGTGAATCCTCCCGGCACAATTTCGTTCGGATCTAAGAACAAGCTGACCGATACGGCATAAATAACAGATCCAATGGCAATCAGGACGTATTGATAGATGTAAGTTGATATTTTCTTCGGTTGATTCATGGGGATGACCTTTCTATCGAAATTAGGAGTTGCAAAAACTTGCATTATACTGTATAATAGAACTTTAACGTAGGTTTGTTCTGCGTTAAGTAAAACCGCCGCGGAGGTACCTTATTATGAAAAAGCACCTTATACGACCCTTAAAAACTCTACTTATTATGATACTCATTTTTTCGCTTTCTGTCAACACTTTCACGCTCGAAAGTTTCGCGGCTAAAAGCGGGGTCTATGCCCTTGTCATAAATGAGGTGTGCTCTGATAATGATGAAAGTTTAACTGACTCTGACGGCGACAATCCCGACTGGATAGAAATCTATAATCCGACCTCCAAGGCTGTGAGCCTCAAGGGCGTCGGCATTTCCGACAGTTCAAAGAAGCCTTTCAAGTGGACTCTGCCTGACGTCACCATAAAAGCCGGCGGATATCTCATCATCTACTGCTCCGGCAAGGACAGTACTGATAATAACGAGCTCCACACCAGCTTCAAGCTTTCTGGCGGAAGCGAAACGGTCTATCTGACAGCTTCCGACGGTACGCTTATCGACAGCGTTGAGCTTCCTGACGTCAAAACAGACTTGACATATGGCAGATACCCGAACGGAACGGGCGATTTCACTGTACTCACCGCCACTCCAGGGAAGTCGAATGCAAGTGCCACGAAGATAGTCTCCTCCCCGACCTTCTCCCAGGACAGCGGATTCTATGACGAGAGCTTCAAGCTTAAGATAACCGCCGAGTCGGGCACTACAATATATTATACCACCGACGGAAGCGTTCCCACGACTTCCTCAACGAAATACACAAGCTCAATCACGATAAAAGACCGCTCAAACGAAAAAGCCGTCTACATGTTTGAAAAGGGCACGACGGTTGACGAATCGAGCGAATTCTTCCCGAATAAAAAGTTTGAACAGGGAACAGTAGTCCGGGCTATTGCCGTCGATTCAAAGGGCAACCAGAGCGACGTCACGACTGCTACGTATTTCATAGGTGAGGATATTTCGGAGAAGTATGACAATGTCTCGGTTATTTCGGTTGTTATAGACCCTGATGACCTCTATGACGACGAAACGGGAATTTACGTTGCCGGAAACGTCTTCTCTGAATGGAGAAAGTCGAATCCTACCGGTTCCCTTGACGGAAGCACCCCTGCAAACTATAACCAGCGTGGAAGCGACTGGGAGAGAGACGCACATGTCGACTACTTTGAAGAGACCGCGCTATCGTTCTCGATTGACTGCGGAGTGAGAGTTCACGGCGGATGGTCTCGTGACAGCCAGCAGAAGAGCCTCAAATTCTATATGCGTTCAGAATACGGCGACTCTACTCTTGAATACGACCTCTTTGAAGATAACACCTCCGAATACGACGGCACAGAGATCATAAGCTACCGCAAATTCGTCATCCGTAACGGCGGCAACGACAGCTTTAGCCTGAAGTTCAAGGACGCCTGGACACAGTCACTTGTCACTGGCTTTAACTTCGCTACTCAGGCTGATGAACTGGTCATCTGCTTCCTGAATGGCGAATACTGGGGCGTCTACACCTTAAATGAAATATATGACGACAACTATATCGAGTCCCACTATGGCGTTCCGTCAGACGACGTAATCATGATGAAAGCGGGCGAGCTTGAAGAGGGCGAAGACGGAGAAGAGAGCCTCCTTTCGGACGCCATCAAGTATATCACCAGCCACGATATGAGCAATGATGAGTATTATTCGGAAGCCTGTGAGCTATTCGACATGTCGAGCTTTGCCGACTATATGGCGGTAGAGATTTACATCGGCAACCAGGACTGGCTATGGGGCAACTGGGCTTGCTGGCAGTCGAGGTCAACAGATATGACCGATTCTTCATACCAGGACGGCAAGTGGCGTTTCATGCTATATGATACAGAATATTCGATGGATTTATATAATGCCGGTGCCGACTATAAGCATGACAATCTTGCAAGTCTTCTGTCGGGAGACGGATATTTCGCCAAGATGCTGACTTCACTTCTTAAAAACGACGACTTCCTTGAAATGTTCGTAGTTGCGATGGAGAAGACCGCGAATATCGCATTTGATTCTGAGACAGCATCTGAAGCTCTTGACGAATACTATGACGAATACTCGCCCTATCTTGAGCAGCACTTCCAGAGATATATCGGCTGGCAGAGTTTACGTGGAATCCAGAACAACGTAAAGGGCTGGAAGACCTGGCTTGAAAAACGCCAGAGCTACTACCTCACAATCCTTAAGGACGACCTTGGCATTTCAACCAAGACTAAGCGTGTCAGAGTTTCCGTCTGGGACGGCGAGGGCGGAACGGTGTATATCGAGGGCTTGGAGCTTAGCTTAGATGAAGACGGTGACTGGTATGGATATTTTATTCCCGGCTACTCCATAGTAATCACTGCTGTAGCGGATGAGGGATATGAATTCACCGGCTGGACTGGCTCCTACACAAGTAAATCAGCCTCAATCAGGATAACGCCAAACGCAACCTGCGGCTTCACCGCAAACTTTGAAAAAATCAGCGAATGATATCTAAAACGCAAAACCCTTTTTCTGGAATGGAGATTTCAATGATCAGATTCAAGCAAACAAAACGACTCATCTTCGGCATAATTGTCGCACTTGTAGTCCTGACACTCGCACTCGTAAACTATTCGTCATTTGATTTCTCCTCCTTACTGAAATTCATCTGCGTTTACCTTGTAATGCTCCTGACGCTTGTCACCGATTTCAATATCAGTGATCGCCTTAGAAGCATAATGTCGCTTATTTTCTTCCTTATAGCACCTGTTTTATGCTTTGAAACGGTGAGAGTTATCGTCGGAGCAGGGGTGTATCAGGACTATATCTATTTTGACAACCTCATATTCTATGCTGTAGTTCAGGTGGCAGTGTTCGCGCTGACTCAGTCTGTGAGGGTGTCCGTCACCGCAATGGTGGGCGTGAGCTATGTTTTACATATCGCAAACCAGATTATCTTAGAGATAAGAGGAACTCCTCTTGTCCCGACTGACCTCTATGCCATCCAGACCGCGATGAGTGTCACCAAGCCGGACGACTGGCATTTCGACTCGAATATGCTTATAGGCACTGCGGCAAGTGTGATGCTGATAGCGGTTGCAATGAAGTGCAAAATCAAGTACCCTAAGAAGCTTGCAAGAGCCGGAGCAGGCTTGGCTTCACTTGCCCTGACAGCTGCCGGAGTACTCTTCATCTGGGGGATCGATTACACCTCGTTCTCGACCTCCACATTTGACACTGAATCCACAAACAACGTCAACGGCATTGCTCTGAACTTCTACATAAACTGCCGGAAGATGAAGTTTGACGAGCCGGAGGGCTATTCGGAAGAAGCACTCTTGCAGTATCTCTCGCAGTATACCGATGAGGAGCTTGAGGGCTCTTTAGACGATCTTCCGAATATAATTGTCATCATGAACGAGAGCTATTCAGACCTAAGCTATGTCGGAAAGTTCAAGACGGACGAGAGCTACAATTCCTATTTCAATTCTCTTATTGAGGATTACCCGCACGGAAAAGTGCTTGTTTCCGTCCTCGGCGGAGGAACCTGCAACACGGAATTTGAGTTCTTAACAGGTCTTTCTATGATGTACATGCCGAACGGAAGCTATGTCTACTTGCAGCATATACTGGGTGACATTCCGTCGATGGCGACCTATCTTCAGGAGTATGGCTACAGTGCAATAGCGATGCACCCGTTCTATGAGATCTGCTGGAGAAGAAACTTGGTTTATGCCTGGATGGGCTTTGACGATTTCGTCAGCGGCGAGGACATGACCGACTACCAGGCGAAATACGTCAGCGTTTCCCGCTGGGAAAAGGGCTTCGGCGACGATGTCGAGTACATAAGAACTCTCATCAGCGACAGCTATTTCTATCAGCAGATTATAGATCAGTATGAGAACAAGACGACAGACAGGATATTTATTTTCGGCGTGACTGTTCAGAACCATTCGGGCTATGAATACGACGGCGACGACTTTGAGACGACGGTTCACCTGACCAGCACCGACGGCGACTATCCGAGAACCGAGCAGTATCTCTCATTAATAAAAGCCTCTGACGAGGCTTTGGAAGAGCTTATTACATACTTTGAAAACGTCGACGAGAAAACCATAATAGTCTTCTTCGGAGACCACCAGCCTAATATTGAGACAGAGTTCCTTGACGAGATTTCCCCGAACCGCAACACCACTGTCAACGGCTTCTTAACGAGATATGAAACCCCATTCGTCATCTGGGCGAACTATGACATAGGCGACGACAATCTGGGAATAGTCAGCGCGAACTACCTGAGCCTACTTACTCTTGAGTATGCCGGAATCCCACTTTCCGCCGAGTATCAGCTTATTGAGGACGCCTCCGAAATAGCCACCTCAATGAACACCTGGGGCTACTTCGACAGGTACAATATGTGGAACAGCAGGGAAGAGACATACGATGATGAGGTCTTAAATATGTATAACTTTCTGACGTATTATACGTTGAAAGGGTAGAGGCATAAAACCCAAGCCGCACCGTGACCCCCATGTTGCGGCTAGTTTTTTATCTCCACCTCCATCCCCTCCGTTGCTACCATGGTTTCCCCATAGATATTCGTCACGCACACTCCGTTTCCGATGTAGATATAATACCCATCTTCCGGAATTTCCGATTCGGTTATGACAATGGTTTTGCCGCCCAGGGTGACGCTTGTGAAGCTGCTTGATAGCTCTATTTCGGCATTACCGAGGCTCAGAATTGATCCGTCGGTGAGCCTGAGAAGCTCGGTTTCAGAGCTTGTGTGCGTGGACGCGCTTGTGTCGAAGAGAATGATGTCGGGAGAGACGGAGAGATCGAGATAGCTTGGATAGTTCGCGATGCCGTTCTCTAAGATCGCGACGGCATCAATTGTAGCGATGCCCTCCTCTGAAAGAATGTAGCCGAGGTTATCCGAATAGGAGCCGTCAGAATCAATCGCAAGGCACTCTCCTCCCTGAATCACAGTTATCAGATACCCGTCGCCGTCGGAGACTATCTTCAAGTGAGTTGTTTCAACGTCCAGAAGACCGAGAGCGAATATAAACGCAACGGTCGCGCAGAAAGCGGTCAATGTGGAAAAAGCAGCCAGCCGGACATTTTTTGAGACAATCAGAATCACAACCAACGCCACCGTGAGGGACAGCACTGCTATCCTGACGGCGGCGTATTTTATTGGAATATAGGTGAAGCCGAGCCCACTGATGAATCCGCAAATCTTTATCACCCACCGCGCAATGAAGCCTGCAATTTCGATGAGGAAAGACAACGCCGCAGGAGTTCCACATGCCGCGAATATGAGAGTCAATGCGAGTGCGACAGTGCAGAATGGTGTCAGAATTACGTTTGTAATAATCGAAACGAGGGAAATTTCGTCGAAAGTAAAGACCGAAACGGGGAGGATGCAGACCCAAACGCAGGCGGCAGACATAGCTGTGCGCCCAAGCCTGCCCTTTATTCCGAAAGCCTTTGATACCGCCGGAGCCACGACGCATATTCCGAAAACTCCTGAAACTGACAAGAGAAAAGAGCTGTCCGCAACGCTGTAGGGCGACCAAAGAAGCATGATAAGTATCGTAACTCCAAGTGAGGACTCCACATCGTATTCGCGCCGGATTATTGTTGAGAGCAGGCAGATGGTCATCATGATGAAAGCCCTAACCGCAGAGATTCTCATCCCTGAAAAGACGACGAACAGTGTCATGATAGCTTCCGAAACGGCGAATGTCACGAGTCTTGGAGCTTTCAGAAGTCTGAGAATAAATGCGACCAGAGCCGCCACTATGCTTACATGAAGTCCAGAAACCGCCAACAGATGCCCGATCCCGCTTCGGTTTAGGGATATTCTCACTGTATCGTCAAGGCTGTCGCTCCTGCCGCAGAGCATACTCGAAAGAAGCTGACCCTCATCAAGACCCACATATGAGCAGAAAGTGATAGTGAGCTTTTCCCGCATGTTACGGATATTGCCGTAGATGGCATAGATGTCGCTAGCCTTGGTAACGGTCACGCTGCCGGAAGCCGTGCACCGGATGAAAATGCCTTTCGGGTAGTAGTAGGCTTTTGCGTTGAAGCTGCCGCTGTCAGTAAGCTCCGAGATAGTCGCATCAAAGGTGGCCCTGTCACCTGAGGAGACGCTGACGCCGCTTAAATAAACGATAACCTTTCCTCTTATCCCTCCGATTTTGCCGCTTACTGTAACCTCGGCATAATCGCTGTCATCGCAGTCGGTGACTATCCCTGAAACGGTGACCGTCTCTCCGGAAAGGGCAGTAAGCCTGTCGACCCGCAGACAGAACCAGGTGGTTCCATAGATACTGAAAATGAGCAAAAATAAAAGAGCGGTCGAAACCGCCCTGCGCAATCTTCCTGATAAAATAAACAAACCGGCGACAAAAAGCACCGCCGCCACGGCGATAAACGCAATCCGAGCCGGAAAAGAAGCATAAAAACAAAAGAGCAGTCCCGCAATCGCGCCACCGGCAGCCAGCCCCGCCTCATGCCGCATCCGACCACTCCCTTTCTTTCATGATAATACTATTATAGACGAAACGGATACAGTTGTCAAGCGGACAGAGTCAACTTTAGCTTGACATCCTCGCCATTTAGGACTATAATTACTATTTAGGAAAGTAGAAAATGGCGTAGTGTTGTATTTTAAAAGTGGGGTATAGAATGAGAATACTTGGAATTGACCCGGGATATGCGATTGTTGGCTATGGAGTCCTGGACTATGACGGAAGAGATTTTGCGGTCAAGGGCTATGGAGCTATCACAACTTCATCTGAAGCTCATTTTGATGACCGCCTCGGAATCATTTATAACGACATGAATGAGCTTCTGGAAATGTATAAGCCGGACGCTATCTCCCTTGAAAAGCTCTACTTCAACACCAACCACACAACTGCTATCGATGTGGCGCAGGCGAGGGGAGTCATCCTCCTTTCAGCAAACAATCACGGAATCAAAATTTTTGAGTATACCCCGCTTCAGGTGAAGAACTCGGTTGTCGGCTATGGAAGAGCCGAGAAGAAGCAGGTTCAGGAAATGACCCGCTCAATACTTAAGCTCAAAGAAATCCCGAAGCCGGACGACGCGGCAGACGCACTTGCTCTTGCCATCACCCACGGTCACCATGCAACTTCAAGAGTATTCGGACTGAATTAAAGCCATCAGGCAGCAAGGAAGCATAAAATGATATACAGTCTCACCGGAAATATTATACACACCGAACCCGACCTCTGCGTTATCGAATGCGGAGGAGTCGGCTATGCCTGCAAAACCACAATGAACACGATAACATCCGTCTCGAACATGTCCTCCTGCACACTCTATACCTACATGGCAGTGAGAGAAGACGCTATAGACCTTTTCGGATTCTTCACAAAAGATGAACTCGAATGCTTCAAGCTTTTAACATCTGTAAGCGGCGTTGGCTCAAAGTATGCTCTTGCAATTCTTTCAAGCTTAACTCCAGCTTCTGTTGCACTGGCTATTGCTTCCGACGACACAAAGGCTTTCTCCAAAGTCAAAGGCATAGGAGCTAAAATCGCCCAGAGAATCGTTATGGAGCTTAAAGACAAGGTCGCCAAGGGCGCAGTTTTGGATGAGTCCGGCGAAGTCGGAGCGATTAAGGCGGCAGTTGGAGACAACAATAAGGCGGAAGCCATTGCGGCTCTGGTAGTCCTCGGCTACACTCAGTCTGAGGCAGCTCAGGCGGTAGCAAAGTGCCCAGGTGAACTTGAAACTGATGAAATAATCAAGAGAAGCCTAAGAACTCTTGCATCAGGCAGATTCTGAGGAGGTGAGGGTGCATGATTGAATCAAAGGAATTTGACCTTGAAAAAAGGCTTGTCGGTACCGAGGTTTTAGCTGAGGATGTCGACGAGGCAGAGCTTTCTCTCCGACCGAAGAGCTTGAACGAATACATCGGTCAGGAAAAGGTCAAGGAGAACATGAAGATTTATATCGACGCCGCCAAGAAGCGTGGCGAACCACTTGATCATGTACTCCTTTATGGACCTCCCGGACTCGGAAAGACAACCCTTTCGGCAATCATCGCCCACGAAATGGGCGTCAACATACGCATAACATCCGGTCCCGCTATCACAAAGCCGGGTGACATAGTCGCGATACTCACAAATCTTCAGGCGGGCGACGTCCTCTTTATAGATGAGATCCATAGAATCCCACGTGAAATTGAGGAGGTTTTGTACCCTGCAATGGAGGATTTCGCGGTCGATATCATCATCGGCAAGGGAGCAGGTGCAAGGACAATAAGGCTTGATGTGCCGCATTTCACTCTTATCGGTGCCACAACGAGGGCAGGACAGCTGACTTCACCGCTTCGTGACCGTTTCGGAATCTCCCAGCGGCTTGAGCTCTACACTCATGAAGAGCTCTGCGAGATTATCGTCCGCTCTGCAAATATTTTGGGAGTCATCTGCGATCGTGAGGGTGCGATGGAGATTGCAAAGCGTTCAAGAGGAACGCCGAGAATTGCAAACAGGCTTCTTAAACGTGTTCGTGACTTCGCCGACGTAATGGGCAACGGTTCAATAACTCTTGAAATCGCGAAAATTGCCCTTGATAGAATGGAGATCGATTCCTTGGGTCTTGACACCATGGACAAGCGGATGCTAAATATGATCATAAAGGGCTACAACGGCGGACCTGTTGGTCTTGAAACCCTCGCCTCTGCAATAGGCGAAGAGGCTGTGACCCTCGAAGATGTCTGTGAGCCGTACTTAATGCAGCTTGGCTTCATCGCAAGAACCCCAAGAGGCAGATGCGCCACAGATCTGGCGTACAAACATATGGGGCTTTTAAGAGACGGGCAAACTATGTTATAAAAATTAAAAAAAGATCGGGGCTGTTAAAATGGGAAGATTATTCGGTGCTGACGGTGCTGTCAAAGGCGAGGCTTTGAGTGACCTTAGCTGTGAGCTTGCTATGGCTATAGGAAGAGCCTGTGCATATGAGCTTTCAAAGAGGAACCATCGCCGTGCGAAGATTCTTATAGGCAAGGACACCCGTTCCTCCTGCAGAATCTTGGAGTCAAGCCTGATTGCCGGAATCTGTTCTGCCGGCGGAGATGCAGACCTGTTGGGAGTAGTCCCCGCGCCAGCGGTTGCGTATCTTACAGTCAAGTATGGTGCCGATGCGGGAATCATGGTTTCCGCTTCTCATAACAGCTTTGAATTCAACGGTATCCGGATTTTCTCCGCCTCAGGCGACAAGCTCCAGGACAGCGTTGAAGCGGAAATTGAGCGGCTGGTGCTTGAATCTCCCGATGAAATCCCGAATGCCGACCCAGGAAATCTTGGCGACATCTTAACCGAAAAGAACGCCGAGTGGGACTATGTGAGATATCTCCTCCGGGATATTCAGGTCGATTTGGGCAGGCTGAGAATAGTTGTCGACTGCGCAAACGGAGCAGCTTATGAGACGGCTGTCAAGTTCTTCAGGGGACTCGGAATCAATGCAAAGTTTCTGAATGTCGAACCGAACGGCGTGAATATAAATGAAGACTGCGGGACTGAGGATCTTACTGCTTTATGCAAGGCGGTTCTGGATTCAAGAGCCCACTGCGGAATCGCACTCGATGGCGACGGTTCACGTTGCCTCATGGTTGACGAAAAGGGCGAGCCGGTTGACCCGGACAAGATGCTTGCTGCACTCGCATATTTCATGAAGCAGGAGAAGACGCTTTCCGCTAACACCTGCGTCGTCACAAGAGCCACAAACCTTGGCTTCTTTCGCTGGGCAAAGGAGAACGGAATCGTCACTTCTACCGCTTCCCAGGTTTCGGAGCACTCAATCCATGACCGTCTCATGGCCGACGGTTACACCTTGGGCGCGGACGCGAGCGGAAGATTCCTCTTTGGAAAGCTCCCCGACACAGCGGATGGCGAATTAGCTTCCGCCAAAATGCTTGAAGTGATGGCGAAAACGGGGCATAAGCTCTCAGAAATCGCCGCGATATTCACTCCATATCCGACAATCGACGTCGACGTTAAGATAAGGCACGAATGCAAGAACATGTGGGAGCAGGTTCCCGAGATAACGGAAATGCTTGACTACTGCTCCGAAAAGCTCGCCGGCGACGGAAGAATTTACATAAGAGAATCGGCTGCCGAGCCGCTCATAAGAGTCACGGCTGAGGGCAGGGACGAAGAAATCATTTATCAGTATGCCCAGGCTGCCGCACAGACGGTCATGGAGCATATAGGAGAGCAGGAACCAGGAAATGAGAACAGCTGACGGCTGGAAAGATTATAGATTACTCGATGCATCTGACGGCGAAAGGCTTGAAAGCTGGAGCGGAATCCGGCTTATAAGACCCGACCCGCAGGTCATCTGGAAAACAGATAAGAACGCCATCTGGCAGAGTGCAAACGCAGTTTATCACCGCTCTAATAAAGGCGGCGGACAGTGGGAGTATCTAAAAAAGCTTCCCGAGAGCTGGACTGTCGGGTATAGCTCAGAATATTTCGGAAGCCTTAAGTTCAAAGTCCACCCGACCGGCTTCAAGCACACGGGGCTCTTCCCGGAGCAGGCTGTGAACTGGGAGAAGACGGGCGAGCTTATAAACTTAAGAAAGAAGACCGGCAAGGTAAGAGTTCTGAATCTCTTCGCCTACACCGGCGGAGCGACTCTTGCATGTTCTGGTGCCGGAGCTGAGGTCTGCCACGTCGACGCCTCAAAAGGCATGGTTCAGTGGGCAAGGGAGAACGCCGCACTATCCGGTTTCTCCGAAAAGCCGATAAGATGGATAGTAGACGACTGCGAGAAGTTTGTCAGGCGCGAAATCAAGAGATCCAGCCGCTATGAGGGCGTCATAATGGATCCCCCGAGCTACGGAAGAGGACCATCCGGCGAAATATGGAAGCTTGAAGACAACGTATATGACCTTGTCAAGCTGACGGCAGGAGTTCTGAGCGAAAAGCCGCTGTTCTTTGTTTTGAACAGCTATACAACCGGGCTATCAGCGTCTGTAATGGGCTACATCCTCTCAAGCGTCCTGATTCCGAAATTCGGCGGCAGGGTCGATAGTGATGAGATAGGGCTGCCAGTCGAGTCAACGGGGCTTACACTTCCGGCAGGGAGCACATCCATCTGGCATTCAATTTAAGGGGTTATAATGAGTTTTATAGATATTGACAACGTTAAATTCACATATACAACCGAGGACGACAATGGAAATGTCGAGAAAAACGAGGTTTTGCACGGGCTTTCGCTCTCTATCGAAAAGGGCGAGTTTGTCGCAGTTCTCGGGCATAATGGCTCGGGAAAGTCGACTCTTGCAAAGCTTTTAAATGCAATCAACCTCCCTGATTCCGGTAGTGTCTTGGTTGCCGGAATGGACACCGCTGACGAAGACAAACTTTTCGATATAAGAAGCAACGTCGGAATGGTTTTCCAGAACCCAGATAACCAGATTGTCGCGACTATTGTTGAAGAGGATGTGGCTTTTGCACTCGAAAACATAGGTGTTGAGCCGACTGAGATCCGAAGACGAGTTGACGAGGCTTTGAAGACTGTCGGAATGTATGACTACAGGGAGCATTCTCCCTCAAAGCTTTCCGGCGGACAGAAGCAGAGAGTTGCAATTGCGGGAGTCTTAGCCATGAAGCCAGACTGCATAGTCCTCGACGAACCTACAGCCATGCTTGACCCTATAGGCAGGCGGGAGATAATGTCCACTATAACTGAGCTCAACAAGACCGGGGTCACTATAGTTTTAATCACCCACTATATGGACGAAGCGGCAAGGGCGAAGCGGGTTGTGGTCATGGATAGTGGCGACATCATAATGGATGACTGTCCGAAAAAGGTATTCTCGCAGGTCGAGAAGCTGAAATCATTGGGGCTTGACGTCCCGCAGGTGACTGAACTTACACATGAACTGATAAAGTGTGGAGTGAATCTCCCTGATGACATTATTTATGAAGATGAGTGCTACGAAGCTTTATATGAGCTTCTGAAATAGAAGAGGGCAGAATTTTGAGCATAATCAAAACTGAACACCTGAGTTACGTCTATGGCGAGGGAACGCCTTTCAGGAAAGTAGCTCTGGATGACATAAATTTAGAGATTGATGAGGGAGAGCTTATCGGAATTATCGGTCACACCGGCTCCGGCAAGTCGACCCTTATTCAGCATTTCAACGGGCTCTTAAAAGCCACCACCGGCAAGGTCTATGTAGACGGCGAGGAGCTTTTTGCGGACAAATCAAGGCTACGTGACATCAGATTCAAGGTGGGTCTCGTTTTCCAGTACCCCGAGTACCAGCTTTTCGAGGACACAGTCTATAAAGATATTTCCTATGGTCCGAAGAATATGGGGCTTGATGAAGCTGAAATCGATAGAAGAGTCCGTGAAACCGCTAGACTGGTAGGACTGAAAGAAGACCTTTTGCAGAAGTCTCCCTTTGATTTGTCGGGAGGACAGAAGCGCAGGGTCGCCATTGCAGGAGTAATGGCAATGGAGCCGAAAGTGCTCATTCTCGATGAACCGACAGCCGGTCTCGACCCTCATGGGCGAGACAGAATCCTTGGCATGATAAAAGAGTATCACGAGGAGAAGAAGTCAACAGTCATGCTAGTCTCCCACTCGATGGAGGACGTCGCGAACACTGTTTCAAAGATTCTGGTTGTAAATGACTCGAAGATATTCATGTTCGACACGCCTGAAAAAGTATTCGCACGTGTCAGGGAGCTCGACAGCATGGGGCTTACAGTCCCTCAGATAACAAGGGTTTTCGACAGGCTGAAAGAATCGGGAATTGACTTTGATGACGAGGCCTACTCAACAGGCTATGCCAAAAAGCTTGTTATGAGGCTTCTTGAGGAGAAAAAGGAGAAATAGGACTTGATAAAGGATATAACCATAGGGCAGTATTTTCCGGGGAATTCGGTTCTGCACCGTCTCGACCCGAGAATCAAGCTCTTACTGACAGTTTTATATATAGTGATGCTATTCTCGGCTAGCGGATTCACCGGGCTGGGAATTGGCATAGTGTTTCTCATATTTGCATTCGCAATTTCGGGAATACCGATAAAGATGATGGTAAAAGGTGTCAAGCCGATTTTGCCAGTAATCATCTTCACGGGAATACTGAATCTGTTCTTCATAACAACCGGTAATGTTATATTCAGCCTTGGCTTCATTAAGATAACCGACGACGGTCTTTCTACGATGATATTTATGGCGGTGAGAATCATCTTCCTTATCTGTGGAACTTCGCTTCTGACATATACCACCTCGCCTATAGCTCTGACTGACGCTATCGAGAGAGTGCTTTCGCCGCTGAGAGTATTCCACTTCCCGGCACACGAGATTGCAATGATGATGACAATAGCCCTCAGATTCATTCCTACGCTTATTGAGGAAACAGACAAAATAATGTCCGCCCAGAAAGCAAGAGGCGCAGACTTTGAGTCAGGCTCAATTATCAACCGTGCAAAAGCTCTTATTCCTGTTCTGATTCCGCTGTTTGTGTCTGCTTTCAGAAGAGCTGAGGAGCTTGCCTTGGCGATGGAATGCCGCTGCTACCGTGGCGGAGAGGGAAGAACCAGAATGAAGCAGCTCAAGACCACACACCTGGACTATATCGCACTTGCGGTAACAATTCTGTTCCTGGTGCTGATTATACTTGCAAACATATTCGTACCGGTATGACAAACTACAAAGTAACGATGTCCTTTCGGGGAACTGCATATCACGGCTTCCAGAAGCAGGCGGACAATCTGAGACTAAGAACCATTCAGGGCACAGTCGAGCAGGGATTCTACAAGCTATTAGGCGAAAAGGTCTCAATAGACGGCTGCTCAAGAACCGATGCTGGAGTTCATGCAAACGAGTATGTCTTCTCATGTTCGCTTGAAAACACAATCGATGAGCGGGGAATAGTATTTGGCTTGAATGGCGTCCTGCCCAAGGACATTGCCATTCTTAAGTGCGAAAAAGCCCCCATTGACTTCCACGCAAGATACTCCTGCAAGGGAAAAGAGTATAAATATATCATCCATAATTCCGAAATCCGTTCAGCTTTCCATGAAGATTTGTGGTTCAGAAGCTGGTACCCGATAGATTCCGAGAAGCTCGACAAGGCTTCAAAGGATTTCATCGGAACCCACGATTTCAAGTCTTTCTGCTCGACGGACACCGACAAGAAAGAGACCGTCAGGACTATCTATGACTTTTCGGTCAGCCGCGGGGGAGACTTAGTCATATTCAGGGTCAGCGGCGATGGATTTCTATACAACATGGTAAGAATTATGGTCGGGACGCTACTCTTCATCAACGATGACAAGCTCCCCCGGGATTCCATCCCGAAAATAATCTCAGCCTGCGACAGAACAAGAGCAGGCAAAACAGTCCCTCCGCATGGGCTGTACTTAAACAAAGTATTCTACTGAGAGGAGGCACCCGGGTGTCTTCGATAAATTCCTACGAAACCGACATAAAAAAGCTAAGAAGATCAAAAAGGACAAAGCGATTTCTAAGAAGACTTTTTGCGATTCTGGCTGTACTTGTCGTTGCACTTTTAATATACCTCACTCACGACAGCTGGCTTCCTTATTTTGAGAATATACTTGAGGAGGGCTATGAGTCCGCAACCTCGACAACACTTGATGAAGAAGAAGAGGAGTCAAACTTCCCGTTCGATGTCTCCAGCCGCTCCAACGTCTCGATTGGCGCGATGAGGGACTGCTGGGTCATGTTCTCCGACACCTCCATTACGACCTACGACGCCTCCGGTGCGACCATCCAGTCGGTCTATGCGCCATATGGCACTCCAACTGTCGAGACCTCCTCAACAAGGGCACTCGTCTATGACATGGGCGGCTATAGTCTAATGGTCATAAGCAGGCGCAACGAGATATTTGAAAAAAAGCTTGACGACCAGATTCTCTTTGCCGAGCTGGGCGAAAAGGGCAATTTAGCCGTCATCACATCGACCGACAAGTATGTCTCATACCTCACTATCTACGATAAAAACGGCAACGAGGTCTTCCACTGGGCTGACGGAAACTACATCATGGCTGTTGCACTGAACGATTCCGGAACAGGCTGTGCGGTTGCGAGCCTATACACCTCCGGTGGAATCCTTAAGACTCTTGCCTATGTCCTCGATTTCAGCTCTACTGAGATTCAGGCGAAGTCCTCTGCGATTGAAACGATGGCTCTTGACATCGAATTCACCGATGACGGCAAAATCTGGCTCATAGGAAACGACGACCTCTATCTTTTGGAGAGTGACTGCACTGTCAGCTATACTTATAACTATACCTATGACATAAGCGGCTTTTCCGCAGTGGATGACCTGTGCGCTCTGTCATTTGAAATGCCAGGAAGCGATGATAACATAGTAGCTATTTTTGAAGCAGGACTTGACGAAACGGCTGAAATTACTTATAATGAAGAGGTTAAGTACATCTTAGTGAACGATGATAAGGTTTATCTAAACACCTCGTCGCAGATTGACTGCCTTGACTCATCGGGGAACATTGAATCGGAAACGGCTCTCGGGGCGGAGTATACGTCGTTCGTTATCTATAACGGCAGTGCGATTTTATTAAACTACCGGAGCGTAGTGAAGACTTCCCTGGAGTAATAATTAAGGAGACCCAATGACTGATTATCTTTATATATTTTACGATGTGTGCGTGGTCGGAATAATACTGATTACGCTTCATGAGGGCTCGAAAAGGGGCTTTCTCAAGAGTGCTGTTTATACTATTCTTTTTGTGGCGGCTTTCTTTGTGAGCTGGTTCGGAGCAGAGGTTCTGTCGCCTCTTGTGTATGACAACTTCATCCACGAGGCAGTTATTGAAACCCTGACCGAGACCGCATCCCAGAAAGACCCTGTCACGATAGTTTCCGAAGCTTTGACCGACGGAGATTATGGCACGATGGTATCCGACAGCGAAATTGGCGAGCTCATTTCGAGTGCATCTGACGTATTTAACGAGCTTGCGGAAACCTTAAGAGAAAACGGCTCTCAGGATTCAAAGTCTTCAATCGCCTCGGGCGTTGAAAGCACCGTCACTGACGAGGTGAAGAGCTTTCTCTTCAGCGACTACATTATAAATGCACTTGAAACCCTTGGAGCAGCCACAGGCGATATGTCGGAGGTTGTAAACGTCTTCCTGACCGGCTCAGCGGAGGAGACTGCCGTTACAGCAGAGGAGGAGATAGTGAGACCTATCATCGAGTTCGCGCTTAAGATAGCTCTGTTCCTCATACTCCTGTTCATTCTTAGAATAGTGATAAAGCCGGTTTCAAATATGTTCAAATTCGCAAACAAGATCCCGATAATCGGAACCCTGAATGTGCTTTTAGGAGCAATTTTGGGCGCGGTTGAGGGTCTCATCACGGTATATGGATTGGCACTTCTCATTAAACTGATCGTCAACGTCAGCGGCGATTCGCTTATTTTCCTCAATACCGATACAATAGAGCTGACGTATATTTTCAGGTATTTCTATGAGCTGAACATTTTAGCATAGAAGAAGAGTGTGGACAGCTGACACCAGTTGGCTACCAGCACCAAAGGAGAAAATAGATGATTTGTTCAAGATGTAAAAAAAGACCTGCCTCGGTGTTTATCAGCACCATGAATGGCAACGAAAGAAAAAATGAGGGTATCTGCCTTGTCTGCGCAAAGGAGATGGGGCTCACCCAGATTGACGACTACATGAAGCAGATGGGTATTTCTGAAGAAGATCTCGAAGCCATGAGCGAAATGACCGAAGAGGATATGAACCCTGATGGCGATTCGTTTGAGATGGGCGGCATTTCAAATGCTATGCCTAATTTCATCGCGAACCTGATGGGTAAGATAAATCCTGGAGCTCAGAATCAGGCTCAGGCGCAGAATGCTCTTCCAAATTCCCAGCAGAATGCGGAACAGACCAAGAAGTCGAGAAAAGAATCAAAGGAGCAGAAGAAAAAGGAACTCAAATACCTTGGAACCTACTGCACGAACCTCAATGAGCGTGCCGCTTCCGGCAAGCTCGACCGGATTATCGGAAGAGAGCGTGAAATAGACCGGGTTATCCAGATTCTCTCCCGCCGTCAAAAGAACAACCCTTGCCTTATAGGTGAACCTGGTGTCGGAAAGACTGCAATAGCCGAGGAAATCGCCCAGAAGATAGTTTCCGGCGACGTCCCCTACAGCATCAAAAACAAGCAGATTTACCTTTTAGATCTTACAGCTCTGGTTGCCGGAACCCAGTTCCGTGGACAATTCGAGTCGAGAATGAAAGGTCTTATCGAGGAAGTCAAGCGTGAGGGGAACGTCATCCTCTTCATCGACGAGGTACATACTCTCGTCGGAACCGGCGACAACGAGGGCACTATGAACGCCGCAAATATCCTTAAGCCTGCACTTTCACGCGGTGAGGTTCAGGTTATCGGCGCGACCACTTTCAAGGAGTACCGTAAGTATATCGAAAAGGACAGTGCGCTTGAACGTCGTTTCCAGCCGGTAACGGTCACCGAACCCACCGTTGACGACACAGTCCAGGTTTTGTTCGGCATAAGAAAGTACTACGAGGACTTCCACCATGTGAAAGTAACCGACTCGGCACTGAGAATGTGTGCTGTTCTGTCGGAAAGATACATCAATGACCGCTTCCTGCCGGATAAGGCTATTGATCTTTTGGATGAAGCCTGCGCCGGCGCAAGCATCCGCAGCCCCGAGATATCAAGAGTGGCTGAGCTCAATGACCAGCTTGCCGCAAAGAAAGAGGAGCTTTCAAAGCTTGAAGAGGCAGAGACCCCCGACTATGAGAAGATAGCTGAAGTGAAAGCAAGCCTTTCCCAGCTCGAAAATGACTGCGCCGAAGCTCAGGAAGCCGCCGACAAGGTATATGTCAACGAGGAAGACCTATCAAGAGTAATCGAGCTCTGGACTGGAATTCCGGCTAACAAGATAGTGGAATCGGAGTACGACAAGATCCGTGGGCTTCACGACGCGTTATCCTCAAAGATTGTCGGTCAGCCTGAGGCAGTGGATCTCGTCTGCAACGCGATCAAGCGTTCCAGAGTGCAGCTCACATCCCGTCAGAGACCTGCATCGTTCATCTTCGTTGGACCAACAGGCGTCGGAAAGACCGAGCTTGCAAAGGTATTGGCGGCTGAGCTCTTTGACGCGACAGAGCCGCTTGTCAGAATAGACATGTCCGAGTACATGGAGAAGCACACGGTCTCAAGGCTTATCGGTTCGCCTCCAGGATATGTAGGATACGACGAGGCAGGGCAGCTCACCGAGAAAGTCCGCAGAAAGCCCTATTCAGTAGTCCTCTTCGATGAGATAGAAAAGGCTCACCCGGACGTTATGAATATACTCCTCCAGATCCTTGACGAGGGCAAGGTCAACGACGCTCAGGGCAGAAGCGTATCATTCGAGCACACTGTCATCATCATGACGAGCAACGCCGGCTCAACCGACAAGAGCTTCGGAATCGGTTTCGACAGAACCCAGGCTCAGGTTTCAAAGGAAAGAGCTGTAAAGGGCCTCCGTGAGTTCTTAAGACCGGAATTCATCAGCCGTGTTGACGAAATAGTCGTCTTCAACCCGCTCACAGAAAAGGATTACGCCGACATCGCACATCTGATGCTTGGCGAAATGGTCGCACCTCTCTCCGAGAAGCTCATCATGTTCAACTACGACAGAGCCGCCGAAGAGGCAATCGCCCGCATAGCAATATCCGAGCAGTACGGTGCCAGAGACATAAGAAGAATCATCCGCCGCGAGGTAGAGGACAAGATTGCTAATCTCATCGTTGATTCAGGGGAGATTAAAATTCGTACTATCAACCTGACAGCTGAGGATGGGAAACTGATTGTGATGGGAGTGTAATTGTAACTTTTTTGTGAACATTTAAAGTTCGCAGTTGCATTTGACCCCGCAATGTAGTATAATTTTTAAGCCGCTTATGGTCGGCTCTCAAGACAAAAGCCATTTTGAGGGTTTTGCGCCGCCGCATAGCGAGTTTTATAGTAAAGGCAGGTGCCGAGAAATGTATGCAGTAATTGAAACAGGCGGAAAGCAGTATCAGGTTCACGAGGGCGATATCGTCTTTGTTGAGAAGCTTCCCGTTGAGGCAGAGGATGAGGTAACTTTCGACAAGGTCGTAGTTCTCTCCGATGGCGAAACAACTTCTGTTGGTACACCCTATGTTGAGGGCGCAACCGTTGATGCCAAGGTTCTTAAGAACGGCAAGGCTAAGAAGATTACCGTTTTCACCTACAAGCCCAAGAAAGGCTCTTCTCACAAGAAGCAGGGTCACAGACAGCCCTACACTCAGGTGAGAATCGAAGCTATCAAGGCATAATAATGATAACGGCGTTATTTAAAGTTTCCGGGGAGGGAAGCTACAATGGCTTTTCCGTCTCGGGACATTCGGGGTATTCGGAAGCGGGGAGCGACATTGTTTGCGCAGCCGTTTCCTCAGCAGTCATGCTGACTGTGAACATATGCGTAGACGGCTTCAATGTGGACGCTGGGACTGAGGTTTTTGACGACACAGTCAGGTTTACGGTAAACAAGAAGTCGGAAAATGCGGACAGGCTGATAGGAGCATTAAAAGAGCATCTTGAAGCCTTGAGTGAAGAGTATCCCGACAATGTGGCTGTTGTGGTTAAGTAACCATAGCAGCGGAATTTAACGAATCTAAGAAAGCGGTGAAAATAAAATGTTAAGATTAAGTATGCAGCTCTTCGCTCATAAAAAGGGAGCAAGCTCAACCAAGAACGGACGTGAGTCCGAATCAAAAAGATTAGGCGCAAAGAGGGCTGACGGTCAGTTCGTACCTGCTGGAAACATCCTCTATCGCCAGAGAGGAACGCATATCCATCCTGGTCATAATGTCGGCATCGGCTCAGATGATACCCTCTATGCAAAGGTAGACGGTGTAGTAAGGTTTGAAAGATTGGGTCGTGACAGGAAGCAGGTAAGCGTTTATCCTGTAGAAAAATAAGCAATCTTGCTGAAAACTCGCCCCCAGACCTCGCCGTTTGGGGACGTTTTTTAGGAAGCAAAATTCGTAATACGAATTGCGCATTGCGCATTACGCTTTGCGTATTATACCGGAGGTGTTCAGGTGTTCGTAGATGAAGTTAATATTTCCGTTGAAGCCGGTGACGGCGGGGACGGGTGCGTGTCTTTTCATCGTGAAAAGTACATTGCGGCAGGCGGTCCCGACGGCGGTGACGGCGGCAAGGGCGGCGATATCGTCTTCAAAGTGGACGACAACATGAACACCCTTATCGACTTCCGCTACAAGAGAAAATTCTCCGCCGAAAAGGGCGGCAACGGCGGCTCGGGAAACTGCTTCGGCAAGAGTGCTCCCGACCTCGTTATAAAGGTTCCGAGAGGAACGGTGGTTCGTGAGCGTGAAAGCGGCAGAATCATAGCCGACCTTTCAGGCGATGAGCCGGTTGTAATCGCAAAAGGCGGCAAAGGCGGCAGGGGAAATGCCCATTTCGCCACACCCACGCGTCAGATCCCCCGGTTTGCAAAGCCCGGTTTCAAGGGTCAGAAGCTTGATCTGAAGCTTGAACTGAAGCTCCTTGCGGATGTAGGCTTGGTTGGCTTCCCGAATGTTGGAAAATCGACTCTCATATCGGTTGTTTCAGCCGCGAAGCCAAAGATTGCGAATTATCACTTCACGACTTTGACCCCTGTTCTGGGAGTAGTAAAGGTCGACGAGGGCAACTCGTTTGTAATGGCTGACATTCCTGGACTCATCGAGGGTGCAAGCGAGGGCGTGGGCTTGGGTCACGAATTCCTCCGGCACGTCGAAAGATGCCGTTTGATAGTTCACGTTGTGGACGTTTCCGGCTCCGAGGGCAGAGACCCGATTGAGGATTACGAAGCCATCAACCATGAACTCGCCAATTTCAGCGAAGACCTGGCGAACGCTCCTCAGGTGGTAGCCGCCAACAAGTGCGACATGGCTACTGATGAACAGATGCTTCGGTTCCGTGAATATATCGAGGACTTGGGCTTGCCTATTTTCGAGATTTCCGCTGCAACCACAATGGGAACTAAAGAATTGGTTGCCTACTGCGCTTCCGAACTTTCAAAGCTCCCGCCACTAAAGGTGTTCGAGCCCGACCAGGCTCCCGAATGGAACCCGGAGGAGTTGGCAAAGGACAGAAGCTTCGAGGTCACAGTCGAGGATGGAGTATACTTTGTCGAGGCGGACTGGCTTGAGGGCATAATCCGCATGATCGACCCGAACGACTATGAGTCGTTGCAGCATTTCGAGTTGGTTTTGCAGTCGAGCGGAATCATAGCGGAGCTTGAGAAGCAGGGAGTCTCGGACGGCGACACCGTTTCCGTCTGCGGCTATGAGTTTGACTACGTCAAGTAGCTTTGGAGGAAAGAATGTCGTTCAAGGCTTTAGATAAAAGGGAAGCAGGGCTCTATAGCCCGCTGGCACTTGCGTTCATGGGCGACAGCATCTATGAGCAGCTTGTCAGAGAAAAGCTGATTTTAAGTGCGAATATGCCGGCGGGAAAGCTCCACAGCTTAACGGTCAAGTACGTCTGCTGTGAGTTTCAGTCGGCAGCCTGCGAGAAAATACTGCCGCTTCTGACAGAAGAGGAATCGGACATCTTCCGCAGAGGAAGAAATGCCGGAGGGATAACTCCCCCGAAGCATTCAAGCGTCCGTGAATACAGAACAGCAACCGCACTTGAGTGCCTTTTCGGATATTTATATCTGACCGGACAGCAGGAGCGGATAGAAGAACTATTTGAAATAATTTGGGAAAACCAGGACTCCACACTAAACAACCAATAAATTGGAGGAATTACAATGTCAGGACATTCAAAGTGGAACAACATCAAGCGCAAGAAGGAAATTGCGGACGGCGCGAAGGCTAAGGTCTTCACACGGATGGGCAGAGAGATTACTGTCTGCGTAAAGGAGGGAGGTCCTGACCCTGCGTCCAACTCCAAGCTGAGAGATCTTATAGCCAAGGCAAAGGCGAACAACGTCCCTAACGACAACATCGAGCGCGTTATAAAGAAAGCTGCCGGCGACAGCGACAAGAACAGCTATGAGACCATGGTCTATGAGGGCTACGGTCCTGGCGGAGTTGCAATCATCGTCGAGTGCTTAACCGACAACAAGAACCGCACCGCGGCAGACGTCCGCCACTACTTCGACAAGTTCGGCGGAAATATGGGAACAACCGGCTGCGTTTCGTTCATGTTCACTAGAAAGGGCGTAATTGTCCTTGAAAACGACGGCGTTGACGAGGACAAGCTGATGGAAGACTGCTTCGATGCCGGAGCAAACGACTTCAACGTCGAAGACGAAATGATCGAGGTCTCGACCGACCCGAACGATGTCTATAAGATTTCCGAGAAGCTCTCCGGAATGGGCTATAAGCTCGTTTCGGCAGAGGACACGATGATCCCGTCAACATATACCACCCTGACGGATGAAACCCAGCTCAAGTTCATGGGACTTCTCCTCGACGCCCTCGACGATAACGACGACGTCCAGCAGGTATACCACAACTGGGATATGCCGGAGGAAGAGGGGGAAGAGTGAGCGGGAACTTGCTCATAACACTTATTCGTTGTAAAAAATGTAGCCGCACACACTTTTTCCTTGCAAAAAGTGTGCTATAGGCTACATTTTTCGTTGCAATTTTTGTAATGGTGTGCTATAATGTGCATATACTATATCGGCGAGGTGATATTATGTACAGAACAGCAATAGAAAAGCTTATGGGATGGAAGAAAAACCCACATCGTAAGCCTCTGATTATTGAGGGTGCTAGACAGGTTGGAAAGACCTGGCTTATGAAAGAGTTCGGGCAGCTTGCCTATGACGATACCGTCTATATAAATTTCGATTCAAACCCACGGATGACGGAGCTGTTTGCGAGCGATCTGAACACCAAACGACTTATTATGGGAATCGAACTATACTCAGGTCGGAAGATAAACCCTGAGAACACACTTATCATTTTTGATGAGGTTCAGGAGGTTCCGAGAGCGTTGTCGTCTCTTAAATATTTCTGTGAAGATGCCCCTGAATATAATATAGTCTGCGCCGGTTCGCTCTTAGGAATCGCTTTGCATGAGGGAACCTCATTTCCTGTTGGCAAGGTTGATTTTCTGAAGCTTTATCCGCTCTCGTTCAAGGAATTTCTGATCGCAACCGGGTGTGAACAATTTGCAGATCTTCTTGATAAACAGGATTTCGGAATGATTACAGCATTCAGGCAGACGTATATCGATGCGCTCAAGCACTATTATTTCGTAGGCGGAATGCCTGAAGCAGTTCAGAGCTTTGCTGATAATCGCGACTTTGGCAAGGTTCGGGAGATCCAAAAGAAAATTATCCAGGCTTATGAGCAGGATTTCTCAAAGCACGCGCCTGCTGATATTGTGCCGAAAATCCGCATGGTATGGAACAGCATTCCGTCACAGCTCGCAAAAGAGAACAAGAAATTTGTCTATGGGCTTGTAAGAGAGGGAGCAAGGGCTAAAGATTACGAAACCGCAATCATGTGGCTCAGCGACTGTGGACTGGTTCACAAGGTTTCGAGGGTGAATTCAGCAGGAATCCCGCTTAAAGCTTATGAGGATCTGAAAGCTTTCAAACTCTATCTTGTGGATGTAGGATTGCTTGGCTGTATGGCAGGTATTCATCAATCGGTGATTCTTGATGGGAACGATTTGTTTGTCGAGTTCAAAGGAGCACTTACCGAGCAATATGTCTGCCAGCAATTAAAGACCATCGACGATCTGGGCATTTACTATTACACCAACGATCGTGGTTCCTGCGAGATTGATTTTGTCGTAGATACGGGTAGCAGAATAATTCCGATTGAGGTTAAGGCAGAGGTCAATCTCAAGGCAAAGAGCCTTAAACCCTATCGTGAAAAGTTCCAGCCGAAGCTGGCAGTCAGGACATCGATGTCAGACTACAAGGAGCAGGATGGCTTAGTAAACCTGCCATTATATGCAATAGACCAGATTACAATGACATAAAACCAACCCCACCGCATCTTAACGGTGGGGTTATCTTATGTCTGTTTACCTATTCAAAGCTTTACTTGCTCTTCGCAAATGCTTTTTTGTGCAAAAGCCAGGTTGCAAGCAGGAACGTTCCCTGTCCGAGGATATTTACAAACTCTGCAATCCAGTTCATCGAAGCCTGTTCAAAGTCTTTCGATGAGAGATATCCCATGCCCATTACGAACACGAACGAGATTCCGTAGATGACTGCGGCGAGGGTCTGCTTATGTCTCGACGAGATTATGATGAGTCCGACGTCGAGGATGAGGACTCCCAAGACCATCAGTATGACAAAAATCATTGTGCCGGAATATTCAGACGGTGCCGAGGCGGTCAGGAGAACTCCCAGAGCCGGGATGATTGCGACCGAGTTGAGCTTCTCGCCACTTTCGTCTCCCTGCTTGTGGCAGAGAAGAGCCAGCATTCCGAGTGCGGCGAGTACAAAGCCTGTTGTCTGCATCGGGAAGAACGACTTGTTGAGCGGCGTGAAATCGCAGATTCCTGCGCCATAGAGCAGTTTCCATGTCGCCTTATAGAATCCAGCTACAAAAACTGTGATGGTTCCGGCAGAGAAGAGCGCGAATGCACCCTTGCTCATTGCGTGGTAAAGGTCTCTTTGCAAGATTACAGCGGCTATGAGAAACATGAACACCGGAATGTAATCGACAATTGCCATTGGAACGGACATATTTTTCTTTCCTTTCAAATTTATTTATACTTCCCCACATGGTAAACCGGTATCAGCGGTATGATAATCGGTGTGTGGTCGGCATAGTCTCTGTATTCTTTCATGCTGCCGTATCTCTTTTCCTGACGGCGGTCAAGACGCTGTGCGCCGTTGAACATGATGAAGACGATAAGAATCCAGCCGATAACAGCTGTGAGCCACTGTCCGACGCCTGAAAGTGCGTTGAGTGAACCTATAAGCACGCCAGTCCAGAAGATGATTTCACCGAGGTAGTTCGGGCAACGAACCATCTTGAAGAGACCCTTTGTAGCGACCATGTTCGGGTTTTCTGCCTTCTGAGCACTCTTCTGCTTGTCGGAAATGGATTCTAAGATGATTCCGAATGCACTGATGATAACTCCGATAAGAGGGAGAACGACGTTAGATCCCTTGCCGTTATAGATTCTGAAGAATACCGGCGAGGTCTGGGCGAAGTAGAGAATGCCGACACAGAGCCAGATTGCGATCTTGACGAAAATCGGCATCGGCTTTTCGTCCTCTTTGGTAGCCTCTTTCAGGACTTTTCTATAGTTGCCGTTCTTGAGCTCTCTGACAATCAGGAACCCGGAAAGCCTGCAACCGTAAATCATGAATAAGATGCACTGCAAAATTGTTACGATATTCCATGCATAGCCGCCTGCAAAGGTGGAAACGAGGTAAGCCACACCCAAACCGATTACGGAGAAACCGTAGCCGACCGAGAGGAAATAGACATACTTCTTGAATCCTACTGCGCAGCAGATAAGGCTGACGATATAGAATATTCCGACATAAGCCCAAATTCCCATGAGACTATACCTCCTTATTTCTTGAAGCTCTCATTGATGTACTCCTTGAAGCTTGATTCGCCGACATGTGTGTCGCCGACCATTTCTTCTGTAAGAGTCCACTTGGAGAACTTGAGTATTGCCTTTTTGCCGTTCTTCTTGTTCTTCGGGAGATTTCCCAGGACATCAAAGAGCCATGCGGGAGCACGCTTGATGACAGGCTCCTTGCCGGCAGCTGCAAAGCACATTCTGGCAATCTCTTCATAAGACCAGGTTTCCTTGCCGCCGACGTCGTAGGTGACATTGTTGTCGCCGATATGGTCGACGATGAACTCGGCGAAGTCGGGAGTGTGGACAACGTTTGCGTGAACTGCTTCCTTGCCCAGAAGAGTTACCTTGCCCTCTTCAATCATCGGCTTGAAGACCTTGACGATATCGTAGAAATATCCGGTCGGACGGTGGATGACATAGGAAATTCCGCTTTCCTTGAGCTTCTCTTCAAAGAGATACTTTGCGTGGAGCATCGGGACGTCGGGAGCCTTGTCAGCCTTGATGACCGAGATATAGACGAACTTTGTGACTCCGGCTCTCTTGGCTTCCTCCAAAAGATTGAGGTTGCCATTGTAGTCGATGTCGTAATTTGTGAGGGTCGCGCTTGTTGCAGTCAGACCGACAGTTGTGATAACCGTGTCTGCGCCGTCGCATAAGCCCTTGAGAGCCTCTTTATTCGTGACATCGAGCTTCTTGAATGTGTATTTTGACTTGTCAAGACCCTCAATGTCTCTTTCAACCATGTCTGCCGCTACGGTTTCAATGTTTCTCGAAACGAGCGACTTCAATATTTCACTGCCGAGCTTGCCATAAGCTCCTGCCAAAACTACTTTCATTTCACGTTCTCCTCTCTTTTACTTGTTCTTTTCCTTGGAACGCTTGTCGTTGATGATGTTCATGTGCTCCTCGGTGATGAGGGTGACGCCGTTCTGCTTTGCCCAGTCAACACAGCCCTTGAGTGCAGTCGGGAGGAAGATTCTCGGGACGTTTATAAGCTTCATGCAGGCTTCGTCTGTGAACTGAACATCCGGGTCGATTCTCTTTGCAGCATACTTGACCGAGTCGAGGTTGCCCTCACGGATAGGCAGAAGCTCCGGAATCGGGCGGGAGAAGTGGGTGTACCAGAAGTTCTTTGAATCGCGGTAGCCGTAGTCAACCGGAACTTTCGGGAATCCGGAAGCCTTGACGCCGTTGACGATAGCATTGTAATGCTTCTCTTTCATGAGAATCTTTTCGATCTTGAGGATGAAGTGCGCGCCGAACTCAGAGGTGATTCCGTTGAAATCGTGATAGGGTCCTGGATAGCCATGGAGCTCGCCTGGCTTGTCGTCCTGTGCGTTGTCGAGAGTGTCCATCCAGACGCATTCAAATACCTGGAAGCACTCCTTTATAACCTGCGGATAGGTGCCGTTCGGGTCAGCCTCCTTGAGAAGACCGTCCTCGAGGGTGAACTTGCAGTCTTTCATCTTCTCCTCAGGAGTGTCTCCGGGCCAGCCCATTCTGACAGCTTCCTTGAAGAGCTTCTTGTCGTCATAGATGAAGTTAAGGGTGCATCTCTTTCTCTTCAAGAGATTCTGTGCTGTATTCGACGAATTGCGGCAGTTTAAGAGCATAGCATAGTAGCCCTTGCCTGCAACGTAATAGGGCGAACAGAGGGAATAGGGACCAAAAGTTGTGCTTCCGTCGTCAGCGATGGTGCCAATCATCATCGTCGGCATAGGGAAGAACGCCGAGGTCTGGTAGAAATTATCTACAATTCTTAAATCCTTGTAACTGCTCATGTTTGATGTTTCCTCCATAAAATATTTATTTTCGACATATCTAAATCTGTATTATATCATTTTTTGTGCATTTTGTCAAGGTAAAATATAGGTAAAAGAATGACAATTGCAACACCCAATGCTATAAAGCACACCGCCGTTCCCGCTCCCGACAACGCCGACGACACCAGAAGCATCGCAATTTCGGGGAGGCTTCCGCCCATGCTGAACACTGACAGAACTGTTGCCCGGCTTTGGTCTGCGCCCATCCGGTCAATCAGATCGTTTTCATATTTCGAGAGTATCACCGATGGGACGTCAACCAGAAGCGGCAGAACGAGCATAAGCATGACAACCGGGACGGTTCCATTAGCAATGCCAAAAAGAATCAAGCCGGCACTGAGAATGAGACCTGAAAGGGCAAAAAATATTGTCTGATTGTTAGAATTGATACGCCTGGCGATTCTTGCATTCAGCAGTTCGACTACAGAGTAACCCAGGATTATCGGCGTCATCAGCTTTTCATCCAGCCCGACAGCCATCAGCTTGTCAACGTAGAAGAAATTTATAAACAGCATCGCCATAGTCAGGCAAGCCGAGATTAGCATCATAATCCAGAGCTCCCGGCTTTTGAGAAGAGTTCTGAATACATCAGATGAAGCCTTTTCTTGCTTTTTGGGCTTGGATTTCTCTTTTTCGAGCCCGAATGAGCAAACAGTCGCCGCAAGGCTTGAAATTGTTGAGGAAAAGAGAAGCCCAGTAATGCCGAAGCAGGCGTAAAAGACGTAGTAGAGAAGAGTGCTCAGAATAAATCCCGTTGTACCGAAGTTGTTGGCAAGGGTGTTTCTCCGCAAGTATTCCTCCTCGCCGTAAACGCCATAGAGATAGGCGTCATAGGTGCCCGAGTAGAAGACGTTTGAAAGCCCCTCAAGTGCGGCTTCCAGGACGAACAGCGGCAGGCTTTTCATGAGAAATGCCGCCATCAGGCAGGCTCTCGCCGAGAGGAGAAGCAGCTGTGACAGAACTATCGAGTTTTTATAGCCGATTCTGTCGGTCACCATTCCGGCGGGAACCTCTCCCGCAAAGATTACGATTGCAAGGACAGCTTGCAAGAGAAGAAACTGCGAAACCGTCATCCCCGCCTGAGTTCTGACGAGCAACGCCACCGGCGCATAGAAGATGAGCCCGTTGAAAAGCTGCAGGCAGTTGAATCTGTTAAAATAAAAAGACACAATTAATACGCTCCTTAAAAATAAGAATTTAAACACGACGAACAAGCATGAATCCATGCCTTTCAAAATTATGGTGTTTAAATTCAAATCAACGCATTATTGTGCCTCGCTTTTAAATATTGCTTTCATTATATACCGTGCCCACGCTTTTGTCAACTCCTGAATTTTCTTGCAAATTGCCCACTTTAAAGCCTCGAAACAGGCTAGAGTGTTGTGCAAAATATCTTAATCAGGAAAACCAACCCGAAAATCTCCGGAATTCGTTGTGAAAAATCGACTATTCCGGAGATTTCGTCTCCTCAAAACTATGCAACCTGCACAATTTAGAAGCTTAAATATATTTTCAAGCCGATTTGCAATTTGGAATCACTTAGCGTAGAATTGTTGACAGAAACTAAATTGGAGGCTTTCTTATGAATACCAAATCCAGAAATGACAAACTCTACTTCATGGTGTCTGTCGGCATGATGGCGGCACTTTGCTTTGTCGGAAACTATTTGCAGATAAAGATTCCGAACGGCGTACTCATCACCCGAATTCACTTCGGCAACTCGATGTGCTTGTTGTCGGGACTGCTCTTAGGCGGCTTCGGCGGGGGATTGGCTTCCGGAATTGGTGCCGGACTCTATGACCTGTTGGATCCTGTCTACATTTTCTCAGCACCGTTCACATTCCTGTCGAAATTCGCGATGGGCTATGTCTGCGGCGAGCTGGCGTCCTACTTCCGCACCCGCCACAAGGGAACAGCCCTCGGCAAGACCACAGGAGTCCTCATCAGCGGCATCTTAGGACAGATTACTTATATAGTTTTGTATCTTGCAAAGACCTATCTTACCCAGATTATTTTAGGGTACGAAGTCCAGACAGCCGTGACCGCAACTGTTACGAATTTAATCACTTCCTCCGTAAACGCAGTGATAGCCGTCGCGGTCTCGGTTCCACTCTACCTGGCACTGAGGGTGCCTCTGAGACACACAGGTCTCTCAAGCGTCCTGAACCCCGAACTCCCTCCAAAAGGCGAGAACAAGAAAGTCAGCCCGAAAACTATTATTGGCATAGTGGCGTTCGTCTTGCTAACAGTAGCTGCGTTTGTGCTGTATATTGAGTATAAGCTTGGAAATCTTTCATAATTGTAATGCGGAAGTCAGAAATGGCTTCCGCATTTTCTTGCATTCTTCCCAAAAACATGCTATACTCTGATTATCAAAACATTGGAGGAACATGCTTTGGAATGGACTGAAATTAAAATATACACTACTCACGCTGGCGTGGAGGCTCTTTCGGACGCGCTTATCGCGGCAGGAATCGATGGGCTGATGATCAACGACCCGGAGGACATACGCGAGTTTGAGAGAAACAAGAACTCGAGTTGGGACTATATCGGCGAGGAGGTCTGGGAGCTCTGCGGAAAGGACACCTTTGTCACAGTTTACTTAAACAAGGACGACCCGGCGGCTTTTGAGGCTGTCAGGGGCGCGGTTGATTCTCTTAAATCAAGAGACGACGTCGGAAGCCTCGAGATGAAGTTCGGGACGGTTGCCGACGAGGACTGGGCGAACAGCTGGAAGCGGTTCTGGAAGCCGATGGAGATTGGCGACCGGCTTCTCATCACTCCGTCCTGGGAGGAGGTTCCCGCGAACACCGGCAGGGTGAATATAACCCTTGATCCCGAGAACAGCTTCGGCACCGGTCGGCACCACACAACCCGGCTTTACCTGGAGCTTCTGGAGAAGTATATCCAGCCCGGCGACACTGTATGTGACCTTGGAGCAGGCAGCGGCATAATTTCTATTGCGGCGATGCTCTTGGGAGCTGACTCCGCCACGGCGGTAGATATCTCAGCCGATGCGGCAAAAACCTCCCACGAAAATGCCAGCAAAAACGGCATTCCGGATAAAAAATATACAGCCCTCTGCGGCGATGTCACTACCGACAGAGGACTGGTTGAAAAGATTTCCCGGGATGGCGGCTACACTCTCGTCACCGCAAATATCGTTGCCGATGTCCTGATTGCGATGGCTGACGTTTTCAAGGAGCTGATTGCTCCCGGAGGAACTTTGATTCTCTCGGGAATAATAGATAATAGAAAGGACGAAGTCTTCGAGGTTATGAAATCAAGAGGCTTCGGACTCATAGAAGAAAGAAATTGCGAAATGTGGAACGCGGCGACGTTCAGAATCTGAAAGGAGAATTGTTATGGAATTCATGGAAGTTGTCAGAGAAAGATATTCCTGCCGTAGTTACGACGGAAGACCGGTTGAACCGGAGAAATTAGCAGAGATTCTGGAAGCTGGTCGGCTTGCTCCAACAGCCAAAAACCTGCAGGAACAGAGAATTTATGTCGTTGAGTCGGCAGAGGGTCTTGAGAAAATCGACAAGCTGACCCATTGCCGCTATAATGCCGGAACGGTGCTGATTGTGGCGTTCGATAAGAACAACGTCTTCACCTATCCGGGCGGAAAGCGTGACAGCGGCATCGAGGATGCCTCAATTGTCACAACCCACATGATGCTTGCGGCAAAGAGCGTCGGAGTAGACTCAACCTGGCTGAATCTTATAGACCCGGATGAAGTCAAGGCGGAATTCAACCTCCCCGAAAACGAGGAAGTCCTCTGCCTCCTCAACCTAGGTTATGCCGACGAAAACGTCGAACCGTCACAGAACCACTTCTCAAGGAAGCTGGTCGGGGAGACGGTCAGCAGAATCTGAAAAAACGTCGCTGTTGACATCCGCAATCTCGTCCAGCGAGATTCTGGCTCCATCAGTGAAGAGAAGAGCCCTTTCAAACTCATCAATCCGTTTAAGACAGCCGGTGGCAGTAGTATACCTGCCGCCGTCCTTCTTTTCATCCGGCACAAAATATGTGACCGAGATTTCCGGCTGTTCTGAGATTATGCTCTCAAGATATTGCAGTTTCCTGTCAAGTACTTCTTTTGCTTCCTCGCCGAGTTCAATCTTCCTGCCGGTCAGACGGGCGGTCTCGTCAATGGCATCATCGTAGCCGGTGAGAGCGGCGAATGGAGAGAACTGAGCGGCTCTGTCCTGCATGGACATCTGTGGATGGGTCTTGGAGACATGATGAGGGAGGTTGATGATGTCTTCGTAGGGATTTCTCACGCCTTATGCCCTCCAATCTGCGAGTTGCGGTCCTTTGCGGTCGCTCCATCTTCAAAATTCATGCCCTTGAGTATGGCGTTCTTGCCATACTTTTTCTTTATCTTTAAGATTGCTTCTTGCTGCTTCTTCTCACGCTCAAGCTCACGCTGTTCCTGTTCTTTCTCGGCTTGCTTCGCCTCGTAATCGGTGAAGAAGTCGAGCTGTTCGGGTGCGTCATTTTTCGGGGCTTCCGCTTCGGGGATGACGTGGGTTGCAGTTATATTCAGCCGCCTGATGAGGAGATTTTTATCGACGATTCTGTCAAAAAGCTCCGAGACAGCACTCAGAATTTTCTTTGTGGAGGAGGTGTACCCGCCGAGGTTTGCCGTCCCGTGAGAGTGCTTCGGAATCAGCCTGCCATAGTGGTCTTTGACGACTGCGCCGTGGTAGTTCTCCTTGCGCTTCGGGTCGGTGAGATTTTCAACGTCATAGCCGATAGTCACGACAATCTGGTCGGTGACGAAGCCCTTTTCAACAAGGTCGAGGGTCAGCATATCCGCCATTTCCCGGAGGACGAGCTTCGCCTTTTCAGCTTCATAAGGAGTGTGAAGAACCTGCCCGGAACCAAGGCTGTTACTGCCCGGCTTGTAAGCCTTGATTGCTTCAACAGTTGTCGGCTCCCAGCCCCATGCGTGATCTATCAGTAGCTCAGCATTCTTCCCGAAAAGCTTGTAGAGCAAATCTTCATTCTGAACCGAGCACCTCGCAACATCGCCCATGGTGAACATTCCATGCTCTTCTAACTTTTTAGCGTACCCACGCCCGACACGCCAGAAATCTGTGAGCGGCTGGTGCGTCCACATGGTTCTTCTATAGCTCATTTCGGTCAGCTCGGCGATTCTCACGCCGTTCTCGTCCGCAGGAATGTGCTTTGCAACAATGTCCATTGCGACTTTGCAAAGATACAGATTTGAGCCGATTCCGGCTGTCGCAGTGATCCCCGTCGTCTCAATGACATCAAGAATCATCTTCATCGCAAGCTCGTGGGCGGTCATCCCGTAGGTCTTCAGGTAATCGGTCACGTCCATGAAAACCTCGTCGATCGAGTAGACAACAATGTCCTCCGGCGAAACGTACTTCATGTAGACCTGATAAATCTTGGTGCTGACCTCAATATATTTCGCCATCTGCGGAGGAGCGATGAGAAAGTCAACCTCAAGCTTCGGATTCGACTGAATCTCCGAGAAGAAGCAGGACTTGCCCTCAAGAGTCCTCCCCGGAGCATCGTGCCGTCTCCCCATATTCACTTCCTTGACCCTTTGCTTGACCTCAAAAAGTCGTCCTCGTCCGGAAATGCCATAGGCTTTGAGAGAGGGCGTGACCGCAAGGCAGATGGTCTTGTCGGTTCTCGACTCGTCCGCCACAACGAGATTGGTATCCATCGGATCAAGCCCTCGCTCCCGGCACTCAACCGAAGCATAAAAGCTCTTGAGATCTATTGCAATGTAGGTGCGGTTCGGCACAGCTCTCCCTCCTCCAAAATTTTCATGCGAACAAAATTTCTAAAAACACTTGACATGAACTTATGTTCGTGATATACTCTTCTTAAAAAGAACGGCTGTTCGCATATATGATACCATACAACCGACAGCCGTGTCAATAGTCAGAGCGAGATTTTTTAAGATTGGAGATTTATCATGACTGATACGCAAAGAAGAAAAGCTTATGTTTCAGTAAACGTCAACATCGACGAGCAGGGCAACATCATGCCGTGCTTTGTCATGTGGAAAAACGGACTTGTCTACAGAATCGATAAGGTCATCTATAAGTGCCGCGCCGCTTCGATGGCAGTCAGCGGCGGAGGCATCCGTTACACTGTCCTGATCAAGGGGCAGGAGTCCTACCTGTTTCAGGAGGGGAACAGGTGGTTTGTGGAGGAAAATGTACAAGCCAGGTAGACAAGATTGATTTCAGAAGACAAAAAAGAAGCCCGGACAGTTACTACAGACTGCTTTCGCAGTGAGATATAACTGTCTGGGCTATTTGTTTGAGTTAGAAGTTAAGCACTTTCCTTAAGCAGATATGTTTCAGCTTCTTTTTCAGTAAGGTTGAACTGGGCAATTATATCAGCAAGGATAGCTTCATCAGTAGCACCGTACTTTCTTGCGGTTCTGACTGTGCCTAAAATCAGACCATTTCTCTCGCCGTATTCAAATTCTTCTTTCCATGCTTTGCACATATCAATTTCCTCCTCGTTAGAATCAATATCGAGTGAAATGTTTGCACATTCTTTTAGCACTCTGGCTGCGTTTCTGTCTATATGGCTATAATCGTCATCAGTTTCCATCAGATTCTTCATTTCTGTTCGGCTGTTCGACAGCTTCATGAACTTTAAGACCTTGCCGAGACTTGTTGAGAACTTCTCAAAGTCTTCATCTGTCATTCCCGCCGGATCAATCAGGTTCATCCTGTACTCCGGCACGAACTCCAGGCTCTCTCTATGCTTGCAATCATACAGGTCACTAAGCTTTGTAGCCCCATCCCAAGGTTTTGCGCCGAAGTGAACAACTACGGTGATTACCGGCAGAATCCTGTCGCCTTTGTAAAGCCCTGAAACAAACTCATCTTCGCTGTGCTTGTCACCTGAGTTCTTATGAGCGGCTTTTAACTCTCTTGCCTGACTGTCGTATTGCAGGGCATCATATAGAAACGTCCTTATTGGCATTCCATAGTCGATATGAGTCTGAGCTTCGATTCCAAGGACAATATATGCCGCATTATCGTCCACCATGAGAGTTGCTTTCTTTAAGGCATCCCTGTATCTTTGAATAGTTTCCTCGTCGTCTTCTTTTCCGAAAACGGTTAGAAGAGTTGAAGCATCAAGCTTTTCGAGATTCTGAGGGTCTACGACCTTTCGACCATCGTAGATGAAGTAATTGAAAACATCCGCAAACACGTTGGAATCGTTAATATATTCTCTTGTAGCGGTGTCTGGCTTGCCCATCACTATCGTCCCAATCTTATCTTACTGTGATTATATTATACCACACAGTCACGTATAAATCAAGACTTTATTCTCACAAGAAAAGTTTAACCCATCCCCGCCATTGCTTGCAATCGCAAATCCATTGGCGGGGGCTTTTTATCTCAAAATCAAATCAACAGGAGAAAACAAGCCCGAAAAAGCATATCAAAATGGCAAACTGGCGGAAAATAAAAAGCCCGTAAACACTGAGTTTTACGAGCTTTTCCTGGCGGAGACGGTGGGATTCGAACCCACGGACGGATTCAGTCCGTCAAACGATTTCGAGTCGTTCCCGTTATGACCTCTTCGATACGTCTCCACGGTCAACTATGACATTCTACCACATTTCCCCGAAGATTGCAAGTATTATTTTCGGGGAATTTATTTTTTATGGGATATGCCTCAGCCGGACACCATGCAGACAGAGTAAAATTATTGCCACAGCCGCAATTGAGTCCATTTTTTGGGACGAATATTCATTGACATGGGATTTCTTGGGTGGTATAATATTAAAAAACGGAGGAGGAGATTGAAAATGTCTGATACCAATACAAAATACCTGGCGCATATCAGTGAGGACAAGCTGAGGGAGGAGACCGTTAAGGAGCACTGCCTTGGAGTTGCTGAGCTTGCAGCGGAATTTGCGGAGCCTTTTGGTTCACGGGAGGAAGCGTACTTTGCCGGAATTCTTCACGACATCGGCAAGTATACCGGCGAATTTCAGAAAAGAATTCACGGTGGAAAACAGCGGGTCGACCATTCAACAGCCGGAGCCAAAGAGGCAAAACTCCTGAACAATTTTCCGGCGGCATTTGCGACAATGGGGCACCATGGCGGAATTCCGAACAGCGGAAGCAAGGTCAATTGCTCATCAGAGCCTACATATTTCGGCAGGCTCAAGAAAGAGCTCCCCGACTACAGCGAGTGGAAGAATGAAATCACTCTTCCGTCCGCACCTCGTTGCCCCGACTGGTTCCGGGGAGCAAGCAGATTTTCTGAATCATTTTATATAAGGATGCTCTTCTCTTGCCTTGTGGATGCTGACTTTCTCAAGACAGAGGAATTCATGAACGAAAAGCCTGTGCTTCGTGGAAGCGACACAACCATTGAGAGCCTCAGGGAAAAGATGCTTGTCCAGGCTCGGAAGTATCTTGACAGCGGGCCCGAGGCGGAGACTGATGAGAACAAAACCGCACGCGAGAAGCTTCTTATAAAAAAGAAAAATGAGGTGCTCTCGTCCTGTCTTGAAGCTGGAAAGAGCTTTGACAGAGGATTATATACCCTGACTGCCCCTACTGGAGGCGGCAAGACATTTGCGTCTCTGGCGTTTGCACTTGAACACGCAAACGAGCAGAAGATGTCGAGGATTATTTACGTCATCCCATACACATCGATTATTGACCAGACCGTCGGCACTTATGAGGATATACTTGGAAAGGAAAGTGTCCTTGCCCATCATTTCGGCTCGGAATACCAGATGAAAGAGAAAGAGGACAGAACAGAGCTTGAAACGAGACGTGCATTGGCTTCTGAAAACTGGGATTCGCCGGTAGTTGTCACAACAGCTGTGCAGTTCTTTGAATCGCTTTTCTCGAACAAACCCTCCCGTTGTCGGAAGCTTCATAACATTGCAAACAGCGTTGTTATCTTTGATGAGGCACAGACTTTGCCTGTAAAGTATCTTGAGGCGTGCGTGGCTGCAATCGCTGAGCTTGCCAGGCACTATGGAGTTACAGCTGTCCTCTGCACTGCAACTCAGCCAGCACTTCAGGAGCTATTTGACAAGGAGGGCTGCCCTGATATCAGGGAAATCTGCCCGGATTCCGAAGAGTTATACGACGTTCTTGAGCGCACAACTATTCATGATATGGGAAATGTGTCGTCACTCGACTTTATATCCGAGAGGCTTCAAAGTGAGAATCAGGTTCTCTGCATTGTCAACACGAGAGCCAATGCTCAATCGCTGTATGAGAGTCTTCCCGAGGAGGGAAGCTACTGCCTGACCACATTTCTCTGTTCCACAGACAGGAAGATGCAGCTTGATGAGATTCGCCAGAGGCTGAAAGACGGTCTTTCGTGCAGGGTAGTAGCCACATCGCTTATCGAAGCCGGAGTTGACGTCGATTTTCCGGTGGTATACCGCGAATATGCCGGTCTTGATTCCATCCTGCAAGCGGCAGGGCGTTGCAACCGAAACGGCAAGCGAGCCCCAGAGGACAGCCCGGTATACATATTTGAAATCGAGAGTACAGAGGAGTTTGCATTGATAAAGCAGAACATTTCAGCGATGGAGACCGCCAAGAGAATGTATGGTGACACCCTCAACAAGCCAGAAGCTGTAAAGGCATATTTTACAGTCCTTCAAAGCTTTAAAGACCCCGATAAAGTTAACATTATGGAGTGGATTAAAAAAGGAAACGGTGGCTCAAAGTATCCTTTTGCGGATATTGCCGAGAATTTCAAATTCATCGATGAACCAGCCTGCACGGTGTACATTCCCCTTGAATACAGCTATGGCAATTTTTCTGATGACAAGCCCTTGCCGACCGGCAGTGAGCTCTGTGGGAGGCTCCGGAATAATGAAAGAACCCGTGCCCTGTTCCGCGCATTGGGACTCTACAGCGTTCAGGTATACAAAGAGCAGTTCCAAGCTCTCGAAGCCGCAGGAGCCTTGGAGCCTGTTAATGATGAGAACATCTGGATTTTAAGAAATCCAGACAACAAATACTATAACCCCAAAACCGGTCTGACAATTAGTACAAAGGGTGGGGATGCGATAATGGTGTAATCGAAAAGATTGAGCGGTGAAGCAAACCGCCTCACCGCTCGGATGAACAATATCATCCTAAAAAGTATTTCAACCCACAACATGCGTTGACGATACTATTATAACTGCACTCGAAGAAAAATGCAAGTGAACAAAAATTTTTCAAAAAAGAACTTGACAATTTGTGGACACCAGTGTATGATGAGTATATAGTCCTTAAAAGTGAAGTTTAAAATTCACTTGGAATAAATTATAACCAAAAGGAGCTGATAATTATTGTCTATCCGTATTGAGGTATGGGGGGATTATGCGTGTTTTACGCGTGCGGAAATGAAAGCTGACCGCGTGAGTTATCCGATTATAACTCCCTCTGCCGCAAGAGGTCTTATCGAAGCGATATACTGGCACCCGGGCTTGAAATATCATATCGACAGGATCTATCTTCTGTCTCCAAAAGGCAGAGCACTCAAAGAGGGCAAAGACCCTATACGCTTTGTTAATGTCAACCGCAACGAGGTATCAGAAAAGCTGAACAACTCTGAAGCCATGAGTGCAATTAATAATGGCAAAAAGATTGCGCTTTATACGTCACAAGTTATTCAACCGAGGACATCGCTAATTTTGCGGGATGTGCACTATGTAATTGAAGCCCACTTTGACATGACCGATAAAGCCACACCATCGGACAACCCGGGTAAATTTCAGGATATTCTCCGTCGCAGGCTCGAAAGAGGACAGTGCTATCACACGCCATGTTTCGGGTGCAGGGAGTTTCCAGCACATTTCAGAGAATGGCACGGCGAGGAAGTTCCAGCAGTGAAGTACTCGCAGGACTTAGGCTTTATGCTCTATGATATGGATTATTCCGACCCGCAGAATATCCGTCCAATGTTCTTCAGAGCGAAGCTTGTTGACGGAGTTCTTGATCTGAGAGATTGCGAGGTGGTTTCGTGATTTTACAGGCATTAGTACGCTACTATGAAGCAATGGTAGAGTCAGGCGACCTTTCAAAGCCCGGTTGGAGCAGTGCGGTCAAAGTCAGCTACGCTCTCGAAATCGATGATAATGGCAAGTTAGTTCATGTCATACCGCTGGGCGATGAGTCATCAGGCGGCAAAACTAAGAAGCACGTTCCGCTATCAATGGATGTACCTTTTCAGGAAAAGAGAACGGTTGACGTGAAAGCCAGATTTCTGTGTGATACATGCGCATATCTCTTAGGCATTGACAAAAAAGATGAGCCGGAAAAAGCTAAAAAGAGATTCATAGCGTCAAGGAAATTGCACCACGAGATTCTTGACGATGTTGATTCACCTGCCGCAAAAGCCATACTTGCGTTCTTTGATAGCTGGAATCCCGATGAAGCCGCTGATAATCCTGTCATTAAGCCGGATTTAAAGAAGCTGACTGGTGGACAGAATCTTATTTTCTTTTATGATGGAATCAGTGTAATTTCCAAGCCGGAAATCAGTGATGCCTGGCAAAGATATTACGATAATTCCAGTGGCGAAGATGCCGACCCTTCCGATATGGGAGTCTGTCTGGTTACCGGCAAAAAAGCGCAAATATCGCTGGTACATCCGAATATCTTAGGAGTACGCAATGCAAGTGGTTCTCCTGCGCTAGTTTCTTTCAACAAACATGCTTTTGAGTCATACGGAAACGAAAAAGACCGAAAGGATACAAAAGGGCAGGGCAAAAATGCTCCAGTCAGTAAGTATGCTGCATCTGCCTATACAGCTGCACTGAATTCATTGCTTGTTGATTCAGACCGTTGCAGATATATTGGCAATACAATTGTCCTTTGCTGGTCGGAAAGTGGCAGAAGAGAGTATCAGGAATGCAATAACAGTTTTGTGTATGGTGATGACGTCGGTATAGACCCACAAGACTTGACGGCAGCATTAAAGAGCCTCGCAAGCGGCAAGCCATTCGATTGGAAAGAACTTGAGCTCTCGCCGGATGAACATTTCTACTATTTAGGATTGGTCTTGCGTTCTGGCAGACTCTCAGTGAGCTTTTTCCTTGAAGATAGCTTTGGTAACTTCGCCAGAAATATAGACCGCCACTACGAAAGACTTAGAATCACCGGTCCAAAGGGTAGGATACCGACTCCGTATTGGCTTGTTGGCGAGACTGTGCGGCAAGGAGACGAAGTCCCAACACGCTTTGCAGACGATTTGATTCAGTCGATACTTACCGACAGCAAGTATCCTGCAACTCTTCTTAACGCAATAAACGCAAGAATCAGAGCAGAAAAAGATGTGAGCTATTGCAAAGCCGCATTTTTGAAAGCTTACTACTTACAAAATGAAAATCCAAAATGTTCCAAGGAGGTATTAACAGTGGAACTTAACGAACAAACCGAGTATCTTCCGTATGTGCTTGGCAGGCTTTTCTCAGTACTCGCAAATCTTCAGGAGCAATCTGCTGGAACGGAGCTCAACGTCACAATCAGAAACAGGTACTTTACATCCGCATCAACAACACCGTCTATAACCTTTGATAGGCTATTGAAGTTGTCGCAACACCACCTAAGTAAACTTAGCAAAGGCTCACAGATATATTTTGATGAGAAGATTACAAATCTGGTATCAAAGATTCACAGTACTATTCCCACAAGATTTACGCCCGCTGAGCAGGTTGCTTTCCAGATTGGCTACTATCATGAAAATCAAGCCCGTTATACTAAAAAGGAGGATAAATAATATGTCAGAAGTAATTAAGAACCGTTACGATTTCGTCGCTCTATTCGATGTAGAAAACGGTAATCCAAATGGAGACCCGGACTCAGATAATATGCCTAGAACAGATCCTGATAGCGGCTATGGATTGGTAACAGACGTCTGCTTGAAGAGAAAAATCCGCAACTATGTTGAAACGGTTAAAGAGGGTGAAGAGGGCTATGGTATATACATCAGGAATGGTGTAACCCTTAACCGACGCGACCTTACAGCAGGAGACGCTCTTGGAATTCGCAGTGAGTTGGAACAGCTCCAAAGTCTCGGCAAAAAGGAGGCAAAAAAGGTAGGTTCTGCTCTGAAGAAATCTGACCCGGATATAGATGTTAAAATCCGCGACTACATGTGTGCTAACTATTATGACATCAGAGCTTTCGGCGCAGTTATGACTACATTCGTCAAGGGTGCACTGAATTGCGGGCAGGTAAGAGGTCCAGTTCAGCTTGGTTTTGCACACTCGGTTGAACCTATAAACTATCAGGAAATCACTATAACTCGTGTTGCTATAACAACTGAATCGGATGCAGAAAACAAGCCCACCGAGATGGGTCATAAATACATCGTTCCCTACGGTCTCTACAGGGTTGAGGGGTTTGTTTCTGCAAATCTCGCGAGAAAGACTACTGGTTTTACAGAGGACGACCTTGAGCTTCTGTGGGACGCAATCCTCAATATGTTTGAAAATGACCACAGTGCCGCAAGAGGCAAGATGGCGGTGAGAAAGCTCATCATCTTCAAGCACGACAGCGAGCTCGGTTGTGCCCCGTCTTATAAGCTGTTTGACGAGGTTAAGGTCAGCCGCAAGGATGGAGTCGAAATTGCGAGAAGCTATTCTGACTATAATGTCGAGATCAGTGAAGATCTTCCTGCAGGCGTTCACTGCATAGTGAAAGAATAATGGCAGAGTATACTGAGGACAAGTATATACTCCTTTCCGGAATACAGCATTTTATCTTCTGCCGCCGCCAGTGGACTCTGATCCATATCGAACAGCTCTGGCAGGAAAACTACCTCACCACCGACGGCTCCCTCTTTCACTCGAACGCCCACGACACTGAGTTTGTCGAGAGCAGGGGAGATACCATCATCACCCGCGGGGTCTATCTCCACTCCTCCCGGCTCGGAGTGTCGGGGCAGTGCGACATTCTCGAATTCCGCAGGTCTGTGGACGGCATAACCCTCTCGGGCAGGGACGGCAGCTGGCTTCCTTATCCGATCGAATACAAGAGAGGGAAGCCCAGGGAGGACACCGGCGACGCCCACCAGCTCTGCGGGCAGGCGATGTGCCTTGAGGAAATGCTCTGCTGCCATATCCCCGCCGGCGCGCTCTATTACGGCGAGATCAAAAGGCGGGTGGAGGTTGAATTCACCGACGAACTGCGTTCTGAGGTCGAGTCGGCATTAAAAGAAATGCACGAGCTTTTCGAGAGGGGATACACCCCGAAAGTCAGGCCGAAAAAGGGCTGCCAGTCCTGTTCGATGAAAGAGCTCTGCCTGCCGAAGCTTATGAAAGTCAGAAGTGCCCGCGACTATATGAAAGATTCACTTGAGGAGGTCTAGGATGAAAAAGCTCTTGAATACCCTCTATGTCATGAGCGAGGACGCCTACCTCACTCTCAACGGCGAAAACGTAGTTGTGAAGCGGGGTGACACGGTTGCGGCGAGGTATCCCTTGCACACTCTTGAGAGCATCATGTCGTTTTCCTATGCCGGTGCGAGCCCGAGTCTGATGGGTGCCTGCGCCGACAGGGAAGTGAACCTCGCATTCTTCTCCCCAAGAGGAAAATTCCTGGCAAGGACGACTGGAATCACCCACGGAAACGTCCTCCTCAGACAGACACAATACCGTGTTGCCGACAGTCCGGAAAAGAGCGTTGAAATCGCGAAGTGCTTCATTCTAGGAAAGGTCTACAACTGCCGCAAAAGCGTTGAGCGGACGAGGCGCGACCACGGAATGAGGGTTGACGACAATATCTTAAGGATTGCCTCCGACCAGCTCAAAAGCTACATTCCGATGATTAACGGGGCGACCGACACCGACAGCCTCCGCGGCTTTGAGGGAGTTGCCGCAAACGCCTATTTTGACGCATTTGACGAAATGATCTTAGGCGACAAGGAGCTCTTCCGGTTCACCGTGAGAAACCGCCGTCCACCACTCGATCCGACTAACGCTCTTCTCTCGTTTGCCTATTCGATTCTCACGAATGACTGCGCATCGGCTCTTGAGGCAGTTGGGCTTGATAGCTACGTCGGCTTCATGCACACCGCACGTCCGGGGAGAAAGTCTTTGGCACTTGACCTGATGGAGGAGCTGAGACCATGTATCGCCGACCGGTTCGTCCTGACTCTCATCAACAACCGCCAGCTTCACAGGAAAGACTTTGAATTCCTCGACAGCGGCGCGGTCATCATGTCGGACGATGCGAGGAAGACGTTTCTCAAAGCCTGGCAGGAGCATAAAAAAGAGGAGATCACCCATCCGTATCTCGGCGAAAAGATCCCCTGGGGACTGGTTCCCGCGGTGCAGGCACAGCTTCTTTCGAGATATCTACGCGGAGACCTCGACGCATATCCGCCGTTTTTGTGGAAGTAGGATAGGAGGGGAGTATGCTAGTACTTATAACCTATGACGTGAACACCGAAGACGCCGCCGGCAGGAAACGTCTCCGAAAAATTGCTAAGCAGTGCACAAACTACGGTCAGAGGGTGCAGAATTCAGTTTTTGAATGCCTCCTCGACGCCTCCCAGTGCCGCCTCCTCCAGTCAAAGCTCCTGGAAATAATGGATCCGACCCGCGACAGCCTCCGCTTCTACTACCTCGGCAACAAATACCAGACCAAAATAGAACACTTCGGCGTCAAAGACTCCTACGACCCAGAGGGGATGTTGATGGTATGAAATCGAACACAGAATTATATGACAACATAGCTCATAGTCAGGATGTTATTGTCACGCAAAAAGTCGATCAGCTTGACAAAAAGGCTTCCTGGGAGCAAATCAAAAAGCTTTTTGAGGGTGTGAACCTCAGCGATGGGGATATTGACAGCTCAAGAGATGAAAAATTCAGATGAGCGTGAAATCTCCGGGATTCTGACTGCGAATACGATCACTGACATCTACTATGTCGCCCGGAAAGGCATGAATGACGTCGATGCCAGGGAAGCGGTCTTTGAAATTCTCTCGATTTTCGAGATTGCGCCGGTCACCGGTGAAGCGTGCCTCAATGCGCTGGAACTCCCGATGTCAGATTTTGAGGATGCCGTTCTGGTCGCCTGTGTGAAAGAAGCCGGCGCAGACTTCATTGCCACCCGGGACGCCGATTTCCTTTCTTCCGAAAGCCCCGTAAAAGCACTTCGTCCAGCGGAGATTCTGGAGATGGTAGGGTAGGGGGGTAGCCAATCATAAACCCGTGCGAAGCCCAAGCAACCATAAAATCGCCCGACTTTCGCACTCAAATTGTTAAACATATATTACTTTATGTAATATAAAATGCTGCTCCGGAAAACAGCCAGTATAATAAACTCAGCTACATTCAGGAACAGCCCTCGCAAAACTAGCCACAAATTTGTGCAGTTTTGCTGTCTCCCTCCTCGCGGAGGGAGTGGATTGAAATGACATGAACAAGGCAAAAGAACACGGTATCACAGTCTCCCTCCTCGCGGAGGGAGTGGATTGAAATACGTCTCCACCCTCTAATTTTTTAATCGCACTGTGTCTCCCTCCCCACGGAGGGAGTGGATTGAAAT
>JAJQHJ010000034.1:118539-132543 GCA_021199795.1 Oscillospiraceae bacterium
TGTCTCCCTCCCCACGGAGGGAGTGGATTGAAATTTTAATTTTGAGAGCGTCTCGAAAAACAGAAAAGTCTCCCTCCTCGTGGAAAGTAAAAAAGTGGACTAACATTGATTGACACAGATATTTTGGTGTGATACAATGGAATTGAAAATTATCATAAGGAGGTTTTACCTGGTGGAAGAAAAGAAAATGACACCGCAAAAGCGATATCAGCAAAAATATGCCAAGCAATACTGCCTTAGTTTAGTTACTACCACAGATGGAGACATCATCGAAAAGCTTGACAGTGTTGAGAACAGAAATGGCTACATCAAAGCCTTGATTCGTGCGGATATTGCTGCAAACGACGTCTCGTCATAACCTGGCGAGTGGATTGAAATTCGCAAAATTCGTTGTAATCGCAAAACCGACAAGTCTTCCTCATCATTGAGGGAGTGGATTGAAATAATCCGTTTTCACAGATTGCCGCACGGCGTAGTTGTCTCCCTCCCCACGGAGGGAGTGGATTATTTTTTAAGCAGGAATAAAAAAAGGACGAATCCCCCAACCAAAACGGGTCAAGGTTATTCATCCGGTGCCAAGTCTGTTGGCACAATAGCAGTATATCACACTCAGGTGTACTTGTCAAGCCTGCGATTAAGTAGGCTATATCAAGGCATTGTCGCAAAGATGTCTTGTCATAGCTGGCGAGTGGATGATATAGACTGAAAGGAGGTCGAAAACTGTGGCGAAAACCGAGCAAGAAGAGCGTCGGGGCAATAGTGTGTTAACAATTCTGACGGTATGCTATCTCGTTCTCAGTGTTATCAGGCTAGCCCTGACCATTGCTGAGATAAAAAAGAAAACGCAGGACGATTAAAAAGCAGTTCACCTTTCTTGGTGGACTGCTTTATTTATGTCTTGACGCCATGTTTTCGGAGCCAGCCACGGAAAATTCCTCCCTTGAAGACGGATACCACTGCGAAGTAGATATCTGCAATCAGGATGAACAGGAACGATGGCAGCATGATTCTTGTGTAATGCTCCCCGAAATCGGCTTGTTTGCGGATTTTCACCGCCATTTTTGCCGTCTCAAAGAGAACTCCCGAGTTGAGGAAGAGGAGCACAAGAAGCTGTATCAGAAACGACCTCCACGCTTCGCCGGCGACCCAGTTCCCATAAGAGATTCCGCTGATAAGAATGCTCACTGCAAGCAGTCCCACAAAGACCGGAAGCAGGATTCTCGTCACATTCAGCATCACTCCGCCGCCGATTCCAACTCCGCCTTTCCAGGTGCAACCGGATTTCCGGCAGAAGTTCTCAAAAATCCGCATGACGACCTGGCTTTGCTTGCCCTCTATGAAACCGCCGTTTGAAATGACATAAATACAAGGTCTGACGCCGCTTTCCTCCATCTTCTTAAGAAAGCTCAATAGATGCGACGGCAGAGTATCGACATACATCGGCATGCAAAAGACCACGCTGTCGACGCTTTTCATGCTGTCAAGAACCTCGGAAAAATCGCCTTTACTCCGTAGCTTTTCCCTGATGATTTCGCCGCCCGTGAACGCTCCAAGAATCCCGGCAAAGTAGGACGAGGCGGAGAAGCTCTTTTTCGGGGAGCAATTCAGAATCATCGTTTTCATAATTCCACCCCGTTCAGTTCGTCAAGTGATTTGAGGAAGAAAACCTCCGACCGACTGTAGCCGTTATTGAGGGCGTTTCTCTCTGCAAGAAGCACAAAAGTCGACTTTTCATCCTCGCTGACTTCGCCATAGACGAGGACCTTGAGAAGCTCGTGCTTGCCGTATCTCAGCGAATGGTGCATCTGCCGACCGCGATAGGTGCTTAAGGGAGTTGAAGTGCCGATGCTGCGGTCAAGGATGTTCTTGACATTGGGACTGTAGGAGCCATAGCAGTTTTCGGCGATGATTATAAGCTCGTCGGCATTTCCGATAGTCTGACAGATTTTCTGAAGACTGTCCCGCAGGAAGCACTCCGCCGGATGCTTCGTCCAGCACCCGAAGCACCCCTGACAGGGCGCATATTTCCCGTCAGCGAATATACTGATGTCGTCCTGTCCTAAAGCCAGATCAATTGGTGTGTCGTGGATTATTACTCGCATAATTTTCTCCTAATGTGATTGCACATATTTCCTTATAACAGGTATAAACTCTCCGGAATACTTCTCGCACTTATGTGCTCCGACGCCGGAGAGACCGAGAAAATCCTTTTCGGTGAGCGGCATTTCCGACGCCATTTCGTGAAGCGTCCTGTCGCTGAAAATGATATAGGGCGGCATTTTTTCTGCTTTTGCAAGCTCGGCTCTCTTCTGGCGAAGGAGCTCAAACAGCTCAGGATTATCGTTGGAGGAGGTTCTGGCAGCTTTCTTAGACTGCATTTTCTTCTTCCGCTCTTTTGTCACTTTCAGCATAACCGTTTCCGAAAGGATGTCATGGCTCTTTTCAGTCAGGTTGATGGTGTAGTGGTCGCCGGCTTTCAGGTAGCCGGTTCTCATCAGGTAGTCCAGAATTTCCTTAAGGCGTTTCGGGGACGCGTCTTTCAGGCAGCCATAGCCCTTTTTGCCAGTGAAGCTGAACTTGTCAAGGCTTTCGTTTGACTGAGCACGGACATAGTCAAACAGCATTGTCTGACTGCACCTCTGGTTCATCATGGCGACGCAGGCGACCAGCTTCCGGGCTTCATTTGTGATATCGATTTCCTCGCACTGGGTGAGGCAGTTTGAACAGTTATTGCACTTTCCGCAGCCAGCTTCTCCGAAATATTTTAATATGTAATCCCTGAGACAATCGGTCGTGGTGGAGTAGAAAGTCATGATTTTCAGGCGTTCGAGCTCCTTTTCTCTGATGGCTTTCTGCTGGGATTCGCTCAATTCTGGGTTGCCGTCGTTCTGGTCGATAAGAAATCTGTTTGTGGTGACGTCCTGTGAAGAGTAGAGGAGGATGCAGTCGGACTTGAGCCCGTCACGCCCTGCTCGTCCAGCCTCCTGGTAGTAGGCTTCAAGGCTCCTCGGCATTCCGTGGTGGATGACGAACCGGACGTCCGACTTGTCTATTCCCATGCCGAAAGCGTTTGTAGCAACCATGACGAGCTTGTCGCCATAGATAAATGCGTCCTGATTGTGCTTTCTCTCCTCCTGGGGAAGCCCGGCATGATACCTTGTGGCGGAGAAGCCAGCCTCGCAGAGAGCAGAGCAGACTCTCTCAACCTGTTTTCTTGAAATGCAGTAGATGATACCGCTTTGGTTCGGGTGGCTCTTCACATAATTCAGGACAAATTCCGTTTTCGGGATGCTCTGGTGGGTCTCGAAATAAAGATTCGGTCGGTCGAAGCCGGTGACCAGAGTTTTCGGAAAGTTAAGCCGGAGCAGTGTTATGATGTCGTCCCGGACGCGCTTTGTGGCGGTCGCGGTGAACGCACCTACAACCGGGCGGTGCGGAAGCCTTGTAATGAAGCTATGTATCTTAAGATAGCTCGGTCGGAAATCCTGTCCCCATTGTGAGACGCAGTGTGCCTCGTCCACAGCTACAAACGATATCTCGCACTCCTCTGCAATGCCGAGGAAGCTGTCAATCTCGAGCCGCTCTGGTGCGACATAGATAATCTTGTATTCGCCAGACTTTGCCCGCTCCATCGCTTCAAAATATTCGTGCTGGGAAAGGGAGCTGTTGAAGTAGCAGGCAGGAATTCCAGCCTGGTTGAGGGCTCCAACCTGGTCTTTCATAAGCGAAATAAGAGGGGAGATGACAACGGTGATTCCAGGGAGCATCATAGCCGGAATCTGGTAGCATATGGACTTTCCGGCACCAGTAGGCATGATTCCGAGGACGTCCTGCCCCGCTAAAATCGCGTCGATAAGCTCTTCCTGACCCTCGCGGAAGCTGTCGTAGCCGAAATATTCCTTTAAGACTTCAGACTTTGTCATCATTTCACTTCTTCAAAAAATCCCCCGACCTATTCGCCGGGGGATTTCAGTTTTACAATAATCAGCCTAAAACTACTGTAACTTTATTCTCAGCCTTGAGCTTGTCAGCAGGAATGAGGTTTCCACTCAGAGTCTCACCATTTAAGATGACGGTCTTGACTCCGCTCTCGACGTGGTCGGGATTCTCAACATCTATGTCAAGATGAGTTCCTCTGAAGTTCTTTAAAATCTTGAAGCCGTCCCACTCAGAGGGGATCGCCGGGCTTATAATCAAGCCGTCGGCATTCGGTCTCATGCCGCAGATACCCTCGACACAGCCGACCATAACTGTTGAAGCGGTGCCGGTGAGCCAGTGAACATGAGCTCTGCCCTCATAGGGAGAAGCAGTCGACTCAACAAACTGTCCGTGAACATACGGCTCGATAACTCTTATCTCAGCCTTGTCGTTCATAGAGGCGGGTGAGCTCTCCATGAAGTATTCAAATGCACGGTTGCCGTGACCGAGGAGGGATTCAGCGAGTATTGCCCAGCCCTGTGACTGCGAGAAGATGCCGCCGTTTTCCTTGGTGTCCGGATTGAAGATGTGCATGAGTGCTCCATCAAACATGTGATCAATATACGGAGGATCCAAGAGCTTGACGCCATAAGGAGTGTTCAGGATTTTGTGAACGCTGTTCATAGCAGTTTCGCCCTGCTCCTTTGATGCGAAGCCGGAGATAACCGACCAGCTCTGAGGATTCAGCCACATGCTGGCTTCCGGATCGCTCTTTGCACCGACGACTACGTTGTCTTCACGGATTCCTCTTATGAATCTGTCCTCATCCCAGCACTTCTCAAGCGCAGAATGAAGCTCGCCCTGAATCTTGTTTATGTATTCGACATACTCGGTGTCGCCACGCTCGGTTGCCCAGTCGTGCATCATGGTCATAGCGTAGTAGAGCTGGAATGCGACGAATGTGGATTCGCCCTTTGCGCCGAGTCTTAAGCAGTCGTTCCAGTCAGCGTGAAGACCTGCCGGCATACTGTGAGCTCCCAAACGCTCCATCGAGAAGTTGATAGCACGCTTTAAGTGGTCGTAAACTGTGTCCTCGCCGCCGTTGGCATAGACGATGACTTCGTCAAGGAATGCCTTGTTGCCACTCTCGCCGATGTACTTGTAAACGGTCGGGAAGAGCCAGAGTGCGTCGTCAGCGCGGTATGACGGATGACCTGTTGCCTGGACATATGAAGCCTGGTCGGGGGTGTCCTCATGACCTGCGTTGTGGTTGAATTTAACCAGGGGAAGTCCGCCGCCGTTATCAACCTGAGCGGAAATCATGAATCTGATCTTTTCAAGAGCCATTTCTGGGTCGAGGTGAATGATTCCCTGAATGTCCTGGACGGTGTCGCGGTAACCATAGCCGTTTCTCAAGCCGCAGTAGATAAGGGAGGCAGCTCTCGACCATGTGAACGTGATGAAGCACTGGTAGGAGTTCCAGACGTTGATCATGTTGTTGAACTCCTCACTCGGAGTTTCAACTGAGAAGTTCTCAAGCTCGCCGTGCCAGTACTTAACGAGCTCTTCGACTTCCTTGTCAACCAAGCCCTCTGTCTCATACTTAGCCAGGATTTCGTCAGCAGCCTTGTTGTCTCTCTGACCGAGAATATAGATGAGTTCCTTTGTCTCGCCGGGATTAAGAACGATGTCAGACTGCAAAGCTCCGCAGCCGTTTGAGTTGTAGTTGAGCTCATTATTGCACTTGCCACTCTCAACTGCAATCGGGTTTGCATAAGAGCGATAGCTTCCTATGAATGCATCGGGAGAACCGTTGTAAGCAGTAACCTTTTCGCCTACAAGACCGAAGAAACGCTCGCGGTGGTTGGAGCCGGTTGCATCCTTGCCGGAATTTTCGTTGATATGCTGGAGGATCTTGTTACCCTCAAATGAAGTTCTCGTTATGAAGAGTGTGTACTGGAGGTTGACCTGATCCTGCTCATAATTGTTGTCGTTTGTGAATTCGACGTAGCCGTAAAGCGAAAGCTTCTTCGGCTTGTCGGAGGTGTTGGTAACCTTGGTGCGCCATACTTCATATGTAGCATTCATCGGAACGTAATATGTAACTTCCGAATGAACATCCGAATAGTCGGCGGAAATAATGGTGTAGCCAGTTCCGTGTCTGCACTCGCTCTTATACTGATCAAGTGGCTTTCCAACCGGCTGCCAGGAAGCAGACCAGTAGTCTCCCGAGTCGTTGTCTCTTATGTAGACGTATCTTCCGGGGAGAGCGATGTTTGTGTTGAAGCGATAGCGGATGATTCTGCCGTTTGCTCCGCTCTGCACAAAGCTGTAGCCGCCGGCATTGTTTGAGATAATTGCGCCATAGGCAGGTGAACCTAAATAGTTACACCAGGGCGCGGGAGTGTCGGGCTTAGTGACGACATACTCTTTCTTTTCAAGGTCAAAATGTCCGTAATTCATGGATTAGGTGTCCTCCTGTACTTAAAAATAATTATAGGTAACATTAAGAGAATATAGCCAGCCTGTACTGGGCTGACTATATTATAACATTCCAAAAAACAGTTTACAAGGGGGTATACAAGATTTTATGCCGCCAAATCTTCGTCTGTAAGAATCTCTGTTGCGTCAAGCATATTCTCAATAAAAATTCCATATCCCCGTGTCGGGTCGCTCACGAAAACGTGCGTCACAGCTCCCACAAGCTTTCCATCCTGGAGAATGGGGCTTCCGCTCATTCCCTGGACTATTCCTCCGGTGAGTTCCAAAAGCTCAGGGTCGGTGACCTTGATGACAATATTTTTCGACTTAGCCGCCGAGCTGAGAGTGACTCTTTCGATTTCGACTTCAAATTCCTGCGGAGTTGAGCCGTCTATAGTTGTAAGAATTGTTGCAGGACCGGTTTTCACTTCTGCTTTGTAGGCAATCGGTATTGCTTCCTGCCTGCTGGGATAGGTCACCGTCCCGAAAATGCCCTGCTCGCAGTTGAGTTCAATCGTCCCCGAAGCAAGCCCCGACACGAACGTCCCGTAAAGCTCACCCGGGCAGCCACGTTCACCCTTGTCATAGCCCGTTATAACTACATCTACAATCTCTCCCGAGCCAAGAGGCAGGGTGGTCATGGTGTCGCTGTCGGAAATCGGGTGCCCGAGTGCTCCGAAAATTCCCGTTTCCGGGTCGATAAATGTGAGTGTCCCGACCCCGGCTGTGCTGTCCCGTATCCATAGTCCGGCTTTATAGACTCCATCTGTTTCGGAATATATGGGAGTCACATATGCAGTGAAGCTTTTGCTGTTTCGCATTACTTCAAATGTGATTTCCTCGCCATTCGAGTTCTCGATTATTTCGGACAGCCTGGCGGATGAATTGAGCTCTTCTCCGTTCGCACTTATGATGTTGTCTCCGGCGTTGATTCCCGCTTCCGAAGCAGGCGAAACGCCGTCCGAGACCTCAGCAGTCTTCACGACCATGACCCCATCCGTCAGAAGCTTCACCCCGACAGGCGAGCCTCCCGGAACCAGCATTTTGGCGTCGGCATGGACTATTTTTGCATTCTTTACGGGAATCACCCCGAAGAGCTTTATCTCAGCTTCTGTTTCCTCCGCGACCGAGTCGCGTGTGCTGGCGGCAACAACGGTATCTTTGGAGGTTATTTTAATGTCAAACAGGCAATCCACCACTGCCTGTCCGTTTTCTGATATATAGTATGTGTCTGGCAGAACAGCGTCGTAATATCCCACAGCTCCCATAAGCGAGAGTGAAATAACTAAGAATACCGCCGCAATTCCTTTAGTCAGCTTTCTCATAGGTTTAAAAGTTCCTTTCCTCGTGATTTCGGAAATAGTTTTTGCAGTAGCCGCGAAAATAATCAAGCATTATTTTCTTTGGAAACAGGCTTATAGAAAATTTCTCTTGCATAGAGATATCACATTGTGCTATAATAGAGGCTGATGAATTTTATGCTTCAAGGGAGGCTTTTTTATGGGTAGTATCTTCAGCTTTGTGGCGATGATTATTTTCTTCGTCATTCTTGCAGTATTTATAGTCACGATGGTTCGGGGTGGAGCTGAATCTTATCACCGCTCTACTGTTCCGCCGGCTAATGCCCAGGCGAAAGCTACATCGAAGAGAACAGAAACGCCTCCTGCAGAGTCGAAAATAAAGGGCGACCTGCACTATGTGACGTTCACTATCGACGATGGCAAGGAAATTGAGCTCCTGGTTTCTCCTAATGAATATGAGAATGTCGTCTTCGATGTGGATGGCGAGCTCTACTATCAGGGAACGAGATTTTTATCATTCGAGCCGAAAAAGATTCTGTAACGGATAAATGGCGCAGGACGGAGGATTCCTAAATGAATAAAATAAGATACGACGATTGGGCGTTGACAATCTTTCTGAAAATAGTTGCGACAGTAGCATTTCTGTGGTCGGGATTTTTCTGGTCGGGAGTTACTATTCTCAACTTCTACATGTTCAACACCGATGAATCGTATCGCGCAACCGGCTTCCTGGTCGCATCAATTTTTCTTCTGATTTCGCTTGTGCTCATGTTCCTAAGGATGTATATAATCCAGTTTCCGTTCTGCGTGGTCGGGTCGGTAGTTTATCTTATCCAGGCAGGGGAGCTTATCGACGCCATCGAGAGCTACACCATGCGCTACATACCGGAAATTGCGATTCTCATTGTCTCGCTTATCCTCTTCATTCTTCACATGGCGAGAGTTATTTCAAGGTCGATGGGCGAGAAAGAGACGTTCAACACTTCTCCTGCCGAGAGTATCATCGGCGAGGGGATTACTGTAAATTATCATAAAGAAGAGAAGCCGGCGAAAGCAAAGAAAGAGAAAAAGTCCCGCAAGGAAAAGAAATCTCAACCCAAGCCGGAATATTCTTTGGATCAGGAGAATAAAATAGACGAATAAAACCCGATGGGGATTGACATTAGTATGACAGAAAAAACCTCAAATATAACTAAAAACAGTGCAATAGGCGTGTTCGATTCGGGACTTGGCGGGCTTACTGCCGTCCGGGAGCTCAGGCGTCTGATGCCGCACGAGGATATAATATATCTCGGTGATACAGCCAGGGTTCCATATGGCACGAAAAGCCGGGAAACGATAACGAAATATGCCAGGCAGGACTTTGCTTTCCTGAAGCAGTTCGGAGTGAAGCTCACAATAGCCGCCTGCGGAACCGTTTCGTCAGTTGTAGACCCGGAAAAGCTTGCAGATGAGGGACTCTATACGGGAGTAATCCGCCCGGCAGTTCTGGCGGCAATAAATTCAACGAAAAACGGCAAAATAGCCGTCATAGGCACCTCCGCAACCATCCGGAGCGGCAGCTATAAACGACTTATAAATGATATCATGCCTGGGATTGAGGTCTATGAAAAGGACTGCCCTATGTTCGTGCCGCTTGTCGAAAACGGCTTTGTGGGGCGTGATAATCTTCCCTGCACGATGATAGCACGTGAGTATCTTGAGCCGCTCAGGAAAACCGGCGTCGACACTTTGATTATGGGCTGCACGCACTACCCGATAATAGCCGATGTTATTGGCGACGTGATGGACGATGGGGTCACTCTCATATCGTCAGGCGGAGAAGCGGGAAGATACGCTAGTAAGCTTCTGGCTGAAAACAATCTCTTGTCAGACAGAGAAGCTGAGGGCAAAGTGACTTTATACTGCACCGACAGCGTCGAGCTTTTCAGAGAGAATGCAGTCCACTTCCTAGGTGAGCTTGACAATGCAGAAATCAAAGGGTGTTCATTAGAATAGGTGATTAACATGAAAGATGTAATGATAACAATAGTAAATTCAATGCTTGTGGACAAGAACGAGAAGCCGGATGTGACGGAGGTCATAACCGAGGGCAAGCTTGAAATGACAGAAACTGGTTGCGTTTTGAGCTATGATCTCGACCCGACCGACGACGGTGAGCCTGATCCCGAGAGCCACACCGACATGATTCTCGATGGAAACAGCTTCAATTTCATCAGAACCGGAATGTATGGCGCAGACTTTCTGGTGGAGCCGGGTGTGAGGAATCAGACCCTATACCGGATGCCTTTCGGAAATATGACAGTCGGAGTCCACGGCAGGGAGCTTAGGTCTGATATATCCGAAGACAAGGGCAATATCACTGCAAAGTATGAGATAGACTTCAATGCCGCCCTGGTTGCCGACTACCAGATGGATATAAGCTACAGGACAATCTGACAGGGATAGAATCAAGCCTCCTGCACATAATAGAGCATGTGGAATTTCCACACAACTATTGTGAAAGGAAGCTTGCTTTTTATGATAAAGAAAATTTTACTCGTATTGACGGCGTTCGCGCTATCTGTCCTTATGCTGTGTGGTTGCACAGCAGATGAATCTGCGGACATGACCGATGGCGACGTGACAACCCGCAACACCACTGCATCGACCTCCGAGCCTACAGTCACAACACCGGTGACAACCACCGATGGAGTAGCCGACTGGACAGGCTCGGACACCACCGACATCTCTGATGTTACCGGCACAGAAACCCCGACTGGAGGACTTGACGGTGAAGATGATGTAAACGGTGTGCAGTCAGGCGACGAAGACCCCGATGCCGGCAGGGACGCACTGAATGGCGATAATACCAACGGCAATGGGTTGTCGGATGGAATGTAAACCCCTCCACCACCGGCTTCGCCGGCGGTTCCCCTCCCCCTTGACAGGGGAGGCTTTTTATGCTATAATACGCGAAATTAACTGATGGAGGGAAAGTATGAAGCTTGTATTTATAATCGGCGACGCCGCGGTTGGGAAGATGACAGTAGGGCGGGAGCTCATGAAGATAACCGACCTCAGGCTCTTCCATAATCACATGACAATCGAACCGGTTCTCGAAATCTTTGGCGAATGGAACTCGGATGCCATCAAGGGCTTACGGGATGTCGTGTTTCGTGAATACGCAAAGTCCGGCAAATACGGGCTTATCTTCACCTACATGTTCGCTTTCAACCTGCCAAGTGAGTATGAATATCTCAGGCATGTAGAAGAGGCCTGCCGGGAGAACAATCCCGACGTCGAAGTCTATTTTGTAGAACTGAACTCTCCGCTTGAGGTGAGAATCGAACGTAACAAATCCGAATCCCGCCTCGCTGCCAAGCCATCAAAGCGAGACCTAGAAACCTCCGAAGCCCGTCTACTCAATGACGATAAAAACTATCGAATGGTGAGCTACCCAGGCGAAATGGAAGCGATTTATGAGAATTACTTAAGGATTGAAAACTCTAATATGCCGGCTGAGGAGGCGGCGAGGGTGATTAAAGAACATTTTGGGCTCTGATATCACCTCATAAACATCCTAACCATCTTCTCATACACTTTCTTATACGGCTGATACCTCATTGGCAGGTCTATCCATTGTTTCTTGTCGACGATGCTCTTGTAGTGGGTGAATGTGTCGAAGCCGGTCTTGCCGTGGTAGGCTCCCATGCCGCTTTCACCGAAGCCGCCGAAGCCCATTTCTGTCGTGGCAAGGTGGATGATGGTGTCGTTGATGCACCCTCCGCCATAGCCTATCTGGGACGTGACCTTTTTGACAGCTTTCTTGTCTGTTGTGAAGAGATATAGTGCCAGCGGGTGAGGCATACTGTTAACCTGGGCGATTGCCTCATCCAGATTTTCATAGGTGAGAACCGGCAGGATGGGACCGAAAATCTCCTCCTGCATGACTTTATCGCTGAAAGTTACGTTCTCCATGACGGTTGGCTCAATCCGGAGATTTTCAGCCTCCGTTCTTCCGCCGATGGCTACTTTCTCCATGTCCATGAGCCCACAAAGCCTTTTGAAGTGCTTTTCGTTGATGATTTTTCCGTAATCCTGATTGATGAGCGGCGAGGTGCCAAACTGCTTTTTGATCTGTAGCCTCAGCTCGTCCATGAGCTTGTCTTTGACGGAGGCGTCGCAGTAGATATAGTCGGGTGCAACGCAGGTCTGCCCGCAGTTAAGATATTTTCCGAATACAATTCTCTTTGCCGCAAGCTTAAGGTTTGCGGTTTTGTCAACTATGCAGGGGCTCTTGCCGCCAAGCTCCAAAGTTACGGGGGTCAGATGCTCAGAAGCTTTCCTCATGACCTCTCTTCCAACTGCCTGGCTTCCGGTGAAGAAGATGTAGTCAAAGTGCTCTTCGAGGAGCGAAGTGTTCTCGGCACGACCGCCGGTTACAACAGCGACGTACTCTTCATTGAAGCATTCCTGCAAAATGGTCTTGATGACCTCGCTTGTGTAGGGCGAATAGGCACTCGGCTTGACGACAGCTGTGTTTCCAGCGGCGATCGAGTCGATAAGTGGGGAAATGGTGAGCAGGAACGGGTAGTTCCAAGGGCTCATTATGAGCGTGACGCCATATGGCGACGGCTTCTTGTAGCTTCTTGCATGGAACTGCGCCAGGGGTGTTGCAACAGTCTTTTCTTTGGCGTAGCTCTTTATGTGGGAGAGCATGTGGCTCAGTTCACTTAAGACCATTCCGGTCTCACACATGTATGATTCAAAAGCACCCTTTCCGAGATCCATTTCAAGAGCCTGGTTGATGTCCGGCTCATGCCTTTGTATGCTGTTTCTGAGGGCTTTTAATGCCGAGATTCTTACTGATACGTCGAGAGTTTTTCCAGCTTTGAAGTATTCCCGTTGGGTTGAAACGATCTGGCTTATCTGAGATTTATCCATAAACTTGTCCTTTCTTATTCCATGACTTCATAGTAGAAGCGTTCGAGCTCGCTTGCATCCATCAGAACGGGAACAGGATAGAGGGGATTGCCCTCTTTGTCCGCATATTTTGCGAGCTTCGGGATGTCTTCTTTCTTTATTTCCGGAATCTTATCGCCGATATTGTAGCGGACTTTCATGTCCTTGATAGCCTGGATGAAAGCCTTTGCCGCTTCCTCATCGGGAGTTTCAGCGGTGGCCAGGTTCGCGGCAATCGCGAGATTATGGAGCTTTTTGTCTATCTTGTGCCCATATGCTTCCAGAACATGTGGGAGCAAAATTGCATTTGCCAGTCCGTGCGGGACGTTATATTCTCCTCCAAGAGAGTGAGCCACAGCGTGGACATATCCGACATAGGATTTTGTGAAAGCGCAGCCGGCGTAGTAGGAGGCGGTGAGCATGTTTCTTCTCGCCTCAATGTTCGAGCCGTCTGAGTAGGCGGTGTCGAGATTCTCAAATATCAGCTTGACTGCTTTCAGTGCCTCCTGCCTGGTCTGCTTGGTGGTGGAGCGACCGATATATGCTTCAACAGCGTGCGTAAGGGCATCCATGCCGGTTGAAGCGGTGATGGATTTTGGCAGGCTCAGCGTTGTTCCAGGGTCTAAGACCGCATATTTAGGAATAAGCGGGAAGTCATTGATGGCATACTTATGCCTGGTTTCCGAATCGACGATAACAGCCGCCAGAGTGGTTTCACTTCCTGTTCCGGCAGTAGTCGGAACTGCGATGAGGAGGGGAATCTTCTTACCGACTTTGAGGATGCCTTTCATCTTACCTAGCGACTTATTGGGTCTTGCATATCTCGCCCCGAGAGCCTTGGCACAATCCATGCTTGAGCCTCCGCCGAAGCCGATGATGCAGTCGCATTTGTCTTTCTTGTAGAGCTCCAGTGCTTCCGCAACATTCTGAGTCGTTGGATTAGCAACAGTGCCGTCATAGAGAGAATAGGGCATCTTTGCCTGGTCAAGCGCATCGATAAGCGGGTTCACAAGCCCAAGGTTCATAATTCCCCTGTCGGTGATTATAATCGGGTGGGTAAGATTCTGGGACTTGATTGTATCGGGAATCAGCCTCATGCTCTTGATAATCTCCGGCTCCCGATACGGCAGAACCGGCAGGGAAATCCACAGACAGGTCTGAAACACCCTGCAATAAGCCTTTTTTATAAAATTCATTCAGTCAGGACTCCTATTCATATCAAACTTATTTAATTATAGACCTGATGGGGTGGGATGTCAAGCAATACAAAAAAAGTCCCCTCAAAAGAGGGGACTTTGGAGCTAGTAGTCGGACTCGAACCGACGACCTGCGCATTACGAATGCGCTGCTCTACCAACTG
>JAJQHJ010000040.1 GCA_021199795.1 Oscillospiraceae bacterium
GGGTCTATCTGCACGTTGTCTTTGATACAATCTACATACCCGCCATCTGCCCAAAATGAGCCGAAAAAGGCTTGATTTCTGGGCATTTTTGCTTTTACTGTTGCCTGCATCGGCTCACTCCTTTCTGCCGTTTCCGGCTGGTGATGTCTGCTCACAACTTTTCAACTTACCCCGCAAATCTGATGTGCGAGGAATAATTAAAAAGTGTGAGGAAAAATTAAAATGTTCTACTTGCTGAGCGTTTCTATCATCCTGTTCAGCACGGCATTAAGCTGACCTGACTCCAGCCTCCTCATCAAGGAGCCGTTCGCAAAATGGTCTTCACGAAGCAACATGGTGAGAAGAGCCGTGGCAAGTTCATAGTCGGCCTTTGGTAGCCGCTCCAGTTCCTTGTCACAGTTAATAGGCTCCGTTGTCATGTAATCACCGTAATCATATTTCATGTCGCCCATTTCTTCGAGGAGACTGTAATACAGTTCCTCCGTGTTAGGATGGTCAATTGCATATTGAATTTTCTCGATTTTTTCTTTGTTTGTCATATGCGAGACTCCCTTCATCAAACATCTATCCACAAGATAAAATCCAGTTTCTTCACATCCGTAAGCCCTGAATGAGGATACTGGTCATCGAAAAGCTGTATTAGTACCTGCCCCTCATTCGAACCCAGATAATCATAAAATCTGCTGCAATAGTCGTGATACACTTTTATTACCTCTGCTTGTCGAACATCAACAGGTTTTCCGTAGCCGGGTACCTTCATACCAAAGTGCAGCACCGAAACATTCCTGTCCCATATGGGTTGAGTAGGGTCTATGACATGAACCAGCTTACTTGAGAATGACATTTCAAGCTTGTCATTGGCGCTTTTTAGTTCTTCCAGTGTCTCCTCAAATGTGGCTCCGACATCCTTACGTGCCTCCAGGAAAGAGTAGAACTTGTCGTAGTACAGAGGTGTCCTGGAGCGCATGACGAAAAATTTATTGAAGGAGCGTCGGAAATCTGCATTCGTCGAGACATCAGTGTGATGAAGAGATTCCATAATCTGTTTGTATTTATTCATGCCATCCAGAAGCTTATCATTGTCGAATAGCAACTGCTCGATTTCCCGTATATTCACCACGGTATAATAACACCCCCAATCAACAATCAGTCATCCATAAAAGCATCAAATTCCTCAATGCGGTCAATCCACGATAAGTCGTGTTTCACCGAATTATACTCCTTCAGGTCATCGACAAAATAGCGGTCCGGATATTTCTTCATCAGAGCTGATTTCATCTGGCGCTGTTCTTTCTTGGTAGTCGGCACCATTTTAGTTCTGCCGAACATTCCTTTGACTGGCTTCTTTGTGATGTCTATCGCCGGAAGGTCTCTTCTTGGCTTTGGTTTCTTTCCGAACATAGCCTCTCCAAACTATCCCTCTATCTGCTTGAGGGATTTCCCTTGTTCATCATGCCACAGAGCATTGCCACTCAGCGATGCTCCGCCAATAAATCCTGCCGCTGCACTGGCGCTCGTCATAAGAATATCTGCCGTCAGTTCAAATGTATCGCTTATTCTGTCAGCATATTTCTGTCGAGCCTTAAGTACATTTTCCGGGCAACTCTTTGTTGTCGCCGGATTGATGGCGCTACCTTTGAGAATTACGAAGCCATCGCTTGTCCTTCTTCCAGTAGCATGACCCTTTTTATAATCCATATGGAGTAGAGGTTCATCTTTCTCCGCCTCGGATGTTTGCGACATAAGCGGTTCAAAAACCTTGTGTCCAAGCGCACCCATCACTATTTTAGCATAGTCAATGAACTCCTCCAACTCACTTTCTGTCTCCTCGGTGATATTGCCGGGATTGGGATCATTCCCATTCCTCACCTGATAGCGACCTGCTTCCAATGCGAGATTGCAGAAACGATTCTCAAGATAGCTTATCTCCGTGGGACCGAATGAGTTGTTTGTCGTGGTGAACATGACAGCCTCTGTCCAATCAATAGAGTTATGCGGTTCCTGCACACGAAGCAGCAGACCTTTTCCATTCTTCCTGACACCTGCCTGTCCTACATAAACAATCTGGTCATATTTTTCATCTGTACCGAACAGGAAATATACGCTGCTCTGCTGCAGGTATTCAATATTCTTGCACTTATCGAGTGCCGTCCTCGGAATCTTATAGGCAATGCCTGTCCAGTTGGCAAGAGAACATTTTATCCGCCCAGTTGCTTCGCCATCCATCAAAAATAGTTTTATCGTCTTGCTTCGTGCCATAGTGTGGTTCTCCTCTCTATCCTGACGATGCCTTTACAAATCAAACAATTTCCGCATTTCTGCATCCATTGTTCCGTTCTTTGCGTATTCCAGGGCATCGCAAAGACGAATGTTATTCTTTTCAATGTGTATCTCGTCACTGAATCCGAGAATATAACGCAGACAAATGCGATATATGATTTCTGTCGGCGCACAACCATACACTTGCTTGGCAAAGATATGATTCAGCCTTTCCGCGTCATCAGGATAAAGTGCTTTCATGCGCTTGCTTTGATAGAGCCTTGTTACAATTTCCGTTATATACATTCCCGACTTCATGTACAGGTCGGCGAAGGTTGCGTCCGGGTCATCAAAGCAGCCGGGATTTTCCTGCTCCAGCCTGTCCACCATATCCTGGACAACCTTTTTAGGCGTAAAAATCTGGTTTGTACGCTGCGGCGGAATGTAGTCAAAAATATCTCCCGTGTGTTCCGGCTCGAAGTAATTCGCAAGGTCAGCCCGCCTTTTCAGGAACTCCTGAACAGCGTCGTTGAATACAACCTCATCGAAAAGATGTCCATCAAAGTGTTTCTGCTCACCGGCTTCTGTTGTATAATCTCCGCCATCGCGCAACATACGGAATTGATCGAGTGTCACACCCTGACCGTTCTGCGGATTGACTGTAACCTCCCAGAAGACCTCTTCCGGCACAAGCGTGTCAAAGTTCGCAAGGGTAGTGCTTTCATCACCGTAGGCCATGAGAAACGCAGGAATAGTACGGGAAAAACCACGCAAATGGTCACGGACACTTCCTTCAATAGAATCCTTCTGGGCATTCAGCTTCTCAGTCTCAACAGTTTCAACGATAGTTTCCGCTGCTTTCTTCACAGTCTCGTTACTGTGAAGTTGCCTATTGATATTCTCCACCATGTCCTGATAGCCTTGTAGACGTCGGGCAGTATACTCCTCATCAATTCGTGTGATTTCTACCATAGAAGCACCAGATTGCTGCGCCTCATGAATTCTGTCCTCATGTTCTCTGGCAAGCTGATGGTCACGAATCGTAAAGTCACCATATTCGCGGTTTACAACAGTGTCAGTGGTTTCCTGAATTTTGCGCTCCAACTGGTTCTGAGTGGATTTTCTTAAATCGCCGCCATACTGCGCCTTTGCGGATTCCATAAGTGTATCCGCAATCGGCTTTGAAAACTTCTCACGGAGTGCCTTAAGCTCATCCTTCTTAGGATTTGGTGTCAAATCCACATTCCTCTGAATTTCTTCTACAACGGCCTCCAACTGCTCATCAACATCCGCATAAACCTTATCTCCAAACAGCTCACTGGCCGTACCAATGACCTGTTCTCTCGGAATTTCAACTTCTCCATCTTCATTGAGATTCAGAGTGTCCGCTGTCGTTTCATCTACAGAAGCAGGAGTGAGGGCTTTCGGCTCCTCGATTGCCTGCATATTGTTGATGATGTCGATAATTTCTTTCGGCGCACCAAAAATGCCGCCGATGTTCGCAAACAGGAAATTGGACATAAAGCCGCGCTCCACAACTTCTCTGGCATGGATATGCCGAGGAATCGTAAGGACTTTCTCTGCATCCAGTTCTACCATTGAGCCTTCATCATCTTCACCATAGACCGGGAAGAAATTAAGAAGTTCCCTCACGTGCTGCTTACGACTGTCAAAGTCACCCTTGTCTCCAGAAGTTTCAGGAATCAGGTCATTGGCAAACTTCTCAAAAATCGTCAGGGTGCGGGCAGGGTCAAAATCGAACACATAAGCATTCTGCTTCCTGTATGAATTCCCGTTGCTATCTGTAAACAGACATGGATTCTGCGCCCGAAAAGCAGCCTGCATATAGAGGGCAGGGCTTGCCATATTGGAAAGCATGAGAACTGCCGTCCATTCAGGAATTGTAACTCCCGTGGTCAACTGTCCTACGGAAAGAGTGATGGTTTTATCGTGTTCAGCGATTGCCTTTACCACCTTGTCATAGGACTTTTCGTTTTCATCATCGTCATCTAATTTTCCGTCACCCGCAGCCAGAATAATCTCGTAATCTTTGAATACGGGATGTAGTTTCAGTTTCTTAGCAAGTGCTTTTGCGCTTGCCACACGGTTCAGTATCCAGAATGTGTGTTTCAATTCATCCCGGAGTTCAGGAGTGGAAAATGGAAACTTCTCCTGCCGTGTCATGGCGTCGAGGAACTTGTCTACGTCCGAGTCGTGAATGAATTTTCCAGACTCATTCGTTGCAAAAAACTCATTCAGGTCAAAGGCGTATTCTTCAATATCATCATCTGCCAGTTCTATGCCCTTTTTTACTTTGTCCTGGATAATGTCGGACATTTGATATGTAAAAAGAGAAAGTCGTGGCAGATTGGCATATGGATTCTCAAGCTCACTGGAAGAATCCCAATCACGCTTCTTTTTCTGCTCGTCTGCATAAGTCCAGTTATAGATTGCGCTCTCCGGAAATTTATCATTTGCAAGTGCCTTGAATGGTGTCCCGGAAAGATGCAGCGTCCATTTGCGGCGGATATGATTAAACGCCGTATCGGTTTTATAGGTGTCCACACCTTCATGGGCTTCATCTATAATAAGAATATCCCATGTCATGCCATGCTCTGCGCTGACTTCTGACAGCTTGTCAACGTGACCGCCGAAATAAATAGACCCCTTCAAATCTTGCAAGCTGACAAATTCAATGCAGCCTTTAATGCTGTCGTCATCGCTTGTGAGGACTTTATTTCTATATTCTTCACGACTATATACGAACTTTTTGTCCTTAATGCCATCCACGTTACTCACAAAGATGTAACCCGACTGCGGGCCAAAGAAAGTCTCGTAATCCAAATACCAAGAATTTGCGATAGCAGGGCGATTTGTCACAATGAGGATATTCTGTGCGCCGAGCTTCATGCACAAATCATAGGCAGACAGCGTCTTCCCGAAACGCGGCTTTGCATTCCACAAAAATTCTGCCGACTCTCTGCCACCAAAATAGTCTGCCGTTCTCTGCACGGCTTCCGCCTGTTCATCGCGGAGCTTATACGGAATCGCTGCGTCAGCATCCTTCTCCGATACGGAACCATGATTCTGCGTGAAGTCAATAAAATTTCCACGGGCAGTATTCGGCTCGATGAGAAACCATTCTGTTCCAGCTTCACGGGAGACTCCGAGCTTTTTCAGATAGGCATGAAAATCCTTATCCGTAAATGTTCCGTAGGGTTCCGTCATATACGCAGCACGCATAGCCCACCAAGTCTTATGCGCAACACCTACAGTATGCGTCTGCTCATTAATGCGAGTCTCTACATCTCGCTCCGTAAAACCTATTTTTGTCCAACCATCATGCGCAGGTACGCCAGGAGTGGTATAGGCATAGCACTGCGGAGTGACCTTTGAAGATGTTTTTATATTAATCGCTGCCATCATGCCATCTCCTTTACGTGTGTTTCAATAAACTCGATTTCTTTCTCATCCAGACCGTACTTGCGATATAATTGTAGGTCAATCTCATGAATTGACTTCGACCAGTCAATATCGGAGTCGGTGGTGAAGTCTTGAAGCGGAATCATCTTCCAGACAGGTTTATTGCCATTCTGAGTTACTTTCAACACGCTGAGCAAAGTACGGGCAAATTTTGTTTTTATATATTTTTCAACCGCACGAGCCTCTTCAACAGTCTGAAACTTACCTATACTCAGGAATGTTTCCGTTGAACCTACGCCTGGACCTTCAACAACTGGCTCACTCATAGTTTCCCCAAACTCTCCGCTACCATTAGCCTGCGCCACATAAACTTTATAATAATCCAGGTTATCTACAGTCTTAACATAATCCCGGCGAATATATTTATAGATACGCTTATTACTTACTCTGCCCAGAATCTGGATATAATCTCTCCCGTCATCAGGCTTTTCATCATGAAATATTGCTGGTATTAAATTCATGATGTTCGATGACATATCGTAATCGTGTCCCTTACTCAGTAATCCTATGTTTTTGCCGTTTTCGTCTTCTTTATATCGAGCCTCCGGATGATCTGTATGCATAACCTCCGTAAGGCGGTATGCAGTTCGGGAATAAACAATGTCCATTAATGTTTCGAAGGAGCTATCATAAATAACCTTATGTAAAATATCATTTACCTCTGGATATTTAGTAAATGCCAATATCGCACCATAATCTTTCCCACAATCACGATAGGTAATAGCAACACCACCTCTAAGAGGCGTTGATAGCGTTGGAAAAACTTTATGTCCATCCTCCTCGTAATAAAGCACCTTGAAATGTTTATCATTAAGCATCTTTTCGTTCCATGCTTTAGGAGTGGAACCAGCATTAAACAAAAATCTTGCTGGATGAATTAGCTCAACCTTTTCTGACACTCCAAAGGCAGCATCCATAAATTTATCATAAACCGGTGGTGCATAGTTCTTTAAAGAACCATCAGCATTTTCTGAAACCTGTTCCTCCTGATATGGTGGATTTCCAATCACATAATCAAACAACTTCTTTCCCATAGTTCATGTCTCCTTTAAATCCATAAATTTCAGAGAAGCCTTACCTCTCCAGTTAAATATCTTACACGGCACCGCTTCCGGTGCGTTTTCACTTTCATCTTCAATGCCCATCATTTCGAAGATGGTCATCTGACGGAACTCCTCGTACGGCTTGCCCAACGGCACTGTATTTTTAAGGCCATCCATCTGCCAAATGTTCCAGGCAATTTTATTTGCTATCTGCTGCAACAACTTCTCATCAGGCTGCCGCTCCCAGCGTTCTTCATAATACTCCACGAATGTCAAAAGCAGATTGATTCGTGCGATTAGAACATTGTCACCCTGGTATTCATATCCATACGATGCCTCAAACGCACGGATTGTCCATTTCAGCCACTCCTCATATGTATCGGTGTTTTCATTTACAATTCTTAGCTTTCTGTCAAGCATTCCAATACGCCGTATCGGTGGAACAATCAATTCACCAGTCGATACATCATAGCGAGAGACAAGATACGGTGCCTCTCCGCAGGTAATTTCGAGTCGGCGGGAGTCTACGTAATGCTGCCACTTTTTGCGCTTTGGAAATTCGATTTTCCCTTCCGTCACCGTCC
>JAJQHJ010000016.1 GCA_021199795.1 Oscillospiraceae bacterium
ACTACGAGTAATAGATAGGATTGAAGATTCTGGCGTGATGAGACGTGCGGGCGGACGGCTTGGAGTGTGCCGGTTTCTTGGAGATAGAGGAGAGAGGTTCTTGCAAATGAACTTGGAGTGTAGATGATGCGGGAGGAGGAGACGTAGGAGTTGGTGAAGAGGGTATTTGACTTATTCATTGGATATCAAAATCATCCCAACTATGCGACATCTGTGCAAGTGTGGCGAGTGCATACTGTATATTCTTTTTTAAGTTGCTATCTATTCCTTTAGGCATAAGGAGATTACCGTGATATCTATTATCCTGATACTCGTTGTCTTCTCGTGCTTCTTCTGGTCTTCTTTCATATTTCATCTTGCCAGTCTTAATATAACAGTTCATATACTGTTCCATGTATACCCTGTTAACAACGCAATAGCCTGCCTTAAACTGTCGATCCTCACAACCCACTTTGTGCCTGCTTCCGAGGTTGTATAACGCACCCTCGTCGTCATTCCAATTAATCGACAATTCAAGAAGATCCTCATCACGTTCCTTATTTTCCCGGAAGAGAAAAGCAGCAGCTGTAACAAAACCCTCATCAGTAATACAATTTGAGCTTGACAATCCTCTATAGAATTCGTTCGGATACTCTACTACCGATTCATCTTCTACCACCTATAACCCACCTTTTTATGTAACAATAAATCGCACCTTATCTTATCAGCATTACTGCGGTATTCAAAATAAGATTTGCTTGTTCGGTCAACTTTTCTGGTCTAATTTTTATAACGCTGTTTCCAAATTCGCCTTCTTCATTGTTTACCATAACCATACCCCAGTAATTTCCGTCTTTCTTACTGAATGAAAAGTACATCTGGAAGTAATTAAAAACCCAATCAATTACAACCTCTGTTTCTGAACATTCACTAACAATAAGTTTTGATAAAATCAAGTTTTCAAGCTTTGACTGACGATAAGCATGAATCATTACTGTCTTTAATGCGCTTAAAAAACTGCCAACTTCACTATTTTCATAAACGGCTCGTGGAAGCTTACAGAAAATATCCAGTTCTGCTGGCAGGCTTGGGCTATACTCTGGAATCAATCCATTAACGGTATCAGCAACCTTGCCGTAACTCAAAGATGTATATGTGCTTTCTACAATTTTTTTGGTATAGTTCTTTATAGCTGGCATTAAGTCATCTTGCGTACTTGATGCGGGAAGTACATCATCAGAACCACAGAATGACGTTCCACAATAAGTTTGTCCAGTTTTCGGCATATTGCAATCCTCACTTCTCTACCTGTAACCGCCTTTATTGCTCCAGCTTTATTTCTTCAGGTTCCATAGCTTCATGTAAGACTTCCGTAATTGCACTCATGATAAAATTAGTAGATTTTTCGTGGAGCTTATTCGCGACATCCATCATCTCGCCCTTTTCGATCTTTGCAAGCGTGAAGTAATCACAATCGATAAGGAAAGATACCTCGTCTTCACCATTAACACGAACCAGCTCAAAATGCGTTTTTATTCGAGTATTATCTCCATTATCAAATTCTGCTGCACTCGCAAAAGACTGCGTCTTATCCTCATCATAAGAAGTCATTACTCCAAGAATATGTGGCTGAATCAGTTCATTCCACTTCTTATCTTCCAGTCCTAAATGGCTCTTTGTTATAGCATCTTCATATCTCAGCCCTACGCGAGAATAAAAAGTTGGGCGGTATACTTCTTCAAACGCTTTAACAATAAATGTAATACGATCTCTAAAATCTTCCCACTGAGTATAACTCGCTGTGGAAAGAGCAATGAAATTCGGAGTCAGATTTATTTTATAGTTTTCATCCGCTGACGTGAAAGAATAGTTTTTATTTTGTCTGCTAATCGGGGTTGGCTTACCATTTGCGAAAACTACATCTCCTACCGATTCTATCGCCTCTTCATAATAGGGATAGACTTCTCTAATTTTTTCCTGAAACTCTTCAGGCGGATTAGCTCCAACTTTCAATATAGTAGGAAACCTCAGCTGAAAAATCACTTCAATCAAGGGGCTTTTCTTGTACCTTACTCTTTTTGTTTTATCCATGATCATTATCTCCTTACACAAGTAAGCATTATGTAGTGTATCCTATACGATATTGTACTTTTTAAGCAATTCTAATCTACGCTCTGCAGTATTCCAGCTTTCTGTATAGCGAACCTTATCTTTCTTTTTCAGATACCTTCCTACTCTCTTAAACCATTCAACGGGAAGTAGATAGGGCTTATCTGCCAAATACGGTCGCAAAGTAAGCCATGTTTTCCACGAAAGAAATACCATGTGTAACATATCTACTGCCCTATTTCTCTTCATACTCTTCAAATTTCCGTCATTAACTGCCATGCTCATGAAAGCACCTGCGCCTGAATCCTCTTTAGTTGAGTTTCCAAATACTCCCATCTGAAACATATCGTCAAGCAAGTCATCCGGACACGTTGGATGCCCCGTCTCTGTTAGCTTGAAGCCAAGGTACAGATTGCCAACAACAATCATATCTGAGAAAAATGACTCTGCTCCAACATTTCTCAGTCCGTTGCGAATATACTCCCAGTCAATAGAATCATAGTATTTTTCCGCATAAAGCAGAGCATCAAGCATCAATCTGATTCCAAATCCTCTACTTATAAAATGTTTGAACGCATGAAAAATAAGGAACAGAAGATTATCTGTAGGTGCCATCGTTCTGAGCAAAACTCCATCGACCAAAATCTCTTCTGTTCTTGAGAACACATCAAGAAACCAATTATTCATATTCAAACGAATATTGTCACTGGTGCCAAAAGGGTTGATATGCAGTTCAATCACCAAACCAGTATCAGGATTCGTAAAAGTAACCTCCTGCATATGACTTAAGGAAGCATCAAACTTCTTATCCTCTTTTATATATCCAGCATTCGTAAGAATTTCTTCAGCTATATCGTAGTTCTCCTTTTCTATCAGCAAATCCTCATCACCAGAGGCTCGAAAATCTTGACCATCTTTGTAAAGAGAACGACACACAATACCTTTCATCACAATCGGTGGTTCACCTACTTTGATGAAAGCTCGGTATAGGTCTAGGAAAGCATCCGTCTTCTGAATCTGTAGAGACATTGCGGCTGTTGCTCTGACAAATAAATCAGGGCGGGCTTCATCATATTCAGCAAAAGTGTCATACCGTGCTGCTGCATTATATACAAGAGGAAAGAGATTCTGCTTGGAAGCAATTGATAATATTTCAGACCAATTGGGAGTGACTAAAGATGACATATGCAACGTCGGGTGCATGGTGTCTTTTAAAATTGTTATAAAATTCTGTTCCTGAGTATTCATACGGTTCTTTTTATTCGATTAGCTTATTATTCTACCTGAATCATCAGCAAGCAATATTATTAAAGGCAAATAGTGACCAATCTATATCTAATTTTTAAAAGTTTTATTAGCTTTCATAAAAGCCGAACTCGTCAGCAAGACCTTCGCTAATATTTATCTTAGGGCGTAGTGTCAATTCAACTTTCCTTTTCCAATTCAAATCTCCACCATTCAGCATAGAATGATTGTCACCAGTATTTCTCACGTAAATTGTAGTAGGAAAAGGCATACGTGCTAAAGACCGCCCATGTTCTTTAAGATAGTTAGGGATCATTCTATGTGACTTCCTACAAATCCATATATCATCGGGCTGTCATCCCACAGATTTTCAGGCATTCTGTCAGGCAAATCTTCCACTGAATAATTGACTATCGAGCACGAACCACAAATTCTATGTAATGCTGCTAACTTTTTCACATAGTCAAAGCCGTCATTGTACGCATAGCCATATGAACTAAGGAAGCCGTTTTCGTTCGGATGATAATTGACATATTCTGCGATTCGATTTGAAATCAAATCGTCAGAATCGACCATCATCGTGTACCCCCCTCATACTCACGAATCCTGTTTGCAATCATGGATACTTTCCACCCCTTATCAAGTAACATTTCTTTGCGATTTGTAGGTGTTGGGGCATCAGAAATTAAGAATTCGACTCTGTTATCATACTCGTGCGCTAATTTTGGTTTATCGTGACAAGCCACGAATATTCTGAAGTCAGGATCTGTCTGACTGTACACAGAGTTCAAAGTTCTGTTAAAAACTCTCTCGACATTTTTCCAGTCGTTTGATGCAGCTTTTGATCTTAAAGGTATTCCGAAATAAATCATAATTTTCTCCTTTTTCAGTATAGTATTTTATGTGTAAAATACTCTCCTTTATAACAAATTCCCACTATGTCTACTTGCGCCTATGCAACATTCTGTTTAGTATTTCTTTTATCATATCACGATTTGCAATTAAGAAAACTACTCCTGCAAAAAGCAAATTGAGAATGTCTGTTAGTAACGAATAGTTCACGTAAGTTACACACACAACAATAATATAAGCAAATATAAGTGGAATCAAAGATCTGCTAAACCTAAAAGATACTTCCTTTCTCAAAAGATACATTCTTGAGAAAGTAATAACTACATTAGAAATAAAAGTTGAACATACAGCCGCATAAAGTCCTATAAAGTGCACAAGACCAAGGTGAATTACGATATTAACAACAGCCCCAATCATTGTTGTTGCGCCATTAGCTTTCGGATGCTTCATACTAATCTGAATGCCGCCAAAAAACTGTGATAAACTTGAAAAAATAACTGATGTTACTAGGATCGGAACATATGAATAACCTGAACTATATTTGGAATCAAATATCCAATTGAAAAAGATAAAATTACACGAAATAATCCCGCCGCAAAGGGGTATCAATAGAAAACACATTTTATTCAGTATTTTATTGTAATACGTATCTCTTTCGGCTGAATTTACCATATCAGTTGCAGATTCCTGCCATGATATACTGAATACGCTAAAAATTGCTGAAGCAAAGTTTGGTATCTTGCAAGCCAAAGCATAAATTCCATTATAGGTCGCACCTAAGAACAGATTTATAATAGATCTGTCAGAAACATTAATTATCCACCAAGATATACTGTTAGGGATCAACCCGTACGAATATGAAATCAGTTCTTTTACACCAGCAAAGCTAATACTTTTAAACTTAAAGTACTGTTTGAAGTTTGTGAACAGAATTACAGCAAGATCGCCAGCCAAAAAGCCAACAGCATAGCCCCAAATGAGACCTGCCAAACCCATTTTTAAAAAGAATACAAATATTGTCGAGGCGGCAAATATGCAAAGTGTCGAAAATGCTGTACAAAATGAATAAATATTAAGTCTACGCGTAGCCCGCATATAGCCTTGTAAATAATTATTTAAAATCTCTCCAAATGCCATAAAGAAGAAAGGGATTGCAAGGGTCCAGCCAGTAATGAATCTTATTGCGACAAGAATGATAGCCAAAATTATGGAGTTTGTTAAAACAATAGCTAGACCATTAGAGATATATGGACTCTTTTCACCAGGACTATCCCTATCGACTCCATATCTGAACACTGCTTCACTGCACGCCAGTGTAACAATAGGAACCATCAATGTAACATACGTAGCAAAAAGATCGTATCTTCCGTAATCCTCTGTAGTTAACCATCGGCTGAACAGAGGAATCATCACAAATTGTAAACCTTTGTTTATAAACGTTCCTATCGCCAAAAGTATTGTATTATTTGCCAAATTGCTTTTTTTTGTTCATATGTCCTCTCCTCACTGATGTGTACTTTTAAATGGAACTATTATAACAATGCCCGGATATATTCATACAATCTTGCATCCAGGGTTGTTGGATCCTCAGTATTTCGGCAGAAAGAGTTTAAATTCGCATCAAATGTCAAATCGATCTGCAAATCTAAAAGCTTATTTATCTCGTTCGTAAACGAGGCATTTCCAAATTCCTTAACGATAAAAGGTATTTCAAAAGCTGGTGAGTTATAGCTAAACCCATATATGTTGCACTCCGACTTAAATTCAGACGCCAAACCAGTAGCGTCATATTCAGGATCATTATTTTGCAGTGCAAATGAATGTTCCATGTCAAGACTATATGATAAAGCCTGTCTAAATTTCAAAGTGTTAAAAAAGAGGTGCTCAGGGTATCTCATATGAATTAAAGCAAATGCATAAATACTAAAATTATGATATCCTTCTTCCTTGTATTTACAACTTGGCTTACGACAAGCTCTTAGCAGAACCTGCTTCCAGTATATAATTTCAGATTTTCCCCTCGCTTTTATTGATCCATTTACGATTGCAAAATGATGTATTAACCCACCTTTGTACAGCCGAAAACTCGTTGAACAATGATCCAGAAAAGAGAGAACCTCCTTTTCAATTTGAGTATTATTTTTGTAGGAACAAATCTGAGCACCAGAAGCCGCAAACCAAAGCTGGTGATTAAAAGTATTATCAACGCCCAAAATACTTCCGTCAACCTCTTGTCTGATCCAAAGTCCAGCATTATAATCGAACTTCTGCGAATTAAAAGCCTTGACAGCTGCGTTATAGTATTGTTCGTCTTTTAATATCTTAGTTGCTTCAATCAAGCCCTCAATTGCCCATGAAATTCCTATAGTTCCATTAATTTTGTCTTTACCATTTTTATTTCTGCATAAAAAAGTTCCATTTTCTAGCTGAAGAGCAACTAAGTTATTTGCAAGAATTTCTATTGCTTTGATGTAGTCCAAATTTCCAGTTTGCCGAAATTCATACTCAAATATAAAAATCCAATGGGAAGAAACCCGTATCTCCGTTTCAGGATCATAATAGGGTCCGTTATGCCCACCTTTAATGCTTTTATCCCTTAGTACTACTTGACATTTTTCTGAAGCAATAGATTCAATTATAGGCAGTATCTTATTCATTGTACTTCCTCCTTGTTTTACAAATAAAGGCTTTCATCTTTTTGAGTGCAATATCAATAAGATTTAGCCTTTAATACTCATGTAATTTCGGCAAATACTCGTAAGAATCTATTTTATAAATTGAATTTAAGCCGGATGATATTAGCATTAACAATAGCATATCCAAGTATCCAGTATTAACAAACGGTTCAAAACTCCACATTATAAAATAGCCAATAAAAACAATGGTTAGTGCATTGCTCAAACGATTCTTTTGCCTATCCATTCTCTTTATATCAACGGCAACAATCACCAATTGTATAAGTAGCTGGACAATGCCACCTCTGAAAAGCAAATCAAGATAGTAATTATGAGCACTCGAAGGCTCCAAATTTCCCATAGAAGCATAAGACCATATATCAACATCATATCCATATCCAAATATAGGCTTATTGACGATATTTATAAGCACAGCATTCCAGATTGTAGTCCGACCGGTGAACGTCATGTCTTTATGGAACACATTGACAATGATAGCCTCAAAGATGCCAAAACTGTTTCCTAACACAAGCACAAGGGTGATAACCAGAGACAGTATGAACACATTTCTCATATTAAAAAAAGTTGGAAGATTTCTTTTAGAAAAAACAAATAATAGTACCAGTACAACGCCAATTCCGACCATTGATGTGTTCGACCACGTTAGGCATACAGTAATAAAAGCTAAAATGCCGGATATATACGTTCTCCAACCTAAGTGACCTTTTTCTTTAATATCAACAATGACTGCATATGCAATTGTTGGTAATAGAAATCGTCCAGCAGCGTTATTATGTCCAATAAAGAAATACAGTTCATCTTTGTAAGTATAAAGACCAGATGGGAAGAAAACAACTGTAGCAAAGTTTATTATTGCGAAAATATAGTGAATCCAAAATAATGCCTTTATAATTTTATATCTGCCTTCCGAATCACTCACTTCGTAATATGCACACACAGCAATTACAGGTGCTGAATATCGAACTGCACTCATCATGCTTCCATCAGATACAGCAGTTACAGCTATCAATTCTATGTACAGTAACACAATAAGAATAAAGACTAAACTTGGACGTCGTTTTATTTTAGATAACGAAAATAACAGAAGTACTCCTGCAAACAAATAAGTAGCAAAGCTGATTAGAGTTTTGATGCTTTGGAACTCAGAAAAATACCCAGGAGAAAAAAAACACCCACAATGTACAAACCAAAAAGAATACTTTTTTATCTATTAACAATTTTTTTGTATAACTCATGGTGCTTCTCCTAGCTATCAATCTATCAATCAATATTATTTTTAAATAATCAGAGTCCTTTGACATCATCCTCAGATATCGTAGAGCCTCATCTTTCTCATTACGATTTCTGCGATAATTTACGACAACCTTGCTAATAATTCAGGATCAATATTGTTTTCGATAAGGCTCATATAATGTTCTGAAGCTTTTTCTTCGGTATAATAACTCATTGTTTCTTTTGCAGCACTCACGTATCTTTCCCTTTCCTCTAAACTCATATTTGCAATTTTCAGGATAGCATTTGATATTTCATCAATGCTATCAGGAGAAACCAAAATCCCGTTTACCCCATCTTTAACGATACCGTCGATGCCTTCTCCCCGACTTCCTACAACAATACATCCACATGCCATGGCTTCTAAATATACTAGTCCCAAAGTCTCGTTCACACTTGTCATGCAAAAGACATCTGCCTGATACATTGCATCAAATATTTCATTTCTCGGTCTTGTCCCATAGAAAGTATATTGGTCGTCATTCAAGCATGAATTACAAAGCTCTTTCAAACTTTCTTCAAAATCACCTTCTCCATATATCTCCAATTTGAAGTTTACAGAAGAGCTAACTTTGCTAAGTGCGCGAATCAAATAATCAAGTCTCTTTCTCTTAATTAGTTTGCCCACATAGAGAATAACAAGCTTGTCATCGTTTCTGCTCATCCTTGTCTTTTCAGGAATATCAACCCCTGAGTATACAATCTCATCCTTAACAGATGTGAAATTTCTCGCTCTATCACGAATAGATGACGAACGAGCATATAAAGATGAATATGTTGATTCCATCATTCCTACAACATTTCTATGTTTGCTCATTATTTGAACATCTGATTCATGCAAAACTCCAATCATTGGAACATCAAGTTTTAAGTACTTCCATATATCCACTGTTGCTGATGGAACATGAGACACACAAACATCGGGAGTAAAATCGCTCTCTTTTAAATATCTATCTATAAAATTTGCAACTTTTTTGGAGGTACCAGACCCAATATTCCAGAGACTTTTTAAATATAAAATCACCTTACACAAGGCAACATCTACTCCATCACAGTTATAAAAATATTCATTTGAAGATACCTCATCTCCCTTATATCGAATTTGTGCAGTTAATTTTTTTAATATGTTCTGCCTGTATATGAAAATCACCTTAACCTGATGTCCGAAGTCAACTAGTGGTTTCACCAGATAATGTACTGCCTCCGTATCATGAAACAATTCCGGGTGTCCATCTATTTTATATATAGTTGTTACGATTAATATCTTCATTACTATCCTCCTCAGCTTCATCTTATCTATAATATTATAACTTCTATATTACCATAACCGCATTTGAGCAATACTCCTACAAAAGCGAAAGCTGATAATAATGCTCTTATGGAGCAGCTTCTTCGATGACATCCAGAAATTTATGAATATATGAAGCGGTGCTGTAATTGTCTTTTACCGCTTGAATACACTCCATCCTCATCGCATACAAGTCGCTATCACTTAAAGCATACATTTTTTCTATTCTATTTTTCAGACCTTCTACGTCAGATTGTTGAAAAATATATCCTGTGACATTTTCTTTAACAAGTTCCTTAAGTCCACCAACAGCACTTGCAATCACAGGAGTTCCCACTTCATATGCTTCAATTACTATTCGCCCGAATGGCTCCTCCCACTCCGAGGGCGCAACCAACGCAATGGCATTGCCTACTATGTAATCTTTTTCCTCGCCGCTCTTATAACCAAGCATCTCAATATTATCTATATCTTTACTTTCAATAAATTCTCGTATTTCTGCCTCACAATCTCCACTACCCATTATCTTTAATCTCACTTTTGGTAACTCTCTTACTGCTTTCACTAGAGTCATGATGCCTTTTTCCCTGGATAGTCTTCCCATATATACGATATAGCGATCAGCAGAAATAAAACGTTCCTTGTCGGCAAGCAAGCTGGGTTCATGTTCACAAAAGTGGTATAAAACATGGATTTTTTCATCAGGTATACCTGCACACACATGTATTCTTTTGACAAAATCTGAGATAGCGAAAAATCCAGAAATGTTTTCCAGATACCTGCTCCATAATAGTTTTTTTGTGATATATTTCTGTAAAGAATATATTTTGCTGTTTTTATAACAACTATTTCTGACCCCAATTAAAGAATTTTTCTGGCAGCGGGCACAATAATCTCCCATGTCCATTGCTCCATTCAAACACAGGATATTATAATTTTGCAAATACTTATATATTGGAATTTTGTGTTTTAATAAAACTGCATATATACTGTTGGAAATCACAGGAGAAACATTATGTATGAGTGCAAAATCTACATGATTTGTGTTTAAAATCTCTTCTATCTCCTTTATAGTATTTTTATTATATATGGATTGAACCCCAATAGACACCTTTTCTCTCAACCCCGCAGTCTTCAATTCATCATTACTTCTATAATACCTTATGACCCGGATTCCGTTATCTTCCAAGGCTTTGGCAATTAGCTTGGTTGACTTCGTCTCACCGCCCTGAATCAAATAATCATTATGTACTTGTAGGCAAGTCAACATGCTTATTTCCCTCCTCGTTTCCTAAAGATAAACTCCTATCCTATATGTTTCTTTTTCTAATCTCTGCGGAACAAATCCCTCGTATAAACCTTATCCTTCACATCATCCAGACAACTATCATACCTATTCGCAATAATTGCCTGCGACTGTTCCTTGAACTTTGCAAGGTCATTCACAACAACGCTTCCAAAGAATGTACTTCCGTCTTCAAGCGTAGGCTCGTAGATGATGACCGTTGCGCCCTTAGCCTTGATACGCTTCATAACGCCCTGAATGGATGACTGGCGGAAGTTATCGCTGTTGCTCTTCATAGTGAGGCGATAAACACCAATGACACATGTCTTTTCCTCTTCTGCGCTGTAATCGCCACGATTGTAATAATCGTAATAACCGGCGATATTGAGAACTCGGTCGGCAATGAAATCTTTTCTCGTGCGGTTGGATTCAACTATCGCCTGAATCAAGTTTTCAGGGACGTCTTCATAGTTTGCGAGGAGCTGCTTAGTGTCTTTTGGAAGACAATATCCGCCATATCCGAAGCTTGGGTTGTTGTAATGACTGCCAATTCTCGGATCGAGGCAGACACCCTCGATGATTTGCTGGGTGTTCAAACCTTTCATCTCGGCGTAGGTGTCGAGCTCATTGAAGTAGCTGACACGGAGAGCAAGATAAGTGTTGGCGAAAAGCTTAACCGCCTCTGCTTCCGTGAAGCCCATGATGAGGGTGTCGATATCCTCCTTGATTGCGCCCTCTTGAAGAAGTCCGGCGAATGTATTTGCGGCTTTTACAAGACGTTCATCTTCCAAATCTGTACCGACAATGATTCTAGACGGATAAAGATTATCGTAAAGAGCCTTGGATTCTCTCAAAAATTCAGGGCTGAAAATGATGTTATCGCAGTGGAACTTTTCTCTTACAGAAACTGTGTAACCGACCGGAATCGTACTCTTGATGACCATAATGGCGTTCGGATTATTTTCGATGACGAGTTTGATTACGTCCTCAACTGCGCTCGTATCGAAGTAATTCTTCTTGCTGTCATAGTTTGTGGGTGCGGCTATAACGACAAAATCTGCATCTTTATAAGCGGATGCTCCATCCAATGTTGCCGTCAGATCGAGATCTTTTTCTGCCAAGTATTTCTCTATGTACTCATCCTGAATTGGGCTCTTTCTCTGATTTATAAGGTCAACCTTTTCGGGGATGATGTCAACGGCTGTTACCTTATTATGTTGTGACAGAAGTGTAGCTATAGAAAGTCCAACATATCCTGTTCCAGCAACTGCAATATTCAAACCACTCATGTGTATATCTCCTATCATTTTTATATTTTAGTCTGCCTGTGGTTTCTCACGGGCAGATCACTTCCCTCTAACCATAGCATTCCAAATAAACGGTATATTCGTATGCCAATACTTCATGAACAGCCTCCTCGGCTCCTGAATCAGCCTATAGACCCATTCGAGATTATGCTTCTGCATCCACTCGGGTGCACGGCTGATATTGCCGGCGTAGTAATCGAAACCGGCACCCACACCAACCATAAGACCATTTACTCTTCCCAAATGCTCGTACATCCAGCGTTCCTGTTTTGGGCAGGAAAGTCCGACCCAAACGAAGTCCGGCTGAAGCTCGTCGATTCGGTCAACTATGAGCTTGTCCTCTTCTTCTGTCACTGCTCTGAACGGTGGGCTGTACATGCCGGCAATATCGAGATTCGGATAGGCATCCAGGAGCTTTGTACGGAGTTTTTCGAGAGTCTCGTCGGTCGAGCCGTAGAAGTAGTGCTTCCAACCTCGCTCGGCACTCATTTTGAGAATCTCGCCCATATAACTCGGTCCCGTGGTGCGCTGCATCTGCTTGTAGCCACGATGTCTACCAACCGATGCAAGCGGACCGCCGTCGGGCATACAGAGTGCGGAGCTGTTCAGGATTTTGCAGAATTCCGGGTCGTTGTAAGCGGTGACGCCCGAATAGACATTCACCACGCTGAAGTAGTCGCCCTTTAAGTTTTCGAGATTCTCGTCGGTGTACTTCAATAGCCAATCCATGTCGATGGTCGCAATGTCTACACCTAAGATTTTGCAGGTGGGGATTTGCGATTTGTCTATCTTCCTCTTGAATGATGTGCTTTCTTTACTTGTCTCGTTCGTCATATCTATCCCACATTTTTTTACTTTTTACTCATCTCAATGGCAATCCGTCTGTACAAATTTTTTGTTCTAACGACAAGAACTCGAGCCCTCCCACACCAACAAACCAAACCCCTCATCTGATTAGCTCAAATGAGGGGGTTGTCGGTATTCAGTTTTGGCTGGAAGAATCCGGTTTCAGCATTCTTTTGCCAGGCTTTCCTCTTTCCACTCGATTTCTATCTGCCATTTATTATGGACGGTGACGCGGGAGACGAAAGCTTCTGCCATTTTGCAGGTCAGTCTTGTCTCGTTTTCAAACAGCCGAACGCTTTCCATCAGGTCGTCAAGCTCCGGCTTGCGGCGGTTGCGGAGGGCGTGGAGGGTTGACTCTTTTATGTGGAGCAAAGAAAGCTCGGCTTTTATTGAGTCCGATTCTTGGGACAGTTTCTTCTTTTCAACCGACAGGGTTTCCCGGGAAATCTCGCCATCGGTGTAGGATTCATAGAGCTCAAGTTTCTTCGATTCGAGGCTTTCAAGCTCTGAGCGGAGCTCTGCCTGCTCTTCTCCCAGAAGTCTCAGGCACTCCTGGCGGTTTTTCTCAGCCTCCTCAGCTTTTCCGTAAGCGGTCTTCAGGAAAACCATCCACCGCCTGAGCCTTTGGAAAACACGCTCATTAAGCAACTCCTCCGGGAATCTTTCGGTCGGGCAGCCGGTCGGGATTCCGGTTTCTCTTGAGTGAGAGCAATGAAAGAAGCACTCGTCGCGTACGTTATCCTGATAGGTCATCGCATAGCCGCAATTGCCGCAGAAAACCTTGGACTTGAGCTGATAACGCCTGTTTTCGGCAGGTCTCTTAACTCTTTTGAAGATTTTCTGCGCGCATTCAAACGTTTCATAATCCACAATTTTGGGATGATTATCAGGGATTTTCTTTGGACAACTGACCGGAACAGTCCTCCTTGAGCCCGTTGCAACACGCCTACGCTTTTGCGAAATATAGGTGCCGGCATAGACCTCATTTTTGAGAATACTCGCAACCTTTGTGCCCGTCCACGCTGCAAATTCGCTCTTTTCGGAGGAAATTGCCTTGCCGCTGACCCTGTGTTCACGATTATAAGCCGCCACCGTCGGGATATTCTCACGGTTTAATAGCTTTGCGATCCCGCAGGTCGTCATGCCCTCTTCACAGGCAAGGGAGAAGATGTGCCGGACAATTTCCGCCGCATTATCATCAACAAGAATACTGCCGGGGCGGGTCTCGTCCTTTAGATATCCGAACGGCGCACAGAAGAAAAATTCGCCGTTTTCGCGCTTCAAATCGAATGTCGAAGTCACTTTCCGGGAGAGATCCTGCGAGTAGTAGGAGTTGACTATGTTCTTCATCGCCATGTCGATTCCGCAGTCCTCCCGGCGTCCGCTGTCATAGTTGTCCGAAACAGAGATAAAGCGCGTACCGAGGAACGGGAAGAGCTTTTCGATATAGTCCGCACACTCGATATAGTTTCTGCCAAAGCGTGAGAAATCCTTTACGATAACGGTATCAATCGTCCGCTTTTTGATGAGACCAAGCATCTTCTGGAATGCCGGTCGCCTGAAATTTGTCCCACTGTAGCCGTCGTCGATAAATTCGCAGGCATCCTCCGTTCTCAGGTCGGGCGACTCATCGAAGTATTCTGTCAGAAGCTTCCGCTGGTTCTCGACGCTGTTACTCAGCTGTTTCCGCTCATCGAGATCGTCATCAAGGCAGGAAAGCCGGATGTAAAACGCAACCATCAATCTCCCTCCCCTTTGAATTCTATTTCCAGGCTGCCGTCTGAATAATACCAAAGCTTTTCGACATAATCCGACAAAAGCTCCGGTGTCAAGCCTTTCCGCAGAAGTCGCTCAGTTCTGTCCGGGCTGTCAACGGCGATGATTTCGACGCTTGAAGTGCTGCTGAGCCTGATTGTTCCGGTTGCTTCGCCGGGAACCTCTTCAATCGGAATATTACTTTCATAAGTACGCTCTCTCATCCTGTCAAAAATAAATCTGTGAACCACATACTCGGGAACGCCGGAGATTTTCACAGAGCATGGAGGAGCGGCAGGGTCGGTCTTCCGGAAATTACTGTAGCCGCTGCAGCGGTATCTGGAATTTTTGAATTCATAAAGCATTGCACGCCCGCAGTCTCCGCAGAAAAATTTGCCCTTGAGAATATTCGGATGCTTCTCCCCATTGATTGCGGCTTTTTTGAGCGATTCCGACCTGCGTCTGCCCCTGTCCTGCATTTCCCGGGAAATCCTATCGAATGTATCCGTCTCCACAAGTGGCTCATGGGTGTTCGGGATGACCATGTAATCTCCCTTTCCCACCGTATTGTAGACGGTTGAGCCGGTGTAAGTGCGGTTTCCGAGAATCTTCTGAACGCTGATATAGTCCCACCTGCCGGAGCTCGGGACATTTTTGAACTTTCCCTTGGATTTGAGATAGCAAAGAGGTGTCGGTGCGCCGATTTCATTCAGCTTATCTGCAATCGCAGTCATTCGGCAGCCATCGGCTTTCATTCTGAAAATCAGCCGGACATAATCGGCTGTATTCTTGTCGGGAAGCAGATGATAATTGCACGCAGGGTCAACAATATAGCCATAGGGCACCATTGTGAACGGTCGCTCGCCTTTCTTTTCCTTGGCTCTTAGGACTGCAAGCACCTTTCTCTGTGTTTCACGGGCGTACAATTCGTTGATCATGTTCTTGAGTGGCAGAATGAGGCTGTCGCTGTCCTCCTCGCCCAGGCTGTCGAAGCCATCATTTACGGCTATAAAGCGCACTCCCAGCTCAGGGAAAATAGTTTCGAGATAATATCCCGCTTCGATGTGATTTCTTCCGAAGCGGGACAGGTCTTTGACAAGAATGCAGTTAATCCTGCCTGTTTTCACATCCTCAAGCATTCGCCTGAACTCAGTTCTGTCGAAGCTCAGTCCGCTTTGCCCGTTGTCGGAATAGATATCTATAAGCTCAAGCTCCGGGTGTTTGGCGACATATGCCTCAAGGTATTTAATCTGGTTGCGAAGCGAACGGTCATCCTCAAAGCCGTTATTTTCATCTGAGAGCCTGGCATAGATTGCCGTCTGCCAGATGGTGATTGTCTTTCGCTTAAGATACTTTTCCGTTGATTTAGCTATTCTATTCCGTCTGCCCATGATGTCGACCTCCTCCTGACATAGCACCTGTATTCGCTCGTTTTCTGCCTGAGATATGCACTCGCGTCCCCTGATTCGGTGTCGAAACCGGCTTCAACGTCGATAAACCTTACTCCACACTTTAGAAAGTAATTACTTATAGCATTTGCCAGCCCGGAAATGCTCGGCGCAACGGTTCTTGCGGCATAGACCAGAACAACTTCTATTAGGGATGTCTCTGTGTCCCTAAGAAGCCTTTTCCAGGCGTCGTTGCCGGTAACGCCCAGCGGGGTGCGCTTGCCGTTATGCTCGGGGACTCTTATAATCTCGACTTCATCGTCACGATAGATTCTCATGAGTCTGAGCTCCTGCATGTCTGCAAGATATTCCTTGCACCTTTCAAGTGCCTGCTCAATATCAATCGCTTCACCATATGCAGCAGGGGCTAAATAAATGGCGGCTCTATATTGCGGCTTCAAGCCCTGATTCTTCATATTTTGCAGCCTCCTTTCTTGCCCTGATCGCGCTGTCGCCACGGAACTTTATGTCCATCTTCCCGCCCCTGCTGACATAGATTTTGTCGACAAGCTCGCTCATGACTTTTCTTTGGAGAGTTTCAATATCTCTGTACTTTCTGAAAGTCCCTATCCATTCTGCATCGGATATCTCGGAAATGAGTCTGCTTCTCTTCTCGCTGGCAGCCTTGCTGTCCCTCTTCGCCTGCTCGATTTTATCCGAATAGTGCTTCGAGTAGTCCATATACTCCTCGCGGCTGAGGATTCCGGAGGAATAGTCGTCATAGAGGCAGTTTTTAAGCCTGAGACAGCGATCCATCTCCTCCTGGAGAGACAAAAGCTCTCTGTCGAGGTTTTTTACCTCACTCGAGTCCTCTGGCGAGAAATCGAGGCATTCAATACAGGACGCCGAAGCAGCCATATTGCGAATCTCCTGCAAGATTTCGGCTATAGCTTTCTTCTCGCTGATTCTGACTGAGCCTCTTCCCGCACTTTCGCAGTCCTTACAGACATAGTAACGGTAGATTTTGTTTGAACGGTAGGTTGATTTGATGGTCATCTGCCTGCCGCATTCATGACAGAATAAAAAGCCGGAGAGCGTTGGCGCACACTCTCCGCCTGTCGTCTTGATTTCTCTTTTCATTACCTCCTGCACCTGCTGAAATAAATTCCGCTCAACTATCGCCTCGTGTGTGCCCTCAACCCTCGTCCACTCGTCTTTTGGAAGAAGCACCATTTCATCCGAGCGAAAGCTCAGCTTTTTCATCTTTCCCTGCACCATTGTTCCGGTGTAGCATTCGTTGTGAAGTATTGAATAGATGCTCCCCGCCGCCCATCGCGCCTTTTCGTACTTCTTGAAATTGCTTCCCATCCTCTCGCCGTTTGATATCCGGTATTCATACGGTGAAAGGACTCCGTTTTCATTGAGGCGGTCTGCAATTGTCCGGTTGCCGTAGCCCTCGAGCTTCCAGTCGAAAATCTGGCGGACTGTCGGGGCGGCACTCTCGTCCACAATCAGTTTTGAATGGTCAAGAGGATTCTTCTTATAGCCATATGGCACAAAGGATGTCACGCACTCGCCCCGCTTCCTCATTGCCTGAAGCTGGGTCGAGACCTTGCGCGAAATTTCCCGGCAATAGTAGTCGTTGATGAGGTTCTTCATCGGAACTGTCAAAAAGTCTGCACTGCGCCTGTCCTCCGCCGTGTCGAAGCCGTCGCCCGGTGCTATCAGTCTGACTCCAAGAACCGGGAATGTCATTTCAAGATACCGCCCGACCTCGATATAGTTCCTGCCGAATCTCGAAAGATCCTTGACGATGATGCAGTTGACAAGCCCCTTTTCCAGATCCGCATATAGCCGCTTCCAGGCGGGTCTATCGAAATTTGAGCCTGAGTAGCCGTCGTCGACATACTCGCCTACAAGCCTGAACTCGCTTTTATTTCTGATGTAGTCAAGTGCGAGCTTACGCTGATTCGAGATTGAATCGCTCTCAAACTTGTCGCCGTCCTCCTGAGACAGTCTCAGATAGATCGCTGTGCGGTAGACAGCAGCCGGGGGTTCTCCCCAAAAACCATTTTTTTGTGTCATTATAATACTCCTTTCGTGCTTGCAAGCATTAATATTTGCTTGCTTAATGCTTGGATTTTAGCATAATGAAAAGAAGTTTGCAACATCCGGATTTTTGGGCATAAAAAAAGACCGGCAAAGCACATTTCCATCCGTGATAATCTTCACAGGAAAAGTGCCCGCCGGGCTTCAAGAATTCCTTATGTTTTCAGAATCAAGCTGAGGCTAAACCAAGCCACTTTCTGACAAGCTCGACACTGACGTTTGCTGCCTTAGCAATCAAATCCTCAGACACACCGGACTCATGCAAACTGATTGCCATAGCTTTGGCGTTTTCGAGCTGTCCTTGCTCCTTACCTTGATTATAAAGATTTTCTGCTGCTTTGCACATTTCGTCATTGCCTCCTTTTTCGCATTTCAAATAATGAATTCGTTCCGACAGAGCACCTTGGCTCATGTCATCCGGATCTGCTGTCTCAAAATACTTCATTAACTTTGCAGTGTCACTGCCATCATCGATGGCGGCGTTTACAAATATAACGTGATTGCCGTCGTCATATGAAATTTCCGTGTTCCCAAGAATCTTTTTTACCGGATACACTGTCTTGCCAGCATTCCATATATCTGTCTCACTGATATAAATTATATACACATCCGGCAGTTCGTCATAATACGCTCCCTTGTCGAGAATACTTTTATCTATCATTGAACCATAGTATCTGATTCTTCTTGCGTGATCAACAGTGTCTCTGCGCTGAATCTCGATATTTATCTGTCTCCCTGCACTATCTTGTGCATAAGCATCCAATATAGTATCTTTAGATGTGATGTTCAGGAGCCTATACTGGCTTTTGACACTCTTGATTTCAATATCGTCCCTGCCAAGAATTGTACGAACAACATGCTGGCAAGCACTGATATCTTCAAGCGCAATCGACGCCAGTGTGTCGCTGAACAGATTCTGCTTTAAGATTTCTTCCGCACCTTTTTTGATTACTTCCAAATAATTATGTCCGATATCGTCCATTTTACCGCCTCAATTCTTCCACTACATTTATATAATACCACAAACACAGCTATAAATCAAGTCTTCTTTTTGCCAGCTGTTCTCCCTTTTCCACCTTTCCCCGAATTTGTCCCTTGACGTTTTCTGAAAAGTCTACTATAATATTAAAAGCTACTGTTTGGGAGGAATTATTATGTATCGGATGAGCGGGCAGGTTAGGTTCAGCGAGACGGACGAGCAGGGTAGAATCAAGCTTGGAAGCCTCATGAACTACATGCAGGACTGCGTAATGCTTCACTGCGAATCTATTGGCGTCGGGCTTAAATATCTTAATGCAAATCACAGGGTGTGGCTTCTTTCCAGCTGGCAGGTGGTTATCGAGGACTATCCGAAGCTTTATGACGAAATCACAGTTGAGACAAGACCGTATGAATTCTCGAACTGCTATGGTCACCGCAACTTTCTTATTTCTGATAAGTCGGGGAAAACTCTTGTCAAGGCAAATTCCATCTGGGTTTATGCCAACACCGAAACCGGGCGTCCGGCAAGACCTCCTGAGGAGGAAAAAGCTGCCTACAGCCTTGATGAAAAGCTTGATATGGACTACGCTCCGAGAAAGCTTTCTCTTCCTGATGACATGACAGCTGTCGCTCCTATTCCCGTGAGAGCGGACGACATCGACCTCAATCACCATGTCAACAATGCAAGGTATATCGAAATTGCCCTCGGGCTGATGCCGGATATTTCTGATATCAGGGAGCTGAGGGTCGAATACAAACGCCAGGCACACCTCGGTGACACCATCTATCCGAAGATTGCTACTGTAGCTGGAAGCTGCTTTGTTGATCTTATGGATGCGGGCGGGAAAACGTATACTTCTGTACAGGTTATTGGATGAACCCCTCAGTCGCTTCGCGACAGCTCCCCTTGACACGGGAGCCATTAGTGCCACATACACACTTTCAGAATGACAAAAAAAGAACTCCCGGGTGGGAGCTCTTTTTTGGTTATTAAGTAAGGATTATTCCTCTACAGGTGCGCCAACGGGGCAGACTGCCTGGCAGTTGCCGCAGGAGATGCAGGTATCGGGATCGATAACGTAGGTCTCGTCGCCCTCGGTGATAGCCTCAACGGGGCACTCTGCTGCGCAAGCACCGCACTTAACACACTCTTCAGTGATTCTATAAGCCATTGTAGTTCCTCCTTGATTATTTTTTGGAAGTGACCGAGTGCCGAATAGCGACATCGCTCATACATATATCATAGCACATTTTCAGAAAAATACAAGATTAAATTTTGTCAGTTTTGCGATTTCGAGTTGAAAAAGTGAGGCTGATATGCTACAATAATCTCAGTTAAACCTGAAAGAAGGAGGTCGTATGCTCAAAAATGCTCTTTCCGCAGTGTTAAGATACCTGCGGAGGCTTGATAAGCTGGTTTTATTGCTCGTTGTGGCATGTTGCTCTTTGGGAATTCTCCTCCTCTATTCACTGATGGTGAACAGCGAAACCCAGGCAATCACCAACGCCACTATCAGCTCGTCAACCGTTAAAACTCAATTTTTCGCCGCATTGATCGGCATAATTATATCGCTCTTCCTGGCGGCATTTGACTATAGAAAATTCTCGAAGCTCTGGTTCTTATACCTGCCGCTTACTATAGGACTTACACTTCTCACATTCACAAGCCTCGGTTCATCCGGGCTTGAGGGATCGGACGACCAGGCGTGGATAATAATTGGCTCGTTCAGCCTGCAGCCGTCAGAATTCCTGAAGATAGCTTTCATACTGTCGCTGTCATACCACTGCTACAAGACAAAGGACTTCTTCAATAATCCGCTGAATATACTTGCACTCTGCGTCCATGCAGCTGTTCCGATTGCACTGATCATGCTCCAGGGCGACGATGGAACGGCTATCGTATTCGTTGTGATATTCCTGGCGATTGTGTTTGCCGCCGGAATCTCTTGGAAATATATCCTGGGAGCGTGTGTTGCTGCGCCTGTGGCATTCTATTTCCTCTGGAACTACTACCTACAATCGGTACATAAAAACCGGATTCTCGCAATTATAAATCCGGCTGAATATGCAACCGAGGATTCCTTGTATCAGGTCAACAAGTCCTTGATTGCCATCGGCTCAGGGCAGCTCACAGGAAAAGGGCTTTTCGGAGGGGACTATTCCTATGTTCCTGTCTGCCACAGCGACTTCATGTTTTCCTATGCCGGGCAGACACTCGGATATATCGGCTGTCTTACTATTGTGATTCTTCTTGGCGTTCTCTGCCTGAGAATCCTTTGGAACAGCCTGAGGGCTTCCGACACCTTGGGCAGGTGCATCTGCATGGGAGTGTTTGCCTACCTGTTTATCCACAGCGTCCTGAACATCGGAATGTGCGTCGGAGTGACGCCCGTCATCGGAATTCCGCTTCCGTTCTTCTCGGCAGGAGGCTCTTCAATGCTATCGATAACCGTTGCGATGGGGCTTGTGATGAGCGTACACTTCCACAGTGCTAAATTTGACACTCTTTTTAAAAAGAAATAAAGAAACGAGGAAACAAACATGAGTAAAACTTCTTTTGACCAGCTCTACCAGTCAGCTGACGCAAAATCGCGCTTCGAGCATATCTCGGGCGAATTCGAGGCACTTTTCAAGTATCCGGCTACCCGGTTCTTCTCAGCTCCCGGGCGCACTGAAATCTGCGGAAACCACACCGACCACAACCGTGGACGGGTTGTTGCTGCGGCGGTGAATCTCGACGTATTCGCAGCAGTAAAGCCTCAGACAGACGGCGTCATCACCATCAAATCGGAGGGCTTCCCTATCGACACTGTTGACACCCGCAATCTCGATGTCCACGAAAGTGAGAAGAACACCTCTGCTTCGCTCATCCGCGGAGTCTGCATGGGTTTAAAGAACCGTGGCTACAAGATCGGCGGATTCACGGCTTACACCCACTCGAACGTTCTCAAGGGCTCGGGGCTTTCGTCCTCGGCGGCATTTGAAGTTCTTCTCGTCACTATCTTAAGCCACCTTTACAATGACGGCTCTGTTTCAGACATAGAGGCGGCGCAGATTGCTCAGTATGCAGAGAACGTCTACTTTGGCAAGCCGTCGGGGCTCATGGATCAGATGGCTTCGTCTGTCGGCGGAGTTGTCGGGATCGACTTTGAAGACCTGGAAAAGCCGGTTGTAAAAGCGTTGCAGTTAGATCTCGGAAAGTACGGCTACAGCGTCTGCATAGTCGACACCAAGGGCAACCATGCTCACATGACTCCTGAATATGCAGCAGTTCCAGCTGAAATGAAAGCAGTCGCCAGTATGCTCGGCAAGGAAGTCCTAAGAGAGCTCACAATTGACGACATTATTGGTAATCTTCCCGCTTTAAGAAAGACTCTTGGCGACAGAGCAGTCTTACGTTCTCTTCACTTCTTTGACGAAAACGTCAGGGTTGATGAGCTCATCAAGGCTCTTGAGGACGGCGATTTCGACAAGTTCCTTGAAGTTATCAAGGCTTCCGGAAACAGCTCCTATAAGTATCTTCAGAATGTCTATGCTTCGTCGGTTCCGACTGAGCAGGGTGTTTCCCTGGGGCTCTATATGAGCGAAAAGCTCTTGGCTGGAAAGGGTGCGACAAGAGTCCACGGCGGCGGATTTGCAGGAACCATTCAGGCGTTTGTCCCGGATGACATGCTCGAAAGCTACAAGACCGGCATGGAGAAGATTTTTGGCGAGGGTAGCGTTTATGCCCTCAAGATTCGTCCCGTTGGCGGAACTGAGGTATTGCTCGGATGAGAATGAGAAAAAAGGCACATCTTGAGGAGCGGCTTGAGAGGTGCATTGAAACGGGCAAGCTCATAATCTTAAACTGCGAAGACAGGAACTTTGTCACGTCGGTTGAGAAAAAAGAGTATCTTGATCTCCCTGCCCTTTTCGGGAACGACAACCCCATCATCATGGAGATAGGCTGCGGCAAAGGGCAGTTTGCAAGGGAGCTCGCCAGGTGCGAGCCAGGGCTCAATATCCTTGCGATAGAAAAAACCTCGAACGTTATCGTCGAGGCTGCTGAGAAGACTATTGCAGAGGAGATTCCGAACCTGATTTTACTTCGGGCTGATGCCAATTATCTTGAGAAGTTCATCCCGGATGGCTCCATTTCCGGGCTATATCTCAATTTCAGCTGCCCTTATCCCAAGAAGAGCTACGCCGTCCACAGACTCACTCACCACAACTTCCTTAAGATTTATGACAATCTTCTGAAACCCGACGCCGGAATCTTCCAGAAGACCGACAACCGGGAGTTCTTTGAGTTCTCGATTCAGGAATTCTCGGAGTATGGCTTTGTCCTCCGGAACGTGAGCTTAGACCTCCATCACAGCGATTTTGAGGGAAACATCGTCACCGAGTATGAGCAGAGATTCAGTGATATGGGAATGCCGATTTACAGGCTCGAGGCTTGGAAGAGGAACTAAAATCGAATATAAAGGAGAACGCCGACCGGTTTTTAAGGAACTGGTCGGCTTTTGTGAAATGTGTATAAAAGGTGGAGTGGCAATCTGGATGGCTTACGCCGCGCGGCTCTTCGCAAGAGCTCCCCGGCAGAGCCGTTTTACTGAGCTTATTGCAACTAAAATTACAGTCGAAACAACTGCGGCGGACAGAATGGTTATGATCATTTTCGGCTCTCCTTTCGGTTAGCTTGAGCTAACTTTATGACTTTATATTAGCAGAGGCTCAATTCGTGTTAGCCTCTGCTAACTGTCTATAGTATACACCATATCAGGGAGCTTGTCAAGGGGGTTAGGAGAAATTTTGAAAAAATATTTTCAAATTTATTTGCCGAGAATCTTATACAACAATCTATAAAGCGTGAGTGCCTCTTCCTGCGTCAGGTTGATGCAACTTCCGATTGCCATTGGTATAGAGATTGCTTTTTCCCGAAGCTCAATGCCCTCGTCGGTCGGAGTCACTATCACGTTGCGTTCGTCTTTATCAGAACGTTCCCTTTGAATCAATCCCTTTGACTCCAGCTTTTTTAAGAGAGGTGTGAGTGTTCCAGAGTCAAGATATAGCCTGTCCCCTAACTCACGTACATTCATCTGACCATATTCCCATAATACCATCATCGTGATATACTGCGTATATGTCAAGTCAATCTGGTCGAGATATGGCTTATACTTTCTCACCACTTCTTTGGCACATACATACAGCGGAAAACATAGCTGATTTTCGATTTTCAAAACATCATACTTATCCAACTTTTCAATCCTCCTGAAAGCCAGATCACAGTAGCTTTTCTATTTCTTCTTCCAAGGACTTCGATGTTTTTGTGGGAGCATGGCGTGCAATAACGTTTCCGTTTCTGTCAACCAGGAATTTGGTGAAATTCCACTTGATATTCTTTCCGGCTACACCGCCGATTTGCGATTTCAGGAAAGTATAAAGCGGTTCCTCGTTTGCACCATTAACATCGATTTTGTGGAACTGCTTGAAAGTGACTCCGAATCTACCAGTGCAGAAACTTGCAATCTCTTCATCAGTTCCTGGTGCCTGCCCTGCAAACTGGTTACACGGGAAGTCGAGAATTTCAAAGCCTTTTTCTGCGTATTTAGAGTAAAGCTCCTGCAAGCCGTCATACTGAGGAGTGAATCCACAGCCGGTGGCAGTGTTTACAATCAGGAGAACTTTGCCCTTATAGTTGGAGAGGGAGACATCGTTTCCGCTTCCGTCTTTTACTGTATAGTCGTATATGCTCATAGTTATTGTCCTTTCGTCTTGAGAATAGTATTAAGTTGTATACAATTGGATTGTATACAATTTTTCTTTTGCTGTCAAGAACGCTTGCGACGAATTTCATTATATCTTCATAATTCTCACATCATATTCACGCAAAGCTAGCAAAAAAAGAGCGACCTCAGTGGTCGCTCAGCTCATCAAAATCCTCCGGCACGCAAATCAGGTATTCATATACGGTGAAACTCTTGTAGCCGCTGCCGTCAAGCTCTTCATCATCACGGATAATATAACCACGCTCAACCATGCAGGGACAGATGTCTCCGCACACGTCTTTCACCATGACACCAGCTATCTTACCATCTTTCACAATGATTGCCTTTACGTCCTCACTTTCGTCGATGGTGCAGCTGAAATCATATTCGCTTTTCCTGCGCTCGTTCAACGGATGATTGACATAAATTCCGCAGCCCATCCTGAAAAACTTAAGCTGTTCCGGAATGGAAAGCCCCTCGATAAGACTTTCAAAGCCATCGGGATAGTTGACAGAATCGAAGCTGTCCTGATATGTTACTAGCTCTTTCATTATGTTCACTCCTCTCGCTCAAAGCACCTTAACCATCGAAATCTCGTCAAGAAGCCTGCCGTCGGCGAGTTTGACGGCGTTGGGGCGATGGGCGACTTCCTTGAAGCCCATTTTTGTGTAGAGACCGAGAGCTCGGGTATTGCCCTCGAGATAGTCAAGCTCTATCTGCATTATGCCACCACGCTCATAGGCATTCTGGATGAGTTCGTTGAACATTGCTGTTCCGATTCCCAAGCCCCAGTACTTTTTGATAAGACCGACGCCGACAGTGGCGCGATGGGCGGTTTTGACACGGGTGTTGTAGCTGATAAAGCAGTTTCCGGCAAGTTCGCCGTCAACGAAGCAGCAGATCATCAGCTTGTCGGGGCTGGAGATATTGTTTCCGATAATCTCCTGCTCTCGCCGTAAGCCCTCTTCGCCCTCCCATCTGCTCGACTCCCTCGGGTCGGACATGAGAAAATCGGTCTCGGCAGCGGTGGTGAGGAGATAGTTGATCAGAGCCGGACAATCGGAAAGCTCGGGACTGCGGAAAACGGCTTCGCGACCGTCCTTAAGGATTATTGTTTTGGGTGGGTAAATCATATTTTTGTCCTTTCGTGCTGTATGTAGGGGCGGATATCATCCGCCCGCATGTGTTGCCGTGTGACGTTGTTCGGGCTGGATGTAGAAGTTCGCTGTACGAACTTCGGAAGTTTGGCAAAGCCAAACTTCTCCGCCCATACAAATTATCTCTTCTGCCCATAATAGGCGTTCGCCCCATGCTTTCTAAGGTAATGCTTATCAAGAAGCTCCTGCTGCATAGGTTCAAGTCCTGGGTTGAGGGTATAAGCCCTTATCGCCATTTTGGCGCATTCCTCTAAGATTACGGCGTGGTGGACGGAGTCTACGGCATTCTTGCCCCAGGTGAATGGTCCGTGGGAGTGGACGAGAACTGCCGGGATGGCGTCGGGGTCTTTGTCCTTGAACGTCTCAATGATGACAAGACCGGTATTCTTTTCATATTCGCCGGCAATTTCCTCCGGGGTCATCTTCCTTGTGCAGGGGATTTCGCCATAGAAATAGTCACCATGGGTTGTTCCAAGTGCAGGGATTCCCCTGCCTGCCTGTGCAAATGAAGTTGCATAGGACGAGTGGGTGTGGGTGACGCCGCCGATGTTCGGGAAAGCTTTGTAGAACTCAACGTGGGTGGGGGTGTCAGAAGACGGGTTCAGGTCGCCCTCAACAACCTTGCCATCGAGATTGACAACTACCATGTCCTCCGGCTTCATCGTGTCGTACTCAACTCCGGACGGCTTGATAACGACGAGCCCGCTCTCACGATCGATTCCCGAGACGTTGCCCCAGGTGAACGTTACCAGTCCGTATTTCGGGAGGAGCATGTTTGCCTCCCAGACCTCTTTTTTCAGTTGTTCCAGCATAACTAATCTTCCTTTCAATGGTTTTTATAAGTCAACATTTAGCTTTGATTCTCATATACTGTCAATAGTCAACCGCTGCAACGAGTATGCCCTTTTCGTTCGGGAAGATATCAATAGTGGCATAGGACGGCGGAAGACCGTCTTTCGGGAGGGCCAGGCTTCCCGGATTGACATAGTAGATGCCGTTTATGTAGTCGACTGCCCGGCAATGGGTGTGACCATAGACGACGACATCGGCGCGGTTCTGGTAGGCGAGCTCCTGCAAGCTCTCGAGCCCATATTTCACATGGTGCAGGTGTCCGTGTGTCAGGATTATCTTCTTGTCGGCGGCATGAACAACCTGAATCGGCAGGTCACCGGAGGTATAGTCGCAGTTGCCGGGGACGGTGACGAGCTTCACGTCCGGGAACATCTCCGGAATATTACGGACATCTTTCAGTACGTCTCCGGCGAAAAGATAGATGTCGGTTGTGTCTTTGGTTTTCTTTATAAGATCCTCGACCCGGGCATGTAGACCATGGGAGTCGGAAAAAGCGATTATTCGCATTACAACACCTCTCAAATTATTCTCACATATAGATATAATAGCACAACATCGGGTTTTGTGCAACCTAAATTTTAGCACTTGGAGGTGCAATATGAATCTTAGTGACAGACAGATTGAATACCTTATCAAAAACGCTTCGGCGAAATTGGGTGTCGGTGAAGAGCAGCTGAGAACTGAGCTCAAGAATGGGACTTTTGACAGGCTCTTGGGAACTCTTCCGAAAAATGAAGCACAAAAGCTGACGGCGGCTCTTTCAAATCCGGCGACGGCGCAGGCGATTCTCTCAAGTCCGCAAGCTAAGGAGCTTATGAAAAAGCTCTTTCCGGACAACAAATAGCACTTGATTCAAGCCAGAGGAGGTGGCGGCGATGGACGATTTTGCAGAGAAGATTAGCTCGATTCTTTCGGATGAAGAGAGCATGAAGCAGCTGGGCGATCTTGCCGCCATGCTCGGGCTGTCGCCGGACGGGAACACTCAGCAGGAAGCTCCAAAAGCTCCCGAAAACCTTGATATGAGTGCGATTACGGGGCTTATGCAGAAGGTGAAAGGCTTCCAGCCGGACGACGACAACACCCGGTTTCTTCTGGCACTTCGTCCTCTTCTCGGCGAGGAAAAGCAGAATAAAATTGACCGTGCGGTGAAGATTCTGAGGCTATTGAATCTCCTGCCGCTGATAAGTGAAAGCGGTCTTCTGGGAGGCGATTTCTTTGCCGGACTCTGAGTTCTCTAAGATGCAGCAGGAAGCATTAGAACGGATGAGAGAAATGCAGAGGCGTTCAAGAACGGTCGTGAATCAGCCTCCACCGGAGCCTGCTCCCGTGCCGAATCCCCTACCCTCTCCTCCGATAAATCAGCCAAGCAGACCAACACTGGACGTAAATAATCTTTTCAAGAACATATTAGGCGACGGTCTGAAGCTCGACTCGGAAAAGGCTCTGATACTTATGATGCTGTTTGTGCTGTATAAGAATAAGGCGGATATTAAGTTGCTTGTTGCGCTTGGGTATTTGCTGCTATAGGGTTGACTTTTTCATGATTTGCATGTACAATATCCTTGTGGGCAGAATAAATTGTGCCCGAAAGGATGAACAAAATGAAGCTGTACTTTAATAAAGACGAAAAGATTGTTGAGGCTATCAGGAAAGGGCTTCTCAAAAAAGAGGGTCATTGCCCCTGCAAGTTAGAGATGAGCGAGGACACTATGTGCATGTGCCGCGAGTTCCGCGAACAGGTCGCCGACCCGGAGTTTGAGGGCTACTGCCACTGCAGGCTCTACTATAAGGAAAAGTAAACGAAAGGATGATTCAAATGCTGACTGTTCTGACTAATGAGAATTTTGACGCTGAGGTTATGAGCTCGGAGAAACCGGTTATTATCGACTTCTGGGCTGAATGGTGCGGACCGTGCAGGATGATGTCCCCTGTTGTCGACGAGATCGCCGAGGAGCATGAGGAATTCAAGGTCTGCAAGTGCAATGTCGACGAGGCAGGCGAGCTTGCAAATAAGTTCCACGTCACTGCCATTCCGACCATCGTCATGATCAAAAACGGCGAACTCGCCGCAACTTCGGTTGGTTATATGGAGAAAGAGGAGCTTCTTAAGGAGCTCACCAAGTAAAATCGAAATAAAAAAGCCGCTCCGGTTGATGTCGGAACGGCTTTTATTATTGCTAAGAATTATTCTTCATCCGTCTTGAACTCGGCGATGACTGCATCCACAAGGTTTGCGGGGAGTTGGTCGTAGCGGAGCTTTTCGAGGGTGAATTCACCCATGCCTCTGGTCATCTGGCGGACAACCATGGCGAAATCATGGGTTTCAGACTCGGGAATCTCGGCGGTGATGGTCGTGAGATCTTTCTTTCCTGCCGGGTTCATGCCCAAAACTCTGCCTCTGCGCTTGTTGAGCTCGCCCATCATGTCGCCGGTGTTGGCATCGGGAACAGTTACTTCGAGGCTGTCAATCGGTTCGAGGAGAACGGGGCTTGCCTGCTTCATGCCCTCCTTGAAAGCGATGGAAGCTGCCATCTTGAATGACATTTCAGAGGAGTCAACCGGGTGATAGGAACCGTCCACAAGTGTAGCCTTGACGCCGACAACCGGGAATCCGGTGAGGACGCCTTTCTTCATGCAATCCTGGAGACCCTTTTCGACTGCCGGGAAGAAGTTACGCGGAACTGCGCCGCCGAAAACGTTCTCTTCGAAGACAAGCTCGTCACTGTCGCAGGGTTCAAACTCGATCCATACGTCGCCATACTGACCGTGACCGCCCGACTGCTTCTTGTGTCTGCCCTGAACCTTGCACTTCTTACGGATGGTTTCCTTATAGGAGACCTTGGGGACAGAGGTGATGACATCTACGCCGAAGCCGGTCTTGAGCTTCGAGAGTGTTGAATCGATATGCTGCTCTCCGAGGCCGGAAAGAATCTGCTCGAATGTGGTGTCGTCCTGCTTGTAGGTGAGTGAGAGATCCTCTTCGAGGAGTCTCTGCATAGCTCCGGAAATCTTCGACTCGTCGCCCTGGGTCTTTGCCTTGACGCAGACGGAATAGCAGGGCTTCGGGAAGCTGATCTTCGGGAACGAAACGACTCTTGAAGCATCGCAGATGGTATCATTGGTGTTGATGGACATCTTGGTTGCAACGACGATATCGCCGGCTGTTGCGAACGGAACTTCAACCTGCTTCTTGCCGACTAGGTTGAGGAGCTTGCCGATCTTTTCGGTTCCACCGGTGGTGGCGTTGACAATTTCCTTGCCGCTTTCAAGCTTGCCACTGATTACCTTTATGAACGACATCTTTCCGACGAACGGGTCGGCAACCGTCTTGAAGACGAATGCAGACAAAGGTGCGTCGTTATCATGAGCTATCTTAACTTCGTTGCCGTCTGCATCTGTAGCCTTTACGTCGCCCAGCTCGTGAGGAGACGGGAGAAGCTTTGCGATATAGTCTATAAGAATATCCACGCCTGCCAGATCCAAAGAAGAAACGCAGGTAACGGGGGTGATCATTCCGCTTGCGATGCCATTGTGGATAGCATCCACGAGCTCTTCGTGGGTGAACTTTTCGCCCTCAAGGAACTTCATCATGAGCTCTTCGTCGGTTTCGGCGACTGCCTCGCTCATTGCCTCGATAAGACCGTCGATACGGTATGTAGGCTCAGGCTCACCGGCATCGAGGAGCTCACCCTTGGGTCCATACTTATAGTTCTTCATCGCAAGGAGATCATAATAGGAAACGATCTTGTTATCCTTGATGAGCGGAACTACTATCGGGCAGACTGTCGAGCCGAACTCGGTCTTCAGATTAGTGAGGACATTAGAGAAGTTTGCATTCTCATCATCAATCTTGGTTACAACAAACATATGGGGAGTCTTATGAGCAGTTGCATTATCATAAGCCTTTTTTGTTCCGACATGGATACCCGACTTAGCGGATACAGTTATAAGCATACAATCAGCAGCATATGCACCCTCAACAACTCCTCCTGCATAGTCGAAAAGACCAGGGGTGTCGAGAATATTTACCTTTACGCCATCCTTTTCATAGTAGGAAAGTGAGGTATATATCGAGCACTTCTTGGAAATCTCAATGGGAGTATAGTCGGAAACGGTATTTCCGTCGGCGACCTTACCGAGTCTGTCGGTTACGCCTGCTTTGTAGAGAATTGCCTCACAAAGAGCAGTCTTACCGGAGCCGGAATGACCTGCCAAGGTGATATTTTTGATATGTGCGCTGTCGTAGGTTTTCAATTTAATCTCTCCATTCATATATACTGTCGGCTGCACACTGCTCATCCGGACAACATTCCTGCGAACATTGTTCGTGTTGAACAATAAAAACACGCTTCCCAACTATTATATAACATTTTCGCACAAATAGCAATACCAAATTTCAGCTTTGTTTTTTGTGCAACTTGCACAACTTTGCAAACGACTTGGCTAATGCCAAGTCGGCGAGTTTCGCCCTCGGCAAAACTCGCACCTCTCAGTCAGCCCTGCGGGCTGCCAGCTCCCCTTATCAGGGGAGCCTTTTTTCGTTCTACCTCAGCTTCTGCTTACTTGCAACAGCAGTTGCGACTGCTATTACCATCGGCAACATTGCCAGCACAATGCCGGTTGTCGGGTTGGTCTCTGCCGGGGTTTCAGTTTCTTCCGGCTCTTCATCCGGCTCGGGTTCGGTGTCGGTGTCTTCGACGGGTTCATCGATTACGACTTCCTCGATGGTTTCATCGGTAGTGGTCTCTTCCTCAGTAGCTTCAGCTGTCATATACTCAGCGATATTTGCATCTACAGCCTCAACATACGTGTTGCCACATTCAGTGCAAACGACCTTGACCGTAGCGGACTTGTAATCACTAGCCCAGGTGAAATCTGTGACCACATGATTATGACCAGTTGCCGCAGTCTCATCTGCCACATAGCTGTCGCCGCAGTTGGAGCAAGTATAAGTAGTGTACCCGCCCTCGGTACAAGTCGGCTCGGTTACTACTGCTTCGTATCTGTGACCAAGTGCTGCGGTCTCATCAGCAGTGTATGTATCACCACAAACAGAGCAAGTATAAGTTGTATACCCACCCTCTGTGCAGGTCGGCTCAGTTACGACTGCTTCGTAGGAGTGACCGGTTGCTGGGACAACTGTTGTTTCATTTGAAATCACTGCGCCACAGACTGTGCATCTGATGACGGTATCATAGGAACCGTCGGTGGTGCAGGTTACCGGAACTTCGTTTTCAATCGTGGGTTCACCGGGAGTGTGACCGGTGGCAGAAATCGCAACTTCCTGAATATCTGTGTAGGTCACATTTTCAAACACCGCTACTGCGGTATATTTCGTGACCCCGTCACTCTCACATTCAGCATCAACGGTGGAGCTGGAAACCGTAGCCTCTATTCTCTGCTGGTCGTCGCCACTCTCGCAAGTAAACACCGCTGTTGCCGTGCTGTAATCCACCGCCCAAGTAAAGACAGGCTCGCCATAGGTATGACCGGTAGCAGCAACATAAGTGTCATCGTAGCTTTCGCCACAATTTATACAAGTATGAGTAGTGTATCCCTGCTCGGTGCAAGTCGGGGCAGTTACTGTATCAACGTAACTATGTTCGATCATCGGGACTGTAAGCGTGCTTGTATCTGTGATTTCTGTTGCAGCTTCTGAATCGCTATAGTATTTGCCACAGCCTGAGCAGTACCAATATTCCTCACTTCCGTCAGTAGTACAAGTCGCATCTACGGCTGCATAATGAACGAGATTTGAGTGAGTGGTCTCATCGCCGGTATTATTATAGGATGACACCGTTCCGGTACATGTTGCGGTAGCATATACCAACAGATGAGTACTATCAAATATCGGATAGTCATCTGTGCCTAGAGTCTGATGCCAAGACGTCCCGCCGGAAACACTGTCATTCAGCAGGTATGCAACCTCACCGCTTGCAAATTCCTCAGCAGTCTTGAAAACAGGCTTGCCGGAACCAACATTATTGCCAACTCCTGCGCTTGCGGATGTAGAGAGATAATATGCGTTTGTTATTGTTCCTCCGTTTTTCCCGGCAATTCCTCCGACATAGTTACTAGTTGTCCCGGAAACAGTGCCAACATTGTGGCAGTTCTGGATGGTATTCTTCGGGTAGTTGTAACCTACTAAACCGCCGATAAATGTAGACTTTGAAGTGCCGGAAACGGTACCTGCGTTGTAGCAATTGCTGATTGTAGCACCGGTTGCATTACTAACGCCAGCCAAGCCTCCAGCATAAACCGTACTCGTGGCTGTCGCAGTTACAACGCCTGCGTTGTAACACTCAGTGACAGTACATGAAGTGCCGACTTCACCAAACAATCCACCTGCATATGCACTGCTTAATGTGCCTGACAAATCAGCAGTAACACTTCCGGTATTGTAGGAATCGCTGACGGTCGATTTAGAAGATAAATCTCCTACCAAACCGCCAACATATTCGGATTTGGCGTCATCATAAGAGACAGTTACGCTTCCGTTATTGCAGCTTGAGCTGATTGTGCCATTGCTGAGACTTCCAGCCAGACCACCGGCATATAATTTGCCAATACCACTAGCAGTGACGGTAGCATTATTTACGCATCCAATCAAAGACGTATTATTTCCGTTTCCTGCAATTCCTCCAGCTATACATGCGCTGGTTGAAGATGTCTGCACACAAGAAACACTTCCGCTGACAGTGCAAGACTCAATAATAGTAGAACTTGATGAATATCCGACAATACCACCGGAATACGTAAAACCGGTAATATTACAACCAGACAGCGTTACATTTTTGATCGTTGCTGTGCTTACCATTCCAAACAAGCCGCCATAGAGCGAAGTTGAGGACATATAAAGGTTGATGATGGTGTGTCCATCACCGTCAAATGTGCCCTTAAAATAACGTGGTGCGGCATTGCCAATTGGTGTCCAACTGATATTATTGAGATCTATGTCAGCTGTCAGGATATAATAACAGCTGCAATAGGTCGAGTTTGACGAGCCGTTGATGAGAGTTGCGAGATAGGCGAGCTGCGCACCTGTCGCAATCTGATATGGGTCGGTTTCAGTTCCCGAGCCTCCGGCAAAGGAGGTGGCTATTGTGCCATCCCAGGTATCGGCGGCTACGGTTGATATGGTGGTTATTGCTGTTGTGGTTATGAGCAAGCATAAGCTCAGAATCACTGCCAATAATTTTCTCTTCATTAAAAACGCCTCCTTGTTATTTTCATAGGAGGCTATATAGATATGACCTCCTATACTTTCGGTATGGAGGTTTTTACGGGTAAACGCGCGAAGCGCGTTACCCCCCCACAAAAAATGGACTTTTTATAAATTGGTTGTTGTGCGCCCTCTGTGTGGTGGAGGGCGCACAGGATGAAAAACCTTTACTTCTTCTTCGACAACCCAATACCAGCCAGGGCTATTGCCATCGGGATGAGCGAGAGGACTATGCCGGTGGTCGGGTTTTCGGTGGTTTCAGTGGTGGCTTCGGTGGTCTCTGCTTCGGTTTCGGTCTCAGTCTCGGTGGAGGCTGTCGCGTTTTCATAGGCTGCTACCATAGCAGCGGCTATGGTCTCATGTCCTGTTGCATTCGGATGGAAGTCAAAGTTCATCGTGAGGATGTTGACGTTTGTAGCAACTCCGGCAGAATAAACATCAACTACAATTACATTGTCACTCATGGCGTCAACCTGCGTGAGGAGCGCGTTGAATGCAGTTACAGCAGTGTCAAACATGGTACTGATTGCTGCATAGTCCTCAAGAGCCGCAAGCGAAGCATACGGGTTGTACTGATTCGCAAGGAGAATCACAACATCAGGATTGACGCTGAGAATACTTGTGATGATTGACTGGATGTTCGCGAGGGCTGATGTTGCGGCAGTGGAAACTGCGGTTGTGGCACCTGCAATGCCCTCCTCAGTCTGGAGAAATGCCATGACTGTGGCTATCTCTGTCTGATAGGAAGTGCCGTCGGTGAACCAGGTCTTGACGTCGTCGGCGGTGCAGCTCGTTCCATAGGCGGTGTTGTAAAGACTGAGAAGATACTCATAGAATGTCTGCATGAGATCATTGCCGCCGATGGTGAGGGTTACAACATCGACCATCGAAAGATAGGTGTCATACTCTCCGGTTGCCAGGGTTGCGGCTAAAGTTTCGGCAGTCAAGCCGGAAACGCCGTAGTTAAGTGTGGTTGCGCCAATTTCATTGCCGAACAGGGTTACAAAGCTCTCAGAGTCGGGGTCCGAAAGACCATATCCGGCGGTGATACTGTCGCCAAGGGCAAGATAGGTGGTTGTGTTCCGTGAAGCTATGAGCATGTTTGCGTCAGCAAAAGCTACATTAGTCAGCATACACACGGCAAGCACCATTGCCAGGGCTACGCTAAGGATTCTTCTTGTCATTTTTTTCATTTGGGTTTACCTCCTTGTTTTTACCAAGATATAGACTACTAATTTTACCGTGTTCACTAAAAATAAGTGCTCACTTATTAATTTCCTGTACTCTAATCTTATGTTTATGCAAATATTATAGCATACATATATTGCTTTGTCAATAGGTTTTTACGAAATATTGAGATTATTTTTTGAACAGCGTGATTTCAATAAAAATTTATCGTTCCACGATAAAAAGTTATTGACAAACAATCTAAGATGTGCTATACTGGTCTCACAAAAGATAAAAGGAGAGATAAAAATGGATCTCAAAGTATTGGTAAGATGGCTTCGGGCGGTTATCGTCGGGGTCGGAATTTGTGGTTTGGTGGCTTATGGGGTGGTCTGTCCGCTCTGTGGGTTGAAAATTGTCGAGGATCACCCGGATGTGTCGGGGTGGTTTGTGCCGTGGCTGGTGTTCATACTGATTACGGCTGTTCCCTGCTATGCGGTGCTGGTTTTCTGCTGGAAGATTGTTGCTAAAATTGCGGATGGCAAAGCTTTCTCCTATGAGAACGCGAAATATTTCAGCGTGATGTCCTATCTCGCACTCGGGGATATTGCGTTCTTCTTCGTCGGAAATGTGGTGCTGCTGCTCATGAACATGAACCACCCGGCAGTGATTCTGGCTTCTCTTATAATAGTGTTCGTCGGGATTGCAGTTGCAGTGGTGTTTGCAACGCTTTCCCACCTCGTGAGAAAAGCCGCCGACTTGCAGCAAGAGAACGACCTGACGGTCTGAGGTGAAATTATGGGCGAAATTATAATCAATATTGACGTCATGCTAGCCAAGCGCAAGATGAGTGTGACCGAGCTTGCCGAGAAAGTCGGCATCACAATTGCAAATATCTCTATCTTAAAGAACGGTCGTGCAAAGGCTATCAAGTTCTCAACCCTGGCGGCTCTCTGCGAAGCCCTTGACTGTCAGCCAGGAGATATTTTGGAGTATCGGAGGGTTGAAGATGAGGGTAATTCTTAGGTTTATTGCGCTGATAGTAGTCGTAACGGTGACCCTCTTCGGCGGATTTATTTCGTATATCTTCCCGCAAACCTACTGCGACGTTATCGAAATCAACTGGGGAATCGTCATCCCGACCGATGGCGGATATTCTCTGGAAGTCTCTGCCGACTCGGGCGCAAGCTTTAACGGCGATGGGACGAGGTATCATGTCATGTACTTCGATGATGCCGAGAGAATCAGTTATCTGCTTGGTTGGAGCAAAGAGATTCCAGAAAGCATTATCGACTACTCGGAGCAGCTCTTGGACGAGCTTGATATTTACTACAGACCTGATTACGGAAGCTGCGTATTCTATACTCAAACCAAGAGTGATGGCAGCCAGATTCTGATTTTCTGGGATGAAAGCAGGCAGGAGATGTATGTTTTGGAGGAGTTCCTGTGACTAAGAGGAGAATTGTTGCAATTGTAGTTGCCGTAGTGTTTGCGGCACTGTGTCTGGCGGCAGTCAGGATTTGGTTTACGCCGAGGGCTCGGGCGGCGATTTTTGTCGCTATGTACGGAGACTATATTGAGGAGAAGTATGCAGATGGGATTATCGTCACCGAGGGAATTCTCTGCCGTCAGGCGACATGGTACGGGAAGACTTATCGCTATCAGATGATAGAATATGACTTCTATGCCTTTGGCGACACCTACTATGGTTGCTACTACTCTCCTGACGACAAGCCGATGTCGTATGCCGAGACTAACTATCACCTCGTCAAGCAGAGCGATGGCTACTGGACCTGGGAAGAAAAAGGCGGAGATAATCACGGGGAGGTTGCAAAAATTCGTGAGGGGTGGTATTATTATAGTGTAAGCTTTTAATAGGAGGCATCACTATGCAAAAAATGTTATTCCCGAATGGGTTGAAGAAAGCGTTTACGACCAGTTATGATGACGGGTGTTATGATGACATCCGGCTGATGGAGCTGATGGAGGAGTATGGCATCAAGGGCACCTTTAATATCAGTTCTCAGATTTACCGCGAAGAGAGCACGAAGCCTTACGGCGTGTGGCCCAGAGTAACTTTGACCGAGGCTCTCGAAGAGTACCCGAAGCATGGGGTTGAGATTGCCGTTCATGGGCTTCACCACAGAGACTTCACACAGCTCACCGAGCCGGAGCTCTACTGCGAAATTGCCGCAGACAAGGCGAATCTTGAAATGCAGTATGGCGGAGTTGTCCGGGGTGCTGCCTATCCCTATGGGTCATTCAACAACAGGGCGGTTGAGGCGTTAAGAAAATGCGGAATCAAGTATTGCAGGACGGTCTGCACACGCGACGATTTCGGCATGCCTGAGGACTGGCTGAGGCTCTTTGCTACCTGCCACCACGGCGATCAGAGAATGCCCGAGCTTCTCGACAGGTTCGTCTCGACCGAATTTGACGACTGCCGGATGTTCTATCTTTGGGGACACACTGCCGAATTCAGGCGCGACGATAACTGGGACGTCATCGAGAACGCGTTCAAGAAAGTCAGCGGCAATCCGGATATTTGGTTCGCAACCAACATTGAAATATGCGAATACCACAAGGCATATCAATCTCTTGAATACTCCACCGACCCCCGCTCACACGCAATCTATAACCCGACCGCCAAGGATGTCTGGGTTGAGGTTGACGGGAGGGCGGTTGTGGTCAAGAGTGGAGAAGTTCTGGGATAAAATTGTAGGGGCGGATATCATCCGCCCGCATACCTCCAGTGACCCGCTCGGGCGGATGATATCCGCCCCTACATATGGCGCAAAAAAAGCCTCCCCTGAAAGGGGAGGTGCCGGCATAGCCGGCGGAGGGGTTTCCAAATTACTGACCGGTATATTCCACCATCACCGCGCTTATCACGCCATCCACTTCGTAGAGCTTATCTACGAGGCGGGTGTTTTTCTTTTTCAGGCGGATATTGGCAGTCAGTTCGGTTTCACCCTGGTATCTCGAACGTCCGAGAGTCTTGGCTTTCAGCGCGGTCATTATGTCGGAAATATTCTCCTCGGCGGAGGTTTCATATCTTATAACCAGGACATAAGTCCTCTTCCCTCTTGCAATCACTGTGAAGATGATGTAGACGAGGGCTATTCCAAGCGTCGCGATAAGTGCGAACGGATAGAGACCTGCTCCTGAGGTGATTCCGGAAGCTATTCCCCAGAAGAGAAAGCCCACATCGAGCGGGTCTTTCACGGCAGACCTAAATCTCACAATCGACAGTGCGCCGACCATGCCTAATGACAAGACAAGATTCGAGCCTATAACCAAAACTATGAACGCCGTTATTACCGTAATCATGACGATGAGGACGGCGAAATTCTCGCTGTAGACGGCTCCTCTGTAGAAGACCTTATAGACGAAATAGATTATAATCCCGCACAGAAGTGCGCAGACAAGGGTTACGAGTATGTAAGAGACGGTCAGGTGCTCAACGAGACCCAGCTGCTCAATGCTTTCTTTCAGTACTGCCTTAATGCTGCTCATATTTTAACTTCCTTTCACATGATTTTAAAGGCTGATAGCCTGCGGCTTGTAGCTGTTCACGGCGTCACGGCAGGTTGTGAACTTGGAGACGGCTATCTTCTCCCCTCCGACGCCTGAAACAAGCATCGAAAGATGTTTCGGGATGAAGTCGTCGTATTTGACCTCCATTATCACCATGCAATCCGGATATATGGGAACGGTGAGGAGGTCTTCATCGAACATATCTACGCTTGATAAGCCAGCCCGAAGAGCCTTGTCAAAGGTGATTCTGACATTCCCTATCGGCTCAACATAGGCTTCCCTCACATAGTCGACCACAACCGACGGTCTCAAGCCCTTTCCTCCCCAGAGGGAGAGAAATTCGGCTGTTACGAAGCTGTCGTCAGGCTTTAGAAGCGAGTTGTCGCCATTTATGAGAGCCCTGGCGCAATCAAAGGTTATGTCTGTACCGGTCTTCCTTATCCGGTCGCCGTTTTTCTCCTTACATTCAAGCCTGATTACGTCTTGGGAGAAATTATATGTCCTGATTCTGAACTTCTTGCGGTGAGATACTCCTGCTATTTTGTCCCAGTAGGATGACTTGTAGATATCGTCGAAATAGAGGCTCCGGATGAAGTAGTCGCCATTCTTAAGCGAGTGCGAATCACGCTTCATTATAGCAGAGATCCGGGTGCGCGCCGTGACATACTCCGCCTTTGACATGAGGAGCTTTATCTCATGACGGTACTTCCCAGAGGTGGGCTCAGAGTATTTTGTCTTCATCTACATCATCCCCGCCGAGGTCTACGGGTTCGCCCTTGATTATGTGGGCTAGGTTCTGGAACTCCTCTTCGGTCAAAGTCACACCCTTGCTCATACGGGTATGGTCGGGCGACCAGTCACGGATGTCATATTTCGGAACGCCCTCGTTCCAGCTGACCTTATTTAATTCCTTTGTCCAGCCGCGGGCGGTCTCAGAAAGAATTCCAAAATGCTCCTTGATTTCATAAGTAAGTTCCGCCATAATAGTGTTCCTTTCTAGTTTCTTATAAATTTAGCTTTTAATTTCTCCGGCATAAGCATCATCAAAGCCTGCCAGAGGTCTTTTATATTCAGCGCAAATGAGATTACGAACAGCACGCCGAGTACGAGATAGAGCATCCATCCGTGCTCAAACGTAATCTGGTTTATGATGACCATTGCCGCCATTACTGCCGTATTAATCAGGATCTTCGGCATCGAGAAATCATAGTGGATGAGTCTGCGGGTGTCGTAGAGCCTGTAGAAGAAGACTGCGAAATAGGCAACGAACGTTGCGAACGCCGCGCCATAGATTCCGAACGACGGAATCAGTGCGAAGTTGAGGATGATATTTATAACCCCCGCAACAAGGGAGGTATAGAACGAATGCTTGGTCTTCTTCTCGGCTATGTAGACGGAGCCTAAGAAAGTGTTGAAGCAGGTGAAAACGGTCGCCAGAGTCAGGAGCGGCGAATAGAGATAGGACTCAAAGTACTGCTCATTGATCCAGACCTGCGTTATCGGCTTGATTAAGAGGAGGATTCCGCACGCCAGGACATACATGAACGCTGAACACATCCGGAAAACATCGGTGTAGAACTTCTCTCTTTCGGCGGAGCCGTTCTCGGTGATTGCGGACATGTTCCACGCCTGTGAGAACATCGTGAATATGGTCGTCAGGATTGTCGGGATCTTATATGCAATGGCGTTGATGCCTGTGAGGTATTCGCCATGGAAAATTCTGATTATGAATCTGTCGGATATGCTCGTTATCAGCCAGAGTAGGTTTGTCGACATCAGGGGTGCCGCATATTTTATCATGCTCTTGGCAGTCTCTTTGTCCATGCTCTTCGGCGAAATATATCTCCAGAGTCTGCCGGCAGTGAAGAGGAATATACTCGAAATAAGATCAGAAAGTATTATCGCGAGCAGGTATCCGGTGGTTCCCATGTCGAATCCGACAAGGAAGAGGATATCAAGAAGAAGCATCACAAGGGTGCAAATGATTCCGTCCACGGCGAACAGTGTGACCTTGCCGCGCCCTCGGGTGAAGAACATGTTTATCTGCCGCAAAGACGAGGTGCAGACGTATATATAGAGTATCACCGTGTAGCCGTCGACATAATCAAACAGCGATATTATCGGGAAGATGAGTGCCATCGCCGCCATTCCGACTACGTATACGCTCAGGCAGGTGGTGTAGACTTTCTTATAATCTGTTATCTCTTTTGAATCAAGACCAAATCTTAAAGCAGCCTCGGAAATTGAGATAGTGAAAATCGGGATGAGGATATTTGCAGTCTGGGCGATGAGATCGACCGTTCCATACTCCTCGGGTGTCAGACATGCAGTATAAAGTGGTACTAAAATAAGCACCAGGAGCTTTGAGCCGAATGAGCCTATGGCGAAGATAAATGTATTTGCCATGAGTTTTTTGAAGTTTTTATTCTCGCTCGCCAAAGGTGCGCCTTCCTTTCCTTAGAAACAATATCTCTATTATAATAGCACCGTACAAAAAAATCAAGAAAAATTGCAAAAAGGGCTATGAAAATATCCCCGACTGTGATATACTTTAAGTATTAGTTGAAACAGGTATGATCAAAAGCCCTGTGTTGTTGATTTTATGAAAAGGAGTATTATGTATGAATAAAGAAAACGTTTTGAGAATCCTAGTGATTCTGTCAGCCCTTACATGCATTTTGGGCATAGTCAAGCTTACAGCAGAAGCCCTGAGCCTTGGGACACATAAGTATTTTGATGTGAGCGAATAACCTCTATACAACAAAAGAATCTCCCCGCCGGTAAGGACGGGGAGATTCTCGCTTCTGTGCTATGTGGGAGCGCAGAATGACATTTGAAGAAAAAAGGAATTATCAGTAATTAGTCTACAGGTACAAGAACCTGGATGCTGACGATATTGTAGGATGCAGAAGTGTTAGAGATAAACACAATTGCATTTCCTCCATCAGCATATCCGCCGTCTACCCAAGCCTGATAGATGGTTGCGCCGTCATAGATGATTGTGATTCCATCATCGGATGTGCAGTCGATTACGTCGCTCTCGTCAGCGGAGGTGTGACCGGCTGTTCCAAGTGCCATAGGTGTGCTGTTATTTGACCACCAGGAATCGATAAAGAGAAGCTTCTCATATCCGCCGTCGGCATAGGAAACGACAGTCTCAGTATCTCTGGTTACAACTAAGATTGCGCCATCTTCTGCAAGTGCATCCATCAAAGATGTATCAGAATCAAGATTGACCTGTTCCCAGTTGCCACACTTAAGGCTTGTAGTGTTGGAATAAAGAACATTATACTCGGTATCACCAAGAGTTACGGTTCCGGGCTCTTCCTCGCCGCCGATGTACATACCACACAATGTGCAATATCCATCAGAATCGACATCATGAGGAATAGCAATAAAGTTCCTGCGACCGTTTCTGGTCATAATGATAGCATGATAGTCTTCATTGACATAGATAAAGCGAATGCCAGAAGTACCGTTGCCCGAATCACTTCCCGAGCCACTCACGTCTGTGGTGATTTTGAGATAAGCATAATTAGTGTATTCAATTTTAGATGGCTGAGAGAGCGTTGCTGTTTCTTCATAGGTGCCATATACTGAGTTTTTATCAGCACTTGAACCAACGAGAATTCCTAACGCTTCATCAGAGGGAGTGAGCGTCAGATAGCTATAGCTACTGTAGGCACTGTTAGCAGCACAGAAATCTACGCCGCCGTCAGCTATAACGGTTGAATTTCCAATTACGTTCACACTTGTTGTCAAGATTGCAGGGCGATCTCCTCCAACCGTACACGTCAGGCTTGAATTATCAACTGTGAGTAAAGTACTGTTGGTTTTTTTCTGAGAATAAAATCCATATCCCGCAGTGCAGTTAATATTAACGACTGAATTGGTAATAGTAGTTGCAGCACCTTTATAAGAATAAATGCCTTTTGCGGTGGTATTTGAAGCGGTATAATTGATATCAAGATTGACACCAGTGATTGCAAGAGTGCTTTGGACATACAAGCCATTAAGAATGACGTTATCCATCGCAACTGTGCAGTTTGAGATGGTGGTTGCACTGGTATTACCTAAATATATGCCGTAGTTAACTTTGTCAATCGCAAGTGTGCCATCACCATCACTCGTGATGGTCAGTTTACAGGTGCCAGTCCCAACATAGATTCCGTAATAGGATGTATAGTTGTTTGCGTTAGTGGTAATGGTATTGTTGCCCTCGAGTTTGATGGTTAGTCCCTTAGAGACACTTCCCGTACTGGCACAGATACCGGCATACCTGGTGCCTCCTTTCGCAATAGAAATGTTTGCGTTATGCAAGGTGAGTGTGTTGGTGGTTGAGTCAAACTGAGCATAACTGTCGGTGCCGTACTCAATTTTATAATCAGTCTGAGTCAAAATATCGGTACCGCCGACATAAAGGTTGGTAATGTTGTTTACTGCCGCAAAAGCACCCACCGGCAGGATTGACAGCACCATCAGTGCGCTGAGCATGACGCACAGCAGTTTTTTTAGCATAAAAAGTTCCTCCTCAAAATATCAGTTGACCGGCTGAGGAGGATAGATATAAAAAATCCCCCAAGCACAAGTCGTGTATGGAGGTTTAAAAATGGGCACAAAAAAACGAGTACCCCCCCACAAGGCAAAGCCCTGTTAGAAGCGCAGGTATATACGCTTCTAAATACGTCTACATAATAACATATTATTGTCTCAAATGCAAGAGAAATTTTACACAGATTTTGCTTTTGTGTAGATTGCATAAAATCTGAGTGAAGTATTTGTGCAGGTTGCACAGAGAGCACCCTTGTGCAACTTCCACAAAAAATCGGGGTTTCACTGCATCTCCAAGATTTTACGGTTGATTTTTTCATCTTCTCTGGTATAATAGAATAGCAAGTTTGTAACCCTTTTGTAACTATTCAGAAAGGAGGAGCCATGTTTTTAGCACATATCCGGGCAGGTCTCTGGGCAATATTCAACTTTTTGCAGTTTGTCGGTCGTACTGTACTTAGCGTCATCAAAAAAATACTGACCACCGTGTTCGGATTCCTGTTTACGGTCTTATCAAGATTATTTAAAAGAATAGGCGGTTGGCTTTCAAGAAAATTCAAACAGCCGCTTTATGATATATGGTGTTTCATTCTAACCCCGTTTGCCCATGCTTTCGGGCGGGTTGCTCATACAAAAATTCAGTTCCGCAAGGCAAAAAGAATCAGCTGGAAACATGCCGCAAGGGTGGCTCTCACGTCGGCTGGCATGTTCTTCAGGTGGCTCGGACGGTCTTTTGTCTGGCTCTTTAACTATGCAGCACCGGTTGTATGCATAGCGTTCTTCTTCTCACTTGTCGGATATGCAAATTCCCTCACCTATTCGGTTACAGTTGAGTATAACGGCAGCGAGCTTGGAGTCATTTCAAGCGAGGCTGACTACAGCGAGGCTCAGGCACTGGTGCAGGACAAGATAACCTACACCTCCTCCGACGAGGCGGTCATCGCGACGCCCACGTTCACCATCAAGGTTTCAAGCGAGGATGACGACACTGTCGATATAGACAGCCTGTCAGAGCTGATGCTTGAATCTGCGGATGTAAACGTCGTCGATGCATATGGCTTCTATATAAATGATACCCTTATCGGCGTCTATAATGAGGAGGAAATGCTCAAAATCAAGACGGCTCTTGAAACCAAGCTGGCAGAATACTACACTGCCAATGCGGTTTCAACCGAGTTTGTCGACGATGTCGAGATTATCGAGGGAAGATATATCGAGGACAACCTGACTCTTTCGGACATAGCTGTCGCATATATAAACGGAAGCGTAACCGTTGAGGCTTATTATATTGTTGAGGATGGCGACACACTTTCCTCTATTGCAGCTGCTCTGGGATATACGAAAGACGAGCTTCTTGAAGAGAACCCCTCTCTTTCAGGTAGAGTGAGCGTTGGCGACATAGTTACATACCACTATACGGAGCCGAATCTTTCGGTTGTCACCACCCACTATGAGACCTACAATCAGGTTGTCGAACGTGAAACAAGATACATCTATGACAGCAGCATGGAGGAATATAACGAGATAATGACCCAGTCGGGCTCGGACGGATATGAAAACGTAACGGCACTTGTCACCGAGACTGACGGAGTTGAGACTGACAGAACCATCACCGCAAGCTACACCATTATCGAAATGGTTCCGAGGATCTTCCGGGTTGGAACTGCTGAGAATACCACCATCACCGACACAAGTATCATCGACCTGTTGGGAACATTCTGCTGGCCTGTTGGCGGCACCGGGGGCTACGTGAGCTCAGTTTACGGCTGGCGTTCATGGGACTCCTCAAGCCACTATGCCATTGATATTGCCGCGGATTATGGAACCGATATCTACGCCGCCTGCTCGGGAACGGTCACCTTTGCCGGAACCTATGGGGCGTATGGAAAGCTTGTAATTATCGACTGTGGCTATGGCTATGAAGCCTACTACGGGCACATGTCGTCAATAGATGTGAGCGAGGGAGACGTTGTTGAAAAGGGCGACGTCATCGGGCACGTCGGCATGACCGGCTCCGCCTCCGGCAATCATCTGCACTTTGAAATGCGCCATGATGACGACCGCTTCAACCCCATCCTCGTGCTCGGCGGGTATAGTAATCATGAGATAAGGAATTGGTAGGCATCCCTAATTGTTGCTAGCATAATACTCCCCAAGCCATACGGTTTGGGGAGTTTTTAACAAAGTATGCACATAAATTGCACTGCAATTGCACAAAATAGTCTTGACAAAATGCATGCACATGTGTATAATATACTCAGGAGGCGATTAGCATGAGTCAAAGCGTAAATGTTACTTTCAGAGTCGACAGTAATCTCAAAAAGCAAGCTGACATCCTCTTCAGCGACCTTGGCATGAATCTTTCGACCGCTTTCACCGTATTTTTGAAGCAATCGGTGCGGGAACAGGGTATTCCGTTTGAGATTAGCAAGAACACGCCTAATGCAGTCACGCTTGCGGCAATGGAATCTGCTGAAACCGGCGAAGATGTTTACGGACCTTATGAATCCATAGATGACGTTATGGAGGCTCTGAATGCTTAAAGTAGAGTTCACCGGACAGTTTAAAAGAGATTATAAGCTTTGTATCAAAAGAGGCTGTAATCCAAACGAATTACAAGCAGTAATCACCGCTCTAGCAAATGAGCAACCGTTACAAGCGAAGTATAGAGACCATGCGTTGACTAATTCAGGCGGTTATAAAAATATGCGTGAATGTCATATTCAGCCGGATTGGTTACTGGTATATCAGATTCAGAGTGATGTATTGGTATTGAAACTGATTCGCACAGGCTCGCACAGCGATCTGTTCTGATCAAAAAGTCCTCAAGCCACATAGCTTGGGGACTTTACTTATCGCTGGAGTCGACTATTTACTCTTCAATTCCACCACAACCAATTCCGGCGGATTATTGATTCTTGTTGGGATGAGGCTGTTGCCGAGTCCTCGGCTGATTACTGTGGCACTGTCGCCGAAACAGTGGACGCCCTCGGTGTATTTCGGGAAGAAGCCCTGGTCGGGGGATATGAGACCTCCGAGGCTTCCAAGCCGCATCTGTCCGCCATGGGCATGACCGGAAAATGTGAGGTCGGCTCCACATTCAGTATAAATCTCTCCATACTGCGGGCGATGGGAGATAAGAAGCGTAAGTGTATCGCCAGTGTCTTTCATGAGGCTATTAAGATTTTCCTCAGTCAAAAGGCTGTCCGAAAGCCCGCACAGATATATCTTTTCATCGCCTATGGTTATGGTTACGGTGTCGTGGGTGAGGACAACTGCTCCGGCTTCCTCGGCGGCTTCTAAAAATTCAGCTATCTCATCTTCCGGGAATCTGCCCTCGTGGTTGCCGGGCGTGTAGAATGTGGGAGCGATTTTCGCGGCTTCCCTTAGAAAATCGAGTGCGACTTCCTTGTCGGTATGCCTTGAGTCGACCAGATCTCCCGAAATCACGATGATATCGGGGCTCTGGGCTTCTATCAGCTCCAGTAACCTTTCATTGCCCTTGCCGAACGACTTGTTGTGCAGGTCGGAAATATGGACTATCCTGAAACCATCGAAATTCGGAGTTACCTTGTCGCTCTCGTATACGTAGTTCGAGACGGTCAAGCGGTCATTTTCATGTATAAAGTACGCCGCAAATGCCGGAATAATTGCGGCGAGCATGGCGAGAATATGGCTTATCTTAAGCTTCGGTTTTTTCATTTTGGGCTCCTCTCATAATGTCATAGAAAGATTGTAGCATAATCTTCCCCATTTTTCAACGATATTTTTTGGGTTCGGTATTGTCTTTTCAGAAAAAAAGTGCTACAATAGCTTTGAAAAATACTCATGGAGGAGAGATACCATGGCAAATATAACTATTTTCGATCATCCGCTTATCAAGCATAAGATCACACTTCTTCGGGACAAAGCAACCGGTACAAAGGATTTCAGAACCCTGATTGAAGAGATCGCAATGCTCATGGGCTACGAGGCTTTAAGAGACCTCCCGCTTGAGGAAATCGAGGTTGAAACGCCTATCTGCAAGACTATGGCTCCGGTTGTTTCCGGAAAGAAGCTCGCCATCGTTCCTATCTTAAGAGCCGGTCTAGGAATGGTCAGTGGAATCCTGGCACTCGTTCCGTCGGCTAAGGTCGGTCACATCGGAATGTATAGAGACGAGGTCACCCACATTCCCCATGAATACTACTGCAAGCTCCCTGACAATATCGGCGACAGAACCATTATAGTTCTTGACCCGATGCTCGCAACCGGCGGCTCGGCTGTTGACGCCATCAATCTCGTAAAAGAGCGCGGCGGAAAGCACATCAAGTTCATGTCTATTATTGCCGCACCCGAGGGCTTGAAAGCACTTTCCGAGGCTCATCCGGACGTTGAGATATACTGCGGAAACCTTGATGAGAAGCTCAATGAGAACTGCTATATCGTTCCCGGTCTTGGCGACGCTGGCGACAGAATCTTCGGAACCAAGTAAAATTTCAGAAAACTCTTGCAATCGTCACCATTTCGTGATATACTGCATACGATAAATAAAAAAGCGTTGAGCGGAAAGAGTAGCAAAGCCAGACCCGCAAAGAGAGGAGACAGCGGTGGAAAGTCTCCCGGGAAGATTTTGTGAAGTGCGTCCGTGAGCTTGACAGAGGAAAGAGGCTGAAGCCTTGGGTATTCTGTCACGTTTTGTCGCGTTAAGACATCAAGTTACAAATCGGAGTGGAACCGCGATTACTACCGCCTCCCGTTTAGCATTATGCTATTCGGCAGGCGGTTTTTGTTTCCCCCATAAATAATATTTTGGAGTGATTTTATGCACTATATTTTAAAAGCCCTGTCTGAGGACGTTCAGGCTATAAAGGACAGAGACCCTGCGGCAAGGAACACCCTTGAGATTCTTCTCACCTCCTCCGGTCTTCACGCCATCACGGCTTACCGGATTGCCCACGCTTTTTACAAAAAGAAATACTACCTCTCAGCAAGGGTGATTTCTACACTTGCGAGATTTCTCACTGGAATTGAGATTCACCCAGGAGCAACCATCGGTCAAAGGCTCGTTATTGACCATGGTTCGGGAGTTGTCATTGGCGAGACAACCGAAATCGGGGATGATTGCCTCCTCTATCAGGGCGTAACCCTCGGCGGTAACGGCAGAAGCAAAGGAAAGCGTCACCCGACACTTGGAAATAACGTCATGGTTGGCTGCGGAGCCAAGGTTTTGGGACCATTCAGGATTGGCGACAACGTCAAGGTTGCCGCAAATGCAGTTGTTCTATCAGAGATTCCTGACAACTGCACAGCGGTTGGAGCTCCTGCCAGGATTGCAAAGCGTAACGGCGTCAGAGTTACACAAGACCTCGACCAGGTTCACATTCCCGACCCTGTCGCAGCTGAATTTGCGAAGCAGAATGAACGCATTACAGAACTTGAACAGAAGCTCGAAGAAATAAAGAAATAGGAGACTTTAAAATGAAGCTGTACAATTCTCTCACGAGATCTAAAGACGAATTCGTAACTCACGAGCCCGGAAAGGTGGAAATGTACACCTGCGGTCCTACCGTTTATCACTATGCACATATCGGCAACCTCCGCTCATATATCATGGAGGATGTCCTTGAAAAGTATCTTTCGTATTCCGGCTACAAGGTGAACAGGGTTATGAACATCACCGACGTCGGGCACCTGACGAGCGACGGTGACACCGGCGACGACAAGATGCTGAAAGGTGCAAAACGTGAACACAAGACGGTCATGGAGATAGCGAAATTCTATACCGGCGCTTTCTTCAATGACTGCCAGAAGCTCAACATCAAGATTCCCGACACCGTCGTGCCGGCTACATCCTGCATTGATGAATTCATCAGGGTTATAGGCGTCCTTATCGACAAGGGCTATGCCTATCTTTCCGGCGGGAACGTCTATTTTGACACCTCTAAGCTCGATAAATACTATGTTTTCAACGATTTCGATGAGGAAGACCTCGCCGTCGGAGTACGCGAGGGAGTTGAGGCTGACCTTGCAAAGAGAAACAAGACCGACTTTGCACTCTGGTTCACGAAATCAAAGTTTGAGGATCAGGAGCTCAAGTGGGATTCGCCCTGGGGTGTCGGCTACCCCGGATGGCACATTGAGTGCTCCTGCATCAGTATGAAAAATAACGGCGAATACCTTGACCTCCACTGCGGTGGAATCGACAATGCTTTCCCGCACCATACTAACGAGATTGCCCAGTCTGAATCTTATCTCGGTCACCCTTGGTGCCCGCAGTGGTTCCACGTCCGTCACCTTAATACCGAGGGCGGAAAGATGTCGAAATCGAAAGGCGAGTTCCTGACCGTTTCGCTTCTCGAAGAAAAGGGCTACGATCCGATTGTGTACAGGTTCTATTGCCTCCAGTCGCACTATCGTAAGACTCTCGTGTTCTCATACTCGAATCTTGACAATGCCGCTTCAGCTTACACTAAACTCGTTCAGAAAGTTGCTACTCTTCTTAACGCCACCGGCGAGGTTGACGAAAATGCATTCAGTGAGCTCAAGAAGTCGTTCACCGATGCCATGGACAATGATCTGAACACTTCTCTCGGGGTTACCGCTCTCTATGATGTTCTGAAAGCAGACACAAATGACGCAACAAAGCTTGCACTTATAAAAGACTTCGACAGAGTTCTCTCCTTGGGACTCATAGAACATGCAGAAAAGCTTTCGGCTAAGAGCAATTCCGAAACTGAAGAGCTTCCCGCAGAGGTTACTGAGCTTTTAGAGCAGAGAAAGGCAGCAAGAAAAGAGAAGAACTTCGCGCTTGCTGATGAGCTGAGGTCTAAGATAACCGAGCTCGGATATTCGGTTGAAGAGACAAGGCAGGGTACCGTCGTCAGGAAAATCTAGTGCAAGGGGCAAAGTTTGATGAAAATTTAGCCCCGGCACTTGACTTTGACTCTCTTTCGGGGTAATATTTCTATTAGAAAATTTTCAGAATTTTACCCTTAAAGAAAGGAACGATAAATGGAATCTGATTACGAAAACCCAAGAAAGAAAAATCCCCTGAACTCCCCTGCATTCCGGAAGTATTTCCGGGTGTCGCTGGTCGCTATAATCGTCATATTGGTGTTCGTGCTTCTTATCTGGCTTGCAGGAGCTAGACAGGCTGGAATCCCCGACGAGATTGACTTCATCCAGCTTGAGGAGCCGGAGGACGACAACCCGGTTGTAGTTTTTGAAACGAATATAGGCAATATTTCTGCTGTTTTGTACCCGGAAGAAGCTCCTGAGTACTACGAATATTTCACCGGTCTTGTTGAGTCGGGATATTACGACGGAACCTATGTCTGTGCAGTCGTCGATTCAGCCTATGCTCTGGGTGGAGCTATAGATGCTGATCCGAACGGCGACAATGATGGCGCAGATGAAACAGCAATAGAAGCGGAGATTTCCGACAAGCTGTGGGCAGTAAAGGGCTCGATGGCTTCGTTTGTGGGGACAACAGGAATGTGGCCGTTCCAGAAAAACTGCGCAGGCTCAACATTCTTCTTCATCAACGACATCGACGACGTCTATATGGACGAGGATGCTCTGAAAAGAAGCTGTGGCGACGCTCTGGGTTCGGTTTACTACGAATACGGCGGAATTCCGAACTTCACCCAGAAGTACACGATTTTCGCCCAGGTTTACGACGGCTGGGACGTCTTTGACGAGATTATGAACGTTGAAATTCTCGACACCTACCAGCCGGCAAGCGACATTGTTATCGAGAGAGCCTATATCACCACCTACGGTGAAGCTCCTGCCGAGGTTTACGGTATACCGGTTGACACATCTGTGGATGAAGAGTCATCTTATGATGAAGAAACCGATACAGAATAATGAAATTTAGTATGGACAAATCGGATGAAATGTTGTATACTATATTAGTTATCGGCATTTCGCTGAATTTCCCATCTGAAAGGACATCTTTAAAATGAACAAGTTGTTAAGAAAAGCACTCGTCATTCTGACGATTTTTGCGGTCGTTTTCTCTATGACCGGATGCGGCGACACCTCCTGGATAGTCAAGGTTGACGACGTTACCGTCAACGCTGGCATGTATATCTACTATCAGGGTGCCGGCTACACTGCGGCTGTTTATGAGCTTGCTGAAGAGGATTCGACCTATTATTACTATTATCTCTTTGGATATTCCCTCCTGGACGAAACCATCGACGGTCAGTCTGTTTCCGACTACATGAGCGACTATGCCGTTGACATGTGCAAGCAGTATGTCGTTGTTTCAAAGCTCTTTGATGAGCTGGGGCTTGAACTCAGTGAAACTGAGCTTGCAAATATCGAGACCTCTGTTGCGAACACATGGGAGTCCTACAGCGACACCTATGAGGCGGCTGGAATTTCAGAAGACACCGTGAAGAAAGTCGCAATAGCCACCATGATGGAAGAGGACGTCTTTAACGCCTACTATGAAGTCGGCGGTCTTAACGGCACCACCGAGGACGACATCAAGGACTACCTCGAAGAGAACTATGCCAGAATCAAGTACATCACTTTCGAGTTTTCCGAGAGTGCTGACGACGCTATAGATGAAGATTACAAGGCCGAAATGCTTGAAGTTGCCAACTCCTACCTTGAAAGAGCTGAGGCTGGCGAGTCTATGGACGATCTTATAGCTGAGTATGCAGAAATCCTGGCAGCTGCTGAAGCTGAAGAATCCGAGGATGAAGACACCGAGGAAGAAGAGGCAGAGGAAGTAGCAGTTGAAGATGATGAGGAAGAGGACGAATACGCCAACGAGTCCATTATCTCCATCGATGGCGATTCACCCAGTGAGAAGTTTATAAACTACGTCTTCACCACCTGCAATGTCGGTGAATACTCTGTTATTCAGGATGACACCTGCTTCTATCTCGTTGAAAGACTCGACATCCTTGAGCGTGACGACCTCTATGAAGCCAACAGAGATTCCTACCTCGAAGCACTCTTTGATGATGATTACACAACCCTCATCAACGAGAGGCTCGCTACCTATGAAGTTGAAGTCAACGAGAAGTCCATCAAGCGTTACACCGCTGAAAAAGCACTTGGAATTGACTGATCTTAATCTTAACCTGACATTAAGAGCGTTCACGGGAAACTGTGGACGCTTTTTTAACATAAAGTTTTCAAAAAAATCTTTGGTGTTTGCTCAATTTCCTCTTTACTATTTCCCGAGATTATGATAAAATATACAGTGTACAGTTGTGCTTACAAGCATACATGCTTGCACCATAACCCTTATTCAAAACTATCCTATCAATCAAGGAGGATTTTTAATGGCAAGAAAAATGAAAACAATGGATGGCAATAATGCTGCCGCTTGGGCGTCATATCCGTTCACAGAAGTAGCTGCCATCTATCCCATCACCCCCTCGTCCGTTATGGCAGAGGTTACCGACTCATGGTCTGCTAAGGGACAGACTAACCTTTTCGGTACTCCTGTAAGAGTTGCCGAAATGCAATCTGAGGCAGGTGCCGCTGGTACAGTTCACGGCTCATTGACAGCCGGTGCACTCACCACCACCTACACTGCATCACAGGGTCTTCTTCTTATGATCCCGAACATGTACAAGATTGCCGGTGAGCTTCTCCCCTGCGTTATCCATGTTTCGGCAAGATGCGTTGCATCTCACGCTCTTAACATCTTCGGCGACCACTCAGACATCTATGCCTGCCGTCAGACCGGATTTGCTATGCTCTGCTCCACCAACCCTCAGGAGGTTATGGATCTTGGAACAATCGCACATTTAGCTACCATCAAGTCGAGAGTACCTTTCCTCCACTTCTTCGATGGCTTCAGAACCTCTCACGAGATTCAGAAGATCGAGACCTGGGACAAGGCTGACGTCGCTGAAATGGTCGACTGGGACGCTCTTGAGGAATTCAGAAACCGTTCCATCAACCCTGAGCACCCAGTACTCAGAGGCTCCGCTCAGAACCCCGACATCTTCTTCCAGGCAAGAGAAGCCTGCAACTCCTACTATGATGCTGTTCCCGGCGTTGTAGAAGAGTATATGGACAAGGTCAACGCTAAGATTGGCACCAACTACAAGCTCTTCAACTACTATGGCACACCTGACGCTGAAAAGGTCATCGTCGCTATGGGTTCAGTCTGCGACACTATCGAAGAGACTATTGATTACCTCAACGCTAAGGGCGAAAAGCTCGGTCTCGTCAAGGTAAGACTTTACAGACCGTTCGTAGCTGACAAGCTTGTTGAAGCTATTCCTGACACTGTCAAGATGATCAGTGTTCTTGACAGAACCAAGGAGCCCGGCTCTTTGGGCGAGCCTCTTTATCTCGATGTTGTTGCAGCTCTTAAGAATTCTAAGTTTGCTTCCGTTCCTGTTGCAGGCGGCAGATATGGCTTAGGTTCCAAGGACACCACTCCTGACCAGATCAAGGCTGTTTATGACAACTGCGCTTGCTGCAGCGATTACAAGCCGAGATTCACAATCGGCATCGACGACGATGTTACTCATCTTTCGCTCAAGTCCGAGGGCAAGCTCGACTCTGCTCCTAAGGGAACTATCTCCTGCAAGTTCTGGGGTCTTGGCTCTGACGGTACCGTCGGCGCAAACAAGAACTCCATCAAGATCATCGGCGACCACACCGACAAGTATGTTCAGGCTTACTTCTCCTATGACTCAAAGAAGTCAGGCGGTGTAACCGTTTCTCATCTTCGCTTCGGCGATACTCCGATAAAGTCAACATACCTCATCAACCAGGCTGACTTTGTTGCTTGCCATAACGAATCCTACATCAACAAGTACGATATAGTTCAGGACGTAAAGCCCGGCGGAACATTCCTCTTAAACTGCCAGTGGTCAGTTGACGAGCTCGATGAGAAGCTCCCCGGACAGGTCAAGAGATATATCGCCGACAACAATATCAAGTTCTATATCATCAACGGTATCGAAATCGGCAAGAAGATTGGCTTGGGTTCAAGAATCAACACTGTTTTGCAGTCTGCATTCTTCAAGCTTGCTAACATCATCCCGATTGACCAGGCTATCCAGTATATGAAAGATGCCGCTACCGCTTCCTACTCCAAGAAGGGCGAAGCAATCGTCAAGATGAACCACGACGCTATCGACGCTGGCTGCGAGCAGATTGTTGAAGTCAACGTTCCTGAATCCTGGAAGTCAAGTGCTGACACTGAGATCGGTATGCCCAAGGCTACCGGCGAGAATGAGACTCTTGTCAACTTCGTCAACGACATCCTCATTCCTTGCAACGCTCAGCAGGGCGACAAGCTCCCCGTTTCCACATTCGTTAAGAATGCTGACGGCACATTCCCGCAGGGCTCCGCTGCTTATGAGAAGAGAGGAATCGCTATCGACGTTCCGTCATGGAACTCCGATAACTGCATCCAGTGTAACTTCTGCTCTTACGTCTGCCCGCACGCTGTTATCCGTCCCTCAATCATGACTGAGGAAGAGCTTAACAACGCTCCTGAGGCTGCTAAGGCAAAGGCTAAGCCCGCAACTGGTATGCCCGGCTACTACTTCGTAATGACAATGTCCGCTCTCGACTGCACAGGCTGTGGCTCATGCGTAAACGTTTGCCCCGGCAAGAAAGGCGAAAAGGCACTCTCTATGAAGTCGCTTGAAAGCCAGATGGCAGAGCAGGAAGTCTTCGACTATGCTCGTTCACTTGCTGACAAGCCTGAGGTTCATGCTAAGTTCAAGGACACCACCGTCAAGGGCTCGCAGTTCAAGCAGCCTATGCTCGAATTCTCCGGCGCATGTGCTGGATGCGGCGAAACTCCTTATGCTAAGCTTGTCACTCAGCTCTTCGGCGACAGAATGTATATCGCCAACGCAACAGGATGCTCCTCTATCTGGGGCGGCTCCGCACCGTCTACACCGTATACCACCAGCAGAGCTGGCAAGGGTCCTGCTTGGGCTAACTCCCTCTTCGAGGACAACGCTGAGTTTGGCTATGGTATGTATCTCGCTCAGAGCACCATCCGTGAGAGAAATATCGCTAAGCTCCAGAAGATTTCCGAGACTCTCGAGTGCCCCGAGTGCAAGGCTGTTGTAGATGAGTATCTCGCTACAGTAGACGACGGTCAGGCTAACAGCGTAGCTACCGACAAGCTCGTTGAAATTCTTCCGAAGATCGGAACTCCCGAGGCTTTGGAAGTTCTCAAGGAGAAAGACTTCCTTAGAAAGAAGTCAATGTGGATCTTCGGCGGCGACGGCTGGGCTTATGATATCGGCTTCGGCGGACTTGACCACGTAATCGCTCAGAACATCGACGTCAACATCTTCGTATTCGACACCGAGGTTTACTCCAACACCGGCGGACAGGCTTCCAAGGCTACACCTACTGGTGCTATCGCTCAGTTCGCTGCAGCTGGTAAGGCTATCAAGAAGAAAGACTTGGCTGGCATTGCAATGACCTATGGCTATGTATATGTTGCTCACGTTGCAATGGGCGCAGACTACAACCAGTGCATCAAGGCTATTGCTGAGGCTGAGAGCTACCACGGACCGTCCATCATCATCGGTTATGCTCCTTGTATCAACCACGGTATCAAGGGCGGCATGAGCATTGCTCAGACCGAGGAGAAGAAAGCCGTTGACGCAGGCTACTGGCACCTTTACAGATACGATCCGAGACTCGCTGCTGAGGGCAAGAATCCGTTCCACCTCGACTCCAAGGCTCCGACCGCTGAGTATAAGGACTTCCTCATGGGTGAGGTCAGATACAACTCCCTCGCACGCTCTAACCCTGAGAGAGCCGAAAAGCTCTTCGACTCCGCTGTTGACAACGCTAAGAACAGATATGATTATCTGGTTGAGCTGTCTAATCAGTGATAGGCTGAAAGGTTAATTCAGGTATAATAAATCCCCCGGGAATTCTCCCGGGGGATTTTTGATTCAGAAATCAAGACTATTCTTATCCAAAAGAAAATCAAAAATGCTCATTGTCAGGATTCCATTTTCGGAATAGAAAGGTGCCGGAGCATCTGAGGTTATTACTATCTTTTTGAATGAGTCATCGATAGCTTTCAGAGGTCTTATTTCCTGATTCAGCTTTACATCATCTGGAATTGCATAAGCAGATTGAATGTAATATCTCTTCGATCCCTTGTTCGCAACAAAATCCACTTCAAGCTGTTTTCTCGAAACACTCCCCCACTGATTCTTTACGGAGATTACCACAGTTCCTACATCGGCGTTAAATCCCCGATTTCGTAGTTCATTATATATGACATTCTCCATGCTATGCGGAATTTCAATCTGCCTGAAATTGATCCGGGCATTTCTGAGTCCGAGGTCAGTAAAATAATATTTCAAAGGCGTCTCAATATAAGCCTTTCCCTTTATGTCATAACGCTTTGCATATTCAATCAGGTAGCTGTCGGACAAGTAATTAAGATATTTTGTAATAGTTGTCGCGGTTATTTTCGACTTTTTGACTGACTTGAAAGTTGCCTGAAGCTTTGTTGGGCTTGTCAGTGTTCCGATATTTGATGCAATTATGTTCAAAAGGTCTTCCATTTCGCCAACATTGCGAATTTTATTTCGACCAACTATATCCGAAATATAGGTCTCAGAAAAAAGAGAATCAAGCATTTCGATTTTATGCTCCGGCTCTTTTGCGAGAACCACCGGCGGCAAGCCGCCATAAAGTATATACTCATTCCATCCGCTCAGTTTGTCTCCCTGATACTGAGACATAAACTCGGAAAAGCTTAAAGGTTGCATATGAACCTCATCACCACGACCTCTGAATTCGGTTATAACATCGCGGGAAAGAAATCTGGCATTGCTTCCTGTTACATAAATATCGGCATTACTCCGTCTCAAAAGTCCATTAAGCACCGATTCAAAGCTGCCAAGCAGCTGCACCTCGTCCAGGAGAAAGTAATATATGCCATCCTCGACCATTTGCGACTTTGCAAAGCTATAGAACACGTCAGGGTCACGGTATTTCAGATTCTCCCTGTCGTCAAACGCCATTTCAACTATATGATCCTCTGAAACACCATGAGAAAGAAGATAGTTCTTGAATATGTTGCAAAGAAGATATGACTTTCCGCATCGTCTGATACCAGTGACAACCTTAATCAGACCATTATGCATTCTTGAAACAAGCTTTTGAAGATATGCATCCCTTGAAATTTCCATATTTCTGCCTCCATTCAATAATTATTATCTAATTTTAGCATAAGACTTTGGGATTGTCAACTAATCTAAAAGATATTTCCGCATATATATGCAAAAATATCTTTTATAATACGAGTATAGAACCGCCCCGGGATGGATTGGTCTCGGGGCGGAATATTTCTTATTAAACTATTTCAGATTATCTTCTCTTGGAAGAAACTACTGCGAAGCCTGCGATTGCCATAGGAACGAGGACAAGAACAACACCAGTAGTAGGGTTGGAATCGGTGGTTTCCTCAGCATCGCTGCCGGTATCGCCAACATCGATATCCTCACCGTCTTCCTCGGTCTCAATATCAGTATCCTCAGCGGGCTGCTCAACCTCTACATCTTCCATAACGATGTCAGAAGACTCTTCCTCATCAGCAGAGAAAGCCTGGTGGCAAAGATCGCAAACGCCATCACCATTGTCATCAGTATGAGCCAAAACGATAAAGTGACCATTGAGCTTGATTGCATGATACTCATCGTTAACATAGATCAGACCGGACATGGTAGAAGTGGTGGAAGTGTTGTTATTATTGTTGTTATCGTCACCAGTGGACGGAACAAGAATCTTAACATTGCTAGCAACCATGTTGTCGCCCATGTTCAGGATAATCTGTGAATCACCCGACAGGAAGTAAGAACTGGAAGTCAATCCGTAGCTTGCAACATTAATGGTCAATGTTGAAGAGCCAAAACTCTCACTCCACTCATTCAGATATTCCTGATCCCAGCTACCAGATGTCTGCTGAACTACGAGCTGTGCCCAAAGCCAGCTTACACTATCAGCAAAATCAACCTGAATGAGAGCACCACTAGTGCTCAAATATCCATAGACCTCATCAGTGACTGTAATGATGGTAGACCAACCAGTCAAGCTGTCAAGTTCATTGTCATAAACAACGTCATAAGTTACGCCGTCGATTGTGACAGTTTCATTTCCCTCAGTACCAGAAGAAGTAGTCTCCTGAGTGGTGACTGTGACGTCGCTGAATGTGTAGGTCTCACCAGCAGTGCCCTGATACATAATAGCAATCTTTACAGTAGAAGCACTTGCCAAGGTGGTAACCTGGTCTTCTGTCAAAGTATAGGTGTTGCTATTGTACTTGGTAACAACAGCAGTGTTATTCTCATCATAGATCTTAAGGCAAAGATCAGATGCAGTACCGCTGGTAACGTTAACAGTAACGCTGGTAATAGTGCCAGTTACAGTAGACGGTACTACGAACCAAATTTCCTGATACTGACTGGTATAATCGACAGTCAAGCTACCATCAGAATTAGCAGGATAAGTGGTTGAGCTGCTCCATCTGCCAGTAACGGAAACGTCGGAGAAGCTAATCTGTACTTCATCATCCGCAAAAACAAACACGCAAAGTGAGCTTATTGCGAGGACGAGAGCCGTCGCAACAGCTAAAAATTTCTTCATGTTTTTTTCCTCCAAATATCAAAATAAATTGGACGTCTCAAGCCTGACCGGCGCACCTGACGGGTCATCCAATTCCGAAAGGTCAACTCCAGGCATCCTTGAATCGTCACTTTTGTCGCCCTCGTCGCAAAACAGGCTCTGAATTTGCTCCAGAAAACCATAAAAAGCGACTTAAGCTGTACATACATAGTATAACACATTCTTAAGCTAATGTCCAATAAAAATTTATCGGAATATTGCACAAAATTATATGATGGATTTTGTGCAGGGTGCACAACTCAAATAAATGCCGACAACTATACCGTAGTCAACAGAGCATTTTCATCACTACTAACCGGCTTTGATAGATAAGAAAACTCTTCAGGATATTTAATTTTGTCCCAATCAACCTTTGTGGCGGCGTAAACGCATTCGGAGTAATGATCGTCAGTCTTACCTTTTCTATATGTAGCAATAATCCTGACGGCATTAGTAATGTTCTTCCGTATATCATCCTTGATAACCGTATTGGGAACGTATTTTTGAGACATTGTATCGAAGATGAATCCTATGTAGGCATTCTTTCCACCAGCAACTTTTTCTGTGTAGAGTTTTGGATGAGTTGAACTGAAATCCCCAATCATATTGGCAGATAAATTTTTACTGATCAACAGCGGAAGAACATCAAGCTTCAGGTCAGTTGTGCCTTTATCAGAAAGTTCAAAATCGCTTTCTGTCAGTCTGTGATCCAGGCATTTCTCATAGAATCTGACTGCCGGAATACTTGTATGCACTATTCCCTCTTTAGATTCTCTCCTCATATCGTTCATGAACATTTCAGTTGTTCTTAACCCCGTCAGGTGCAAAAAATTATAATCAAAGAATGAAAACTCGAAGAAAGAAGTCCTCCTGTGCTTGTCAATGCAAATAAATAGCATGGTTTTGCTCTCAAGCTCTGCATGATACTTTTCTGCGCAAGCCGTTACAATCGAAATTACTTCTTTCTTACTACGCATATTCAACAGTCCCTTGTCTTGATACGAAAAAGAAGTCTGCAATGCCGTAGCGTTACTCGACTTCCTCTCAAATGACCGGTTTTTCTGTCGTCCGCCGACTTTCAGTTCCATCCGGTTACCCGTTCTACTGCATAGCTTTCAGGTTTTTCTGTTGCCTGCCAACGGTCCAGCCCAAAGTCTGGCTTAACTTTCGGATTTTAGGTGCCGGTCGCACCGGCGGGATGACGCCCACCTTCCTGTTTCAATTATAAGCGATTTTCTTGCAAAAGTCAATACTTTTCCGGAAGAAATCAAAATTTATTTGAACACCGCAAACGAATACACCGGCAAGGTCAGGACGCCGTTTTCGTAGGTGACGTTGCCGTCGACTGCAAGTTCTGCTTGAAGTTCGCCTAAGTCCATTTCTACTGTCTTCTCCTCGGTTGAGAAGTTCACAACTATTGTTATCGTGCTCTCTTCCCAGGTCTTCGAGAAGATGAGGACGTCCATGTCGCTGTAGTAGGTCATCTTCATTTCGCCGCGGGCTATCTCAGGGAATGCATTGCGGATGTTGTTGCAACGCTTGTAGTAGTTCAGGATTGAAGTCTCATCAGCATATTGCTCCTCTACCCCGTCGAAAGCATAGGATGAAGCCGTTGTTCCGGGAGGATTGTCGGTGAGGTTCTCGCCGGAGTTGTCCCAGAGCATAGCGATTCTCTTGTTCGGGTCGTCGCCAGAGCCGACCATTCCTATTTCATCGCCATAATACGTGAACGTCGTGCCGTTGAGGAGCGAAAGCATTCCATAGGCGAATTTGATCTTGTTCTCATCCCGTCCTACGGAGCCGGCAATTCTTCCGGTATCGTGGTTGTCAAGGAACGGGCAGGCTATCGACTCGCCGCTGTTGGCGGTCTTATAGACGGTGTTCGCATAGGTCCAGAAGTAGTTGGCAGGATAGGCATTCGAGAATGTCATGTTGATATAGCCCTCCTGCTGAGAGACGGAGAACGCGAAGAATGAGGTTTCGGGAGCGTTTTCATAGTAGGTCTTGACGATTGAGTCGGACTCCCACACCTCGCCTACGACAAATGCATCGGGATTATACTTCTGTGCGACGTCGGTGAGCCATGCGCAGAACTCTGCACTCTTGACATAGTCGCCGGTATAGAAGCTGGTGCAGGCGTCGAGGCGGAAGCCGTCTACTCCCTTGTCTATCCAGAATTCAATTATGTTTTCGATTTCTGCCCGGACGTTTTCGCTGTCAAGGTTCAGGTCAGGCATACTGTAGGTAAACCTGGCTTCATAATAGATGCCGTTGTAGTAGCTGTAGCCGTCGAGGGCGGTTTCGGAGAAGTTGTAGTAGTCATAGTATTCTCCGCTGGTATCGCCGTCCCAGGCACTCTGGATTGCGGATTTGGACCAGGGATGCTCGCTCGAGGTATGGTTGACAACCAGGTCGATTATAATCTTTATGCCCCTTGCGTGAGCCTCCTCGACCAGGTTCTCAAAGTCCTCCATCGTTCCGAACTGTGAGTCGACATTGTAATAGTCGGTGACGTCGTATTTATGGTATGAGTAGCCCTCGGTTATCGGCATAAACCAGATTCCGGTGTAGCCGAGGTCTTTGATATAGTCTAGCTTCGATGTGACTCCGTTGAAGTCGCCGATTCCGTCTCCGTCAGAATCACAGAACGAATAGACGAAAATTTCGTAGTAGTTTCCATAGTTGTCGTCGGGGATGTTCTCTTCAAGAAGAGTAACCTCCGCCGCAGTGTAGCCGCTGACAGTTTCCGCAGTGCTTCCGCAAGCAGTCAGCAGAATCATAAACCCGAGCAATAGCGCAATAAGTCTTTTCATAAATGCCTCCATGTCAGAAAAGTGCAGCCACGGCAATTCCGCCGCAGCTGCACCATTGCCGCTTTAAAAGTTAAAGTTCACCCTTTTTGTAGGTATGATATTCGAGGTCTCCCGAGTCTTCGCCGAAAGAGTCGATTCTTGCCATGATGAGCCCGTATTTGTCCTTGATCTGCTCATTCATCTTAAGTATCTTCTCCTCGCTTCCGCGGAAGCAGCAGCGGAGGCAGTAGTACTCCTCTTTATCGGCGTCATAGAACAAATCCATGTCTATGTCGCGCTGGAAGCACTGGGGACAGCGATAGTTCAGTCTGCCTTTTGTAGCTTGAGACATGTTCTCATACCTCCTTTATTGAGCTTCTTCTTAAGTGAAAGCCGGTAGGACGGCGAGAAAGCGTGACCTTCCTCGAACTCTCCCATATCGTTGTCGCCGGTCATTTCAACTATTGTTTCAACATCAGGAATTATGACCCTGACGGAAGTGGCGTTAGGTACATCCACTATCCTGCACTTGTAGTTGAAGTCGACAGTTTCACACTCGGTTTCGCTCTCGCAGATAAGCTTAAGCTTTGTCATATCCGACTGATATTCGGTTGTGCCGAACGCGCCGGTGAAGTACTCGTCAAACGTTACCTCGTGGTCGCCGACATCGTTCAAGATATTTCTCTCGATGATGATTTCGCCTGTTCCACGCTTGAATGTGAACTTGGACTGAAGCTCCATCGTAAAGTCAGAGAACTTGATTTCAACCGGTGTTGTCGTGATGACTGTGTCCTCGCCCTCTTTTGACCAGGATGCCTTGCAGCGGGCGAGTGCCAGGTCAATCTCTTCACTTCCGCAGGAAACTTTCAGGGACTTGACGGTTCCTGCACCTGCATAGTGGGTGAAGTAGCCGGCGCGGTAGTTAGCCTGGATGAGATAGGGGTAGGATGCGTCGTAGACGTGGTCTGTTCCGATGCCACACTTCCAGTCGAGCTGGGCGACATACGGACGCAGGTCTATCATGGCTCCGCCCTGATTGAAGTCGAGGCAGGCTCTCATATACGGGTCGCAATACCAGAAGTACTGCTTCTGCGAACCGTAGAGAATGTCTTTCCAGAGAGCGACCTCCGGCTCATCGTAGCTCTTGACTGAGCGGTAGTAGTCGGCGAACTCAGCCATCGTCATGTCGTCGCACTTGCCCTCTTTTTTGAGCTTGCCATAATAAGCCATTCCGTCCTCATAGGACTTCTTCAAGAGTTCATAAGGTGCTTCCCATCTTCCGGCTTTATTGAGCCATCCGGGTCCGACGAAGACCATGTTGTAAGCTAAGCCATTATTATACTTTCCAAGGTGTCTGTACTGATCTACAAGATTGAAGAAGTACGGAAGCTCGTTGTCCTTATAAACCAAGCCTCTTAAGACATTCTGCGGATGGGTTCCGAAATTGGAGCCATTGCCATCGAAGCAGGCGATGAGGTCTCTTGACAAGTGAGGAATCGCAACGATTCCGCTGTCGTCCTCCTTACTCATTGCAGGGCAATGGGTGTTGTGCTTCGAGGGAATCCAGGGTGTCCACGGTCCGCCATCCATGAATGTATACCAACTGTTATTGCAGGTATGATAGGCTTTCGGACCCTCTTCCCAGCAAGTGGCTACTGCACAGGTGACAGATGGGTACTTCTCCTTGATGTAGTTGATGCAGAATGCATCAAGATAGTAGGAGCCGGTCGACTGCGGATAGAACCCAAATTTCTCATAGAATAAGGAGAAGCAGTCGTCGATTATCGCCATCTTGTCCTCTTCCGAGAACATCCAGATGCAGAAGTCCTTGGTCTTGTACTTTTCCTTGAACTGCTTGCAGGGAAGACCCAGGAGGCTCAAGGCGATTTCGTCGCCATAAACCTCATGGTCATGCTTCGCCATGTCGACAATTATGTCGTTGAAGAGCGATGCATAGGTTATCTGAATTGTGGTTTTCAAACCGTTTGCGTGTGCGGTTTCCTGCTGGAAAACGAATATGTCAAGCGACTCATCGTGCAAATCATCCGCACCGACATTTTCTTTCTTTCCTCTGCCTGTAACTTTCTCCGCGTATTCGGGAGAAAGCTCAGGGCGGTGGATTATATTTACTATGAACTTATCCATCGATTACACTCCAGTTCAATCTGCCAAGAGATTTCTCTCGGTTTCAGGGTCGAATAGATGCATTGCGGCACCGCCAAATGTGAGGGTGACTTCATTTCCCGCAGTGAGAGCTGCGCGCTGCTCATGGCTCAGGTTGAGCGTCGGGAATCTTACGATGCACTCGGATCCGTCCGGGCAGGTTGTGTGGAGGTGGAACTCACTTCCCATCATTTCGTTTACAACGATGGTTGCGGTGAATGAATCGTTGGAGCCGGGAGTTCCCTGGGTGATATGCTCAGGTCTTACGCCCAACACAATGCTCTGTGAACCTATTCCCTTGGCTCTGAGACCAGCTGCTTTCTGCTCGCTTACTTTCATCTTGGTTCCGAACGGAGTGACATAGTAGTCATTGCCATCCTTGACGAGCTCGGTCTTGTAGAAGTTCATCTGGGGAGCTCCGATGAAGCCTGCGACAAAGAGGTTCACAGGCATGTCGAAGACCTCTTCAGGTGTTCCGACCTGCTGGATGAAGCCATCTTTCATGATGACTATTCTGTCGCCCAAGGTCATAGCCTCGGTCTGATCATGGGTTACATAGATGAATGTCGAATTGATTCTCTTACGAAGAAGAATGATTTCAGCTCTCATCTGGTTACGGAGCTTTGCATCGAGGTTGGAAAGCGGCTCATCCATGAGGAGTACTTTCGCGTCTCTGACCATTGCTCTGCCTATTGCAACTCTCTGTCTCTGACCGCCTGAAAGAGCACGGGGCTTTCTCATAAGGTAGTCGGTGATGCCTAAGATTTCTGCAACCTCGGTGACCTTATTATAGACGGTGTCATTATCGACTTTCTTCAATCTCAGCGGGAAAGCAATGTTCTCGAAGACTGTGAGGTGCGGGTAAAGTGCATAGTTCTGGAATACCATTGCTATGTCACGGTCACGAGGCTCAAGGTCATTGACGACGGTTCCGTCAATCTCTATTGTTCCCTCGGAGATATCCTCAAGACCTGCTATCATTCTTAAAGTAGTGGACTTTCCGCAGCCGGATGGTCCTACGAATACGACAAATTCCTGGTCAGCGATGTCAAGATTGAAGTCCTGAACTGCGACGACATTCTTGTCGTAAATCTTTTTAACATTTGTAAGTTTGACTGTTGCCATATATCTTCCCTCCTATTATCCTTTGACTGCGCCACCGGTGACGCCCTCAACATAGTATTTCTGCAGGCACATGAACAGAATCGTAATCGGAATCGCTATACAAACGCCTCCGGCGCAGAACAGCGTGTAGTTCGAGTTTATCATGTCCTTAGACAGCCACGAATAAAGTCCGACCGCTACGTTATAGCCGCTCGACGTGCCGAATGCGATATACGAGGCGAAGATGTAGTCAGCCCAGGGTGCCATGAATGCTGTCAGAATGGTGTAAATCATAATTGGCTTTGAAAGCGGAAGTATAATCTTGCGCATTACCTGGAATCTGGTTGCGCCGTCAACTCTTGCCGCCTCGTCAAGGCTCTTCGGAATTGTATCGAGGAAGCCCTTGAATACATAGTAGCCCATACCTGAGGAAGCGAAGTTGACGAGGATAAGTCCGGGAACTGCGCCCTCCTGCGTAAGACCCATGCCCTTTAAGACGTAGTAAAGGATGATCATCGTCAAGAAGCCTGGGAACATTCCGAGAACCAGTATTGCGTTCATGAGGAACTTTCTGCCCTTGAAGCGAAGTCTCGAAAGAGCGTAAGCCATCATTGTGACCATGAAAGTCTGCAAAACAGCGTTGCAAGCGGCTATGATGAATGTGTTCTTATACCACTGGAGGAATGAGGTCTGGGTGAACAGGTTTATGTAGTTGTCGAAGCCCCACTGCTGAGGGATAACATATCCTACCATCCAGGTGTTTTCAGTACGGAATGACTGGAGGAGTATGAATACAAACGGTATAATCCAGATTATTGACATAACAACAAGGATTATGTAGATTGCAGTGTTCGAGAGTATTCTGTTTCTACGGATACTTGAAGCCTTTTTCATTACTGGAAGTCCTCCTCATTCTTCATAGACGGCAAGACGTTGTATACAATCAGCGAGATTACCGCCACGACTACGAATACCATGATACCGATGACTGCCGCTGTCTTGTAGTCGTTGTTAGTTACGGTCAGTCTGTAGAGCCATGTGATCAACAGGTCGGTCTTTCCTGCACTGTCTGAGAGAGTGTAGGGCGCGCCGCCGGTCAGAAGATAGATGACGTTGAAGTTGTTCATGTTGCTAGTGAAGCTAGTCAGGAGATACGGTCCCGTTACGAAGAACATGTAAGGAAGAGTGATCTTGAAGTACTGCTGAACCGGGTTTGCACCGTCGATTCTTGCAGACTCATAGAGGTCAGACGGGATATTCATGAGAACACCAGTCGTGATAAGCATCAGGTAAGGTACACCGACCCAGATGTTTATAAGGATTACCATGACTCTTGCCATCGTCGGATCTGTCCAGAACGGAACTGCCGACGAGACAACACCGTTGTTGATGAGGAATCTGTTGACAAGACCCTCGTCTGAGAACATCTTGGAAACATAGAGAAGCGAAATGAACTGAGGAATAGCGATTGTGAGTACCAAAATTCCTCTCCAGAGCTTCTTAAGCTTGATGCCTTTTTTATTGATCATCATTGCAACGAGCATACCAATGAAGTAGTTAGTGAACGTTGCGAAGAATGCCCAGATGAGTGTCCATGAGAGGAGCTCGCCGAACGTTGCAGAGAACGTCGAGGTTCCGTTGCCCCATGTGAAGAGCTGGTTGAAGTTATCCCATCCTACCCATTCAAACATATTTACAGGAGGAGTATGGTTAAAGTCGTAATTAGTGAAAGCTATCATAATCATCAGCACTATCGGGATAACAGTGAAGATTACGATGCCTAAAACAGGAAGTGCCAGAACAGTCTTGTGGAACTGATCGTCGACTAAGGACTTGAGGTCGTCCTTGCCGGACTTAAGCTTCTTGCCCTTTGCAAGAATAGCCTGAGCTTCCTTGTTTTGCTTGACGTTGAGACGCCAGGTATAGATGAAGCAGAAAACGAAGAGTATGGAGAGAACTCCATAAATCAGGATCTGCAAAGTGTTGTCGCCGTAAACGGTGGTTTCAACCTCCATGTCGATACCGGCAACGGTGGTTGTGACCATCTGTGTTGTGGTTGGGGTGAGATTTTTGAGCGAAAGCTTAGCAATCCAGTGAACGCCCCACACAGCAGTATAGACAATGAATACTACCTCGAACAGGAAGAAGAGTAAGCCTCTCATTACCTGCCCTCTTGCTATTGAGCCGAAGCCCATTACCACGAATGAAATTCTCGTCTTCCAGTCGCCGTTTTTAAATGTCAGGAAAATATCCTGGAATTCATGTGCAACTGCAAGACCGAAGCTCTTGAATGCTCTTCCTATTGCGCAGATAAGGTGCCAAAGTTTGTTCGGAATATCAATGATGAAGTTCCAGATGGAAAAGAGCAGTCTCATCGGTTTGCTATAATGCAGATATTTCAGTTCTTTTGCGGTTATTTTATCAGCCATTTCAATCCTCCTATAGATATTACCCTTACATCAGGCGGGCTGCCCTTTTCCATATGGAATTCCCCGTTTGGAAGTCCCCTTGGAATGAAAAAACAAAAGGAGGTCGGGGATAACCCCCAACTCCCTTCGGTTGATGTTAAGTTAGGTTTTCAGTTATCCTAAAAATCAGTTAGCTACAACGGTGATAACAGGAGCATCGCCGGTTGTGTCGAGAGTTACATGGTAAGAACCAGGATCAACAACGATATTGTTGTCTCCGCCCTCAGTTCCTACAGAACCATCAGCGAGGTGGCTGTAGCCGATACCAGAAGCATCGTAATCGCCTGCATCCCAAGCACCGTACATAACAACTCTGAATCCGGATTCGCCGGTAACAGTGATGTCATATTCCCAGATACCAACGTAAGGATCGTCGGACTCAACCTGGTTCTCAGTGAGGAGATATTCGCCGTTCTCGCCACCAGTGCAGCTCCAGCTTACGTCCATGTCACCAACGATAACCCAGCAAGCTGTGGAAGCACTCGAGAGAATGCTCTCAATACCAGCGGTGTAGGTGTCGAGGATGGACTGGAGGTCGGAATCAGAAGGATCTGTGGTTCCGAGAGCCTGGATGGAAGCACCGATTGCCTTGGAGGTATCCCACCAAGCGTTCGGATACTGACCCTGAGGAGTTGAATACTCGTTCTGAGCAGAGAGAGCTGCGAGAGCAACATCTTCCTGAACAGCGTCGCTTGCCTGAACAGCTACGTTAGAAGGACCCCAGCCAAGGGTGTCGAATCTTTCCTGCTGGCACTCTTCGCTTGAAAGGTAAGCAGCTACTGACTGGCAGTAAGCAGCCTTGGTAGCGTCAGTCTGAGGCTTAACGCCAAGGAGCTTGTAACCAGAGTAAGAACCTAAGTGATAGGTCTCGCCATCAACGGTGAAGCTCCAGAGGTCGGTGCAGCCGAGGTTATCGCCCAAAGCTTCAGAAGCGGTGGCGTAGTCCCAAGTACCGGTAACTACTACTGCAGCGTCACTTGAGAAGGAAGCGGCAGAAGAAGAGTTTACGAATACTGAGCTGTTGACGAGTTCAGCCATTCCCTTGGCTGCTGCGATACCGGCATCAGAATTGAAAGTATCGGTGTAGCCGGTGAATGTTCCGTCGTCATCAGTTGACCAGTCGGATACGCAACCAGTTGCGAAGAAGTAGGATGCTGCATACCAACCGGAGTCGGTGAGCTCGAAAGCGATGGTCTTACCAGCTGCAGAAACAGCCTCGATAAGAGCGGTCTGATCTTCAAGAACGGACTCGTCGGTGATAACGCTCTTGTCATAGTATACGAAGTAGCCGTTATCAGCGGTGAGCGGGAATGCATAGATGGAGCCAGAAACAGTTGCAGCTGCTACAGAGCCTGCATCGTTCTCTGAAGTGATGGTTTCAGAAAGTGAGCTGGAAACCTGGGTGAGTGCTCCTGCCTGGACAAGTCTTGCAAGCTGGTCCTGAGCGAAGAAGTAGATGTCTGCGCCGGCGGTAACGTCGGTGATCATGTTGGTTGCGGCCTCGCCCTCACCAACTGCCTCGACGGTGAAGTTGATGGAAGTGCCGTTAGCTTCGTTATAAGCTGCGAGCTGGGATGTTGTCAGATCAACCGCTGCTTCGGGGCACCATACGGTGATGGAGATTGAGCTGGTATCAACATCAGAACTGCTGTCAGTGTTTGCAGAATTGTCGCTGCCCGAATTGCTTCCGCTATCGCTTGAGGTATCGCCGCAAGCTACGAGGGAAAGGAGCATGATAGCAGAAAGAAGTACAGCAAGAATTCTGCGCCAATTTGTTTTCATGGTAGTTTCCTCCTTGGAAAGAGTTATTTTGATATTATGCCCCACAGTCGCAAGTGATGTGCAAATATTTAACGGGGCATTTATGTAATTTGCACAAGCCTATTTTATACCTTTTGTACGAAAATGTCAACACAAAAACCGAAATTTTATTGAGAATTTTTACAAATCCAACACGAATTCCGCGTAGAACGGCTTGTGAAGCGGGTTTAGCTCATACTGCCTCTGAAAAATTTTTAAATTCCTCCAAAGCCGGCAGAGCGTTGCCCTCGTAATCAAACAGACACTGGTTTGCCCATTCGTTGCCGTCTGTCTTGTCTTCCTCGTGGATATACTTCCTGGCTCCCAGGCTTGCCCAGGTGCCTTTTGGGCTCGGGAGCCATGCGGGCTCCCAATAGTATATTCCGGCGAAATTCTTCACCTCCGGGAGGAGTGCGAGAAGCTTATGAATAAACTGCTTCTGCCCATCTATGCTGATTGGGTATGGCAGAGGCTGTCCCTCCTCCGGAACATAGCTGTGATCTATCACCAGGTGCTGACACTCGCCGGACTTGTCGAAATGATCGAGTGTGAACGCATAGGAGGTCTTGGCAATGTAGAGTTCCTTGTTGTAACGCTCCGCCATGTCGTTCATGTTGGCGATCAGTTCATCAAAGCCATGGTGCCAGTAGGGGTAATAGCTGAAGCCTATAGTATCGAAATCCAGGTTGCGGGAGACCATGTTGTCAAAGAATTCACGGTATCTCGGGTTGTCAAAGCTCCGCTCAAGGTGGATAATGATTTTTGCATTGGTCGTGTTTCTGACTCCCTCCACTCCGGCTTTTAAGAGCTCATAGAGATTGTCATAGCCGTCGTGGCAGCCCTTTTCCTCGTTCCAGGTGAGTCTGCCGTATTCCCAGAGCATACCTCCGGTTATTTCATTTCCAACCTGAACCATGTCCGGCTCGCAGCCGTTTGCTTTTAAGTGCTCGATTACCTCCATGGTATAGTTATGGACGGCTGTTTTGAGCTCTTCAAAGCTCAAGCCTTTCCAAGCCTTGGGGATGGTCTGCTTCGACGGATCACACCAGAAATCGCTGTAGTGGATGTCTAAAAGGAAGCTCATCCCGGCGGCTTTTACTCGCTTGGCAAGCGAAGTAACCCTCGGCAGGTCGCAGGTTCCCGCGCCGTAGGTCTCACCGTTTTCATCAAAAGGATTATGCCAGAGGCGGAGTCTTATAGAATTCACGCCATAGCTTCCGAGAATTGCGATCAGGTCGCCCTCATTGCCGTTATCGTAGAACTTTATTCCCTCTTCTTCAAGATCGTAGAGGGTTGAAATATCCATACCAACTTGATATTTACTCATGGCTTAGTCCTTTCTTGCGAGTGCGAAATCATCGAAGTGAGCCCAGGTTGCCGCAGCACCGGTTGACTTGATTCCGACGGTTATGTCAGTGGTTTCGGTGACAGTGAATTCAACCGTTGTCTGAACCCAATCGCTCCATGTTGAGCCCCATGTTATCTCCGCTTCGTATGTCTCGTCGCCTACAGTCACATAAAGTGTGCACTCGGGATAGAGGTAGTTCTCCATCGCACTTCTCGCATAGACCGAGAAGACGTAGGTGCCGGCAGTGAGATTATAGATATCCTGGCTGAGAACGTTCTCGAATGCAGATGAACACCAGATATTGAGGTTATTGCTGCCGGTGCGGGCATTCTTCGATTCAACTCTATAGGAATTGTCAGTTCCGGTCATGCTCCAGGCAGTGATGTTATCGAAGTCCTTGACGTCGCCGGTGACGGTGTCGTCATCGAAGCTGCCGTTCTTCAGGTAGTCATAGTATGTCAGTACATCGGCTGTTATATCATAGTCAACTCCGCCGCAGGTTACTGTTCCGGTGGCGGTGTATTCGCCCTCGCCGGAGATTGCGGCTATCTCATCCTCGTTCCAGGTTATCTCAAGCTCAACCCAGCGGTCGAGATCCGTCAGAGCTGTTACAGTTTCAGGCAGAGCAATTTCCTCAGAGGAGGACAGGTCGACCATACAGCTTATCTCGGTGTTTATCTCAAGAATATTTTCCTCAGCTGTTCCCGAATCACGCATCAGCTTGAAAGCATTCAGGCTGGCAAGTGGGTTGCCGTCGAAATCAAAGAGTGCCTGGTTTGCCCAAGAAACGGTTCCCTCTCCTCCGCCGTCGCCTTGGGAGACGAGGTAGTCATGAGCATATTCCGATGCCCATGATGTTCCCGCAAGTGGAAGCCATGCCGGCTCCCAATAGAATGAGCCGATGCCGGTATCGACGGAAGCGATAACTTCGTTGACGTCGTGGATATAGGAAGCCTGACCCTGGACGGTAGCCTTGTAGCCGCCGGCTTCTTCAAGGGCGGAGCTGAAAATGTTGCCGGTGTATTCGTTGGAGTCGTCTCCGTAGCCATAAGAGTACTCCATTACGCATATCTTCTGGTCATAATTCTCGGCGAGCTTCTCAACGCACTCCTGGAAATCAGCCATAGAGCCGTGCCAGTAGGAGTAGTACGAAAGACCGATAACGTCGAACTCAACGCCAGCTGTAATGAGCTCATCAAGCTTTCCGGAAATGGTCGAGTACGTAGCACCCTCGGCAAGGTGGACAACTGTGAGAATATCACTGTCAATCGCCTTTACAGCCGACATTGCGGCAGACATGTAGATAGCCTGATAGGTTGCATTCTTTCCGTTCGGATACATGATGCCGTTGTTGACCTCGTTGCCGGTCTGAACCATCGACGGCAGGCAGCCAGTCTCCTCGAAAGCCTCAAGGACGCTGTAGGTATAGTCGTATACTACCTGTCTTAATTCTTCACTTGTATAGCCCTCCCATTCACGCGGAAGAGTCTGTTTGGATGGGTCAGCCCAGAAGTCGCTGTAGTGGAAGTCGAGGCAGACTTTCATTCCTGCCGCAACTGCACGCTTGGCGATCTCGATGTCGGTTTCAAGGTCGTTTCCGCCGCCGCCAAAGCTGTTGCCATCCTCGTCATATGGGTCGTTCCAGAGACGGATTCTTATGTAGTTGACGTCATAGGAGGCAAGAAGCTCAAAGATGTCGGTCTCGTTGCCGTCTTCGTCATAGAACTTTCCGCCGGCGTTTTCAACTTCAATTATGGAAGAAAGGTCGACGCCGAAGATGAAGTCGTCCGAAAGTCCCTCAATCTCGCTGACCTGGATTCCATAGTCGGAATAGTCGAATTCTTTCCCGCTGTCCCCGCATGCACATAGAGCTGTAAGCCCAATTACGGCGCAGAGAACTATGGTTAATATAAGTTTAAAGTGTTTCATATTATCACCTCAAGATGTGGTATATCTAATGATATTGCAAAATTTCCAAAATGTCAAGTCTGAATCAAAAAGAATTTATGCAAACTGTCGCCATTTGTGTATAAAAAATCCGCAAGGCTTCTCACCTTGCGGTTAAGTAATAGTCATATGTCCATTTATACCGGACTGCGTGGAAGTTCTCGCCTGTAAGTCCGAAATGCCGCCCCTGCCAGGTGAACATGAGGGTCTTGCCGTAGTAGAGCATGTCCATGCCAGTGATTTCTGAGAGCTTGAACTCGCTGTCGCCGATCTCTATTCTGTCAAGGTAGCCCCTGATTTCTGTTTCCTGTAGCGTTATCCTCTCGTGGTTCGGGGCGATTTCGTAGAATCTAAGGTCGGAATCTGTAAACAATAGCTCATCCGGCTGTTTTCCGGACAGGTCCTCCCGGAACTTATTCTCAACCCACTTGCCCCAGTCGTAGACATTATCATATGGGAGATTTTCGCCCTCAAGGAAGCCATATTCGTTATACTTTCCACTCATACCGCAGTGCTGGCAGGTGAAAGTGTCGCCGGAGGTCTCGAGGGTGTTATACTCCCCGCAATTCGGGCAGATTACGAGGTAGTTTTCAAGCCCCTCCGCGAGGCGTTCGCCTTTGTAGCGGTTCATTTCAACACGCTGGGGTTCATAGGCGTTGTCGTGGATGTCACGGTTGATGAGCTCGGTTATCTCATGGGGAGACATCTTTGCGACCTCACCGGCTGTGAGATACGACTTTATCTCGCCCCACATCTTGCCCTTTCTCACGGTATATGCCCACCTGGGTGCTGTGAAATAGCCGCCACCCAGGTGATATGTAACAAGACCGCATTTTCCGGATTTGCAGAGCTTACCGATGCTGTCCGTGAGGGTTTCAGTCTCGCCATTGAATGAACGGCTGCCCTCCGGAAAGAGCATGATGCTGTGCCCTGCCCTGAGCCTGCGGATTATCTCCTTGACTGCCGCTGTGTCGGAGTCAGCTTTATACATGGTTATCGGGTGGAAGAAGAAATCGAGCACTGGGAATATGCTCTTTGAAGCTATATGCTCGCCGCCGACGATATACATCTGCCTTGGAAATGCGCAGCCGACCATTATCATGTCTATCTCAGTAAGGTGGTTTGAGACTACAAGACAGGGCTCCTTAAGTTTAAGATGCTTCGTCTTGAAGCCATATCTTATAGCCATATAGGGCTGAGCAATTATCCAAAGGAAAGTCCAGACGAATCTGTGCAGGAGGTTTCTTTTGATTTTGCTTTTTGGTGTCTTTTTCTTATCGTCCGGCACGACTGCTCACTCTTTTCCGTCTGTTTTCTTAAGCCGTCTTATTTCATAGCAAAGTATCAGAACAATCACCGCAACTGCTCCCAAGCCGATTCCAATCAGCATCGGAGTGTCGATTCCGACAAAGCCAGTGTCCCTTAAGTTTATAAGCAACATTATTACTCCCGAAACAGCCAGGAGAACTCCTATTATCAGATTACAGCTCGAAACCCTTATCTTATTTGCCAGGCTTGCAGAAATCTGGGCTGCAATAAGCGTGAATACAACGCAGGTTACAAGGCGACTGAGGTCAGGCATACCGTTTATGGCGAAGTGAGATACGGCACCAATCAAGGCTGTAAAGGTCATGATGAATACGCTTGTCCCGACAGCAGTTTTCAGGGCATAGCCCATAACAACTGTCAGTATGAAAAGCATCATCATTCCTCCGCCTGTGCCCTGAAATCCGCATAGGAAGCCGGTGTACATTCCGAATAGAACCGACATTACCGTCCTCGCCTTTTCCGTGGCTCCTATTTCCCTGCCGTTGTCGTTCGGCATGAGGAGAAATTTGAGCCCTAGTCCCAAAGAGATAAGCACCGTCCAGTAGGTCATGGCGGTGTCGCCTATCGCAGTTGATGAGACGAAATAGCCGACTATGCTTCCGATTATCGTACAGCTTATTATCGAGACGAGAAGCGGGATGCACTTTCTGATGTTTATGTTGCCGTGGCGATAATACGTCAAAGAGCTTGCCCCCGATGCCAACACATCAGAAGCAAGTGCTATTCCTATTGCCTCATACGAGGGTATTCCCAGGAATGTTACAAGTATCGGCGAGATATAAACAGCCGCCGAAAGACCGGCAAATCCGGTTGCCACGCCTGCCCCTATCCCTGCAAGCGCGCATACTATAAATTCAAACATGTTCCTCCGCATCGCTCCAAAAAGATCTGTCTTTCAGTATAACAAATCCAAGTACCCTTTTCAATCTTTGACGCAGAATTTTCACTTTTCTTCTGCAATTTTCATCTGCTCGGCGGCGCATTGATCGACAAACTGCTCTGCAGCTCTCGGAGTGAAGCCACCTTTCCGGAGAGCAAATGCACAAGCCTTGACTTCGACTTCGTCAGTCCATTCGAGTTTCATTTCATCGAACAGTCCCTTGACTATTTCAAGATAGCCCTGTTTTGATGGCTTTGTGAAGAGGATGACAAGCCCGAAACGCTCGGACATGGAAATCTGTTCCTGCATGGTGTCACCGCGGTGAATATCGTCGCCATCGCGGTCGGAGAAGCTCTCTTTTACGAGGTGCCTACGGTTGCTCGTGACGTAAATAACCGTATTCGGCGACTGAACGGAAGCCGAACCCTCAAGGATCGCTTTGAGTGCACTGAAATTGTCGTCGTCAGCACTGAACGACAGGTCGTCGATGAAGATTATGAATTTAAGAGGATTGTCCCGTACCGATTCCATGATGTGCGGAATGTCACGAAGCTGTTCCTTGCGGACTTCTATAAGCCTTAGCCCCTTAGGAGCAAAGTAGTTTGCAACTGCCTTGACGCTTGAGGACTTGCCGGTTCCGGCATCGCCATAGAGAAGAGTGTTTGCGCAGGGACGGTTTTCAAGGAACGCAAGAGTATTCCCAATGAGCTGTTCGCGCTGGCTCTCGTAGCCGATGAGGTGACTTAGTTTTGTCTTATCAGGTGAGCGAAGAGGAGTGATTTCCCCGTCGACAACACGGAACATGACGTTTTTAGCGTAGATTCCATAGCCGGTTGATCCGACATTAAGAGCTCTTCTTTCGTATTCAGACACAAAGTCGTAGCTGGTGGTCTCAAATTCAGGAAGATAGCCTTGGTATCCAGTGAATTCCCTGAGGTCTTTTGAAGTGATTTCGGACAGCTCGCTGAAAATCTTCAGCTCTTCCCTGGCGCAATTCTCCAAGACTGCGGGTATTTCAAGCTTTTCAGAACGGAGCTTGATATAGTCGTTCTCGTCCTCCGAGACGGCATCCATGAGGTATGAGCCGAAGTCATAGCCATGCCTGAACAATTCAGAGACAAAGTCGGCATAGAGCCTGATTCTGTCGTGGTTTTCGGAGCTTTCCAGGAGGCGACGAAGCGAGGATAAAACCTCGCCGTTCGTAACGCCTCTGAAAAGGACTATTGAATCGAGTTTATTCAAAAGCTCGCTTGAATCGAACATTTTCAGTCACTTCCTATAGTCATAGCCTTGCGACAATCGCGTCGGTCATTTCGGTGGTGGAAAGAGGTATCACGCCACTTTCGCCAGCGATGTCAGCTGTTCTCAAGCCGTCGTTGAGAACCTTGTCAACTGCTGCCTCGATGCAGTCTGCCTCAGCTGCCAATGAGAATGAATATCTCAGCATCATTGCAGCGGAAAGAATTGTTGCAATCGGGTTGGCAATTCCCTTGCCTGCGATGTCGGGGGCTGAACCGTGAATCGGCTCATACATGCCTCTTGTGTTGTCGCCTAAAGACGCAGACGGGAGCATTCCTATTGAGCCTGTAAGCTGCGAAGCCTCATCGGAAAGGATGTCGCCGAACATGTTAGATGTAACGATAACGTCGAACTGAGACGGATTTCTCACAAGCTGCATAGCCGCATTGTCGACAAGCATGTCGGTGCATGTGACTCCCTCATATTCTTTCTCTATCTCGTGAATTGTCTTCCTCCAGAGCCTTGAAGTTTCAAGGACGTTTGCCTTGTCGATGCTGGTGACTTTGCCCTTTCTCTTCTGTGCCGTCTCGAATGCGACACGGGAGATTCTCTCTATCTCAAAGCGGGAGTAACACTCGGTGTCATAGGCTTCCTCGCCGTATTTGCCGGTGCGGTAGCCTCTGTCGCCAAAGTAGATTCCGCCGGTCAATTCTCTTACAATCATGATGTCGAATCCGCCGGAAGCGATGTCTTCTCTAAGAGGGCAGTCGCCCTTGAGTGCAGGATAGAGCTTTGCAGGACGCAGGTTTGTGAAAAGTCCCAACGCTGCTCTGATTCCCAAAAGTGCCTTTTCAGGACGCTTTTCACCCGAGAGATTGTCCCACTTTGGTCCGCCTACTGCTCCTAAGAGCACACTGTCGGAAGCGAGGCAGCCGTCAACGGTTTCCTTTGGCAAAGGCTCGCCGCACTCGTCGATAGCCGCGCCGCCTATAAGATAAGGCGTAAATTTGAATTCATGCCCGAACTTTTCGCCGACAGCTTCCAAAACTCTTACTGCACTGTCGACAATCTCAGGACCGATTCCGTCTCCACGGAGAAGTGCTATATTATATGTCATAGAAATCACCCTACTACGCCTTTCTTTACTGCCTCAACCAAGCCTCCGGCAGAGATTATATTCTGAATGAACTCCGGGAATGGCTCCGACTGATATTCTTTTCCAGTGGTCTTATCTGTGATAACACCGGTCGAAAGGTTTACTGAGACCTCGTCGCCGTCAGAAATCTCTTCTGCTGCCGCCGGGCACTCGACTATCGCAAGACCAATGTTGATGGAGTTGCGATAGAATATTCTTGCGAAGCTCTTGGCGATTACAACCGAAATGCCGCTTGCCTTGATTGCAGCAGGGGCATGTTCGCGGGAGGAGCCGCAGCCGAAGTTTTCGCCGGCAACGATGATGTCACCAGGCTTTACTCTCGAACGGAAAGTGCTGTCGAGGTCTTCCATGCAGTGAGCCGCCAGGAATTCGGGCTCACTTGAATTAAGGTATCTTGCAGGGATGATAACGTCGGTGTCGACGTTGTTTCCGTACTTGATGACTTTTCCTGAACTTATCATATTGTCGCCTCCCTCGGGTCGGTGATTTTGCCAGTCAATGCGCTTGCCGCCGCAGTTGCGGGGCTGGCAAGGTATACTTCGGAAGTGGGGTCGCCCATTCTTCCGACGAAATTACGGTTGGTGGTTGAGACGCATCTTTCGCCGTGCGCGAGAACTCCCATATAGCCGCCCAAGCAAGGTCCGCAGGTAGGAGTTGAGACTATACATCCGGCTTCGATGAAGTCCTTGATGAAGCCCTCTTCAAGGTATCTTAGATATACTTTCTGGGTTGCCGGGATGATGATAACTCTTAAACCATCAGCGACTTTGTGTCCCTTGATGATTTCCCAGGCGGTCTTGATATCGTCATAAAGACCGTTGGTGCAGGAACCGATAACTACTTGGTCGATCTTCACTTCGCCTATCTCGTCAACGGTGTGGGTGTTCTCAGGAAGATGCGGGAATGCAACTGTCGGCTTGATTTCCGAAAGGTCTATTTTGATCACTTCATCATACTCAGCATCCGGGTCGGCATGGAAGATTTTCGGCTCACGCTGGGCATGCTCTTTTTCATATTCGAGGGTCTTGTCGTCGACCTCGAAAACGCCGTTCTTGGCACCGGCTTCAATTGCCATGTTGCAGATGGTGAAGCGGTCGCTCATCGAAAGATTGTGTGCTCCCTCGCCAGTGAATTCCATCGAGCGGTAGAGTGCGCCGTCAACGCCAATCATGCCGATTATATGAAGAATTACATCCTTGCCGCTGACATGAGGAGCGAGTTTCCCCGAAAGTTCAAACTTTATAGCAGACGGAACCTTGAACCACGCCTTGCCGGTTGCCATTCCGAAAGCCATGTCGGTCGAGCCGACACCGGTTGAGAATGCTCCAAGTGCACCATAGGTGCAGGTGTGGGAGTCGGCGCCAATGGTGACGTCTCCGCTCACTACCAAGCCACTTTCCGGAAGAAGTGCGTGCTCGATTCCCATCTTTCCGACATCGTAGAAGCCGTCCATAGTGTGCTCACGGCAGAAATCACGGCAAATCTTGCACTGCTCAGCCGCCTTGATGTCCTTGTTCGGGACGAAGTGATCCATGACCATGGTGACCTTGTCCTTGTCGAAGACGTTCTCGAGCCCCATTTTGTTAAATTCTCTTATAGCAGGAGGGCATGTAACGTCGTTGCCGTGAACCCGGTCGAGATTGCACAGGACGAGCTGACCCGCTTCGAGGTGATCTATACCGCAGTGAGCAGCTAATATCTTTTGTGAGAGTGTCATTCCCATGTAGTCTTAGCCTCCTGTTATTTTATGTTTATAATCGCGCCCTTGTCGGCGGATGAAACCATCCTGGCGTATCTCTTGAGGTAGCCACTTAAGTTGTCGTTGGTCTTCAAGACATCGTTCTTGCGACGCTCTTCAAGCTCTTCGTCACTGACTTCAAGATGGATAGTGTGCTCAGGGATGTTGATTGAAATCATGTCGCCCTCGTGGATATAGGCGATGGTGCCGCCGTTTGCCGCCTCGGGTGAAACGTGACCAATTGCAGCTCCACGAGTAGCTCCTGAGAAGCGTCCGTCTGTGATGAGGGCGACTTCCTTGTCAAGACCTGCTCCTGCGATTGCAGAGGTCGGAGAAAGCATTTCTCTCATACCGGGTCCGCCAGCAGGTCCCTCATAGCGGATAACTACGACGTCGCCAGGCTTGATTCCGCCTGCATAGATAACCTTGATGCACTCTTCCTCACTGTTGAAGACTCTTGCGGGTCCGCGATGGACGAGCATTTCAGAGGCAACTGCACTTCTCTTGACAACACAGCCGTTTTCGGCAACATTTCCAAAGAGAACTGCGATTCCACCGGTCTGGGAATAAGGATTATCTATGTCACGGATGACTGTATTGTCGAGGTTCTCGACATCTGCTATATTCTCGCCCAGAGTCTTGCCTGTGCAGGTCATTACGTCGGTGGTGATTAAATTCTTCTTTGCAAGCTCTTTAAGAACTGCATAGACGCCTCCTGCCTCGTTCAGGTCTTCCATATAGGTAGGTCCTGCGGGTGCTAAGTGGCAGATGTTCGGGGTCCTTTCGCTGATTTCATTTACGAGAGGCAGGCTGAATTCGACGTCGCACTCGTTTGCGATTGCCGGGAGGTGGAGCATCGAGTTAGTGGAACAGCCAAGAGCCATATCTGCGGTGAGAGCATTATAAATAGCTTCCTTGGTCATGATGTCACGGGCTCTTATATTCTTTCTTACAAGTTCCATGACCTGCATTCCAGCACGCTTCGCAAGGTCTATTCTTGCTGAATATGCAGCAGGAATTGTGCCGTTGCCTCTGAGTCCCATGCCCATGACCTCGGTCAGGCAGTTCATCGAGTTAGCTGTATACATTCCTGAGCAGGAGCCGCAGGACGGGCAGGCTTTCATTTCGTATTCACGGAGCTTTTCAGCGGTCATTTTGCCTGCTGAATATGCTCCTACCGCTTCAAACATGCTGGACAAACTGGTCTTGTGACCATCTACGTGACCGGCGAGCATAGGTCCGCCGGAGACAAATATTGTAGGCAGGTTAAGTCTTGCAGCTGCCATGAGAAGTCCGGGGACGTTCTTGTCGCAGTTAGGAATCATAACGAGTCCGTCAAAGCCGTGAGCCTTGACCATTGCTTCTGTAGAATCTGCGATGAGGTCTCTTGTAACTAACGAGTACTTCATGCCCTCATGACCCATCGCTATGCCGTCGCAGACTGCGATTGCGGGAAATACTATTGGGGTTCCTCCCGTCATTGCAACGCCTATCTTGACGGCTTCTGTAATCTTATCCAAATTCATATGCCCCGGGACAATTTCATTATAGGAGCTTACTATACCGATAAGAGGGCGATTTAATTCCTCCTCGGTGAGTCCCAGAGCGTTATAAAGGGAACGGTGAGGTGCATTCTCAAACCCGTCCACAATTCTATCCTTAACCATCGTTAATCTCCTTACATCATGATATAGAGGCGACTCCACTGCTCCCTTGAGAGCAATGGAGCCGTCAGAAATTCTAACTGAAAATCAGTTGTTGATGAGCTTGTCCTCGTCGCTCCAGCTGTAGAGCTTGCGGATTTCTCTGCCGACTACCTCGGAGGGGTGCTCCTTGGCTTTCTTTCTCATAGCGTTGAAGTGAACCTGTCCGCCAGCGTCAGACATGTCGAGGAGGAACTCCTTGGCAAATGTGCCGTCTTGAATGTCGGAAAGGATCTTCTTCATTGTCTTCTTGGTCTCATCGGTGATGAGCTTAGGACCGGTTACATAGTCGCCATACTCAGCAGTGTTGGAGATAGAATATCTCATTCCCTCGAAGCCGCTCTGGTAGATGAGGTCAACAATGAGCTTCATTTCGTGGATGCACTCAAAGTAAGCGTTTCTCGGGTCGTATCCAGCTTCGCACAAAGTCTCGAAGCCTGCCTGCATCAAAGCGCAAACGCCGCCGCAAAGAACAGCCTGCTCGCCGAAGAGGTCGGTTTCGGTCTCGGTTCTGAATGTGGTCTCAAGAACGCCTGCTCTTGCTCCGCCGATGCCTAAAGCATATGCCAAGCCGATATCGAGAGCGTCGCCGGTAGCGTCCTGCTCAACAGCGATAAGACAAGGAACGCCCTTACCTGCCTGATATTCGCTTCTGACTGTATGTCCGGGTCCCTTGGGTGCGATCATGATGACGTTGACATCCTTAGGAGGCTTGATGCAGCCGAAGTGGATGTTGAAGCCGTGAGCAAATGCGAGGGTCTTTCCAGCGGTGAGGTTCGGCTCGATGCTCTCCTTGTAGAGCTTAGCCTGGAGTTCATCATTGATAAGGATCATGATGATGTCCGCATTCTTGGCAGCCTCAGCAGAGGTCATGACCTTGAGTCCTGCAGCCTCAGCCTTAGCCCATGACTTTGAACCCTCGTAGAGACCTACGATGACGTCAACTCCACTGTCGTGAAGATTGAGTGCATGAGCATGTCCCTGAGAGCCATAGCCGATGATAGCAACTGTCTTTCCGTTAAGTCTGGAAAGGTCGCAGTCCTGCTGATAAAAGATTCTGTTTTCCATGATTTTTTGTCTCCTTAGATAGCTATATTTTAGTTTGCCATTTGGGTCAGTTAAATTCTTCCGGATTGAGTCCCTCCAGCATATTGGAGGAGCCTTTCTGGAGTGCCACAACGCCGGTGCGGCAGAGCTCAACAATGCCGAGCTCCCGAACCATTTCGATGAAAGCGTCGAGCTTGTCGGTGGTGCCGGTTACTTCGATACTGAGAGTATCGACGGAGTAGTCGACAATCTTAGCTTTGAAGATATCGAGTGCCGAGAGAAGTCTCTGGTGGTTTTCGGGATCATTGCGAACCTTGACGAGCATCAGTTCACGCTGCAAAGCCTTTGAATCCTCGATATATTCGACTTTCTTGACGTTGAAGAGCTTGCGGAGCTGGTTTATCATCTGGTCTCTTGCGTAGCCGTCACCGCTCATCGTGATGGTGATACGGGAGTACTCGGGAGATTCTGTGACGCCAACTGTAAGCGAGTCGATATTGAAGCCGCGGCGGGTGAACATGCTGGTTACTCTTGAGAGAACGCCGAACTTGTTTTCAACGTAAACTGCAATAACAAATCTTGAATTATCAGCCACGATTACTCCTCCTTTGCCTTGGCTTCAACTATGATGTCTTCGATTGCTCCTCCGGGAGGAAGCATAGGAAGAACGAATTCGTCCATATTGATTCTGCAATCGATAAGTGTTACAGAGTCGCTGTCGTATGCTTTCTGGAACTCACGGCGGAACTTCTCAGGTGTGTCGCACATGACTCCCTTTGCTCCAAATGCCTCGGCAAGCTTGACAAAGTCGGTCTGGCGATTGAGCGTTGTGTTCGAGTAGTGGTGATTGTAAAACAGCGTCTGCCACTGACGAACCATTCCGAGAGTTCCGTTATTCATGAGGACTATTGTTAGCGGCACATGGGTATTCACCGCTGTGCAGAGCTCGTTTAAGTTCATTCCGAAGCTGCCGTCGCCGGTGATAAGAACGGTCTTGTTGCCGGTTCCTATGCACGCGCCTATTGCGGCTCCCATTCCGAAGCCCATTGTTCCCAAGCCGCCGCTTGAAACTATCTTACGCGGCTTCTGGAAGTTGATATACTGGCAAGCCCACATCTGGTGCTGACCTACGTCGGTTGCAACTATTGTGTCGGCGTCCTTTATCTCGTTTATCGTCTCCATAACCACGTGAGGTGTCAAGCCCTTGTCCTCCGGCATATAGGACTTCTCAAGACGCTTGAGCTCCTTGATATGAGCCATCCAGTCGGGGTTCTTCCTCGGTTCAACTCCGTCGATAATCTTTCTTAAAGAAATTGAAATGTCTCCGCATACGCCCACATTTGCAGGAATGTTCTTGTTGATCTCAGCGAAATCGAGATCGATATGGATTATAGATGCGCCCTTGGCAAATCTCGACTTATCGCCGGTTGCTCTGTCGCTGAATCTTGTGCCGATTGCGATTATTACGTCGGCATCGTTACTGGCAACTGATGATGCATAGTGTCCGTGCATTCCCTGCATTCCGAGGAATCTTTCGTAGTCTGTCGGAATTGCGGCGAGACCCATGAGCGAGCAGCCAATGACTGCGTCGATCTTCTCGGCAAGCTCTCTTACCATATCGTAGGTCTTGGAGCCTATTACGCCGCCGCCGATGTGGATATATGGACGTGACTTTGTGTTGAGAAGCTTTATTGCCGCGTCGATGTCCTCCTGCGGGGGAACAGGGTTCGGGAACTTCTCAACAACAGGCTGAGGCTCATAGTCGGCTACAGCTGTCTGGATGTCTTTTGGGATATCTATGAGTACAGGTCCCGGTCTGCCTGACTTTGCAATCTTGAATGCAAGCCTTATCTGGTCGGCAAGCTTATTTACGTTATGGACAAAGAAATTGTGCTTTGTTATCGGGAGGGTGATGCCTGTTATATCTATCTCCTGGAAGCTGTCTCTTCCGATAAGGCTCTGAGGCACATTACCGGTGATTGCAACCATCGGGACTGAATCAAGCATCGCTGTTGCGATACCGGTGACTAAGTTAGTGGCACCTGGTCCTGAAGTGGCGATTACAACTCCCACCTTTCCGGTGGCTCTTGAATAGCCGTCGGCGGCATGGGAAGCCCCCTGCTCGTGAGCAGTCAGGATATGGTTGATTCTGCCCTGGGCATCGTAGAGGGCGTCATAAATATTCAAAACCTGTCCGCCCGGATAGCCGAAGACATCGGTTACACCCTGCTCAATCAGGGTTTCTATTACAATCTGCGCTCCTGTCATTTTCATATAGACAAATTTCCTCCTTTAGCTTTCAGAATGTGCCATAAGTCTGTTCACCGCGCTGACCAAAGCGTAGATGGACGAGACGATGATATCGCTGTCGATTCCTGCGCCCCACTCAAGCTTGCCATCACGGTCCTTGATTCTGACATAGGAAGCCGCTTTTGCGTTTGAGCTTACTTCAAGCGCGTGCTCGGTGTATGTATCTAAGACGTAGATATCGCCCATGGCTTTTTTGATTGCGTTGCTGACGGCATCGAGTCTGCCGTTGCCGAATGCGGTTTCGATTCTCTGTTCGCCGTCAATCTCCATTGTGACGGTTGCGGTTATGCCGTTCGGCTCCTGCTTGAAGTGAGCCTCGGGAACCTTGAGGTGGGTCTCGATATTGACGAAATCGTCCTTGAAAATCTTGTAGACCTCGTCCGGCTGGAGCTCCTTATGTGCATGGTCGGAAATGCTCTTGACGTGATAAGCAAATGCCGCACGCATCTTGGGTGGCAGGATGTGGGAGTATCTCGTTTCGAGAATATATCCGATTCCGCCGCCGCCTGACTGGGAATTGATTCTGATGACGTCCGCCTCGTAGACTCTTCCGACGTCTGTCGGGTCTATAGGAAGATAAGGAACCGTCCAGACTCCGCAGTTGTGTTCTTCGCGGTATCTCATGCCCTTGGCTATAGCGTCCTGATGTGAGCCGCTGAATGCTGCGAACACCAGCTGTCCCGAATAGGGCTGTCTTTCGTAGACGTGCATTCGTGTAACTCTCTCATAGACCTCGGTGATTGCCGGGAGATCAGAGAAGTCGAGCTCAGGGTCGACGCCCTGGGAGTACATATTGAGTGAAAGCGTGATAATATCGACATTGCCGGTTCTCTCGCCGTTTCCGAACAGCGTTCCCTCAATTCTGTCTGCACCGGCAAGAAGTCCCATTTCACTGTCGGCAATGGCACAGCCGCGGTCGTTATGCGGATGCAGCGAAACCACGATTCCGTCTCTATAGTTGAGATTTTTGCACATGTATTCGATCTGGCTTGCGTAGACATGCGGCATCGAATGTGAGACCGTTACTGGGAAGTTATAGATGACCTTATTTTCAGGGGTTGGCTTCCATACCTCTGAGACTGCGTTGCAGACCTCAAGGGAGAATTCCGGCTCGGCTCCTGTGAAGCTTTCGGGGGAATATTCAAACATGATATTGCCGCTCATCTTCTCTTTATACTCAAGACATAATTTCGCGCCCGAGACGGCTATTTCTTTTATCTCTTCCTTGCTTCTCTTGAAGACCTGCTCTCTCTGAGCCACAGAAACTGAATTATAAAGATGCACTATTGCGTTCTTCGCGCCGTCTATTGCCTCAAAGGTCTTCTTGATGATGTGCTCTCTCGACTGGGTCAAAACCTGGATTGTGACATCGTCAGGGATGAGATTGTTTTCTATAAGAGCACGGCAGAATTCATATTCCGTTTCGCTTGCTGCCGGGAAGCCTATTTCAATCTCCTTGAAGCCTATTTTGACCAGGAGATCAAAGAATTCAAGCTTTTCCTCAAGGCTCATCGGGATTATAAGAGCCTGATTGCCATCCCTCAGGTCGACGCTACACCATATAGGTGCCTTATCGACGTATTCCTTGTTGATCCAATCATTAGTTGCGTTCTTCGGCAGGAAATACTGCCGGATGTACTTTTCGTAACCTTTCATAAAACTCCTTCCTGCGTTTGGGTATAAAAAAATCTTTCACCCAAAACAACTCTTGTTAAGGATAAAAGAGACGAAGTCATAATATCTCCGCGGTACCACTCTTTTTGATTCGGTTTTACAAAACCGAATCCGCTCATTTCGCGTCAACCAACGCGACCGCCCTTTAACGGGAGCACCCGTTCAAACCTAATCGTTTCCTTTCAGCCGACAGCTCAGGGATGAGTTATACCAAAGACCCGTTACCGCCTTTCACCACCTGGCGGCTCTCTTGAAACTGAAGTAATTGGCTTTGTTCCCGTCAATGCTTTTCAAATATAATAACCCATATCGGAGCAAATGTCAAGCACTTTTTTTAAATTTTTTTAAAGCTTTACATGAGCAACAGAAATGCAAATATTGACTTTAGGCAAAAGTCGGGGTATAATGTACGTTGATATACTATGAGAATGGGGCAACAATATGGAACTATATAAATACGAAACTCACCTGCACACCTCTCAGGGGTCGCTTTGCTCCTGCTCAAGTGGTGCCGAGCAGGCTGAGAATCTGAAAAGATGCGGCTACACAGGAATGTTCGTCACCGACCACTTCTTCGGTGGAAACACCGCTGTAGACAGGCGGCTTCCCTGGGACGTTAAGATTCATCTCTTCTGCCAGGGCTATGAAGACACAAAGAAAAAAGGCGACGAAATAGGGCTACAGGTCTTCTTCGGCTGGGAATACGCCTACAGGGGAACTGAGCTATTGACATACGGGCTTGACAAGCAGTTTCTGCTCGATCACCCGGAGCTTGACAATATGGAGCTTCCGGCTTACTGTGACCTGGTTCACTCCTGTGGCGGATTTGTCGTCCATGCCCATCCGTTCAGGGAGGCTGGATATCTCGACACGATAAGGCTGTTCCCAAGAAAGGTTGACGGAGTTGAGGCGGTGAACGCTTCGCACCGCGATCCCGAATTTGACAGGAGGGCGCAGATGTATGCCGAGGCTTATGGTATTCCGATGTCGGGAGGCTCAGACACGCATACAACCTGGAGCTTTCCGGGCGGAGGAATCGTTTTAGATAAGCCCCTCGAGGATGCGCACGACTATCTCAAGCGGCTTCAGAACGATGAGATAACTGCCATCTTGGAAGCCTCCAACAAATACATGTTCGCTCAGCCGGATAGCGACGTCTGGCACACCTGCAAGCGTCCGGACATTTCGCTACTTCCGGAAGAACAGAAAAGAAAAGCAGAAGACTTTTACACCGGGCATCCGAGAAGCTAAGAAAGGAGCGAGATATGCTCTCAGTAGTAATTCCATCGTTCAATGAAGAGCAGAATATCCAGAACACAGCCAGGGTTATCTCAGGCGTTCTTGATGAAAGCGGCATCGATTTTGAGCTGATATTTCCGGACGATGGCTCACGCGACAACACCTGGCGCGAAATCATGCTCGCTCATGAAAAGGACAACCGGGTTTCCGGGCTCCGATTCTCCCGCAACTTCGGAAAAGAGAGTGCCATCTGGGCTGGACTTGAAGCGGCAAAGGGCGACTGCGCCGTGGTTATAGACTGCGATTTGCAGCACCCTCCGAAAGTGATTCCTGAAATGTATAAGCTCTGGCAGAACGGTGCCGAGGTTGTCGAGGGGAAGAAGTCATCCCGTGGCAAGGAAAGTGGCATCTACAAAGCATTCTCAAAGCTGTTTTATAAGCTGATTACATCGGCATCCGGAATTGACATGGCGGACACCTCCGACTTCAAGCTCCTTGATCGAAAGGTCATCGACGCGATTCTCTCGATGCAGGAAAGAACTACTTTCTTCCGTGCACTTTCCGGATGGGTTGGGTTCAGGTCTGAGAGCATAACCTACGACGTCGAGGAGAGGGCATACGGCGAAAGAAAATGGACGCCGAAAATGCTCATCAAGTATGCTGTCAGGAATCTGATGGCATTCACCTCCATTCCGCTCTATATTTCCGGGGTTCTCGGAGGTATAATTTCTCTGGCTTCAGTAGTGCTGTTTATTCTGAAATGGTGCGGTGTACCATTAAGAAGCTTTAGCGGCTCACAGATACTGCTGCTGCTAACTGGCGGTCTGATTCTTATATGTCTTTCTATAATCGGAAGATACTTAGCGCAGATTTATGAAGAGATAAAGCATCGACCGAAATATATCATTTCTGACCAAATAAAATCTCAGGGAGGTTCTCATGACAGATAATATCGAAAACCTTACACCGGAAACAACTGAAATACCGGAAGCTCCAAAAGAGCAGAAGACAAAGAAGAAAATCTGGGACAATGCCGTCGGCAGATGGTTCTATCGGAACCGTTGGAATTTCCTCATCTTCTTCCTGCCGGTTCTTATCATGTACATTGTCTACGCCTGCTTTGGCGTGCACCCGTTCGGAGAGAATTCGGTTTTAGTCCTCGACCTGAACGGTCAGTATGTCTCCTATTATGAGGCGATGAGGGACGCCATCTGGGGCGACGGGTCGCTGATGTACAGCTGGTCGCGAAACCTGAGCGGCGAAATGTTCGGAATATTTGCCTACTACCTCGCAAGCCCGTTCATGTGGATTATAATCCTCTTGCCAAGAACCATGATGTGCGGTGCCATCGAGATTATGGAATTGGCAAAGATAGGCTGCTGCGGTCTTGCGTTCGCATATTATCTCAGAAAATCAAAAGGCGCAAACGAATATTGCCAGGTTATCTTCTCTGTGAGCTATGCCCTGATGACATATATCGTCGTTGAGCTTATGAACCCGATGTGGATTGACGGAATGATATGGCTTCCGATAATCCTCTTGGGCATAGAAAGGCTTGTCGACCACGGAAAGATGCTCGGCTTCGTCCTGCCGCTTACAATCATGTTTATCTCCCACTTCTATATTGGGTACATGATTGGCTTCTTCTGCGCACTATACTTCATCTACTACGTCTTCTCCCGCCCGGGACACGCCATTGCACCGCACTGGTTCAAGGCTGGTCTCAAATTTGCGGCTTCGGCGGTTATAGCCGTGCTCGCGGCAGCAGTTGTTCTCATACCGACCTATTACTCTCTGAGCCTCGGAAAGCTTGACTTCTCCGACCCAGACTTCACACCTACTGCGCAGTTTGACATCCTCGAATTCCTGTCTAAAGTCTTCTCGAACTCTTATGACACTGTAAGACCCGAGGGGCTTCCGATGATAGCCTGCGGAACTGTTATAATACTCCTGATTCCGCTCTTCTTCCTGAACACGAAAATTCCGGTCAAGGAAAAAGTTGCGAATGCCCTACTCATGTTCGCAATTTTCGGAAGCATGTATGTCTCCACCATCGACATTGCATGGCATGGCTTCCAGGTTCCGAACTGGCTTCCCTATCGCTATTCGTTCACATTCTCATTCATGATGATTATCTGCGCATATCGGGCGTTTGAGAACCTGTCGGGAGTGTCGTTCAAGGAAATATGCCTGACGGCGTTTGCATGGGTTGTTGTCCTGATTGTCATCTACCGGCAGGAATATGAGACGTTCTATCTCTTTGAGACGGTCTGGTTCTCAATTTTCTGCATCGTTGTATTCTGCACGCTGTTATTCCTCTTCAAGAAAAATCCGACGAGGGTTATGTGTATAGTTTTAGCGGTGTTTGTATGTCTTGAAATATTCGAGAATTCGCTTTATACCGTATATTCCATCGACTGCGACGTTGTCTATTCGACATATGATTCCTATCAGGATTACTTCATCGACGGAAGAAGCGTTGTTTCGCAGGTTGAAGAGTATGACGACAGCCTTTACCGCATGGAATCTACTTTCAAACGCACAGTCAACGACCCTATCGGCATGGGCTACAAAGGCATTTCACATTCGAGCTCAACCATGAATTCACCTGTTCTGACGCTTCTTAAGTCCCTTGGCTTCGGAATGCAGGGGCACTATACCAAATACACCGGCGCAACGGTTCTGACAGATTCACTCTTAGGCATCAAGTACCTTATGTACAAGCCGGATGAAAAGTCTGCTTCCGTCGACCCGCAGGAAATAAACCGGCAGAACTACGAAAACTGGCTCGAAGAGCCTTATGAGGGATACGAGCTCATCATGACCGCTGAGGACACCGGCACGGATATCTCCGTCTATGAGAATCCATATGCTCTCTCAATCGGCTATATGGCGGATTATGATATATTGGATTTAGAGCTTGACTCTGACGACCCGATCGCAAACCAGCAGAGCCTCTTGCAGGCACTCCTTGGCGACAAGTCCATCAGGGTATTCAACAGAATCTACAGCTACACCACCGACACCTACAACGTTTCGGCTGCCACAACCGGAGACCACATCTGGTACACCACCATTGTTGACGGCAGCGACAGCTACATCGACTTCACAATCAATGTTTCGAGCGATAACCCGATCTATGCTTTCTTCCCGACCATCTATCAGAGGCAGTGCAACATGTGGATTAAGGCGGACAGCTGGGATGTCTCGAACTATGCATTCTTAGATTACTTCTTCACAAGTGAATACTACAGCATTCTTGACCTCGGAACATACGAAGAGGGCGAAACGCTTCACCTGAGGATGACTCTTGCCAACGGCGAGGCTCTCTTCTCACAGGTTCTCTTCTATGAGCTGGATGTGGATGCGATGGCGGAGTATCTCGACGAGCTCAGGGAGAACGAGTGGGTTATCGATGAGTACACCGACACCTATCTTTCGGGCACAGTAACTGCTGACGAGGACGGAATCCTCTTCACAACCATCCCCTATGAAGCAGGCTGGACTATCACAGTTGACGGCGAAGAGGTTGAGCCGGTAAAGGTCTTAGACTCGCTTATAGGCATTGAAGTTTCTGAGGGCACCCACACTGTCACCATGAAGTTCTTCCCCGACTACTTCAAGCTTGGCATCGCGGTCTCCATCCTTGGCTTCTCGCTTATACTCATTATCTTCATAGTCGAGTTCAAGGGCGGCTTCATCTTCAAAAAAATTCTCGCAAAGACGAAATAACACTTGACGTTTTCCTGTTTCGGGAGTAAACTTATAAGAGGAAAATATCACCCCAACATTTAGGAGGAAACAATAATGAAATTCATAGTTGAAACATCAGCACGTCACGTACATGTGACCCAGGAGGCTCTTGAGGTTCTCTTCGGCGCAGGCGCAACCCTTACTAAGAAGAAAGACCTCTCTCAGCCCGGTCAGTTTGCAAGCGAGCAGAGAGTCACCATCGTAGGTCCGAAAAAGGAGCTCCCGAACGTATCAATTCTTGGTCCCTGCAGAAATGCAGTTCAGGTTGAGCTTTCCGCCACCGATGCCCGTTCAATCGGCATCACTGCTCCCATCAGAGAGTCTGGCGACCTCGCCGGTTCAGCTCCCTGCAAGGTAGTTGGTCCCTGCGGAGAGATTGAAATCACTGAGGGCGTCATCGTCGCAAAGAGACACATCCACCTCACCCCTGAGGATGCTGAAACCCTCGGCGTTAAGAACGGCGACAACGTCTGGGTAAGAGTTGACACTCCCGAAAGAAGCGCAATCCTCGGCGACACCGTCTGCAGAGTAAGCTCAAATTACGCCACTGCCATGCACATCGACACCGACGAATCGAACGCCATCGGAGCCCCGAGAGAGCTCTACGGCGAAATTGTCAAGGTTGACTGATATTATTCAAGAATTATCCCCCGGTCGCAAAAAGACTGGGGGATTTTTTGAAACTTTTGCGGGATTTTGGCGGGTAAGATAGTAGAGGTGATATTTATGAAATATGCAATCGAAAATTTAAGCGATGCAATAGGCATGTTCAGCGACAGGATTCTTCAGGAAGCGGATGCCTTGCGGGGCAGGAAGCGGGCAAACAGAGTTGCCTTGCGGGCAGTGGCGATTGCCGCCTGCGTGGCGGTGGTTGTCCTGACGGGTGTCGCATATCTCAACAGGGATGTCGAGTTGCCCGTGGAGCCGGTAGAGCCCGAAGTCACGGACGAGCCCATCATAGAAGACGAGCCGGTAATTGAAGAAGAACCGATAACGGAAGACGTAATCGAGCCTGACAAAACGCCCACCTACGAGGACGATTCAGTCTGGGACGGAAATTACGAAGTCATGCCGGAAGTGAATATAAACACCGGCGGGGATTCCAATTACAATTTCATACAGACGACCGACTTTAAAATTGATTTTATAGACAACGGTTTTTCTCTCTATGTTGGCGAAGATGCTTTCTGGGAATGGCTAACTGAACACACTTCGACTACTTTCAACTACACATCTGTAGCTGAAATGGCAAATCTCTACTCACTGATTGTGTTCTTCGACATTCCTGACGACACCGTAAGAGAAATGCTTGTAGATCTCCGCACGGGTCGGGATGACGACTTCACCGACGAAGAAATCGACCTTTTGCTGTCTCGTGATAATGAAGCGATTGCGGCTTATTTTGCGGCGGATACGACTATTGTCAAAGGCGAGAATATCTACTCGCTGTACTGGATTTACTGCCACTCGATTGACGACTATATCGCCAAGGGCATCACGCAGGAGGATATAGCGGAGATTCTGCCGAAGTTCGACGAGGTCGGCATGAGCAACGCCGCACGGCAGGCGATTACGGCGAAGCTCAACGACTACATCAACGGTGACTACTAAAATTATTGGGGGTGCAACCATGGAAAACATCATTACTACCGACGAAGCTATAGTTAATCTATATTGGGCTCGAAACGAGGAGGCTATTAGGATTACGCAGGAGAAGTACGAGAAGTATCTCATGAAGATTGCCTATTCTGTGCTCAACGACATGCAGGACAGCGAGGAGAGCGTCAACGAGACGTACTTAAAAGCCTGGAACTCGATGCCGGAGCAGAGACCGAGCATACTGTCTACATACCTCGGCAAAATCACCAGGCAGTATTCGATAGATATTTATCGCAAGAGAAATCGGGAGAAGAGAAAGGGCTCGGAATATGCGGTGTCGCTCTCGGAGCTTGAGGAATGCACATCAGGTGGTTACACACCTGATGAAGAGCTCGACGTGAAGCTTCTTGCAGAAGCGATTGAGACGTATCTCTACACCCTCAAAAAAGACGCCCGGGTGGCGTTTGTGATGAGGTATTTCTATTCCGACACCCTCCCGGAGATAGCAAAAAGCCTCGGCATGACCGAGGCTGGGGTGAAGAGTATGCTGCATAGGGTGAGAACGGGGCTCAGGACGCACCTGTCCACAGTTTCTGAATATTCTCTTTGAGTGCTCTGCCCTGTTCCGCTTCAAGATATCCAGATGAATAGATTTCCTCCGCAGATTCGCGGGCGAGTTTCAGGATATCGGTATCAGCGGCGATATCGGCGATTTTAAAAGATGGGAGTCCGTGTTGGCGGTCGCCGAAGAAGTCGCCGGGGCCGCGGAGATTAAGGTCGAGTTCGCTTATCTCGAAACCATCAGAAGTGGAAGCGAGGGCTTTCAGACGCTTTTTCGAGGACTCAGTCACGTTATCTGTGACTAAGATGCAGTAGGACTGGTGCTCTCCCCTGCCCACTCGTCCACGAAGCTGATGGAGCTGGCTTAAGCCAAACCGGTCTGCATTCTCAATCATCATGACTGCCGCATTCGGGACATCCACGCCGACTTCAACAACCGTGGTTGAAACCAGAACCTGGATTTTCCCGTCCTTGAAGTCAGACATGACGGATTCTTTCTCGGCTGATTTCATCTTGCCGTGGAGGACGCCGACTGTGTAGCCGGCAAAGTCAGCTTTTTTGATCCTTTCAGCATATTCAAGAACGCTCTGTGTCCCCTCCTCTTCGTCGATGGCAGGGCAGATGATATAGGCTTGCCTGCCCTCGTTCAGGAGGTTCTTGACGAAGTTATAGGCTCGGGTTCTCAGCTTGCCGGTGACGGCGTAGGTCTCTATTTTGAGCCTGCCTTTCGGCATTTCGTCTAAGATTGAGATATCGAGTTCGCCGTAAATCATGAGTGCCAGTGTCCTCGGAATCGGGGTCGCACTCATAACAAGGCGGTGGGGATTGATGCCCTTACCCGCTAATGCATCGCGCTGGTTTACTCCGAATCTGTGCTGTTCATCGGTGATGACCAGGGCGAGATTTTTGAATTCAGTCCCTTTTTGAAATAGGGCATGGGTGCCGACAGCGACGCTGTATTCGCCGGAGGCGAGACCGGTCTTGACCTGCTCCTTGGCTTTCGGGGACATCGAGCCCTTGAGGAGGGCTACTTTCACGCCGAGCGGCTCAAGGAATTTCGACAGGGTTTCTGCATGTTGGTCAGCCAACACCTCGGTCGGAGCCATCAGGCAGGACTGAGTGCCGTTTAAGTGCGCAAGGAGGCAACATGCTGCCGCGACAACCGTCTTTCCCGAGCCGACATCGCCCATTATAAGGCGGTTCATAGGAACATTCCGGGACATATCCGAAACACATTCGGAAATAGCACGCCTCTGCGCTCCGGTCGGCTCAAACGGGAGTGAACGATAAAACTCGTCAAGCGAGTAATTCTTCATGACATAAGGTGTGAGAGTGCGGTTACGGTCTTTCAGGGAAAGCATTCCCAGTTGCAAAGTCGCCAGCTCATCAAAGGCAAGGCGTTTGCGGGCGGGAATCACATCCGACTGGGAGCGTGGAAAATGAATATATCTCAAAGCGTCGTCGGTCTTCATAAGACCGGCTTTTTCTATGATTTCAAGGGGCATAACCTCGCAGGTTTCGTTATCCAGACATGTCAATGCCGTCTTCATGCAGCTGCGGAGAATATTCTCAGTCATGCCCTCTGTCAGGGGATAAACCGGGCGGATGGTGTCGGCTTTCGATATCTCAACTATTTCAGGACCAGACATGGCTCTTTCAGTGAGCGTTCCGGTGACCTTTCCTATGAGGAAATAGTCCTCGCCGATGTGGATTTTATCATAGAGATAGCCCTGATTGAAAAGGGTGACAAAAATTTCGTCGCTACCGTCGGTGAGCGTGAGCTGGAATATCTGAGTTCCGCGGTGAGTATACTTGTAGGAGTGCTTCGCGACAGCACGGCATCGGAGGATGTTGACCTCGTCTAAGATTGCGTCCTCTATGGAGACAGGAGACGAGAAGTCGGTATAGCTGCGTGGAAGATGATATAAAAGATCCCGGATTGTGTGGATATCGAGCTTCGCAAAAATCTCAGCGCGTTTGGGACCAACGCCCTTTAAATACTTGATATCGTCATCGAGCTTCATTATATCACCTCCGGGAATTACTAAGCCTATTATATAAAATTCACACAGATTTTGCAAGGTGTACGTTGACAATTTGTGCGAAATAGGGTAAAATTTAAATATAACAAATGTAAGGAGGATAGTTATGAATTTCTACAAAGATATAAGCTGTGCTATTTTCGACCTGGATGGGACTCTAGTGGAGTCCATAAGCGCGTGGAGAGAGGTCGACATTAATTTTATGAAAAGGCGGAATCTGCCGATTCCTGATGATTTCTACGACAGGGTTTCTACACTCAATTTCTCCCAGGCAGCTGACTATGTCATAGCAGAATGTGGCGTTACCGACCCGAAAGAGGTCGTTATGAATGAGTGGCTCGAAGAGCTCGAGTATGACTATGCAAACGTCATCGGCATGGTCGCCGGTGCTAAGGAATTTATAACAAAGCTCCATAGTAGTGGCGTCAAAATTGCACTTGCGACAGCTTCCCGACCGGAGCTTTTCAAGCCATGCCTTGAAAGGCACGGGGTCTTGGACCTCTTCGACGTTTTTGTGACCACAGATGAAGTCAAGCGCAAAAAGGGCTTCCCCGACGTCTATTTACTAGCCGCCGAAAAAGCCGGAGTGAATGATCCCACCTCCTGCGCCGTCTTCGAGGATATATACCTAGGCTGTGTCGGAGCGAAAGCCGCAAACATGTACACAGTAGGTGTTCTTGAGGAGCACTCGAAAGATGACTGGGAGAAGATGCGGGAAATCTGCGATTTGATTATTGAGGATTATACGAAACTAGTGTAGGGGCGGATAATATCCGCCCGAAAAAGTGCTAATACGAAAGTAACGGGCGGATAATATCCGCCCGAAAAAAGCATACGAGAAAGAGACGGGCGGATAATATCCGCCCCTACTTATTATTTCTTTTCTGCTATTGCGTCCAATTTTGCTTCGATAGACTTGAGTACATCGAGTTCGGTGATGACGGGTTCTGCGGGAGCTTCCGGCTCAGGAGCGGGCTCTTCGTGCTTGACCTTGCTCTTGGCACTGCCGATGAGCTTAATCATCAGGAAGATGCAGAGTGCAACGATGAGGAAGTTGAGTACAACTGAAATGAAGTTGCCGAATGTTACTGCTACTTCTGCAGTTGCAACTTCTCCTGCTTCGTCAAGAACTGCTTCCTTGAGCACCCACTTCCAGTCTTCAAAGTTGATGCCGCCGGTGATGATGCTGATGAACGGCATGATGATGTCGTTGACCAAAGAGGTTACGATGCTGCTGAATGCGGAGCCGATGATAACGCCGACTGCCATGTCAACAACGTTGCCCTTTGAAATCATAGCCTTGAATTCGGTTAAGAATGCCTTAGCCTTGCCTGAGCCCTTTTTAGCTTCTTCTTTTACGTCCATGATAAAATTCTTCTTTCGATGATTTTCCGGCTTGAAAAGCCGTTTTCTTATTTATAATAATAACAGAGTTGAGAGGAAAAAGCAAGATAATTTTTTACTTTTCGGTCTTCTCGCTTTCTTTTTTTGGCTCCAATTCCGGATATACGGGAACGCGGTTGAAAGTCTCGGTAAGGGTTCTCAGTCTGCGGGAGAGCTCAGGGCTCAGCTCGCTCTTCGAGATTCTCCAACGCCAGTTGGTGCCGACTGTTGACGGGACATTAATTCTCGCCTCGTTTCCGAGCTCCAAAAAGTCCTGCGGCTGCGCTATGACAACATCAGCGGTGCTAGACCAGCCAAGTCTTATCAGTGCGTTCGGAATCTCTTTCTTGCTGGTGATGCCCAAATATTTCTTTGCGAAATTAAGAGCCTTGCCGGAAAGCCCGTTTGCCCAGCCCTTGGCGGTGTCTGAGTCGTGTGTGGATACGTATGCCACATATCCGGTGGAGGTGTAGTTGCAGGGAAGATAGTCGGATTTTCCGGTCGGGTCGAATGCGAACTGAAGTGCTTTCATTCCCGGGTAACCGGTATCCTTGAGGAGCTTTCCTACGTCTTCTGTGATAAAGCCTAAGTCCTCAGCGATGATTCTCTTCTTGCCGAGCCAGTAGTTGGCGGAGTTGAAGAGCTCCATTCCGGGTCCCTTTTTCCAGGTGCCGTTAACTGCGTCCTCGTCGCCATATGGAATCGAGTAGTAGCCGGCAAATCCGCGGAAGTGGTCGATTCTGACGACGTCGTAGATATCTGTTGTGTGGGCAATTCTCTGAACCCACCAGTTATAGCCGTCAGTCTGCATCTTCTTCCAGTCATAAAGTGGATTTCCCCAGAGCTGACCTTTAGAGGCGTAGTCATCAGGAGGACACCCGGCTACGTTTACAGGGTTTCTATCCTCATCCAGCTCAAAAAGCTCCGGATTCAGCCAGACATCAACGCTGTCGTGGGCGCAGTATATAGGCATGTCTCCGATTATCTCAATGCCCCTGTCGTTTGCGTACTTCTTGAGTGAATACCACTGCTTATAGAATTCATACTGGATGAATATGTAGAAGTCAATTTCGTTTGAGAGACGGCTTTTGGCTTCAGCTATTGCTTCCGGCTCCGCCATCTTGAGGGGTTTATCCCACTCAAACCAGGGCAGACCGCCGTTTTCGCCCTTGAGAGCCATGAAGAGGGCATAGTTTCCGACCCATTTTGACTCTTTGTCAATGAAAGCCTTGTAGTCTTCATCCGGCTTGAATCTCGAAAAAGCGATTCTAAGCGTGTCCCAGATGGTCTCATAGAGCATACCGTAATTGATGTATCTTGGATTGTCGCCATACTGGACGGTTTTATATTCTGAAGCTTTAAGGAGCCCGTCCTTTTCAAGCGTCTCTAAATCTATAAGATAAGGATTTCCCGCATACACTGAGCAGGACTGATAGGGTGAATCGCCGTAGCTCGTGGGCGAAAGCGGGAGAATCTGCCAATAATGCTGTTCCGATTTTCTCAGGAAGTCGACAAACTGTCGTGCTTCCTTTCCCATTTTTCCGATTCCATAGTCGCCCCAAAACGAGGATATTCCCAAAAGAATACCGCTTACTCTCATACACATTTCCTCCGTTTAGTTAAAATAAAAATAGCCGCAGCTATCAGATAACATTAGCTACAGCTATTTTACCAAATATTCAAGCACATTTCAAGTGTTATCTGCGCTATTTTATGAATTTTCCTGCTGAACAGCTTCCCAGGCGGCATCGGCATATTCTTCAATAAGATACGAAATCTCGCTATAGAGTGAGTAGTCAGAGCTTTCCTCGCCCTCAAGGTTCGTGAGAATTGCTAGTATATACGGATGGGGTGCTTCGACATAGGCGATATCGTGGAATGCATAGTTAGTCCAGCCGTACTTGCGATAGAGAGTATAGCTCGACTTGATCATCGGGATTCGGGTGATGGCAAGGTGGGATTTGAACGTGTCGACATAGGGGTTGTCGCTCTCAAGGAACTGAGCCAGGATCCTGGCATATGCTCCCGCAGATTCAGTGCATATCTTCTCCTGCGTAAGCCTGGTGTCAATCTCGTGCGTGCAACCATAGCTCTGGCAATATTCCGCGAAATCGTCCCAGCTGATGAGGTCTTTCAGCATCTGATAGGCAATATTGTCGCTCCGGATTACCGAAAGCTCAAGTAGCTCCATTACTGTGTACTGATCGCCTACTTCGCCATCCTGGATGATTCCGGTTCCGCCCATATAGTGGCGGCTTTCATATGTCAGAACCGTGTCGCCGTCAATTTCGTCAGCGGCTAGTTTTTCATAAAGATAGACAACGAACGGAATCTTCACGCAGCTTGCGACGGGATAGTGAACGTCGGAATTGATTTCGAACGAGTAGCCGGTTTCAAGATCCATATAGTAGATGGAGACTACTTTTTCTCTGGTCACGTTACCGTCTTCATCGGTTGTCTCACTGTAGATGTCGCATGAACAGTCTTCTTCATCACCGTCGCAGTTCTGGTTGACGCCGTAGCGGTCGAAGATTTCCTGAAGCTCGGTGAAGAATTCATCGGGGAAAGAGATCGAGATTACAACCGGCTCAGGTTCCTCTTCTGTAGTAGTCGCTTCGGTGGTGGTGACCTCAGTGGTAGTAGTTACCTCGGTAGTCGTCGCTTCTGTGGTTGTAACTACTGGTGCTTCTGTAGTGTAGATAGTGATTTCGCTTTCCTCAGTCTCTATCTCCACCCTCCCGCAGGCGCAAAAAAGCAGGGAGGCGATCAGGACTACGGAAATAATTCTTCTCATAGTAATCGCTCCCCCCTGCTTTAAATTCAAATATTACGGTAAGAACGGCGGCGGGCATTGCCCGTAAAATAGCCATAGCCGTTCTTTCGTAGTTGCCGCAGGCAACTACTGGATACAGTCGTAAGATAGCATATCATGATACTCGCTGTAGGTCATGGTGCAGTTTTCGAGCACCTCATCGACGTAGTCGTTGAATACCAGGCTGATATAGTCTGAGAGGAGATCATCCCAGTTCTCTTCGATATAGTTGTCAGTCTCAAGGCGGTAGATGATGTGGTAGCCGTAGGTGGACTCAACTATGCCGCTGAGCTCGCCGACTTCGAGTGCGAATGCCGCATCCTCGAATTCCTCAACCATGTCGCCATAGGTGAACATATATCCTGCTTCATTGTCGACCATTCCGGAATCATCGGCGTCCTGAGCATACTCATAAACAGCAGTCTCAACGTCGTCGCTAGCCTGAAGCTCTGCTAAGATTTCCTCAGCATATGCAAGTGCAGCAGCCTCAAGCTCCTCATCGGTAGCATCGGCATAGTCGTCATCGTCTTCAAAGTGATCATAGGTAACCAGAGCGTGGTAAACTCTTACATAGTTCTCCTGGAGATTCTCCTTGATTTCTTCGTCGCTTTCAAGGAGAAGTGGATCGTCTCCGCCGTAGAGCTCAAGATAAACTCTCTCGCAGAGCATACTCTGGGTTACGACTCTTTCGAGAAGATCATAGGTTATGCCGCTTGCTTCGAGTGCCTCATAGAACTCTTCCTCAGAATCGAAGCTTGCAACCTCTTCCTCCATGATGAGATCTATATTCTCATAGTCCTCATCGGTGAGCTCGATGCCATACATATCAGCGAGGATTGCTCCCCACTGGTTGTCCTCGACATAGTAGTCAACTATTGTGAGGAAAGTCTCGAACAGCTCGTCATTGTCCTCCCAATAGGAATCATCGGTAAGACCGTAGTAGCTCAAAAGATACATATACATATATCTGTACTCGTCGAACGGAACCTCGATTGAGCCGCTCATCTCGTCGCTCGTGATGGTGAGCATAACAAGATTCTCAGTGTCAATAGCTTCACCGTCGATATAAAGACCAGCTGCGAGGGTTTCCGAGTCGGAATTCTCTTCCTCGGTATCGTCTGTGGAATCGGTTGTGGATGAATCAGAAGAGTTATCCCCATCTGTTGTAGTTTCTCCGCACGAAGCGAAGCATGATACTGCAATCACCAAAGCCATGATGAATGCAAGCAGTTTCAGTATTCTGTTCATTGGAATTTCTTTGCCTTCCTTTTTAAATTCATTTCTCGTTACCGAAAGCGTAACACGCCATCAATAACGGGTATTGTAATACTTGATTGTGACAGCACGGTGACAATTAAGCAAAACTGTGCCTTATGCCTTTGCAGGAGCTTCCTCCGGCTTCTTATTGTACTTTGCACCGTAGATTTCGTCATAGTTTGCGATGCTTTCGCGGATGATATCCACAGCCGCCTTTCTGCCCATGACCTCATCAATGGCGGTCTCCTTGCCCTCAAGCTGCTTGTAAACGGTGAAGAAGTGGATCATTTCATCAAAAATGTGACTGGGGAGTCCCTCGATGCTGCGATAGGAATTGTAGCTCGGCTCCTCAAACGGGACTGCGATGATCTTCTGATCCATCCTGCCGTTGTCGATCATGTTGATAACGCCGATAGGATAGCACTGAACGAGCACCAGCGGAACCAGAACCTCATTACTTAAGACCAAAACGTCGAGCGGGTCGCCGTCATCAGCCAGGGTCTTAGGCAGGAAGCCATAGTTTGCGGGATAGTGGGTTGATGTGTAGAGGATTCTGTCAAGTATCAGAGCTCCAGACTTCTTGTCAAGCTCATACTTGGTCTTACTTCCCTTGGAAATCTCGATAACCGCGAGAAAATCATCCGGTGTAACTCTTTCCTTGTCAATGTCATGCCATAGATTCATATTATTTCGTCCTTTCTGTCTTTGAGTATGTGATAATTATAGCGCATTGGAAACATGTTTGCAAGAGGCGATCGCAAATAACGCTAAAAAACAATTTCCTCCAACTGTCTGCCGATGTCCCGACCACCATAGATTATGGCGACAATCTCAACAGTCATATCTTCCTCATTTGGAAGATAAAACACCAGATATTTATCCACAGGGAAAACTCGTAAGCCCAGACTGCGCAACGGCTCCTCATCATAGAGTCGGAAACGCATCGGCATTTCTTCAAGGCTGCGAATTTTCTGAGTAATTTTTCTGGAAACCTTTTTCGCTGTTTCCGGCTCCAATAGCCCATACTCTATATACGTGTGAATATCTCTTAAGTCCCGTTTTGCCTGTACTGAATAAATGATCTTGAACTTCATATTCCAAAATCTCGCTTCATTTCAGCTTCCACTTCATCAGCAGTGTAGACCCGACCATTTTTTATGTCGTCCAAGCCTTTCTCAATATGCGCGTTAAATTCAGCCTTAGTCATTGAGCCATACGATGGTGGCTTTTCTATCGGAATCTTGGCTTCAAATGGAATACCGTGGTGAAGCACAACCTGCTTCAGAAACATTCCTACTGCATTGGACATTGGAATTCCAAGCTCATTTAAAACCTCTTCTGCCTGCTCTTTTACTTCCGGCTCAACCCGGGCATAAACAGTTGATGTTCTTGACATAAAAACACATCCTTTCGCCTACTATTATAGCACAATTGCCAGCGAATTGCAAGCTATTTGCAAGCATTATTATAAGCAACGAGTTTACATGTTTTCTACGGTTTCGATTGCGAGTAGGTCTAACTGCTTCTCAAGCGTTCTCCTTGCCATCAGGCAGAGGGCAATGAGGTCATTTCTTTTCTGCTCATCCGGTTCGCTAAGGATGTGCTCATCGTGATAGAGCCTCGAGAAAGTCGAAGCGATGTTGTAGGCACTGTCGCAGAGGACGCAGGGCGCGAGATCTGAATAGGCTTTGTCATAGGTCTCACCTAAGAGGGCGAAGTCGAGGGCAAGTTCACGCTCTATATCAGAATAGATACCGCCGATGGGACGGATTTCGTCGTAGGTTACTCCTGCTTTCTTGAGAATGGAGTTGATTCTGGTGACGGTATAGAGGAGATATGTGCCGGTTTTGCCGTCGAATGCCAGGAACTTATTCAGGTCAAAAACGTAGTCCTTTGAGGGCTGGTTCGAGAGGTCGCCAAACTTGATGGCAGCTACGCCTATCTTCTCAGCGATTTCCTGCTTGTCGCCGGAAACATATTCACTGTCCTGGAGCTTTTCGAGTGCGCCGTCGGTTGCCATCTTGATGAGCTCTTCAAGTCGCATTACTCCCCCGGCTCTTGTCTTGAAAGGCTTGCCGTCGTTGCCGTTCATGGTTCCGAAGCCGATCAAAGTCAGCTCGGTATCGGCGGGCACCAGCTCTGCCTTTCTTGCGCAGCGGAAGACCTGGGTGAAGTGAAGCGACTGACGCTTGTCCACGACGTACCATATCTTCTGCGGCTTAAAATCGTGCTCACGTTGGATGATGGTGGCGAGGTCTGTGGTGGCATAGGCACTCGAATCATCCGACTTCTTAATCATGACGGGAGGAACGGTTATCTTGTCGGTATCCTCAGATACGTCGACAACCTGCGCGCCGTCGCTCTCATAGAGAAGCCCCTTTTCGGTCAGACGATTGATGAGCTCGTCGGTGTAGGCTTCGCAGTCGCTCTCACCGTACCAGTAGTCAAGGTCGACATTGAGCTTGCCCAAAATCTTCTTGATATCAGTCTTCGAGACCTCGACAATCTGCTTCCAAAGGGAGTAGTAACCGGGATGGTGATGCTGGAACTGGTATACTATCTTGTGTGCTTTGTCCTTGAACTCCTCGTCCTCCTTGCTCTTGGCACTGGCGTAGGGGTAGATTTCGTTCAGCTCGTTTACGTCGATTTCAGGGAGACCGTCACGTTCAGGGTCGAAGCCCTCCTGGAAGCAAGCCCACTCCGGGTGACGCTCCTGATACTCTGCAATTACGAGTCCCAATGGTGTTCCCCAGTCGCCAAGATGAGCATCACCGACAACCGTTCTGCCGGTTGCACGGGCAATTCTCTTGAGGGATTCACCAATTATGGATGAGCGGAGGTGTCCGATGTGAAGAGGCTTTGCGACATTCGGACCGGCATAGTCTATTACAATCGACTCGGGGCTCTCAACCTGAGGAATGCCAAGATTCGGGTCAGAAATGACGCTGTTGACATACTCAAGCAAAAACTCATCTGTTAATGTAAGATTTATAAAGCCCGGCTTGACGGCTTCAGCTTTTTGGAACATTGGATTTTCACTGAGAATCGCCGCCACTTCATCTGCTATCATGAAAGGTGCCTTGTGGTAGAGCTTTGCTCCTGCAAATGCGCCGTTGCACTGGAACTGGCAGAGATCCATTCGATCTGATACGCTGACCGTTCCGAGGTCTTTTGAATATCCGGCTTTCTCAAACGCTTCGGAAACAACCTCCGAAAGCAGGGATGTTATCTTTTTCATAGTGTAGTCTCCATTTGATGTTTTCGGGCGGATGATATCCGCCCCTACATATTTGGATTAATTATACCACACGGTAAACAAAAGCGCAAGTATTATATTTTCGCCGAAATATCTTGAATTGTCGTGCGAAATAGTGTATACTATAATCATCAAGCTTGAAAGGAGTTTTGCGAAATGTATGTCACTGGTTGGCTTATAGCCATTATTGCCTTTATTGTCCTAGAGGCGGTTACATATCAGCTTGTGTCTGTCTGGTTCGTCATCGGGTCTTTGGGCGGACTTATAGCGGCGGCTCTCGGAGCAAATCTTCCGGTACAGATTGCCGTGTTCGTTATAGTCTCGGCTCTGATGCTGGCAATTTTGAGACCTCTTTCGATGAAGCTTCTGAAGCCAAAGGGTCTTAAGACCAACACCGACCGGCTGATTGGTGAGGACGTTCTCATCACAGAAGATGTAAATAACATCAACGGCACCGGCAAGGGCAAAATAGGCGGCATGACCTGGACAGTACGGTCTGAAACTGGAGAGGATATTCCCGAAAACTCAGTTGCAACCGTCACGAGAATCGAGGGCGTCAAGCTCATTGTGCAGACAAAGAGCTAATCTGAAAGGAGAAAATCCAATGCTAGTTATCATTCTTATCCTCATTATCATCGCAGTTATCGCATGCAACATCAGAATTGTTCCGCAGACGTTTGCGTTCGTCATCGAGCGTCTTGGATGCTATCAGACCACCTGGCAGGTTGGTCTTCACGTAAAGATTCCGTTTATCGACAGAATCTCAAGGAAAGTCAGCCTCAAGGAGCAGGTTGTCGACTTTGCTCCCCAGCCGGTTATCACAAAGGATAACGTAACCATGCAAATTGACACCGTCGTCTACTATCAGATCACCGACCCAAAGCTCTATGCTTATGGCGTCGAGAACCCGATGATGGCGATTGAGAACCTCACTGCAACAACATTAAGAAACATCATAGGCGACCTTGAACTCGACGAGACTCTCACCTCGCGTGACACCATCAACACAAGGATGCGCGCAATTCTCGACGAAGCCACAGACCCCTGGGGCATCAAGGTCAACAGAGTAGAGCTCAAGAACGTTATGCCTCCTGCAGACATCCAGAACGCGATGGAGCGTCAGATGAAAGCAGAGCGCGAACGCCGTGAAGCCATCATCAAGGCTGAGGGTGAAAAGAAGAGCGCAATCCTCATTGCCGAGGGTGAAAAGGAAAGTGCAATCCTCCGTGCCGAAGCCAAAAAACAAGCTGCCATCAAGGAAGCAGAGGGCAAGGCGGAAGCCATCATCAAGATTCAGGAAGCCAACGCCGAGGGCATCAAGCTCATAAACGAAGCCAACCCGAACCAGGGCTACCTCACCATCAAGAGCCTCGAAAGCCTCAACGCCCTTGCAGACGGCAAAGCTACAAAGATTGTGGTTCCGTCAAACATTCAGGGTCTAGCAGGGCTGGCGACATCTATCACAGAGGTTGTAAAGACGGATGACCAGCCTGTGGCGAAGTAAGCTTTAGGTAAATACTACGAGAAAGAGCAGCTTTTCAGGGCTGCTCTTTTTGACGTTATACTTTGATATATCTGGTGCTTCTGCCCTGCCCTACCTTGTGAATAAGACCGTCCCTGACCATTTCTCCCAGTACCATTTCAACAGTCGTTGGGCTGACATCTGGAAGAATTCCGCAAATCTCTGCTTTAGAAATCGGTGTCAAGCTTTCTAAGACTACAGCTTCAACACGTGATTTCTTCGTGACTTTTCCCGAATTCATGATGGCAAACCGGCGGTCGAGCTCCTTATAGCACATATAGAGGGTCGACAGGAAATTTATCATGAACGGCACATAATCATTCTCATTATTGTCCCAACCGTCGGAAGATTCTTTCAGAGATTCATAGTAGTAAGACTTATAGTTGTTGATCTGCTCCTCGAACGAAATATACTTTCCAGCGTCGAATCCATTCTTATAGAGGAGAAGAAGCGACAATAGCCTTGACATTCTTCCGTTACCATCCCGAAATGGATGAATGCACAGAAAATCGAGAATGACGCACGGAATCAGAAGAAGCTGGTTGATGTTTGAATCGTTCCTAGCATCAAGGTAGGCAAGCTCAAGCTGCTCCATGGCATGTTCGGTTTCAGAAGCAGGAACCGGGTGAAACCTGACGCGGCGGTTGCCGGAAGTATCAATCTCTAAAATCACATTATCATCGGTCTTGTATTGCCCGCCGTTACCATCAGGCGTAAAGGACATCATAATTTCATGGAGCCTCAGAATATCGCGCTCACAGAAATCCGTACTGTTATACTCAGTGTGGACGATATTCAGTGCGTCACGATAACCCGCAATCTCGGCTTCGTTGTGGTTAAGCGGCGCACTGCTGCCATTGACAATCTCAGTAATGCGCTTGTCGCTTGTGACAATTCCCTCTATAGCATTTGAACTTTTAACCGACTGAATCCGGGCAACCGATTCAAGAGCCGTAAAAATCTCCGCATAGTCGTCTTTCCTCATCCGCGCCGCGGTTCTGAGAGAATAGATATTTCCCGTAAGGGAAACAAGTCTCGTCGGGAGCAAGCCGTTATCCAAAAAAGAATAATCAAATTTTCGCATAAGTGCAATCGCCTCCTTGGAAATACAACAAAGTTGTATTTTCCGCTTGCGTAGCAAGTTTCTGCACATTATAATATCACTTTATATGCAGAAAGTCAAGGGCTAATCCAGCTTTTTCTGCATGTAAAACGTCAATCTATATGCAGAAATCCCTAAAATCAAAGAGGCAGGTCTTCCCTGCCTCTTTATTTGCATTCAGAGATTAGCTCGGCGATCGTCAGGAGCTTTGACTTTTCCGATTCGTTAAGACTCCTCACGGTTTCTATCAGCTTCCACTCTTCTTCGCTGATATTCTCACGCGGAAGCGGTCTTTTCACATTAGTAAGTCCAGCTAAATAGTCAAGGCTCACATTATAGTACTTTGCAAGCATGATAGCCCGCTCAAACGGAATCTCAGCATAACCGAGCTCATATTTGCCGTAGTGCTGTGTGGAGGTTCCCAGGTAGTCGGCGAGCTCCTGCTGGGTCTTATCGGAATCTTCACGCAAATCCCGGATCCTCGAATATTTAGCCATATGTAATCACCTCACAAACATTGTATCAAATTTGACTAAAGGTATTGACTTTACAGCCTCATTAGGCTATAATATGTGTGTGAAGTGTCGGATTAGGCACAAATCCTATTGGGTTTATTGTATCAGATATACGCTCGATTTACAAGCATCAAAACGCGCTGAATGTGGAAAAAGAAAACCTCTCCAGATTTTAGGAGAGGATTTTTTCTATTTATAGTCCCATTATAGTCCCAATTCCGCCCTCAGCTTCTCGATCGCCCTCTTTTCAATTCGCGAGACATAGCTCCTTGAAATGCCGAGCAGGCTTGCAGCTTCACGCTGAGTGAGCGGCTGTCTGCCGAAGAGCCCGTAGCGGAGAATGATGATTTCGCGCTCGCGGTCGTCGAGGCTTTCGAGTGCCTTGTAGAGCCTCTGGGAGTTCAGGAGAAGATCGACCTCCTCCCCGATGTCGCCGTCGACGGCTATGATGTCCATCAGCGTGAGCTGGTTGCCGTCCTTGTCGGTGTCAATCGGCTCGTCAAAATGAACGTCCTGCGCCGTTTTCTTAACACTGCGGAAGTGCATGAGGATTTCGTTTGCTATCAGGGCTTAATGGCTCGATTTCGCCGTTTACAGGCGGCAAATCCACGTCTCCATCAGCCGCAAACAGGTAAACATGGGCATTTTCTCCATCCCATACAATTTTACGAACGATGGCTTTCAGGAGCCGCCGTTTTTCTTCCACTGAAGCATCGTCTATGTTCGCCGCAAGTGAAGAAATCATCTGTTGGAAGAACTCGAACTCCTGCGATGCCAGCTTCTGATGCTCCATCAGGTTCTCAAGTTCTCCAAGTCGTTTGGTCAGAGCTTCGCCTGTCACGCCAAGCTCCTCAATCTGCTCGGCGATGTATTTCTCGGCTGTGGAACCCGAAGCGTTTGCCAGAGATTTAAGAAGTGCCTTTATCGTCGCCTCGTTTTCGTTGAGCTGTTGACGCAGGGTCTCTGCCTCCGTCTCATAACCGTCACGTCCGGAGGCGATGGCTTTCTTGGTCTGACCCAAAAAGTCGGCAAAGAATTCCTTGTCGTCCGCAAGCTTCTTTATCTCCTCGATGACTTTTGCATCAAGTGTGTTGCCGTTTGCGTTCTTCATCTTGCAACGGGAGCCGGTGCTTCGCTCCTTGGTGTTGCACATATAGCTGTAAATAAGCTCGCCGTCCTTGTTTTTCCTCTGAGTGAGCTTCGGACGCATATAGTTCCCGCAGTCTCCGCAAATCAGAAGCCCCGACAGCAAAGCAACATTGCTCCTTGGATGGCGATAGCCCTTGTTTCTGTTGCCTTCGAGCATTCCCTGAACCTGAATCCATGTCATTCCGGGAATCAGTCCGGGATGCTTGCCGACAGTCACAATCCACTCATCTACCGGGCGGAGCTTTGTACTCTTTCCTGCCTGCTGATGCGTGCGGTTATAAGCCATGATGCCGTGCTGAGCATCAAATTCACTCTTATCGGAACACAAATCAGCCTTGTTATCTACGAAGTACCTGTAAGCCGCATCGTCAGCAATCATGTAAACAGGGTTTGAGAGGATGTTTCTGATGGTGAATCGTGTGAAATCATTTCCCCACTTGGAGGTATAACGATTTTTAAGCAGGAACTGATCGACCTTTGTGAGGGAGCCTGTCTCAAGATATTTATCGAAAATCAACTGCACAAGGCTCAGTTCCTCCGGAATCGGAACCAGACGGAACGACTTGTGGGTTTTGCCGTCTATTGTAATCTTGCTTTCACTTTCTGAGCGATAGCCGGTCGGTGTTGTTCCACCGAGCCAGCAACCGGTTTTGGCAAGTTCGTGCATATTGTCACGGATTCGCTCGGCGATGGTCTCCCTCTCCAACTGTGAGAAAACTGAGGCGATATACATCATAGCTCGTCCCATAGGAGATGAAGTGTCGAACTGTTCCCTGATAGAGATAAAGTCGATATTTCTCTGCCCAAGGTCTTCGATAAGCTTTGCAAAGTCGCCGATATTGCGGCTGATACGGTCAAGGCGATAAACAACGATGGCGGTGAACTGTGTCTTATGAGACTCCGCCATCATTCTCTTGAACTGCGGTCGTTCGAGGTTGCCGCCTGAAAATCCCTCGTCCTCGAAAACCAAGGCATTATCCGCCTCATCCTGACCGAAGTGCATAGCAATGTACTGCCGGCACATTTCAATCTGGTTCTCGATGGACTCTCCCTTTCCGGTGAACTTGGACTTTCGGGAGTAGATGACGTATTGCTTCTTTTCGACTTGTTTCATGGTGGCACCTCATCGTTAAAATGTTTGAACCCATTATAACATGAAGAACCACATTTGTAAAGATGATTGTCGCGGATTTTGTTGAAATTTAAGAATATTTTCCCAGCGGAGCCAAGTTGCAGGCGTACAGTATTTCAGATTTCGGATTTACTGTCGGAATAAAGGTCGATTTTTGCGATTTTTCGCCCCTCAAAGCCACGAAGCGAGATATTTGCGTATAGCTTGCCAAATAGAGACATCGTGCGATATAACGCAATTTTCGGGCAGTTTTGAGAGGTAGGTTTTGAATATGTATCACTGTGGTGATATAGTTGTATGACTTGGTAGGGATACGAATATACCTTTTCGGCAATGGGAGGCGATTATTGCCGGAAAGGTATTTTTAAGCGTTTATCTAATCTTGTTTCTAGTTATTCTTATCATTTGATGATTACATGACAAGAAAAAGAATAGAAACCTTCATCCAGAAATTTTTCCGTCAGATGCACTTGTCAAGGTTTACTTGACAACTAAGATTGCTTTTTTGAAGCAGTCATCGGTGTACAAAGGGCGGTGTGCTTCTCTATCGACACAACGATGCCTATATACTGCCCATCATATCTAACAACGCCTGATAGCTCTTGACCTCATGATAAACAATATCAGCTGTGGATAGTTTGCTGAACAGCTTTTTTGCACATTTTATTTTTGCACTTTCCACAGGTTTCAGGTTCATTGAATCCATTGTTCCTTTTGTCTCTGCAATGAAGAAAATATGCTTGACTGTTCCCTTATTGAAGGCAATCGCCCAGTCGGGGGAGTAATTACCCACCGGTGTCGGAATTGAAAAGCCCTTAGGAAGTTTGGCATATACACAAACCTCTTCTGCTAAATCCATATCTTCCGCAAATCTTCGCTCGACACTATTTCCATCCTTTGCATACCCGTCAGCAAAGACGTAATCTTGGACGTTCTTCTTTGCACGATATGCACGAGAAAAGTCACTGTTTTTCTCTGCGGTAAAGATATTATTTTCATATGTGCCGTCAATTTGGTTATAACTAATCTGGTCAACAATAACGGTAGCTTTCTGGCTGTTGATAAGATGTATCGCCTTTGTAATAAATTCTTCTGGATTGTTATTAAACATGGCAAAAGTATACGGATTTATGCCGGAGAGAATTCTTGCAACTGAACGTCTTGTCAACTTCGTACCTTCAGCAATCTTTCCTACGAGGTCATACGAGACGGAACTCCCTTTACTCCTATCAAGAGTGTGAGTGCTACTTGTTTCAGCAATGAACCCACCACCACTTTGCAAATCCTCAGCCTTTAAGTTTTCCTCTTGTGAGCCACTAGTCACAGTGTATTGAAGACGCGTTACATACATTTTTTCGTCAAGGTATGAAATAGATTTTTGTATCAGCTCATCACTATCAAAGCCTACTGTATAAGCATACTTGTGATTAATATAATTCCAAAGAGTTTGGAATTCCTTCTTGTAGAAATTGTCATTAAGAGCATTTTCCAAAATCTTCGTTTCATGTCCGTCTCTTATCATTTCATCAAAGACGTGTTCGTCAAAGATGCTCTGAATTAGCATATGTACGCCATCGGAAATGTCCTTACAGCTTTCCGGTATCGTAGCTAGTACATTATTTGCCAAATCCGCACGATAGCTTTCAGTAACACAATCGTCATCGTCAATATAATCGTTCTTAACAAGATAACGATATATGTCACGTCCTTGTTTTTCTGTGATAGTGACGTCATGTCCATTGACAGTGATAGTCTTTCCAATAAAGTAGTCCGCTGTTGCTCTAGTGGGACGATCATAAAGATCGTCACGAATGCCTTGTTGCAAGTCTGAAACAAAGTCTTTATATCCGTCAGACGCAATAACAGTAAGTTGGTTTATCTGTTGTACTTGGCTACCGAGAGTATCAGCATCCATTCTGTCGCCATTTTGATTTACGCAAAGTCTGAGACCACGTCCCACTTCCTGACGCTTCTGCACCGGCGAGCTTCCACCGTGTTTTAGTGTGCAAATCTGAAATACATTCGGATTGTCCCATCCTTCACGAAGTGCGGAATGAGAAAATATAAATCGTACGGGATTATCTAACGACAACAGCCTTTCCTTATCTTTCATGATAAGGTCATAAGCTGAAATATCATCGCTCTCATCACTGCCTCGCTTTGTTGTACTATTTACCTTGTGTCCCTTTTTATCAATGCTGAAATAACCTGCATGGGTCCTATGTACATCTATGCTCCGCAAATACTGCTCATATGGCGTATTAAAAAGCTGGAGATATTCATTCAGAATATCGGTATACTCCTGTTCAAAAATATCTCCGTACTCGGAATTGACTTCGTCTCCACTCTCGTCATACTTTCGATACTTAGCAACTTCGTCAATGAAGAAAAGCGGCAAGACTTTAATTCCTTGGTTATACAAATCCTTTTCTTTTTCGAAATGAGAACGTATCGTCTCCCTGATTTGTACTCTTCTGAGGTCTGATTCCGAAACATCTCCGACAACTTCACCGGAATGAATACTTTTTCCGTTAGTGAAAGACACTACACCGCTTATTGGGTCAATTTCGCTGATGTGATAGCCCTTGTACTGCTCCATATTTTTCGATAACGGGTACAAATCATCATCAACAGCAAGAATATGTGTCTCTCTGCGTGTGGATTTATCATGACCGACCTCAAACTCAAGCCGTGCCATAGGTGGCTTCTTCGGGTTGATGACGATATTTTCCAAAAACATATAACCATCAGTTCCACGAAAGTTTTTAATATCAAAGCCTTTAACTTCGATACGCTTTACAAGTCGTTTGTTGTAAGCGTCGAGAGCATCAAGTGCATAGACCAAATCATGATGCTGTTTATGTGTTGCAGAGTAGTTAAGGCAGAAAAGAGGATTAAACATCTTCAGACTTTCCTGAGTTGCCGGTCCTCCCATTTTCTGAGGCTCGTCCAAAATGACAATAGGATGATTTGCCTTAATTACATCTATAGGTCTCCGGGATCCAAAGTCATCTCGCTCTTGCTTTATGATAAGCTGATCCTTGTGCGAATTGAACGCCTGAATGTTGATGATCATAACTTGAATATCAGAACTTTGGCTGAAATTATCAATTTCCGTGAGGTTGCCTGAATCATATACAAATGGGCGTGCTTTCTTGCCATAGTATTCCATGAAGTGATCTTCCATGGTCTGAAAGCTCTTTTTGACTCCCTCACGAATAGCAACGCTAGGCACCACGACAATAAACTTGCTCCATCCATAGCGTTTGTTTAGCTCAAAAATGGTCTTGATATAGACATAGGTTTTACCGGTGCCTGTTTCCATCTCAACGTCAATAGAGCAAGCACCCATTCCGCCCGTCAGCTTATCCGATAGCTTGATATTATTTCTCGCCTGAATCCTGTGGATATTTTCAAGAATATGTGTAGAATCGAGCTGGACTCTTGCGTTTGCAAACCCCCGGACAGGTTCCAGTTAGTCATATCACGCTCAATATGAGCATCGCGGCGATAAGTAAACCTGTCATTAAACGGCTGACCGGCAAACACACCGACCACGCTTTGCACAGCTTCAGTCTGATATGGCTGTATTGTATATTTAAACTTCATCGATGCTTTACCTCTCTAGTAGTGTCTAATAATTTCATCTCTGCTTTTCGATTATTCTGCATTTCAAATATAGAGGTAAGCAAATAGAGATTGCCTAAAATATCTGTATATCCGATCTTAATCTCAACTTTTTGTATTTCCTCTTCATCGATATTAGCATATATTCTGGTTGCTACTGTTTCTCCAGCAGAGCAGGAAAAAAGCATCTTTTCGGATGAAAGCTCAACTTTACCGCTCTTTGTAAATATTGTCACTGCCTTTACGCAAACGTTTTCTGCAATTCCTCCACCACTATTTTTTGAAACCAATATCAATATCGGATTCTTTGCTTCGGATATTACAATATCGTTGTTATTGTAAAATTCATCATATGGCGAGACAATAACAGTAAGTTCACCTATTACATCTTTTCGCTTTTCTACCGTACCTATGACTCTTGATCGTACTATCAAATCCTCTGTCATAACAGGAAGAACTTGCAGTCGTTTATTCTCGTTATGTATCCTTCTGTTTTGCACGGTGGAAATAATAAGCGACGCAACCGAGAGAACTAACGCAACTATACTTATTATTATTTCGCAAGTCATTATAGCACCTTCCTATTCGTCTTCGGGCTGTAAGTCTCAAAAATCTGTTCAAAATTAGTCATAACGCTGTCACTTGCCATACCGCTGTCTCTGAAGACAGCATAATATGGCTTTCTTTTTGCGATTTCTGTAACAGTTTCTTCCGTAACTTCCGAGTCGAAGCAGGCAATCATATATCCGTCGGCAACAGAGTACACTCTCTTACCGCCGATTTCCGTTTCCTCAATCTTGGACGAAAGGAGAATACCAAGGTCAAGCATAACCTGGAACAACAAATCCTCCGGCGTTCTGTCCTCTTTAATATTATCAGCAAACATCTCTATCTGCTCTTGCCTATACTCACCCGGAGTCAAACTGACTTCTTTCATATTGGAATCATCCACCTTGAATACCCTAAAGCCGACATCCAAGTCTCCCGTAGTCAAGGGCGATTCATCCTTAATCTTCCGCCCAGCCCGACGAATCCTCTCCTCACCAATCTCGCAGATATTCTTATACCCTGCCTTAAAAGTCTCACTCTTTTCGTCACACTTTTCCGGCAACTGAACCATGATAAACTTCCTATGCCCACCATCTTCAGCATTAAGTTGCATAACAGCATGGGCGGTTGTGGCAGAACCAGAGAAGAAATCGAGGACAATGATGTCATTATCTTGATTCAGTATTTCAATTAGATACTTGATTAGTCCAACTGGTTTAGGAAAATCAAATGGAATACCAAGACTATTCACTTCTTTAGACGCATGACGATTCTCAAATCCCATTATCAAATCAGTTGGGATAGTTCCTTCCTCTTGTCTATCATTAAGCCAAATTTTTGTGTAGATATTCCATTTAGATTTTTTGCCATGTGAATCAAGCAGAACTCCATTTGAAGTTTCGTTGAATTGTATATTTCCTTTTTTGTATTCTTCCACATACTTTGAATAGTCCCAACGCCAACATCCGTCCCCTGCAACAGGTACGGCTTTTTCTCCCTCACGTTCTATGCTTGGAAATGTTGTTCCGGCAGGAATTACTAAAGATCCATCAGGGCATCTAATGTAGTACCTAAGCCCGGGTCTTATTCCAAGGGAAGCTTGATATAATCCCATTGTTCTATAGTGCTCACCTTTTCTTGGACCTTCTGTCTCTACTTGAGTATAAACCTTTTTTATTAAATCTTCACTCATTTTGCCACGAAAATATCTTGCGGCGTCATACTTTTTACCATAAACCAATATGTACTCTGTATTGTGAGCGAAATACTTTCCTTGAGTGCCACCTCCTGACTTCATCTGTCTAGAAATCAGTCCTAAAAAGTTTTTCTCACCAAATACCTCGTTCATCATTTTCTGCAAATTGTATATCTCGTCTTGACCAATCGAAATAAAAATAACCCCATCGTCACTCAACAAATTTTTTGCAAACCGAAGTCTTGGATAAAGCATATTGAGCCAGTCAGTGTGAAAGCGACCGTTGCTTGCGGGATTATCTTTAAACGACTTGTCCCACATGATATTGCCATCTTCGTCCCTGTAATCGGTTCTGCTTTCTTCTTTAGACATATCCACATCAAAAGCATCATCGTACACAAATGCGTCTGAGCCCGTGTTATAAGGCGGGTCTATGTATATCATCTTCACTTTTCCGAGGTAGGTTTCCTGCAAAAGCTTGAGGGCATCGAGGTTGTCGCCTTCGATGTAAATGTTATCGGTGTCAATGCTTCCGACTGTACCATCCCGACCGACAGACTTATCCCTCTCAAGACGAAGCGTTTTTGAAATCGGCTGATTTGCAAGCACGACGGACTTCTTCTTGTCGGGCCATGTAAATTGATAGCGTTCCTGCGAGCCTTCAACGACAGTGACAGAAATCTCTTGCCTCAAAACATCGGCATCAATAGCACGAACGACCTTGCCATTTTCGTCCACGGTCTCCGTGACGGCATTGGGGAACAGCTCCGCAAGCTTTCTGTAGTTTTCATCGGCAATGTTAGGCGTGTGTAATTTTAGTTTATCCATTTTGGGAGTCCTCCGATTTATGATTATCAAAGTAATGTGAAAAATCTTCGTCCTTGATTTTTATCGACTTTACCTTATTGTGTTCATCAATATAGTTCAAATAGATGCTCTTTGCTTTCCAGATAAAATCTAAATCTCCGCCACTATGTGGTTCTCTTCCGCATATGTTAAAACTCAATATGGTTTTGGGAGGAATATTCATACACCCATTTCTGCTCGGTGTTATATACCCTTTACTCTGTGCTGGACTACTGATCATAGGTGTAGACTCTTTTAGTTGTGCTTTGCCGTCTTTGAATACAATTTTGATGTCTCTCATAATTCTTTGATTCGAGCTGCTGTTGTATAGGTCAGCAGACATCTCATAATCGTAAAATTCTGTTTGTTCAATACTTTGACTCGCTATCTCATGAATGAAATCTTCTCTATAGTAAAATCGTTCTTCCCATGAAGTTATACAAACATTCACTTTTCCTCTTGATGATAGCTCATTCAATCCCCAACCAAGTGCTGTTCCCATCAATGTACCAGCTACTCCAATAGCCGCTTCTATCCACATGATTATGTCTCCTCTGTCTTGTTATTTTTTAAGTCTTCCAAATTCCGCTTGTAATCCTGAAGCTTGGTGTATATTTCAAACCTCTTCTTAGGCTGTTGTTCCTTCCAAGCGGCGGCTTCAGTCTTTGCAATAAGCTTTTCGAGCTGGGCGATTTCTTCGCTCCGATGAACTGAATCAGCTAATGCCTCATTCGAAGACGAGTATTTCAGTTTCTCCCCGGCAATCTGCCTTACAAAGCTTTCGTAAACTTCGTCAAGACTAAGACCGACGATGTCGAGGTTCAAGGCTTCTTTCTCCGACCATTCGGTGTGGTAATAGCCGGATACTTTGAAAGTCTCCTCGGTTCTGGCTTCCTTATAGCCTATCCATAGCTCGTAACTACTATTATAGCACAAAATGAACAGAATGTGATAGGGAATTTCAGAATCTATTTGCCGGAGGACTTTTTCGTCGATTTCCTGAGAGTTCAGGATAATCTCGAAGACTTCAATCTCGGTAACATCCTTTCCGGCGGGGATGTTGAGGGTCGATTCGGCAAGCTTGTTGCGCCAATAGATAACCTTGATGTCGTCGATAAAGCTCCGCTTCAAAGCCGGCGTGATGGACAGGTTGTCATAAAACTTCTGCTTCGGAATCCTGCGGTTGAACTCGGTTGATGTAGGGAAGTTAAGCATAATTAATCACCACTCTCCTCCCAAACGGTCATATCGTTCATCAATCGTCTGTATCAATTCATCAATGTCGCGATAACGCCTTGCGTTGATTGTTGCCTTTATTTTCTCGTCTGAAAGAAAAGCGTGCCATAAGTCCTCGGTATCGAAAACATACTTAAACTGCTTCGTACGTTGCTTGTATTGCGCCGCTTTTCCGTTTCCATCCAAGTAGTGGAGTTTGTACGGCGTGCATTTCTCCCAAAATGAATCTTCAACCTTTTTCCCACCAATCATGTGAGTAACAAGTCGGACTACATGAGGTCTTGACACTCCGCCAATAGAAAAATCACGAACAGCATCAAAAATGCTGTTGTACATAATCTGCAAGTCTCCCTCATTGGCAATGGCGTTGTTAATACGTTCAATCAGTTTAGATGCACCCGTAGACAGATTGTCAGGAAAAATCCAATGAGAAAAGACTTTTGCTCGATTTACGTTTGCATCGTAATTAACTTTACCGGGAGAGAATCGACACGCAGAAATTATATACCTGTCCTTATACTGAATTATCAATAAGCATTGATAGCGTATTGCTTTGTAAAGTGCATCGAATATGGCATACAGTTCCTGATAGTTGTTGATAACCACATGGAAAACTTGCAATTCTTCATAACGGGCATTTCCCGAGTGAACAGGAATCGTGTCTCCTAAACACGGTTTTATTGATGCAATCCATGCAAGCTGTTCAACGTAGGAGCCAATTTCGCCATCAGCAAATATTCTATTTTTGAGTTCGTCATAGCGTTCCTGCTTCATATGAAGCTTGTACTTGTCGGGGATCTGAATTAAATCTAACATTATTTCACCACCAAAAAACATATAAGCTCAAAATCTTCAAGCCCGCTGACGGTGGACTTGAGGGCGGTCGTCCCGC